>NZ_LWMI01000009.1 GCF_001640365.1 Candidatus Arsenophonus triatominarum | reverse complement strand
ATTGTTTCGGTAGTTGGTCATGATATCGATGCGGCGTTTGAACTCGCCTGGGTTTTCCATCCGTTTTTCCATGTCGGTTTTCAGCCCCGTCAGCGTAAAAGCCTTGACAATTTTGGGTATTTCATCGCGGATAGTTTCCCACGCCTTGACATAAGGCTCCATTAGCTGGAATCAGCGATAAGCCCCCAAAGTTATAGGCAGGTTTCAGTATCTGTGATACCGGACGCGTCACTAGGTCAATAAATCGGGAGGCATGGATGGTCTGCCCCATCACAAACCACGATGAAGGCTGATAAAAATCCGGCTCCCACGGTCTGAGCGTGTTATACATCGCCGGATACGTCCAAATAGGCTCAATAATACGAAAACCGCGAAATTTATCGCCCACTTTTGCTCTGTCTTTAAAGAGCGGATTGCGCATTTCATTCTCATCGGCGCCCATGTCAATATAGATATGCGCTATGCCGAACAGACAATCATGCAAAACGGCCTGATGGATCATATCCTGAAGGCGATATTTCACGATTACCCCTTCCACCTCATTAACGAGGTCCTCATCATCGGATGAGGATTTTACGGTTAACCAATTGCGCGTAACCTCGTCAGCAAAAATCGCGGCAACATTGGCGTACTCGGATTGCTGCGCTTTCATGGCCAACATCGGGTATCCCTGAAACCCACCATACAAACAATCACTCCCGAATGCATTCAGGGTTTCATACGGGGTGGCATCATTCGCCAGCGCATCCGCTCTCTTTGCTTCGGGTATCACGCTTGCGGGAGGGGCATAGGGTTTGAATTCGTAGACTGGCTGCTCACTGACCGGATACATATCGATGTCAGAGATGGAAAATGGCTTTTTCCTTTCAGGCTTAACGTCCTTTTTCCTGTTTCTTTTGCTCATTAGAAAAATGCCTCGTCGGGAATATGGAACGGTTTTGGTACGGGCGAAAATGCCATAATTAATGAATCGGCCATGTTGGGTGAAGCGATGCCCCGTTTTTTCATGTCTTTTTTGCTCTCGACTTTCACCCGTCCATTGTTGTCGTAATCCACCCGAGGACGGGATAATTCAGCTTTCAGAGCGTCAAGTTCTTTTATGCCTGAACTGAGACTGATTAACAGGCCATCGGTAAATTGATTGATGAAACGTTTGTCATCCGGATATTTTTCCAAATGCATGATACACCGCCAGGTATTAAAAAAACGGTCTCGGACGCCCCACCAGGCTTGCGCCTTGATATTCGCGAACATATCTTTATTGGTTTTTCCCGCCACATATTTTGCGTCAGGTTTAAAGACAGCCCCACCCGCGTTGAATCCGGTTGCGGTGATATGACATACCCGTCGTAGATGCGCTTTCACCCCTGCCCCTACCCCGATGGAGTCATAGATGATTTCATCGGCATGGACTTCCTCAGCATAGTTTTTGACTCGGTTTGCTGAGCTGATCACGTCACCTTTACTCCACTGCTGGCAATCCGTGACAACCGATCCGTGTGCAAACGTGAGGGCGTTGCTGTCATCGCCCTCATCTGCAACGTCAAAACCGAGTCGTTTAGCCCCCGTTGTCAAAAACCCCAGTTTGATATGGGCATCAATGGCCGCCTGTACCCATTCGGCGGGAATTAAGATACCTTCAACAGACGCTTGATAGTTCAAATCCAGTTCCTGCGCCACAATGACCGGATTATCGATTTTCAGGCACTCTTTTTCGTACCATTGTTTATCTTTACGGGGGTCATTGCGCCAGTGAAAGGTAAACACCGGAATGCGTCCACTGTGGCGTTTTTGGGCAAAAGGATTGTCCATCCCATTAACCGAGCTTAAGTCAATGCGACAGCGGGTAGTTTGGGATAGGGCAGCATCAATCAATAGCGGACGAGGCAAAAAGGCGGCTTCATCGACGAAATAGAGTGTCGTCCGGTCACCCCGTCCAATATTGTCCCCCGCTTCACCCTTGATAATGGCGCCGGTGTTTGGAAAATTGACCCGCATATAAGGCGCGTGTTTTTTCGCTACCCAGCCTCCCCGAAACTCTTGCGGTAACGTTTCTACAAATTTGCGCGCTTTCCAAAATAGCGCTTTCGGGTCACCGGTACTGTCAACATACTCTTCTTTGCGGGAGCCAAAGCCAATTACCATCTCTTTATTAAAGAGACATAAAGCGCATGCGAGTGCAATTGACGTCCAGCTTAAACCCATTTCACGACTCTTTTCGGTAATGCCATTTTCACGTCCTCGCCAGCGGGTCATTATCCAATCAATCCATGCTTCCTGTTTCGGGAACAGCAAAAAAGGAATAGTCACCGGTAGCCCATAATCAATATTACGCGGGTCTGTTGTCATGCCCCAATCAATAATAAATTGGGCGGGGTTTTCCTTATAAAATCGGGTTAATAGTTTAAGATTTTCCGGCTGCTCACGAAGACGTTGTAGTCGCTCAGCGCGCCATTCAAACACCTGAACATAATCCGGTTTTTTAAAGTCAAAAGGGAACGGTAATGGCATAGAAAAATACCCGGAATAAAGCGAGTCAAAAAAAATATATCGCACATACCTGTGTACATAAAAAATATAAAACAGGGTATTGTGAAATATAAAAACATGATATTAAACAATTATATTTATTTAAATATTATTCATTAAATAAGCAAGCCATTTTAACCCTTTACCCCATCAATTTTTTATAGGCTTCTGCCGCCTGTTCGGGGGTCATGTCACGGGTGATATGCTCAATAGGGTTGCCCGCTTTTCCTGTGTGCTCATTACTGACCTGTTCGCGAAAAGACTGAACAGCGATATGCTTACCTAATAGCTCAAGATTCTTAATTTTATCTGGCCATTTTATTTTTTTAAGCAACGCCTCTGCGCCCTCAAGGCGTATCGCCGCAATATCTAAACCACTTAATGTTGTCCGCCAGACTTTAGGCCATTCTTTTATTGGTTTTAAATCGCCTGACTCGTTCAAAATGTCTAATACGTCCATCTGGTCTATATCAACCAAGCGTTTGAGTACATAGTCAGCGTTGACCTCAATGCGATTTTTACGCGCTTCCATAAGCACCTGAATTCTTTTTTGGATGTGAGGTTTTGTTAGGTTTTCGAAAGCAATCTCTTTTGCGGTTTTTTCACTATATCCCGCTCTTATTGCCGCCTGTGTTGCGTTTAAATCAATCAGATACTCTCGACAAAAGGCTTCCTGCTTATCTGTGAGAGTCATAATAGCTACCTTACTTAACCTGAGTTCGGGATAAGGAATTTAATTTTTTATTATATATTCAAATAGTTACTTAAAAAGTATTACATAAAATATGTGCTTGATTTTGATTTTTTTCATGATTTTAGAAGAGAGAGTAGGTTGTTTTTTAACCTACCATTACTAAAAATCTTTACTTTTTTTATCATTTCATTGATTTTAAAAGGTTTTTATTGATAAATGAGCTATTTTTATTTTCTCATAACTACCGCTTATCCCGAACTCAGGTTAATTAATGTTTATTTTTAGCCGCACTCTTCGCCCATCGTTTAGCCTGATTTAAACAATCCTCTATAGCTAGGCGACTTAATTTTGATTACAGCATATATATTAAAAACAGGTCATCGATAGTGCATCCTGTTTCCATCTTTTTACGTTTAGCTTGAGACCATTTATGTTCTATAGGATTTAAATCTGGTGAATACACAGGCAAATATTCTATCTGGTGTCCTGCGTTTATAATTGCCTGTTCAATATTCTTACCTTTGTGAAAGCTAGCGTTGTCCATAAAAAAAAGGGTTGTTCCCAATAAAGCGCCAATAACATTTGTTCTTCCCTTAGCACCCCAGTTTTTCAGGCCAAAACAACGGTGACCTTTTGGGGAATAGCCGTGAGTTCGTGGAGTGTCATGTGAAAAACCACTTTCATCAATAAAAACAACAGATTTATCTTTTTTTTCATACTGTTGTCTTTTTTGCTGATGTGCCAGCCTGTCGCTTTCGTTGGTTTTTGGATGGAATAGAGTTTTTTTTATAGGTTAATCCCAGCTTTTTAAGGGATTGCCAAATAGTCTTTTTACAAACACCGAATCGCTCTGCCCGTTCCTTTTGGTAAGCATCTGGATACTGTTCCACATCTTTTGCTAAAGCATTTTTATCGAGCTTCCTCTTACGTGGCGTTGAATTTTTTGGCTCTGGTCGTTTAAGCCAACGTACTAAAGACGCTTTTCCAATACGGAATTGTTTCGCAGTTTCTCGAATTGTTAAACTTTCGGCTTTCCTTACAGATATTACTTTACGTCGAAAATCAATTGTATAACTCATAACACACCTTGTAATCAAAATTAAGTCGCCTAGCTATATCATCTTGCTTCGTCTGCTTGCGGGCTGTTTGCGGTAATAGCCAATCGCTTCACGGGTGGCTAAGGTGGCGACAGATACACGAGTTTCGCACCAATAAAAAAACGCTCTATTTTTAAGTTTAATTCAGCATAATATATGAATAGACAAAATCTTATAAATTAAAAGCAACTTATTGTAATTTAAACAAATTTATACGTTTTAGTAACTTGCAAATTAACCATTGCTTTTAAGCCATTTCTGGAATTTTATATGCCTGTGCGAAACTCGTGACTTTATAAAATGAACCTTTGACGAAATAGGAATGCCAGCCCACCGAGGCTCGCCAGCTCTGCTGACACCCTCAAGGCTCATTTCTATAAAGTCAGATTCGGTGGAATGTTTAAATGCGCTTTCGTTGCGCTGGAATTGTTAAGATTTGAACGTGTCAATTACTGATTTATTGACACTGTGTTTTAATATACTGTTGTAGATACTTTGTCTGCTTCTCATTCTCAACGATCATCTCTCGGAGACGGAAATAATCTTGTCGAGCTGCCTCACTAAGTTGTGGGGTGGCTTCATCATGTCGGCTCTTGGCGGTGGTGGCACTGAATTCATGACACACTGCGTTGACATGCAACCGCTTAGTGCCAGTATCGACAGCATCATGCAGTTTATCAAGCTCTGCTTTGGCATTATTCAGTTCCTCGGTGTGTTGAATATTGAGTTGATGCAAGGTATCGATTTTTTGCTGTTGCCGTTTCACCGCTTTAATTTGTGCGTGATATTGCTGTTTTAATGTTTGGTAGTTTTGCTTGATGGTTTGATAACTGTAGTTGATAAAAATAAGTGAGAGAATTAACCCTGCAATAATCACTACGATAAATGAGTAAGGTCGCCATAACATATTATGCTCTCTATTTCACGACGGGTCATTAGCCCTTTTTGTTTGATGCCCTCATCGTAGACCCAACGTTTCATCTCATCACATGCCCCTTTACGGTCTCCTGCGTTGAGTTTTTTGAGCAAGGTTGATTTGGCAAAATTGCCCCCGCCGACGTTATAAGCAAATGAGTAAAGGGCTGCCTGTGTTAGCGTGTTGATATTTACCTTAATCAGTGGGTCAACATAGCGCTTGACCGCTTTCAAATCTTCATCAAGAAACTCATCACATTCGGCTTTGCTATAAGTCCGGTTACGTTCAATATCGCTGCCTGTGTGACCATAGCAAACAGAAAGAATACCGCCACCATCGAAATAGGGTTTAAATCTCAATCCTTCGAAATGCGTTATCATCGTTGTTGCTAAAAACAACGCACTACCGCCCGTTGCCATCAATATTTTTTTCGGTATCTTCATACTGAAGTTCCTTGAGTCTGTACTCCTTTTTGCGGTAGTACACGTTGATAAAAAATGTCCCTATCGTGCAGACAATACCCATCACAGCTACCCACTGCTCAAGGGTAAAAAAATCAAAAATCGTTGTCATGACTCCCCCGATGGTGGTCATGATGCCCCACAGATAGGCGGCAGGTGTTGAGTATTTTTCAGACATGCGCATATACCCTACCTTTGAGGGTTCCATTGCTTGGATTAAACAGGGAGCCAACCGCCTTACTCGTTTAAGTTTCTGGATTTGGGAGTATTGCGGTGGCGTAAAAACAAAAAAACCTCGCAAGAGCGAGGTGCGCAAAAATTACTTAATCGAGGTTTTATTTATCAGCGTACATTTCTGCTGGACGCAAAAACCCATTATCGGCACTTTAGCATACCTTTTGCGCGCGCACTAGTGTTTGATAACTATTTGTATGATATTTGTACAATATGTCGATATCTAATTGAATATCAAGGGTTTCTAGGCATCCCAGAATAAATCCTTCCGCTATTTGCATTCTTTCTCTGATTTCGCCGTCACGCACTTTGAACTTTCGCGCAATAGTACGCTTGGATATCCCTCTGATGTAATAATCCTCGATGTAACTCAACTCTCTTGCCATACCCACCGTGTTAAGCCGACTGACGCACACATCAATCACTAGCCCGTCCGCATCACTGCACGATAAGCGATTGGCTCCTGTAAACGGCATGAAGCGATTAAAGCCCGATGCCACCGGCAACCAGCTCACCGATGCATAAGGATCACCCGCACACCAACCGCCCCAGTGTAGTAGTATTTTCTCAATGTCTCTGCGCATGGTCTTTTCGCTCCTGTTGTGAATGGGAACATTTTTGCTAAATTATTTAAAGTTTTTTTGAGGTAACTGATAAAAATGATCCTGTTACCTACCCTAACTCCTTTTGATATAAGGCTTAACCAAGTTTTAGGTAACAGGTAATAGTTACTTTTAAAACTATATATACGTACGCACATACACTTACACACACCTACACCCTCGCATACAATATATGTTCAAAACATCAGTTACCTGTTACCTTTTTCACTTAACGTTATGATTTTAATGTAAAAAACAGAGGTAACAGATCTTCTTTTATCAGTTACCTTAACTCAATTAGTCAAAAATCTTTTTTTTAACTGTTACCTCTTACCTTTCGCACTGGAATTGTTGTTTTATAAACTTTGCCCTTGCAATTTTTCATAAGTTTCATAGATTCCACGTAATTCAGTGCTACTAAATTCGCGATTTTTTTCCAATATCCAAAAGCGGTAGGCTATACCTTTAATTTTTACTAATTTTGTAACAGGCCGCTTCGTCCTTTCTTTTAAAATTCGAGTAATATGTTTCTGGTTAATCTCAGCTTCCAAGCCAATTTCCTTGATAACTTCATTAACTATTTGCTGATAGGTCATAGCGGGTACGGGAGGATTCTCTAGAAGCGTAATAATCGCTACTTCAATATCACTTTTATTACTTTCGATCATTAATTGACGTTCTTTGGTATTAGGGGCCCGTTGCCAATTAAATTTTGATATATCAACCTCCATGAGATACCAATACACCTGTGCGATAAAATCGCTATCGCTGAGTGCACTATATAACTCGGCATAATGATCTTCATCAGCGGCAGTATCAGGCCCTCCAAGAACCGCTATGCGTCGATCTTCCTCTGGTAATGCTAAAGCGTCATAATGGTTAGTGTAAAAAAGAAATCCTGTAAATATATCAATAGTCATTTTTCGTCCGTATTTCCTGTTAACTTCAAAACGAGACTCTGTCAGCACATCACGGATTTTGTCATTAACCTCATACCTTTTAGTGTTTTCCTTAACTTCATCTACAGTGCATAATAACGTGTGATACAGATAATCGTGATACTGGTTATCACACAAGACATTCATACGTGTTCGGGAGCAGTTCCATGCTCCTAACACTCTTTCCATTAATTGGCTAAGCCATCCCCTGCCGGTACCATGCGCAGTGGCCACATGTAATATGGATATAGGACACCTACGTTCTGGACGCTGAACGAACCATGCCAGACGTGCAATGAAAAACTTACGTTGCCATTCATCTGGCACTAAGTAATTCATATGGTTAAGAAAGATCTCAGTCTTACGTGTGTTTAAGTTTTTTGCATGCTTCGGCATATAGAATTGATTAATATCAAAACGCCCGTCAGGTCGTTGCACTAACCTATCTTTTCCGGGTTGATACCCCACACACTCAGCCACTTGTTTTTTAGGATGCTCTATCCAGCGTTTCGTTGCAGCAATTGGCTGACCTTTTTTACTTGCTGAAGGTATTTGATAAGGTGCCATTAGATTTTTAAACGATCTCATCTCCATCATACAATTATAAGGAGGTCGTAGTAGGTCACAGACCTGATCACCTTCAATCACATAAATAAAACGTTCAAGGAAATGACTTGTCATATCCATATTGATATTGGTAAAACCATCTTCAGTCTTATTATCCGACAGATCGTCAAAATCATCTTTACCAAACCCAATAGCGTGCAAGAAATCACCATCGTTTCTATGAGCACAACTGGCATGCAGACATTTAAAATGCCCGACGTCAAAACCAGCTGTGTTTTTAGGGAAATACGCCGTACTGGTGACCCCACTATAAGTGCTATGCCCACTTTCAAAAGGACAACTGATATAGCGTTCTCCATTACGGCCATAGTCTAGTGTTAGCCCCTGACTATCCAAGAATTCAGCGACTTCATCAGTTGCATTAGGCGTTGCGATCGAACGGTCTCTTACTTTACCTAAGCGACTCGATTCAGACGAAGACACAACGGGTAATTCGGTAGCTAAAGCCTTCCAGAAATCATTTAACTGTTTTTCTGTAATCATAAAAGGTTCAGACGGTAAATCATTATCCCATCGAATCCGCGCACCAGTAGGATGCGCCCCCATGGCGACAAACTGTTGACCTTTAGCGAGAAGCTCAATGATCCCCAAATCGTTTTTTAAACGATGCACACGTTTAGAATAATCACCTTCTACTGCGATGAGGTAAAGGCATTTGTTACTGTTATCTCGAAAACGACGTGGCGGGATTTGACCAAAAGACTTTAGCATAAAGGACTGGATACTGGCTTGGACATCTGCATCGTCACTATCACAATCCAGTGCTATTATACCAGAGCCTGTTTTGACACAGATACCGTAATCAGGCTCCACCATCCATTTTTCTATGTCTTCCCCTGTCGACGATTTAGTAGTCCATTCGGTGATCCCAATAACCTGTCGCTGAGAATTATACACAGTTGGCGTTTTGCCTAGCGCTTTCATTTTGCTGTAAGGCGAAATAGTAGCTTCAGTATTACAAACCACAGGTAATAATTTATCGGTATAACCGAGGACTAAATCGAAGTGCGCCCATTCATCAGGCAACGCACCCCATGTTTTTAGGCGATCAAGCTCGTCATAAGAGCCAGCAACAGTAGGACTCGGGCGCTGATCACTAACACTACGCCCGACGGAATAATTTATTTGCATGGGTTATTTGGCCTTTGACTTATTTAATCTTGACTTGATAGAGGAATTAGTCATTTGCTTTAAATAAAATTTTTCTAGGGCAACCATTGTAGATATACGCGAATCTTTTGTTTTTCCAGTCAGTATTCGGCTTATTGAAGGCTGTTTAATACCGGTATGAGCTTCTATTTCTGATTGAGTTAATCCAAGTGATAATAATGCTTTGACGATTTCTATAGGTGATTTCTTATACATGGTATTTTTCCAATTTCGTTTCATTCAATCGTTAAAAATACCAATTCGCATAAATATTTTCAATGCGAAAATTTTATTTAAATTCAATTATAATATGCGTAAAAGTATATTCTGAATTTAATACATAATTATAAGGGGTAACATAATGGGGATGGGGACTCAAAATTTAAATAAAAATATCAAGATATTAATGGATGAAAAGGGGGTTAAAAGTGTTGCGGAACTATCACGTCGTATTGGGATGCCACAACCTACACTCCATAGAATGTTAAGTGGAGAAGTTAAAAGTCCACGATTAGAAGTAGTTCAAAAAATTGCTAATTTTTTTAGAGTCGAAGCAAGTGAATTGCTATATAAAGATTTGAGTACGACAAACATCTCTGAAGAAAGCGATACAACATCATTTACAAGGGTCGAACTTAATGCTATTCCGTTCAATTTTTGCAAGGTTCCTGTGTTAGGAACAACACAGTTGGGTGGAGGTGGATATTGGAATTCCAAGGAATCATCGATCGAACATGACTATGGTTATATTATTTGGCCAACGGAGGATAAAGATGCTTTTGCGCTTCGTTGCCAAGGCGAATCAATGATGCCACGAATTCAACATGGAGAATTCGTTGTTATGGAGCCCAACTATAAATATAAACCCGGTGACGAAGTTCTAGTTCAAGATGATAACGGCCAGGTTATGGTAAAAACATTTCTTTATCAAAGAGATGATGTTATTCATTTGCTTTCTATTAACGCTGACCATCCACCAATACGTCTCGCATCGTCAACCATTAAAAAAATCATTTACGTGGCAGGCATTGTTAAGGATTCTCTTTATTATAGAGACTAAGTGAGTACGTCCACTCAACCATCAATACGATTTCTTAAAAATAATGCGAAAAATAATTGACTAAATGCATTTTTAGTATAACATCATCTATGCGATTATGAATAAAAGAGTTTATATGAATATCTGCTCTTTAACAATTTAGAAAGTCGGAACAGCACAGATTTTTCTGTATAGACCCCTGCGCATAAAATGCGATGTATCGTCAAACGCGATCCGGTTGGCGAGAAGATTAGCCCCATTTGATAAAAATGGTCGTGAAAGGGCAACACTGACAGAGAAAGAAATGCAAACGCAAACAACACTAATTATAGGTCATTTTGCGAAGTGGCCTATGGTGAGTAACGACAGTTGCACATCAGATACCGATATCAAGAGGTTGTTCAATGCTTAAATACATCAATATTTCGATTAGATTTTTATTTTTAGTCCTTGCTCTTCCAATCATTTTTTATCTTGCACGAGTTTCGCACAGGCATATAAAATTCCAGAAATGGCTTAAAAGCAATGGTTGATTTGCAAGTTACTAAAATTACAATAAGTTGCTTTTTATTTATAAGATTTTGTCTATTTATATATTATGCTGAATTAAACTTAAAAAATAGAGCGTTTTTTTATTGGTGCGAAACTCGTGTCTTGGTGTAATTCAAAATACTGATTTGCGTATTTTTATAGGTAGATGGGAAACCAAGGCTGAAGCGCTCCTCTTATCAATTCAAACTTTCTTAGATAAATATTTCCCTTGTAGTGGTCAACTAAAATTGGCCACCCTACCTGACTGTTCACGGAACAGTCGCTCTGATTCGTTTGGCGTTAATCCACCGTTATACCAGTGAGGTCTTATATCGCTATAGTAGTGGGTTATGTAGCGAATAATGGCTGACTGAGCAGTACTAAAGCTTTGGTAGCCAGTCGTTGGCACCCATTCGGTCTTCAGACTACGGAAGAATCGTTCCATCGGACTATTATCCCAACAATTCCCTCTGCGAGTGATACTTTGGATCATCTGATAACGCCACAATGCCTGCCTATACTGACGACTGGTATAATGACTTCCCTGATCACTATGGAACATCACCTGTTTTGGATGCCCACGTAGTTCCCAAGCCATTTGTAGTGCTTGGGCGGTTAATTCTGAGTCTGGTGCAAATGACATTGCCCAGCCCACCGGTTTTCGGGCAAACAAATCCAATACCACAGCCAGATAGGCCCATCGTGAGCCTGTCCAAATATAGGTTACATCGCCGCACCAAACCTGGTCAGGCTTTGTAACAGCGAACTGCCTATTGAGCAGATTTGGAATATCAATACGTTCATTTCCACCGCGGTTGTATTTATGTTTTCGCTCTTGGCAACTGACGATGATTAATTCTTTCATCAACTTACCCGCTAACCACCGCCCAAGTTTCACGTTGTGTGTATTGGTAACCATCGTGGCGATAGTCCTTGCGCCAGCAGAGCCGCCATTAACGTTCCACGCTTCGCTGACTAGGCTACGTTTTATCGTCCGCTCAATATCTGGCTCCTTAGGCCGACACCAATAGCGATAACTGCTTCGGTGAACATTAAAAATACGACACAAAGTTTTCACCGGATAAAGCACTCTTAGCTTTTCAACTACCGAAAATTTTTCAGTGAGTCGGACATTAAGAGCGCAGTAGCCTTTTTTAAGATGTCATTCTCCATTTCCAGCCGGTGGATTTTTTTCTTCATTTCTCTGAACTCAATTTGTTCAGGTGTTAATGGCAGACCAGGCGATGTTTTCCATTGACGTTCTAAACGAAGGGCTCTTACCCACCGGCTAATCGCTGAAAGACTGACGTTCATGCCTTTCGCGGCTTCCTGGTAGGTGTAATTTTGGTCAAGGACTAATTTGGCGGTTTCACATTTAAATTCAGCAGTAATTATTTTACTCATTTCGGCACCTATAAAAATTATGAGGTAAGCATATCACCTCAACTTAGGTGGCCAAATTTAGTATGCCACTACACCTGTAAGGTCTGAAGGGAATGAATGATGTCAAAGACAGTCGGTTTTGGGGTGTGTGAAATAACCAAAATACAGCCATCAAGTTAAAAGCAACACCCAGGGCACTACCAGTATGGCTGTAAATATAAACCGGATAGCTCCGGCACACACCACCAAAACTGATTTGTATTTAGGAGAAATGATAAAATTTGAAGAATTAAGTGAAAAATCCCAAGATAAAGCCAGTGAAGCTTTACTGTATGCATTACAGGCGGAAATGGATTCAAATCGTATTATTGATAAGGTCAGGGCGAAAGCGCTTGCCTCGGCTATCGGAGACGGTTTTATTGCGCTGGAAATAGAAGAGTCAGAAAAAAATGCTAGTAAAGATTCTGGTAAAAATAACAAGAATTTTGGTTTTGCTAATTCATAATGCATATGGTAACCAGGCTTCCCAATCGTCAACCATGCTACAAAATATTATAGATGGACAACCATAAGATAAAAGATTTCATATTGTTTTGAATCAGCATCATATAGTCACCTATTGCTAATATCCTTACTTTAGCTTTGCGGTAATTTATATACCTGTTTTGTGTGTCGTGGGAATACACAGAAGGGAGCGAGCCTGACGCGCCAGAAATATCAGGCATCCTCTATCTAACCCAATCCATCGGAAAAACCACCATGCAAAAAACAAAAATCCTGTCATCGGAGCGATTTCCGATGAACAACAACGTCCGGCGCTTACGCTATTTACAAAAATTAGAAGCGCTAAAACGCAATGCTAATCACCAATTTCCTGTCACTTTATATCGTTGAGGTCGACGCATAATGCTTACCGCAAATACCCCCCTGCTGGCAAGACTGGCAGAAAATCACACGCAAATGGTCATCGCCCATAATCAACTGGCTGAAGCCCATAAAATGTTAATCAGTCAGCTGGTCGGACAATTTGAAAATGACCCGAGTGACCCAAACGAACCGACAGGGGCAAACAAACCGAAATCCTTTGCGCCGGATGTTAAGCTACAACCTGCAACGCCGGTTATCGATGAGCCTAAAGAACAAATTAAGTCTGAGCCTGAGCCTGTTGTCGCCGAGAAAAAGGTTAAAGCCCCTAAGACAGAAACGAAACCTAAACCTATTGAACCGATTGTTGAAGCGCCTAAAGTAGAGCCTAAACCCGAACCTGTTGATATTGAATCGCTTGAGCTACGTGAAATTGTTGCCCTATCGGTTTTATTTGGCAACAAAGCGGTTAAACCTGACAATATGCAATTGGCTAGCGCCAGAGCAATTCCTGCATCCGAAAAAGCAGATAGTACAACGGGGCAAATTGATGCGCTTTATTGCGCCTTAGATGGCATAAGTAAAATTAAAATGCTCTCAAAAACCTCGACTTTTGATTTGTGCCTAAAAATTTTGGCCAATTGGAATAATCTCTCTGGCATTACCGAACGTCGAGAATTCGCCTTGCCATTATTCAAAAAAGCACTGCGTAGTGATGCATCAACATTGATTACCCAACTTGTAAAAGGGAGATATCGCAATGAAGCGGTGGATATCCTCACATCATTCAACGCTAAAAAACTGGGTGACGTTACCGATGACAATTTAGTTCAGTTTATCGAAAAAGCACAAAGCGTTTTAGCCGATGATAAATCCGAGGGTAGCGATGGCTGAACATGCAAAACTTTCCCCCTCCTCAGCGCATAGATGGTTGAGATGCGCCGCCAGTCTCGCAGTAGAAGCCACCTTACCCGATAAAACATCACCGTTTGCTGAAGAAGGCAGCGCTGCGCATGCCTTAGCGGAAAGTATCTTAAAAATGCGCCAAAATCCCTATAGTGAAGGGCGTAAGCGAACATCTGGCTTTGATGCGAAGGATTATATCGGCGCGTATCCGTTGCTAAAAGCCAATTCGCCCCAAGTGGATGAAGAGATGATTGAACACGTCCAGACCTATATCGATACCGTCTGGCAACTGGCGGACGGAAAACTCTTACAGGTTGAAGAACGAGTAGATTTTTCTCAGGTCATTGGCGTAGAAAATTCATTTGGTGCCGCGGACGCGATTATTGTCAGTGATGATGAGCTACAAATCCATGACCTGAAATATGGTAAAGGCGTTAAAGTGGATGCCCAGAACAATGCGCAGCTCATGCTTTATGCGCTGGGGGCGTTACATCAGTTTGACCTTGTTTATGATTTTAAAACGGTTCGTCTTTTTATTCATCAGCCCAGACTTAACCATCTGTCCGAATGGACAGTATCGGTTGAGGACTTAAAAAACTTTGGTGACTTAGCCAAATTGAGGGCGCAAAAAGCCACAGAGATGGCAACCCTTGCCGAGCGCAGCGGTCTTGATGCCTTACCGGATAGTGCCTTTTCACCGGGCATCAAGCAATGCCAGTTCTGTAAAGCAAAAGGCGGATTGTGTTTTGCGCAGGCGCAGTTTGTGCATAACGAAGTCAAAGGCGATTTTGTCGATTTAACTCAACCTTTAGCGCCCCAACTAAGCGAGGCACCACAGCGCATTACGCTACTAACGCCTGAGCAAATGGCAAAACTCTACCAGCATGTCGATTTGATAGAGAGCTTTTGTAAAGCCTTGCGAAATCGGGTCGCCGAGGCATTACATACTGGGCAATCAGTACCTGGCTTTAAACTGGTTATTGGCAAACAGGGTAATCGCACTTGGTGTGATGAACGTGAAGCCGAATCGCTGTTAAAAGGCGCAAAACTTAAACAAGAGCAAATCTACCACAAGAAAATTATCAGCCCACGACAGGCTGAAAATTTGCTTAAGAAAGACAAACCTAATCGCTGGGCAAAACTGGAAGCACTTATTCAACGGGCAGACGGTAAACCGGTCATCGCTCCGGAATCTGACCCTCGCCCTGCTCTGGTTATTAATCCCTTAAACGACTTTGACGATGTGACCGAAGCGTCACTCGCTGACAAATCCATCTAATTAAAAGGTAATGTTATGAAAATCAAATTAAACAACGTACGTCTGGCTTTTCCTGATTTATTTGAACCTTCTCAGTTTAGTGGTCAGAGCGAATTCAAATACCGCGCCACTTTCCTTATCGCCAAAAGTCGTACTGAGCTGATTGATGAAATTAAAGCCGGTATTAAACACGTGATTGGCGAAAAATGGGGCGCAAAGGATATCGAAAAAATCTATAACAGCATTTGTAATAATCCTAACCGTTTTTGCTTACGCGATGGGGATACCAAAGAGTACGACGGCTATGCCGGAAACCTGTACATTAGCGCCAGCAACAAATCTCGTCCGTTAGTTATTGACCGTAACACTTCACCGTTAACCGCACAGGATGGTCGCCCCTACTCTGGCTGTTACGTTAACGCCACCATTGAGTTTTACGCCTATGACAATAACGGTAAAGGGGTTTCAGTGTCATTAAGAGGCGTTCAGTTTTTCCGTGATGGTGACGCCTTTAGCGGTGGAAATGTGGCCTCTGTTGAAGAATTTGACGACCTGAGCATGGCTGAGGAAGAAGCATTATTAGCCAGCTAACACACGAACTACCGCAGCCTGAGGTAGTGAAACAATCAGGCATCACGCTAAATTCCTTGAGGAGGCTCGAAATGAAATTAGATAATATGTGTGAAAGCATTACGCTCACTAACCCCAGTAATAACAGCCATTATCTGCTTAATTTAGCGCAACCCTGTTACACCGATGAAGAAACCAAAACATTAATCAATATGATTCAACTACTGGCTGAAGAAAACCAATACTTGAGAAAAGAGAATCAGCGATTGGCAAAAAGCCATCGTTGAGTTGGTGGGTTATGCAGGGTTCGAACCTGCGACCGATGGATTAAGAGTCCACTGCTCTACCAACTGAGCTAATAACCCAAGACCTCGCAATTATAACCACAAAATACCCATTGACGAAAGAAGAAATCATGCGCTATAGTTTATTTACATCTGCAAAATCAGATGTCGGGATTTGCACCCCGCTGTGATTATCACGACACATGTACACGCCGCGAGCGTGTTTTTTAATGTCGTAATCTAGTCACATCTCTATGGTGGGCTGGATGGGGCAACCGAAAGGTTGGCCGTCTGATAATCGCGGTAGTGCAAACCCTGTTCAGTTCACCACCAAGATGAGTTTTGTACCTCTTTGGTGGTGGTAAATTCAGATTATCAATGGAGGTCTTATGACACTTCAATTATCTACTATCAGACCTAACGTCAAAATCCATAACGGTAAAGCGATCACTACAACTGACAATGTAGCTCATTACTTTGGCAAACAACATCATCATGTTGTACAAAAAGTAGAATCGCTTGAATGCTCAGAAGAATTTATCACTCGCAACTTTTCGCGAATGATAAAAAACGTACAACTTGCTAAGGGTGCAACTCGTGAAGTCGTTTACTACGAAATGACCAAAGACGGCTTCGTATTTTTAGTCATGGGATTTACAGGCAAAAAAGCAGCACAATTTAAGGAAGCCTATATTGCTGAATTTAATCGCATGGAAACCAAGTTACACTCTACACCAAAATACCAACCTAAAGCCACAGAGCGTTTTAGCCATTCAGACACCCGTAACCTGACACATTTAGTTTGGTGTATGACAAATGGTTTTCGTTTTGAGCGTTCATGGAGTAATGCAGTGTGGTTGGCTTTGCGTGAAGTGACCGGCACACCTTCACCGGAGCGTTTTCAGGTAGCGCATATTCCGTTAATGGCTGATGAGTGCCGGCGGATTTACTATATAACCGAGACATTGCGCCAAATTATCAATGACGCTGAAAAGCAGACGATTAAGCGACTTTTACGTAAGCGTGAGAATATCGATACCGTGTTAGCGGAGATCAAACAGCTTTTTGAGCATTTTCACCATGAACAAATCGGGATAATCACCACTCGTACCGATCAGTGGTACGAAGGTGAACTTACCCACTTCTTAGAACGCCATTAATTAATCTTACGCCCTTTATTATAGGGGCAATCTTTCATCAATTTTATTATTGAGAGATTTCTACATGCAAAATTTAATGAACGCACAAAATCATGAGTTTCGCACAGGCATATAAAATTCCAGAAATGGCTTAAAAGCAATGGTTAATTTGCAAGTTACTAAAACATATAAATTTGTTTAAATTACAATAAGTTGCTTTTAATTTATAAGATTTTGTCTATTTATATATTATGCTGAATTAAACTTAAAAATAGAACGTTTTTTATTGGTGCGAAACTCGTGATTTAATGAGGTAGCTGAAAGAGGCTATCAAGGCGGTATTGCTCAGTTACGTCGATTTGTTTGTCAATTTAAACCAAGCATTGTTCCCGAACCTGTCGTCCGTTTTGAAACACAGCCAGGTCAACAAATGCAAAAAACGATCACTAAAAGCGTTTGTTGCAACGCTTGGCTACTCGCGTGCTTGTAGTGGTCAACTAAAATTGGCCACCCTACCTGACTGTTCACGGAACAGTCGCTCTGATTCGTTTGGCGTTAATCCACCGTTATACCAGTGAGGTCTTATATCGCTATAGTAGTGGGTTATGTAGCGAATAATGGCTGACTGAGCAGTACTAAAGCTTTGGTAGCCAGTCGTTGGCACCCATTCGGTCTTCAGACTACGGAAGAATCGTTCCATCGGACTATTATCCCAACAATTCCCTCTGCGACTGATACTTTGGGTCATCTGATAACGCCACAATGCCTGCCTATACTGACGACTGGTATAATGACTTCCCTGATCACTATGGAACATCACCTGTTTGGGATGCCCACGTAGTTCCCAAGCCATTTGTAGTGCTTTGGCGGTTAATTCTGAGTCTGGTGCAAATGACATTGCCCAGCCCACCGGTTTTCGGGCAAACAAATCCAATACCACAGCCAGATAGGCCCATCGTGAGCCTGTCCAAATATAGGTTACATCGCCGCACCAAACCTGGTCAGGCTTTGTAACAGCGAACTGCCTATTGAGCAGATTTGGAATATCAATACGTTCATTTCCACCGCGGTTGTATTTATGTTTTCGCTCTTGGCAACTGACGATGATTAATTCTTTCATCAACTTACCCGCTAACTACCGCCCAAGTTTCACGTTAAGCGTGTTGCTTAATAGTGAAATAAGGGTATTTCGGTGATTGAAGTAAATTTTAGGCTGTTCTGAGATGGAAATTCCAAAGACCGGCACTAAGGAGTAAAAAGGTATCATCAATAAAGGGTCTACGATTCCGTAAAATTTGGGTCATACAACCGAGGCGCTTGATACCCGCGATGGCGTGTTCAACCGTAATACGGATGCCCGAGATTATTTTATTTTCTTGTTTTTGTTCAGGCGATAAAGGTCTTTTTCGAGTTCCTTTTTTTGGGATTTGTGTATTAGGATGCTGTTTATCTATACCTTGAAAACCGGTATCGGCCCAGATGGTTACCTCAGGGGGAATATGGCGAATTATATCGACTTTATCGAGTAAGCGTTTATCGTGACGGCGCCCATTTTTGATCATGGGGATAAATCCAATTTTCCTCGTTTCGTCAGTCATATAGCTAGGCGACTTAATTTTGATTACAAGGTGTGTTATGAGTTATACAATTGATTTTCGACGTAAAGTAATATCTGTAAGGAAAGCCGAAGGTTTAACAATTCGAGAAACTGCGAAACAATTCCGTATTGGAAAAGCGTCTTTAGTACGTTGGCTTAAACGACCAGAGCCAAAAAATTCAACGCCACGTAAGAGGAAGCTCGATAAAAATGCTTTAGCAAAAGATGTGGAACAGTATCCAGATGCTTACCAAAAGGAACGGGCAGAGCGATTCGGTGTTTGTAAAAAGACTATTTGGCAATCCCTTAAAAAGCTGGGATTAACCTATAAAAAAAACTCTATTCCATCCAAAAACCAACGAAAGCGACAGGCTGGCACATCAGCAAAAAAGACAACAGTATGAAAAAAAAGATAAATCTGTTGTTTTTATTGATGAAAGTGGTTTTTCACATGACACTCCACGAACTCACGGCTATTCCCCAAAAGGTCACCGTTGTTTTGGCCTGAAAAACTGGGGTGCTAAGGGAAGAACAAATGTTATTGGCGCTTTATTGGGAACAACCCTTTTTGCTATCGGATTATTTGATTGCAATATTAATCGTGATGTTTTTTATGTTTGGATCACAAAAATATTGCTCCCAGAACTTCCTGAAAATTCTGTTATTTTTATGGACAACGCTAGCTTTCACAAAGGTAAGAATATTGAACAGGCAATTATAAACGCAGGACACCAGATAGAATATTTGCCTGTGTATTCACCAGATTTAAATCCTATAGAACATAAATGGTCTCAAGCTAAACGTAAAAAGATGGAAACAGGATGCACTATCGATGACCTGTTTTTAATACATATGCTGTAATCAAAATTAAGTCGCCTAGCTATAATAAGCCCTTTTCGAGTGGTCTGTCTTTTCTTTCCCGAATACATTTTTTTTCGCCGACGCAGATTCTTAGGCTTTTGGACAGGTCGCTCTGTCCCATCAATAAAGACGTCTTTAACTCCAGGAAAGGCGCGAAAAAATTCCTCAGCAGAGCGAATTTGACGAGCGGGCAAAACACATTCTCGCCCCAAGGTCATCTCTAAAACCGGCAATAATATTTTTACCCAGCGACATACCCGTGTTCTATCTAAACCAAAAAGAAGTCCTTGCAAATCATAGGTCGGATAACATTTTAAATACAATAAAATAAAAAGCAGTTTATCTAATGGGGTTGGGATAAATCCTTTCTGCCCTGCACCCATCTGCCGCTCGTGATCTTTTCGATTCTTTTTCCGATAAATCAAATAACAAGCTGAAAATTCAGCGGCTAAATTTTTCAATTCTTCGACTGATAATCCAATGATTGCTTTACATAAACGATTATCTCGTAACAACCGCTCTTTGTTGATCATTTCAAACCGTTATTTTCTAAGTTAAACCTCTTTTTATTGTCTATAGCGTGACAAAAAATGCAAGTCTCTATTCAGCAACTATTTTGTTGTGTGTATTGGTAACCATCGTGGCGATAGTCCTTGCGCCAGCAGAGCCGCCACTAACGTTCCACGCTTCGCTGACTAGGCTACGTTTTATCGTCCGCTCAATATCTGGCTCCTTAGGCCGACACCAATAGCGATAACTGCTTCGGTGAACATTAAAAATACGACACAAAGTTTCCACCGGATAAAGCACTCTTAGCTTTTCAACTACCGAAAATTTTTCAGTGAGTCGGACATTAAGAGCGCAGTAGCCTTTTTTAAGATGTCATTCTCCATTTCCAGCCGGTGGATTTTTTTCTTCATTTCTCTGAACTCAATTTGTTCAGGTGTTAATGGCAGACCAGGCGATGTTTTCCCTTGACGTTCTAAACGAAGGGCACTTACCCACCGGCTAATCGCTGAAAGACTGACGTTCATGCCTTTCGCGGCTTCCTGGTAGGTGTAATTTTGGTCAAGGACTAATTTGGCGGTTTCACATTTAAATTCAGCAGTAATTATTTTACTCATTTCGGCACCTATAAAAATTATGAGGTAAGCATATCACCTCAACTTAGGTGGCCAAATTTAGTATGCCACTACACTTGCAAGCCATACAGGGCAAAAACGAAAGGTAAAGTAGAGCGCTTTAACCACTATTTAAAAAACAGGTTTATCATACCATTAAATACCGTACTTCGTGCTCATAATCTTGAACTGAATATCGAGATAGCCAATGCAAAAGTGGGTCCATGGTTAGAACGAGTCGCTCATCAGCGGATTCATGGAACAACCTTAGAAAAGCCAGCAAACAGATTAGATAAGGAAGTTAAGTATTTTCTTCCCTTACCAGCAAGGGTTTGCCAATCTATCTCGCAGACTAATACGCTTAATATCCGTATCGTACCGCCCCTTGAATCTGTCAATTTGCAACACTCAATCAGCGTATATGAAGCATTGCTGGGAGGTGGACATGTTATTGCATGAACAAATTGAACACCTGTGTGAGTCATTGAAATTAAATTCTGTTCCGACTCATTGGTCATCACTTGCCGAACAGTGCATCGCCCAAGACAAAAGCTACGGAGAGTTTTTACTGTCCCTATTAAAATGTGAGCAACAACAACGAGATGAACGAACTCGCAATCTCTTTAGTCGGATGGCGGGATTCCCAACGCACAAACAACTCAGTACGTTCGATTTTAAGTTTGCAACGGGCGTTCCTAAGCAACAAATACAGGAATTAAGCGCATTAACGTTTATTGAGCGTAATGAAAATGTAGTGTTGCTTGGCCCAAGTGGTGTAGGCAAAACGCATTTAGCTATTGGATTAGGATTAAAAGCAGTACAGGCCAAGAGGAAAACCCGCTTTACAACAGCGGCTGAACTGATGTTGCAACTCTCAACGGCTAAACGACAAAATAAGCTCAAACAATATCTATCACGTTCGGTGATGGCACCGAAGTTGTTGATCATAGATGAGATTGGATACCTACCGTTTGGGCGAGAGGAAGAAAACCTATTTTTCAATGTGATTGCCAAGCGTTATGAGCATGGCAGTGTTATATTGACGAGTAACTTATCATTTGGGCAATGGCCCGGTGCCTCTGCTGATGACGTAACATTAACCGCCGCTATGCTTGATCGTTTACTTCATCATTCGCATGTACTGCAATTGAGCGGTAAAAGCTATCGATTGAAAGATAAGCGGCGCTCAGGAGCAATAACCGAATAAAATAGTGGATCAATTTTGATTGATCGTATTTAGCTAAAAAGTGGATCAGTTTTCGGTGATCGTTGACAATAAGGATAGATTATGCCTCGTTTACTGTTTTGCGATTTAGAAACCTACAGCGATATACCGATTAATTGTGGCACTCATCGCTATGCTGAAAATGCAGAAATATTACTTTTTGCGTATGCTTACAATCATGACCCTGTCAAGGTCTGGGATGTGACCGAAGATAAAACGATGCCCACAGATTTAAAAGCCTATCTTGATAACCGAGAAATCTTAACCGTTTGGCATAATGGGGGGATGTTTGATGCGGTGATTTTAAACACGGTGTTAAATATCGACTTACCTTTATCTCGCGTTCACGATACCCTGGTACACTCCCTGGCGCATGGCCTACCCGGTGCGCTTGATTCGCTTTGCGATATTTTCAATGTCAATAACGATAAAGCCAAAGATAAAGAGGGTAAAGCGCTCATACAGCTATTTTGCAAACCCCGTCCTAAAAACAGCAAAATACAACGCGCCACTGCGTTAACTCACGCAGAGGAATGGCAACGTTTTAAGCAATACGCTGGTTCAGATATTTCAGCCATGCGCGAGATTTATCAACATTTACCCCGTTGGAATATGAATTTTGACGAAATAGATTTATGGCAGTTAGACCAAAAGATTAATCGTCGGGGGATGGGTATGGATGTTGAGTTGGCCAAAAGCGCCTTGACAGCCGTTGAAAACGAGCAAAAACGGTTATCAGCAATCACACAGCAATTAACGGATAATACCGTACAGGCTGCCACACAACGCGATGCCCTGTTACAGCATATCGTTTCAGCATTTGGTATCGCATTACCGGATATGCAGGCCAGCACCCTCCAGCGCCGAATTAATGACCCTGATATTCCACCGGCTTTACGCGAACTGTTGTCAATCCGTCTGCAATCGTGCACAACCAGCACCAGTAAATACAAAGCGCTGTTAAAATCGGTAAGTGTAGATGGACGTCTTCGAGGGACTAAGCAATTTTGTGGCGCCTCACGCACCGGACGCTGGGCGGGGCGTATTTTTCAGCCGGATAATCTCCCAAGACCCTCTCTTGACCAAAAGACGATTGATAACGGTATTGAAGCCTTAAAAGCCGGTTGCGCCGAACTCATTTGCGATGACATTATGCGACTGACCAGTTCTGCGCTAAGAGGATGTATTATCGCACCACCGGGTAAAAAACTGGTTATTTCTGACCTATCAAATATTGAAGGTCGCATGTTGGCATGGCTGGCAGGGGAAAAATGGAAAGTCAACGCTTTTAGCGAATTTGATAACGGCAAAGGCGATGACTTATATAAACTCGCCTACGCACGCGCATTTAATCTTTTACCTGAAAATGTTACTAAAGCCCAGCGGCAAATCGGTAAGGTGATGGAGCTGGGCTTGGGCTATGGCGGGGGCGTTGCGGCATTTTTGACGTTCGCCCTCGCCTATGGACTAGAATTAGATGAACTGGCGGAAGCGGCGTTACCTAACATACCGCCTAACGTTAAGCGAGAGGCGATGAGCTGGTATCAAAAATCCGTTGAAGCGGATAAAACTTATGGCCTCAGCGAAAAAGTCTTTGTTACCTGCGATTCCCTTAAGCGCATGTGGCGCAATGCCCATCCACAAACGGTATCATTTTGGCACGATATTGAAGACGCGGTAAAAAAGTCCATTCAGGTGCCGAATATACCTTTCAAATGCCGTAAACTTACCGTCCGTCGCGATAAAGGTTGGCTCAGGATTTGTCTACCTTCAGGGCGCAGTATTTGCTACCCTTCTGCGCGAATAGAGAATGGACAAATTACCTATATGGGTACTAATCCCTACAGCCGTAAATGGGAACGGTTAAAAACCTACGGCGGAAAAATTACTGAAAATATTTGTCAGGCCGCCGCACGGGATGTCCTAACGTATAACATGCCACGTATTGAAAAGGCAGGTTATGAGATTGTCTTAACCGTCCATGATGAAATTATCAGTGAAACGCCGGATACCCTACAATTCTCAGCCGAGGGGTTAAGTATACTGTTAAGTCTTAATCCAGACTGGGCTTTAGATTTACCCCTTAGAGCCAATGGCTTTGAGACTTATCGCTATCGAAAGGAATAAATTAGAAAATTATAAGGTTTATCCACTATGCAAGACGAACTCAATATATTACCGCTGAAAAAATACCCTTACCCAATAACGACTTTTTCTGGATTATAGCTAAGCGACTTTAAAATGATTATAATAAATTGCTATCATATCAGTAAATTTATATTGGATAAGATCATATCTTTTGGTAATCAAAATAATGTCGCCTAGCTATACTGGAAAAATGCAGATTAGGTAAAATCACACCGAAAATGAAAGGGAATTTTATATGCTATGAATTACCATCCGGTGTATACATTAATCTATATAGTAATAACACCATTCAACTACAAGATAATCCGTCAGCAACCTTGGTTATTGAAAAAATACTTAAAACACATTTACCTCACTATTCGCCCCCTAAGAGCAATACCCTTCCAGCCGACTAGGAAGTGGTTTATTTTTGGAGCTATCATGGCCTTTAGAAAAAACGACAGCCCACTTTATTTTAACGCGGCACACGATGCGGTTCACCTTGAACAGTCAGGCCAATACCATGAAGCTGCGCGCGCATGGTCACAGGCAAACCGACTGGCGCGCAATCGCAATAATCGTATCTGGAGTGAGAACCGCGCCGATTTTTGCCTTATGCAAATCAAACGGGAACATATTAAAAGGATGCATTCATGCGGTTAATCAGGGAAGATAGCATCGAAAAAAATTTGGTGCGAAAAATCGGGGGAATTGCCTATAAATTTGTTTCACAGGGGCGACGCGGAGTACCTGACCGATTAGTTGCACTCCCCAATGGCAACATTATTTTTGTGGAATGTAAAGCACCTGGCGAAAAACCTACCCCTTACCAATTACGCGAACACGCACGGCTTTTTGCTCTAGGTCATCAGGTCATCGTACTGGTGTAGTGGTCAACTAAAATTGGCCACCCTACCTGACTGTTCACGGAACAGTCGCTCTGATTCGTTTGGCGTTAATCCACCGTTATACCAATGAGGTCTTATATCGCTATAGTAGTGGGTTATGTAGCGAATAATGGCTGACTGAGCAGTACTAAAGCTTTGGTAGCCAGTCGTTGGCACCCATTCGGTCTTCAGACTACGGAAGAATCGTTCCATCGGACTATTATCCCAACAATTCCCTCTGCGACTGATACTTTGGGTCATCTGATAACGCCACAATGCCTGCCTATACTGACGACTGGTATAATGACTTCCCTGATCACTATGGAACATCACCTGTTTGGGATGCCCACGTAGTTCCCAAGCCATTTGTAGTGCTTTGGCGGTTAATTCTGAGTCTGGTGCAAATGACATTGCCCGGCCCACCGTTTTTCGGGCAAACAAATCCAATACCACAGCCAGATAGGCCCATCGTGAGCCTGTCCAAATATAGGTTACATCGCCGCACCAAACCTGGTCAGGCTTTGTAACAGCGAACTGCCTATTGAGCAGATTGGAATATCAATACGTTCATTTCCACCGCGGTTGTATTTATGTTTTCGCTCTTGGCAACTGACGATGATTAATTCTTTCATCAACTTACCCGCTAACCACCGCCCAAGTTTCACGTTGTGTGTATTGGTAACCATCGTGGCGATAGTCCTTGCGCCAGCAGAGCCGCCACTAACGTTCCACGCTTCGCTGACTAGGTACGTTTTATCGTCCGCTCAATATCTGGCTCCTTAGGCCGACACCAATAGCGATAACTGCTTCGGTGAACATTAAAAATACGACACAAAGTTTCCACCGGATAAAGCACTCTTAGCTTTTCAACTACCGAAAATTTTTCAGTGAGTCGGACATTAAGAGCGCAGTAGCCTTTTTTAAGATGTCATTCTCCATTTCCAGCCGGTGGATTTTTTTCTTCATTTCTCTGAACTCAATTTGTTCAGGTGTTAATGGCAGACCAGGCGATGTTTTCCCTTGACGTTCTAAACGAAGGGCTCTTAGCCACCGGCTAATCGCTGAAAGACTGACGTTCATGCCTTTCGCGGCTTCCTGGTAGGTGTAATTTTGGTCAAGGACTAATTTGGCGGTTTCACATTTAAATTCAGCAGTAATTATTTTACTCATTTCGGCACCTATAAAAATTATGAGGTAAGCATATCACCTCAACTTAGGTGGCCAAATTTAGTATGCCACTACATGGACAGTCAGGATTTAAGTAACCTGAGTTCAGGATAAGCATTATCAATTATGCTTGAAGAGATGTTCCTGCCACCGGTATCTTTGGTTTAGATGGAATTAAACAATATGCAACCAGCCCTGCTAATAAATTCACTACAAAGTTAGCAGGAGAGCGGTGCTGCGTATGCGCTATCTGACAAAGATTTTTTAACTCATCAAATACCGTTTCAATGACAGAACGATGACGCAAGATGGCTTTGTCGAAACAAGTCTGTTCAACAGGCTTCATTTTCTTCTTGATATTCGTTATAAGGTTAATTCCCATTGTTTTCAGTTGCTGTTTCAGTGAAGCCGATAAATACCCTTTATCCGCATACAAACAACCAGAAAGATCTTTTATCAGCTCAGGTAATGGTTTCCGATCATCTGTGTTTCCTGGTGTAAGTCGAAAACTGAGTATTTCCCCCAAATGATTGATAATTACATGAAGTTTGAAACCAAAGAACCAACCTGTTGAGGTTTTTCCTCGTTCAGCTATCCCATCGAAGACTTTATGCCGGCGGATCCGTAAGTTATCACACACAGCTATCGGAGTAGAATCGGCAACCGACAGACCCGTGCATTTTCCTTTAATTGACTCAAACAGTGCCGTTAAAGCTAAGACACTGCGCGGAAATAACTCTACGCAGCGTGAATATGATGGCAAGTTAGGAAATTCCTTCCTGAGATATAAACGGACATATAGCTAGGCGACTTAATTTTGATTACAGCATATGTATTAAAAACAGGTCATCGATAGTGCATCCTGTTTCCATCTTTTTACGTTTAGCTTGAGACCATTTATGTTCTATAGGATTTAAATCTGGTGAATACACAGGCAAATATTCTATCTGGTGTCCTGCGTTTATAATTGCCTGTTCAATATTCTTACCTTTGTGAAAGCTAGCGTTGTCCATAAAAATAACAGAATTTTCAGGAAGTTCTGGGAGCAATATTTTTGTGATCCAAACATAAAAAACATCACGATTAATATTGCAATCAAATAATCCGATAGCAAAAAGGGTTGTTCCCAATAAAGCGCCAATAACATTTGTTCTTCCCTTAGCACCCCAGTTTTTCAGGCCAAAACAACGGTGACCTTTTGGGGAATAGCCGTGAGTTCGTGGAGTGTCATGTGAAAAACCACTTTCATCAATAAAAACAACAGATTTATCTTTTTTTTCATACTGTTGTCTTTTTTGCTGATGTGCCAGCCTGTCGCTTTCGTTGGTTTTTGGATGGAATAGAGTTTTTTTTATAGGTTAATCCCAGCTTTTTAAGGGATTGCCAAATAGTCTTTTTACAAACACCGAATCGCTCTGCCCGTTCCTTTTGGTAAGCATCTGGATACTGTTCCACATCTTTTGCTAAAGCATTTTTATCGAGCTTCCTCTTACGTGGCGTTGAATTTTTTGGCTCTGGTCGTTTAAGCCAACGTACTAAAGACGCTTTTCCAATACGGAATTGTTTCGCAGTTTCTCGAATTGTTAAACCTTCGGCTTTCCTTACAGATATTACTTTACGTCGAAAATCAATTGTATAACTCATAACACACCTTGTAATCAAAATTAAGTCGCCTAGCTATACCAGGAACTTGTTAACGATGGTGGGATAGACGCTTTAATTAATCAAAATCGACGGGTGCCTAACGTAAAAAATAGAGTAGATGAACAGATTGAAAGCGCTGTAGTCGAGTATGCGATTGAATACCCTGCACACGGTCAACACCGCAGTAGTAATGAACTAAGAAAAAAAGGCATTTTTGTTTCGGGGAGTGGCGTTCGCTCTATTTGGCTGCGCCATAATCTCGAAAATTTTACAAATCGCCTAAAAGCGCTTGAAGATAAAATCGCAACAGAAGGAATTATCCTGTCAGAATCACAAATCAGTGCTCTAGAAAAGAAAGCGCAAGATGATGAAGCCTGTGGTGAGATTGAAACAGCGCATCCAGGTTATCTGGGTTCACAAGATACTTTTTATGTCGGTCATTTAAAAGGCGTTGGTCGTGTTTATCAACAAACTTACATTGATACTTACAGTAAAGTCGTTCATTGTAAGCTTTACACAACAAAAAGCGCGATAACGGCGGCAGATTTATTAAATGACAAGGTTCTCCCTTTTTATTCCCAGCATGGGTTACCGGTGTTACGTATACTGACGGACAGAGGCAGTGAGTATTGTGGTAAAGTTGAACATCACGATTATCAACTTTATCTCGCTATCAATGATATTGATCATACAAAAACTAAAGCTCGTTCACCTCAAACTAATGGGATTTGTGAACGCTTTCATAAAACTGTATTACAAGAGTTCTATCAGGTGGCTTTTCGTAAGAAAATCTATAGGGCTTTAAATGAATTACAAGCTGATTTAGATAAATGGTTAGCGGAATATAATAACCAACGCACTCATCAAGAAAATAGTTGCTGAATAGAGACTTGCATTTTTTGTCACGCTATAGACAATAAAAAGAGGTTTAACTTAGAAAATAACGGTTTGAAATGATCAACAAAGAGCGGTTGTTACGAGATAATCGTTTATGTAAAGCAATCATTGGATTATCAGTCGAAGAATTGAAAAATTTAGCCGCTGAATTTTCAGCTTGTTATTTGATTTATCGGAAAAAGAATCGAAAAGATCACGAGCGGCAGATGGGTGCAGGGCAGAAAGGATTTATCCCAACCCCATTAGATAAACTGCTTTTTATTTTATTGTATTTAAAATGTTATCCGACCTATGATTTGCAAGGACTTCTTTTTGGTTTAGATAGAACACGGGTATGTCGCTGGGTAAAAATATTATTGCCGGTTTTAGAGATGACCTTGGGGCGAGAATGTGTTTTGCCCGCTCGTCAAATTCGCTCTGCTGAGGAATTTTTTCGCGCCTTTCCTGGAGTTAAAGACGTCTTTATTGATGGGACAGAGCGACCTGTCCAAAAGCCTAAGAATCTGCGTCGGCGAAAAAAAATGTATTCGGGAAAGAAAAGACAGACCACTCGAAAAGGGCTTATTATGACTGACGAAACGAGGAAAATTGGATTTATCCCCATGATCAAAAATGGGCGCCGTCACGATAAACGCTTACTCGATAAAGTCGATATAATTCGCCATATTCCCCCTGAGGTAACCATCTGGGCCGATACCGGTTTTCAAGGTATAGATAAACAGCATCCTAATACACAAATCCCAAAAAAAGGAACTCGAAAAAGACCTTTATCGCCTGAACAAAAACAAGAAAATAAAATAATCTCGGGCATCCGTATTACGGTTGAACACGCCATCGCGGGTATCAAGCGCCTCGGTTGTATGACCCAAATTTTACGGAATCGTAGACCCTTTATTGATGATACCTTTTTACTCCTTAGTGCCGGTCTTTGGAATTTCCATCTCAGAACAGCCTAAAATTTACTTCAATCACCGAAATACCCTTATTTCACTATTAAGCAACACGCTTAAGGAAAAATGTGTTGCGGTCGAACTCCTATGGCAACTTTACACGATGGAAAACAACTTTGGAGAGAGAAAGATTTAAATCAAATTTAACCTGACAGGTACTGTATAAATAACCGGCAACTGTCAGATTAAGTCTGAGCTACCACAAAGGCAAAACGTTAGATGCTAACCCACAAACCCTTACAGACTGGAATAATGGCAAAATCCCACTGCTTTTTGCCCACCCTGCAAACTGTGGACACGGCTTAAATTTACAGGACGGTGGTAATATTCTGGTCTTTTTCTCCCACTGGTGGGACTTGGAGCAGTACCAGCAAATTCTCGAGCGTATCGGTCCCACCCGTCAAGCACAAGCAGGACATAACCGCCCGGTCTTTATCCATCATATCGTCGCTAAAGATACACTCGATGAAGTGGTCATGGAACGGCGCAATTCAAAACGTGCAATACAGGATTTATTACTGGAAGCAATGAAAAGGAAATAAAAAAGACCAGCGCTAGGCTGGCCAACACCAGGGAAAATATTGCTGTTAACAAACACACAACTAAATAACTATACCATAGTCTAGTAAGACTGTATTTATAGACAGTGTAATTATTTGTACAGAAAGTTAATTAACCTTAAGTTTATAAATATTTTTCTTAATTAAGGAGCACCTACCATGTGGATTTTAATCTTAGCCGTGTACGCCAGCCCTTACGCATCAAGTAACTTTGCAAGTGTTCATACACAAGAATTTGACACTGAAAATATGTGTCACAATTCGCCGCTAAACTGTTTGAGCGGGAATTTGAAACTTTCAAGGATATCAACGCCAAAGCGATTTGCGTTAAGAAGTAAGCTAATTCCAACAAGGTATAACCATGAAACTTAATATCATCAAATTATTAATCACGACATTAGTATTTATCAGCGCGGCGTTCGCCTTCGAATTGATAGTTGCACGAGTTTCGCACAGGCATATAAAATTCCAGAAATGGCTTAAAAGCAATGGTTAATTCACAAGTTACTAAAACGTATAAATTTGTTTAAATTACAATAAGTTGCTTTTAATTTATAAGATTTTGTCTATTTATATATTATGCTGAATTAAACTTAAAAATAGAGCGTTTTTTTATTGGTGCGAAACTCGTGAGTTGGACATATTGCGCATGCTGCAACAGCTATTGACCCGCAAATTAGGTTTAAACGTGGCGATTAGGCAATATTCATTTGGGCGGGCAAGAGCTACTGGCTATCGCTGTCATGATAGTGCCAGCACTTATGGTCTATTTGGGAGTATTTCTCGACGCATTGAAGAAGTAGTCTAGATCGATAAATCATTATCCCACCAGAATTTACCCCACTAAAACTACCCATACCGAAAAGATGTAATAAGGAGAAAAATCCTATGAATGAATCCCCTTTTGTCAAAACCAGTGAACTGGCAAAAAGGTACAAAGTGACAATGCACACTATCAGACTGTGGGCGGGTACTGGAAAACAACGGCGGGAAGGTTTTCCACGCCCTAAGTTTAGATCCGATGAGCTTAATTTTGACTGGCAGGATATTATGGATTGGGAGAATGGCAAACGATTTGATTAATTTTTTTATTCCACCAGCGTTCATAAGCCTCTCGCTGTTCCTCTAGGTAGGTATGCTTGTCGTATACCAGCCAAACCCCTGGTAATTTATGACCTAACATTATCTCAGCAACATGGTGCTGGGTTAACTCCGCAACCTCGTACGCATGGTTTTACGTAAATCGTGAATTGACCAGTTAGTGTAATTCACGAGTTTCGCACAGGCATATAAAATTCCAGAAATGGCTTAAAAGCAATGGTTAATTTGCAAGTTACTAAAACGTATAAATTTGTTTAAATTACAATAAGTTGCTTTTAATTTATAAGATTTTGTCTATTTATATATTATGCTGAATTAAACTTAAAAATAGAGCGTTTTTTATTGGTGCGAAACTCGTGTAATTCTCAAATCTACAAGCCATTTTTTTGAAAACAATATGACCGCCTACACATAATGTTTTACCCTCTAAGACTGTAAACAAATAATCACTACCATGACTCAGTTTTTTGGCGGTTTTTATTAATTCCTTTGCCGCCGGAATGATGGGACGGATAATCGGCTTTTTGCTTTTTCGCCCGGTTTTATGATTTTCGGGCGGGACTGTCCATATTCCTTTAGTGAAATCGGTCATTTTCGCTTTTAGCAATTCCCCTATCCAGCAACCGAATAATAACGCTAATTTGATTATCAAGGCGTTTCTGGGGTTATAGTCTGGCGCATCAATTAACGCAAATAATACCCTGAGTTCATTGTCATTTAACACCCTCTCACCCTGTTGCGTTTTTACCCCTAAATCCTGCGATGTTACATCGATAAGCGGATTTAAACAAATAATCCCCCTGCGTATCCCCCACCGATGCGCGGTTTTGGCATAAAGTAAGATCCATGCACCAATTGTCGATTTTATTTTTACCACCTCTTCAATTAGCCACGAGTTTCGCACCAATAAAAAACGCTCTATTTTTAAGTTTAATTCAGCATAATATATAAATAGACAAAATCTTATAAATTAAAAGCAACTTATTGTAATTTTAGTAACTTGCAAATTAACCATTGCTTTTAAGCCATTTCTGGAATTTTATATGCCTGTGCGAAACTCGTGTTAGTGATAACCAAACATGCAAATGGGTTTCGTCATGGGGCAAATTGCCGATCTTGGGAAAGACGTAAATTTCAAATGACCGTAATATTTCACCCGCTTTTACCTGTGCATTTTTAAGCGACTTTTCCCACCAGTCGTGAATAACCGATTCAACCGTTTGCGCATCAATTGACTGTTGCTTACGGGTGAGTTTAACCACTTTAGGGTTTCTGTGCTGTTCCAGTTCACCACGGTAGAAAAGCGCGCTATCACGGGCATCTTTTAAACTGATTGCCGGATACGTTCCAATGTCTATCCGATCACCTTTCCCTTGCCAGTGGTAGCGATATTGAAAAATCACTTTACCTTTCAGTGTCACGCCAACGGATAAACCCTCTCAGTCTGATTTAGTCAGCATTTTATCTTGCGGCTTACCATTTACCGCTCTTAACCAAGAATCACTCACCTCCATATTTTTTTCTCCTTGCGTTTTTTATATAATATTACATGTACACCAATATGTACATAAATTTCATGACGCAAGGATTATAATAGGTGACTAAAAACAGCTATCTTCTGCCAAGATGAAAAATAAAAACACTATAAAACATAGAGTTAATTTTAAATTATCGACTATCAGTGACTGTTAACGACTATTGTTGATAGTAACATATTATTTATAATCAATATAAGATCATGCATTAGTTAATTTGTTTATCAAAAAATTTCTATAAAATAAACAATAAGACTAATAAAAATCCAGAAAGATAATGAATATACATTCTGAAAAGCGTTATTAATAAAGCTAAATTATATAAATAAACTAAATCAATTAATAAACAATATTAAGCTAATATGGGTATTCAATTAAATACTTACTATGATATTTTAATTATATAACAGCAAGACATTTACAAAATTTTATCGTTATTTCTTATTTTACTTATAGCAAGAAATCAATAAGAAATTTATCGTTTATCTATTACTTAGACAAGGATGTTTTGTAATGAAAGTTTTAATCATTGACAAATGTTATTATACAAGATTAGGCATCAGTGAATATTTATCAAAAATCAATAAACTGCAGTTTATTAGTCAGGATAATATTAACTCTGCCATTAATCATATTAATAATTTTTCTCCTGATGTTGTTTTAGCCAATTTAACACATTATTGTCATCATGCAGAGTATTGTAATCAACTACAAACATTTATTGAAAAACTACATAATATACGTTTCTATATTTATCTTGATTCTCCTTACCCTTTCACGAATCGGCCCATCTTACTAAAAAATCAATGTTTTATTATGTCTAAAAAAATATTAAATCACGTATTAGAACGTTTAATAGAAACCAATAGCATATTAAAAAATATCACTTGTTTATCCAATGACAATGCATCTATTTTTAGTTATCAAGAGCAAAAAATTATCAAAAATTGGATGAATGCAGTACCTAATCACGTTATTGCCAGAAAACTTGGAATTAGTAATAGCACTGTTTATTCTCATAAAAGACACATTACTGAAAAAATTTTTGTTAATAATCGAATTGAACTTTTTTTTGTTTATAATATTTTTAAATATATATATTCAAATGATTAAAATATTTTCTATTTACAAAAAGAATACAACTTAATCATATTATAAATAATATAATTAATTTTATTCTTAATTTATATCAATTTTCTTGCGTTGTATTTAGTTAAAATGTGTACGACCAATCATTCTCGTGCTCACTATCTTTTATTTCATTTACACCTAATATCATTGATAAAATACTTCAATATATGATCTTTAATAAGTTATACCAACTGCTAAAAAGAAAGACCATATAAAATTGCAGAATATCACCCTCATCAACGGAAAAATGTATAGTAAACCCCTCTTGAAGCAAACCAAGGATAAGAAGTGAATGTCGATTAAATATACAATTATAGTTTTAGCTTTGCTAAAAAGGTGTCACAATAGATAATATTAATATTAATACTGACTAAACAAAACGCAGATGATAAAAGTATCTCCTTTTAAAATTTTATATTTACATCCCCAATATTGGCTAACATGGTTAGGAATTGGGCTCCTTTATTTACTGGTTTTACTGCCTTATCCTGTTATCTATTGGCTAGGAACTCGCCTTGGACGGTTATCCAAATATTTTCTAAAAAAACGCCTACAGATTGTAGAGCGTAATTTAGAGCTCTGCTTTCCGGCTATGAGTGCGCAGCAACGCCAGCAAATGATCGATAAAAATTTTGAATCGGTAGGTATGGGATTATTTGAGACAGGTATGGCCTGGTTCTGGTCTGATAAACGAATACACCGCTGGTTTACGATTAAGGGGCAGAATAATATTGAAAAAATTCAGCAGACAGGACAAGGGATCATCGTCGTAGGAATTCATTTTCTAACTCTCGAGTTAGGCGCTCGTATCTTTGGTATATTAAATCCTGGTATTGGTGTTTATCGCCCTAACGACAATCCATTACTGGATTGGTTGCAAACCCGAGGACGGTTGCGCTCTAATAAATTTATGCTTGATCGCAAAGATATAAAGGGCATGATACGCAGCCTAAAACAAGGAGAAATTTTGTGGTATGCGCCAGATCACGATTATGGCCCAAGAAAAAGTGTTTTTGTACCTTTTTTTGCTGTCAAACATACTGCTACCACCATCGGTACCCATATTCTGGCAAAACTTGCCGATCCAGCCATAATACCTTTTATCCCCAGGCGGTTAGCTAACGCAAAAGGTTATGAATTGCTTATCCAACCCGCAATAACCCACTTGCCACAGCAGGATGAAATTTCTACCGCAGCTTTTATGAATAAATTGATTGAGAAACAGATTATGCAAGCGCCCGAGCAATATATGTGGTTGCATCGTCGATTTAAAACCAGACCTATAGACATGCCATCGCTTTATGGTGAGCTTGATAACATACACTATTAACAAAATTACCAGTGACTGTGTTATCTGACCAGTTACTAGGCTTATCCAGACAATTTTTTGCTAATCCACTATCATTAAATTAACTATTGATTAAATGCTAAAATATTACCTCAATATGTGATTAAATGATGGCTTTATCATTTTTTTACTTCAAATTAAATTTATTATAAACAATACAATAACAATCAAAAAATAAACATTTATCTTATTGATTTACATGCTTTTTAAATTTAACAATAATTAAATTTAAAAAATTATATTAACTATATTTTCTGTTTTTAATCCATCTAAGATAGGAAAAATAATATTTTTGTCGACTTTTTTATAAAAAATGGTTTAAATAAAAGTAAATATAGCTTTCTAATAATTAAACAGAAAATAATATTGCACAATATTGGATTAACAGCAATATTTGACTGAAAAAGATAATATTTTACAACCTAAGGCTAATATTTTTTACTTTTATAATTTCACTGGTAGAGTATTGGTGGGGAATATTTAGATGCAACGCACAGTAATTAAAACTTTCTTTGGTCATCCCTATCCTCTGAGCTCTCTCTTCTTAACTGAGATGTGGGAACGTTTTTCATTTTACGGCGTACGGCCACTGTTGATCCTCTTTATGAGTGCAACCTTATTGCAAAGAGGAATGGGGTTAACAATCGAGCAAGCATCAGCTATTGTTGGTATTTTTGCCGGTGGAGTTTATATTACCTCACTCCCTGGCGGATGGTTAGCTGACAACTGGCTTGGGCAGCGTAAAGCAGTTTGGTATGGATCACTAATTATTGCATTAGGCCATCTCTCCATCGCGTTTTCTGCAATTTGGGGTAATAGCCTATTTTTTATCGGATTATTATTTATTGTACTTGGAACAGGTTTATTTAAAACCTGTGTTACTGTTATGGTTAGTACTCTGTATAGAAAAGATGATATACGCCGTGATGGCGGATTTTCACTGTTCTATATGGGAATTAACATGGGCTCATTTATTGCCCCGTTAATTATTGGACCACTTTATGAAAAATATGGTTGGCATATCGGCTTTGGCCTTGGTGGAATTGGTATGCTGGTTGCTCTACTTATCTTCCGATTTTATGCCGTCCCTCAAATGCGTCGCTACAGTAAAGAAACAGGTATTGATGCTAGTTGGGAACAACAAACCGTCAAGCGTAAAAACATTGGTAAGTGGATCACATTTGTAATGGTATTATTGGCCGCTATCGTGATACTTATTGCGACCGATATCGTGCCATTTAATGCTACCATTGTAGCCAAAAGTTTTGCTTATATCATTGCCACCTTTGTTAGCCTCTATTTTATTTATATGTTTTTCCTGGCGGGATTAAATCAAAATGAGCGGATGCGCCTATTAGTCTGCCTTATCCTACTTATTTCAGCGACATTTTTCTGGTCAGCTTTTGAGCAAAAACCGACCTCATTTAATATTTTTGCTCGTGACTATACTGATCGCCATCTTACTAATGGATTTGAAATTCCAACTATTTGGTTTCAATCAATTAATGCGCTTTTCATCATCACGCTTGCCCCGCTATTCAGTTGGCTATGGCCAACAATGGCTAAGCGCAATATAAACCCGACTAGTACCACAAAATTTGTCATAGGTATCTTATTTGCTGCTGCTGGGTTTGCCGTTATGATGGTAGCCGCAAACATAGTTATCATGCATAATGTCAATGTTTCATCCATTTGGTTAATCAGCAGTATATTATTATTAACCTTAGGTGAATTATGTTTGAGTCCAATTGGACTAGCAACAATGACACTACTGGCGCCTAAAAAAATGCGTGGACAAGTCATGGGGCTTTGGTTTTGTGCTAGCGCGTTAGGTAATCTGGTTGCAGGAATTATGGGCGGAAATATCAATAAAGAACAGTTACAGTCTATGCCGGCCCTCTTTTCCCACGTTTCTATTGCCTTAATAATTTGCGCTGCGGTATTGGCAATCTTAATTATTCCTATCAGAAAAATGCTACAAAACGCCGATCAACAAACAATTTAGGCTAAATAATAAATTCCTTCCCCTCAATCGAAAAATAAAGGGGAGCTATTAATAACGAATAAAAATCAAAATGTTGACTATTTTCAGCATCAAAACCATAAGCTAGCCACTTAAATAGCTATCAACCTAAAACTATATTACAGTAATAAACTAGGCTCAAACGACTCATTTTATATGACAAAAATAGCTATCATCTTTTTTGATAAATCGCATTAATTAATTCTAACTCTATTTAACAGCTTACAAGGCAATCACTATGACAATTGAATATGCAGTAATTAGTGGTGGATGTTTTTGGTGTACCGAAGCGATATTTAAAGAGGTAATTGGTGTAAAATCGGTAGAAAGCGGATATACCGGTGGAACTGCAGAAAACCCCACTTATGAACTGGAAACGAAATGGGGTGAAAAATACCCGATAGTGCTAGAATCCTGGCGAAGTAAATGGGAGTTGCTCAGTGCTTATTTTCGATACCCTAAAGCCATTAGAAAACCCATTTATACGACCAATGCAGTAGAGGCGGTTCATCGGCAGTTTAGGAAATTAACTATAAAACCAAAGGGGCTTTTCCTAATGAAAACAGCTTATTAAAATTACTCTATATTGGCATCAATCAGGTATCCAACAAATGGACTATGCCGATTAGTAACTGGGCGTTAACCATTGCTCAATTGTCCATCTATTTTAAAGGGCGCCTAGATGGTATAATCAAAATATAAAATCCCCTGACACAGAATTATGAACACCCTCCTAAATTTTTTGGCAAAATAACATAAAAATTAGAATATTACGTCATTTATTTATTTTGTTAATTGAATAGTAAGTCAATTAACAAACGGGCTAATTATCAGCGTATATTATGAATACATCCATTATCTATACCGAATCTTCGATGAACTTTGGTGGCCAAGAAGCTCAAGCTTTACTACAAATGAAAGGCCTAATACGTCGAGGCTTTAACGTAACTTTAGCTTGCCATATTGACAGCCAAATTGTACATGAAGCAAAAAAAAACAACATTCCTATCTATCATGTTTCATTTACTAATAGTGCTCATCCTACGTCAATCATACGTCTACGCAGACTACTACGCCAGCAGCAAACAATTTTATCCGTTTGTCAAAGTGGCCATGATGCGAATAACCTTGCCATCGCAGTAAAAACACTAGCTGAGAAACAACGACCATGTGTACTGCGACAAAAAACCTATTTGTCAGGTAAAATAAAAGCCTTCAGTATGAATTACTTATTCGATTACGTCATTGTACCCAGCGAACCAATGCGGAAAACATTATTGCAATCTGGTTGTATGCCACAAAAGGTGAAGGTTGTTCATCCTGGATTTGATTTTTCTAAAATGGTTGCCGAAAATCATACACCTGTCGCTGATAGTATTTTAACTTGGATAAACGATGGAACAGCGCCAATTATAATTCAAGTCGGTATGCTAAGAGAAGAAAAAGGACATGATATTATTTTAGCAGCACTCGCCCAATTAAAGCGTCAAGGCCGTTCATTTCGTTATTTAATTATTGGTGATGGCGCTTGTAAGGCTAAATTACAGAAAAAAATTATCGACTATGATTTAGAACCTGAAACACTCCTAGGCGGTATTGTTTTTCCTTCTTCTGCCATATATTCATATGCATCTTTAACCGTAATTCCTTCTACTAAGGAGGCGTTTGGTATGGTAGCAGTTGAATCACTTTTCTTTGCTGTGCCCGTCTTTGCTAGTAATGTGGGTGGGCTACCTGATATTATCCAACATAAAAGCAATGGACTATTACTACCACCATCTGATATCAACAATTGGGTAGCAGCTATTGATGATTTTCTACAACAACCTAAAAAATATCAAGAAATGGCACAACGAGGACAACTTCAGGCAACCCAAAAATTTTCAATCGAGTCATGCTTATTCCGTCTGTTACAAATTGGCAAAGTATCTGATATTAATTCTCATAATAAACCATCTCAGGAGCGAACAAATAATTAATTAAAGTCATCTAAATTAAATAAAAATTCTGTACTGATAGCTAATTTATCAACTGATGCTGACAACTAACTCTATTTGTCTTATAACTACAAAAATTACTAATGTTCTCTTTTTTTTATAATTATTTGATCCATTAATGATATAACATTAACATTTTGAGTAAAAATAGTTAACTACGTATTAATCAATGGAGGGTGTTCATAATTCTGTGTCAGGGGATTTTATATTTTGATTATACCATCTAGACGCCCTTTAAAATAGATGGACAATTGAGCAATGGTTAACGCCCAGTTACTAATCGGCATAGTCCATTTGTTGGATACCTGATTGATGCCAATATAGAGTAATTTTAATAAGCTGTTTTCATTAGGAAAAGCCCCTTTGGTTTTATAGTTAATTTCCTAAACTGCCGATGAACCGCCTCTACTGCATTGGTCGTATAAATGGGTTTTCTAATGGCTTTAGGGTATCGAAAATAAGCACTGAGCAACTCCCATTTACTTCGCCAGGATTCTAGCACTATTGGGTATTTTTCACCCCATTTCGTTTCCAGTTCATCAAGGGCAAGCTCAGCAGCCGCTTTAGTATCTGCACGATAAACCGGCTTAAAATCAGCCATAAAGGCTTTTTGGTCTTTACTGGCAATATAACGTAAGCTATTGCGAATTTGATGAACTACGCATAGCTGAACTTCTGTCTGCGGGAAAATACTGGCTATCGCTTCTGGAAACCCTTTTAATCCGTCAACACAAGCGATTAAAATATCTTGTATACCACGGTTATGTAAGTCAGAACGCTCAGCCAATGATGTGCTCCTTCTGTTTCAGACATATAGAGTCCTAACCATTCCTTATGCCCATCGGTGGTTAGTCCAAGTACTGTGTAGATTGCCTTATTGATATAGTGACCATCATGTTTTATCTTGTAATGAATGGCATCGAGCCAGACAAAAGGATAGAGCGCCTCCAGAGGGCGTTGTTGCCAGGCTTTTAATTCAGGGAGTAATTTGTCAGTAATATGCGTATAGCTAGGCGACTTAATTTTGATTACAAGGTGTGTTATGAGTTATACAATTGATTTTCGACGTAAAGTAATATCTGTAAGGAAAGCCGAAGGTTTAACAATTCGAGAAACTGCGAAACAATTCCGTATTGGAAAAGCGTCTTTAGTACGTTGGCTTAAACGACCAGAGCCAAAAAATTCAACGCCACGTAAGAGGAAGCTCGATAAAAATGCTTTAGCAAAAGATGTGGAACAGTATCCAGATGCTTACCAAAAGGAACGGGCAGAGCGATTCGGTGTTTGTAAAAAGACTATTTGGCAATCCCTTAAAAAGCTGGGATTAACCTATAAAAAAAACTCTATTCCATCCAAAAACCAACGAAAGCGACAGGCTGGCACATCAGCAAAAAAGACAACAGTATGAAAAAAAAGATAAATCTGTTGTTTTTATTGATGAAAGTGGTTTTTCACATGACACTCCACGAACTCACGGCTATTCCCCAAAAGGTCACCGTTGTTTTGGCCTGAAAAACTGGGGTGCTAAGGGAAGAACAAATGTTATTGGCGCTTTATTGGGAACAACCCTTTTTGCTATCGGATTATTTGATTGCAATATTAACCGTGATGTTTTTTATGTTTGGATCACAAAAATATTGCTCCCAGAACTTCCTGAAAATTCTGTTATTTTTATGGACAACGCTAGCTTTCACAAAGGTAAGAATATTGAACAGGCAATTATAAACGCAGGACACCAGATAGAATATTTGCCTGTGTATTCACCAGATTTAAATCCTATAGAACATAAATGGTCTCAAGCTAAACGTAAAAAGATGGAAACAGGATGCACTATCGATGACCTGTTTTTAATACATATGCTGTAATCAAAATTAAGTCGCCTAGCTATAATAGCTCCATCTGATATTTCCAGTCCATATAATTCTGCAACATGTTTTTGAATATCACGATAACTCATGCCTAATGCAAATAACGATAGGATTTTGTTATCAATATCCTCTGATAATTTTGTCTGATTTTTCTTAATGAGCTGAGGCTCAAAAGCACCTGACCTGTCTCTGGGCGTTTTCAGTTCAAATTGACCTGATGTCGATTTAACCGTTTTTCGAGTATAGCCATTTTTACGCGTATCGATTGACCTTGTCTGCCTGCAGGGCAGCTTCGGTCAGCTGTTTTATGAGTGGTGTGAGTATTCCATCCGTACCGAGTAAAATTTTACCTGATTGTAATTGCTTCAACGCTTCATCAAAATTAACTGATTGATTTCTCATATGTCATACCTCTTTTTTTGAGTTTAAGATATGACACAGATTTTTGAACACTACCCGAGAAAATATGATTTCTTTGCGCCCGACTCGTGCAAGCCTGACAGCGTTCAATACCACAATTTTGTTTAATTTCTCGATGATAAACTTCAACAAGCCTGTTGCTCAATAGCAAAATTAATTATGACTTACAAAAAAACCAGCCGATGATGATAAAATCATCAATTTTTGCATTAAAGATAACCTATGTAAGATTAAAAAATAAACTATTTTTGTATTTTTTAGATGTATCTAACTTGTTTTTATTTTAAGCAACTTTATTTCACTATTGAGCAACATGCTTAACAGACCAACGGGCATCCATGATAGATTTGACGTATTCACGGGTGGGATTGTCTTTGTTTGTTACTCTGTAATCAATACGGCCGTTTTTGGCTGTAAATTTGAAAACAGTCACCCAACCGTAGCCTCGTAAGTGTATTAAGGTTTCTTCTTCTGAGATGTCTAACTTGTTCAATTGTATATTACGGTTAACAATCCGATTTTTTCTCAGCGTAGTTACCCAAACCCAACCATGAGATCGAATTGATTTCAGATTATCCAGGCTAGAATACCAAGCATCCATCGCTACCGCTTCAGGCTTGATCCCTCTTTTTTTAGCAAGAGCGAGCATTTCGGAAAAGTGCGTGTTTTTTGTTTTTCCATCGGAATCTTTATCATAAATACGATAATCAATAGGAATTGATTCAACAGTTGTTAAATTATGCCAAAGTAAAATAACTAAACCTATGCCAGCAATAACATCATGTTCATTACCTGAATATTGATAATGGACCATCTCTATTTTTTTACTACGTGTTTTGGCAATCAATGCATCATCGGCAATTAGTACCCAAGGGCTTTTTTTGTCTATAGAAGGTTGAACTAATCGCCATAAGTCTTTAGGTCGAAAACATCTACTTTTTAGCCATCGGCTAACAGTGTCATGAGATAAAGGCGATGGGCTTACTTCTGATAACGCCAAACCAGAGTATCTTACACTGCTTACTCGTAAGAATGTTTGTAGATATCTTTAATGCATGGATAAACTGACAAAATATAAACATCCTAATTTTTTCTTGTTTTGAACTTTATACTTCTTTTTTGGAGATTGCGAAACTCGTGTTTAATTCTGATTTCTGTAAATATCAATTTGACTAAATGAGCTTACTAACCATATCAAACAGCTTTATAGATCGATGGGATAAAAAATGACAGTGAACAATTCGATATAATAAATTGTAGCAAGATAGCAATAACCCATTGTACACAATGAAATTTACTAATTTGCTGGATTGATAAATATTTGTCTGTAGTTAAAAGACGCGACTAAAACGAAAATGGCGGAGGAGGAGAGATTCGAACTCTCGGATGGTTTCCCATCGGCGGTTTTCAAGACCGCTGCCTTCAGCCGCTCGGCCACCCCTCCACAATGTCAAGAACTATAAACACAGCTTGGATGGTTGTAAAGCTTTATATAATTTAATCGCTATATATTTATGCTATTAAGTGATTATTCGCTTAATTTATCGGCATTTTACTAATATACTTGGGTAAAGAGTTCAATTTTGTTAAATTAACCATACATTTTTTTAAGCTTAGAAATATTATATGTTTATATTTGAAGGCCGTGAAATTAACACTGATGCCGATGGTTACCTTAAAAATAGCCAAGAATGGTGTGAATCCATGGTATATCTACTAGCCAAACAAGAGAATATTACATTAACAGAGCAACACTGGGAAATTATTCGCTTCATTCGTGAATTTTATCTAGAATTCAATACCTCGCCGTCTATTCGTATGTTAGTAAAGGCAATTGCTAAAAAATATGGTGAGGATATTGGTAATAGCCGCTATCTTTATCGCCTTTTTCCAAAAGGACCAGCGAAGCAAGCAACAAAACTTGCAGGTTTACCTAAGCCAGTAAAATGTATTTGAGTTATCACAGCGAGTGTCGAATATGAAAATCTACTACCTCTTTTTCAACATGGCACTCTTCACTTTTATAATATTCAATTTTAGCACCCACTGGCCCACCAGCTTTTAGCCAATCCTCTAGCTGCTGAATTTGCTGTAGTGTACCGAAAGCTTTTATGTTGACACTACCATCATAACGATTATAAACATAACCATATAGTCCATGTTCTTTCCCCCAATGCAAGGTATGATAACGAAACCCTACACCCTGAACTCGCCCATATATATAGTAATTTCTACCTATCTTTCGCATTTTAGTGCTCTCTTATAATAAATAATAACTTCAACATATTGTTTTTTGTGTAAACAACAGATACTCTCATAGTATAAAGATTTTTAATCTACATGGATTAGAGTTATTAAGAAACTAGCGTAACAGAGTGACCTGCTTGAAATTTATATTATTACCCACATATCATTACCTATAGAATATGCAAGGCTTCTAGGAGGTAGCTATGATGACTACCAGTAAATTTAGTATTGGGCAACAAGTAAGGCACAAACTCCTGGGTTATCTTGGAGTAATCGTCGATGTTGACGCCGAATACTCTCTGGATAAACCACAGGATGACGATATTGCAGCTAATGCAGCTCTACGCTCAGCTCCCTGGTACCATGTCGTTATGGAAGATGATAATGGTGAACCTATTCACACTTATCTGGCTGAAGCCCAGATTACTTATGAAACTTCTGATGAGCACCCAGAACAATCATCGTTAGATGAGCTATCGGAATCAATTAAAACTCAACTCAGAGCTCCGCAATTACGTAATTAACTAATTTTAAATACAATCAATGGAGATGGTTAGTCTATCATCTTCCTTGATCTATTTCTCTAAGCCTAAGCGAGGTATCTCTATTTTAGGGCAAGCGTTCATCACCACCGCTAATCCTGCTCTCTCAGCTATTTTTTAGCTTCTTCATTAATAATTGTAGCCAAATTACTTTTGCATTGATTTCTATTGCCTGTTCGGCAACTTCAAAGGCAGCGGCTGAATTTCTAAAAACATCAACCATATCAATTGGATATAGAATATCAACTAAATGGGCATAAACTTTTTGACCGAGTAATTCTTTGCCAGCTAATTTTGGACTGACGGGGGTCACATTATATCCTTGATTTATAAGGTATTTCATCACCTTATAACTTGAGCGGTCAGCTTTATCACTGGCGCCAACTAATGCTATTAATTTTACTTTAGCTAAGATATCTGTCAGTCACGAGTTTCGCACAGGCATATAAAATTCCAGAGATGGCTTAAAAGCAATGGTTAATTTGCAAGTTACTAAAACGTATAAATTTGTTTAAATTACAATAAGTTGCTTTTAATTTATAAGATTTTGTCTATTTATATATTATGCTGAATTAAACTTAAAAATAGAGCGTTTTTTTATTGGTGCGAAACTCGTGTCAGTTTCTGATCATCCATTTGCAACAACTCCATAATTAAAAAAATAATTACTAAACTATGATATAAATCGCAATAAAGTGCTACTACACTTATCGAATTTGTTGAGTTATAGCTAGGCGACTTAATTTTGATTACAAGGTGTGTTATGAGTTATACAATTGATTTTCGACGTAAAGTAATATCTGTAAGGAAAGCCGAAGGTTTAACAATTCGAGAAACTGCGAAACAATTCCGTATTGGAAAAGCGTCTTTAGTACGTTGGCTTAAACGACCAGAGCCAAAAAATTCAACGCCACGTAAGAGGAAGCTCGATAAAAATGCTTTAGCAAAAGATGTGGAAAAGTATCCAGATGCTTACCAAAAGGAACGGGCAGAGCGATTCGGTGTTTGTAAAAAGACTATTTGGCAATCCCTTAAAAAGCTGGGATTAACCTATAAAAAAAACTCTATTCCATCCAAAAACCAACGAAAGCGACAGGCTGGCACATCAGCAAAAAAGACAACAGTATGAAAAAAAAAGATAAATCTGTTGTTTTTATTGATGAAAGTGGTTTTTCACATGACACTCCACGAACTCACGGCTATTCCCCAAAAGGTCACCGTTGTTTTGGCCTGAAAAACTGGGGTGCTAAGGGAAGAACAAATGTTATTGGCGCTTTATTGGGAACAACCCTTTTTGCTATCGGATTATTTGATTGCAATATTAATCGTGATGTTTTTTATGTTTGGATCACAAAAATATTGCTCCCAGAACTTCCTGAAAATTCTGTTATTTTTATGGACAACGCTAGCTTTCACAAAGGTAAGAATATTGAACAGGCAATTATAAACGCAGGACACCAGATAGAATATTTGCCTGTGTATTCACCAGATTTAAATCCTATAGAACATAAATGGTCTCAAGCTAAACGTAAAAAGATGGAAACAGGATGCACTATCGATGACCTGTTTTTAATACATATGCTGTAATCAAAATTAAGTCGCCTAGCTATATTGGCATCAATCAGGTATCCAACAAATGGACTATGCCGATTAGTAACTGGGCGTTAACCATTGCTCAATTGTCCATCTATTTTAAAGGGCGCCTAAATGGTATAATCAAAATATAAAATCCCCTGACACAGAATTATGAACACCCTCAGAAAATGATTTTATGGCCAGTTTTATATTTAATAAAATTTACTAATTATAACTATTTTAGTCTGGCTCTTATTGGTTAATAAAAACAATCAGAGAGGTGATTTCTGGCAACAGGTTAATCAATAATAATTGCTCAACAATGAGTTGTTCTTTGTTATTTTCTCCTAATTGTATGGTTTGGAAACGTTGAATCAATGGGGTGTCTAACTCTTTGACTGCTTGGTTATTCAATAACGCCGACTCAATATAGGCGATTGTACTATCAAGAATAGATAAAATAGTTTGATTATTAAGTTGTTCGCGATGTGCTCCCAAGGCGGAAATATAACTCAACATGCTGTGATTAATGCAGAGTAATCTAAAAATCTTTCTGGGGAGATATTATTAGTTTTAGTTCTGGCAAGCATATCAGATAGCACAGAAACCAGTTCTGCGTCATTAATGTGGGCATCGCGACGGGCAATACGATAATCGACACTGTTATTTCTACCTTGATGATATTGAAATAAAATAGCGGCAAGATAACGGCAATTACTGTTTAATGTTTGTTGCGTAGTTGTCGAAATTTCCAATCAGGCCAAATATAATTTACTGCAATCCAAGCAATGCTACAACCAATGATTGTATTAGTTACTCGGGGAAGCATAACTTTGAACCCCTCACCCAATAAGTTAAAACTAAGTAAAACCAGCAGAGTAATAAATAAGGTGGCTTGGGCACATTGACTATTGCGGAATGTAAAGAAAAGAACGCCACTAATAATAACCTGAGTTCGGGATAAGAAATAAAGTGAAAGTCTTGCTATTCAAATAGTTGAATGCGCATATTTCGTTAAAATACTCTAACAATCTGGTTAAAGAGTAGAGCATTGTTAAACAATGATGGAAAATCTTACTGAACTTTATTGCTTGATGGATGATTTTTGTAAAGACTTCGAGCCAAAAATGCATGAAATTTTGCTGAATAACGAGGGTGTTCATAATTCTGTGTCAGGGGATTTTATATTTTAATTATACCATCTAGGCGCCCTTTAAAATAGATGGACAATTGAGCAATGGTTAACGCCCAGTTACTAATCGGCATAGTCCATTTGTTGGATACCTGATTGATGCCAATATAGAGTAATTTTAATAAGCTGTTTTCATTAGGAAAAGCCCCTTTGGTTTTAGTTAATATCCTAAACTGCCGATGAACCGCCTCTACTGCATTGGTCGTATAAATGGGTTTTCTAATGGCTTTAGGGTATCGAAAATAAGCACTGAGCAACTCCCATTTACTTCGCCAGGATTCTAGCACTATCGGGTATTTTTCACCCCATTCGTTTCCAGTTCATCAAGGGTAAGCTCAGCAGCCGCTTTAGTATCTGCACGATAAACCGGCTTTAAATCAGCCATAAAGGCTTTTTGGTCTTTACTGGCAATATAACGTAAGCTATTGCGAATTTGATGAACTACGCATAGCTGACTGTCTGCGGGAAAATACTGGCTATCGCTTCTGGAAACCCTTTTAATCCGTCAACACAAGCGATTTGTAGTGGTCAACTAAAATTGGCCACACCCTACCTGACTGTTCACGGAACAGTCGCTCTGATTCGTTTGGCGTTAATCCACCGTTATACCAGTGAGGTCTTATATCGCTATAGTAGTGGGTTATGTAGCGAATAATGGCTGACTGAGCAGTACTAAAGCTTTGGTAGCCAGTCGTTGGCACCCATTCGGTCTTCAGACTACGGAAGAATCGTTCCATCGGACTATTATCCCAACAATTCCCTCTGCGACTGATACTTTGGGTCATCTGATAACGCCACAATGCCTGCCTATACTGACGACTGGTATAATGACTTCCCTGATCACTATGGAACATCACCTGTTTGGGATGCCCACGTAGTTCCCAAGCCATTTGTAGTGCTTTGGCGGTTAATTCTGAGTCTGGTGCAAATGACATTGCCCAGCCCACCGGTTTTCGGGCAAACAAATCCAATACCACAGCCAGATAGGCCCATCGTGAGCCTGTCCAAATATAGGTTACATCGCCGCACCAAACCTGGTCAGGCTTTGTAACAGCGAACTGCCTATTGAGCAGATTTGGAATATCAATACGTTCATTTCCACCGCGGTTGTATTTATGTTTTCGCTCTTGGCAACTGACGATGATTAATTCTTTCATCAACTTACCCGCTAACCACCGCCCAAGTTTCACGTTGTGTGTATTGGTAACCATCGTGGCGATAGTCCTTGCGCCAGCAGAGCCGCCACTAACGTTCCACGCTTCGCTGACTAGGCTACGTTTTATCGTCCGCTCAATATCCCACCGGCTAATCGCTGAAAGACTGACCTTCATGCCTTTCGCGGCTTCCTGGTAGGTGTAATTTTGGTCAAGGACTAATTTGGCGGTTTCACATTTAAATTCAGCAGTAATTATTTTACTCATTTCGGCACCTATAAAAATTATGAGGTAAGCATATCACCTCAACTTAGGTGGCCAAATTTAGTATGCCACTACAATTAAAATATCTTGTATACCACGGTTATGTAAGTCAGTCAGAACGCTCAGCCAATGATGTGCTCCTTCTGTTTCAGACATATAGAGTCCTAACAATTCCTTATGCCCATCGGTGGTTAGTCCAAGTACTGTGTAGATTGCCTTATTGATATAGTGACCATCATGTTTTATCTTGTAATGAATGGCATCGAGCCAGACAAAAGGATAGAGCGCCTCCAGAGGGTGTTGTTGCCAGGCTTTTAATTCAGGGAGTAATTTATCAGTAATATGCGTAATAGCTCCATCTGATATTTCCAGTCCATATAATTCTGCAACATGTTTTTGAATATCACGATAACTCATGCCTAATGCAAATAACGATAGGATTTTGTTATCAATATCCTCTGATAATTTTGTCTGATTTTTCTTAAATGAGCTGAGGCTAAAAAGCACCTGACCTGTCTCTGGGCGTTTTCAGTTCAAATTGACCTGATGTCGATTTAACCGTTTTTCGAATATAGCCATTTTTACGCGTATCGATTGACCTTGTCGATAGGTAGTGTTCTATTTCTGCCTGCAAGGCAGCTTCGGTCAGCTGTTTTATGAGTGGTGTGAGTATTCCATCCGTACCGAGTAAATTTTTACCTGATTGTAACTGCTTCAACGCTTCATCAAAATTAACTGATTGATTTCTCATATTGTCATACCTCTTTTTTTTGAGTTTAAGATATGACACAGATTTTTGAACACTACCCATTTTCTTGATGTATTTCTTTACGTTAGGCTATTGTACCAAGTAATTAATTCAATTTTTATTGACTCAGGAAGTACTGCGATATGATAGCCTTCAATAGCCCCAGCTAATTCAAATAGTAATTTAATACTCCGATTGACTTTCTTCTGCCTTAATTTTAAATAACAAACTTTAGCACCTAACATTTTTAAATAGTCTACATCGCTAATTCCTACTTTACCTAATGCCCTTTCTATCGACACATTCATATTAGGTAAGTCTTTGATCCTGATATGTGAATGCTGTTTCTGAGATAACTCTTCCACGGCTGCTTTATAAGCGATATCAATGTAATAACATAAAAGTAAATTATCATTCCAAAGCATTTCATTGATAAAAAAATACTTTAATATAAGAGGAACGCCTTTCTTGGTATAAATCAGTTTTTGCAATCCAAACACTTCAAATTGAAGTTCAGCAAATAAACAACCTCGCAAATAAAACTCACCATCCAATACCTGCCCAATAATGACATGATTGACTAGAATACAATAACCCCCAAAATGCGGTTTTTTCTTTATATGGCCATAATTTTCCATTAGGCTTTGCAAACAAGAAAAACGAGAATCAAATAAAAGCATAATTGCCACTCTCCATGTGAATGCTCACAAATCTAATATTTTTATACTTCTCCATATTTTAATCAGTTAAAATAGTAAGAAAATTTATTAAGTTATTTCACCCATTTTAAAAACCCCCTAGATCATTGCAAAACCGCGTATACAAAAGGCGACGAATAAAACCTTAAGCATCGTTTAAATATTAAATATAGCTAAATAAATATCTTACCAATTACAAAACATAACAGTTACCCTTTATATTCAATATTTATAATAAATAAACTGTAGCATATATCCACTTAAATCATTAATAGTTAATAAAAATGTTCTACTTAACAGGTAGAATAAAAAATACGCAATCTTATCCAAACTGCAACGATTAAATGTTCAATTAAGCAGAAAAGTTAATTTTTTGCGAAGCGCTTTGTAAAATCGGCTTGATATAGCTAGGCGACTTAATTTTGATTACAGCATATGTATTAAAAACAGGTCATCGATAGTGCATCCTGTTTCCATCTTTTTACGTTTAGCTTGAGACCATTTATGTTCTATAGGATTTAAATCTGGTGAATACACAGGCAAATATTCTATCTGGTGTCCTGCGTTTATAATTGCCTGTTCAATATTCTTACCTTTGTGAAAGCTAGCGTTGTCCATAAAAATAACAGAATTTTCAGGAAGTTCTGGGAGCAATATTTTTGTGATCCAAACATAAAAAACATCACGATTAATATTGCAATCAAATAATCCGATAGCAAAAAGGGTTGTTCCCAATAAAGCGCCAATAACATTTGTTCTTCCCTTAGCACCCCAGTTTTTCAGGCCAAAACAACGGTGACCTTTTGGGGAATAGCCGTGAGTTCGTGGAGTGTCATGTGAAAAACCACTTTCATCAATAAAAACAACAGATTTATCTTTTTTTTTCATACTGTTGTCTTTTTTGCTGATGTGCCAGCCTGTCGCTTTCGTTGGTTTTTGGATGGAATAGAGTTTTTTTTATAGGTTAATCCCAGCTTTTTAAGGGATTGCCAAATAGTCTTTTTACAAACACCGAATCGCTCTGCCCGTTCCTTTTGGTAAGCATCTGGATACTGTTCCACATCTTTTGCTAAAGCATTTTTATCGAGCTTCCTCTTACGTGGCGTTGAATTTTTTGGCTCTGGTCGTTTAAGCCAACGTACTAAAGACGCTTTTCCAATACGGAATTGTTTCGCAGTTTCTCGAATTGTTAAACCTTCGGCTTTCCTTACAGATATTACTTTACGTCGAAAATCAATTGTATAACTCATAACACACCTTGTAATCAAAATTAAGTCGCCTAGCTATATATTATATGAATATACAAATGCTGTATATGCGAACAGTAATTAGCTGAGGTCAATATGAATACCAACACATGGAATTACCCAATAAAAACAGAGTAGTATCAACCTAGTAATGTCCAAAATTTACTATTACCAAATTATAGAAATGCGCCAGTTTATTCAAACAGCGCAGTTAATGAATGGGTATATAATGAAAATAATCCTATGGTTGAAGTACTTCTGACATCATTATTACACCGGCTTAGCGATGAATCTCGTTGGCTATTATGGCTAAATCCTAACCGAAAATTAAGCCGTAGTTGGTTGATTAATTCAGAGCTACCATTAAATAAAACAGTACAAATAAATTCACTAAGCCCAGAAATGAGCGTCATTGCTATGATAAAAGCATTATCTAGCGGCAATTGTAGTATTTATCTTAGGCTGGTTACCGACTTTATCACCATCATGTTTACAACATTTAGAGCATGCAGCACAGATAGGAAACAGTATTGGCTTTGTTATGCAGCCTGAAAATATAAATTGTGCCCGCAGACATCCTAATCAGCTAAAAATTCATTCTAATTATTATCACTAGCCTAGATTAGGATTATTCCCAATCTATTTTGTGAATTGTAAACCACAATAGACAAAAACAAAAAAAAATAATATAAATCATTTGGTTAATTCTTTAACCATGGCAATATAGTTATAAATTATATCTATAATTCACCGATTGCCTTTTAAAAAGTTAATGAGATTAATGTTTCCTCTACTTGTAACTTTTGAAGTTCGTTGTAGACTTTACAATGTTAAGGTAGTGCTTTGATTCTACTTTTTATTTGAATGATTCCTTAGGCAGATAGAGTAGAGACGGAGATAGTAGAGCGTAATAATTTAACAAGCATTTTAAACCATACGGCTTATAAAAAAGCTCAAGAAGCTGATGCTTATATTGGATGATAACGAGGCGTAAAATGAAAAAGATAGCTATCGCAGTAGCAGTGGCAGCTTTCGCAACTGCAGCTCAGGCGGCACCCAAAGATAATACCTGGTATACTGGTGCTAAATTAGGTTGGTCACACTTTGAAAATACCGGCTTTCATCCTTACGATGAAAATGTTGGGAGTGGTAAAACTAAGCGCGATCAACTAGGCGCAGGTGCCTATATTGGTTACCAACATAATCAATATCTCGGTTTCGAATTAGGTTATGACTGGTTTGGCAGAATGAAATATTCTGGTCAGCCAAACAACGGTAGCCTGAAATCGATGGGTGTTCAATTAACCGCTCGTCTAAGCTATCCACTGACAGACGAATTAGATGTTTATGGTCGTCTCGGTGGTATGGTATGGCGGGCTGATGCAAAAGCAAACGTATCCGGTCAAGATTCCTTTAAAGAGCATGACACTGGTGTTTCTCCAGTTTATGCGCTAGGGCTTGAATATGCTCTTACCCCAGAATGGGCAACTCGTTTAGATTATCAATGGGTGAGTCATATTGGCGATAAAGATTCACTATCCGTTCGTCCAGATAATGGGATGTTGAGCGTTGGTGTTGCATATCGATTCAATCAAGACGCAGCGCCTGTGATTGTACCAGCACCAGCACCAACTCCAGCACCAACTCCAGCACCAATCGAAAACAAACATTTTACTTTACGTTCTGACGTTTTATTTGAGTTCAATGAACATACCTTGAGGCCAGCAGGTAAAGCTGAACTTGATAAGTTGTATAGCGAACTAACGAATCTTGACCCAATTCAAGGTCGTGTGATGGTTCTTGGCTATACTGACCGTATTGGTTCACCATCCTACAACAAACCTTTATCTCAGAAACGCGCACATGAAGTTATGAGCTACCTGATTTCTAAAGGTATCCCAGCGAACGCAATTAGTTCACAAGGTCGCGGAGAAGAAAATCCAGTAACAGGTAGTACTTGTAATAACGTAAAACCTCGCTCTGCATTAATTAATTGCTTAGCACCAGATCGTCGAGTTGAAATCGAGATCCAAGGTACTACAGAAGTAACTCCGCAACCCTAGTATCTGTTTAAAAATTATTCCTTTACAAATAAAATAACCCTAGAAGAAAGGGTTATTTTATTGCTTAAAATTTATTGCCAAGGTAGGTGGGCTAAAAAATCCAGATTTAAGATCCTATTTTTTACTCTACACGAGTTTCGCAATCTCCGAAAAAGAAGTATAAAGTTCAAAACAAGAAAAAATTAGGATGTTTATATTTTGTCAGTTTATCCATGCATTAAAGATATCTACAAAACATTCTTACGAGTAAGCAGTGTAAGATACTCTGGTTTGGCGTTATCAGAAGTAAGCCCATCGCCTTTATCTCATGACACTGTTAGCCGATGGCTAAAAAGTAGATGTTTTCGACCTAAAGACTTATAGCGATTAATTCAACCTTCTATAAACAAAAAAAGCCCTTGCGTACTAATTGCCGATGATACATTGATTGCCAAAACACGTAGTAAAAAATAGAGATGGTCCATTATCAATATTCAAGTAATGAACATGATGTTATTGCTGGCATAGGTTTAGTTAATTTACTTTGGCAAATCTAACAACTGTTGAATCAATTCCTATTGATTATCGTATTTATGATAAAGATTCCGATGGAAAAACAAAAAATACGCATTTTTCCGAAATGCTCGCACTTGCTAAAAAAAGAGGGATCAAGCCTGAAGCGGTAGCGATGGATGCTTGGTATTCTAGCCTGGATAATCTGAAATCAATTCGCTCTCATGGTTGTGTTTGGGTAACTACGCTGAGAAAAAATCGGATTGTTAACCGTAATATAGCTAGGCGACTTAATTTTGATTACAAGGTGTGTTATGAGTTATACAATTGATTTTCGACGTAAAGTAATATCTGTAAGGAAAGCCGAAGGTTTAACAATTCGAGAAACTGCGAAACAATTCCGTATTGGAAAAGCGTCTTTAGTACGTTGGCTTAAACGACCAGAGCCAAAAAATTCAACGCCACGTAAGAGGAAGCTCGATAAAAATGCTTTAGCAAAAGATGTGGAACAGTATCCAGATGCTTACCAAAAGGAACGGGCAGAGCGATTCGGTGTTTGTAAAAAGACTATTTGGCAATCCCTTAAAAAGCTGGGATTAACCTATAAAAAAAACTCTATTCCATCCAAAAACCAACGAAAGCGACAGGCTGGCACATCAGCAAAAAAGACAACATATGAAAAAAAAGATAAATCTGTTGTTTTTATTGATGAAAGTGGTTTTTCACATGACACTCCACGAACTCACGGCTATTCCCCAAAAGGTCACCGTTGTTTTGGCCTGAAAAACTGGGGTGCTAAGGGAAGAACAAATGTTATTGGCGCTTTATTGGGAACAACCCTTTTTGCTATCGGATTATTTGATTGCAATATTAATCGTGATGTTTTTTATGTTTGGATCACAAAAATATTGCTCCCAGAACTTCCTGAAAATTCTGTTATTTTTATGGACAACGCTAGCTTTCACAAAGGTAAGAATATTGAACAGGCAATTATAAACGCAGGACACCAGATAGAATATTTGCCTGTGTATTCACCAGATTTAAATCCTATAGAACATAAATGGTCTCAAGCTAAACGTAAAAAGATGGAAACAGGATGCACTATCGATGACCTGTTTTTAATACATATGCTGTAATCAAAATTAAGTCGCCTAGCTATATACAATTGAACAAGTTAGACACCTCAGAAGAAGGAACCTTAATACACTTACGAGGTTATGGTTGGGTGACAGTTTTCAATTTATAGCCAAAAACGGCCGTATTGATTACAGAGTAACAAACAAAGACAATCCCACCCATGAATACGTCAAATCTATCATGGATGCCCGTTAGTCTGTTGAAGTTTATCATCGAGAATTAAACAAAATTGTGGTATTGAACGCTGTCAGGCTCGCACGAGTCGGGCGCAAAGAAATCATATTTCTCGGGTAGTGTTCAAAAATCTGTGTCATATCTTAAACTCAAAAAAAGAAGTATGACATATGAGAAATCAATCATTTAATTTTGATGAAGCGTTGAAGCAATTACAATCAGGTAAAAATTTACTCGGTACGGATGGAATACTCACACCACTCATAAAACAGCTGACCGAAGCTGCCCTGCAGGATGGAGCTATTACGCATATTACTGACAAATTACTCCCTGAATTAAAAGCCTGGCAACAACGCCCTCTGGAGGCGCTCTATCCTTTTGTCTGGCTCGATGCCATTCATTACAAGATAAAACATGATGGTCACTATATCAATAAGGCAATCTACACAGTACTTGGACTAACCACCGATGGGCATAAGGAATTGTTAGGACTCTATATGTCTGAAACAGAAGGAGCACATCATTGGCTGAGCGTTCTGACTTACATAACCGTGGTATACAAGATATTTTAATCGCTTGTGTTGACGGATTAAAAGGGTTTCCAGAAGCGATAGCCAGTATTTTCCCGCAGACAGAAGTTCAGCTATGCGTAGTTCATCAAATTCGCAATAGCTTACGTTATATTGCCAGTAAAGACCAAAAAGCCTTTATGGCTGATTTAAAGCCGGTTTATCGTGCAGATACTAAAGCGGCTGCTGAGCTTGCCTTTGATGAACTGGAAACGAAATGAGGTGAAAAATACCCGATAGTGCCAGAATCCTGGCGAAGTAAATGGGAGTTGCTCAGTGCTTATTTTCGATACCCTAAAGCCATTAGAAAACCCATTTATACGACCAATGCAGTAGAGGCGGCATCGGTAGTTTAGGATATTAACTAAAACCAAAGGGGCTTTTCCTAATGAAAACAGCTTATTAAAATTACTCTATATTGGCATCAATCAGGTATCCAACAAATGGACTATGCCGATTAGTAACTGGGCGTTAACCATTGCTCAATTGTCCATCTATTTTAAAGGGCGCCTAGATGGTATAATCAAAATATAAAATCCCCTGACACAGAATTATGAACACCCTCTTTTCTCGCAATTTCTGCGTGGTTTGAACAACATAAACGCCGTATATCTGAAAAAATAACTCTTTATCAACAAAATTGGCATGTAATCAAAAATGCTATTGCTGAGCAGATCAGGGGGGTTATAAGTATACCCAAATTAGGTTTGTGCGAAACTTGTGCTCTAGTCACCCAGTATATTTTGCAAATCCTGCTTAAATGTCGACATTTGATTTGCATACTGGTCTTTTCTCTCTGCATCTTCAATAAGATGCACAATAGCTTCAGACAACGTGCAGCCTTGTTTTTTTGCTAAAATAGATAGTCTTTGCCATACAAGAAAATCTAAATCGATAGATTTTTTACATGAGTGCTGATGCTCGGCATTAAAATGTCGCTTTCTGCGGGCTCTAATTGTTTGCTTCATTCGATTGGATAAATCTGGCGACATATGATTTTTTATCCAGTTTATCACTTTTGTTGGGGTATTCTCTAATTTCAACAGTTGCTCAATCGCATCCTGAAAGGCGCTTTTTTCTATATACTTAGTGATATTCTCACCATCTCGATACTTTTTAACCAAGTAATCCCATTTCCAACCGCATTCAAGATTTTCAAGCTGTTGATATTTCATAATCATCTCTATGACAACGTAACTTATGTAATTATAACAACATTTAAAAATAAAAACGTTTGGTTTATTTAGCCAATTTAATAAAATATTAGTAAGAAATCACACTATATTGAAATGTTAGCAAAAAATATAATTTTTCCTATTTATTCAAGTCAATCGACAAAAAAATCATAATTAGTGCGATAGAATATGATTATTCACATTTATAGCTAGTAATTTTCACTATGTTTTAAATTGAAATAATACATTGTATCTACTGTATTAGTGGTTTTTGTCATTAGCTTACTACTTGGATACTAACCATTAGTTACTAATATTCAGTCCCAAATTATTTACGTTGACTAGACTTTTACATTTTCTATTGCACTTACTACAGTTTATTAATTAAATTATATTTAAAATATACGAAATTAATAGTGGCATAAATTTAAACAAACGTTAATATAACCTGAGTTCGGGATAAGAAATAAAGTGAAAGTCTTGCTATTCAAATAGTTGAATGCGCATATTTCGTTAAAATACTCTAACAATCTGGTTAAAGCGTAGAGCATTGTTAAACAATGATGGAAAATCTTACTGAAACTTTATTGCCTGATGGATGATTTTTGTAAAGACTTCGAGCCAAAAATGCATGAAATTTTGCTGAATAACGGTAGTAAGCGTCGTAGACGGTCTACTCAGCTTTCATTGGCTGAAATGATGACACTGGTTGTTTTGTTTCATCAACTCCGATTCAGACGATTCAAGGTATTTTATCTCTATTATGTCCGTCTACATCTCAGGAAGGAATTTCCTAACTTGCCATCATATTCACGCTGCGTAGAGTTACTTCCGCGCAGTGCCTTAGCTTTAACGGCACTGTTTGAGTCAATTAAGGGAAAGTGCACGGGTCTGTCGGTTGCCGATTCTACTCCGATAGCTGTGTGATAACTTACGGATCCGCCGGCATAAAGTCTTCGATGGGATAGCTGAACGAGGAAAAACCTCAACAGGTTGGTTCTTTGGTTTCAAACTTCATGTAATTATCAATCACTTGGGGGAAATACTCAGTTTTCGACTTACACCAGGAAACACAGATGATCGGAAACCATTACCTGAGCTGATAAAAGATCTTTCTGGTTGTTTGTATGCGGATAAAGGGTATTTATCGGCTCACTGATAACAGCAACTGAAAACAATGGGAATTAACCTTATAACGAATATCAAGAAGAAAATGAAGCCTGTTGAACAGACTTGTTTCGACAAAGCCATCTTGCGTCATCGTTCTGTCATTGAAACGGTATTTGATGAGTTAAAAAATCTTTGTCAGATAGAGCATACGCGGCACCGATCTCCTGCTAACTTTATAGTGAATTTATTAGCCGGCCTGGTTGCATATTGTTTAATTCCATCTAAACCAAAGATACCGGTGGCAGGAACATATCTTCAAGCATAATTGATAATGCTTATCCCGAACTCAGGTTAATATAATGATTTCATCCTAAAAAATTTATAATGCTGGAAACGGATATCTTGTTTTTATAGTAAAATGTACCCGTTTCTCTAAAAACAATAGCGTATTTCTAAAATGTCTTCTATCTTGACTTCATACAATCAGGATATTGAGGATAATTTATAAACTTTTTATCTAAATTATAAGTTGAAAAATAGCGTGATTAGTAACGAATTAATATGGCAGAATTTAGCACCTGATTATGAACCTTATCTTAATCTTTTTGCTTCTACTGATAAACTAGATAATGCCACTTTGGCCATCATTCAACCTAGATTATATAATAGTCTTGAAAGGTTTTTATTAACACCAACCTATTCTCCTTTTGCTGTCATTAAAGCATTAGAATGCCAAAGCTACTTATCTGAGTTAGCAAAATGCATTAAAAATATTAATCCATCCTCAATAGCTATCACTGGAGATTATCAACAATCAAATGGAAGATTTCATTGGCAAGCAGGCACTAAAGGATCATTTACGCCCTGTCATTCAGTCTATTTCTGTAATTGGATAGAAATGCCTCAATTATTTGGCAGTGTTCATCAACATCAAAATAGTGTTCACTTAGAGCCAGGACTATTACACAAAATCAATGGCGGAGTATTATTACTTTCTGTTGGTACATTATCAGCGCAGCCATTAATGTGGCAGCGTTTAAAACAGATGGTGATGCAAAAACGGTTTGAATGGCTTCCAGCCAATGATAATCAATTTTTACCCTATCCAATTGATTCAATGCCACTTGATATTAAACTCATTTTGGTCGGCGACCATTTTAGCCTTGAAAAACTTGAAACAAAAGAGCCAGAGCTTTTTTCTCAAGCTACGTATGGCGAATATGAATTTGAATTGAATTTTGAACATAGTGGTCAATTATCGCTATGGATGCAATTTGTTAAACAAATTATTACCGATTGCCAATTTTCTGTTTTAACAACTGATGCGTGGCCAACCTTCATTACTCAAGCAATTCGATATACGGAAGACAAATCTATCCTACCGCTAGATAGAATGTGGCTAATTCGTTGTTTAGCTGAGGCAAATCAATTTCAACAGGATAACCAGTTAACTGCAAAATCGTTCCAAATAGCGATGCAACAGCGCCAGTGGCAACACGGTTACCTAGCCAAACGCAATCTGGATGATATTCTGCAAAAACAAGTTTTTATTAAAACTGAAGGTGAAATGATTGGCCAAATCAATGGATTATCGGTTATGCAGTACCCAGGGCATCCAGAACTTATCGGTGAACCATCACGTATTACTTGTGTTGCTCACTTCGGTGATGGTGAGTTTACTGATGTAGAACGTAAAGTTGAGCTGGGCGGTAATATTCACGCTAAAGGCATGATGATTATGCAAGCCTATCTCAATTACGAATTAAAGCTTGAACAGCCACAACCCTTTTCTGCCTCAATCGTATTTGAACAGTCTTACAATGAAGTTGATGGCGATAGCGCATCATTAGCTGAGCTTTGTGCATTAATTAGTGCACTTTCTCTTCAGCCTATCGATCAGCAAATTGCGGTTACTGGTGCAGTAGATCAATTCGGTTATGTACAACCGATTGGCAGTATTAACCAAAAAATCGAAAGCTTTTTTAATGTCTGTTTCCAACGTGAATTAACCGGTCAGCAAGGCGTTATCATTCCTGCGGCTAATATTCGTCATTTATGCTTAAAAGCCGATCTTATTGCGGCAGTCAAATCTGGCGTATTTCACATTTGGCCGGTTGAACACGTTTCTGAAGCCATTTCAATTTTAACCAAACATGCTTATTATAAGCAACAATATGATACAAATAACTTACATCTGTTAGCTTTAATACAAGAACGAATTACTCAAGCTAATGACCAAGAAAGACCCAAATTCATGGGGCTGCTAAAGTGGCTAAATTAAAAAAATAGCTGATCGGAGTTGTTCAGCTTACAAGTGAACGCTATTCTTTAGCCTTATTATTTTTAATAAGGCTATTTAGTAATATGGTTGATAAACACAGCTCTTATAGCAAAGAAGATTTAGATGCTTCCGGAAGAGGTGAACTTTTTGGTGAAAATGGGCCGCCATTACCTTCCGGTAATATGTTGATGATGGATCGCATCACAAAAATGACCGAAACTGGCGGCAATTATGATAAAGGGTTTATCGAAGCAGAATTTGATATCAAACCTGATTTATGGTTTTTTAGTTGTCACTTCACTAATGATCCCGTTATGCCTGGTTGTCTAGGTTTAGATGCAATGTGGCAACTCGTTGGTTTCTACCTAGGATGGCTCGGTGGTAAAGGTAAAGGCCGGGCACTGGGCGTAGGTGAGGTCAAATTTACTGGACAAGTTTTGCTAACCGCAAAAAAAGTAACCTACCGTATCCATTTAAAACGCGTTATTAATCGAAAATTGATTATGGGAGTGGCTGATGGTGAAGTCTTGGTTGATGATAAGTGTATTTACACAGCAAAAGATTTGAAAGTCGGTTTATTTCAAGATACAAGTAGCTTTTAAAGCCAGATTTTTTTGTCAAAAACCCCTTCTGTTATCAAGCTGAAGGAGCAAATATTTTATACATTCAAGATAATTGGCTCGCTATAGATTGTCCAACCTGAGTCCAGCCTCTTGCTAACGTCCTAACTAATGGCGAATAGCCATTTTCATCTTGATCAAGCTGCAGACTAAAATCTCGCTTGATAATGCCTTTATCACTTTTATAAATCCAGTTTCCCTGGATAATCACCTTACCATCATAGCGGCCATGAAAAGCGGTCAAAAAGACATTAAGGCTATCAGGTCTGTTTTCCAGCGGTTGAGCCGATACTAATCGATTAGGCAACATTATTGATAACTGATTGACTAAATTTTGCATCAATTGCTGTTCCAACGGGCTTGCCCATAGATGATTGTTTGCATTAATATAATTAACATCGCTAGTTTGATAAGTAATACCATTAGCTGCCAATATTCCAGACAATTGCACTGTCTGTACCCAAAGCTGTTTTTGCGTTAGTAAATCACTTTTTTTAGTCACTAAGCTCGGCGTTGTTGGTAATTGATAATAAGATTTTTCAATACCACTACTACAACCAATAAGTAAAAAACACAAAATCCATGCCAAATATCTCATTATTTTGTAACCTTCTTCGGTTCTGGATCCTTCATCGATTTTGCTTCAAAAACAAGTGCATTACTCTTATTATTTAATGTCTTGATAACGGGTTGAATATCTCTTAACACCTGATCAAGACGCTGCATATTATCGATCATTCTATTATAGGCAGGTGATCCTGGTTGCAAACCTTGCATAACCCGATTCAATTCAAGCAAAGTTTGTTGCAGATCAACAGGAATCTTTTGAAAGTCTTTGCTAGTCATCAGTTTATTCAACTCAGATAAAGTACGCTGTGCTTCACGAATGGTTTTCTGACTTTCTGCTAGCGTATTTGTGGCTTGACTTATCATAGGTTCAATCGGCAGACGATTGATTTTATCTAATGCCTCAACCACTTTTTGTTGGATCTGTGATAATCCAGCACTGACCGTTGGAATAATATCGTAATCAGCAACTTTTAATGACCCTTTCCATTGGCCTTTTTCTGGATAGAAATCCAAATCGACATATAATGCTCCGGTAATTAGGTTAGCCGATTTTAAAGCTGCTCTTAATCCTTGTCTTAATGCTGCAGCAAACTCTTTTTCTAGATCAATATCAGTACTAACACGACCAGGCTCAATATGAATTAAAACCGGAATACGGAATTCATTATCCAATTTTTGACGCAATTTCTCAGAATCAAACGGAACCTCCATCACGGTTCCTAAACGAATTCCTCTAAATTCAACCGGTGCGCCAGGTTGTAATCCGCGAACTGAATCAGAGAAAAACAAAATAAAATCTTTATGTACAGTATATAAAAAGTTCTGAATACTTCTTTGATCTTCATAAAGTCTGAATAGGCTTTTATCTTCCACCCGTTTACCTGGTTGCCAACCCTTTACAACATCAAAACTAACCCCACCACTAAATAGTGTGGTTAAAGAGCCCATCTCTAAGCGAACACCTTGTGCCGATAGATCAAAAGCAATACTGCTATCCCTCCAAAAACGAACATTTTCCGTAACTAGCCCATCATAAGGGGCATTAATAAAGAGTTGATAATGCATATTGCGGCTTTTAATATCAAACGAACTCGCTTCTACCGAACCGACTTGATAACCATGAAATAGCACTGGGGCGCCAGTATTTAATCTACCAGCCTGATCACTAGTCAAAATCACTCGAATACCTTTAGCATCAGGTGAAGCTAATGGTGGCGAACCCAATAAGTCAAATTTCTCAGCATACTGTTCACTATTGCCAGGTTGTACTTCAATAAATACGCCAGAAAACAGCGTTCCTAAACCGGTTATTCCCTCTTTGCCAATAGCCGGTTTAACGATCCAGAATGCGGTATCTTTCTTTAACAAATCCCTCATGCCATCATTTAGACGTGCTTTAATAATTACACGCTTGAAGTTGTTATCAAGGGAAACTTTTTCCACCAAGCCTATATCAACACTACGACTTTTAAGTTTGGTTTTTCCCGCTTCAACACCTTCGGCATTATAAGTAATCAATGTCACTTCAGGACCTAAATGGCTAAAATGGTAAATTAGGATCCAGGCACCAATAAAGATGGTGATAATCGGAATGATCCAAATCGGTGACCAGCTTTTTAGTTTACTGATCTTTGCTTGCGCGTCAGTGTTATCTTTATTAGCCACCTTGCAACCCCTTTTCTAACCGAATTCTACTCTGCGATACAACATTACAGCGATCCCAAGTTAAACGCGGATCAAAAGTCATTGCCGCAAACATGGTTAAAATCAAAACAGCAGCAAATAAAATCACCCCAAGTGCCGGTGAAACGCTCATTAATCGTCCCATTTGCACCAATGACGATAATACTGCAATCACAAAAATATCAATCATTGACCAACGTCCAACCCATTCAACAAGTTCATAAATAAAATGCATCCTCGCCGGATCCCGATTGCCATAGCCTTTAGCATCAAAACATAACCAGCCTACTGCCACTATTTTTAAGCTAGGTACCATAATGCTAGCAATAAAAATAATAATGGCGACCGGATACGAACCATCACCCCATAACAAAATAACACCGGACATAATAGTAGAGTCTAGTCTACTACCTAACGTATTGGTGATCATAACAGGCAAAACGTTTGCTGGAATATAAAGGACTAATGAGGAAAGCAATAATGCCATGGTATTTTGTAAACTATTAGGCCGCCTAACATAGCCTTTGGTATGGCAACGAGGACAGTATTTACGTTCAGCTGGCAAAATGGCCATACAAATATGACAGGATCTGACTCCTTGACTAATACCACTTTTGCCTTCTTGCAGCGGGATCTCAAGCTTTGGCACTTCACCTATTTGCTGCCATAACCAATGTCTATCTAAACATTGAAATGCCCTGACCTGCAACAAACAAAAAAAACAATAAGGAACAAAACTGATACCCAAAGTAATTTCACCATAGGCCATTAGTTTTACAAAACTAACCAGCACACCAACTAGAAAAATTTCTACCATGCACCAGGTTTTCATTTGAAATAACATCCTTGCCAGATTTATTTTTAACCAAAGCGGGAGATTAACTCGTTGACATAATAAAATAATGGCAACCATACAAAAAGCGGGTACTGCAACGACGAAAAGGAGAAAAAACCAGCCAAGACTAGCATAATTTACATCAAACATGGCATGAGCAATATTAAACAGTGAAATTTGACTTTCAATGCCCATGACACTCATTTTTACGTAAGGAAATAAACAGGCAATAAGCAACATCACTAATGCGCTAATCGCAATTGCAGTTGGTTGATTAGCTGGATACTTCCACTTAGCAGATAAAACAGTATGACAGCGTGGACAGCTGGCTTTAGTGCCTTGTTCTAAAACCGGTAATGCTACCAATAAATCACATTGCGGGCAGAGTATCTTATTATGACAACTTTCATTAAGATGATTATGAGAGCACAACTTTTCTCTCCTCTATACAGTCATAATGCCAAATTATTGGCTATCTTTAAGTGATTCTAATTCTTGCCAACGCTCAAATGTCATTTCCATTTCTGCTTCTTTCTCAGCTAACGCTTTTAATACTGATTCAGTAACGCCATGGGGCTGATTAAAAAATTCCGGCGCACTAACTTGAGATTGCAAGATGGCAATTTCAGCTTCTAACGCTTCTAACTGCAGCGGTAATTGTTCTAGTTCTCTTAATAAATGATAACTAATTTTATTACTTTTTCGTTTTGGCTGCTCTTTAGCTGTTTCCACTGCCACAATATTGGCTTTACTAACAGTAGCATGCGATAAAGAAATTTTTTGTCTACGCTGCGAAGAGGCGTCATAAAAACCACCCACATACCGCTCAACTTTACCATGATCTTCAAACATCCAGCACTCAGTTACGGTATTATCAACAAATTGACGATCATGGCTAACCAATAATACTGTCCCTTTATAACTATCAACGAGCTCTTCCAATAGTTCAAGTGTTTCAATATCTAAATCATTAGTCGGTTCATCAAGGATCAACAAATTACTGGGTTTTAAAAACAAACGTGCCAATAATAATCGATTTTTCTCTCCACCTGAAAGGGCTCGCACCGGTGTCATGGCCCGTTTAGGATGAAACAAGAAATCTTGTAAATAACCAAGCACATGACGCTGCTGTCCGTTAACCATTACTTCCTGTTTACCTTCAGCTACATTATCCATCACCGTTTTATCCGGATCTAGCGTCATTCTATGTTGATCAAAATAAGCAATTTCAAGTTTGGTACCACGGTAAATATTACCGCTATCCGCCTCAAGTTGTCCTAACATCAACTTGAGCAATGTTGTCTTGCCGCAGCCATTAGGCCCGATTAAGGCTATTTTATCGCCACGTTGCACTTGGACACTAAAATTATCAATTAATACTTTATTGCCAATGCGATAATTAACATTTTCAAGCTCAAACACTAGCTTGCCTGAACGACTTGCATCGGAAACCTGCATCTTCGCCGCCCCCATTACCTCGCGTCGCTCAGAACGTGCTACCCGCAAGGATTTTAATGCTCTCACTCTGCCTTCATTACAAGTACGCCGGGCTTTTATTCCCTGGCGGATCCAAACTTCTTCCTGTGCCAATTTACGATCAAACTCAGCATTCTGCTGCTCTTCTACCTGTAATGCTTCTTCTTTATTTATCAGATAATCGTCATAATCACCCGGCCAGGAAGTTAATTTACCCCGATCAAGATCAATGATTCGAGTTGCCATATGGCGAATAAAAGAGCGATCATGGGAGACAAACACGATACTACCCTGAAAATCTTTTAGAAAATTTTCTAACCATAAGATGGTATCAATATCTAAATGGTTGGTCGGTTCATCAAGAAAAAGAACCCATGGCCCACAGACTAAAGCACGCGCCAATGCAGCCTTGCGTAACCAACCGCCGGACAATGCAGATGACGGACTGTCAGCTGGCAGCTGCAATTGCTTAATCACATCATTAATTTGTGTATCGAGTAACCACAAATTATCGCGATCTAATACCTCCTGCAATTCAGCTAACTTATTAAGATTCTTTTCACTGGGATCTTGTTCGACCATTTTTGCTATTTTATGAAAAGATTTAATATAATTTGCCTGCTCTTTAGCACCTTCAGCGACAAAATCAAAAACAGTACCACCGATATCACGCGGTGGATCTTGCTGTAAACGAGCAACCTGGAGATCCTGCTGATAAACGACCTGACCATCATCAAGCGGTTGTTCTTTGGTCAATACGCGCATTAGGGTTGATTTGCCGGCACCATTACGGCCAACCAAACAAACCCTTTCATTATCTTCAATATGCAACTCTGTATTATCTAATAACGGCGCATCACTAAAAGCCAAATAGGCAGCTGACATATTAATTAATGACATAAATTACTTTTCCTTATCTGCATGACCAATCAACCAGCAGTTATGGATCTGGCGATTACGTGTAAAATCAAGTGAAATGGTTTGCTGAGTGATTTCCTTGGCAGTTAATCCTAATTGAGTAATGCCTAACATATCCATTTTAAAACCACGCTTATTATTAGAAAATACCACTGTACCGCCGGGACGCAGCAAGCGCTTAATCTGCATTATCAAGTTGATATGATCACGTTGCACATCAAAGGTGGCATTCATTCGTTTTGAATTAGAGAAAGTGGGTGGATCAATGAAAACCAAATCAAATTTTTCTGTCGTCTGCGCTAGCCAAGCTAAACAATCAGCCTGAATAAGCCGATGCTGCTGACCGGTTAATTTATTGGTCTGTAAATTTTTTTCTGCCCATTCTAAATAGGTACGCGACATATCAACACTGGTGGTTGAACGAGCACCACCAAGACCCGCATGTACCGACGCCGACGCCGTGTAAGCAAACAGATTCAAGAAATTTTTTCCTTTACTCATATTCGCTAACATTTTACGCACCAACCGATGATCTAAAAACAACCCTGTATCCAAATAATCGGTCAAATTTACCCATAATTGGGCATTATACTCATGTACTAATAAAAACTTACCCTGCTGGGATAATTTCTCATATTGTTGCTTACCGGCTTGGCGCTGGCGTGTTTTTAACACCAATTGGCTGGAAGTTAATGCCAATACCTGCATGGTTGCACTGATCACATCAAACAGACGTTGTTTAGCTTTATGGCTATCTATACTCTTGGGCGGCGCATACTCTTGAATAACAATATCTTCGCCATAACGATCAACTGCAACATTATATACAGGTAAGTCAGCATCATAAATGCGATAACAATCAATCCCCTGTTGTTTGGCCCATTTATTAAGTTTTTTCTCATTTTTTTTCAGCCTGTTAGCAAAATCTTCGCCAACCATGCTATGGATGCCAACCGTTTTAGCGGATAACAGATAATTTTTCTGAATGCAATTTAACGGTCCATTTTTGGCTTTAAACTCACGTTCAGCTCGCAGCCCTAAGCAGGCTAATAGTTCTGGTGAACCACTAAATAGCGACAAACGCCAGCCAGGAAACTGATTTTCTAATACTCGGCCTAAGAGGCTGTAAAGCGCGATTAAAGCAGGTTCACTTTCCAAACGCTCACCATAGGGTGGATTGCTGGTGATAAATCCCTGTTGAGCAAAGGTAAATGGATTCTCCAATTTAGCCGCATCACCATGTTGGAAATTTATTAAAAAGTGAACACTGGCTTGTTTAGCATTCTTTTTGGCTATTTCCAAAATGTGGCGATCAATATCTAAGCCATAGAAAAGCACAGTCGCTTGCTCGATCCCCGTCTGAAACCGTTTTTCCGCTTCAGCAATTACAGCAGCCCAAAGCGTTGGATTATAACCCGACCAGCATTGAAATCCCCAAAATTGACGCGCTAAACCAGGTGCACGATCACAAGCCATCATTGCTGCTTCAATTAATAATGTACCGGAACCACACATAGGATCGACCATTGGCAAACCAGGCTGCCAACCTGAGCGTAAAACAATAGCAGCCGCTAAATTCTCCTTGATAGGCGCTTGCCCTGCTAAACTACGATATCCACGGATATGGAGCGGATCACCGCTTAAATCCAACGATATCGTGGCGTTATCTTTATATAAATGGACATTAACCCGTATATCGGGTTGCTGTTTGGCAATGTTGGGCCGTTTATACATTTTACGCGTAAAGCTATCCACAATAGCGTCTTTCACCCGTAAAGCCCCATACTGGCTATTGCGGATAACTTGGTTAGTTCCATTAAAATAAACGGCAAAAGTATCATTAACGGTAAACAAATCCGGCCAATCAATTGTCTGTGCTGCAAGGTAGAGATCCATATCATTAAAAACCTGGCAGCTAGCCAAGGGTAATAAAATCCTCGATGCTAAACGACTCCATAACAGACTCAAATACATGCCACGTTCGTCAACTTGAAAATGCACGCCACCTTGAGCAATATGACAATACTTTGCTCCTAATGTTTCTAGTTCACTTTTAAGTAATTCTTCCAGTCCAAATGCCGTAGTAGCAAACAGAGCTCTCATATAGCTGGTCACCTGAATAAAAAATTGCTGCACATTATAGCTAACCCTGCGCACATATCATAAAGTTACTAGCAAAATTATCGCGCTTAAATAGGAGTTAAGAATGATCCGGTTATCTCGTCTTTATATCCATCCAGTTAAATCAATGAAAGGCATTCGTTTGTCACAAGCTTATGCAGAAAATAGTGGCCTGGTTTTCGATCGCTATTTTATGGTTACCGATAATCAAGGTGGGTTTATTACTGCGCGGCAATATCCACAAATGCTGTTATTTAAGCCAATAATGCTTGAAAATGGTATTCAAATACAGGCACCTGATAATCAAACAGCAACTATTTTATATAAAGACTTTATTAACCATCCCTTACCAACTGAAGTGTGGGGAAATCATTTTACCGCATTTGCCGCACCAGCAAAGATTAATCGATGGTTGTCACAATATTTTAATTCTGCCGTTCAATTAAGGTGGTTAGGTAAAATACCCAGCCGCCGAATAAAAAAATTCCCAACCATCCCTCTCTCATTTGCTGATGGCTATTCTTATCTTCTTATTAATCAGGCATCATTTAAAGCGCTTCAAAAACAATGCCCATCTGATATCAAGTTAGAACAATTTAGAGGCAATTTGATCATAACCGGTGCCGAGGCTTTTGCTGAAGATAGCTGGCATACAATACAAATCGGTGAGGTTGTTTTCGAGCTTGTTAAACCTTGTAGCCGCTGCATTTTGACAACAGTAAATATTGATGATGGCTCACAGCACCCGACTAGAGAACCGTTAACAACACTACAAAGTTTCCGCACTGATGAGCGTGGAGAAATTGATTTTGGCCAAAATGCCATCGCCAAAAATAGCGGTCTGATCCGCGTTGGCGATACAGTGAAAATTTTAACTAAAAAACAACCTAAGCAATATAAAACGGTAAAAACAACTAAGCCTCAGATAATTAATCCAGAAAAAGAAACCGCATTATTAATCAATGTTAATGGCACAGAATATTTAGCCAATAACAAAATTGTTATCTTGGAACAATTGGAAAAGCATGACTTAAAAATTCCCTATTCTTGCCGAGCGGGCATTTGTGGTTGTTGTAAAATGAAACTAATAGCAGGTGAAGTGATCCCATTGACAAAAACAGCAATCAAAGAAGATAGCGTGATCCTGAGTTGTAGTTGCATTCCCAAAACAAATATTAAATTACTATTAAGCTAATTCTTATCCATCATTCGTCATCAATGAATGATGGATATTACTGTTGGTTTAAAGATGCTTCACAATTTAGTTATTATATAAACTTTGAATATTGATTAATTCAGGTTATTTTTTATGAAACAGCTCTTTCATATATTAAACTACTGGCTGGTGGTTGATAAATCATTAAGCGATTATTCATAATCTTAATCGGGTCACAAAATCTCATTACCCGATCTTTCAAAACTAATCTAGGCTCAATTAATAAACATAAGCTGGCATATTTTCCTGCTTCTGCCACTAAAAACAATGCTTTCTGTCCACTATCTTCAATATGAACCTGAACAACATCCCCCAACACCAAATCATCATGGCAATTTACTGGCAAAAAATACCAGCTTCTAGGCATCTGCGGCTTTAAAAAACGAAAAGCAACTAATGCATTTAAAATTAATTCCGCACTATGCTCATCAGAAAGTGATAATTTTTGCAGCTGTTCTTCAATACAATGGTATAACCCCGCATCATCAATATTAAAAGTCATTTCTCCATAAGCAGATGCCACCAACATTTTTGCTGGAAAACATGAACGAAATAACATTCCATTAGCAAAATCTAACATCATCCTTTCATGTTCATCATCGTAATACCAGCGCCACTGATTATTGGGTTTTATTTTCATTTATCACCCCTCAATCTGATCACACTATTTACAAGCTTAAAATCCATACTAAATTAAAATTAAGATAAAAAGTACTTCTATAAAATAAATAATAGAAAAAATTTCGAGTTTTTACGTAAAGACATTCAAAGAAAATCCTGAATTTAATAAATTATCAGATTACAAAATAAATATTAATGATATAAAAAAGCAGTCAATTTTTTATGATCCTAAATTAAGATTAAATATAATTAACAATATTTTTAATTAATTTAGGGCCGTGATAAATAAATCCAGAATAAACTTGTAACAATGATGCCCCTGCTGCCAATTTTTCTCTTGCTGCAACCAAAGAATCAATTCCACCAGCAGCAATGATTGGCAACTGTCCTTTTAATTCTTTGGTCAATAACTGGACAATTTCAGTGCTTTTCAATTGCACAGGTCGGCCGCTCAATCCACCAGCTTCTTCTGAATACCTTAATCCTTTCACTAAATTCCGATCCAAAGTTGTATTTGTGGCCACAACTCCATCAATCTGGTGGCGAATTAAGCTATCGCTAATTTGGATAATCTCTTTTTCAGTTAAATCAGGCGCAATTTTTACCACCACAGGAACATACTTTTGGTATTGTTGTGCTAATAAGTGTTGTTTATTTTTAATTGACTGTAATAAATCATCCAATGCTTCACCATATTGTAACAATCTTAAATCTGGCGTATTAGGTGAAGAAATATTGACAGTAATATAACCTGCATATGAATAAATTTTTTCCATGCAAATTAAATAATCGTCTTTACCCTGTTCAATCGGTGTATCTTTATTTTTGCCAATGTTAATACCAATAATACCGTCGTACTGCGCTTTTTTAACATTCTCAACCAAGTTATCAACACCTAAATTATTAAATCCCATGCGGTTAATAAGCCCTTCAGCTTCAACCAGGCGAAACAGCCGAGGTTTTTCATTACCAGGTTGTGGGAGAGGTGTGACCGTCCCTATTTCTACGAAACCAAATCCCATCGCGCCAAAAGCATCAATACATTCACCATCTCTATCAAGACCGGCCGCTAATCCCAATGGATTATTAAATGTCAATCCCATACAAGTCGTTGGCTTAAAATTGACCGACTGCCGGATCAAAAACCTAAGCGGCGAATGCATGATATATTTAAGCTGCCGGAAGGTAATTTCATGAGCTTGCTCTGGATTTAAACGAAATAGCGCCTTTCGGATAAGGGGATAAAACATTAGCTGTACCTTTTTTTGATAGATAATGTAAATTATTTAGTCGTAGAAACCATTTGCCGTTTTTTATTCTATAAAAACAGTCTATTGCTAAATTTATCAGCAAATCTCAATGGTATGTACAGATGATCATGATAATTTAAATATGCCTAATATGACACTGCTTTTTATCATTTAAGTTTTAAATAATAGGTAAAAGCAAACTGACACGAGTTTCGCACCAATAAAAAAACGCTCTATTTTTAAGTTTAATTCAGCATAATATATAAATAGACAAAATCTTATAAATTAAAAGCAACTTATTGTAATTTATACAAATTTATACGTTTTAGTAACTTGCAAATTAACCATTGCTTTTAAGCCATTTCTGGAATTTTATATGCCTGTGCGAAACTCGTGACTGATAGATATCCCCCCAGATAATCTTATAAAAGAAGGGATATCTTATTTAAGTAATCGTTTTTATGAAGGAAAACGCTGGTAACCTAGTGAAAAATAAAATGCTATTGGTTTTTCAACGCCTTAGTAATTTTTTCAAATAGATCAGCGGAAAGATTATCTAACTGTTTTAACTGTGTTAACGCCTGATACATCAGATTTTGACGTGTTTCATCATAGCGTCTTAGACGAATCAATGGCTCGATCAAACGAGAAGCAACCTGCGGATTGCTGCTATTTAAAATAATTAACATTTCCACTAAAAACTGATAGCCAGTACCATCCTCAGCATGAAACGCTATCGGATTCTGTGCAACAAAAGTTCCAATCAGGGCAAGTACTCGATTAGGATTCTCCATACTAAATGTCGGATGAGTAAATAAAGTACGTACTGTTGGCAAAACATTTTTAGCTGGACTGGTAGCTTGCAGCATAAACCATTTATCTATTATCAAACCATCATGACGCCAACGCAGTTCAAACTCTGCCATCAGCTGTTGACAACTCGGTAATTGGGCCGCCACCGCAGCACTCAAGGCCGCCATCGTGTCAGTCATATTATTAGCCCGATAATATTGCTCGGTTACATACTTATCCGCTTGTTGCTTATCATGGCTAAAAGCCAGATAAAATAAGCATTTATTTCGCAAAGAACGTTTGGCAATATCCCCATGATCGATTCGATACTCGGTCATTTTATTGGCATGATAAACGGCAACAAATTCAGCCGCCATTTCAGTGGCAAATTTTCGGATAATAAAGTTAATAACATTATGGATAGCTATCGGATCGATAATAGCAAACCACTCAGCAACTTCATTTTCTGAAGGCAAAGTAAATAGTTGCGCTTTTAAAGCCGGATCACAGGCTTCATCAAGTAAAACAGATTTGAATGCGTCAATAATATGCTGCGGTAATATTAAATCTTCCCGCTGCTGTTGGCGTACTACATTCTCTTTAATATAAATTGATAATAGTGATTGCGCAGCATCCCAACGAGCAAAATAATTACTGGCATATTGCATCATTAATGCTAATTGCTCATCAGTGTATGAATAATCCAATTTCACCGGCGCGGAAAACTCACGCAATAATGAAGGTATTGGCAACGAATTAACCTGATCAAAAACAAAAGTTTGCTCGGCCTTAACCACATTAAGCACGGAATGCACAGCACGACCATTATGCTGTAATGGAATTACATTACCTTGCGTATCATACAGCTCAATATCTAGCGGTATATGTAATGGTAATTTTTCTGCTTGATCTGCCGTTGGTGCTGTGATTTGACTAATATGCAATAAATATTGCTGTTTTTCCGCTAAATATTCATCTCTGACCGTCATTAAAGGTGTACCCGATTGGCTATACCAACGACGAAAGAGAGTCAAATCAATATCAGAGGCATCTTGCATAGCTTGCACGAAATCATCACAGGTTGCGGCACTACCATCATGGCGGGCGGTATAGAGTTTCATACCCGCCTGAAACTGTTCTTCGCCTAATAGCGTGTGCAACATCCGAATAACTTCCGCTCCTTTTTCATAAACGGTCAAAGTGTAGAAGTTATTAATTTCTATCACTTTTTCCGGACGAATAGGATGCGCCATCGGACTGGCATCTTCTGCAAATTGATGCGCACGCATCAGCCTGACATTTTCAATCCGATTTACCGAACGAGAACCCAAATCAGAACTAAACTCTTGATCGCGAAAAACGGTTAATCCTTCCTTCAGGCTTAATTGAAACCAATCACGGCAAGTAATACGATTACCCGTCCAATTATGAAAATATTCATGGCCAATCACCGCTTCAATATTCAGATAATCCTTATCCGTTGCCGTTTCTGTTTTGGCCAACACATATTTGGCATTGAAAATATTGAGTCCTTTATTTTCCATCGCCCCCATATTAAAGAAATCAACGGCCACTATCATATAGATATCTAAATCATATTCGTAACCAAAACGTGTCTCATCCCAACGCATGGCATTTTTCAAAGAGACCATTGCCCAGTCAGCCCGATCAAGGTTACCCTTATCGACAAAAAGTGCTAACGTTACATTACGGCCACTTTGGCTAACATAATTATCATAAAGAGCATCAAAATCACCTGCTACCAGGGCGAAAAGATAACTTGGCTTAGGGAAAGGATCTTGCCATTTTACCCAATGACGGCCATCGTTTGTTTCTCCTTTGTCAATCTGATTACCATTGGATAGCAAATAAGGATAGCGCGATTTATCGGCGGTAATACAAGTTGTAAAACGTGCTAATACATCTGGCCTATCTAAATAATAGGTAATATGACGGAAACCTTCTGCCTCACACTGAGTGCAAAGAACATCAGCTGACACATAAAGCCCTTCTAATGCAGTATTTTTTAGCGGATTTATTTCATTAACTACCTTAAGAACAAAAGTATCTGGCACTGAATCAATAATTAGTTTTCCTGCCTCTTCACGATAGTCTGTCCACGATTTATTATCAATATGAATAGTGTGCAAAATCAGGTTCTCACCATCGAGTATCAACACATTAGCCTGTGAATTTAATCGTTTTACTCGGCTAATGGCAGTAACAATGGTGGTTGCAGGATCAAGCATAAAATCCAATTCAATATCGGTAATGGTGTAATCAGGCGCCTGGTAATCCTGACGATATTTCTCTTGTCGCTGTTGCGTCATAGTAAATTTTTACCTGTATCAATTATTGTTATGTTTCAATGTGGTCAATTATTTGGCAATAATGATATCTTATAAACCTCTTTCTTTTGATCATAAATCATACCTATGATTAATATTCAATTCGTTTGGTCTTTTATTAACATGTTATTTATTGCTGCAAAAAACTCTGCCGATATAAAAATAATTTGATAATATCAAATAGATGATTAGAATTTTTTATAACTATGCCAGAAATATATATGGAACGACCTTCACTCTTACTAGCATCAACAGGTATACTCTGGCATATTTTATCTTTAAGTCGAGAGTAATGCTTCCGCGAGGATAGCTAACGCATTATGAATTTAGATGCACCACCTATCATTACATCACTGCTAGATACTGATGCTTATAAACTGCATATGCAACATGCCGTCTTTCATCACTATAACCAAGTATCGGTTGTGGCAGAATTTCGTTGCCGTAGTGATGAACGACTTGGTAACTATGCTCAGGCTGTACGCCAACAAATAAATTTAATGGCAAATATTGCATTAACGCCAACTGAATACCGCTATCTGCGTGGACTGCCTTTTTTTAAAGCTGATTATCTCGATTGGTTAAAGAATTTTCGCTTCAATCCCACGCAGGTTAATGTTTATACCACGCAAGAAAATCAGTTAGCGCTAAGAATTAGTGGTCCATGGCGTGAAGTTATTCTTTGGGAAGTACCTCTATTAGCCTTAATCAGCGAACTGGTTCACTGCGATCGCTCTCCCAATGTAACAACCGAAGATGCCATTGAACAGTTACATAAATTGATTAAGCATTTTTATCAAGACGCAAAAACACAAAATATTGATTTAGCTAATTTCAAATTAATGGATTTTGGTACTCGCCGACGTTTTTCTCATGCGGTGCAATACGCTATTATCAATGAACTCAAAAACCATTTCCCTTATTTTACTGGTACAAGTAATTATAAATTGGCCCAACAACTCCAGCTTAAACCTGTTGGCACCCAAGCCCATGAGTGGTTTCAAGCTCACCAGCAAATTAGTGCTGATCTCGCTAATAGCCAGCGCGTGGCGCTGCAAAGTTGGCTGGATGAGTATCCCAATCAATTAGGCATTGCACTAACAGACTGTATTACGATGGATGCTTTCCTGCGCGACTTCGATATCACCTTTGCCTATCGTTATCAAGGATTACGGCATGACTCGGGTGATCCGTTAGAATGGGGTGAAAAAGCGATTAGTCATTATAAAAAACTGGCTATCGATCCGATGAGTAAAACGCTGGTTTTTTCAGATAACCTTGACCTACAAAAAGCATTGATCCTTTATAAACATTTTTATAAACGTATCAATCTTATTTTTGGTATTGGAACCCGTTTGACCTGCAATATTCCTAAGGTTAAACCGCTTAATATTGTGATTAAATTAGTTGAATGTAATGGTAAATCCGTCGCTAAGTTGTCCGATAGCCCAGGAAAAACCATCTGTGATGATGATGAATTTATCGTTCGCTTAAAGGAAGCCTTTGATATCCCAAGTACAACGGAGCGAATTGATAACAAACCTAACTGACTATTGATGGCAAGTTATTTTATTGATTGTTGCACCAGGATAAATTAAATTCTTCTTACAAAGACCTTTTCATCTGGTTATTCCCATTTTAAACTTGCTATTTTTACTTGTTTCTTACGCGAGGATAAGTAACACACGAGTTTCGCACAGGCATATAAAATTCCAGAAATGGCTTAAAAGCAATGGCTAATTTGCAAGTTACTAAAACGTATAAATTTGTTTAAATTACAATAAGTTGCTTTTGATTTATAAGATTTTTTCTATTTATATATTATGCTGAATTAAACTTAAAAATAGAGCGTTTTTTTATTGGTGCGAAACTCGTGTAACATAAGGCCTTCCCCAATCGGGACCAACTTTAAACAACTAAATATCAAAAGAGAGTATTTTATGAACATAGCGCCTGTAGTCGAAGTACTACAAGGCCGTGTGGCGGTAGGCGAAGAAGTAACCGTTCGTGGCTGGGTACGTACAAGGAGAGATTCAAAAGCCGGTTTCTCGTTCCTCGCCGTCTATGACGGTTCTTGCTTTAATCCATTACAGGCTATTGTAAATAATGAACTAGATAATTATGAAACCGAAGTTTTACATCTGACCACCGGTTGCTCGGTTGAAGTAACAGGGATCGTGAAGTCATCAAAAGGTCAAGGGCAAAATTTTGAATTATCTGCCACTCAGGTTGTTGTTGTCGGTATGGTGGAAAATCCTGATAGTTATCCAATGGCTGCCAAGCGTCATAGTGTCGAATATTTACGTGAAGTGGCACATCTGCGTCCACGCACCAATCTTATCGGCGCCGTTGCCCGTGTTCGCAATATGCTAGCCCAAGCTATTCATCGTTTCTTTCATGAAGAAAGCTATCTTTGGGTCTCAACCCCCATTATCACCGCCTCCGATACCGAAGGTGCCGGTGAAATGTTCCGCGTCTCAACATTAGATTTACAAAATATTCCGCGTACAGAAAAAGGGGATATTAATTTTGATAAAGACTTTTTTGGTCGTGAAGCATTTCTAACCGTATCCGGTCAGCTAAATGGCGAAGCTTATGCCTGTGCATTAAGCAAAATTTATACCTTTGGCCCAACGTTTCGCGCAGAAAACTCTAACACCAGCCGCCATTTGGCTGAATTCTGGATGGTTGAACCTGAAGTCGCTTTTGCCAACTTGGACGATATCGCCAGCCTGGCCGAGAAAATGTTAAAATATGTCTTCAAAGCGGTTTTGCAAGAACGCCATGATGACTTAACCTTCTTTGCCGAGCGTATCGATAAAGACGTTATCAACCGGTTGGAAAAATTTGTTGCTTCGGATTTTGCTCAAATTGACTATAGCAATGCTATTAAAGTGCTGGAGCAGTCGGGTCAATCCTTCGAAAATCCAGTGGCTTGGGGTATCGATCTCTCTTCTGAGCATGAACGTTATTTAGCTGAACAACACTTCAAAGCACCCGTGGTGGTCAAAAATTACCCAAAAGATATCAAAGCTTTTTATATGCGTCTGAATGATGACAATAAAACTGTTGCTGCCATGGATGTATTAGCGCCAGGTATTGGCGAAATTATTGGTGGCTCTCAGCGTGAAGAGCGATTGAATAAATTGGATGTCCGTATGGAAGAAATGGGACTTAACCAACAAGATTACAGCTGGTATCGCGATCTGCGCCGTTATGGTACCGTGCCCCACGCCGGATTTGGACTCGGATTTGAACGCCTGGTCGCTTATGTCACTGGCGTACAAAATATTCGTGAAACCATTCCATTTCCACGTACTCCACGTAACGCAAGCTTTTAAATATTTAATCTTAAAAAACGAATAAATATTATAATGATAACTGGCCAGTACATCGCTGGCCTTTTTATTTTTTAATTATGATAAATAGCAAAAAGTTCCCCTTTGTTTATATTTTGAAATATACTATTTCTTTTTATTACAAATATTGTATTTTTGTATCATTTTCAGGGTAGATAAAAATATTTACCAATGGAACACTGGACGCAGAAACGAGGCGACACTAAACTCTTAAAGATAGTTCCCAATGGTTGGGAATTTATTTTTGGCAGTGGCAGGTGTCCGAATAACACCAATGAGGGTAATAATAATGATGAAGCGCAATATTCTTGCAATAGTTATCCCTGCGTTGTTAGCTGGTACAGCAAACGCAGCTGAAATCTATAACAAAGACGGCAACAAGCTGGATACATACGGTAAAGTTGACGTTCGTCACTTATTTGGCAAAAGCAGTGGTGGCGATGATTCGCGTGCTCATCTTGGTATAAAAGGTGATACTCAAATCTCTGATCAGCTAACAGGCTTTGGTCGTTTCGAATGGCAAGCTAAAACCAACAGAAGTGAAGCTGAGAACGAAAATACAAACCGTCTGGCTTATGCCGGTTTGAAAATTGCTGGCTTTAGTTTCGACTATGGTCGCAACTATGGCGTTCTGTATGATGTCAACGCTTGGACTGACGTTCTGCCTCTTTATGGTGCAGACTCTATGTCTCAGACTGACAGCTACTTGACTGGCCGTAACCGTAACCTGTTAACTTACCGTAGTACTGATTTCTTTGGTCTGGTCGATGGTTTGAACTTCGCTCTACAGTATCAAGGCAAAAATACTTCGAGTAATAAATCAGGCAGCTCAGATTACCTGAAAAATAACGGTGATGGCTTCGGTCTAGCTGCTAACTACGATATCGGCTGGGGCGTTGCATTGGGTGCCGGTTATGCCAAATCTAATCGTGGCATGACTGATGCGCAAAAAACTGCAAGCGGCGCTGATGGTAATAGTGCCGAAGGCTGGAACGCGGGTGTCAAATATGATGCCAACAATCTGTATCTGGCAGCCATGTACGGCGAAACCCGTAATATGACTCAGTTTGGTAGAAAATTCAGTGATACCAACGACATGAGACAAATCGCTAACAAAACTGAAAACTTTGAATTGGTTGGTCAGTATCTGTTTGACGAAATCGGTCTGAAACCATCTATTGCTTATGTACAGTCCAAAGGCAAAGATTTAACCGATCCTGCCTACTGGCAGAAGCAAGATTTAGTGAAATACGTTTCTCTAGGCGCTTTCTACTATTTCAACAAAAACCTGACCGCAGTTGTTGATTACAAAATTAACCTAATCGATGGCAGCAATGGCTTTGCTGATAAATATGGTATTGGCAGAGACAACCTGGCTGGTTTGGGCTTAGTTTACCAGTTCTAATTATCGCTTAGCGGTGATTTAACAGTAAAAGTGAAAACGTAAATTCAAAAAACAGCGCTCTAGCGCTGTTTTTTTATTAATATCACAAGTTTGCCTTATTTTTATCGCAGAGTGTTGGCAAATCATTTTCATCGCGTTAACCTGAGATCCCTCGATTACCAAATTACACTTGAGTTATTGGAATTATAAATATGTTGGAAAATATTATTGCTGCTCCTGCGGATCCTATTTTAGGCTTAGCAGAGAGTTTTAATGCTGATCCGCGTAAACAAAAAATCAATTTAGGTATTGGTGTTTACAAGGATGAGGCAGGGAAAACCCCCATTCTTACTTCCGTCAAAAAAGCAGAAAAATATCTGTTAGACAACGAAGTGACTAAAAATTATCTTGCTATTAGCGGGATAGCCGAATTCGCCACCGTTACTCAAACATTACTGTTTGGCAACAACCATCCAATAATTGCCGAAAATCGTGCTCGCACTTCACAGACGCCAGGCGGCACCGGTGCATTGCGTATTGCTGCTGAATTTATTGCTAAACAAACCTCTGCCCAACGCGTCTGGATCAGCCAACCAACTTGGCCAAATTACCAGAATGTATTAAAAGCGGCTAGCCTGACGTGCTGTCATTACAATTACTATGATGCTGAAAAGCATAATCTGGATTTTGCTGGCATGTTAAGTAGCTTAGAAGATGCAAAACCAGGTGATGTATTATTGTTACATGGTTGCTGTCATAACCCGACCGGTATCGACCCAACACCAGAACAATGGGAAATTCTATCTACTCTGGCAGCTGAAAAAAACTTATTACCGGTTTTTGATTTTGCCTACCAAGGTTTTGCTAAAGGCCTGGACGAAGATGCGCAAGGTTTACGTATTTTTACCAACAAAAACCCTGAAATCATTATTGCCAGTTCCTACTCGAAAAATTTTGGCTTATATAATGAACGAGTCGGTGCCTGTACAATTATTGCCAATAATAGTGATCAAGCAGAGCGAGCATTTAGTCAAATAAAATCGATTATCCGAGCAAACTATTCTAATCCCCCAGCCCACGGTGCAGCCATTGTTACCACGATTTTATCCGATGAATTACTAAAGAAAGAGTGGATCGAAGAGCTTACAACCATGCGGCAGCGCATCCAACGTATGCGACAGCTATTTGTGAATACATTACAAGAAAAAGGAGCTAAGCAAGATTTTAGTTTTATTAGTAAACAAAACGGTATGTTCTCTTTTAGTGGTCTTAATGAAGAACAAGTAACTCAGCTACGTGAAAAACATGCTATCTATGCAATTAGTTCAGGTCGTATTAACGTCGCTGGCTTAACGTTAGAGAATATGGTTCCTTTATGCAAAGCTATCATTGACGTATTATAAAGAAACACACTGTTAATTCAGATAGTTACCGATTAGGCCAATACCCTAATCGGTTTTTATTATTAAAAGCCTAACGGCGAAATTGTTGTAGCTGAATAAAACTAGTCTTGTAAGAAGGGATTAAATTGCCGTTCAGCCCCCAAATTAGACATTAGCCCATGGCCAGGAATAAATTGATAATCATCACCAAGGGGCAAAATTTTTGTTTTAATTGAGTGGATTAATGTTGCATGATCACCTTTAGGGAAATCTGTGCGGCCAACGCCACCCTGGAAAAGTACATCTCCCATAGAAATTAGCTTATCTGCATGATTAACAAAGATAATATGTCCAGGAGTATGGCCTGGGCAATGTAGAACAGCCAGTTTGATGTCAGCAAAAGTAATTTCATCACCCTCTTGCAAGTAGCGATCTGGTGTAAAGTCTGAAGATTGTGCCACACCAAACATTTGGCTTTGAATTGCCAATCCCTTGATCAAAAACTCATCTTCTTTTTGCGGACCACAAATTGGCACCGAGAAATGCGCTACTAGCTCAGCACAGCCACCAACATGATCAAAATGACCATGGGTTAATAAGATATACTGTAAATTTAATGAACGCTTTGTAATTTCTGTAATTAATTTTGCTACTTCACCACCCGGATCAACAATAACGGCATCCAAGCTCTTTTCATCCCAAATTAGCGTACAATTCTGCTTAAAATCGGTTACAGGAATGATATCAAATTTCATATAGTAGTAAAGTCCATTATTTAAATAAAAATTTATTTAATATCTAATAGATTACCATTTTCTGACCGGTCCTGTATCAATATGGACAAAATTACTATTAGGATAATAACCTACTCCGCCTGCTCGCATTTTTAATGCTGCTTTGCGAATATGGTTAAGTTCGACCCCTTGGATATGAAAATCCATTGCTCGGCCATGGGTAATGATAGCTGTTTTTAGCAACCCCACTGCTTTTACGTCGAAGTGCATTATTGGCTTCGACTGAGGAGCGATAGCCAGAAACTAGTTGAACAAGTTTATTGGTTCCCATTAGTACTTGCAACAAATAAATCTGATCAAATAATTTCGGATCAATGATTTTAATTTTATTATTACGATGATCACGGAATAAGTGATTCAAGCGGGTCAATTCAGCATTATTATAACGACGACCATCAAAAAACTCAGTCTTAAGAAACTCACCAGTATGAAAATTTTCAAAGCGAAGAATTTTGGGTCGCGGGGTTGTTAATGCCGCAAAGGCATGCCTAGGTAATAAGCTAAAACCCAATGTTATCGCTCCATAACCTAACCATTTTCGTCGATTTTGATCAATATTGTCCATAGCCACTTAACTCAAATAAAAATAAAAAACAACCAACATGTACAATAATTATACCGAATTTATTCCACTACTTTTACATAATTATGTAAAAAACATAAATGTAACTATATATAATATCACATTTAATACATGTTAATTATAATTAAATATAACATTATTATAATCTATTGTTGCAATAACCATATCAAATCGCTCAACATTTATACTTATCACGCACAAAATAACCACATTATCAGTCAAAATTTTGTTAACGCCTGGGTTTAGTCAGTTATTTTGCAAAAGGCATAATTTATCACTAATAACGATATTTATGCATCTATACTAAATAAGTCACGAGTTTCGCACTGGCATATAAAATTCCAGAAATGGTTTAAAAGCAATGGTTAATTTGCAAGTTACTAAAACGTATAAATTTGTTTAAATTACAATAAGTTGCTTTTAATTTATAAGATTTTGTCTATTTATATATTATGCTGAATTAAACTTAAAAATAGAGCGTTTTTTATTGGTGCGAAACTCGTGTTAAAATAAAATCCCATAAATTTTAGATTTAATACTTATTAAAAATTAAATTACCAACCTACTATTTAAAATATAATCTTCGATCACTTTATTTTCAATTGCAATACTTAATTTACTTTTAAAACATACCTGTAATAAAAAAACCGCTATCATGAAATAGCAGTTGTTAAAATATAAAAATAATTTTTTACTACTTGAAATTAAGTGACAGCAGAAGATATTTTTAACTGTTTATCTTCTTGTCCAAAACCTTTCAAACCAACGACATGAACATGCTCCTGTTGGCCAAATACCTTACGTACCAGCTTATAAATCGTCCCTTTTTCCGGACTGATATTTTCAGGCGCAGCAATAATTAATTGCATTTTTAATCGTTCACAAAGTTCAAATAGTGTTGCAATCGATTTAGCGTCCAATCGAGCCGCTTCATCCAGGAATAAAAACCTACAAGGTAAAATATCTTTACCTCGTAATCGTTGTGACTCTTCTTCCCAACTCTGTACCACCATCACTAAAATTGACATGCCTGTACCAATTGCTTCTCCCGTCGAAAGCGCGCCACTTTCTGCTTTGAGCCACCCCTCCGAACCACGATTAACTTCAACATCCAGTTCTAGATAATTACGATAATCGAGTAATTCTTCACCAATTGTTTGTGGCAGGCGCTGCCCAATATCTAGCTGAGGGTTTAAACGTTGATAAAGCTTTGCCATCGCTTCAGAGAATGTCAGACTTTTATTTTTAAACAGATCCTGATGATGTTCGTGCTCTTCTGATAACACATCAAGTAGTGATTCATGGCTTTGTCGAATATTAACATTAAGCCGAACCCCTTTTACCTGTCCAAAAGCAACGGACTGTAGCCCTTGGTTAAGCAGGCGGATGCGATTTTGCTCACGATGGATCGTTTTACGGATAATATTTGCCACACTCTTAGCACTAATGGCCAATTTTTGTTCACGGGCCGTCAGTTCTTCTGTCAAACGCGCTAATTCAATTTCCATTTGTTCAATGGCATCAACCGGATCATCAGTACAAATAATGTCTTGTCGAATACGTTCACGTAAATGTTGATAAACCGCAATAAAGAACGCTACTTTACGCTCTGGTCGTTTAAGATCTTCAGAGGCACGTAATACATCCCGTAAATGTTCATTATCCGCTACCGCTTGTCTAAGCGCACCTAGCGCTTTATCTGACATCGAACGTAAACTATCGCCATCCATATAAGCTAATTCACGCCGATGTAAACGACGCTCGACACCGTTTTCTCTGACCATATGCATTACAGCACACCAACCAGATTTACCAGATGCAACCTGCTCGCGGAGTTGGTAATAATCCCGCTCTAATTTACGTAATTTTTTCTGCCAATTGTCCATTTCAGCTTCACAAAATGCGATCTGTTTTTCCAATTGGTTAATGCGCGAGCGATTAGCATTTACAGCTTCATAAAGTTGGTCTCGGCGTTCGCGTGCCCGTTTTTCAGCATTACTATCTGCTTGAACGCCAATCGCTTTTATTTCAGCCTCTAATTCTCTTAGCATATCCTGCTTAGTTTCATAAGAGCTACGCAGTGAAGCTAATAGTTGATTAAATTGCGCCGTTTTAGTTTGTTGTTGCCTTAGCTGTTCACGTGCCTGACTACGCTCTTTTTCAGCCTGTTCCAGACACTTGCGGAGTTTTTTATTTAAATCGGTATTTTCTGACAGCATCTCCGTCGAGTCGTTATAACTAAAATGAGCGCGACGTTGAGCAACTTCAATTAAAGCAAAAGATTGCTGTTTAGATTGTTGCTGTAACTGTTTGACTTGTTCATATTCATGACGTAATTGCTCATGCTGTTCAGGATCACTTTGTAGGACGTTAGCTATTGGCTCTAATTTTGCTAACGATTTTGCATGCTTATGCAAAAAGTGCCCCGCTTCTTCTGCCTCTGACAATGCTTCACGGATTTCTTCAATCCGAGAGACTAGCGTTTCATCCATTAGCAAATTAACTTTTGGCAACAATCGGTTTAAACTCGACAAACGTTCTTTGGTCGCAGTATGTTGCTGTTTTTGTTGTTGTGTTTGTGCTTCAAATTGAGCTAATTGGCGCTCAAACTCATTTTTACGTTGATTTAAAGAACGAATTTCAGCCTCTGGATCGGCGTCAAAAACCACCGCCAGATGTTTACCAATAAAACCACTAAATGCATGATGAGAGCGTTGTAATTTCTGCATATCAAATGAGAGAGTCGCATAGAGCTCAGCTAAGGTATCTCTCTCTTGGCTCAACATCTCCAGCTGATTTTCACGCGCCGCCCGACCAAATAGGGGAACTTCAGGGTAACGAGAAAAACGCCATTGACGCTCTGACGATCGCACTAATACTGCCTGGTCAAATTCTTCTGCATTAAACACGCTATCATCAAAAGATTGCGGATCGCCTTCAATAAAATAGACATCATCAGGACATTCGGCTATCAATTCACCAAGCTGTGAGTGAATTTTTGCCAGCTCAGGAATAACAATACCATGTCTTGCTGGACCATAGAGCGCTGAAAAATAAGGCGCATCATCGATAGTAATGTCATCATAAATTTCAGATAACAAAACACCACCAAGCCGTTCAGCTAAGCCAAGTAAGCGGTTATCGTCAGCGCCGCTCGGTTGACTAAGATGAGCTATCTGTTGCTCTAATTCACGCTTTTGACTGGCAACTTCATCACGTTCAACGGTGATTTCACGTTCTTGTTCCAACAATTGCTGTAGATGCTCGGTAATTTCATGACTATGGCTAAAACTATCATTAGCCTGAACAGTTAATTGATTAAGTGCATCTTGTGCCGCCAGCCAAATAGGTGCTTTTTTGGTTAGGGTTTGAATTTTTTGTTTGATCTGCTCAAGCTCTTGACGCATTAACATGCGATGCTCACTACTTTCACTAACAGAAATACTCAGTTCCTCTTGCTGAGCTTCTAATTCTTCCAGTAGTGTCGTTAACTCATCTGGCTGATATTGCTGTCCAGAATATTGACAAAATTCGGCTAAAATGCGTTGTGCATCTTGCTGACTATTAAGTTTTTGCTCCAGTTCAGCTAATTGCATTTGTAGCGGTTTAATGCGTTGGGCAAAATGTTGCTGTGAAGCCCAGTCGCGCAATAATTCACGTGCTTTTTGATAAGCCTTATCCCGTTTTACCTCACCGCCGATATCTTTAACTAAGCTATAAGCTTGGTCAAATTGGTTAGTCGCCGCATCAATAACACTGATTTTCTGCTCCAGAGCAAGTAATTTTTCGGTATTCTGTTGCTCTTTTTGCTCAAAACTAGTTAAAAATTGCTCAACATTATCTGGCGTTAGTCTAGGCAATTGGCAAATTTTCTTTGCCCGTTCCAGCGCTTGCTGGGCTTTTTGATATTGGATTGCACGCGTTTGCTGAACATCTAACGCTTGCTGATAATCAGCCAGTTGACTTTTTATCTCATCAACTTCTAATTCAGCCGCCTCAACTTTGGCTTCAAGCTCACTTTGTTGCTCTAATGCTTGCTCAACAACTTCACTCTGCTCTTCTAGACGATAAGTTATCTCTTCAATGTCGGTCTGATAGCGATCAATTTTTTCCTGCTGACGTACCGCGGCTTGCACTAACCCCAGATGGTCACTTGCTGCCTGAAAATCAGCTTCTAAATCTAATGAAGAACCATTTTGTTTATCCAGTTCACGTACCATTTCAACATGACGGGTCCGGGCAGCTATCAGTTGTTTACGGCCGTCAAATAATTCCGCTCGAACAACAAGTGCACTATCTAGATGAACCCTGCGTTCATTAGCATGCCGCATATAATCAGCTGAAACGTAATCTGTTGCTTCATTGATTAAACGTCTAAATAAGTCACGATCAGATTGAGTGACGCGGATCGCTTCAAGAGTTAACCTATTTTCACGCAAAGCCGCTTCCATATCCTGAAAGGCTTTTCGAACACCACTATTTTCAGGCAACAGATAATCACGTAATGAACGCGTAATGGCGCTGGAAATTCCACCGTATAAAGAAGCTTCAATTAAGCGATAAAATTTGCTCCTGTCACTCGATGATCTCAATCGTTTTGGAATAATACCCAGCTCAAATAGCTGGGCGTGGTAATCAGTGATTGAATTAAATTGTTTAAACTGTACACCTTCAATCGCATCCATTTGATCTTTTAAATCATTTAAACCAATTACCCGCGCTTGACGTTCTTCTACTTGCTCAGTCAAGATATGAGTCGGTAAAATTGCCGTTGGTAACCTTTCGATTATGAAAGGTTTTATATCAACTTTTTTATCACGTCCCGCAATTTGTTGTAAGCGAACACCCACTAAAATACGCTGATGGCGAGAATTAATGACGTCCAAAATCGAATAACAAACCCCTGGGCGTAATTTTCCATGCAGCCCTTTATCACTCGATGCCGAGGTTGCACCCGCTTCGGTGGTGTTACGAAAATGCAACAAGGTTAAATCAGGGATCATAGCGGTAATAAATGCCGCCATGGTGGTCGATTTACCGGCACCATTGCCACCAGATAACGTCGTTACTAACTCATCCAAATCAAACGTTCTGGCAAAAAAGCCGTTCCAGTTGATGAGCGTGAGTGAGCGAAACTTGCCTCGTTCTAACATAGCTATTCATCCTCCGCTTCATCTTTGTCATTATCATTATTTTCGTTATCTGTTAATGATAAGTTATCTTTTAACGACATAGCTTCACCATCACGGATCATCCGTAATTGGGCTAGCTGTGGATCATCGCCGCTACGCACATCAGCACCAAAACGAAAGACAGATTCGGTGATCATAAAACGGTGACTGTCATTTTGTAAAAAATGAACCATCCCTAATCGACGTAGGCGATTAAGCGAAGTGCGGAGCTTTTCTTGTAATTTTTGTTTATCCAAATCCGTCCCTATCGAGCGCTGATTGACAAACTTCAGTAGTTTACTTTCATCCGCTAGTGACAATAGTTCTTCAAACAGTTCCTGCGCAGTAAAAATACCCTGATTCGAAAGTCTTTCCGGGCTTAAATAAAGATAACAAAGAATTTTGCCAACCATCATATCTAATTCAGATAAAACTGAGCGAGGAATTAATGTGGTCGAACGTGGCCGTAAATAGAAAAAACCTTCCGGCGCACGGATCAGCTCAACATTATAGCGAGCATAAAAAGCCGTTAATTCCTGTTCAAAATCCATCAAAAAGGCATGATTATCCAGATCATCAATGCCAATATGACGCCCGGCTCGAAGCTGGCTATCCAATTCAGGGAAAAGGGAGCTGACTAAAGCTTGTGCCAATTTTACTGGCATAAATTGTTCAATATTTGTCGATGACATGTGCCTGTACCTTGGCTCCGTAATCATTAATCGCTAACCATTCAGGATGGATACCTGAGAAATCCGCTTCTGCTATACCTAACTTAACTGCCTGATCGACAATAATACGCGCAACATCAAAATGTCGTTTCTGTGGATATTTAGTCAAGTAGTCACGTAATATTAAACCAATATCCAATGGATGCTGATCTTTCTTATAACCAGCCAATGCCTGCTCCATTATCTCAATCAGTTGTTCATTAATCTCATTAAATTCTTCATATTCCAGTTCAGCTGGCAACTCACCCGTCACTTCTTCATTACTCAATACCAGATCTTCATCACGCACATCAAACAATCGTTCGGCATTGGCTACCGTTAATGCCCAAGGATCGGTAAAATAATTTTGCATCGAGAGACGCAGGCGTTGCGAAAATATTCTATTTTTATCCATATCGATGGCAGTACGAATAAATTTGTGCACATGGCGATCATAGCCAATCCAGAGATCGATAGATTGTTGCCCCCAGCTAATAATTCGATCAAGCTTACTTTGTAGATCAAATACTAGCTTATCAACCAATTCTGAACCACCTCCATTCATATTGGCCTCTTGGATACGTAACAAATTAGTCTGTAATTTATCACCGGCCGCTTCTAGCGTGTCTTGTAATTCACGTAATGTGCCTGAAGTTTCCGTTAAAAGTTGTTCACAATTGGCAATCGCTGCCTGCCAATCCTGACTGAGTAATGCGGAGATGTCTTCCTTTACACTATTTTGCTGTTCATCCATCACACGCTGTGACATATCAATACTGTCAAAAATTTCTGCCACCGAATATTTTAATGGTGCAAAGACATGGCGATGCCAATAAAATTCATCTCCCCCTTCTTCTGCAGCATCCGCTGCTCGACTTAATTCACCAGCTACTATCGAAAGTTGCGTAGATAAACGTAGGGAAGAAAATTCCCGCTGGCGAATATAATAATCACTGATGCCTATACCAAGTGGCGTTAAACGGTAAATTGCATTACCTTCAATGATTTCACTTGAAAAACGATTAAATAATTTTTGCCTTACCATATCATTAATGGCATTATTAGCTCTAGCAGTAACCGTTTCTGCGGTCTGCTCGAATCCTTTATTGACTTCACGAAAAGCATCAATTAATTCACCTTCACTCATTTCGCCATCAAGCCGCTCACTATTAAGAACAGCTACAGCCAATAAAAAGGCCAGACGCTCAGCAGGTAATGAGATTGAAAAATCATTTTTCCGCGACCAGGATACCAATTCAGGAACAGTCTGGGAAAATTCACCCATAATTCACCCTTTCACATAGACTTGCATGCCATAACATGAATATAGCGCCCCAGATCAATATAGGGTTGTTGTCGACAATAACGCTGCTCCAAAGCAAGCACATTCAATAACTGCATGAAACAACACTAAATCAACTGCTCCCATTTCTGTTAAATATTGCGTAATATTTTGAACGGAAGAGTGAATAAATTGCATATTATGGCTTACTTTTTTTTCTTTAGCCAATAATTTGGCGCGTTCAAGCATTGTTGCTGAAATGTCACAAACAATGACTTGATGCCCCATCGCAGCCAGCTTGCTTGCAAAAAAACCTTCTCCCCCACCCGCGTCTAATATCTTTAGCGGCTTATTGGGTAATAAATCAAGCAAAGAGTTAAGATCCTGCCAAATAACAGCTTCGCGTATTTTTCCCTTGGTTGTACCATAAATATTTTCTGTAAACTTATCTGCAATATCATCAAAATTGCGATCTACCATGAAAAAATACCCCGATAACCACTATTATAAAACTTAATCGCCATTGACGATAAAAATATCTATTCAACCTACATATTGTTAATAAAAAAAATAATACACGAGTTTCGCACAAAACTAATTTGGGTACGCTAATAAAATACGGATGTGCTCAGCAATAGCATTTTTGATTACATGCCAATTTTGTTGATAAAGAGTTATTTTTTCAGATATACAACGTTTATGTTGTTCAAACCACGCAGAAATAGCGAGAAATATATGATTTCTTTGCGCTCGGCTCGTGCAAGCCTGACAGCGTTCAATACCACAATTTTGTTTAACTTCTCGATGATAAACTTCAACAGACCAACGGGCATCCATGATAGATTTGACATATTCACGGGTGGGATTGTCTTTGTTTGTTACTCTGTAATCAATACGGCCGTTTTTGGCTGTAAATTTGAAAACAGTCACCCAACCGTAGCCTCGTAAGTGTATTGGAGTTCCTTCTCCTGAGATGTCTAACTTGTTCAGTTGTTTGTTATGGTTAACAATCCTGTTTTTCCTCAGCGTGGTTACCCAGACCCAACCATGAGAGCGAATTGATTTCAGATTATCCAGGCTAGAATACCAGGCATCCATCACTACCGCTTCTGGTATGATCCCTCTTTTTTTAGCAAGAGCGAGCATTTCGGAAAAGTGCGTGTTTTTTGTTTTTCCATCAGAATCTTTATCATAAACGATAATCAATAGGAATTGATTCAACAGTTGTTAGATTATGCCAACGTAAATTAACTAAACCTATGCCAGCAATAACATCATGTTCATTACCTGAATATTGATAATGGACCATCTCTATTTTTTTACTACGTGTTTTGGCAATCAATGTATCATCGGCAATTAGTACGCAAGGGCTTTTTTTGTCTATAGAAGGTTGAATTAATCGCCATAAGTCTTTAGGTCGAAATGTAGTGGTTGGCCACTAAGTTGAGGTAAGCATATCACATCAACTTAGGTGGCCAAATTTAGTATGCCACTACACTCACTGGCAAAAAAGCGGTAAACGTTTAGTCTCTTTTAGTTGGTTAACTATTTTGTTATTAAGTCTACAACCTCTCGCTGATAAATTACTACTATCGTCAGAAGGTGTGTTTAACAAACGCTATGAACTCTTGCACCCTAAAAAAGAAAACATCCAATATATACGTTGTACTTGGAAGGGGATTTACTTACAACCCTGATTGGCCGCCAAGCGCTAACCTTATTAATAATAGCCTGGCTAGAGTGACGGAAAGAATTCGCCTTTATTCTCAATATTCAAGGGCTAAATTAATGTTTACTGGCGGGCGCGGTAACAATTTAATTAGTAATGCTTAAGTGGCAGCAAAAGTCGCACTATCTTTAGGAGTACCAGAAACAGCCATAATTACCTTAAGCACCCCCAGAGATACCCAATAAGAAGCCTTCGAAGTAGAAAAAATCGTTGGCCAGCAACCTTTTCTATATTGGTGACTTCAGCTAACCATATGGCACGCGCTGAACGTTTCTTTATAGCTAGAAATATGCATCCCATTACAGCACCCGCCAACCAACTTGCCATTACCTCACCATTGCAATCCTGGGAAAAATTTTTCCCATCGATTTACTTTTTTCCCCACTCAGAACGCGCTTGGTATGAATTTATTGGCTCAATATGGCAGTCAATAAAAATTGACAATACCCAACCTCTAATGCTCAGTTCCAATGTAGTGGAATAGATAGTTTTTTATAATTGGTGACATCAGAATAATTTTAAGTAGGAAAAAATGCTTTCCGTACAGCATCGAGATCCTGCTGATTATCGACTCCAGGCCCTGGTGTTTTAACTGCCAGGGCAACATGAATTTTTTCGCCGTACCACAGTACACGCAATTGCTCAAGCATTTCTATCGTCTCTAACGGACTTATCGGCCATTGGATATAACGACGAATAAAACCGGCCCGATAAGCATAAATACCGATATGACGCAAAAAATGCTGGCCAATTTCCATTTTGCTAACGGCAAAGCGATCACGTTCCCAGGGAATAGCCGCTCTGGAAAAATATAAGGCATTGCTCTGTTTATCCGTCACGACTTTTACAATAGCCGGATCAAATACTTCGTGTGGATCGTTTATCGGTGCCGCTAATGTTGCCATGCCGACGTTATTTAGCATCAGATTGCTAGCTAATTGATTAATTATTTCTGGTGGGATTAAAGGTTCATCACCTTGTACATTGATAATAATTTCATCATCAGAAAATTTATATTTTTCAATAAGTTCTGCTAATCTTTCAGTGCCTGATTGGTGGCCAACGTTGGTCATGCAGACTTCTCCATTGGCCGCTTGCACCACATCAAATACGGCCTGATGATCAGTCGCCACAATAACTCGAGTCGCATCTGACATTAGCGCTCTTTCCATTACTCTAATAACCATAGGTTTGCCATGAATATCAGCTAACGGCTTGCCCTGTAAGCGATTAGAAGCAAAACGCGCCGGAATAATGACTGTGAACATGTTACTTTTCTTCATCTAAAGGCAACTCACGAGCTTCTTCTTTTAATAATACCGGTATGTTATTACGCACAGGATAAGCAAGATGATCAAATTTACAGATAAGCTCTAAATTTTGTTTATCATAGACTAGTTTGCCATGACAAATAGGACAAGCAATGATATCAAGTAGACGGTGATCCATATATTCCTCATCAAAAACGTAATTTAAGATGAAACCAGAATAGCATAAGCATGCATCACCGTTAACTTTAATATCTGCTCTAATGTGTATTTGTCAGTAATCTGACAAATTGGCAGTTAACATTAGGTTAAAATTCATAAGCGATAACATCAGCGGCAGCAATGCCATAAGCGTTACGCGTAACTGAAAATTCAACACACTGGCCTTCTTTAAGCAATTTATTTTTAGTGTTCGCAATAGCTCGACGATTAACATAGATATCTTGACCGCCATTCACTGGGGAGATAAATCCATAGCCTTCTTTTACATCAAACCATTTTACGCGACCCATTTGTAATTGTAATGTCATAATAAAACTCCTTTTGTTCACTAGGTGACAAAATTTCATTTTCTCCTAGTGTGCTCCCTACTCTTTTATTAAGCTTTCGATAGAAACCCCATTTTTTCTTTCACCAAATACCCTTAATGTCAGAGTAGTATTATTATATTAAAAAAACACCAACTCAGTAGTGTCTGTTGCTATTTAGGATCTGTTTAAACATCAAACAACATAACACAAGCCAAATTATTCATTACTAGAGTTTATCAATCAGATTTGATACTAAATAAAATTAAAGGATTTTGTATTAATGAAATAATAGCTGGCGTGGTATAATTGAAATGAAGTCACTACATTGCTAACTAGATTCCACTTATAGATAACATGATAATGTTATTATTTCAAGCGTTTTTACCAGACTTGACCAATTCACTAATGGCGGAAAGAGTTTTTCCTGCACCAGGCTGTGCAAGTTGGGCATTTACTGGCAGATACCACCAATTTAATTGAGCAAAATGAAAACATTTCACTGCGTCCTTTTCAGTCATTAATAATGTTTGATGTTCAGTCACTAAGGTTGTTAGTTTAGAAAACTCATAACACTGGTGATCAGCGAAAGCGTGTGTTGCAATTAATGGGACTCTTTTTTGTTCAAGGCTTGAAAAAAAACGTGCTGGGTGCCCAATTCCTGCAATGGCAACAACTTGCTCCAATTCACAGGCTGAGCGTTTTTCACCGGTCAACATATTGATAGCAATATCGCCTGCTAACTGCATGGCAATCTCCCCATACTTAGCGATACCACCGTTAGTAATAACAGCATTAACGGTATTCAAACGATATAGACACTCACGTAATGGACCAGCAGGCAGCAACCAACCATTGCCAAAACGACGGATACCGTCGATAACAACGATCTCAAAATCCCTTTGTAGTGCGTAATGCTGAAGACCATCATCAGCAATAATAACATCCAGTTTTTGTTGCTTGAGTAGCATCTTAACTGCGTCTACTCGTTTAGGGGCAACTGCCACTGGCACACCAGTTCGCCGATAAATCAACGCAGGTTCATCGCCGGTTTCTTTTATTGATATACTTTTATTAACTAATAGCGGATAAGAAGTTGCTTTACCGCCATATCCACGGGATACAACACCAACACGATAGCCTCGTGATAAAAGCTGCTCAACTAACCATATGACAACCGGCGTTTTACCATTACCGCCGGCAGTCAAATTACCCACAACGATAATAGGTATCGGCGCTTTCCAACTAGAGAAAATTGCCAAATGATAGCCAAGGCGTCTTAATCCAATAATCATGCCATATAATATCGACAACGGTAGTAGCAAAAGATATAGCCACGAACCACTTAACCATATTTTATCAATCATTGTTTAAATTGCATGCTATAAAGTTGAGCATATGCCCCATCGCACTTAAGCAGCGTTTGATGAGTACCTCGTTCAATAATTTTACCATCCTGAATAACTAAAATTTCATCTGCATTTTCTATTGTCGAAAGACGATGGGCAATAATAATCGAAGTCCGATTTTTTTGTAATTCGTCCAATGCTGCCTGAATCGCTCTCTCTGACTCAGTATCAAGCGCAGATGTAGCTTCATCAAGAATTAATATAGATGAGTTATGTAATAAAGCACGCGCAATCGCAATTCGTTGGCGCTGCCCACCAGAAAGCATTACACCATTTTCACCAATAACGGTATCTAGTCCATTATCCAGTTTTTGAATAAAGTCCATCGCATAAGCCATTTTAGCGGCTTTTTCGATCGCTTTTCGACTAAAACGACCATCGGTTGCGTAAGCAATATTATTGGCAATAGTATCATTAAAAAGATAGACATGCTGAGAAACGAGTGCGACTTGGTTACGTAGAGAGCTTAAAGTGTATTCACGTAAATCATGATCATCAAGCAGTATTTGACCTTCATTAACCTCATAAAAGCGGGTAATTAGATTCGCAATAGTCGATTTTCCTGAACCTGATCGTCCGACTAAGGCAATAGATTTTCCTGCCGGAATTTTAAAACAAATATCATGTAATGCAGGATGCTCTTTTGTTGCATACTTAAAGGTAACATGTTTAAACTCTATTTCACCTTTCGCTTTTTTTAAGGTTAATTTACCCTCGTCTTTTTCCTGCTCCATATCTAAAATGGTAAACAATGTCTGGCATGCGGCCATACCTCTTTGAAATTGTGCATTAACATTTGTTAATGACTTTAATGGGCGCATTAGTGCAAACATGGATGAAAAAACAACACCGATAGTGCCAGCTGTCAATGTTTGCATAACTTCAGGAAAACTCGCGATATAAAGCGTGAATGCTAATGCTAGAGAGGCTATCAGTTGGATAATAGGATCAGAGATAGAAGATGCCGTCACCATTTTCATCGTTTGCCGACGCATATGATTACTAACTTTGCTAAAACGCTCAGTTTCAACTTTTTGCCCACCAAAAATCAAAACTTCCTTATGGCCTTTTAACATCTGTTCCGCACTAGCAGTTACTTGTCCCATGCCAGTTTGCATACTTTTACTAATATTCCTAAAGTGTTTAGAAACCGAGCGAATGGTTAACGCAACAATAGGAGCAATAACAATTAATATTAGTGAAAGATGCCAACTGTAATAAAACATCAGCCCAAACAGGCCGATAATGTACGCGCTTTCTCGAACAATAGTGATTAAAGCGCTAGAGGAAGATGAAGCGACTTGTTCAGAATCATACGTTATGCGAGAAAGTAAAGTTCCTGCCGACTGCTGATCAAAAAAAGAAACCGGCATCTCCATCATATGGCCAAACAAACACCTACGCATATTCATTACGACTTTACCAGAAACCCAGGCAATACAATAATTGGAGATAAAACTCGATATCCCTCTTATCAGCATTAGCCCCAATATAGCAATGGGTAACCATTTTAGTGTGCAGTTATCAGCTTTACCAAAACCTTCATCAAGCAAAGGTTTTAATAAGGAGATCATGAATGCATCGCCGGCAGCGTTAATAATTAACGCAACAGCAGCTACACTTAATCCCAGTTTAAATGGCAAAATCATAGGCCATAGTCGGCGAAATGTTTGCCATGTAGAAAGATCTTTATCATTCATTATCATTGTCTTATTAAATACCCATAAAAATAAGCCGTTTATTTTACTTGAGAAATCTCTAAATACCAAACTGCTGATGATACCAGCGAGGATAAACTTCCTGTCTATAACGCATTATTTCAATTTTATCAAAATAGAACTACGCTATAATTTGCCCTGATTCCGCTGTACTCAGCCAATTTGCTCCTATACACGAGTTTCGCACCAATAAAAAAACGCTCTATTTTTAAGTTTAATTCAGCATAATATATGAATAGACAAAATCTTATAAATTAAAAGCAACTTATTGTAATTTAAACAAATTTATACGTTTTAGTAACTTGCAAGTTAACCATTGCTTTTAAGCCATTTCTGGAATTTTATATGCCTGTGTGAAACTCGTGCTATATTCTCATATCGTTGACGTACTTTATCAGAAGGTAAACGCCAACAGCTATAACGTGCAACAGAAGTAAGTGCATATTGCGGTTTAATTGCTTGAATAAACGCCATCGTTGACGAAGTATTACTACCATGATGAGGAACTTGTAATAAATTAGCCGGCAAATTTGCTATTGCTAGACGTACGAGTTTTTTCTCCGCTGCTTTTTCAATGTCGTCAGATAAAATAACCGAATGATAACCATCACTAATTTTTACTACACACGATTCATTATTATGTGATCTTTTTTGATCAACTATTGGCCACAATACTTCAAAATGTAATTTCTGCCATTGCCAATAAATACCTCGATGGCATGGAAAATGATTTTTTTTATCAAAGTGATTTCTGATCTTTAATCCAGGATAGGTTAATAATAAACTAGCTACCCCACCAGTGTGATCGATATGATTATGACTAAGTATAACGCCTTCAGGTGTTAAACGATGATATCGTAAATAAGGCAAAATAGTACTATTAGCAATACAGTTTTTCTTCCATGAAATACTGGTGTCATAAATTAACACTTTTTCCTGTCGCTCAATAATAATTGCTAATCCATGCCCCACATCTAACATAATCAATCGCCAAAGAACCAAATCGCTTTGTTTCAAGTTCGTGATTGACCAATAAATTAACAATATTATCAGTAATTTATACTGCACAAACCAACTAAACTGCCAACATAAAATAATAAGCCAACTAAGCCCGGTTATGATAATTGGAAGATGACCAGTATCAAGCCAGTAACGCTCAATGTGAGCCAGGGGCCATAATGCTAAACTAATACTTTTATCGATTATACCAAATAATAAATTTTGTACTGCGTACCAAAAAATACAAATATATTAAACCATAATTAACGGTATGGTTATAAATGAAATAATTGGCACAGCCCATAAATTAGCAAAAATACTAGTAATATTAACTCCTTGAAATAAAATCAATTGAATAGGAATTAATAGAATCAGCATACCTAATTGCAAATGAACCAATTTAACTATCCAACACGAGTTTCGCACAAAACTAATTTGGGTACGCTAATAAAACACGGATGTGCTCAGTAATGGCATTTTTGATTACGTCCCAATTTTAAGCGTGTTGCTTAATAGTGAAGTAAGGGTATTCGGTGATTGAAGTAAATTTTAGGCTGTTCTGAGATGGAAATTCCAAAGACCGGCACTAAGGAGTAAAAAGGTATCATCAATAAAGGGTCTACGATTCCGTAAAATTTGGGTCATACAACCGAGGCGCTTGATACCCGCGATGGCGTGTTCAACCGTAATACGGATGCCCGAGATTATTTTATTTTCTTGTTTTTGTTCAGGCGATAAAGGTCTTTTTCGAGTTCCTTTTTTTGGGATTTGTGTATTAGGATGCTGTTTATTATCTATACCTTGAAAACCGGTATCGGCCCAGATGGTTACCTCAGGGGGAATATGGCGAATTATATCGACTTTATCGAGTAAGCGTTTATCGTGACGGCGCCCATTTTTGATCATGGGGATAAATCCAATTTTCCTCGTTTCGTCAGTCATAATAAGCCCTTTTCGAGTGGTCTGTCTTTTCTTTCCCGAATACATTTTTTTTCGCCGACGCAGATTCTTAGGCTTTTGGACAGGTCGCTCTGTCCCATCAATAAAGACGTCTTTAACTCCAGGAAAGGCGCGAAAAAATTCCTCAGCAGAGCGAATTTGACGAGCGGGCAAAACACATTCTCGCCCCAAGGTCATCTCTAAAACCGGCAATAATATTTTTACCCAGCGACATACCCGTGTTCTATCTAAACCAAAAAGAAGTCCTTGCAAATCATAGGTCGGATAACATTTTAAATACAATAAAATAAAAAGCAGTTTATCTAATGGGGTTGGGATAAATCCTTTCTGCCCTGCACCCATCTGCCGCTCGTGATCTTTTCGATTCTTTTTCCGATAAATCAAATAACAAGCTGAAAATTCAGCGGCTAAATTTTTCAATTCTTCGACTGATAATCCAATGATTGCTTTACATAAACGATTATCTCGTAACAACCGCTCTTTGTTGATCTTTTCAAACCGTTATTTTCTAAGTTAAACCTCTTTTTATTGTCTATAGCGTGACAAAAAATGCAAGTCTCTATTCAGCAACTATTTTAAAGTTCAGTAAGATTTTCCATAATTGTTTAACAATACTCTACGCTTTAACCAGATTGTTTGAGTATTTTAACGAAATATGCGCATTCAACTATTTGAATAACAAGACTTTCACTTTATTTCTTATCCCGAACTCAGGTTAATTAAATGTTTTATAACAATTAAGAAGAGGTTTTAATAATTCAAAAAAATTGTATAGCTAGGCGACTTAATTTTGATTACAAGGTGTGTTATGAGTTATACAATTGATTTTCGACGTAAAGTAATATCTGTAAGGAAAGCCGAAGGTTTAACAATTCGAGAAACTGCGAAACAATTCCGTATTGGAAAAGCGTCTTTAGTACGTTGGCTTAAACGACCAGAGCCAAAAAATTCAACGCCACGTAAGAGGAAGCTCGATAAAAATGCTTTAGCAAAAGATGTGGAACAGTATCCAGATGCTTACCAAAAGGAACGGGCAGAGCGATTCGGTGTTTGTAAAAAGACTATTTGGCAATCCCTTAAAAAGCTGGGATTAACCTATAAAAAAAACTCTATTCCATCCAAAAACCAACGAAAGCGACAGGCTGGCACATCAGCAAAAAAGACAACAGTATGAAAAAAAAGATAAATCTGTTGTTTTTATTGATGAAAGTGGTTTTTCACATGACACTCCACGAACTCACGGCTATTCCCCAAAAGGTCACCGTTGTTTTGGCCTGAAAAACTGGGGTGCTAAGGGAAGAACAAATGTTATTGGCGCTTTATTGGGAACAACCCTTTTTGCTATCGGATTATTTGATTGCAGTATTAATCGTGATGTTTTTTATGTTTGGATCACAAAAATATTGCTCCCAGAACTTCCTGAAAATTCTGTTATTTTTATGGACAACGCTAGCTTTCACAAAGGTAAGAATATTGAACAGGCAATTATAAACGCAGGACACCAGATAGAATATTTGCCTGTGTATTCACCAGATTTAAATCCTATAGAACATAAATGGTCTCAAGCTAAACGTAAAAAGATGGAAACAGGATGCACTATCGATGACCTGTTTTTAATACATATGCTGTAATCAAAATTAAGTCGCCTAGCTATATTGGAAAAATTGACCTGAGTGCGGCAATGAAAAATGGCGCCTTAATTAAGACACCATCTTAAGAGAATAAATAAATTAAATTTGTTAATATTTATGCATAAATATTAACGCGATCACGTAATTTTTTACCCGGCTTGAAGTGAGGAACATGTTTTCCTTTCAAATCAACTTTATCACCCGTTTTCGGATTACGGCCGATGCGCGGTGCACGGTAATGAAGAGAAAAACTGCCGAATCCGCGGATCTCAATACGCTCTCCCTTAGCAAGTGTTATTGCCATATAATCAAGCATTTCTTTCACAGCTTCTTTAATAAGTTTTGCTGGTATATGAGCTAATTGGTTAATAAGTCTTTCAATTAATTCAGACTTGGTCATAGTACCTCCCCTAAACTACAGTTACGGGGCAACAAAATGTTGCCCTATGATTAAACTTAATTATTCGCCTTTCGCTGCTTTGAACGCTTCTGCCATCGCATTATTGGCAAAATTAGTATCTTCCTGTTTGTTCACAGAAGCAATGGCATCTTTTTCATCTGCTTCATCTTTTGCACGAACAGACAAGGTAATGATACGGTTTTTGCGATCAACACCAGTATATTTAGCTTTAACTGTATCGCCAACGTTCAATACTTGAGTAATATCTTCCACGCGATCACGTGAAGCTTCAGATGCACGTAAGTGACCTTCAACACCAGCAGCCAACTCAATCGTTGCTCCTTTCGCATCAACAGCCACTACTTTACCGGTAACGATAACACCTTTCTTATGAGCAGACAGATAGTTATTAAATGGATCTTCCGCTAACTGTTTAATACCCAAAGAAATACGTTCACGTTCAGCGTCAACTTGCAATACAACTGCAGCGATTTCATCGCCTTTTTTGTATTCACGAACCGCTTCTTCACCTGCAACATTCCAAGAAATATCAGACAGATGAACTAAACCATCAATACCACCTTCTAAACCTATGAAGATACCAAAATCAGTAATAGATTTTATTTTACCTTCTACCCGATCATTCTTATTGTGTGTTTCTGCAAATTGCTGCCATGGATTTGGTTTACACTGTTTCAAACCTAATGAGATACGACGACGCTCTTCGTCAATATCCAGAACCATAACTTCAACAACATCACCCACATTAACAACTTTAGATGGATGGATATTTTTATTAGTCCAATCCATTTCGGAAACGTGTACTAAACCTTCAACACCTTCCTCAATTTCAACAAAGCAGCCATAATCAGTAAGATTAGTGACTCGCCCTGTCAACTTAGTGCCTTCTGGATAACGCTTAGCAATAGCTACCCATGGATCTTCTCCAAGCTGTTTCAGGCCTAAAGAAACACGTGTACGATCACGATCAAACTTCAATACTTTAACATTGATTTCATCACCAACATTAACAATTTCACTTGGGTGTTTAACACGTTTCCAAGCCATGTCAGTAATGTGTAATAAGCCATCAACACCGCCCAGATCAACGAATGCACCATAGTCAGTTAAGTTCTTAACAATCCCCTTAACTTCCATGCCTTCCTGCAAGTTTTCCAGTAACTGATCACGTTCTGCACTGCTTTCAGACTCAATCACAGCACGACGCGAAACAACAACGTTATTGCGTTTCTGATCCAGTTTGATAACTTTGAACTCAAGCTCTTTACCTTCCAGGTGAGTTGTGTCACGAACTGGGCGAACATCAACCAATGAACCGGGTAAAAATGCACGAATTCCTTTTAATTCTACTGTGAAACCACCTTTCACTTTGCCATTGATAATGCCCATAACTGTTTCGGCATCTTCATAGGCTTTTTCTAGCATCAACCAAGCTTCATGACGTTTCGCTTTTTCGCGAGACAGGATAGTTTCACCGAAACCATCTTCTACTGCATCTAAAGCAACATCGATTTCATCACCAACCTGAATTTCTAGCTCACCTTGCACATTTTTAAATTGTTCTACTGGGATCGCTGATTCTGATTTCAGACCGGCATCAACTAACACGACATCTTTGTCGATAGCAACAACAACACCACGAACAATAGCCCCTGGACGGGTTTCGATACTCTGTAAAGATTCTTCAAAGAGTTGAGCAAAAGATTCTGTCATAGTAAGATCTTCAAAAATTTTAATTTTAACTGCCATTCAACATCCTGCCAAATGGGGTTATTTTACATACCTCGCAACACTCCTTGTTACAAAGCTTTACTTAACTGAACACAAACAAACTAAGCTACACCAAATAGGTGTATTAACTTATTATATGTCAATATTGAGCATATTATATAAATAATATTTGCTTTTTTTTCACATAAGCAAGTACTTGCTCGATGACCCCTTCAATAGATAACTTTGTAGAATCCAGGATCAACGCATCTTTTGCAGGTACCAATGGCGCAATTAACCTATTGCAATCACGATAATCACGCTCTTTAATATCAGTTAAAAGATCGCTTAATTTAACATCAAAGCCCTTTTCCTGCAACTGTTGCATTCGTCTACAAGCACGCTCTTCAGGTGTAGCATCAAGAAAAATCTTTACCGGTGCGTCTGGGAAAACCACCGTTCCCATGTCACGACCATCAGCAATCAAACCCGGTTTAGTGCGAAATGCTCTTTGCCGACGCAATAATGCTTCTCTAACGCGAGGAAAAGTTGCGCTAAGAGATGCCGTATTAGCAACAACTTCGCTACGAATTGCATTACTAACATCCTCCCCCTCAAGCATAACAGATAATTCGTTTTCTCTTGGTTCAAAACGGACATCAAGATTAGCCGCTAATGGAACTAATGCTTCTTCAGACTTAATATCAACATGATGATGTAATGCTGCTAAAGCCAGAACACGGTAAATGGCGCCAGAATCAAGTAACTGCCAGCCCAGTTTATTTGCCAATGCCTGACATAATGTACCTTTACCTGCGCCACTTGGACCATCAACTGTGATAACGGGAGGTAAAACCACCATTATACTCCTCCTTTTTGATAGAATTGCATTTTAGCAACTACTTTCTATCAGGCTAATAAGTACCACCCTATTATACTCAATTCATTCTATTAAGGAAAACAAAGAGATATTTAGAGCAAATTTAGCGTTGCAGGCATAATATTCGTCGTTCAGTATTATACTAATTTTTCGGCATACGCTAGTATCGATAACTTAATTTTTCTAGTTGATTAAAGTAGTCTGGAAAAGTCTTGGCGGTACAATTTGGATCCAAAATGGTAACCGGCGTATCTGACAACGCGACAAGTGAAAAGCACATCGCCATACGATGATCATTATAAGTTGCTATTTCAGCACGCTGTAATAATTTAGGCGGTAGAATACGCATATAATCACGTCCTTCTTCCACTTTAGCACCAACTTTTGTTAATTCAGTCGCCATCGCAGTTAATCTGTCAGTTTCTTTTACCCGCCAGTTATGAATATTACGAATAATCGTTTCACCACGAGCAAAGAGCGCCAGAGTCGCAACCGTCATCGCCGCATCGGGGATCGCATTCATATCCATATCAATACCAATTAACTCACCTCGTTGACATTCGATATAATCTTTACCACAATGTATTTTGGCACCCATTTTTTCTAGTACAGAAGCGAATTGTGTATCACCTTGCAAGCTATCTTTACCAATACCTGTTACCCTAACGGTACCACCTTTAACTGCTGCCGCAGCTAAAAAATAAGAGGCAGAAGAGGCATCGCCCTCAACAAGATAATTGCCTGGTGAAATATAGTGTTGTCCGGCTTTAATATGAAATCGACAATAGTGTTGATTGTCTACTTCAACGCCAAAATCACGCATCAGTGCCAGAGTAATGTCGATATAGGGTTTGGAAACAAGCTCTCCTTTTATCTGGATAGTCGTATCATTGGGCGCTAAAGGTGCAGCCATTAAAAGAGCTGTTAAAAATTGGCTAGATACGCGTCCATCTACTGTGATATTCCCACCGCGAAAGCCACCTCTTATCCTTATAGGCGGATAACCAGGTTGCTCAAGATAATCAATATTTGCCCCACCTTGCTGTAGCGCATCAATGAGATGGCCGATAGGTCGCTCTTTCATTCTGGGCTCGCCGGTTAAGACAATATCATTGTCCGCCAATGCTAAAACCGCAGTTAATGGGCGCATAGCCGTGCCGGTATTACCGAGAAAAATTTTTAAACCTTTTTTATGACTAAAATAATGCCCACCACCTTTTACAATACACGTGGTAAGATCCTGGGATAATTGATATTCGATACCTAATGCCGTCAAAGCATTAAGCATATGACGAATATCATCACTAACAAGAAGATTGGTTAATACGGTTTGGCCTTGCGCTAATGCAGCTAACAATAGTACCCTGTTAGAAATACTTTTCGAGCCAGGAAGATTGATAATACCTTCAACGTAAGAAATGGGTTGTATTGTCAGGGCTTGCATTAATAGTAGACTCTCCAATAACGAAGTTGGATAAATTATTTAAATCACATTTATATTCATTTGATATGGTTAGACGATATCACTACCAATCTAACCACAAAGGATTATCTAATTTATTTATTCTGATGTTCAAAATCAATCATAAAATCAACTAGCTTCTGTACACCAGCCAGGGGCATAGCATTATAAATTGAAGCACGCATGCCACCTGCCGCTTTATGCCCTTTCAGGAAAAGTAGCTCTTGCCGCTCTGCCGCTTTGATAAATTCATCATCTAAGTTAGGTTTTACCATTTGGAATGGAATATTCATGACCGAACGATTAACGGGATCGATTCGATTAATATAAAACTGGCTATTATCAATAACATCATACAGTAAGCAGGCTTTTTCTTGATTGCGTCTTTCTATTTCTTGTAAGCCACCCTGCTGTTTTAACCATTTAAACACCATACCCGATAGATACCAGGCAAAAGTTGGTGGCGTATTGTACATTGAGTCATTTTTAGCCAATATCGTGTAATCAAGGATAGAAGGGGTTGCCTTTCTCGCTCGACCTAACAAATCTTCCCGAATGATAACCAATGTGATGCCTGCTGGCCCAATATTTTTTTGCGCACCAGCATAAATAACACCAAAACGGCTGACATCAAGTGGCCGTGATAAGATAGCTGAGGAGTAATCAGCAATAACGATTTTATCGGCCGAAAAATCAGGTAGTGTGTGGATAGCTATACCATCAATCGTTTCATTTGGGCAATAATGAAGGTATTTGGCACTGGTCGTTAATAACCATTTATCCATCGGTTGCAGGCTTAAATAAGCTGATTCTTCCAGCCGAATATCAATCTCATTGACAGCACAATATTTTGCTGCCTCTTGCGCAGCAGACTTTGCCCAATAGCCACCAACAATATAGTCAACTGTTTCATCAGGCTGAAATAAATTTAATGGCAAGGCGGCAAATTGACCTCTGGCACCACCGTGACAAAAAAGGATTTTATAATTATCGGGTATTTTGAGTAATTGACGTAGATTTTGTTCAGCTTCTTTAACTATCTCCATAAATGCCTCACTGCGATGGCTTATTTCCATCACCGAAACACCCATACCGTTCCAATTACAAAGTTCTTGTTGTGCACGATATAAAACTTCTACCGGTAACATGGCCGGACCAGCGCTAAAATTATATACCTGACTCATCACCCACCCTTATTGACCTAATTAAGCTTTTACTATTATTTAATCTCTGGTTAGGTTTTAACATTACCACTGAACAGCTGTAAATAAAACAACTGGCCGGCAAACAGCATTTTTCTGATAACCAATTAATACTTATCAAACATCGCTTGAATTTTTATTGGGTCATGGATTTGAGTCAAGGCTAACTGTAGTAAAACCCGAGCCTTCTGCCGATTCAAACGTTCTGCAGCAACAAATCCATATTTACTATCATCCACTTCTGCATCGCGAGTTGTAAAGCCTGTTGGTACACGACTAGCGCGAACAACCCCTATGCCTTGTTTTACTGCATTGGCCAATACATTATTAAAAATTTTGTTATACATATTGCCGTTACCCACTCCAGCACTAACAATGCCTTGATAACCATGATAGATAAATGACTTGGCTGGCAGTACCGATGCATTTGAATAATTATAAACAATGCCAACTTTAGGTAATTTATCTAACTGACTAATATCAAAAATTGCGTTCTGTGCTCTGGGTTGAGCCGCGTTTAAATATAGCTAGGCGACTTAATTTTGATTACAGCATATGTATTAAAAACAGGTCATCGATAGTGCATCCTGTTTCCATCTTTTTACGTTTAGCTTGAGACCATTTATGTTCTATAGGATTTAAATCTGGTGAATACACAGGCAAATATTCTATCTGGTGTCCTGCGTTTATAATTGCCTGTTCAATATTCTTACCTTTGTGAAAGCTAGCGTTGTCCATAAAAATAACAGAATTTTCAGGAAGTTCTGGGAGCAATATTTTTGTGATCCAAACATAAAAAACATCACGGTTAATATTGCAATCAAATAATCCGATAGCAAAAAGGGTTGTTCCCAATAAAGCGCCAATAACATTTGTTCTTCCCTTAGCACCCCAGTTTTTCAGGCCAAAACAACGGTGACCTTTTGGGGAATAGCCGTGAGTTCGTGGAGTGTCATGTGAAAAACCACTTTCATCAATAAAAACAACAGATTTATCTTTTTTTTCATACTGTTGTCTTTTTTGCTGATGTGCCAGCCTGTCGCTTTCGTTGGTTTTTGGATGGAATAGAGTTTTTTTTATAGGTTAATCCCAGCTTTTTAAGGGATTGCCAAATAGTCTTTTTACAAACACCGAATCGCTCTGCCCGTTCCTTTTGGTAAGCATCTGGATACTGTTCCACATCTTTTGCTAAAGCATTTTTATCGAGCTTCCTCTTACGTGGCGTTGAATTTTTTGGCTCTGGTCGTTTAAGCCAACGTACTAAAGACGCTTTTCCAATACGGAATTGTTTCGCAGTTTCTCGAATTGTTAAACCTTCGGCTTTCCTTACAGATATTACTTTACGTCGAAAATCAATTGTATAACTCATAACACACCTTGTAATCAAAATTAAGTCGCCTAGCTATAGTGCACTTTGCCATTGTAGATAAAACCTTCAGCGCCAGCATTAACAGCTTCAAATGCTTCAACAAAGTTGGTATTCATTTTAACCACATTACGACCACTAATAACTTTATCGTCCATGGCTAATAAGACACCTCGTTTACCCGCCTACAATAACGGCGTTATAGAGATTTAACGGCCCATCAGCACCTAATGCTGTGGCCGGCCTCATCGCACCAACCATTACAATAACCTGAGTTCGGGATAAGAAATAAAGTGAAAGTCTCGCTATTCAAATAGTTGAATGCGCATATTTCGTTAAAATACTCTAACAATCTGGTTAAAGAGTAGAGCATTGTCAAACAATTATGGAAAATCTTACTGAACTTTATTGCCTGATGGATGATTTTTGTAAAGACTTCGAGCCAAAAATGCATGAAGTTTTGCTGAATAACGGTAGTAGGCATCGTAGACGGTCTACTCAGCTTTCATTAAAATAGTTGCTGAATAGAGACTTGCATTTTTTGTCACGCTATAGACAAGTAAAAAGAGGTTTAACTTAGAAAATAACGGTTTGAAATGATCAACAAAGAGCGGTTGTTACGAGATAATCGTTTATGTAAAGCAATCATTGGATTATCAGTCGAAGAATTGAAAAATTTAGCCGCTGAATTTTCAGCTTGTTATTTGATTTATCGGAAAAAGAATCGAAAAGATCACGAGCGGCAGATGGGTGCAGGGCAGAAAGGATTTATCCCAACCCCATTAGATAAACTGCTTTTTATTTTATTGTATTTAAAATGTTATCCGACCTATGATTTGCAAGGACTTCTTTTTGGTTTAGATAGAACACGGGTATGTCGCTGGGTAAAAATATTATTGCCGGTTTTAGAGATGACCTTGGGGCGAGAATGTGTTTTGCCCGCTCGTCAAATTCGCTCTGCTGAGGAATTTTTTCGCGCCTTTCCTGGAGTTAAAGACGTCTTTATTGATGGGACAGAGCGACCTGTCCAAAAGCCTAAGAATCTGCGTCGGCGAAAAAAAATGTATTCGGGAAAGAAAAGACAGACCACTCGAAAAGGGCTTATTATGACTGACGAAACGAGGAAAATTGGATTTATCCCCATGATCAAAAATGGGCGCCGTCACGATAAACGCTTACTCGATAAAGTCGATATAATTCGCCATATTCCCCCTGAGGTAACCATCTGGGCCGATACCGGTTTTCAAGGTATAGATAAACAGCATCCTAATACACAAATCCCAAAAAAAGGAACTCGAAAAAGACCTTTATCGCCTGAACAAAAACAAGAAAATAAAATAATCTCGGGCATCCGTATTACGGTTGAACACGCCATCGCGGGTATCAAGCGCCTCGGTTGTATGACCCAAATTTTACGGAATCGTAGACCCTTTATTGATGATACCTTTTTACTCCTTAGTGCCGGTCTTTGGAATTTCCATCTCAGAACAGCCTAAAATTTACTTCAATCACCGAAATACCCTTATTTCACTATTAAGCAACACGCTTATTGGCTGAAATGATGACACTGGTTGTTTTGTTTCATCAACTCCGATTCAGACAATTCAACACGAGTTTCGCAATCTCCAAAAAAGAAGTATAAATTTAAAAACAAGAAAAAATTAGGGTGTTCATATTTTGTCCGGTTATCCATGCATTAAAAATATCTATAAAACATTCTTACAAGTAAGCAGTGTAAGATACTCTGGTTTGGCGTTATCAGAAGTAAGCCCATCGCCTTTATCTCATGACACTGTTAGTCGATGGCTAAAAAGTAGATGTTTTCGACCTAAAGACCTATGGCGATTAGTTCAACCTTCTATAGACAAAAAAAGCCCTTGCGTACTAATTGCCGATGATACATTGATTGCCAAAACACGTAGTAAAAAAATAGAGATGGTTCATTATCAATATTTAGGTAACGAACATGATGCTATTGCTGGCATAGGTTTAGTTAATTTACTTTGGCATAATCTAACAACTGTTGGATCAATTCCTATTGATTATCTTATTTATGATAAAGATTCTGATGGAAAAACAAAAAACACGCACTTTTCCGAAATGCTCGCTCTTGTTAACACGAGTTTCGCACCAATAAAAAAACGCTCTATTTTTAAGTTTAATTCAGCATAATATATAAATAGACAAAATTTCATAAATTAAAAGCAACTTATTGTAATTTAAACAAATTTATATGTTTTAGTAACTTGCAAATTAACTATTGCTTTTAAGCCATTTCTGGAATTTTATATGCCTGTGCGAAACTCGTGTTAACAAGAGCGAGCATTTCGGAAAAGTGCGTGTTTTTTGTTTTTCCATCAGAATCTTTATCATAAATAAGATAATCAATAGGAATTGATCCAACAGTTGTTAGATTATGCCAAAGTAAATTAACTAAACCTATGCCAGCAATAGCATCATGTTCGTTACCTAAATATTGATAATGAACCATCTCTATTTTTTTACTACGTGTTTTGGCAATCAATGTATCATCGGCAATTAGTACGCAAGGGCTTTTTTTGTCTATAGAAGGTTGAACTAATCGCCATAGGTCTTTAGGTCGAAAACATCTACTTTTTAGCCATCGACTAACAGTGTCATGAGATAAAGGCGATGGGCTTACTTCTGATAACGCCAAACCAGAGTATCTTACACTGCTTACTTGTAAGAATGTTTTATAGATATTTTTAATGCATGGATAACCGGACAAAATATGAACACCCTAATTTTTTCTTGTTTTTAAATTTATACTTCTTTTTTGGAGATTGCGAAACTCGTGCACAATACTCACTGCCTCTGTCCGTCAGTATAGCTAGGCGACTTAATTTTGATTACAAGGTGTGTTATGAGTTATACAATTGATTTTCGACGTAAAGTAATATCTGTAAGGAAAGCCGAAGGTTTAACAATTCGAGAAACTGCGAAACAATTCCGTATTGGAAAAGCGTCTTTAGTACGTTGGCTTAAACGACCAGAGCCAAAAAATTCAACGCCACGTAAGAGGAAGCTCGATAAAAATGCTTTAGCAAAAGATGTGGAACAGTATCCAGATGCTTACCAAAAGGAACGGGCAGAGCGATTCGGTGTTTGTATAGCTAGGCGACTTAATTTTGATTACAGCATATGTATTAAAAACAGGTCATCGATAGTGCATCCTGTTTCCATCTTTTTACGTTTAGCTTGAGACCATTTATGTTCTATAGGATTTAAATCTGGTGAATACACAGGCAAATATTCTATCTGGTGTCCTGCGTTTATAATTGCCTGTTCAATATTCTTACCTTTGTGAAAGCTAGCGTTGTCCATAAAAATAACAGAATTTTCAGGAAGTTCTGGGAGCAATATTTTTGTGATCCAAACATAAAAAACATCACGATTAATATTGCAATCAAATAATCCGATAGCAAAAAGGGTTGTTCCCAATAAAGCGCCAATAACATTTGTTCTTCCCTTAGCACCCCAGTTTTTCAGGCCAAAACAACGGTGACCTTTTGGGGAATAGCCGTGAGTTCGTGGAGTGTCATGTGAAAAACCACTTTCATCAATAAAAACAACAGATTTATCTTTTTTTTCATACTGTTGTCTTTTTTGCTGATGTGCCAGCCTGTCGCTTTCGTTGGTTTTTGGATGGAATAGAGTTTTTTTTATAGGTTAATCCCAGCTTTTTAAGGGATTGCCAAATAGTCTTTTTACAAACACCGAATCGCTCTGCCCGTTCCTTTTGGTAAGCATCTGGATACTGTTCCACATCTTTTGCTAAAGCATTTTTATCGAGCTTCCTCTTACGTGGCGTTGAATTTTTTGGCTCTGGTCGTTTAAGCCAACGTACTAAAGACGCTTTTCCAATACGGAATTGTTTCGCAGTTTCTCGAATTGTTAAACCTTCGGCTTTCCTTATAGATATTACTTTACGTCGAAAATCAATTGTATAACTCATAACACACCTTGTAATCAAAATTAAGTCGCCTAGCTATATGACAATGTGGCGATATCGGATAACGGCATTATTGAGAAAACATTATTACACGCTCACCATTCCCGATGAGCTTAAAGCTGAAGGAAGAAGTAAAGCATCATGAAATCAATTAATTAACACTCACGACAAGCGCGGGTGGAATATTAATCTTTCTGATATTCTTTCCAATATTACCCATGTCACTCTTTATCTCGGATTTTATCTAAAGAAACCCCCTGTCTCGCTCAGTCGCTTAAAATATTATTCCGGCGAAGATAACACACGTTACGCTATAAGAGCCACCGCACGAAAAAACAGGAAGACCTGGTCATGACATCCGATGAATTTATTACACGGTTTGCGTCTCATGTGCCAGAAAAATGGTTTCACATGATCCGCTATTACGGCTTTTTAAGTCCATCAGCACGGATGCGAAAAATGTTAACGGAGGTTGTTTATCCTTTAGCCCAGCAAGATAAAAAACCCGCTAAAAAAGTCACCCGACGAAACATGTATCAACACGTCTTTAAAGTCGATCCACTTGCTTGTCTCTTATGTGGGAAAAAATTACTTTTCGCAGGAATGAATTTTGGATTGAATCGTAAAGAACTTATGGCACGTCACCATGATCTGGCTTGTTTGCGGTGGCGATAAAAACTCACGACAGGGTAGATCTATCCTTTTGTTCAAAATTGATTAATAATTAATCGTTTTTTAACCATCTATTCCGTTCCTTATCTCAACCTTCAACATAATTTTGGCAAAATTTAGAAGAAAATAAAAAGGATTTCATCATGGCGCAGGTTAATGAGTAACCATTTCGGGTATTAATTTCTTATACATCAAGATGATGACGTAGCCAAATAGAACGAACACCACTTCCCGAAACAAAAATTCCTTTTTTTCTTAGTTCATTACTACCGCGGTGTTGTCCGTGTGCAGGGTATTCAATCGCATACTCAACTACAGCGCTTTCAATCTGTTCATCTACTCTATTTTTTACGTTAGGTACCCGTCGATTTTGATTAATTCAGGCATCGATCCCACCATCGTTAACAAGTTCTTGATAGTGATAGAAAGTATCTCGGGATACACCAATAATCTTACAGGCTTTTGATACGTTATGAAGCTCTTCAGCAAGGTTAAGTAACCCGACTTTATGTTTGATATAGCTAGGCGACTTAATTTTGATTACAGCATATGTATTAAAAACAGGTCATCGATAGTGCATCCTGTTTCCATCTTTTTACGTTTAGCTTGAGACCATTTATGTTCTATAGGATTTAAATCTGGTGAATACACAGGCAAATATTCTATCTGGTGTCCTGCGTTTATAATTGCCTGTTCAATATTCTTACCTTTGTGAAAGCTAGCGTTGTCCATAAAAATAACAGAATTTTCAGGAAGTTCTGGGAGCAATATTTTTGTGATCCAAACATAAAAAACATCACGATTAATATTGCAATCAAATAATCCGATAGCAAAAAGGGTTGTTCCCAATAAAGCGCCAATAACATTTGTTCTTCCCTTAGCACCCCAGTTTTTCAGGCCAAAACAACGGTGACCTTTTGGGGAATAGCCGTGAGTTCGTGGAGTGTCATGTGAAAAACCACTTTCATCAATAAAAACAACAGATTTATCTTTTTTTTTCATACTGTTGTCTTTTTTGCTGATGTGCCAGCCTGTCGCTTTCGTTGGTTTTTGGATGGAATAGAGTTTTTTTTATAGGTTAATCCCAGCTTTTTAAGGGATTGCCAAATAGTCTTTTTACAAACACCGAATCGCTCTGCCCGTTCCTTTTGGTAAGCATCTGGATACTGTTCCACATCTTTTGCTAAAGCATTTTTATCGAGCTTCCTCTTACGTGGCGTTGAATTTTTTGGCTCTGGTCGTTTAAGCCAACGTACTAAAGACGCTTTTCCAATACGGAATTGTTTCGCAGTTTCTCGAATTGTTAAACCTTCGGCTTTCCTTACAGATATTACTTTACGTCGAAAATCAATTGTATAACTCATAACACACCTTGTAATCAAAATTAAGTCGCCTAGCTATACATAGAATTACCTTTTATTTTATTATCTAATGATTTTAATTAAAACCGGTAATTCTCTTTTTTAAATCAGAATTATCAGATTAAGTTAAGACTAATACACCTAACTTTGTTATCGCGCGTAAAAAAAGCCAGTTTTGGCAAACTAAGAGAAAAAGTTTTTAACTACCAAGGAAAGTATCGTCTGGCTGACGACCTCTATTAACAACATGATTTCCATTTGTATTTACTATATCGCTGTTTTTGCTAAAATGAATATCAATGCCCTAAAATTAGGATATCTTTTTCATTGCTGTAGAGCATTTTTTTCGCTAAAATGCCGCCCTCTTGATTAGCAATCACTAACAAGTTTTTATTATCGGATCTGCCACTGGGTCGCCTGTCGCAGAGTCTTTTTATATTATGAGAATAAATCATGCTAACGATTAATGCAAAAATCCGCAAAGAGCAGGGTAAGGGTGCGAGCCGCCGCCTGCGTAAAGATAACAAATTACCGGCTATCGTCTATGGTGGTGCTCAGGAACCCGTTTCTATTGAACTCAGCCATGATGAAATGATCAACCAAGAAAGCAAGCCAGAGTTTTATGAAGTATTAACACTGGTGGTTGATGGGAAAAAAACCAAAGTTAAAGTACAAACGGTTCAACGTCATCCGTTTAAGCCTAAACTAACCCATATCGATTTCTTGCGGGTTTAATTACGCAAAATTGCGCTTTTTTTACCAAGCCAATTATCAATAACGCCGCTTTTACGGCGTTATTTGTTTTTACCATCATCAACGGCTTTTCCTGCCACGCTATAATTGCTCACGTAAGTTTGGTGGTGTACCTTTAATTGTTAAAGTATCTGTTGCCGGATCCCAAAAAACACGCTCATCAAGCAACAAAGCATCAAAATTAATAGTCAAGCCACCACCACTACCTGAATATTTGGTTAATTGTTTGAAAGTCGTACGATCTGGTGGAAAACTTTCTGCCAATTGATAACCATTTTGTTGCGTAAATTCAGCTCTCCTAAAGCGGGTAACTTCTTTTGATAAACACTTTAATTCAATTTCTTCTCCGGCCTGTTGTTGCTAATTACATAGCGATAAACTTGCTGGCGATATTCTTGTGTGGCTGCCTGGTTTAACTCAGACGAATCACAATAACACGAGTTTCGCACAAAACTAATTTGGGTACGCTAATAAAACACGGATGTGCTCAGTAATAGCATTTTTGATTACGTCCCAATTTTGTTGATAAAGGGTTATTTTTTCAGATATACGACGTTTATCTTGTTCAAACCACGCAGAAATAGCGAGAAAAATATGATTTCTTTGCGCTCGGCTTCGTGCGAGCCTGACAGCGTTCAATACCACAATTTTGTTTAACTTCTCGATGATAAACTTCAACACCAGTTTCGCACCAATAAAAAAACGCTCTATTTTTAAGTTCAATTCAGCATATTAATATAAATAGACAAAATCTTATAAATTAAAAGCAACTTATTGTAATTTAAAAAATTTATACGTTTTAGCAACTTGCAAATTAACCATTGCTTTTAAGCCATTTCTGGAATTTTATATGTCTGTGCGAAACTCGTGTCCTTTTTTCAAAGCCACTAAGGCTTCAGCTAATTCGCTCGCTTGATTAAAAGTGGCAAAGGCTTTACTTTTAGCTCCATAAATTCGATGCAATTCTGCCATCACTTCTTGCACTATATTATCCGCGCCTAATAAAGAATCACGCAGCACAACCTCTAGTATTTGTTCATCACGTTTGATCAACTGATGTAAAGCAATCTGGCAAATATCCAGACTCATCATTTACTCCTTATTTTCTTTATGGCATAAAGATCAATGGTATTCAAACATCGATAACTTTTTCCGGCGGCTAAATTGATATCTATTGATATAACATTTTTGTATTATGGGCATATAATAAGATTTGTAACTTATGGAAACCGGTTAATTTAAAATATTACTAAATGAAATTATCCAGTTAAATTAGACAAAACAGCTACAGCAAAAAACACAATAATACGCTAAAATATAAAGCTTTATTCATTCAGGATTTTTATTATGCCACAATCATCCCGTTATAGTGATGAGCAAATTGAACATCTACTCCTAGAATTAGTCAAGGTATTAGAAAAATATAAAGTCCCAACTGATCTATCATTGATAGTATTAGGTAACATGGTGACAAACTTAATTAATACAACTGTTACACTGACTCAGCGTAAAACTATTGCAGAATCTTTCGCTCAGGCGTTACTTGCTTCTGTTAATGAAGAAAAAATTCACTAATTTAGCAGATAAAATATTACATGGTGACCAACTCTCGAAACTATCGTGAAAAAGTCTCCCAAATGATAAGCTGGGGACACTGGTTTACGTTATTCAATATAGTACTCAGTTTAGTATTAAGTAGCCGATATCTGTTTGTTTTTGATTGGCCGGGTACGCTATTCGGCCGTATTTATGCTATTGTTAGCTGGCTTGGGCATTTTAGCTTTGTTATTTTTGCCTGCTATCTTTTAATCATCTTTCCTATTACTTTCATTATTGTTTCACAGCGACTGCTAAGATTTCTATACACCATCCTTACCACAACCATACTGACTTTTCTCATTTTTGATATTGCGTTTTTTTCGCGCTATAACCTCCATTTAACACCACTACTATGGGAGTTATTAATAAATCCTAAAAACGGCGAAATGGCGAGAGAATGGCAGTTGATGTTTATTTGTGTGCCAATCATTTTTTTAATTGAGATGTTATTTGCTACCTGGAGTTGGCAAAAATTACGCAGCCTAAACCGTCAACGATTCACTAAACCCTTGGCAGGTATCTTCATCACAGCATTTGTTGCTTCACATTTAATGTATATTTGGGCTGATGCAAATTTTTATCGCCCAATAACTATGCAACGAGCTAATTATCCCCTATCTCATCCAATGACAGCGAGAAAATTTCTCGAACGCTATGGTTATCTCGATCAAGTGGAATATCAACGCAAAATACAACAAGAAGGCAATCCTTCAGCACTGTCTATTGAATATCCACTTAAACCACTTAGCTACCAAAAACAAGCACCAAAGTATAATTTATTACTGCTGGTCGTTAATAATCTTAACTATCAAGATACCACTGAAGGTATGCCAGCATTAAATACTGTTAAATCAATCAGTACGCAATTTAATCAACATCTCAGTACAGGTATCCAAAATCAACGCGCGCTATTTAGCCTATTCTACGGTTTATCGCCTAGTTATTTAGATAGTATACTTAATAGCAGAAAACCTTCCGCCCTAATTGAAGCATTAAAACATCAAAACTACCAATTTGGTTTGTTTTCATCGAATGGTTTTAGCTCACCATTATTCCGTCATGCAATTCTGGCAGATTATTCGTTACCCGAAAATACTGCCGGTAATGATTATCAAACTACCAATGAATGGGTAAAATGGTTAGATAGCATAGAAAACCATATTCGGTGGTTTTCTTTTCTTAATCTTAATGGTTTTGATAATCATAAGTCGGAAAGTGACAAAAAGTTACAATTAGATCATGAGATTAAACGCATACTTGATGCGTTAAAACAAAAAAATATGTTAAACAATACCGTTGTCGTCATTACGGCAAACCATAGTAGCAATACCGAAACTCATGAAACAACAAAATGGCTCACTAACGGTAAATTTAATTTTAAACAAATGAAGGTGCCTTTATGGGTATATTGGCCTAATACCCCACCACAGCAAATTAATAAGCTAACCAGTCATCAAGATATTATGACCACCTTAATGCAGCGTTTACTTTATGTTGATAATTCACCAGAAGACTATTCTCAACAAGGCGAAGATCTTTTTACCCCTAAACGTAACCAACCCTGGGTTTTATCAGGTGATGAACAAGTACTAATTATTAACTTTACTAATAAAACGCTTTACCTTAATCAAAATGGAGAGGTTTATATCTTTGATGATAAAGGCAATAAAATAACAGATGAAAAACCTAATTTAACTCAACTGCTAAGAGTTTTTGCTGAATCTACCCGTTTTAATACTAATTAATGCTTAAAAATCAAGCAGTCGTAGTACTTGCTATTGATTTTAACCAAAAAAACGGTAGTATAGCGAGCCTATATCGGCATGTAGCGCAGTCTGGTAGCGTACCGTCATGGGGTGTCGGGGGTCGGAGGTTCAAATCCTCTCATGCCGACCATGATTTACCAAGAAAACCAATCAGTTATGATTAGTTTTCTTGTGCCTGAAATTTATTAGGGGAAAAATGGGGGAAAAATCCCGTTAAAAAATGATAAAAAACACAACTTATCCAACAAATTTTATCTAACCAAAATACTTTATTATAATGATTTGCTCGTAATTATATTTATGAAGATTAATAATAAAATACATTAGATATTCTTATTCAATTTGAACTGTAATCCGTGAGAAAACATTTGGAAAATTTGAAAATCTTCCTTGTTACCGAGATGAAACAAGGAAAAAAGATGAAAGAAATAACAAGCGAATAAATTTGAATAACAAATAGTGGTGGGCTTATGCAGGGTTCGAACCCATAAGCGCTAACCAAATTTAAATTGAGACAATGATGAAGTCTGATATTGTCGCTTTCGACTTCGAGAGCCTTTAAGCTCTCGCTGTATTTTGTCCCACTTTGATATACATTTAAAGAGTGATACTGCGGGATAAAGAACGTGAATTAACAGATTAAATATCACACTAGTTTCGCACAGGCATATAAAATTCCAGAAATGGCTTAAAAGCAATGGTTAATTTGCAAGTTACTAAAACGTATAAATTTGTTTAAATTACAATAAGTTGCTTTTAATTTATAAGATTTTGTCTATTCATATATTATGCTGAATTAAACTTAAAAATAGAGCGTTTTTTATTGGTGCGAAACTCGTGGTTTACTTAATTAGCCTATGAACACCATTGCTCAGATGGACACATTGGAAAAAAATTACAAAAAGCAAGAAGGGATGATTGAAGGTATGTTGATGATGCTCAAGATGGTCGCCTATGGCGACGACCTGTCATTGCTTGTTAGTACTGGTATAACCCGATACTTATGTAGTAGCTCAGATTTGATCTGACAGTTACCAGTTATTTATACAGTACCTGTCAGGTTAAATTTGATTTAAATCTTTCTCTCTCCAAAGTTGTTTTCCCTCGTGTAAAATTGCCATAGGCGTTTTCGACCGCAACACATTTTTCCTTGATGAGTGCGTTGGTTATTATATTCCGCTAACCATTTATCTAAATCAGCTTGTAATTCATCTAAAGCCCTATAGATTTTCTTACGAAAAGCCACCTGATAGAACTCTTGTAATACAGTTTTATGAAAGCGTTCACAAATCCCATTAGTTTGAGGTGAACGAGCTTTAGTTTTTGTATGATCAATATCATTGATAGCCAGATAAAGTTGATAATCGTGATGTTCAACTTTACCACAATACTCACTGCCTCTGTCCGTCAGTATACGTAACACCGGTAACCCATGCTGGGAATAAAAAGGGAGAACCTTGTCATTTAATAAATCTGCCGCCGTTATCGCGCTTTTTGTTGTGTAAAGCTTACAATGAACGACTTTACTGTAAGTATCAATGTAAGTTTGTTGATAAACACGACCAACGCCTTTTAAATGACCGACATAAAAAGTATCTTGTGAACCCAGATAACCTGGATGCGCTGTTTCAATCTCACCACAGGCTTCATCATCTTGCGCTTTCTTTTCTAGAGCACTGATTTGTGATTCTGACAGGATAATTCCTTCTGTTGCGATTTTATCTTCAAGCGCTTTTAGGCGTTTTGTAAAATTTTCGAGATTATGGCGCAGCCAAATAGAGCGAACGCCACTCCCCGAAACAAAAATGCCTTTTTTTCTTAGTTCATTACTACTGCGGTGTTGACCGTGTGCAGGGTATTCAATCGCATACTCAACTACAGCGTTTTCAATCTGTTCATCTACTCTATTTTTACGTTAGGCACCCGTCGATTTTGATTAATTAAAGCGTCTATCCCACCATCGTTAACAAGTTCCTGGTAGCGATAAAACGTATCTCGGGATACCCCCATAATCTTACAGGCTTTTGAGACGTTATTAGGCTCTTCAGCAAGGTTAAGTAACCCGACTTTATGTTTGATGATAGGATTATTTGTTTGATACATAGAATTACCTTTTATTTTATTATCTAATGATGTTAACTAAAATTGGTAACTCTTTTTTTTAAATCAGAATTGTCAGATTAAGTTAAGACTAATACAAATTAAAAGCCTGGCAACAACACCCTCTGGAGGCGCTCTATCCTTTTGTCTGGCTCGATGCCATTCATTACAAGATAAAACATGATGTGTAGTGGCATACTAAATTTGGCCACCTAAGTTGAGGTGATATGCTTACCTCATAATTTTTATAGGTGCCGAAATGAGTAAAATAATTACTGCTGAATTTAAATGTGAAACCGCCAAATTAGTCCTTGACCAAAATTACACCTACCAGGAAGCCGCGAAAGGCATGAACGTCAGTCTTTCAGCGATTAGCCGGTGGGTAAGAGCCCTTCGTTTAGAACGTCAAGGGAAAACATCGCCTGGTCTGCCATTAACACCTGAACAAATTGAGTTCAGAGAAATGAAGAAAAAAATCCACCGGCTGGAAATGGAGAATGACATCTTAAAAAAGGCTACTGCGCTCTTAATGTCCGACTCACTGAAAAATTTTCGGTAGTTGAAAAGCTAAGAGTGCTTTATCCGGTGAAAACTTTGTGTCGTATTTTTAATGTTCACCGAAGCAGTTATAGCTAGGCGACTTAATTTTGATTACAAGGTGTGTTATGAGTTATACAATTGATTTTCGACGTAAAGTAATATCTGTAAGGAAAGCCGAAGGTTTAACAATTCGAGAAACTGCGAAACAATTCCGTATTGGAAAAGCGTCTTTAGTACGTTGGCTTAAACGACCAGAGCCAAAAAATTCAACGCCACGTAAGAGGAAGCTCGATAAAAATACTTTAGCAAAAGATGTGGAACAGTATCCAGATGCTTACCAAAAGGAACGGGCAGAGCGATTCGGTGTTTGTAAAAAGACTATTTGGCAATCCCTTAAAAAGCTGGGATTAACCTATAAAAAAAACTCTATTCCATCCAAAAACCAACGAAAGCGACAGGCTGGCACATCAGCAAAAAAGACAACAGTATGAAAAAAAAGATAAATCTGTTGTTTTTATTGATGAAAGTGGTTTTTCACATGACACTCCACGAACTCACGGCTATTCCCCAAAAGGTCACCGTTGTTTTGGCCTGAAAAACTGGGGTGCTAAGGGAAGAACAAATGTTATTGGCGCTTTATTGGGAACAACCCTTTTTGCTATCGGATTATTTGATTGCAATATTAATCGTGATGTTTTTTATGTTTGGATCACAAAAATATTGCTCCCAGAACTTCCTGAAAATTCTGTTATTTTTATGGACAACGCTAACTTTCACAAAGGTAAGAATATTGAACAGGCAATTATAAACGCAGGACACCAGATAGAATATTTGCCTGTGTATTCACCAGATTTAAATCCTATAGAACATAAATGGTCTCAAGCTAAACGTAAAAAGATGGAAACAGGATGCACTATCGATGACCTGTTTTTAATACATATGCTGTAATCAAAATTAAGTCGCCTAGCTATATCGCTATTGGTGTCGGCCTAAGGAGCCAGATATTGAGCGGACGATAAAACGTAGCCTAGTCAGCGAAGCGTGGAACGTTAGTGGCGGCTCTGCTGGCGCAAGGACTATCGCCACGATGGTTACCAATACACACAACGTGAAACTTGGGCGGTGGTTAGCGGGTAAGTTGATGAAAGAATTAATCATCGTCAGTTGCCAAGAGCGAAAACATAAATACAACCGCGGTGGAAATGAACGTATTGATATTCCAAATCTGCTCAATAGGCAGTTCGCTGTTACAAAGCCTGACCAGGTTTGGTGCGGCGATGTAACCTATATTTGGACAGGCTCACGATGGGCCTATCTGGCTGTGGTATTGGATTTGTTTGCCCGAAAACCGGTGGGCTAGGCAATGTCATTTGCACCAGACTCAGAATTAACCGCCAAAGCACTACAAATGGCTTGGGAACTACGTGGGCATCCCAAACAGGTGATGTTCCATAGTGATCAGGGAAGTCATTATACCAGTCGTCAGTATAGGCAGGCATTGTGGCGTTATCAGATGACCCAAAGTATCAGTCGCAGAGGGAATTGTTGAGATATAGCTAGGCGACTTAATTTTGATTGCAGCATATGTATTAAAAACAGGTCATCGATAGTGCATCCTGTTTCCATCTTTTTACGTTTAGCTTGAGACCATTTATGTTCTATAGGATTTAAATCTGGTGAATACACAGGCAAATATTCTATCTGGTGTCCTGCGTTTATAATTGCCTGTTCAATATTCTTACCTTTGTGAAAGCTAGCGTTGTCCATAAAAATAACAGAATTTTCAGGAAGTTCTGGGAGCAATATTTTTGTGATCCAAACATAAAAAACATCACGATTAATATTGCAATCAAATAATCCGATAGCAAAAAGGGTTGTTCCCAATAAAGCGCCAATAACATTTGTTCTTCCCTTAGCACCCCAGTTTTTCAGGCCAAAACAACGGTGACCTTTTGGGGAATAGCCGTGAGTTCGTGGAGTGTCATGTGAAAAACCACTTTCATCAATAAAAACAACAGATTTATCTTTTTTTTCATACTGTTGTCTTTTTTGCTGATGTGCCAGCCTGTCGCTTTCGTTGGTTTTTGGATGGAATAGAGTTTTTTTTATAGGTTAATCCCAGCTTTTTAAGGGATTGCCAAATAGTCTTTTTACAAACACCGAATCGCTCTGCCCGTTCCTTTTGGTAAGCATCTGGATACTGTTCCACATCTTTTGATAAAGCATTTTTATCGAGCTTCCTCTTACGTGGCGTTGAATTTTTTGGCTCTGGTCGTTTAAGCCAACGTACTAAAGACGCTTTTCCTATACGGAATTGTTTCGCAGTTTCTCGAATTGTTAAACCTTCGGCTTTCCTTACAGATATTACTTTACGTCGAAAATCAATTGTATAACTCATAACACACCTTGTAATCAAAATTAAGTCGCCTAGCTATAATAGTCCGATGGAACGATTCTTCCGTAGTCTGAAGACCGAATGGGTGCCAACGACTGGCTACCAAAGCTTTAGTACTGCTCAGTCAGCCATTATTCGCTACATAACCCACTACTATAGCGATATAAGACCCTCACTGGTATAACGGTGGATTAACGCCAAACGAATCAGAGCGACTGTTCCGTGAACAGTCAGGTAGGGTGACCAATTTTAGTTGACCACTACAATGGTCACTATATCAATAAGGCAATCTACACAGCACTTGGACTAACCACCGATGGGCATAAGGAATTGTTAGGACTCTATATGTCTGAAAACAGAAGGAGCACATCATTGGCTGAGCGTTCTGACTGACTTACATAACCGTGGTATACAAGATATTTTAATCGCTTGTGTTGACGGATTAAAAGGGTTTCCGGAAGCGATAGCCAGTATTT
>NZ_LWMI01000008.1 GCF_001640365.1 Candidatus Arsenophonus triatominarum | reverse complement strand
TGTCACTTCCGGTATCACCCACCGGTGAGATACACATCCATCGACATATCCTGATTGTCGATAAAAAAGATTTTTACCGTTTCATCAGGGATTACGCCCTGATAAATTTCTGAAAGCATCTCGCTTGTGCCATTCCAGTGATTTGCTCGGATTTTTGCTCTTAATATGAAGCGGTAGGTTTCGTCATCAAGCTCAGTAAAACCACTATCAGCATCAAAGCGCCGTTTCCAGCTCCCCTGGTCAAAGCCACCTTTTCGGTATCCAGTGAAAAATAGACCCCTTTTATCAGCGTTTGACAAAACGTGATAAGCCTATCCATTCGCCGACGGCATCCAGTTGTTTACCCGTTGCCGTATCAATACTGAAAAACGCATTAAGCTGTGAGGCTAAGGCTGAAATATCCCTCAAAGAGCGTGTCATTAACTCAATATGTTGTGTAAACTTATCTGCTTGACGATGTTGTGGGGTGATGTACTCGGTGTAATCTCTCATGAGGCCACCACCAGTTTGACGTTATCCTCACGACAACTAACGGCTTCATTAAAAGCCACGATTAAATTTTCTCTTTCACGCTTTCTGGTGTTCTACCAATCTTTAACGACGTAATATCAAACGTTTTCCCTTCTTCATCGCGCAGGTAGATTTGCCGGTGAATAAAGACGGGTCAGATACAGATTGTCGCCAATGAGTTGTTGGTTGATATAGCCTGCAACTTTACGTCGGATTTTATCACCGGTGAGGGTGGTAAACCCCAAAAAAGCGGTTAAGTCGATTTCCACAATGCACATCGACAGTTTTAGGCCGGGAAAAGCGAATCGTAATTGGCATATCGTAACGGTCTTTTACTGTCACGGCGGTATCACCATACGTGCCTGCCCCTGGGGTTTTCTTTTGTGCGATTGCGTTGGCAATCGTGTTGACATCGCCACCGTCCACAATCATCGCAATGGAATGGGGAGAAATACCGTTTTTATCCGTTTTACTAGTGTCATTCTCAAAACCGCGTTGCCTCGTTACCCCTGGTATCAGGCTAATCGCGCCCTGTATACCTTCCAGTACCGTACGTGAAGGGAGTGAGACCGATTTGCGCTGCCGCTCCCGTAATTGATTATCCGTTTCAATCGGCCTACCTTGTGTTGCGGGTTTGGGATTGTTCACCGTTTGCCAGCCTCGTGTGGGCGTGGCTATCTCGGTTATTTCACCCACTAATGCGGTAACACTTCCAGCAACCAGACAAACCGCTGTCACCGTCGCTTCGCCATGGATGTCCAGTGTGACGGTTTCAGGTAATCGCCAGATATTGCCGTTTTTATCCCGTACGCGCCCATTCGTAATCAAAGTGCCGACCTGACCGGTTAACACCACGTCCACATTAGAGTAGCCTGATGCATGACGTGAAATGCCATTAATGGCGACATTATTTGATAGCGCAGCCCCTTTACTGGTACTTGGGCTAAAACTGTTATAGGTGGCGATAAGCGCATTATTCGCATCATGGATGGCTAACGCGTAAATCGCTATCATCTGGCCATCTTTACTGTCCGGCGTTAAATACGCATCCTGCCCATAAATTTGATGAAAAAAATCAGTTAATCGCATCAGTATGCTTTGATAATCGGGCGCACTGATGCCGTCGTCAGTGACTTTCGCTGACAACCCTAACGTATCAAGATTTAACATTATGCCTCGTGGATAAAGGAAGTTTCGCCATATTGGGTTTGTACTTTTGCGGTGATGGTGAGTTTTCGCGCCGTTGAGTCTTGGCTGACATTGAAATCGGTTAACGTGGTTACGCCCTGTGTACCTAGTATGCGCTCTTTGATGGTCATGCCGTAAGCATCAAGATAAGGTTTTCCCAATACCGATTGTAACCAGGGCGTACCTTCCTCACTGTCTAAAAACCATTGCCCCTGCCAGAGTGACAAACGGGTTTTAATCGCCAGAGCGACAGCATCAGGCGTATTGGTTAAAAATGTGTTATCCCCTGACCAAAGCTGTAGTCACCTTTTTCTGTTTCTCGTCGATAACGCATCAATCGCACCCTTTTAATGTTGTTTTTTATTTTTTTCAACTACCTTGATGTCTTCTAACTTTAAGGATGGCTCTTCATTGATTATTAATAAAAAAATCACGCCCATAAGTCGCCATGCGGTTTTTAGTTTGTGTAAATAAGAACCGCCAAAAAAAATGTTAACACTTTCTTTCATTTAATTTACCTCACCTGAATTATCACCACCGGCTTTGACACCTTTGTGGGTATGTGTTTCGTCAATCCGTTTGCCATTAGATGTCAATGTGCCCAAAAATTCAATCGCACCGGTGATTTTTGCAGCCACACCGGAGACCGCCGAACCCACCATACCACCTAACCAACTCAGTAATCCTTTAATGGTGACTCTATCCGAAAATGTAGTCTCTGGTGTCACAATTTCAAGCCCCCCAGGGGCAACAATTTTCATTTTTTGCGTTGTCGGGTTTAATTCAAAATAGGTTGCGCCATCGTCACTTCTTAACTGCATCGCATCCGTGCTAATTTGGCTTATCTTCTGTTTTTGTGATTGCACACCGATGAAAGCGAAGGCATCCGATAAATCATGTTGTCTTGGGTCAATCGCTTCTTGTACTCCGCCGTTTTGCCACCAAAAATCAATGCATCTATCTGCAAAGACCACCAGACACTCATCACCGCTTTTGACGGGGAAAGTCATTGTCACACCGCCACCACGCGGGAACACAACTGGCACGTCAACCAGTAGCGGTAAATTTACCGACTGCACATGCCCTTGGCTATCCGTTAAGGTTCCTTTAATCGCCGGCTGAACCACACAAGTGACTTTGCTGGCATCAAATGACTGAATAATCCCCGGCATCGCAACACGAAGCTGTGATGAGATTGTATGGCGAAAGACTTCAAGTAGTTGTTGTGGGTCACCGGTACGTGCTGCTACAGAAATCGCCATTATCCCACCTTTTTAATATCAATTCGATCATTCGACCCTTTGGCAATACACACCAAGTCCATGTACCACGGTTTACCGCGTGTATCACCGGTGTAAGTGATATTTTTCACAATATAATCCCCATCGGTGGAAAGACTCGCCGGTTGTGAGACAGCGCCTTGCGTTTGCCGCAAATTATTGTCATCGCTTTCACTAATTTTGCTATATCCCAGGGCGATATCACTGTTGGGTAACATCGTCCTATAGATTAACGCCTGGTCAAGACGGATAAGCCCGTTTATTTGGATGTTTGGATTAATCAAACAACGCACATTTACCCCCGCCTCAATCGTTTGCTGAGGAAGACCGATCAAACCGGTTGCGCTATTAAGCACAATTGCCTCTTGGACGTACTTGTTTTCTGGCACCATCACAAGCTGGCCGTTAAGGTATTGCCACGAGGCAAAGCATTGCGCTGCCAGATTATCTGCGGCATTTCTGACCATACCAAAGTACACTTTACCCCGAGGAAAGCGGGTATTATCGAACTCCGGCGTCACCCCTTTGACAATCCCATAAGGCGCAAGCCCTGTGAGTAACGTGTTATGTTGTTCTGACTGAGTATGCCCTGCGCTTAATGTGGTATTGAGTGTGGCATAATCATAAGCCTCGTGCGAGTCAATCGCCTGAACAATCACAAACGTATCGGTGGGGTTATCTCTGCCTGAAATCGTATAGCGGATTTTCCCGGTAAATATCAGACCCACGTTATCCTGATAGCCCGCCATAAGCTGCACGTTAACAAATTCCTCGGCCTGAATTTTGCTAACGGTTTCTTTTTTTAGATTCCAGACTTTAAACACCGCCGTACGAGGGTAACGCGTATCTGGCCAGGTGATATTGAATGTAGTGCGAAAATTTGACAGCTCAATGCCTTCACCCTTTTCATCACTGATAATCAGTGAGCATTTTCGTATCCAGTTTTTTGACATGGAGATAGATTCACTTATTTATCTGCCAGCGCATTAATAATGTCGGCGTATTTCTGCTGAGTTAGCTGCAACGCTTTTTCGAAAGACATAAAAGTATTTTTACGTTCAATTATTTTATTTGCCTGCGGTGTTTTAGGCAGTGATTCACTCATTTTTTTATTCATCATCCCGTCAATCCTCAATCGGTTATCCAGTACAATTTTACGGTTGTGCCCAAGGTATTGGGATTGATGTCGCTTTCCTCATCCGACAGCAAGACAAGCTTCCCTTCACTGATAAGGTGTTGATATTGAGCCAGTAGATTTTCACCTATGACTAGCGGAATACCCTGTATCACTCGTTGATTATCAACCGTGAGTATATCCAGCACCCATCCTGCACTTTCACGCCAGATAAGGTGAAACTGCCAAACAGTATCGGATAGCTTAATCGTAAACTGCTGGTTGGTGGGAGTAAGCGGTATTTCGTTAATTTCCATTTAGCAATCCTAAACCTCGGTTTAAAAGGCTGCGATTATCAACGGGTTTTGGCGTTTTCATACCGGTATTGCTCACACTACCGGTTGTGTTACCTTCTCGCATATTTTTTGCATCGGTAGATTTGATATTAACCGTTTGGGTTTGGGTGATGTTAAGCTCCCGTAAGGTTAATATCGCCATCAACACGGTTTCCGTGTGTTTATCGGTGGTCACTTCGATTGCCCGAATGAGCATATTCTGGTATTTGCGCTTACCTGTTATCACATCAAACGGTTGACGGCTGGCTTGAAGTGATAAAATTTGCTGGTAAATTTCTGGCGCGCTTAACCCAACGCGAATACCCACTTTTGCCGTGTCCCAAAAATCCAACAGCGATCCACTACTTGAAAACCCAACCTCCATCGTGACTTCTGCTGGACGCTTATAAGCGTGATCGGCAATTTCAGCGCCGAGTTCAACCGGATGTTCTGTTATTTCTAACGTATCTTGATGTTTTTCAGAAATCACCACATCCGGTACTAGTAAACCAATTTTGCGCGATCGTTGTGAAAAAAGCGTAGAAAGGATATCCATCAGTAGGCTCGCTGGGTTAATTGTCCAATCAGTCTGGCGTTAACGCCCGTTTGTTTATCGGCAATCGCATTGGCAGTAGAGCGGGGATCTAAGGCACCTTGAACATAAATATTCGTTTCCTGAGCAACTGAATTTCCGCTAGATCCAGGCATGTTGCCTAATACTTTCGGAATGTAATTGCGGGTTTCCTGTGGCATTAACGCCATACCATGCCTTTGCACATTGCCAATCCCCCAATTGTAAGAAGCTAATGTCTTTTCAATATCCCCACCGTTCATCTTAAACAGTTGAGCGAGATAACGCGCGGCCGCTTGCGCTGATTTAACCGGATCAAATACCTCATTCCCGTTTAGCCCAAGATCACGGGCGGTGCCATCCATTAACTGGAATAATCCTTTTGCGCCAGCGCGGGAAATCGCAAACTGATTGCCGCCAGACTCTGTGATGGCCACACTGCGAAGTAAGCCTTCAGGGAGTCGATAAAGCTGCTCCAGTTTGCCCAGTGTCGGTTGTAGCCATCCGAGTAATTGCCTGCCTGATGTACTGGGTTTAGGTCTTCCCGTAGGCACATCAGCGATATTATCCGGTATATTGCCACCTTGATTTTTGTTTGCCCAGCTATTATCAATGCCGAAAAAATCCAAACCGTTACCAATCGCGCGTTTGACTTGACGGGTGTTGTAATCCCATGATGCGTTTGCGCTATCGCTGATATTCTCTTTATCTGAAATCAGATACCCTGCATAGAGACCCCACAATTTCAGCCAGGGTGGGATAGGTAACTTGGCAATTTTGCCAAAAGCCGCTAACACCTTGCTCACCCATGCACCCGCGATAAAAATAGCCAATAGCTCAAGCGCATTTTGCCAACCACCTACCAGGTCAACCAATCCTGTTAATTTTTCACCTAACCACTTAAATGCCGCTTTTACTTGGTTTATTTCACTTTCCCACTTAGACCAGTTGATAAAGGATTTTCCACCTTCTTTCCACGTCTGGTAGTCTTCCCAAAGTAACAGTAAAGCAGCAATCAGGCCGGTGATAATCCCGATGGGCGAGGCAAAAAACGCGCGATTGAGCAACCAGATAGCCGCTGCCAATCCGCTAAAGGTAGTGATGAGGGTTTTAGATTTTTCGTCTAAATTGCGCCACCAATCAAAAACCTGTCCTATCACCTGACTGACTCGCCAGATAACCCGACTCACCATTCCACCGGCCTGATTGCTGCCTTTGATTATACTGGTTAATACCCGCTCAATTTTCGGGAAATTATCCAGTAGTCTTTTTTGGAGATTGTCTATCTCTCTGCTCAATCCCCCTGCAAGATGAGATCCGATTTTATCGCGAAAAATGCCAAACAACCCCGTCAATCCTTTCATCGAGATCATAAACTGGTTTGACTGTTTGGCAGCAAGATCGGCGGTAAATCCCGTTTGCTTGAGCATCCGCTGGTAATCCGCAGAAAAGGCATTAATGCCTCTGCGCATTGCCATTAGCGTATTTTCATCAATGCCGAGTAGTTGAGCATATTGATTGGCGCGGTAATAAGGCATGGAGGTCAGTTTATTACCTACACGGGTAAAAATAGCGCTCATATCCTGCAAATTGCCATTGGCATCTCGGGTCTGCACCCCAAGGCGATTTAAAAACCCCTCCGCACCCGGACTGTTTCTTAAAAATCGTGCCAGATTTTCAAGTGAACCGCTTGCCGCTTCTGCGCTACTACCGGTGAGACTGGCGGCATACCCCAATGCTTTTATGCCGGCGACACTGGCGCCGGTACGCTGTGACGCCCAGTACATCTTATCTAGTCCTGCCGCAATTTGTGTGGTAAACCCCACGACGGCCAGCGCTGCTCCCTCAACAGTCGCCCCCAGTTTGATAACATTGGCACTCACCCCGGTAACAACGGACTGAAATTTTCGCATGCCACTGTCATCAATTTTAAAACCTAGGCTGATGAGAAAGTCCCGCAATGTTTCAGCATTCGCCATGGCGATTCCTCCAACGCGCAATTCGCGCTTCGTTATCTTGCTTAATATCTATCCAATCGTTAATTTCGGCTAAATCTGCCAGGTCAACCGAGCCGTCTTTTAATGCGGTAAAGGGAATGTAGCCATACTCAACGGGGAAGCGTAAAAAATCTTTGCCGTCAGGCAGTGAATCGAGGGTTAGTCCTGCGATGGGAGGCTGGCTGTCTCGTCGCCTTGGGGTGCGTGAAAAAAATTACCGAGGGAGTCTCCAATCACCTGCGCCACAATCTCAAGCAGGCTCTTCAAGTTAATATCATCAAACATCAGTTCACCCTGGCGAAAAATCGGCGTCCATGCCTTGGCATTTTTGCGTGAAACCACGGCTAAACAAGGGTGTAAAATCGCGTTACAGTCTTCATCGCTCATTTGGGCAATGGCATTAGCCATAACAGGTAACACCGCTGCCATTGGCATTTGCCCTTGCTGTAATTTTTGCAATTCACCCGTTAAACCGGATAATACGGGTAATAATTTTCGCGTTACTTTAAGCTGGTCAAAGACACTCAGTTTCGTCGCGCGATACTCGTGACCGTTAATTTCAATTTCCATTAGAATTCTCCTAATAAAGCGTCGATCTTAATGCAGTCAAAAATCCAAGCAAGCACATTCGCCTCTTTTGCATTTTGCAAATCCGGTATTTTCTGAAAAGCACAACTACGCGCGGTGATGATATCGCCGGATACCGGATTACGTATCACAATCACATTATTACCCCAAAGCGCTGATGACACGCTTTGCGCGTTATAGGCGATCATCAGTTTTTTGTTAACAGGCGAGGCTTTAATCAGACTTACGGTTACCGTACCTGACTTCCCCCCGTGTAGTGTGTGCATCCCTTCTCCATCAGCACCAATGGTCATGGTGTTTTTAGCCTCGGTCATCGTCACCACAATGCCCTCTTCTGAGTTGGCTGAACCTGCACCTAAATCTATCACCCCCGTGGGGCCGGTTAGCGTGGCGGAAACATCAATAAAACTATAAGCGGCCATTTTCTCTCCTTATCGAACAATGGTAATCAGGACATCCGCGAAATGCACCGCACCCGCTAACTTACAGGCAACCTGAATCGGCGGCGCTTTGCGTTTCTCTCGTTCAGATTGCGCCTGCTCCGCAAGCGGTTGGATATAGACGTAATACCCTTTGGTGAGCGTATCTCCGCTTGCCAATTGACCTATACTGCCGCCGTTCCAGATACCCGGTGCAAGTAATCCATTAGTGACCGCCTGCGCTAGGGATTGCTCAACATTGGTTAAAAGCGTCGTGCTGCCTTGCTCCGTTTGAGAGACTTTGGTGGTACTGGTATACAAAAGATTGTACAAATTGGTTTGCACAAAATTTTGCAACCAATCCAGGCCGTGGCGTTCATCGAAAAAATCACCATTGGTCATCACGCCTTCCTGCATGATGGCGGTGTCGTTATCGTAATTAACAAACACATTGCAGTTTTTTGCTGCCAGCGTATTCGCCTGAGACGTAGTCAACGTCTCCGCTTTAACACCAGGCTCCTGTTTGAATTTGAGCGTAATGGTGGTGTTATTGCCGCCAAAATTGACAGAAAATGCACGACCAAAAGCAGAGGCTGCTGCATAGGGGGTTGATGAAGAATATTGTGTAAAGACCCGTTGATATTTCGCTTTTTTCAAAATCGAGGCGATATCATCTTCTTTCGTACTATCCAGTACGGCGGTATCTTGCGTAGTGTAACCAAAAATGCGTGAACTGCCGGCCGCACCAATAAAGTTGGCAATACCTTTGACTTCATCGGTAGAAAGGGCAGCGGTTACCACCAGTCCATACCAGTTGCTCGAAAAATCCGCCAAGGTTGTCACCGCCTCAACGATAGTTTCACCGTCCATACCTGAAACAGGGGTTGCGCCACTCTCTTGGGTGAGTTTCAGCAACGCCGATAAATCGGTACCTGATTCCGGTGCGGAAGCAAAACCCACTGCGCTTGTTTTGCCAGCCGTATTCGAGGTGACAACAAAGCGGTGATCACTGTTATTCCACGTCATCGTGGACGTGTTCATTTTTTCACTAATTCTTGCGGCAACCCCGTTTAAATTGGTTTCTTGTGAAAAATCAATACCGGTTAGTTTCACATTCTTGCCATTAACACTGATAACCATTGCACCATCAGTGATCGCGTTGAAGTTGCGGATTTTAGCCTCATCTTCGGACAAAATGCCACCGCGCAATAATGCGGGTGAGGCTGCTTTTACCCAGCGTCCCACGTATAAATCGACGGGCTTTGGTGACTGCTGGTAATAGAGTGAAGCCGCCTGATACTCGGGTGCGGTTGTACCAAAATCATTGGCGACTTCCTCAATATTGGAATACGCCCGTAATCGCTCAAGCGGATCGATAACGGGTGAGTCACCGACAATTAGCAGTGAACCAAAATTACGGCGACTTGCGGCACGCGGTGACATATCAAGCGTGACCTTAACCACCCTTGAAACGGGTAAACCTGTTGACATTATTTGTCTCCCAAAAACGTGACGTGGGCATCTGTCACTGATTTTATGTGATAGCGACGCACCACTTTGCGACGTAGATAAACGGTTATATCAAACCGGTTTACCCACTGATTGTTGATAAGCTCAGGAAACGCCGTAATTTGACTGTGGCTCCCGAGTGTAAGATTGGACTTATTCAGTTCCGCGTTATTTTGACTGAGCATAATGCCATCTCGAAAACGGGCGGCATAGACCATGCCGTCTTTTCCGTAGAAAGAGGCCATACACGTTAAGGTCTCGTACTGCCAAAGTTCGCTTAGTTCATCACGTTGATTGACCATGGAGGGGTTTGGCTCACTGGTAATATCAATGATACCGAAGGCACACCAGTTAGTATCAGGGGATGGCAACGGTGCCGGATCGCGTTGCCAGCGGGGTAAAACATGTTTCGCTGGCAATCCAGAAACGCCACAAACCCAAAGACTTAACAGACGATTTAAGCCTTCATTATACAGGGCATTCTCATCAAAGGGCGTTAGCCATCCCGCCTCCGTACTGCTGTTATTGCTCATGAGAGATTCCTCCGTCAAACGGCATCAGTTCACAATGCGCCTGAACAAATCCCGCGCCATAAGCAGTGTAAGGATCCACGGATTTCACCAGATATTTGCGCCCCTGATAGGTAACTATATCGCCAATATGATGGGTTTCACCGGCTATTAATCGGGTGGTGGTCACCACCAATATTCGACCACTAACGAGTTGTCCGGATGTGCGTATTTGCGCTTCAATTGAACTATCTACAGTAACGACACCTGAAAAAGGGTAAGTACTTTCTTTTGTCGAGGTAATACCTTCATCATCAATCAAAATTTCCCGTCGTGTGTAAGTGAGCGAGGTATCGCAAAAATCTGGATCAAAAAGCACATCGGTTACATCAAGCATTGGCATTTTTCTTTCTCACTAAATAGGTGATTGCACGCCGATAGGTTCCTGTATCAATCAGTGGTCTGGCATTGGCATTATCCGGCGGTAAACCGGCTTTTCGATTTTCAAGCGCTTGTGCCGCACCTTTGCGTCCCCGTCTTGCCCGGGCAGCTAATGTACTGTCAGCCAGTGGGGTAAAATTGCTTTGGGTAATGACGGTCTGTACCCCTTGAACGGCGATTTGACCTGCTCGATTTAATCCTTGCTCTGCTTTATCCGGTTGAGAATCCAAAATGGCTTTAGCGGCTATTTTAAGTTCCGCGCTAGTTTTGGTGTGCACTGAACGAATACCCGGTATTAGATGGGGTCTTGCCGGAATGTTTTTAGCGGGCGAACCAAATTCGTTGAGATATCCAATCGCCGCATTGCTAAAGGAAATATCCTCGCGTTCACTCTTTTCAGCCGGAATACCGACTAGCACGTCCTGTTTGCCAAGTTGAGTAAGGGCATCAAATAATTTACCCGTGTTGTCAATGCTTAAGGTGACGCCACTTTTCATAATTGCCGTCCCCCTGCGCCAAACATCAGTACCCACTGATAAAACTCCGCGCCAAATCGGGTATTATTCCAAAATCCCGCATTGGGGTTGAGTGTCATACTGTTGTCATAACTGACGCTGACCTTATCCACTGACTTAGCGGTTGCCACGCCTGAACTTGATCCCCCGACTCCCCCTGCCTGTAAAGATCGTGTATCCATGGCATAAAGCGTGAGATAATGCGCAACAAATAACCCCACCCAGTACGGAAAAACATCACTCCCTGAAACATTTTCACTGAGAAATTTGTCTGCTAAATTTAAACGAAGCTGAATTTGCGCGTCAGGAAATTTAACCGCATCCTGAAACGGGGGAAAATCATTACGGAATTGCTGTATCGTTGGCAGGTGTTTGTTCCGTTGGCTCATCAATACCCTCTTTATTTTCAGTTTCCTGGTTGATTTTCTCTTTCCCTTTTTTCCCGGTCTTGGTACTCACGTTTTCGTTGGTTTGCGCTTTAACGGGATTAAGCACGATGCTATGTACCTTGGCAAACCAATGCTCCGCCGTGCTTTTACTGACCTCATGAATACCCACATCAAAATCGGTTCGATCACCCGATTCATGAGTAAGCGTAAAAGGGGTATGTACCTGAATTTTCATAATCAACCTCTAAAAATGAAGCCCCATATTGGGGCTTAGATACCATCACAGTAAGCAAGTGTTTCCGGATAAACCGCTTCAACCGCACCCAGACGACCATAATAAGTCACCAGTTGATACAATCCGCGGTATTGGATAGGGATACTCTGTAACGGTACCATTGGGAAGCGAACATACTGTTTATCATTGGTATACGCGATCATGCGATCTTTGTTGCTGACACCTCGCCCTTTTAACCATTTCACCGCATAAATATTGAGTGGCACTCCGTTTTGATGATACGCAATGGTATTAGTTTTGAGATATGTCAGTAATGACTGGTTACCCGCACTAGAGACGATAACACTAGATATGTGAGCAAACTGTTCTGGCGGAATAAGTAAGTCTGTGGGAACCATCGAGTAAGCCGATGCAGCCCATGCATCGCTTAAGATTTTGTTGATACTGTCGCGAATTTCATCGGCAGTCGACTGGCTCCACGCTTTGGCAGCATTGTTAGTCTTGATATTGTCAAGATTGAGCAAGCCTTTAATACCCAATCCGGTATCACCAATATAGACCTGTTCGTCCATATCCATATTCCATTTCAAACGCATCCCTTCATGTTTCTGTGCATCCACGGGGCGACCTACTTGTCTGGCGGACTGTAATTCCACGACCGTCCAGCCCAGCTCCATTCCCCAAAGCGGCAAAGGGAAGCCATATTTTTGAATATCAATATTGACACCCGCTAATGCGGTGGAATCTATGCTAATCCAGTTTTTACCGTTAGGATTAGCGCCACTGCCTGCTGCTGCAAATCCTGTACGGGTAAAGCTCGAAATTTCATCCGCAATCGAGACATCTTCACGACGTTGGACATCCCGACTGTTGGTGTATTGCACCAAAGGCATATTAATCGTTTGGTCTAAACGCTCGAGTTCCCCAATCAAAAAAGCACCGGTTGAGTCAAACGTGCGTTGGTCATATGTTAACATGGGTTAATTCCTTAAATTTTGTACGAGATTTCAACGTTGCCGTCAGCATCACCGTGGCCGGTAAACTCAGCATTCGCCAATATCACGGTATTGATTTTTTCTGACGCCCCTGACCCCGTTTTTTCTTCGGCAATCAAAATAGCACCCAGTGGGCTTTTATCCGTTGCTCCTGCCACTCGCACATAGACCTTGGCGCCTTTTTTAACCTGTTGACTATCCACGCCAACATTCACCACGACATAGCCTCGCTTTAGCGCATCGCCGGTAAAGTTCTTTTCAGTGCCAACCTGCCGGATAAAATCTTGTGTTTGCGTGGTGGGATACGGGCGAATATAAATGCCTTTGATAACGTCTGCGGTATCATTTTCAGCAAGCGGCACAAAATAATCGCCGTCATATTTCCCTGCCAAGCCATAGGCGGGAAAACCATCTTTAGATTTTAGTAACACCGGTTCAGTGGTTAAATCACGGTAACGGGAGATTGCACCGGCGATACCCACTGGCATCCGGTATAAATAAGGTTTCATCATCATCATAGATTTTTACCTCGTGTCGCCCAAAATTCGGCATTTGACTTGTTTAAATCCGCAATCGCATTGCCGGATTTTCGGATTGAATCGATAGTGGGGGTATTGGCGATATTGCGGTTTTTCGAAAGTTCTGCGACCGCATTAAACGCCATATCCACGGTGCGCCTGGGTAAGCGGTTAATTTCCGCATCGCCGACAATAGCGCGCACAATAGTTTGGTCTGCATTGGCTAACACCTGACGTTTAAAGGCCGTGGGTTTTACCGGTGTTGAAAGGGCTACCCCTGGCATAATCAACTCTGCTTTATATGCCGCATCGCCGGTGATGGTTTCTGCCTTTTCGTTTTTTTCCTCGTCATCAACAGTACCTGTTGTTTTATCCTCCGGTTTATCGCCACTATCAGCGGTTTTACCCTCAAGGGCATCTAACCTTGTCAAAATGGCTTGAATGTAATCCGGTACCGCCTCATCACGGGTCAATTCTTCGGGTTTTTCCGCTGGCATCGGATGTTGCGGACTAATATTAATGTTGATTGCCTTGGGTAATTCACCCGTGCCTTCATCCCCAGTAAGGGATTCAGGCGGATTATTTAAGGCTGATTCCATGGCTACGGCGTCTTTCGTGCGATGGGCACTTAGCAGCCGTTTGAACCAGGTTTGTGTTTTGTTTGACATACTGTCTCCAATTGCACATCGTATTCCCGCTCGGCCTTTAGGTACCAGAGCGACATGATTGCCAACGATTTCATACTGACGGGCGATGCCAGGCGCAATCTGTTCGTATTGCGCGTCATAGCCACACGAGACTTCGTCGTTGCCGTGATTAATTTCCTCGATTGCGAGCGCATCTTTGATAATTAAATCCGCGATTATCAAATCCGCCTGTTCACCCTCTCCGCGTCTCACATTTTGCACATGCCCTTGCGCCAAATCGCGCCAGTTGTCGGTATCCACAAAAATCACATTGCCTTCTGCATCTTCGGGGTGGCTCAACGTGACGCTCATCCCCTCAAAAGAGGCCAGCGTTTCAGGACGAAAGACTTCATCTTCGCTTCTTTCAACTAGAATTTGGCCACGATTGTCAGGCGTCAGATTCGGCAAATCCAATGCGGAGTAAACTTGCGTGCCTGTTCGAGCTATCGGTACGTTTTTACACAATAGCGAGCCATCCGCCATTTGGTAACGGGTGTTACCAAGACGGGTTTTAAAGAAATATTTCATATTTTTTTCATTCAGAAAAAGAGACTTCACAATAACAGCGGCAATTCGGCAACGCACCCGCGTGCCCTGTCATCCCGTCAAGTGTGGGTGGGTTATGCCAATCAATAAATTGACCTTCCAGTTTTTTATGCGAATGGCGTACATCACCATCATTAGCCGTGCGCCAGATATAGCCTGTTGAGCCTATCGCTAATGCTCTCGCTTGTGTCAGTGCTTGTGTTGCGCGACCTAACTCGGTGCGGGCTATCATTTTTGCCCGCGATGCCGTCACATTGCCGGAATTCGCTATCATTGCGGTAAAATGTTCAGGGCGCTCACCGTTCACAACCGCCTCAATCGCCCGGTTTTGAATGTCATAGACTCTATCGGCAGCCTCAATCGGTAAGGATTTGATATACTTGATTTGCTCATGAACAAGTGATTGCATCACATGACCTATTGGCGCTTGAGCAATCAACTGTTTGAGTTCTTTGCTCATTTCACGGCTAGTTTGCTGCCACAATCTCGCGTTGTCTTGTGATACCGTGTCGACAAATTTTGTCGCTATCCGCTTTGCCCAGCTATCAATGAGTGCGCTGTAATCCGCTAATGCTTGCTGAATCTCCAGCACTGAATCATTCGTTCCGTCGTAACGCTGATTGATGATAGCCCCAATTTCGTGGGCGACCTTACTCAGGCTCATTCGATATTGGGTTTCCGCCCGTTTTGACCGTTGGTGCGTGGACAGAACTGAGCCTTGGCGGTGCTTCTTCTTCCGCATTCGCTATGTCCTCATCGGTGATGGTACTGCCTATACTGATTACATCGGACAAATCCCGTAGCGAGGACATGGCCGCTTTTACTGACAGCATGCCGCCATCCTGCGCGGCATTGAGCGCATTAATCATGTTAACCGCGACGTTAGACTTATCCATGTCTGACATTTGCCACAGCGGATTAAAGGCAAAACTAAAATCATCCGGTAAGGGTTCACCTAATGCCGATTGATGGAGGATTTCAAAGAGTTTGCGTAACGGTTGCTTGAGTCGCCTTGCTTGTTGTGTCGCGATATTGTCATAATAGTTAGCTAAATCCGCATCGCCGGTATTGAACCCTGACGGTGATTGACCAAACAATCGGACTAAGGGAATACCAGTTGCCCCACTGATTTGCTCAGCAAAGCGCGCCAGCACGTTATCCAATCCTGAAAACGAGTAGCTATGCGTTTCAAATTCATCGTCAGAATCCATCAGCGTCATCCCTTCATTACTTTGGTACTGACGTATCATGTCCATGTGCTTCATCAGTGCTTCATAACGTTGACCACCGGTGCCAATGATTTCACGTAATTTTGTTACCTTAAAAGTTCGTAAATGCGCTTTGTATACCAGTTGCGCAATACCGGTTGTGGTGCTGTCAAAGGCGGTTAACCGGTCAAAAATACGTTCAATGACCGACATGCCCCACTCATTCTCGGTTTTGGCTTGCTGATAAGGGAGCGTCACCCCATCAAAACGGATCAAGCGGCTATGATGCACTTTCCAGGCGGGGATACCATTCTCAACAGTCACAATGTCGTAGAACTCTGGCTTGCCTAAGTCCTTGCTTAACGTTTTGATACGACGATTCAAATCGGGGTTAACCTGCCAACGGTCAAGCGGTAAAATCCCTTTAAATTTACCTTGCCCTATCGTCTCGACGCGCAAGGGGGTTGAAGGCGCTTGCCCTTCTATCATAATAAGCCCTAATGCGCCGCCGTAGAGCCGTGACCACTTAATGGCGTTATTCAGGCTTTCCCATATTTCCAGTTCATCAAATAAGGATTCGATTGCACCTTTATCGCTCGACTCCATTTGCGAGGTGATCCGCACGCCTTTTCGGGTCATGTCATCAGCGACGGTATCGACCGCCGCACCAATGATCCACGATGAGCGGTAGGCATATTCCAGTAACAACCGGTTTCGACTTGTCCAATCAGGGCGATAAGTGGAATCAGCATGTTGATTGGGTGTTTGCATCCCGACCCGGGCGGTAAAATTCTCATACCCATCAACCGTTCTTTGATGACGTGATTTTTTCTTTTTTGTCATGCGTTTCTACCCAATAATGACCAAATTTCAAGTGCCGTATTCATCGGCGCAAAATTAATCATCACCGAATCCGCCAGATTGGGTGATTTTGTCCCATCCGGTTGTTTATCTATCACGATTTTCCCCACGGCGTTAATGGAATAGGTTGGCTGCGATAGCTCAACAATCAGTTTGTCTTTGAGTCGCATTGCACTATTAATGGCAATGAGTTCATCCGGTTTAAATGGCTGTTTTTCGACTACCGCTCGGTAAACATTTTGAAAGCGTTTGCGTAAATGCCACCAACTTTGTGCTTTGGCATTGGCGAAAAAATCCTTGTTTAATCGCGCATTCTGGCCGTCAAATCCAGCGACTGCCTCCTCCTCGGGATCAAACACGCCACCACTGCCGCGAAACGGCACCGCGTCGATGCGTGTCGCTCTTTTTTGTCTGCGCTGGTCATTGATAATTCGCGCATCGCCTCGTACACCTGCCCCGAGTCCATCTTCATCAAAGCGAAAACTTTCAAGCTGATATTTATCGGCTAAATTGAACACCTGCTCAACGCTGCCAAAAATATCACTGCCTTTTCCCGACCATTCCTCAATACCTTCAAGCAAGAAGCCATGGCGCCAAGAAAAAGCGTTCTTGTCTCTGCCTTCGTCCGCCACATCAAAGGCACCCAGGCGAATACCGGTTGGGTTAATGCCAAGTTTCGTGTGGGCATCAATCGCCGCCTGTACCCATTCTGCCGGAATCAACACTCCTTCAACCGACGCCTGATAGTTCAAATCCAACTCTTGCGCCACAATGACCGGATTATCAATTTTCTGGCACTCTTTTTCGTACCACTGCTCATCTTTACGGGGGTCACTGCGCCAATGAAAGGTAAACACCGGAATACGGCCACTATGACGTTTTTGAGCAAACGGATTAGCCATGCCATTGACCGAGCTTAAATCAATGCGACAACGTGTCGTTTGCGATAAGGCGGCATCAATCAGTAACGGACGAGGCAAAAAAGCGGCTTCATCGACAAAATAGAGTGTCGTGCGGTCACCCCGTCCGATATTATCCCCTGCTTCACCTTTGATAATTGCTCCCGTATTTGGAAAGTTGACCCGCATATAAGGCGCATGCTTTTTCGCTTCCCATCCCCCTCTGAACTCTTGAGGGAGCGTTTCAACAAATTTACGCGCTTTCCAAAATAGCGCTTTCGGGTCACCGGTGCTGTCAACGTACTCTTCTTTGCGTGACCCAAAGCCAATCACCATTTCATTGTTGAAGAGACACAACGCACAGGCTAACGCAATTGACGTCCAGCTTAACCCCATCTCGCGGCTTTTTTCGGTAATACCATTTTCACGCCCACGCCAACGGGTCATTATCCAATCAATCCATTCTTCCTGTTTGGGGAACAACAAAAACGGGATGGTGACCGGTAGCCTATAATCAATGTTACGTGGGTCTGTGGTCATGCCCCAGTCGATAATAAACTGCGCGGGATTGTCCTTGTAAAATCGGGTTAATGGTTTAAGTCTTTCGGGCTGCTCACGAAGGCGTTTTAATCGCTCAGCGCGCCACTCAAACACCTGGACATAATCCGGTTTTTTAAAGTCAAAAGGAAACGGTAAAGGCATGGAAATTTGTCCGGGAAAAGGGGAGTCAAAAAAATATATCGCACATAAATGCGTACATAAAAAATATAAAATAGGAAGTTAATTTACATAATATATTGATATTAATTGATACTTTTACTTTAACATTATTTGTAGTAGAAATAATATATCCATTTTAACCCGTTACCCCATCAATTTTTTATAGGCTTCTGCTGCCTGTTCAGGGGTCATGTCATGGGTAATATACTCGATATGATTACCCTCTTTTCCTGTGTGCTCATTACTGACCTGTTCACGAAAAGCCTGAACAGTGATATGCTTGCCGAGTAATTCAAGGTTCTTGATTTTATCCGGCCACTTTATCTTTTTAAGCAACGCATCTTTGCCTTTCACCTGAATAGTCGCTATATCCAAACCGCTTAATGTTGTTCGCCAGACTTTAGGCCATTCTTTTATTGGTTTTAAATCGCCTGACTCGTTCAGAATGTCTAATACGTCCATCTGGTCGATATCAACCAGTCGCTTAAGAACGTAGTCAGCATTAACCTCAATGCGATTTTTGCGCTCCTCCATGAGGTCTTGTATGCGTTTTTGGATGTCTAGTTTTGTAACGTTCTCACTCCCTATTCTACGGGCTGTTTTTTCGCTATAGCCTGCTCTTATTGCCGCCTGTGTTGCGTTTAAATCAATCAGATACTCTCGACAAAAGGCTTCCTGTTTATCTGTGAGAGTCATAATAGCTACCTTACTTAATGTTTATTTTTAGCCGCACTCTTCGCCCATCGTTTAGCCTGATTGAGACAATCCGCTATCATCTTTCCTCGTCTGCTAGCTGGCTGTTTGCGGTAATACCGGATAGCTTCACTTGTGGCTAAGCTAGCGACAGAAGAAGAAAAGCCGAGCTTGATTAACTCGGCCTTAACATTGGCTTCGATGAATTGCTCAGGAGTCATCCTTCTAACCTCATGCTCCCACCAATTAAATCAAGGGGGATTTGAGATAACTCCATTACTGTTTTTTCAGCTTTTTTAAGAATGGGTAAATCATCTTGACGCTTACGTAATCGACGACCAGCATCCGAAGAGTCTTTATCAGACTCTTTTCTGGCTGTAGCAACAATATTTTGTAATTGCTCAATAGTAAAAGCTAATCCTTTATTTTCTTCCAACTCCGTCATGTAGTCATAGATTTTAGCCTGCAACTCATAGCTGTAGCTCATTGCCATTAGACAGGCTTCACGTTTTGGAAATCGGTAAATTTTTCGAATAGACTGGGCACCGTTTCCAGTGGTGAAAATATCATCAGCTAAAAATTTAGCAGATGTTTCTCCAAGAACTTTGGGTACTTTTGCCATAAAATTATTGTGCTGTAATTTACGATATTTTTTGCAAGGAAACGTTAATGCTTCTGCTTCCGCTTTTGATTTCCGGTCAGCATTAATGTAATCCACCATTTCCAGACTGGTCATTGTTGGCATTTCTGTTACTAAAAAATTGTCATTTTTAGTTGTTACTAATTTCATCGTACTTTTCCTTATAGACAATCGAACCTGCGCGCACAGAACAGCCGCCCACAGAAAAGCACCATTTTAAACGGCGTTCTTCAGGCTCGACTTTCTATAAGGTTCTGTGTTTTATTGATGCGCGTGCGTGGCGCTGAGATTGTTAAGATTTGAACGTGCCAATGACCGATTCAGTAACACTGTGTTTTGATGTACTGCTGTAGATATTCCGTCTGCTTTTCGTTCTCAGCTATCATCGCTCTGAGACGGAAATAATCTTCTCGAGCTGCCTTACTAAGTTGTGGGGTGGCTTCATTATGTCGGCTCTGGGTGGTAGCGGTTTTGGGTATTGGACACACGGCATTGACGTGCAACCGCTTAACGCCAGCACGCACAGCATCATTGAGCTTATCAATTTCCGCTTTGGCATTATTGAGTTCCTCGGTGTGTTTAATATCGAGTTGGCGCAAGGCTTCTATCTTCTGCTGCTGCAATTCCAACGCTTCAATTTGCTCGTGATATTTCTGTTTTAGCGTTTGATAGTTTTGCTTGACGGTTTTGTAACGGCTGTTGAGAAAAACGAGTGATAAAACCAATGCGACAATCATCGCTACGACAAATGCGTAAGGTCTCCATAACATATTACGCTCTCTATTTCCCGACGGGTCATTAGCCCTTTCCAGACTTCGCCTTTTACGTAAATCCATCGTTTCATCTCATCACATGCCCCTTTTCGGTCATTGTTGTTGAGCTTTTTGAACAAGGTCGATTTGGCAAAATTACCCACTCCCACGTTATAAGCAAATGAGTAAAGGGCTGCCTGTGTTAGCGTGTTGATATTGACCTTAATCAACGGGTCAACATAACGTTTAACGGCTTTTAAATCGTCATTAAGCCACTTATCGCAGTCTTCTTGCGTGTACATCCGGTTACGCACAATATCCTTGCCTGTGTGCCCGTAGCAAACAGAAAGAATACCGCCACCGTCAAAATAGGGCTTAAGTCTCAGCCCTTCGAAATGCGTTATCATCGCTGAGGCTAAAAACAGCGCACTACCGCCCGTTGCCATCAATATTTTTTTCGGTATCTTCATACTGACGCTCCTTGAGTTTGTAATCCTTTTTGCGGTAGTACACGTTGATAAAAAATGTCCCTATCGTGCAGACAATACCCATCACAGCTACCCACTGCTCAAGGGTAAAAAAATCAAAAATCGTTGTCATGACTCCCCCGATGGTGGTCATGATGCCCCACAGATAGGCGGCAGGTGTTGAGTATTTTTCAGACATGCGCATATACCCTACCTTTGAGGGTTCCATTACTTTAAATTAAACAGGGGAGCCAACCGCCTTACTCGTTTTGATTATTGAATGTGTCAGTTTTGCGGTGGCGTAAAAACAAAAAACCTCGCAAAAGCGAGGTGAGCAAAAAATACTTAATCGAGGTTTCATTTATCAGCGTACATTTCTGCTGGACGCAAAAATTCATCTTGGGCACTTTAGCATACCTTTTGCGGCCGCACTAGTGTTTGATAACTGTTTGTATGATATTTGTACAATATGTCGATATCTAATTGAATATCAAGGGTTTCTAAGCATCCTAGAATAAATCCTTCCGCAATTTGCATTCTTTTTCGCACCTCATCCTCTCGTACCGAAAACTTTCGCGCAATGGCACGCTTGGATATCCCTCGGATGTAATAATCCTCAATGTAACTCAACTCTCTCGCCATTCCCACCGTCTTAAGGCGACTGACGCACACATCAATCACCAGCCCGTCCGTATCACTGCACGATAATCGGGAGGTGGAAAATGGCATGAAGCGATTAAAACCTGATGCCACTGACAACCAGCTCACCGAGGCATACGGATTGCCCGCACACCAGCCTCCCCAGTGTAGTAGTATTTTTTCGATGTCTCTGCTCATGATCTTTTCGCTCCTGTTGTGAACGGGGATGTTTTTGCTTTACCCCAGCAAGACAACCGAGACAACCAAGACAACCTATTTCTATTAATACTTTTTAAGGACATATATTACTAGCGCGCGTATTGGTTTCAAAAAAGGTTGTCTTGGTTGTCTTGGTTGTCTTACACCTTTAAAATCAATTAGTTAAACAAGACAACCTAATTAACCGAGGTTGTCTTGGTTGTCTTGTTTTGGTGAAAAAACGCGCGTTTGTATGCCATTAATATAAATTCTTTCCGTTTTATACCCACAATTTTGTAAAACATTACCAATGCGCATTTGTTCCCGTCGCGATATATTTTTTGGTTCCAGGTTCAATGCTTCACGCAAAATATCCGCTGTACGTAAAAATTGCCGTGCCCGTGGTTTTTGTCCTGTCATTAAATCTGGCTCATCTAACCAACGTTCGATAATTTCCTGCCACGCATCTTTGATGAAATATTTTTCATGCACCTGATTGGCTAGTTGCCCTGCTTCTTTAAATTGAATCCCTGTTTTGGTAAATAGCTCTCGCGCTTCCGCCCAAAACTGAATCACATCCTTTTTGATACCTTCTACATCCATTTTTCCAACTTCAACAGGCAACCAACGACGATTACCGGTTTTGTCGCCTAAAAATTCGTCTTCATTTGTCGTACCAATACTCAAAGAGCGTCTTGGAAATTGTGTGGCGAATTCCTTAAACTTAGGGATCCACTTTTCATGTGTCCGCGTGACAAAGGCTTTGATGGATTCTAGTTCTTTGGTGTTAAGTCCGCGTAATTCGCTAATTTCTGCCACCAGACAGCCTCGCATCTTACGCGCTAGATCATCATCTTTTTCAGCAAAGGAAATTTCAGTAAAAAAAGCCGGATCAGGGGATAATGCCGCCACGCCAGAAGATTTTCCAGCACCTTGAGCACCCACCAAGATCGGCACCATATCCGCTTTGATACCGGGCTTTAACACGCGTCCAGCAAGGGCTGTCCACATATAGCGCGATACCGCACGCGTATAAGCACTATCCTCAGTGCCAAAATGGGTATGATAAAACTTTTCGATACGCGGTATGCCGTCCCATTCGAGGCTTTTAAGCCATTCCATGGCGGAATCAAAAGGATTTTCATCCGCAGCCAGTAATACCACATCACGGATTAACTCACGTCCAACCGCTTTAAAGCCTCGCTTTTCCATTGTGATACGCAATCTGGAATAATCAGCATCAGTAAAGGTTTGCCACGCTTTAGTGCCAACAGGCGCAAACATGATCTCATCACGAAAAGTATCAAACCGAATTTCTACCCCGACAAAATCAGGGCACATAACCGCTTTAGCCGCATTGTCAATGGTGGCTTCTATTTGGCCTGAGGTTTTATTGCGTTTAAACGTAGGCCATTTTGAATTTTCAGTAGGGTTTGTTAGGTCTTCGAACTCATCAACTGTAGCAACCGCCGTTTTCAATCGCTCGACACCAGGATTTACCCATCCTGCTTTTTGCGCTAAACTGAATATCGCTTGATAGCCTGTTCTTTCGGCACGTAGTTCAGGCCATTTGGCTTCTGCAGCGGATATGTCTCCTTTGTCTGCTGCAGAAGACCAATCAAGCCACATCTTTTTAGCTTCCTCCTCAAAGTGAGTGTCTTTAAACCAGGCGAGACGATTGCCCATATCCACCCATGAAGGGTAGTTCTCAGCCTGGTTTAACATTTTCGGATACCATAGTGCAGAACGTAAATCTTCAAACGTCTGGTCATTGATATTTTGCAAATCGACTAAACGGGTTAAATCGTCACTATCGGTCTTAGGGAGATCAACCTGCTCAATAATAGGCGTATTATCCGAGGCTAAAAGCGTATCCACATCAACCACGGTACCTTCAAAACTTTCGTATTTAGCCCCTTCATGCGGTGCAAAAACCATATGCGAAGGCTCATAAACTGAGTTATCCCACTTGATCGCAAAATCGCTGAGCAATTCGAAACAATCCATTAATTCCTGCTCAATCCTTGGGCCTAGCGCTTTGTACTCAGAGGCGGTCACATCACGGGATAACAAAAAACCAATCCGCCAGCGTTGTTCACCCTGAGCAACAGGATGTTCGTGGCTAACAGTGGTATAGGCAAAACATTGATAAAATCCGAGAATGCCTGTAAGCATTTCCCACGCATCCAGGGTACAACCATCTATGTCAAGCCATAGCACGCTGCGGTTACCCGCATTAAGCGCATTACGCCCTTTTTTGGCATTTTTCATCGCGCCCCAGATATAATTAAGCGCTTTTTTCTTTTTGTCGAAAATGGCTTTTGTGTCAGAGGGACTAATATTAATATGCTTGGTTAATTTTTTTATTGCCTGCTGATACTCGGCAAAAGAGCCAGCAACAGCAGGACTCGGGCGCTGATCAGTAACACTACGCCCGACAGAATAATTGATTTGCATGGGTTATTTGGCCTTTAAGGTTTTATGAATTAGTTTTTGGAATCCCATCCGTTACATTAGGGTAATCGTCACTGTTTAACTCGTGTGGCGTCACGAGCCATTCAGTAGCTCGTGACCATTCAATGGCTTTACATCCTTTAGGTTTATATTTGCCCGCTATTACTTGACTGATAAAACCTTGTGATACCCCAACAATTGTAGCAAACGATGTTTGACTAATTTTCTTATGCAAAAGATATTCATTGAGTGTCATATTGGCTCCTCCTAAAATTCAACAATATTAGTATTGCTGATAACCTTAGTCAATAGCGTTACTATTTGAAAAATATTAGTAACGCAAATAAGGTATATAATATGAGACGAATAACTCCTGAAGATAAACAAGCTGCGGCGCGTTTAAAAAAGCTATGGAACGAAAAGAAAGAAGCGCTTTCTCTAACTCAAGAAAAAGCGGCGGAAGAGCTTGGCTTTAACACTCAGGGCGCTGTTAGCCAGTATTTAAACGGAAAAGTTCCTCTAAACACAGATACAATAATCAAATTCGCTAAGATCCTTCATGTTTCACCTGAAGCTATAAAACCTGAGTTATCATCACTTCTCAGTTATGTCAGGGAAACAGACTCAAACACACCTATTCAACAACCAGAAATTTCAATCACTAAAAAGGAATTAGCTTTATTGAAGCTTATAAATCAATTACCTGAAAGTGAACAAACTTCACTTCATGAATCCCTTCAAGAAAAAAAACGGTATTATGACCGTTTATTTGAGGAAATTGCTAAGGCGAAAGGATTGAAAGTAGGTTAATACATAATCCTTTAGGCTTACAAATTTAATTATTAAGTCGGTTTATTCCGGCTTTTTTAGTACCCCATATCTAAATAGAAAAATTTTAACTACTCCATTAGCATTACTTCACTCAAATATATTAGCTTTGCTATTGACAAATAAATCAGTATAGCTAATATTAAATAAGCAACGCTCTTTAACAATTTAGAAAGTCGGAATGTACAGCGCGTTATGTCTGTATGAGTGCAGCGATGCACGTTGCATTGAGTGCGATCCACTCTTTGCAAGACAGCAATGTCAAGGGACAAGCAGCCATACCAGACTGTACAAACGCAAAAAACACTAATTATAGGCCATTTTGCGAAGTGGCCTATGGTGAGTGACGACAGTTAAGCCGAGGATATAAATTCATGAATAAAAAACCTTATTTTTTCAACCCGAATTTAAGCAGTGAAGAGCTTGAGGATTGGTTGGCTGAGCAAAAAATCGCCTTAGCGCATTACAACAATCTAAAAAAAGAAAGAGTCGCCTTGACTAAGCGGCTATCAGAGGTAGATCGGATGTTAGAACGTGGCACTAATTTCTTTAAGTCAGATAAACTGAGTTTTCCTTGGGATCCCAGTCCGCTTCTAAAGGTACATCAAAAATGAAAAAAAAATTACCCAATATTTATATTTCACCGGCCAGGCATCAAAAAGAGCAGATCACGTATTTTAATAAACATGTCTGCTCAATCATCACTGAAGAGTTAGAAGATGGCACACCGCTATCACATATTCATCTTAGCAATGGACAGGTTATTGATTGCCGTATTGACCACCATTCATTAGTTGGTTTAATCGAGTATTACAAACAGCTTGATTAAATTAATCGCTGGAAAGAACATTTAAACCATAACCTGTAATCTCAACCATATCAATGCTAAGCAATGGGTGACTACCATCAGCGCCATAATTAACACCGCTAATAACCAGTCCTTTTTTTTCCAGGTTATACAATGTGTCTATAAGAGAACGTTCATCAGCTAAAGATAAAGAATTTTCCTTATCTTCAATGTTTTGAACAGGTGGATTTTTAGTCGCAAGAAATTTGAGTATTTTTAATTCCAGTTCTTGAAGATGCGATATTAGTTTTTCCTTATAAGTTAGACGAACTATAAGGATACCACCTCGCCTGACGTGGTTAAAAGCAGGCAATGAATGAATTGTGATTTAACCGAACAATACCGCGCTTCAACACTATTTCGCTGAAAAATCGAACCACAAAACACCCAAACAGTCGGTTTTGGGGTGTGTGAAATAACCAAAATACAGCCATTAAGTTGAAATCAACACCAGGGTACTACCATTATGACTGTAAATATAATCCGGATACCTCCGGCACACACCACCAAAACCGATTGGTATTTAGGAGTAATGATGAAATTTAAAGAATTAAGTGAAAAATCTCAAGAGAAAACCAGCGAAGCGTTACTGTATGCATTACAGGCAGAAATGGATTCAAATCGTACTTATTGATAATGTCAGGGCGAAAGCGCTTGCATCGGCCATTAGAGATGGTTTTATTGCGCTGGAAACAGAGTAAAGATAGACCTATTTTATTTTTGAAAAAAAAGTTGATTAACCTCTAGCTAATACTTTTAGCTAATTCAGAAAGAATTTGAGTGACTACTCCTGCATTAGCAAATAAGGTATCAACACATTTACCTACAACAGATTCTGCGCCTTTTTCTTTTAGTAGTTTTAACAGCGTTTTCTTTTCTGATTGTGGCAAATTCGTGTTATTGATAATGGTTTCTAGCTGCTCAAGGGTATTTTTGTGAATTTTAATAGTGACGGCGTTTACTTCACTGCCGATGGTATCGGTATTGGCGTAATCAAAACCTTTGGCAGTTAGCGCCATGTAATCGATATTAAAAAAAGGTTGTCGATCAATACTAAAAGAAACAGCTTTAGGTTCAATTAATCCTATTTTCATCAAATAGCTGGTATCTGCTGCCAACTGTTCCCAACCTAATTTATCTGCCAAGGTATTCAGCTGTTCTCTATTAATGGGCTCCATAGGTCTATTAGGATTATTTAGTGCTCGAATTATCATGAGATGTCTCTCTTTAATTGCCGTCATTACAATTCTTATTCCTTTTTTATGTGCTGTGGGAAACACATAGTAACCGGTTTTGTGTGTTGTGGGAATACACAAAAGGGGGCGAGCCTGACGCGCCAGAAATATCAGGCATACCCTATCTAACCCATCCCATCGGAAAAACCACCATGCAAAAAGCAAAAATCCTGTCATCGGAGCGATTTCCGATGAACAACAACGTCCGGCGTTTACGCTATTTACAAAAATTAGAAGCGCTAAAGCGCAATGTTAATCAAGAATTCCCTGTCACTTTATACCGTTGAGGTTAACGCATCATGTTTACCGAAAATACTCCCCTGCTGGCAAGACTGGCAGAAAACCACACGCAAATGATAATAGCTCACAATCAACTGGCCGAAGCCCATAAAATGTTAATCAGTCAGTTGGTCGGACATACTGAAAATGACCCGAGTGACCCAAATGAACCGACAAGGGTGAAAAAGCCGAAACCTTTTGCGCTGGATGTTAAGCCTCAACCTGTTGCGCCATCTGCTATGGTCGAGTCTCAAGAAACGATTAAGTCTGAAATTACTATCGACGTACCCATTAAAGCCGAAGACAAACCAGCACCGGTTGTCGCCGAGAAAAAGGTTCAAACCCCCAAGGCAGAAACGAAACCTGCTAAAGCCGTTAAACCGATTGTTGAAGTGCCTAAAGTAGAGCCTGAAGTAGAACCGGTTGATATTGAATCGCTTGACTTGCGTTGCGTAGTTGCCCTGTCCGTCTTGTTTGGGGACAAAGCACTTAAACCTGACAGTACGCAAGTCGCTAAAGCCGAAGCGACTTTTGCATCCGAAAAAGCTGATAGCGTCACTGGGCAAATTGATGCGCTGTATTGCGCCTTGAATGGGTTACCTAAAGTGACATTTCTTTCTAAAGCCAAGATTTTTACGATATGCCTAAAAATACTGGCAAATTGGGGCAATCTTCATGGACTTACCGATCGTCGCGAATTTGCCTTGTCATTAGTGCGTGAATTGCCTACCCCTGCAGAAGCCAAACCGATTGATTTTAAGACACTTCGCAGTGAGGCTTCCGCCTGCATTACTCAACTGGTCAAAGGCGGATATCGCAATGAAGCACTGGAAATACTCGCATCGTTCAACGCTAAAAAAATGGGTGACGTTACCGATGACAATCTGGTTCAGTTTATCGAGAAAGCCCAACGCGTTTTAGCCGATGATAACGCCGAGAGTAGCGATGGCTGAACATGCAAAACTTTCCCCCTCCTCAGCACATAGGTGGATGAGATGTAGCGCCAGTCTCGCAGTAGAAGCCACCTTACCCGATAAAACATCACCGTTTGCCGAAGAAGGCAGTGCAGCGCATGCCTTAGCGGAAAGCATCTTAACAATGCGTCAAAACCCGTTTAGTGACGGGTGTAAGCGAACATCTGGCTTTGATGCAAAGGATTATATCGGTACGTATCCGCTGCTAAAAGCCAACTCACCACAAGTGGATGAGGATATGATTGAGCACGTCCAGACCTATGTTGATACTGTCTGGCAACTGGCAGACGGGAAAATCTTACAGGTTGAAGAACGAGTTGATTTTTCAGCGGTCATTGGCGTAGAGAATTCGTTCGGCACCGCGGATGCGATTATTGTCAGCGAGGATGAACTACAAATCCATGACCTGAAATACGGTAAAGGCGTTAAAGTATATGCCCAGAACAATGAGCAACTTATGCTCTATGCACTGGGCGCTTTATATCAGTTTGACCTTATTTATGATTTCAAAACCGTACGGCTTTTTATCCATCAACCCCGCCTTAACCATCTGTCTGAATGGGCGCTATCGGTTGAGGACTTAAAAGACTTTGGGGACTTAGCCCGATTGAGAGCGCAAAAAGCCATGGAGATGGCAACCCTCGCCGAGCGCAACGGGCTTGATACGCTACCGGATAGTGCCTTTTCACCGGGTATCAAGCAATGCCAGTTTTGCAAAGCAAAAGGCGGATTGTGTTTTGCTCAGGCGCAATTTGTCCATAATGAAGTCAGAGGCGATTTTGTCGATTTAACCCAGCCGTTGACACCCCAACTAAGTGATGCCCCCAAACGCATTACGCTGCTAACCCCTGCGCAAATGGCAAAACTCTACCAGCATGCCGATTTGATAGAGAGCTTTTGTAAAGCCTTACGAAATCGGGTCGCCGAAGCCTTACACAACGGGCAGTCGGTACAAGGCTTTAAACTGGTGACTGGCAAACAGGGTAATCGCACCTGGGGTGATGAGCGTGAAGCCGAAGCGCTGTTAAAAGGCGCCAAACTTAAACAGGAACAAATCTACCACAAGAAAATTATCAGCCCGCCACAGGCTGAAAAACTACTTAAAAAAGACAAACCGAGTCGCTGGGCAAAACTGGAAGCGCTTATTGCGCGAGCAGACGGTAAACCCGTCATCGCACCGGAATCTGACCCACGACCTGCCATGGTTATTAATCCCTTAAACGACTTCGACGATGTGACCGAAACGTCACTCGCTGATAAATCCATCTAATTAAAAGGTAACGTGATGAAAATCAAATTAAACAACGTACGTCTGGCTTTTCCCGATTTATTTGAACCTTCTCAGTTTAGTGGTCAGAGTGAATTTAAATACCGTGCCACTTTCCTAATCGCCAAAAATCGTACTGACCTGATTGAGGAAATCAAAACCGGGATCAAACACGTGATTGGCGAGAAATGGGGCACCAAGGATATCGAAAAAATCTATAACAGCATTTGCAATAACCCTAACCGTTTTTGCTTACGCGATGGGGATAGTAAAGAGTACGACGGGTACGCCGAAAACTTGTATATCAGCGCCAGTAATAAATCCCGTCCGTTAGTGATTGACCGCAATACTTCACCCCTGACGGCACAAGATGGTCGTCCCTACTCAGGCTGCTACGTTAACGCCACCATTGAATTTTACGCCTATGACAATAACGGTAAAGGCGTCTCCGCCTCATTAAGAGGTGTTCAGTTTTTCCGTGATGGCGATGCGTTTAGTGGTGGAAGCGTGGCCTCCGTTGAAGAGTTTGACGACCTGAGCATGGCTGAGGAAGAAGATATAGCCTTTTAAAACACCGGGGAACTACCGCGGCCTGAGGTAGTGAAATAATCAGGCACCGCTCAAAAATATGAGTAATTTTTACTCAATTTATCTTAAGGAAAATTTGATATGTAAAGTGTAAATAACCCGAGGAGGCTTAAACATGAACTTAGATAATATGTGTAGAACCATTACGCTCACTAATCCCTGTAACAACCACCATTATCTGCTTAACCTGGAACAACCCGTTTACGCCGATGAAGAAACCAAAACATTAATCAATATGATCCAACTACTGGCAGAAGAAAACAAATACCTGAAAAAAGAGAATAAGCGATTGGCAAAGAGCCATCGGTAAAATGGTGGGCTATGTAAATGTTAAAGGCACAATCAAGGAATAAAGGATGAATTATCTTACGGGAAAAGAAGCCTCTATGGATTCAGTATTAAAAGATATTGAGGCCTTGAAAACAGCAATTTATGGATTACACAAAATAACAACAATCAAGACTAAACATATAGAAATACAAGGTGTTTTTATTGAAAAAATCAGGATTGCAGTAATTATCAGAGAGAAAATCTCAGTTTTATTACACAGTATTGCTCAAGACGTTGACAGCCTTAAAAGAAACATTTAAGCAATCAACACGCTTATTACTGGCATATTGAGAAAATTAACCGCCCCATAATTTAGGAATTATTTCTTTAAATAGTAAGCCAAGAATACCCGCCAATAAGAACCATTGCAGGCGATCAAATTTTTGTTCTAATCTATCAAAACGTTTTTCTGAAAAATCCAGGCGCTTATCTATCTGAGCAATATCTTTACGGACATCAGCAATCTCAGCCGATAAGTCTTTACGGACATCAGCAATATTGCGGTTTACCTCAACAATATCAGCTTTAGTTGCCACATCAGCAACCTCATGCGATTTACGTACTACCAGTGAAATAGCCCTAGCTTGTTCTCTGGAAATGCCAGCACCTTCTAGTTCTTCTGACGCTTGTAATGTATCAAATGCAACTTGACCCATAGTAATAATCCTCCCGTATTTAGGTAAGTATAACGGGTTTAGGGCTCAATCTGCAAAATCTTTCATCAATTAACTTTGAGGAATTTCTACATGCAAAATTTAATGAACGCACAAAATATCACACTATCCGGCAGTGAAACGATCGATTCACAACAATTACTGGTCATGGTTAATGAAACACGAAAAGAATATGGTGAGCCACCGATTAGAAATAACGTCTTCATCGATCGCATTAAAGATGAACTGGAAGGAGAGACCTACAAAATTTTTGTAGGTCAAAAAAACGGCGCTGATATTGAAATTATCGAAATGATGCTTAAGCAAGCGCTCCGCGTCGCTGCCCGTGAGTCAAAAGCTGTTCGCCGCTCGCTGATTGATAAACTGGAGCAGCAAAGTAAACCACAAAGCGCCAATGAAATTATTGCAGCAATGGCATTAGCTAACGTTGCACAGGAGCGACGGTTAAAGAGTATCGAGCATCAGGTAGAACAAGTCTCGGAAGAAATCGAGCACATCAAGCAAGGCACTATCCCAGCAGGTTTCCAGGGCTATAGCTATCTTAAAACAAAGTATGGCTTGAGCGATGCGAAATGTCGCCAGTTAGTCATGGCGTGGAATGTGCCTTGCAAAAAAGTGCCCCATGTTGCACCAGGCGGACAGATTACCCAAATGTCGGTAGTTGAGGAAGAAGCATTTAAATACGCGCTGGACAAGACGATGCTTGAGTCTGAGAAACGTGGCAGTCAGTGGTATCACCCTAAAATGGGGCGTTTTTCCGTTACCGCCTGATAAGGATAGATTATGCAAAATTTACTATTTTGCGATTTAGAAACCTACAGCGACATCCCGATTAATTGTGGCACGCATCGCTACGCTGAAAATGCAGAAATATTACTTTTTGCCTATGCGTGCAACCATGAACCCGTAAAGGTTTGGGATGTGACGCAAGATAAAACGATGCCAAAGGATTTAAAAACCTGTTTTGACGACCCAGAGATTTTAACCGTTTGGCATAATGGCGGTATGTTTGATACGGTACTTTTACAACACGTGTTAAATATTGACTTACCCCTATCCCGCGTTCATGACACATTAGTACAAGCACTGGCACATGGCTTACCTGGCGCACTTGGTTCGCTTTGCGATATCTTCAACGTCAATAGCGATAAAACCAAAAATAAAGAGGGTAAAGCGCTCATACAATTATTTTGCAAACCACGCCCTAAAAACAGCAAAATACAACGCGCCACGGCGGTAACACATTTTGAAGAGTGGCAACGTTTTAAGCAATACGCTGGCTCTGATATTTTAGCCATGCGCGAGATTTATCAACATTTACCGCGTTGGAATATGAATTTTAATGAAACAACGTTATGGCAGTTAGACCAAAGAATTAATCGCCGAGGGATGTGTATGGATGTTGAACTGGCGAAAAGCGCTTTGACCGCGGTTGAAAGCGAGCAGAAACGGTTATCAACCGTCACACAGCAATTAACAGGTAACGCTGTACAGGCTGCGACCCAACGCGATGCGCTGCTACAGCATATCACCGCGTCATTTGGTATCACATTACCGGATATGCAAGCCAGCACGCTACAGCGACGCGTTAGTGACCCTGATATTCCACGGGCTTTACGCGAATTGTTGTCAGTTCGGCTGCAATCGTGCACAACCAGCACCAGTAAATATAAAGCGCTGTTGAAATCGGTGAGTGCAGATGGACGACTTCGCGGGACTAAACAATTCTGCGGTGCCTCACGCACTGGACGTTGGGCGGGGCGGATTTTCCAACCGGATAATCTTCCCAGACCTACGCTTGACACAAACACCATTGATAACGGTATTGAGGCGTTAAAAGCCGGTTGCGCCGAGCTGATTTGCGATGACATTATGCAACTGACCAGTTCTGCGCTTAGAGGATGTATTATTGCCCCACAGGGTAAGAAGCTGGTTATTTCCGATTTATCCAATATTGAAGGTCGCATGTTGGCATGGCTGGCGGGCGAAAACTGGAAAGTCAATGCTTTTAGCGAATTTGATAACGGCAAAGGCGATGACCTCTATAAACTCGCCTACGCGCGCGCGTTTAATCTTTTACCTGAGAACGTCACTAAAGCTCAACGACAAATCGGTAAGGTAATGGAGTTAGGCTTAGGCTATGGCGGTGGGGTTGCGGCATTTCTAACGTTCGCCCTCGCCTACGGGCTGGATTTAGATGAACTGGCGGAAGCCGCATTACCTAACATACCGCCTAGCGTTAAGCGAGAGGCAATGCGCTGGTATCAAAAATCCGTTGAAACGGATAAAACTTATGGCCTCAGCGAAAAGGTTTTTGTTACCTGCGATGCCCTTAAGCGCATGTGGCGCAATGCCCATCCGCAAACCGTATCATTCTGGTACGATATTGAAGAGACAGTAAAACAGGCCATTCGTTCACCAGGGATAGCGTTTAAGTGCCGTAAACTTAGCGTTCGTCGCGATAAAAGCTGGCTCAGGATTTGTTCACCATCAGGTCGTAGTCTTTGCTACCCTTCTGCACGAATAGAGAATGGACAGATTACCTACATGGGAACTAATCCCTACAGCCGAAAATGGGAAAGGCTAAAAACCTACGGGGGGAAAATTACAGAGAATATCTGTCAGGCGGCCGCTCGGGATGTATTAGCCTGTAACATGCCGTCTATTGAAAAGGCGGGTTATGAGATTGTCTTAACCGTCCATGATGAGATTATCAGCGAAGCGCCAAATACCCCACAATTTTCCGCTGAGGGGTTAAGCATACTATTAAGTGCCAAGCCTTACTGGGCTTTTGATTTACCGCTTAGTGCAGCTGGGTTTGAGACTTATCGATATCGCAAGGAATAAATAATACACAGGATAAAACAAACATCATGGCCTTTATAAAAAACGACAGCCCACTTTATTTTAAGGCGGCACAGGATGCAGTTCACCTTGAGCAGTCCGGACGATACCATGAAGCCGCACGCGCATGGTCACAGGCAAATCGGCTGGCGCGTAATCGCAATAACCGTATCTGGAGTGAGAACCGTGCCGATTTTTGCCTGATGCAAATAAAACGGGAAAATATTAAAAGGATGTATTCATGCGGTTAATCAGGGAAAAAAGCATCGAAAAATATTTGGTGCGTGAAGTGCAAAAAATCGGCGGCATTGCCTATAAATTTGTTTCCCCCGGACGACGAGGCGTGCCTGACCGATTAGTCGCGCTGCCCAATGGCAACATTATTTTTGTGGAGTGCAAAGCACCGGGCGAAAAGCCCACTCCCTACCAATTGCGCGAACACGCACGGCTTTTTGCCCTGGGTCATCAGGTCATCGTCCTGGACAGTCAGAATTTAAGCAGCATCTTACCCTCTATCCGTTGAAAACCATTTAAGTAACTTATCTTGTTGATCCCCTTGTTTAACTACGGAGGCATACTCTTATGTCTAAATTAGTTGTTATCGAAAATACCATTGTACGCCAAGACGCTTTCGGACGATATTGTCTAAATGATCTACACCGTGCCGCCGTTGCACAAGGTAAAGCGACAGAATCTCAGCGGCCATCAAACTTTGTCAGAAGCAAAGGGATTTCCATAATAATAAAAGTATTGGGTAAAAGTTCAGTACAAATAATGCATGGTGGTGTTGAATCAGGAACTTGGGCTGTAGAAACATTAGCTATCCGCTACGCTGTGTGGCTTAAGAAAGAAACAATTATCGAAAAAAATAGAGCTACAACGGCCTGTAATTATAACGTAATAACTCATCAACAAGAATTTACCGATAGGATTAATGCGGGGCTTATGTTACTCGATTTTGCAAAAACAGAGCTGAAGCTCGAGCCTTCTGAAATAATTAACGCTACAAATAAACTTAGAGAGTTCATAGACGTAGAGAATATTTTATTAACAACAAATTCATAAAATTGCTGAGCGTCATGATGAACGGAATTACAGCAGCATAGTAAAACATTGACCTTTTAAATCACTATTGACGAAAGAAGAAACCATGCGCTATAGTTTACTTGCATCTGCAAAATCAGATGTCGGGATTAGCGTTCCGCTGTAACTAAGAAGGCGCATAGCACGCCAACAGCGTGTTTTTTTTATGCGTCAGTCTGCCATATCAAGAATCAATGGTGGGCTGGATGGGGGAGCCGTAAGGCTCGCCGGGATCCTTCTTAGCCGGTAACGCTAACTCCATTCAGTTCGCCACCAATCAGAGGTTAGCGTCTCTCGGTGGTGATTATCCTAATTTAAGAAGGAAATCATTACTATGACTACTCTAGTTTTCCGTAATACTATAATTGAAACTATTTCTCGTAATGGGCAGATTTGGTTTACTTCCGCTGAACTTGCTAGAGCTTTGCAGTATGCAACTAGCAACGCAGTAACTATGTTATATAAACAAAATTCCGACGAGTTTTCTGTAGGAATGTCCGAGATAGTCGAATCAACTCTCTCGACGAATTTAAAGGCGCGAACTCGTATTTTTTCTCTACGAGGTGCACATCTAATCGCTATGTTCGCGCGTACACCTATAGCAAAAGAATTCAGAAAATGGGTGCTGGATATTCTCGATAAACAAGCCGTTAACCAAAGCCCTAACTTTACCCCTCAACCCCACCCAAAAGCCGTAGAGCGTTTTAGCCATTCAGACACTCGTAACTTAACACATTTAGTCTGGTGTATGACGAATGGCTTCCGGTTTGAGCGTTCATGGAGTAATGCGGTGTGGCTGGCACTACGCGAAGTAACTGGCACGCCATCACCGGAGCGTTTTCAGGTGGAGCATATACCCTTAATGGCTGACGAATGTCGGCGCATTTACTACATCACCGAGTCATTACGCCAGATTATTAATGACGCTGAAAAGCAAGTTATCAAACGACTTTTACGTAAGCGTGAGAATATCAATACCGTTTTAGCGGAAATAAAACAGCTTTTTGAACAATTTCACCATCAACAAATCGGGATAATCACCGCACGCACCGATCAGTGGTACGAAGGTGAATTGACCCATTTCATAAAACGTCACTAATTAATCTTAACGCCCCTTTTTAAAGGGGCAATCTTTCATCAATTTAAGTATTGAGGAATAACCTTATGTCAAATTTAATCAACATCGAAACCAAAAACATTAACGGCGGATTAATCCAGACGGTTAATGCCCGTGATTTACATGCGTTTTTGGAGATTGGAAAAGATTTCACTACGTGGATAAAAAACAGAATTAAGCAATATGGATTTGCTGAAAATATCGACTTTATAGTTTTCACCAATTCTGGGGAAAACCCCTTCGGAGGCCGTCCGGCAAAGGAATACCACATTTCCCTCGACATGGCGAAAGAACTATCTATGGTTGAGCGCAATGAAAAAGGTAAACAGGCCAGACAGTATTTTATTGAATGTGAAAGACGTGTTTTACAACCTCAAACATTACTACCAACAGCAAAAGAACTGGCACTCATGGTTGTTCGTGCAGAAGAAGAGAAAGAACAGTTATTACTGGAAAACAAAAGCCTCTCAACCGAAAACGATTGTCTTAAAAATCTCTTCAAAGAAGGTATGACCCCTACCCAATTTAGCAAAATGCTTAACGGGGTAAACAGTCAACAGATAAATCATTATCTTGCAGCGAAAAACTGGCTCTATAACGAAAGCAAATCCGGTAACAATTTACGCTGGCGTGTTGCCGCTACCGCTCGGGATAAATATTTAACCGAAAAACAAAACGAAATAAGCCCACATGGTGCGAATAGTTTCATTAGTTATCGCCCTGTTTTACTTAGAAAAGGCGCACAGCGACTTTATGACCAGTATCTGGCTGACAAACTCCCTATGAAAAAGAACTGGAACGGATTACATACCCATGACAAAACTATCCAGATTGTCGCCTGAACAAAAGACAATCGCTAAAACCTTCACCCATCGCCCTTACCAAAATCTCATTATCAATCACCTACTCGATATAAAACGCTCAAATATATGGGCGGGTATGGGCATGGGAAAAACAGCAGCAACCCTGACGGCATTAGAAAATCTCTATTTATCAGGCAGTGAAACAAAGCCCACATTGGTGTTAGCCCCTTTACGGGTAGCCCAATCCACCTGGCCTGACGAAGCGCTTAAATGGAACCACCTGCATAATATTGAAGTGCAACCCATCATTGGCAACGCCAAAGCACGGATGGCAGCACTCAAAAATACCCATGCCAGCGTATTTACTATCAATTATGACAATCTCGTCTGGCTGGTTGACATCCTCGGAGACAGCTGGCCTTTTGGCACGATTATTGCCGATGAGAGCACCCGGTTAAAATCATTCCGGCTACGCAAGGGTGGTAAACGCACCGCTGCACTTGCTAAAATCGCGCATAAATCGGTTCATAGATGGGTGAACCTAACAGGCACGCCTTCACCGAATGGTCTGATGGACTTATGGGGGCAAGCGTGGTTTGTTGACCAGGGCGAACGACTAGGCAGAACGCATAGTGCGTTTACGTCCCGCTGGTTTAATCGTATCCAGTTCCCCGGACAACAGTGGAGCAGATTTGAGCCTTTGGGGTTTGCACATCTTCAAATTCAGGCAGTTCTCAGTGATGTCACCTTATCCCTTAACGCCGCTGACTGGTTTGATATCGACGAACCGATACACAACGTTATCAACGTTGAGCTACCTGCAAAAGCGCGAGCACACTATCAGGCGATGGAAAAAGAACTGTTTCTTGAGTTGGGTGATAGCGCTATTGAAGCGTTAAATGCCGCTGCCAAAACAATAAAATGTTTGCAAATTGCGGCAGGCGCTATTTATAGCGATGACAATCACAACTGGACAGAAATACACGATGCCAAAATCCAAGCACTGGAAAGTATTGTCAATGAAGCCGGGGGAATGCCAGTACTGGTTGCTTATCACTGGAAGCATGACCTGGAGCGTTTATTAAAAGCCTTTCCAAAAGGCAAAATGTTAGATGCCAACCCACAAACCCTTACCGACTGGAATAATGGCAAAATCCCGTTACTTTTTGCCCACCCCGCAAGCTGTGGACACGGCTTAAATTTACAGGACGGCGGTAATATTCTGGTCTTCTTCTCCCACTGGTGGGACTTGGAGCAGTACCAGCAAATTATCGAACGTATCGGCCCGACCCGTCAAACGCAAGCCGGACACAATCGCCCTGTCTTTATCCACCATATCGTCGCTAAAGATACACTCGATGAAGTGGTCATGGAAAGGCGCAATTCAAAACGGGCAATACAGGATTTATTACTGGAAGCGATGAAAAGGAAATAAAGCAATGGAAACATCAAAAAAGACTGACGGATGTATAATAGTGGTTCTTGCAATAGCCTTAATAATATCAATTTTCCTGTTCCTATCAATTGAGATACCGGTACCGTTCTATTCATTATTTTGTATGTCATGAAATCCATTTTTAACCGAAAAAGCAAATAACCTTATTTTTAATTAAAGGAGAACTCACCATGTGGATACTAATCATAGCCATGTACGCCAGCCATTACGCCTCAAGTAGCTTTGCAAGTGTCCATACTCAGGAATTTGACACTGAAAATATGTGCCAATTCGCCGCCAAACAGTTTGAGCGGGAGTTTGAGACTTTCAAGGATATCAACGCCAAAGCAATTTGCGTTAAGAAATAAGCCAATTTTAAAAGGTTCAACCATGAAACTTAACATCATTAAATTATTAATCACGACATTTTTGTTTATCGGTGCAGCGTTTGCCTTCGAACTCATTGTTGGACATCTTGCGCACGCCGATACCGTCATTGACCCACAAATCAGGTTTAAACGTGGTGAATTAGGCAATATTCATTTAGGGGGGCAAGAGATACTGGTTATCGGCATTATGATAGTGCCAGCCCTTATGGTCTATTTGGGGGTATTTCTCGACACATTGAAGAAATAGTTAGAACGAATAAATATTATCCCACCTGAATTTACCCCACTCAAACTACCCATACCAACATTGAAGAAAATCATTGTATAAAGGTTTTAATATCATGAAAAACGAAAATGATGTAATAAGCGATACCGATCTCATATCGCTAACCGGATATAAAATTCCATCTAAACAATGCGAAATTTTACGTGAAGCGGGGATTTTTTTTATAATTCGCCGTGATGGTCGCCCACGTACAACATGGACGCATTTTAATGACCCTATGAAACAAAGAAGTGCAATAAATATTTCTAAAAATATCGAACCTAATTTTGGAGCCTTAGATTAATGGGACGAAAACGTAAGAATAGTGCCGACAATTGGCTACCCCCACGGGTTAGCAGAGGTAAATCTGCTTTTGAATTCAGACCCAGATCAGGAGGAACGGTAAGACTCTGTAGTTTTAATGCAACTCCAGCTCAAGTTTGGTCAGCGTATGAAGCCTATAATAGTAATCGCAGTAATGAATCTCTTTTTGAGGGGCTTATTGAGCGATTTTTTACATCAGGTGATTTTATGGAATTAGCCGCTGAAACCCAAAAAGATTATCGAAAATACTCTCAAAAAGTTATTGCTGTCTTTGGAAAAGTAAACTCTGATGATATTAAACCTGAGCATATTAGACGATATATGGATAAGAGGGGTTTAAAGAGCCGGACACAAGCTAATCGAGAAAAAGCTTTTATATCACGGGTTTTTCGATTCGGTTATGAACGGGGATTAGTGAAAGGTAATCCATGCAAAGGTGTCCGTCAATTTAAAGAATCGGCGCGCACACGATATGTAACCCATGCTGAATATAATGCAGTTTACAAAACAGCCCCGACAATAGTTCAGATCGCAATGGAGTTAGCGTATCTTTGCTGTGCTCGTCAAGCCGATATTCTTTCATTAAAGAAAAGTCAATTACTGGGGGAAGGAATATTAATTCAGCAAAGTAAAACTGGGGTTTCACAAATTAAAGCATGGTCACCAAGACTAGAGAATATTATAGAACTGTCTAAGAAATTACCATTAAACGAAGGAATGAGCAGTATATATGTACTGCATCAGTCTTCGGGCGCTCGATATACGCGAGATGGTTTTAATACTCGATGGATGAAAGCAAAAAAAGAGGCAAAGGAAAAATACCCAGAGCTAGATTTAGATTTCACCTTTCATGATTTAAAAGCCAAAGGTATTTCAGATTTGGAAGGGAACTTATACGAAAAACAATCAATATCAGGCCATAAAAATGTCGGGCAAACCGCAAGATACGATAGAAGAATTAAAGTTGTCCCTGTAGTAGATGGGCAGCAAAATGGCAAAAATATTACGAAATGATATTACGAAAAAGGACTTTAGGGCTAAAAAACCAGCGCCAAACGTCTAACTTTTTATCACTTAACTTATTGATAACCAATGGAAATTCTTATGGTGCCCAGGGCGGGACTTGAACCCGCACAGCCTTAAGGCTGAGGGATTTTAAAATCATTGTTATTTACTTATTTATCAAGTAGTTACGCTCACTTTTCGCTATATAACTTATATCTACGGCCTAGAAAAATCAATTAATTACCACTAACTATATACTTAATATAGCGAAAAAATCAACGCTTAAATTCTATACCCACATCTTAAGTATTTATTAAATCTGTTTAATAAAAAGCTGAACAAAACCACCGTAACCATTCGTTTAACTACGGAGAAATTGTTATGTCTAAAATTACTCACAATTCAAAATAGTCAATTATTCGTTTAGCCGGACTTACACAAATCCACTTACATGCAACCAACAACTAATAGTTAACAACTTCCTCCAGCGCTGCTAATATGGTGCCATTAAGTGGGACTGAGTATCCCAACGATGAAATTGTCCACGGGTTTTTTGAAGCGGAAAAAAAAAGCCAAAGAGACAGGCGCGGTGCTTGAGAAACGAAGTCCATACCGATTTAGCCCGAGTCATTAAGAAAAATGCCCCTGAGCAAGTAGAGGCGTCTCCTTGCTAAAGCTGGGTTGTGATGAAATAAATAGCGTACTCAATGTACCTTATTTGTTTTCAATAACGCAACGGGATGTTAACAACTGTGAAAGAAATCGGATGAGTAAAAAATTCACCCCAACGCCCCATGATGCGGTATTTAAGCAGTTTTTAAGTGAAAAAGAGACCGCTAAAGATTTCTTTGATATCTGGCTACCGGATGAGATTAAAGCATTGTGTGATTTGGATAGCCTCAAAGTGGAATCTGGCTCATTCGTCGATAGTGAGATGAAAAGCTATCAGAGTGATATCCTGTATTCTGTCAATACCCAGCAGGGACAAGGTTATCTCTATCTGCTGATTGAGCACCAGTCAACACCGGATAAACTCATGGCTTGGCGATTAATGCGCTATAGCATGGCAGCCATGCAGAAGCATTTAGAAGCCGGACACAAAGAACTTCCTATCGTTTTTCCTATTCTGTTTTATTGTGGCGAACAAACTCCTCATCCTTACAGTACTGACTGGCTAGACTGCTTTAGTGGCAGAGATATTGCGGAAAAGATATACACCAAACCGTTTAAGCTAGTCGATGTCACCACGCTTGATGACGGTGAGATTATGCAACATAAGCGAATGGCGTTATTGGAGCTTATCCAAAAACACATTCGAAGACGGGATATGGCCGAGCTACTGAATAGTATTGTTAAACTGTTGTCGTATAATTATTATACTGATAATCAAGTTATTACTATGTTTAACTATCTAATCCAAGAAGGCAATGCTGAGCAACCAGCAAAGTTAATCAAAGAGATAGCCAGACAGACAGAGAAACATGAGGGGGCATTGATGAATATTGCACAAGGTATACGAGAAGAAGGCATACAACAAGGCATACAACAAGGCATACAACAAGGCATACAACAAGGTATACAACAAGGTATGCAACAAGGTATACAACAAGGGAAAGTTGAGGGCGAAAAACAGGCTTCCATGAAGATAGCGCGCCAACTTCTTGAGAAAGGCGTTGAAAAAGAAATCATCAAATTCTCTACAGGTCTGTCTGATGAGGAATTAAATCAGTTAACCTGACACCGGAACCTAACTCAATCATTCGAGTGTCAGATTTGGGTTCTTCTCAAAATCTGTCAATCCGGTTTTTTCGGCCAGTCAATATCGGGTGCAGCTGAAACATCCGTACGGTTCACAAAAACCCGATATTTTTTCCAGGCTATCAGTCGTTTTTTCTCGTCTTCGGTGGCCATTTCTAAATCGACTGCATCTTGAAGGGGTGCAATTTCACGAGTGGCATCATATAATTTTTGTTGTTTGATGCCTTCTAATTTTTGTCTTTCTGCTAATTTTTCAGCTTCTGCATCCTTGACCCACTTTTCACCATCCCAAACATCATATTCGCTTTGAGGGGCTAATGATGTTAAATATTCCGGTACCTTACCTAATTTTTCAAGGGTGACAGATTGACGGCTTTTCGTATCAAACAAAACCAAACCGCGATGATCTTCCTGATATTCCCATTCCTGATTTTGTTCATTAAAAACAACAGCGAAACCTTCCTTTTTGTCAATTGGTTTTTTCTCAGTATGAAAAGGCAGTATGTCATGAGTTTCATCCGTGTAAGCATCGCAAGGACCCAGCAACTCATGTGTATCACTCGTGTAGGTATAGGCTTTAAAAATTCTAAACATTTTTGATTCCTTAACTGATTCTGTACCAGCCCATTAGCGTAATAAAAGCATTCGTTATATTAATTTCGCTACTACTTCCCGTCTTTCCCGTTGTACCTGAAACAGAATGGGTGTGTGCACCGATAGTAACAGTATGTGAGTGGTTCCCCGCTTGTGATGTATTTTGAGCCCTTGGTTTCCATTGATTAGGATTACCGTCATCGCCTCTTGCATTCCATGGGTCACGTACAACGCCTGCAAAATTATGTGCATGATTACCCGTTGCATTCGTATTTTTAGTACCATAATCATAGCTACTGGTTGTTGCTGAAAAAGTGTGCCCGTGAGCGGGTAATTGGGCTTCTGTCAGCTTAATAGCATCAGCGCCTCCGGTAGTGAATACATTAGAACCATCTGCTTTTGCTAAACGAATGGTTTTATTTTCACCAATGTATTGCCATTTTGTATTTGGAAATAAGGTATTGGGATTTTTATTTTGAGCAAACCAGACAACAATCCCTACCGGATAAATTCCGTCAATACTTACGGTTTTCGCCAAGTCATAAGCGGCTTTGACGGCTTTGGGTGTGGCGGCCAGCGTTTCATCATTGCTGTCAGTGGCGCTACTTAACCGTGTGAGACCGTGTTGAGTGAGCGACGCAACGAGGATAGCAAAAATAATCTGTGAACCATCGCAACGGATAACATTTCTGCCACTGGGCAGTACAACACCAGTCCCTGACAGGGGTTTACAGGTCAGGGTGAAATTCCCCTGACAGTGATTGGTGACAGTCCAGTTTCTTATCCATGGCGGGAAAATTACGGTGGTATCAGCAATAAGATTGCCACTGAAGACCAGTTCTTCTTTTGCGGCCTGTAAGGTAGTCAAGGTTATCGTGCCGGTTTCCAGTCCGGTTATACTGGTGATGCCGTAACTATTCACGGGTACCCACCCTGTTGCGGAGGCATCCAACACTTCCGGATTGGTCGTATTCCCGTCTATTGTATTTAGCCAAAAACCGTCATTCGTGGAATTGGGCACTTTCGCCCCCGCCGGATAACCACCAATCGCCGTGGCAAAATCGGCATCAAAAGGGTAACCCGCGCCCGCATTATGCCAACGATAGCCGGTGTATAGTTCGTTAAGTGCCTGATTCATGTCACGGCCATCAGGGGGCAAGCCGCCTGCGGCTTTAATCGTCATGGTAATGGGAGGAAAACCGGCATCATAAGAAGCCTGATTACTGCCGGTGGCGTTTTCGCCGTTAAATCACGCCGTGAACCATTCGCCCCAAAGGGCACCGGTTTACGAGCGGGCAAGTCTGTTTTTTTCATAAAATACTCCAAAAAATTCTACTGGATGATTAACGCCCGCCGTAAAAAACATCCCCTCATTAAACGGATAGGCATCCTCGGCAAAGCCAAAGTAGGGGGCGACGACCTGATTGATATTCATCAGTACCCCAGAAGGTAACGGGGTGACCTCGCTGTTTCTCAATACCGCCAATTCAAAGGGTTCTAGGGGAAAGGCGGTGGTAATACCAATAGTCATGTCACGATAATTCACACAAAACGCCTCGCCGACGTCCCTTAAACAGAAAACGTAAGAAGCGATTGATTTCAGGAATAGTCGCAATACTGATGTTAGAAAACGCCTTGCTGAGTATCAAGGTTCGATAAGCGTTGTCCGCTAGCCGGATTTTTCTGGTTTCCTGCACACCCGCGTAATAAGGGGCATCACTGAACGGGGTGGGATAATCCGCTTTCCTTCGTCTGCCTGCGCAAACCCAAACGCGCTGTTATCGACTTCCGCCGTGAGTGTAACGTGAAATGTTGACGATTTTCCCCCACATATCCAGACCAAAGCGGTTGCAGGTG
>NZ_LWMI01000007.1 GCF_001640365.1 Candidatus Arsenophonus triatominarum | reverse complement strand
AACTCGTGATATTGACGAGTAACTTATCATTTGGCAATGGCACAATGCCTTTGCTGATGACGTAACATTAACCGCCGCAATGCTTGATCGTTTACTTCATCATTCGCATGTACTGCAATTGAGCGGTGAAAGCTATCGATTGAAAGAAGATTAAGCGGCGCTCAGGAGCAATAACCGAGTAAAACAGTGGATCAATTTCGATTGATCGTATTTAGCTAAAAAGTGGATCAGTTTTGCATGATCGCTGACAGGTGGCCTTAATATTTTAAGCTTAGCGGTTCCCTACTCTCACATGGGGAGACCCCACACTACCATCGGCGCTACGGCATTTCACTTCTGAGTTCGACATGGGGTCAGGTGGGACCACCGCGCTATTGCCGCCAGACAAATTCTTTTTTTTATTTATCCCGTCTCATTTCGCTGCCTTTCAGCCTGCTCACCTACCTCAGTACGCGACCAAGTCTCTGCCATCAGCAAAATTCGACCAGATTCAATCTCTGAACAAGCTAAAATTCTCTCTCTCAAAAACACCTTCGGTGTTGTTAGGTTAAGCCTCTCGGGTCATTAGTACTGGTTAGCTCAACGTATCGCTACGCTTACACACCCAGCCTATCTACGTCCTCGTCTCGAACACCCCTTATAGGACATTTACTGTCAGGGAAGACTCATCTTGAGGCAAGTTTCCCGCTTAGATGCTTTCAGCGGTTATCTCTTCCACACTTAGCTACCAGGCGATGCCATTGGCATGACAACCTGTACACCAGTGGTGCGTCCACTCCGGTCCTCTCGTACTAGGAGCAGCCCCCCTCAATCTTCCTTCGCCCACGACAGATAGGGACCGAACTGTCTCACGACGTTCTAAACCCAGCTCGCGTACCACTTTAAATGGCGAACAGCCATACCCTTGGGACCTACTTCAGCCCCAGGATGTGATGAGCCGACATCGAGGTGCCAAACACCGCCGTCGATATGAACTCTTGGGCGGTATCAGCCTGTTATCCCCGGAGTACCTTTATCCGTTGAGCGATGGCCCTTCCATTCAGAACCACCGGATCACTAAGACCTACTTTCGTACCTGCTCGCGCTGTCACGCTCGCAGTCAAGCTGGCTTATGCCTTTGCACTAACCTCACGATGTCCGACCGTGATTAGCCAACCTTCGTGCTCCTCCGTTACGCTTTGGGAGGAGACCGCCCCAGTCAAACTACCCACCAGACACTGTCCTCAGCCCGGGTTACGGGCCTAAGTTAGAACATCAAACATTAAAGGGTGGTATTTCAACGTCGGCTCCATGCAGACTGGCGTCCACACTTCAAAGCCTCCCACCTATCCTACACATCAAGGCTCAATGTTCAGTGTCAAGCTATAGTAAAGGTTCACGGGGTCTTTCCGTCTTGCCGCGGGTACACTGCATCTTCACAGCGAGTTCAATTTCACTGAGTCTCGGGTGGAGACAGCCTGGCCATCATTACGCCATTCGTGCAGGTCGGAACTTACCCGACAAGGAATTTCGCTACCTTAGGACCGTTATAGTTACGGCCGCCCGTTTACTGGGGCTTCGATCAAGAGCTTCGCCTTACGGCTTACCCCATCAATTAACCTTCCAGCACCGGGCAGGCGTCACACCGTATACGTCCACTTTCGTGTTTGCACAGTGCTGTGTTTTTAATAAACAGTTGCAGCCAGCTGGTATCTTCGACTGGCTTCCGCTCCGGATGCAAGACCCTTCACCTAATGCCAGCGTGCCTTCTCCCGAAGTTACGGCACCATTTTGCCTAGTTCCTTCACCCGAGTTCTCTCAAGCGCCTGAGTATTCTCTACCTAACCACCTGTGTCGGTTTTGGGGTACGATTAATGATTACCTATCGCTTAGAGGCTTTTCCTGGAAGCTGGGCATCAACTACTTCACCACCTTAGTGGCTCGTCATCACGTCTCAGTGTTGTAGCAGTGCGGATTTGCCTGCACTACCCACCTACTCGCTTAAACCGGGACAACCGTCGCCCGGATAGCCTAGCCTTCTCCGTCCCCCCTTCGCAGTAACCCTTAGTACGGGAATATTAACCCGTTTCCCATCGACTACGCTTTTCAGCCTCGCCTTAGGGGTCGACTTACCCTGCCCCGATTAACGTTGGACAGGAACCCTTGGTCTTTCGGCGAGCGGTTTTTCACCCGCTTTATCGTTACTTATGTCAGCATTCGCACTTCTGATACCTCCAGCAGACCTCTCAGTCCACCTTCTACAGCTTACAGAACGCTCCCCTACCCAACAACACCTAAGTGTCGCTGCCGCAGCTTCGGTGCATGGTTTAGCCCCGTTATCTTCCGCGCAGGCCGACTCGACCAGTGAGCTATTACGCTTTCTTTAAATGATGGCTGCTTCTAAGCCAACATCCTGGCTGTCTAAGCCTTCCCACTTCGTTTCCCACTTAACCATGACTTTGGGACCTTAGCTGGCGGTCTGGGTTGTTTCCCTCTTCACGACGGACGTTAGCACCGCCGTGTGTCTCCCGTGATAACATTCTTCGGTATTCGTAGTTTGCATCGGGTTGGTAAGTCGGGATGACCCCCTAGCCGAAACAGTGCTCTACCCCGAAGATGAATTCACGAGGCGCTACCTAAATAGCTTTCGGGGAGAACCAGCTATCTCCCGGTTTGATTGGCCTTTCACCCCCAGCCACAAGTCATCCGCTAATTTTTCAACATTAGTCGGTTCGGTCCTCCAGTTAGTGTTACCCAACCTTCAACCTGCCCATGCTAGATCACCGGGTTTCGGGTCTATACCCTGCAACTTAACGCCCAGTTAAGACTCGGTTTCCCTACGGCTCCCTATGCGGTTAACCTTGCTACAGAATATAAGTCGCTGACCCATTATACAAAAGGTACGCAGTCACACCCTTTCGGATGCTCCTACTGCTTGTACGTACACGGTTTCAGGTTCTATTTCACTCCCCTCACCGGGGTTCTTTTCGCCTTTCCCTCACGGTACTGGTTCACTATCGGTCAGTCAGGAGTATTTAGCCTTGGAGGATGGTCCCCCCATATTCAGACAGGATAACACGTGTCCCGCCCTACTCTTCGAGCTCACAACACTTACCGCTTCAGATACGGGGCTATCACCCTTTATTGCGGGCCTTTCCAGACCCTTCTCCTGCGGTAAATTTTGATGTTGACTCTGGGCTGCTCCCCGTTCGCTCGCCGCTACTGGGGGAATCTCGGTTGATTTCTTTTCCTCGGGTACTGAGATGTTTCAGTTCCCCCGGTTCGCCTCATTTGACTATGGATTCATCAAACGATAGTGCATCAATGCACTGGGTTTCCCCATTCGGACATCGCCGGCTAGTACGCTTCATATCAGCTTACCGACGCTTTTCGCAGATTAGCACGTCCTTCATCGCCTCTGACTGCCTAGGCATCCACCGTGTACGCTTAATTCGCTTAACCTCACAACCCGAAGGTGTCTTACGCTGCCTTTTTGCTAGGTTATGGGCACCTCTCCACCCATTCTTTATTGGGCAGTGCTCGCTGTGCGCTGGCCGTCTCGAATGGCTGACTGCTCGCTCATAACGCTTTCATCATGACAACAAAAACCCAACTGATTGGAGTTTTGAGAGTTCTCCACACTATTTTTCAATAATGTGTGTTTCAATTTTCAGCTTGTTCCAGATTGTTAAAGAGCATTATTATTCGCAGCATACTGTTGCCAGCCTGCTCTGAATAACTTTTTATCTATATTTTATCTTGCAATATGGTGGAGCTAAGCGGGATCGAACCGCTGACTTCCTGCGTGCAAAGCAGGCGCTCTCCCAGCTGAGCTATAGCCCCATTAAGATTGTCGTATCATTACACCTTCCTGCTAACCTTACCTTTCAGCCACATCCATCAGCAATGTTGGTAGGCCTGAGTGGACTTGAACCACCGACCTCACACCCTTATCAGGGGTGCGCTCTAACCACCTGAGCTACAAGCCTAATGATACCTTCTGCTCAATCTTCATCAGACAATCTGTGTGAACACTCACATTCCATCTATCTAGGTAAGGAGGTGATCCAACCGCAGGTTCCCCTACGGTTACCTTGTTACGACTTCACCCCAGTCATGAATCACAAAGTGGTAAGCGCCATCCAAAAGGTTAAGCTACCTACTTCTTTTGCAACCCACTCCCATGGTGTGACGGGCGGTGTGTACAAGGCCCGGGAACGGATTCACCGCGACATGCTGATCCGCGATTACTAGCGATTCCGACTTCATGGAGTCGAGTTGCAGACTCCAATCCGGACTTTGACGTACTTTCTGAGTTCCGCTTCCCCTCGCAGGCTCGCCTCTCTCTGTATACGCCATTGTAGCACGTGTGTAGCCCTACTCGTAAGGGCCATGATGACTTGACGTCATCCCCACCTTCCTCCGGTTTATCACCGGCAGTCTCCTTTGAGTTCCCGACCGAATCGCTGGCAACAAAGGATAAGGGTTGCGCTCGTTGCGGGACTTAACCCAACATTTCACAACACGAGCTGACGACAGCCATGCAGCACCTGTCTCAGCGCTCCCGAAGGCACACCTCTATCTCTAAAGGCTTCGCTGGATGTCAAGAGTAGGTAAGGTTCTTCGCGTTGCATCGAATTAAACCACATGCTCCACCGCTTGTGCGGGCCCCCGTCAATTCATTTGAGTTTTAACCTTGCGGCCGTACTCCCCAGGCGGTCGATTTAACGCGTTAGCTCCGGAGGCCACAGTTCTAGACCACAACCTCCAAATCGACATCGTTTACAGCGTGGACTACCAGGGTATCTAATCCTGTTTGCTCCCCACGCTTTCGCACATGAGCGTCAGTCTTTGTCCAGGGAGCCGCCTTCGCCACCGGTATTCCTCCACATCTCTACGCATTTCACCGCTACACATGGAATTCTACCCCCCTCTACAAGACTCTAGCTAACCAGTCTTGAATGCCATTCCCAGGTTAAGCCCGGGGATTTCACATCCAACTTAATTAACCGCCTGCGTGCCCTTTACGCCCAGTAATTTCGATTAACGCTCGCACCCTCCGTATTACCGCGGCTGCTGGCACGGAGTTAGCCGGTGCTTCTTCTGTCGCTAACGTCAATTGCTAAGGCTATTAACCTTAACACCTTCCTCACGACTGAAAGTACTTTACAACCCGAAGGCCTTCTTCATACACGCGGCATGGCTGCATCAGGCTTGCGCCCATTGTGCAATATTCCCCACTGCTGCCTCCCGTAGGAGTCTGAGCCGTGTCTCAGTCCCAGTGTGGCTGATCATCCTCTCAGACCAGCTAGAGATCGTCGCCTAGGTGAGCCTTTACCCCACCTACTAGCTAATCTCATATGGGTTCATCCGAAGGTGTGAGGCCATAATGGTCCCCCACTTTGCTCCTTAGAGATTATGCGGTATTAGCCACCGTTTCCAGTGGTTATCCCCCGCCTTCGGCCAGATCCCCATACCTTACTCACCCGTCCGCCGCTCGCCGGCAAGGAAGCAAGCTTCCTTCCGCTGCCGCTCGACTTGCATGTGTTAGGCCTGCCGCCAGCGTTCAATCTGAGCCATGATCAAACTCTTCAATTAAAAGCTTGATGCTCAAAGAATGTTTTACTGACCGTAACGCGCTTTTGTTCAACTCGCTTTGCCGGTGTTCTACCACCTTCGCCGTTGCCTACCAAAATAACGTTACTGCATATTAGTTCATATATGAATTAACTGTTTTGTCACTCTTCAAGACTTTAAAATCAAATATTTTTTGATGATGTCTTGCGAGTGCCCACACAGATTGTCTGATTAATTGTTAAAGAGCGTGCGACCTAGGCAGCGAGGTGGCGTATATTACGTTTTTCACCTTAATTTTCCTTTACGCTTTTATTCATCAATTGATGAGTAAATTGCGTTAACGGGAGGGCATTATAGATTGATTTTAGCTTTGTACAAGTACTTTTTTGAAAAAAATAAATTTGCTTTATTTATGAACAATACTGTTATTTTTTTATTGCCGATTTTTTATCTTATTAGGTAAATCTACCAGGCTATTTATAATCCAATCAGCAGACTTCTTATCATCTTCAGTGACAGATTTTCCTGTAGTTACCAATACATTAGTGCCAATATGCGCTTCTTTACCGGCTTGCATATCAGAAAGCTTATCGCCCACCATGTAAGAGGTCTTCATATTAATATTAAGTTGTTTTTGCGCTGCCAATAGCATACCGGCTTTCGGCTTACGGCAATCGCATATTTGTTTATATTTTTGTTCAATTGCATCAGGATGATGAGGGCAATAATAAATACCATCAAGCTCAACGCCACGATCAATAAGAGACCAATCCATCCATTCAGTCAGTTCAAGAAATTGTGCTTCTGTGAATAATCCTTTTGCAATACCTGATTGATTAGTAACAAGAATCAATGCATATCCCATTTTTTTTAATTCAAGCATTGCTTCAATTGAGCCTTCGATAAACTGAAAATTATCTATTTCATAAACATAACCATGATCGAGGTTAATAGTACCATCACGATCGAGGAAAATTGCCGGAATACTTTGACTCACCACATTACTCCATTAAATTTAACTTTGTTCATTATATGAAAAGCAGCTAAATAAGAACAAGAGTCGTATTTATATTTTTGTTGACTTAGACGTCTAGACACCTTAACATCCGTGTTAAATATAGTCGAATTTTCTCACCACACTATTTCCATTATTTAGTAGATCACAATAATGATAAGATTTTCTAACATTAATAAAATTTTTCACCAAGGAGCACATGCAATTCACGCATTAACCAATATTAATCTGCATGTTCCTCAAGGCCAAATTTACGGAGTTATCGGTGCTTCCGGTGCCGGAAAAAGTACACTAATTCGTTGCGTCAATATGCTTGAGCGCCCAACGACAGGTGATGTATTGATTGATGGGCAGGTGTTGACAGATCTTTCTGAAAAAGAATTAATCTTAACTCGTCGTACTATCGGTATGATTTTCCAACATTTCAATCTACTTTCATCACGCAATGTTTTCGATAATATTGCCTTACCTCTAGAACTAGATAACACGCCAAAAGCCGAGATCCATCAACGTGTAACAGAGTTATTAAAGCTAGTCGATTTAGCAAATAAAAAAGATGCCTATCCAGCCAGTCTATCTGGAGGACAGAAGCAACGCGTTGCTATAGCTCGCGCTTTAGCCAATTCGCCTAAAATATTATTATGTGATGAAGCGACAAGTGCATTAGATCCAGCAACAACCCGTTCTATTCTTGAGCTATTAAAAGATATTAATCGACGTTTAGGTTTAACCATCTTACTTATTACTCACGAAATGGACGTTGTAAAACGTATATGCGATCAAGTCGCGATTATCAGTGAAGGGCGTTTAATAGAACAAGATAGCGTTAGTGAGGTATTTTCTCATCCTAAGACACCAATTGCGCAAAATTTTATTAAATCAACATTCGTATTAGATATTCCTGAAGATTATCAAACGCGTTTGCAGATGGTGCCAGCGCCAGATTTATCGCCATTATTGAAATTGGAATTTACCGGTAAGTCAGTCGATGCACCATTAATTTCAATGGTTGTTAGAAAATTTAATATCGACATCAATATATTGAGCACCCAAATTGATTACGCCGGTGGTGTTAAATTTGGTTTTATGCTTGCTGAATTTCATGGTCTTGACGAAGGTATTGAAAAATCAATTACTTTTTTAGAAGAGCACCATGTAAAAGTGGAGATCTTAGGTTATGTCTGAAAAAACGATCATTCTGCTACTAAATGGTACGTTAGATACACTTATCATGACTTTTGTGTCGGGATTTTTGGGGTTTTTATTAGGGCTTCCTAGTGGCATATTACTTTATGTGACCCGCCCCGGACAAGTTATGGAAAATCTTACCCTTTATCGAATAGTGTCTGCATTGGTTAATGTGTTTCGTTCCATTCCATTTATTATTTTATTGGTTTGGATTATTCCATTAACTAAATTAATTGTCGGCACATCTATCGGTATTCAGGCCGCGATCGTTCCGTTAACTATTGGTGCAGCACCTTTCATTGCCCGTATGGTTGAAAATACGCTGTTAGAGATCCCCAATGGCTTAATTGAAGCTGCTCGCTCAATGGGCGCAACGCCACTACAAATCATTGGTAAAATTCTGTTACCTGAATCTTTACCCGGTTTAGTCAACGCAGCGACCATTACTTTAATTATGTTAATAGGTTACTCTGTAATGGGCGGCGCAGTGGGTTCTGGTGGACTGGGTCAGATTGCTATGCAATACGGCTATTATACCTATAACCCTACTGTTATGAATACGGTTCTTGTTTTACTGATTATTTTAGTTTTTGCTATTCAATTTGTTGGTAATCACGTAATGAAAAAAACACGTAAATAACCTGAGTTCGGGATAAGAAATAAAGTGAAAGTCTTGCTATTCAAATAGTTGAATGCGCATATTTCGTTAAAAAACTCTAACAATCTGGTTAAAGAGTATAGCATTGTTAAACAATGATGGAAAATCTTACTGAACTTTATTGCCTGATGGATGATTTTTGTAAAGACTTCGAGCCAAAAATGCATGAAATTTTGCCGAATAACGGTAGTAAGCGTCGTAGACGGTCTACTCAGCTTTCATTGGCTGAAATGATGACACTGGTTGTTTTGTTTCATCAACTCCGATTCAGCCAATTCAAGGTATTTTATCTCTATTATGTCCGTTTATATCTCAAGAAGGAATTTCCTAACTTGCCATCATATTCACGCTGCGTAGAGTTACTTCCGCGCAGTGCCTTAGCTTTAACGGCACTGTTTGAGTCAAATAAGGGAAAGTGCACAGGTCTGTCGGTTGCCGATTCTACTCCGATAGCTGTGTGTGATAACTTACGGATCCGCCGGCATAAAGTCTTCGATGGGATAGCTGAACGAGGAAAAACCTCAACAGGTTGGTTCTTTGGTTTCAAACTTCATGTAATTATCAATCATTTGGGGGAAATACTCAGTTTTCGACTTACACCAGGAAACACAGATGATCGGAAACCATTACCTAAACTGATAAAAGATCTTTCTGGTTGTTTGTATGCGGATAAAGGGTATTTATCGGCTTCACTGAAACAGCAACTGAAAACAATGGGAATTAACCTTATAACGAATATCAAGAAGAAAATGAAGCCTGTTGAACAGACTTGTTTCGACAAAGCCATCTTGCGTCATCGTTCTGTCATTGAAACGGTATTTGATGAGTTAAAAAATCTTTGTCAGATAGCGCATACGCGGCACCGCTCTCCTGCTAACTTTGTAGTGAATTTATTAGCAGGGCTGGTTGCATATTGTTTAATTCCATCTAAACCAAAGATACCGGTGGCAGGAACATATCTTCAAGCATAATTGATAATGCTTATCCCGAACTCAGGTTAAATAAAATTATTGCTTAAAAAGCACTAAGATTTAGTCTTATTAGAGGTAATTATGTCTATCAAAATAAAAACTAGCACCGCTGTTGCAGCACTATTAAGCATATTAGTTTTTAGTGGCTGTGGTGAAAAAACAGAAAAACCTAATCACATCAAAGTTGGTGTCATTATGGGGAAAGAGTTAGCAGTGGCTGAAGTCGCACAAAAAGTCGCCAAAGAAAAATATCAGTTAGATGTTGAATTAGTTACCTTTAATGATTTTGTACTGCCAAATGAATCCCTGGACAAAGGCGATATTGATCTTAATGTATTTCAACATAAACCTTATTTAGAGCAACAAATTAAAGATCGCAATTATAAATTAGTCGCTGTTGGAAACACCTTTATTTATCCTATTGCGGCTTATTCTAAAAAAATTAAATCTGTTGAACAACTACCCGATGGCGCCCAAATCGCGATCCCGAATGATCCTACCAATTTAGGACGTTCACTATTATTGCTACAAAAACAAGGGCTAATCAGAGTAAATGCCAGTGCCGGTTTACAACCCACTATATTGGATATCACCGAAAATCCAAAAAAGCTGAACTTTATTGAACTTGAAGCACCGCAATTACCCCGTAGTTTAGATGATCCGAAAATTGCACTAGCGATTATTAATTCAATTTGGGCTAGTAGCGCCGAACCTAAATTAACGCCTGCAAAAGATGGATTGTTCGTAGAGGACAAAAATTCACCTTATGTAAATCTCATTGCGAGTCGTGAAGATAATAAAGATAATGAAAATGTGAAAAAGTTTGTTAAAGCCTATCAATCCGCAGAAGTAGCTGAAGCAGCCAATAAAATTTTTGACGGTGGTGCTATTCCTGGCTGGTGATCGCTTTTTCAAAAAAAATTACATTATAATAAAACCAGCGAATTATATTCGCTGGTTTTATTATAAATTTTATACAGTCAATTGTTTCTATTATTATGGCTAAAACTGATTTGTAATTCTATTTGATTTCTTTAATAAGGAATTTATATGCGCCTATTACTCTGTTGTCTTACACTCTGTATCTCAGGCTGTAATTTACTTTCTCCAGCTGAATATAATAAACCAGATAACTCGCTAAAAAATCCAAAAAATGCTATCAATAAAATATCATCACAACAGGCAATAGCGGTAAAAATTTTTGATAAAACAGAAGCGTTACTGGGTAAACCATTTAAGGATCTGGGTATTGTTTCCGGTATTTCATGCCAACCTAATCGACAAGATCCAAGTGTGAGTATTCCCGTAGCGAAAAAAAACATGCTGAAAAAGGCCTCTTCTCTCGGCGCGAATGGCGTGTTATTGCACCGTTGTGAAATAATTAGTACACCAGATTGTTATCAAGCTGCTATTTGTGAAGGTTCTGCCCTAAAAATTATTAATGAATAATTTTCAATTTAACGTGATTGGGGTGATAGAATCACCTTATAAAGAAAAATTTTGCCATCCCGAGACAACCAGGCTTAATTGATGATGGACAGGGTTATTTGCGCCTATTTCCGCCTTATAATCATCCTGATGCTGTTCGTGGATTAGAACAATTTGGGTTATTTTCATTTTTCATCAAACCATGCCTGAAGGTTGGCGTCCATTAGTAAGGCCTCCCCGTTTAGGTGGTAATACCAAAATGGGTGTTTTCGCCACTCGTTCTTTTCGTCCTAATCCAATAGGTATGTCATTAATAGAATTGAAAAATTTAATTATCCGTGATAACGAAGTAGGTTTAGCTTTAGGTAGTATGGATTTAGTTGATGGCACCCCTGTTATTGATATAAAACCCTATCTGCCGTTTGCGGAATCTTTACCAAAAGCGGTTGCTGGATTTGCCCAACACCGGCCAGTGAAATGAAAAGTGGGTTTTTCAGCTACTGCCCAAAAACAGCTGATTGAGCAACAAACCCGCTATCCTTTCCTTGAGCGTTTTATCCATCAAGTTTTAGCGCAAGATCCACGTCCAGCTTATAAAAAAAGCCAAACTGACGAAAAAATCTACGCCGTTCATTTGCTTGATATTAATGTTAGATGGCAGGTTTCAGCAAATATCACTGCCGTTCTCGCTATAGATAAGCTAAAAAATTAAGTTATCTCTTTAGACATTAGCAACTCGCTGGTAGACTAGGGGATTAATGGTTGGTTAATACCAACTGGAAGTAATTCGTTGTTGATGGAAGCTAATAATGCGTACAAGCCAATATCTTCTCTCTACTTTAAAAGAAACTCCCGCCGACGCTGAAGTTATCAGTCATAAGCTAATGCTTCGCGCAGGTATGATCCGTAAACTTGCTTCAGGGCTATATGACTGGCTACCAACCGGTGTTCGTGTGCTGCGCAAAGTTGAGAACATTATTCGTGAAGAAATGAATCGCGCGGGTGCAATTGAGATTTCCATGCCGATAGTTCAGCCAGCAGATTTATGGCAAGAAAGTGGGCGTTGGGAGCAATATGGTCCAGAGTTACTTCGTTTTGTTGATCGTGGTGAACGACCTTTTGTGTTGGGCCCGACTCATGAAGAGGTAATTACCGATCTTATTCGTAATGAAGTGACTTCTTATAAGCAGCTGCCGTTAAACCTTTACCAAATCCAAACAAAATTTCGTGATGAAGTAAGGCCACGTTTTGGTGTGATGCGCTCCCGTGAGTTTATTATGAAAGACGCTTATTCTTTTCATACCGATCAAAACTCGCTACAACAAACTTACGATGCAATGTACAAAGCATATAGTACAATCTTTACCCGTATTGGCTTCAATTTTAGGGCAGTACAAGCAGATACTGGCTCTATTGGTGGCAATGCTTCGCATGAATTTCAGGTATTAGCTGATAGTGGTGAAGATAATATTGTTTTTTCTACCGCTTCAGATTATGCCGCTAATATTGAGCTGGCAGAGGCAATTTGTCTTACGGAAGAACGTGCTGTATCAGCTGAAAATATGCGTCTCATCGATACCCCTGACGCCAAAACTATTGCCGAGCTAGTTAATCAATATAATTTACCTATTGAAAAAACAGTTAAAACCCTAATTGTCAGTGCAGTAAAAGAGAGTGGTCATCAGCTTGTTGCCTTATTGATCCGTGGTGATCATGAATTAAATGAGATCAAAGCAGAAAAACATCCTCTGGTTGCAAGTCCACTGAAATTCGCAACAGAAGAAGAAATACGTGCAATCCTGCATGCAGGTCCTGGTTCATTAGGCCCTGTTAACTTGCCAATACCAGCAATTATCGACCGCAGCGTTGCCGTGATGAGTGATTTTAGTGCCGGCGCCAATATTGATCATAAACACTATTTTGGTATCAATTGGCAACGGGATCTACCTTTACCCGACGTTTATGATCTACGCAATGTAGTCGAAGGCGATCCTAGTCCAGATGGTAAAGGAACTGTTCAAATTAAACGTGGAATTGAAGTTGGCCACATTTTTCAACTAGGAACCAAATATTCTGAAGCAATGAAGGCCAGCGTTCAAAATGAAGATGGCCATAATCAAACGGTAACGATGGGATGTTATGGTATCGGTGTCACGCGGATTGTAGCAGCAGCAATTGAACAGAGCCATGATGATAAAGGAATTATTTGGTCTGATGCGATCGCACCTTTCCAAGTTGCTATTTTACCAATGAATATGCATAATTCCTATCGCGTTAAAGAAGTTGCTGAAAAACTTTACTGTGATTTGCAAGCCAATGGTATTGATGTCATTTTTGATGATCGCAAAGAACGGCCTGGTGTGATGTTTGCTAATATGGAGCTTATTGGAATACCTCATACCATCGTGATCGGTGATCGTAATTTAGATGACAACAAGGTTGAATATAAACAGCGGCGAGATAATGAGAAAGAATTTATTGATCTTGCTGAGATAGTTGATTTTCTAAAAACAAAACTTAACTAATCAGCCTTATTGATGCAAAATGCCCTGCTAAAAATAGCTGGGCATTTCATATATCTGATAATTAGTGAGAGTGACAAGTACGCAATTTATCAAATTTAATCTCGCCGGTCTGGATCAATGTTGCATCAAACAATCCATCTTCCATTGATGGGCGGATGGTGTAATAGCCCTCAACTTCGACATAAACAGGTTTACCCGCTTGAATACCGGTTGCCAGATATCCCTTTTCTAAATCGATATTACTCACACTGTAAGTACGTCCACTTTTACACTCTTTAAATAATGCCGCGTCAGCGATATAGCTATATTCCCCGCTCTTTTTATCTGGCTTTACTTGCTCTAAGGTATAATTTAAATTACTTTCTATTCGATTTCCTTCCTGATCGAGATATTCTATTTTTTTACCATCAATGCTAGGTTGAAAATAGGTTTTTTGCTCATCAGAATCAATCAAAAAGAATTTAGTGCCTTTTTTAGTCCAATTTCCTGTAGTAAAAAAAGTATTTTTTTGTTCTTCCTTACCCAAATAGGTTAATTGCTCAATAAATTTACCATTCGGATTGAAAAGAACTGTTGTTTCAATACCTGAACAATCTGCACAAGGGAGTACGCCAGTATAAATTTTATCCATTATTTGGCTTTGTGATTGTGGCAATTTATGCTCGCAGCCAGCAAGGATCATAGCACTCATTGTGAGCAATATATTCAATACTTTTCGCTTCATTATCCGCTCCAAAATCCATTCGATAAAATAGATCTATTACAATAACATTTGGTTATTTTCGCCAAATCATTTTACCTAGTTACACAATATTTAAAACCATTTATTGATTTTCATTACATACAATAAATATTAGCAAGCGTAGCTAATTTTTCTCTCTTCGGTTGAAAAAAAGTATGGTGCTATTATGTGCTTTAAGAAGTAAATGCTTATAATTACAAATATTCAAAGGCGGCAAATAACCGCCACTTAACAATAGTGGTGAGGGATTATCCACGAGTTTCGCACCAATAAAAAAACGCTCTATTTTTAAGTTTAATTCAGCATAATATATAAATAGACAAAATCTTATAAATTAAAAGCAACTTATTGTAATTTAAACAAATTTATACGTTTTAGTAACTTACAAATTAACCATTGCTTTTAAGCCATTTCTGGAATTTTATATGCCTGTGCGAAACTCGTGATTATGTCTATAGCTAGGCGACTTAATTTTGATTACAAGGTGTGTTATGAGTTATACAATTGATTTTCGACGTAAAGTAATATCTGTAAGGAAAGCCGAAGGTTTAACAATTCGAGAAACTGCGAAACAATTCCGTATTGGAAAAGCGTCTTTAGTACGTTGGCTTAAACGACCAGAGCCAAAAAATTCAACGCCACGTAAGAGGAAGCTCGATAAAAATGCTTTAGCAAAAGATGTGGAACAGTATCCAGATGCTTACCAAAAGGAACGGGCAGAGCGATTCGGTGTTTGTAAAAAGACTATTTGGCAATCCCTTAAAAAGCTGGGATTAACCTATAAAAAAAACTCTATTCCATCCAAAAACCAACGAAAGCGACAGGCTGGCACTGTAGTGGCATACTAAATTTGGCCACCTAAGTTGAGGTGATATGCTTACCTCATAATTTTTATAGGTGCCGAAATGAGTAAAATAATTACTGCTGAATTTAAATGTGAAACCGCCAAATTAGTCCTTGACCAAAATTACACCTACCAGGAAGCCGCGAAAGGCATGAACGTCAGTCTTTCAGCGATTAGCCGGTGGGTAAGAGCCCTTCGTTTAGAACGTCAAGGGAAAACATCGCCTGGTCTGCCATTAACACCTGAACAAATTGAGTTCAGAGAAATGAAGAAAAAAATCCACCGGCTGGAAATGGAGAATGACATCTTAAAAAAGGCTACTGCGCTCTTAATGTCCGACTCACTGAAAAATTTTCGGTAGTTGAAAAGCTAAGAGTGCTTTATCCGGTGAAAACTTTGTGTCGTATTTTTAATGTTCACCGAAGCAGTTATCGCTATTGGTGTCGGCCTAAGGAGCCAGATATTGAGCGGACGATAAAACGTAGCCTAGTCAGCGAAGCGTGGAACGTTAGTGGCGGCTCTGCTGGCGCAAGGACTATCGCCACGATGGTTACCAATACACACAACGTGAAACTTGGGCGGTGGTTAGCGGGTAAGTTGATGAAAGAATTAATCATCGTCAGTTGCCAAGAGCGAAAACATAAATACAACCGCGGTGGAAATGAACGTATTGATATTCCAAATCTGCTCAATAGGCAGTTCGCTGTTACAAAGCCTGACCAGGTTTGGTGCGGCGATGTAACCTATATTTGGACAGGCTCACGATGGGCCTATCTGGCTGTGGTATTGGATTTGTTTGCCCGAAAACCGGTGGGCTGGGCAATGTCATTTGCACCAGACTCAGAATTAACCGCCAAAGCACTACAAATGGCTTGGGAACTACGTGGGCATCCCAAACAGGTGATGTTCCATAGTGATCAGGGAAGTCATTATACCAGTCGTCAGTATAGGCAGGCATTGTGGCGTTATCAGATGACCCAAAGTATCAGTCGCAGAGGGAATTGTTGGGATAATAGTCCGATGGAACGATTCTTCCGTAGTCTGAAGACCGAATGGGTGCCAACGACTGGCTACCAAAGCTTTAGTACTGCTCAGTCAGCCATTATTCGCTACATAACCCACTACTATAGCGATATAAGACCTCACTGGTATAATGGTGGATTAACGCCAAACGAATCAGAGCGACTGTTCCGTGAACAGTCAGGTAGGGTGGCCAATTTTAGTTGACCACTACACACATCAGCAAAAAAGACAACAGTATGAAAAAAAAGATAAATCTGTTGTTTTTATTGATGAAAGTGGTTTTTCACATGACACTCCACGAACTCACGGCTATTCCCCAAAAGGTCACCGTTGTTTTGGCCTGAAAAACTGGGGTGCTAAGGGAAGAACAAATGTTATTGGCGCTTTATTGGGAACAACCCTTTTTGCTATCGGATTATTTGATTGCAATATTAATCGTGATGTTTTTTATGTTTGGATCACAAAAATATTGCTCCCAGAACTTCCTGAAAATTCTGTTATTTTTATGGACAACGCTAGCTTTCACAAAGGTAAGAATATTGAACAGGCAATTATAAACGCAGGACACCAGATAGAATATTTGCCTGTGTATTCACCAGATTTAAATCCTATAGAACATAAATGGTCTCAAGCTAAACGTAAAAAGATGGAAACAGGATGCACTATCGATGACCTGTTTTTAATACATATGCTGTAATCAAAATTAAGTCGCCTAGCTATATGAGTTATACAATTGATTTTCGACGTAAAGTAATATCTGTAAGGAAAGCCGAAGGTTTAACAATTCGAGAAACTGCGAAACAATTCCGTATTGGAAAAGCGTCTTTAGTACGTTGGCTTAAACGACCAGAGCCAAAAAATTCAACGCCACGTAAGAGGAAGCTCGATAAAAATGCTTTAGCAAAAGATGTGGAACAGTATCCAGATGCTTACCAAAAGGAACGGGCAGAGCGATTCGGTGTTTGTAAAAAGACTATTTGGCAATCCCTTAAAAAGCTGGGATTAACCTATAAAAAAAAACTCTATTCCATCCAAAAACCAACGAAAGCGACAGGCTGGCACATCAGCAAAAAAGACAACAGTATGAAAAAAAAGATAAATCTGTTGTTTTTATTGATGAAAGTGGTTTTTCACATGACACTCCACGAACTCACGGCTATTCCCCAAAAGGTCACCGTTGTTTTGGCCTGAAAAACTGGGGTGCTAAGGGAAGAACAAATGTTATTGGCGCTTTATTGGGAACAACCCTTTTTGCTATCGGATTATTTGATTGCAATATTAACCGTGATGTTTTTTATGTTTGGATCACAAAAATATTGCTCCCAGAACTTCCTGAAAATTCTGTTATTTTTATGGACAACGCTAGCTTTCACAAAGGTAAGAATATTGAACAGGCAATTATAAACGCAGGACACCAGATAGAATATTTGCCTGTGTATTCACCAGATTTAAATCCTATAGAACATAAATGGTCTCAAGCTAAACGTAAAAAGATGGAAACAGGATGCACTATCGATGACCTGTTTTTAATACATATGCTGTAATCAAAATTAAGTCGCCTAGCTATACAAACCAATTAACTGTGATGACTATGATTATTTAGAACTCGCTTGTCAGCATAGTCTTCAGTTAACCATAAAACTGGATAATGGAGAGATTATTGAAGGCAAAGCAATTGATCTGCTGTTAAAAAAACAGGTTGAATATCTGGTTGTTGATGTTGCTAGTGAAAAAAAACAACTGCGATTAGATCATATTGTTAGTTTTAGTCATCCTGAAATTGGCGACATCGTTATTGCTCATTCTGGTTCATGAAAGAAACCTTGATTATACCTGCGCAATAATACCCCTTAACTTGAAAAGTAAGGGTTTTTTATCCGTTATCCATTTTACTTTCAATTCAGACAGACCTTGAATAGATTGCCCTGATTGGGTAATAAATACACCAACGGCCGCAATAAGTTCATCATTATAATAAATTAAAGGCGTTCTCTTCCTTAACCAAGGCGCAACACCTAACTCCTGCCAAAGCTTTTTACTCCGTCTGGCGTGCTGACGACCAATAATTTTAATATTTCCTTTTAATCCAAATCGAATAGTAACCTTTTCATTTGGTAACGGCGCACGAAATCCGGTTCCCTTATCTGTGACTATTAGCGTACCTAAATTATCAGGCAATTTAACCGCGGCAGGCAGCTGCCACGCTAAACAAATTTTAGTGAGATCGTTAAATTGTGGCATCAACCAAAGCTGTTGTTTAAAACGCCGAATAACATTGTTGTTAGCTAACATAAATTGCGGCTCTGCATCTGGACGCGCACAGATCACGTCTTGCCAAATTTGTTTTAATTGAACACGTGAAGGCATCAAAATTCGGTGCAAACTCAACCAACGGCGTAATATTGCGTTACGTTTCATTTCAGAATAACTTGCTAAAGTATCAAGCTGCAAGGCTCCTTCCGCCGTTACTAGCTGAGATAAATAATCTTGTAGTAATTCATTGAGTAAAGCTTCTTGTTCTGCACACAAACTGGCGCTTCTGGCCACTGCTTGTGAAAAATGTGGCCAACGCCGGTTAAAATGCGGCATTATAGTTAAACGTAAAAAATTACGATCATAGCGCTGATCTTGATTACTATCATCTTCTATCCAAGAAAGTGCTTTTTTTTCAGCATATACAACCAATTGCTGACGGCTGAATGATAATAGGGGTCTAATTAAATAGGTATCAGCAAACGGAATAGACATTGGCATCGCAGATAAACCTGCTGGCCCACTCCCCCGTTTTAATGCTAATAAAAAAGTTTCTACTTGATCATCTAAATGTTGGGCCGTAACAATAATTTCCTCAGGTAATAGTATTTCACGAAACGCTCTATATCGTGCATCTCGCGCTGCTGCTTCTATCCCTTTTTTAGTTGGGTCGATATAAACATGCTGTGAAGAAAACTCCACCTGCCAGTCGAAACAAACTTTCTGGCAATGGATAGCCCAATCATCAGCTTTATCATTAAGTCCATGATGAATATAAACCGCACGGATATTAAGTTTTAGCACTGTGGTTTGGCGTAATGACACTAAGGCATGTAATAAAACTGTTGAATCTAGTCCACCACTGAAGCCTACCAATATTCGGCGTGTTGAGCCGATGGTTTTTATAATTTGGTTCAGTAATGCAGCCTCATCAACATTCATAATTATTCTAACTACCTCTCTCGTAATTATTTATTGCTCTATTTTCTACTTATTATATTACCAGTATTAATATAATTTATTGTATTAAATAAAATTAATTTAGAAAATAAATTAAGGGATAAATTTTTTAACCATGATATCTGATGATGATCAACAATGAAAAAATTTTAAACATTAAAAAATGGAAATAACCATTAATAGTTATTTCCATTTTTATACCTTAGCTAACGCAAAATTAGCAATAACCACATTCCATTAAACGTTGATAACGACGGTTTCTTAACTCTTCAAGACTAAATAAATCGATATCACTCAAATCATTTAAAATACGCTGTTTAAGATTATGCGCAATTTGTTCATAATTACGATGTGCGCCACCCAACGGCTCTTCAACAATATTATCAATCAGATTAAGTGATTTTAAACGTGAAGCAGTGATCCCCATCGCTTCTGCAGCTAATGGGGCTTTATCCGCATTTTTCCAAAGAATAGAAGCACAACCCTCGGGTGAAATGACAGAATAAGTACTGTACTGCAGCATATTGACTTTATCACCAACGCCAATCGCTAACGCCCCCCCAGAGCCGCCCTCACCAATTACCGTACAGATAATAGGAACAGAGAGCCGGGACATTTCACGTAAATTACGGGCAATCGCTTCGGACTGACCGCGCTCTTCCGCTCCAACACCTGGATAAGCTCCTGGTGTATCGATAAAGGTAATAATCGGTAACTTAAAACGCTCAGCGATTTCCATTAATCGTAAAGCCTTACGGTATCCTTCCGGTGCTGGCATGCCAAAATTACGCCGAATTTTTTCTTTTGTTTCACGTCCTTTCTGATGACCAATAATCATTACTGGACGCCCATCCAATCGAGCCAATCCACCAACAATGGCTTTATCATCAGCATAAGCACGATCACCCGCTAGCTCTTGGAAATGCGTGAATATACGTCCAGTATAATCCAGAGTGTAAGGTCGCATCGGGTGACGAGCAAGTTGTGCTATTTGCCAAGCACCTAAGTCAGAAAAAATTTTGCGTGTTAACTCTAAACTCTTTTCGCGAAGTCTAGCGACCTCTTCATCTAGGTCAATATCTAGCTTGGTATCCTGACGATTTACTGCCGTTAACGAATCTATTTTTGCTTCCAACTCCGCAATCGGCTGTTCAAAATCCAGAAAATTAAGGCTCATAATATTCCTATTTAGTCAAATTCTAATTCTACCTGCTGATTACCTAGCAGAGTTCGCAGCTCAGTCAAAAGATTATCGGTCGGAGTAACCCGCCAAGTGACGCCTAATTTTAATTTAGCGCGAGCGTCTTTCTTCTGATAATAAAGATGAACCGGTATTGTTCCTGAACGATAAGGTTCCAATGTGCTACGAAGACGGTTTAATAATTGGTCATCAATTTGTCTATCTGTCAATGAAATAGCAATACCTCTGGCATATTTCTCACGAGCTTCACTAAGATCCATCAGTTCACGAACAGACATTTTATTACCACCATTGAAATCATCAAAGCTGACCTGACCTGTGGCAATTAATATTTTATCTTTCTCAAGTAGATGCTGATATTTTTCTAACGCATCTGAAAATAACATTATATCCAAGCGTCCAGAGCGATCATCCAAAGTACATATACCTATTCTGTTGCCACGTTTAGTGGTTACTACTTTAGCTGTCAGCGCTAAACCAACCACCGTTGACATCTGTCCCCGAGGCGTTGGATTCACATCCTTTAATCTTAATCCACTAGTATAACGTTCAATTTCAGACAAATAAGCAGTAATAGGATGTCCAGTTAAATAGAGACCCAATGTTTCGCGTTCACCTTCTAATATAAGCTGTTCAGGCCATTTAGCTACACTAGCATAAGATTGTTCAACCTGCTCAGGCGCTTCAGCTAATACGCCAAACATATCAGTTTGTCCAATAGCTTCAGCTTTAGCGTGTTGATCTGCCGCTTTTAAGGCATATTCTAATGAAGACATTAATGCGGCACGGTGCGGACCTAAATGATCAAAAGCACCGGACATAATCAATTTTTCCATCACGCGACGATTAAGCTTTTTAGTATCAACCCGTGCACAAAGATCAAAAATTTCTTTAAAATAACCACCTTTTTGACGTGATTCAATAATAGCTTCTATAGGACCTTCACCAACACCTTTTATGGCGCCAATGCCATAAACAATTTCACCGCTATCATTGACATGAAAATGATATAATCCACTGTTGATATCCGGTGGCAATACTTTCAACTCCATACGCCAACATTCATCAACTAAACCAACCACTTTCTCAGTATTATCCATATCCGCTGTCATAACTGCTGCCATAAACTCAGCCGGATAATGTGTTTTTAACCAAAGGGTCTGGTATGAAACTAATGCATAAGCAGCAGAATGTGATTTATTAAATCCATAACCGGCAAATTTTTCTACCAGGTCAAAGATTTTCATGCCTAACTCACCGTCAATACCATTTTTAACCGCCCCTGCCTCAAAAACTGAGCGCTGTTGTGCCATTTCTTCAGGCTTTTTCTTACCCATCGCCCGACGGAGCATATCTGCTCCCCCTAGCGTATAACCAGCAAGCACCTGAGCAATCTGCATAACTTGTTCTTGATAAAGAATGATACCGTAGGTAGGCTCTAAAACCGGTTGTAATGATTCATGCTGCCATTCAACATCAGGATAAGAGATGGCTTCTCGTCCATGCTTACGATCAATAAAATTATCCACCATCCCTGACTGTAATGGGCCGGGACGAAAAAGTGCAACCAGAGCAATCATATCTTCAAAGCAATCAGGGCGTAATCGCTTAATCAAGTCTTTCATACCCCGAGATTCTAGTTGGAATACCGCTGTCGTTTCGGCCCGTTGCAATAGTTCAAAACATTTTTGATCATCGAGAGGGATGGTCGCGATATCGATGGGCGCTAAATTTTGTTTTGCCCGACGTTGATTAATCATATCTGACGCCCAACTAATAATTGTCAAAGTTCTTAGACCAAGAAAATCAAATTTTACCAGCCCTGCGTATTCAACATCATTTTTATCAAATTGGGTAAGCGGATTTTGCCCTTCAGGATCACAATAAAGGGGGGCAAAATCTGTTATTTTTGTCGGCGCAATGACTACTCCACCCGCATGTTTACCTGCATTACGTGTCACACCTTCAAGTTTGCGCGCCATGTCTATTAATGCTTTAACTTCTTCATCAGCATCATAAATTTCTTGCAATTGTGGCTCTACAATGAATGCCTTTTCAAGCGTCATACCGGGATCCGGCGGAACTAATTTGGCGATACGATCAACAAATCCATACGGATGCCCCAGTACCCGAGCAACATCTCGAATAACCGCTTTTGCAGCCATGGTACCAAAAGTAATAATTTGTGAGACAGCTTCACGACCATACATTTGCGCAACATGTTCAATGACCTGATCGCGTTTTTCCATACAAAAATCAACATCAAAGTCAGGCATGGAAACACGCTCAGGATTAAGAAAACGCTCAAATAGCAGATCAAATTGAAGCGGATCCAAGTCCGTAATTTTTAATGCATAAGCAACTAATGAACCTGCGCCTGATCCTCGTCCCGGGCCTACCGGAATAGCGTTATCTTTTGACCATTGAATAAACTCCATTACGATCAGAAAATAACCAGGAAATCCCATCTGATTAATCACTCGTAACTCGATATCTAAACGTTGATCATATTCAACCCGTCGCTCAGCTCTCTCCTTCTCGTCGGGATAAAGAAATTGTAAACGCTCTTCTAACCCGGCTTTTGCACATTTGATCAGGAAATCTTCCGTTGCCATATCGCCGGTCGGGAATTGTGGCAAAAAATATTCACCTAAACGCATCATTACATTACAGCGCTTAGCAATTTCGATACTATTTTCCAATGCCTCAGGAATGTCGGCAAATAACTCAACCATTTCCTGTTCACTGCGTAAATATTGCTGAGGACTATAATTTTTTGGTCTTTTCGGATCAGCGAGTGTAAAACCATCATGGATCGCGACCCGTATTTCATGTGCAGCAAAATCATCGCTATTAATAAAGCGTACATTATTCGTAGCAACGACTGGCACACCTTTTTGTGCGGCCAATTGGACCGCAGCATGTAAATAACTCTCTTCATCAGGCCGACCAGTTCTGGCAATTTCTAGATAATAGTTATCTGGGAAATGGGTTTGATAAAAATCCAAACATTGTTCAACCAGTTGTTGATTTCCGCGTAATAGAAATTTACCCACATCGCCCATGCAGCCACCAGAGAGTAATAATAGTCCCTCTTTATGAGTTACTAGCCATTCTCGTTTGATAGTTGGTCCGATCGCGCCATAGCCTTTTTGATAGGCTGCGGAAATAAGCAGGGTTAGATTATGGTAACCTTTATTATCCTTAGCCAGGATAGTTAAATGAGCAACTTCATCGCCGAGTAATTCACTTTCTAGATAAAAATCTGCACCAATAATTGGCTTAACTCCGGCAGAATGTGCCGCACCATAAAATTTTATTAAACCATAAAGATTGGTAAAATCGGTTATTGCCAATGCAGGCATACCTAATTCTGCCACTCGATTAACGAGTGGATTAATTTTTGCTAATCCATCAATAATGGAATAGTCACTATGTACGCGTAAGTGTATAAAACGTGGTTCGGCCATTTTCTTAGCTATACTCTTTGCAACTCAGTACTCGGCGAACAGGCGCAAAACTTTTGCGATGAAACTGTGTTGCACCATGCTGAGCCAGTTTTTCTAAATGAAATGCCGTTGGGTAGCCTTTATGTTGAGCAAAACCATATTCCGGATAAAGGATATCTAACTCGCGCATTTCCCTATCTCGGGTCACTTTCGCTAATATTGACGCGGCACTAATTTCCTGCACCAAACTATCACCTTTAATAATCGCCTGAGAAGGTACAGCAAAGCCTGGGCTCTTATTGCCATCGACCAAAACAAAATCAGGCATAGTGGTAAGTGCCGCCACTGCCCTGCGCATGGCTAAAAAAGTTGCCTGCAATATGTTGATTTTATCAATCTCTTCAGGCTCTGCACGCCCAATGCTCCAACACAATGTTCTGTTTTGAATTTCAATATAAAGTGCATTACGCCGCTTTTCGGTTAATTTTTTTGAATCTGCCAATCCTATTATTGGCTGTTTGGGATCTAAAATCACGGCGGCTGTCACTACTGCTCCAACTAAAGGTCCTCGACCAACCTCATCAACACCCGCAATAAATTTTGCTTTAGGATAAATAAAATTATTCATTTCATACTTAGCTCCAAGACAGCCTCTGCCGCTTGTTGATCAGTATGACAACGGATACTTTCATGTAGTTGCAAGAAGGTTTGTTTTAGCTGCTCAACCTTTTTTTCGTCGATTAGTAAAGACTTAAGTGAGCCAGCTAATTGTTCAGGTTGACAATCTTGCTGAATATATTCTTTAACCAGTTCTTCGCCCGCCAATAAATTAGGCAATGAAATAAAAGGGATTTTAACCAAACGTTTAGCTAGCCAATAAGTCACTGATTTTATTCGATATCCAACTACCATCGGACATTTTGCTAACATACATTCTAATGAAGCTGTTCCCGAAGCTAATAAAGTTACGTCGGCTGCGATCATAGCTATCCGCGCTTGGCCATCTAAAATTTTCAGTGGTAAGGTTGGCGAAATCTCACGATAAATCGCTTCAAACTGCTGCCGGCGCTGTTGATTGACGATAGGAACTAAGATTTGCAAATGAGGAAAGTCTTTTAGCAAAATTTGGGCAGCGTGCAAAAAGTCTGCACTTAACATTTCAACTTCAGCCCGACGGCTACCCGGCAAAATGGCCAAACACTTAGCATCATGGGCTATATTTAGTTGTGCTCTGGCAGCCTGTTTATCAGGCTGTAGCGATATGATATCAGCCATCGTATGGCCGATAAAACGGCAGGGAATGTTGTAACGGTCATAAAACCTTTTTTCGAAGGGTAACAAAGCAAGCACCAGGTCGGTCGCCTCCCCTATCTTGAAAACACGATCTTGTCTCCACGCCCAAACAGAAGGACTGACGTAATGAATGGTTTTGACCCCTGTTTGCTTTAATTTTCGCTCAAGGGTAATATTAAAGTCAGGCGCATCTATGCCAACAAATACATCAGGCCGCAACTTAACGAAACGTTTAGTTAGGTCAGCGCGAATTTGTAATAATCGCGCTAGTCGACCCAAAACTTCAACAATCCCCATCACAGCAAGCTCTTCCATTTCATACCAGGCTTCACAGCCCTCAGCTTGCATTAATGAGCCTGCGACACCGACAAAACGCGCATTAGGGACTTGCTGTTTTAGCGCACGAATAAGACCTGCACCAAGTATGTCGCCTGATGTTTCTCCTGCAACGAGACCAATAGTCAAAGGTCGTTGTTGAATTGCAACTTGATGACTATTCGCCAAAGATTTCTCCTATTCAGGTTGCTTGTTAACGAATAATCCCGCGGTTAGATTGCGCTGAATTCTCTAAAAAATCACTCAGTATTTTTATCTGTTGATTATTTTCACCTAGAACGACCAACTCTTGTCTGGCCTCATCTAGCGTTTTACCACATCGGTAAAGGATTTTATACGCATTCCTAATCGCATGTAGTGATTCTTTATCAAAGCCACGGCGTTTTAAACCTTCAATATTCACACCATAAGGAGTCGCATGATTACCTTGCGCAATGACATAAGGCGGAACATCTTGGGCAACACCAGAGCAGCCACCAACCATAACATGAGCACCAATTTGGCAAAATTGATGCACCGCACTCATACCACCAATGATGGCATAATCATCTAGTTTAACATGTCCACCAAGCGTACCGTTATTAGCAATTATACAATAATTGCTTAGCAAACAATCATGGGCTATATGGGTATTTACCATCAATAGATTATCATGACCCATTTTGGTTAAACCTCCGCCTTGTAGGGTACCACGGTGAATAGTACAACTCTCCCTAATGCAATTGCGATCACCAATCTCAACTCGAGTTGGCTCTCCTTGGTATTTTAGATCCTGATTAATTTCACCTATCGCGACAAACTGAAATATCTGGTTATTACAACCAATTTTGGTATTGCCATTGACAACCACATGAGATTTCAGTGTGGTATTTGCACCAATTTCAACCTGAGAACCAATATAGCAAAACGGGCCTATGCGGACATTCGCACCGATAATCGCGCCCTCTTCAATAATAGAAGAGGGATGAATAATCGCTGTTTTATTAATCATATCAGCCCTCATTTTTACGCTTCTTGGCTGCAAGCACACATCATTGTCGCTTCACAAACAACTTTTTCATCCACTTTTGCAATACCCTTAAAACGCGTCAAACCACGCTTAGTTTTAACAAACGTTACCTCAAAAATCATCTGATCACCAGGTTGCACCGGATGTTTAAATCTTGCTTCGTCAATGCCAGCAAAATAATAAAGTTCGCCAGGCTCTAATTTTCCAACACTCTTGAAAGCTAAAATACCAGCCGCCTGAGCCATTGCCTCAAGAATTAATACCCCCGGAAATATTGGTTTACCCGGAAAATGACCTTGAAAAAAAGGTTCATTAAAAGAGACATTTTTTACTGCACGTAAAAATTTACCTTCTTCAAAATCCAATACACGATCAACTAATAAAAAAGGATAACGATGGGGTAACAAACCTAAAATTTCTTCTATATCCAGAGTATGCTTATCACTCATAGAAAAGACTCTTCTTGTTTAAATTTAAAAAATTATATATTAATAATGCGGCCTGCTTTAACCCTCAATAAGGTAATCTGCAGGCCGCAATTAACAAATCTACACAGCAGTATTTAGTTATCTTTACTAAATACCTTACGTTCTAGTGCCTTCATGCGCTTAGCTATTTCATTAATATTCATGACTAAAGCTGCTGTTTTTCGCCAAACCTTATTTGGCTGTAATGGGATGCCAGAAGAGTATATTCCCGGCTCACTAATTGGACGCATTACCATTCCCATTCCGGTTATAGTAACTTTATCACAAATTTCCATATGTCCATTAATCACGCTGGCACCACCAATCATACAATATTGGCCTATTTTCAGGCTACCGGCCATATTAACACCACCCGCAATAGCACTATGATCACCGATAATCACATTGTGAGCAATCTGACATTGGTTATCAATGATAACCCCATTACCAATTATTGTTTTCTCTAGTGCACCGCGGTCAATGGTGGTACAAGCACCAATTTCGACATTATTTCCAATAATAACTGTACCTAATTGAGGTATTTTTATCCATTGGCCTTTTTCATTTGCATAGCCAAAACCATCTGAACCAATAACTGTTCCAGATTGGATAAGACACTGTTCACCTATCTCGACATTATGATAGACAGAAACATTTGCCCATAAACGCGTAGACTGACCGATCTTGACATTTTTACCAATAAAGCAACCTGCGCCAATAATAACCTGATTACCTAATGTCGCCCCTGACTCAATAACGGCATTAGCGCCAATGGCAACATCTTCGCCGAGCTTAACATCTTCCGCAATAACCGCTGAAGGATGGATATTTTGTGCAGGTTTTGGCGTGGTATCCCAAATTTGAGCTAATCGAGCATAGGCAAGATAAGGATCTTTAACCACTAATGCGGCTATTTTACTCTCAGGTAGATCCTCATGCTTTAATACCACAGCAGCAGCTTTGCATTTTGCTAATTGCGTTAGGTAACGGCTATCCGATAAAAAAGTAATTTGCCCTTCCTTCGCTAAATGCATAGGCGCAATAGCGGTAATGGTAATATTACCATCACCATGTAGCTGCGCGTCCAATTGTTGGGCTAAATCAGCTAATCGAATAGAAACCATGTATTATTTAACCTTCTTAATAACCAGATCGGTAATATTTTTCAGGCTAGAACTGTTTTCCGGATAGAGAACCGCATTTACGTCAACAACCACGTCGTAACGCTCTTTCTCTGCAACCGCTTTAGTTGCCGTCTTTATCGTTTGCAATATTTTATTGCGCTCTTCTTGCTGACGACGTTGGTTATCTTGTTCAAATTGCTGTGCTTTTTGAAGAAAATTTTTCCGCTTAGCCTCAAACGCTTGAAGAACTTTTTCATTAGGCTTAGCGGCGCTTTTTTGCAATTTTTCTGCCCGAGCCTGTAAATCTTTTTCCATATTTTGCAACTCATTAGCGCGTCCTTTGAACTCTTTTTCAAGTTGCTTAGTTACCGCTTTACTGGTTGCTATGTTCTGAAAAACTTCACCGACGTTAATAACGGCAACTTTCTCTGCATAAGCACTGGCAGATACAGATAAAATCAAACCTAAACCTGCTGCACACAACAATTTTTTCACACTAAACTCCTTATCGCTTATGACCTGACCACAAGCGAATCGATGAATTGAATTGACGTTTTACCACGTCCTACCAATACTAAACTGAAACTCTTCAGATTTGTCACCTTCATAATATTTTATTGGCTTGGCATAAGAAAAGACCAGCGGACCAAGTGGTGACATCCATTGTAATGCAATCCCTGTCGAAACTCGAATATTGGATGCCTTACCATAGTCAGGCATTTCTGCTCTCCAGTCTGCGCGGGTGTTACTCCAATTCGAATCCCAAACAGTACCTGCATCAATAAAGAAAGAAGTTCTGAGCGAATTAACATACTTTTCATCAATAAACGGGGTTGGCGTAATTAACTCCAAGGACGCTATTGCCATTGCATTGCCGCCAACAGCATCCGTTGAGGGACTACCGGATTTTGGACTTACTACACCATTTTTTTCTTCAAGATAAATTGCTTTAGGGCCGATATTATTGGAACGAAAACCACGTACTGTACCAGCACCACCAGCATAAAAGTTTTCATAAAATGGTAATTCTTTACCACCAAAACCATTACCATAACCTAACTGTGCCCTGCCTAATAATACCCATTTTTTATCCTCATCAATGGGATAATATTGCGATGTATCAAACCGAATCTTATAGTATTGATTATTAGAACCGGGAATGGTGATTTTATTATTTAATGAAGTTTTATTACCCGCTGTCGGGAAAAAACCACGATCTAGGTTATTATAAGTCCAGCCTAACTTAAGGGTAAAATCATTAGCATTATAGCGTGCTTTATCATCAATATTGGGATTTTCGCCCATACTTTGTAAATAACGCCACATTCCGACTTGAGCTTTCATATCAGACAAGGAGTTATGAACAAAACCTGCCCCAATTTGAAACGCATTATTTTCATTAAAAGGAAAACTCAAGGTACTATCAACACCATAAGTTTTATTATTATAGCGTGAAAGATCGGCATCCTTGGCACTAAAATCATTATAGAATAATCGCCCACCCAAGCTGACACCATTAACGGTAAAGTAAGGATCGGTTAATGATAATTCCGCATAAGTCGAATAATCATTCTTACTTGCACTAATACCAACAGCATTACCAGTACCAAGCCAGTTTTCTTGTTGAACACCGACTTGGAAACTGATACCACTTTCAGAACCAAAACCAATGTTGAACTTTATCGAGCCGGTATTACGTTCTTTAACTTTATAGACCACATCAACTTGATCAGGTGTACCAGGTACACGTTGCGTTTCAACGTCGACGGTTTCGAAAAAACCGGTCCGATTTAATCGTTCTTTGCCTAGGTTAACCAAATCATTGCCTAACCAAGCGCCTTCCATCTGACGCATCTCACGACGTAAAACAGAATCTTTACTAACATCATTGCCGACAAAACGGATTTGGCGAACATAGAAACGGCTACCTGCATCAACATTCACATGCAGTTTGACGGTTTTATCTTCATCATTGATTTCAGGTTGGGTAATAACACGGGGATAAGCATAACCATAACGACCCAGGAGATCCTTAATTTTAGTAACTTCAGTACCATTATAAAGCGAAGAAGGTTTGATGGTGGTGATTAATTGGTTGATTTCATCATAATGGCCAGCAGTTTCACCATTTAATTCAACGCCTGATATGGTATATCTATCGCCCTCTGTCACATTGATAGTGACATAAATACCTTTCTTATCAGGTGTGAGACTGACATTGATTGAGTCGATATTAAATTTGGCATAACCTCGTTCGAGATAAAAACTGCGCAGGGTTTCTAAATCACCTGCCAGTTTTTGTTTCTGATATTTTTGATCAGCAATAAAATTCCACCAGGGTACATCATCACGTAATTGAAAACGATTTACCAATTCACCCGTGGTAAATGCTTTATTACCGACGATATTAATCTGTTGGATCTTAGCTGAAACGCCTTCAGAAAAGATTAATTTTAAGTCAACACGATTACGCGGTAGCGGTGTGACTACTGCTTTAACTGTCGCATTATACTTACCAACACTGTAATAAAAATCTTCCAGACCCTTTTCGATATCCGCCAGTTTTGTGCGATCAAGAGCTTCACCAACGCGAATATTGGAAGCCTCAAGATTTTGCTTTAATAAATCGTCTTTAACCGACCTATTACCAGAGAATGTAATGCTTGCAATAGTTGGCCGCTCTTTTACTTGAACTATAAGCGTATTTCCATCACGCAAAACTCTAACATCTTCGAAATTACCCGTTGAAAATAGCACTCGAATAGTACGACCTATATCGTCATTATTAATCGTATCTCCTACCCGAACCGGCATATTCAATAGTGCTGCACCAACGGCGACGCGTTGAAGACCTTCAAAATGAATATCTTGAACTACAAACCCGTCTGAACCGTATGCAGTGGCGCTGCCAAATAGCAGCGATGCTATGAGCAACTTTTTCATCGCCATTGTTGTTATGAGTATTCCTAACTAGTCTCTCTCTTAAAGACGAGAGAAATCATTGAAAAGTGCAAGCCCCATTAATAATATCAATGCAATAGCACCAATACGATAGCTGAAGTCTTGTACACGCTCAGACACTGGCTCTCCTTTAATCTTTTCGATTAGCAAGAAAAGTAAGTGCCCACCATCTAATACAGGCAAAGGAAACAGGTTAATGATCCCTAAATTGACACTAATTAATGCAATAAACATCAGATAATACACTAACCCAGACTCAGCGGAAATGCCTGCTCCTTTTGCAATAGAAACAGGCCCACTAAGATTATTGAGTTTAATATCACCAGTGACCAATTTACCTATCATGCTAACTGTCAACTTCATCAACTGCCAAGCTTTATCAGTTGCCTGGTACAACGCATAAAACGGACCATATTGCTGAGTGATTTTATACTCATCTGCAAGTGGTATTACTGATAATTCAAGCCCGGCAAATCCAACTTGCCGCCCTTTAGCTATCGTTTTTACTTCTGGTGTTAACGTTAATTGCTGCTGTTCACCTTGTCTTTCGATCGTCAATAACAATGGAATATTAGGACTTCGCCGAACAAAATAGGTGAATGGATGCCAAACATCTATTATCTGATCACCCACTTTTACAATTCTGTCTCCTACTTGTAAACCTGATAATGCCGCCGCTGAGCCAGGTTGAATATTACGCACAATGGGATCTTGCCTGGCACTAACTGGCATAATTCCCAAAGATAAAACCGGATCCTGAGTTTCTGGATCAAAATGCCATTCCCTCAAATCAATCACTTTTTTTATCGGCGTTGAATTTCCAATAGGTAAAACCTTCATGCTTAATTCTTCATCACCAATTTTACTAATTAAGGCGAGACGAACTGCGTTCCAGTCAGGGGTTTCGATACCATCTATTGATTTTAGTTCCATACCTGGTGAAATATTTGCTTGGTCAGCAATCGAGTTTGACTGAATATCTTCAATGACTGGGCGCACGGAAGGGATACCAATAATGAAAACTAACCAATAAACAAATATTGCCAATAAAAAATTGGCTATTGGCCCTGCACTAATCACTGCAGCACGTTGTCCTACTGTTTTATTATTAAAAGCAAAGTGGAGACGCTCTGGTGCTACAGCGGCTACTCGCTCATCTAGCATTTTAACATAGCCACCTAACGGGATCAGGGTGATAACAAATTCTGTACCATGACGATCAACTTTACGCCATAAGGCTTTTCCAAAACCAATGGAGAAACGCTCAACATAAATACCACAGCGCCTAGCTACCCAGAAATGGCCAAATTCATGTACGATAATTAGCACACCTAATGCAATAATAAATGCCGCTAAACTCCAAACAAATCCCATGATATACCTTAAAAACTAAAAAAATAACAATGTCAATCCTGCAAAAACAGGTATAGCCGCGGTCAAACTATCGATTCTATCTAATACGCCACCATGTCCTGGAATTAAATGACTACTATCTTTGATGCCAGCCTGACGTTTAAACATACTTTCCGTTAAATCACCAAAAACAGAAATAATTACAACAATAACAGAACAAAGTAGTAAATTCTTGGATATTAACAAAACAGGAACAAATAAACTAAATAGCCAGGCTATAATACCTGCTGTCAGCATTCCACCGAGCATACCTTCCAAGGTTTTACCAGGAGAAACCTTCGCCGCCAATTTATGTTTACCAAATAAATGTCCAAAAAAATAAGCGCCACTATCTGCACTCCAAACTAATAGCATGACATAAAGCACCCACCAAGCACCGATAAAATTGTCAATATGATAATCGACGCTTTTTAACACCAACATGCCACAGTAAAAAGGTAAAATGGTTAAAATACCAAGCAAAATTTTTAATATTACTGACTGAGACCAGAATCGAGCAGAAGTAGGAAAAGTGAAAACCAATATTATCGCAACTAACCACCAAACTAACCCAGCCGATAAAATATAAATAATCAGAGGCTCTGTTGTTAATTGACTGAAATCCTGAAATGACAATTGTAAACCCAATAAACATATACCAAATAAAACAGCACATATAATTCGTTTAATCTGCACTATCCAGCCAATAAATTGGCTCCATTCCCAAGCAGCTAACGAGCAAATAGCAATGATAACATAACCAAACAAGTTAGGAGGTAAGAAAAAAAGTGCCGCGATAACTAATGGAATAAGTATGATAGCTGTAATGATACGAACATTTAAGTTTAGCAAAAGAGTCCCCTATTCTTCATTGATATCATCAGGCTCAGTGTTACCAAAACGTCGTTCACGCTGATTAAAAGCCACAATTGCACTTTTGAAAGCTTCCTCATCAAAATCCGGCCAGAGCACATCGGTAAAATAAAATTCAGCATAAGCAATCTGCCATAAAAGAAAATTACTGATGCGATATTCTCTCCCAGTTCTAATAACTAAATCAACGGTTGGTTGATCATGTAGACTAATAAATTCATTTACCGTATCTTCGTTAATATTTTCTGGTAATAATGAACCCGCTTTAATTTTTTCTGCAATAAGTCCCATTGCATGGGTAATATCCCAACGACCACCATAATTAGCGGCAATATTGAGTTGTAATCCGGTATTATTTGCGGTTAAGTCAACCGCGTGTTTGATACGATTTTGTAATTTAGTTTTAAATCGGCTGATATCGCCAATAATCGTTAATTTAACATTATGAATATTTAAATTTTTAACTTCATCATCCAGAAACCAAGTAAAAAGTTCCATCAGAGCACTAACCTCAGTTTCTGGTCGATTCCAATTTTCACTACTAAACGCATAGAGCGTTAAAGACTGAATCTCATTTTCAACAGCAAATTTAACCGCTTTTTGCACCGCCTCTGTTCCTGCTCGATGCCCTTTAATTCTTAACTTTCCATGTTGCTTCGCCCAGCGTCCATTACCATCCATAATAATAGCAACATGCCTCGGAATTCGTTGCTGTGAGCTATCATTATCATACATAAGTTTCATGCCAAAAAAGTTCCTTTACTATAAGCTAACATAACTATTGCGCTTAATTATTTTGGATAATAAAATAAGATGAATCAAAAAATTCTCATATTTACTAATAAATTAATAGTTAGCTCTTTATTCATTTTTGATATCCTTAAACCCATTATAATTTTATAAAAATTTAATCTGAGATAAATGTAGAAACATTTGAGCAGCTAAAATTCTTTATTAACTAAGATATTGCTAATGTTTCAATATAATTAATTGCCATTTGACGCGCTTCACTATCAATTGCTAACACTGCATCAATGCTATCAGGTTCGGCCAAACTTAACCTTTCTACTGTATCCAAATTAACTTGCGCAATATCAGTAAATCGAAGCTTTCCGGCCAAAAATGCAGCAACAGAAACTTCATTCGCAGCATTTAAAATTGTGGTTGCTGCTTGCCCATGATGACAAACATCAATCGCTAATTTCAAACAGGGGTAACGTTGGTAATCTGGAGCAATAAAAGTTAATGAAGATAATTGTTTAAAATCAAGTGCCGCTGCACCTGAAGGGATACGATCTGGATAAGCCATACTATAAGAAATCGGTGTTCTCATATCAGGCGTACCTAATTGAGCGATCACACTTCCATCCTGATAGCGTACCATTGAATGAATAACAGATTGTGGATGAATAATAACTTCAATTTGCTCGGCTGAAGCATTAAAAAAATACCGCGCTTCAATATACTCAAGCCCTTTATTCATCATCGTTGCCGAATCAACCGAGATCTTACGCCCCATAGACCAATTAGGGTGATTGCAAGCCTCATTAGACGTCATGTTCTTAAGAGAAGCGAGCGGAATTTCACGAAAAGGGCCACCCGAACCAGTTAATACTATGCGCGTTATTCCGTGTTTTTCAAGATTAGCAAAACCTAAATTACGCTGAATTTCAATCGGTAAACTTTGAAATATCGCATTATGTTCACTATCAATAGGCAGTACCTGAGCACCATATTTTTTAATTGCGTCGAAAAACAGTTGCCCACTAGTAATTAATGATTCTTTATTGGCTAATAAAATACGCTTACCTTGACGGATCGCAGCTAATGTTGGCATTAATCCAGCAATTCCGGTAATTGCGGACATCACTTGATCAACATTATCAAGTGCCGCTAGTTCACAAACTCCCTTTTGGCCTACTAAGACTTCAGTTTTACATCCTTGTTTATTTAGTATGCTTCTTAGATTATTGGCTGATTTTTCGTCTGACATAGCAGCATATTGTGGCTGGAATTCTAAGCATTGCTGAACCATAGTAGCCACGTTTTTATGTGCAACTAATGCGATAATTTCAAATTTCGCTGGATTTTTTTTGACTACTGATAGTGTCGTTTTACCAATTGAACCCGTCGAGCCTAAAATTGTCAGACGTATCATTGTGATATATATGCTCTACTATTTTAATTAAAAAGAATTATTCTTAACTCAGCCATATAGCATAACATAAAATGGCGCAATAAATTTAAAGATATATAATAAAGCCATACTTACTTTTATATAGCTTATGGCTTTATTATAAAAATGTTTAAAATTCCATCAATTCTTTTTCTTTTTGTTCCAGAGCTTCATCAACTTTTTTGATAAAATTATCGGTCAATTTCTGGATTTCATCTTGTGCTCGACGTTCATCATCCTCACTAATTTCTTTATCTTTTAGTAATGCCTTGATTTTATCATTCGCATCACGTCGTGCATTACGAACAGATACACGTCCCTGCTCAGCATCATTACGAACAACTTTAATCAAATCCTTACGTCGTTCTTCCGTCAACGGTGGTAAAGGCACCCGTATTATGGTTCCTGCTGAAGAAGGATTAAGACCCAAATCTGATGCCATAATGGCTTTTTCCACTGCTGGTGCTAACGTACGATCAAACACAGTAATGGCGAGTGTACGTGAATCCTCAGCGGTAATATTCGCTAACTGACGTAACGGCGTTGCAGCACCATAATATTCAACCATGATACCATCCAATAAACTTGGCGATGCACGGCCGGTACGAACTTTATTAATTTGACTTTTCAATGCTTCGACGCTTTTTTCCATACGCTCTTGAGCATCTTTTTTGATTTCATTAATCACATTTAAACCCTTAGCAACTGGTTATAAATATTTAGGCTATACCGATAACCCAATTCAATTATTTTAACGATACTGATAACATCATACCGGCAAAAATCATCCGTGTCTCTAAGGAGATTAATCACACGAGATTGACGTGCCTTCATTTTCACCCATCACAATTCGACGTAACGCACCGGGTTTATTCATGTTAAAAACGCGAATAGGTAAATTATGATCACGAGCCAGCGTAAATGCCGCCAAATCCATCACTTTTAATTGGCGTTCTAATACGTCCTGATACGTTAATTTATTATAAAAAACCGCATCTGAACGCTTCGATGGATCAGCAGAATAGACGCCATCAACTTTGGTTGCTTTTAAAACAACATCCGCTTCAATTTCTATCCCTCGTAAACAAGCCGCTGAATCTGTTGTAAAGAAAGGATTTCCCGTTCCTGCCGAGAAAATAACAACTCTGCCATTACGAAGCAAACTAATCGCCTCAGCCCAACTATAATTGTCACACACTCCATTTAATGGTATTGCAGACATGAGCCTGGCATTAACATATGCACGATGTAGAGCATCACGCATGGCTAATCCATTCATTACTGTCGCTAGCATTCCCATATGATCACCAACTACACGATTCATCCCAGCATCAGCTAGCCCTGCACCACGAAATAAGTTACCACCACCAATAACGACACCAACTTGTATCGCTAACTCTACCAGTTCCTTAATTTCTTGTGCCATACGATCTAAAACGCTCGCATCAATACCAAAACCTTCTGAACCTTGTAGAGCTTCGCCACTAAGCTTAAGCAAGATACGTTGATATACTGGTTTTGCATTAGTTGCCATGGTGTTTCGTCCTGAGCAGATAAATTATTGAATGTTTAAAATTCTTAGTTCAAAGTCTGAATGTAAAATACTTGATTAATTACTTTAGAAAAAGATAATTTAGTCTAAATACTAACCCTAATCCGTTGAATTAAGCATATGCTGAATTAAATAATTTAGTGGCATATTTACACATAAATTATCATTGATAATGTATTATCAGACAGATAAAAAATAAATTATCGATATTAGATAAAACAGAACCGCCTACTGGCGGCTCTATTTAAATTTAACAATTGGTATCATTATTTACTCATTGCCGCGACTTCAGCAGCAAAATCAGTTTCTACTTTTTCGATACCTTCACCAACTTCAAAACGGATAAAGTTAGTCATTGTTGCATTTTTCTCTTTTAGTAACGTACCAACTGTTTTACTTGGATCCATAACAAATTGTTGGCCAGTTAAAGAGATCTCACCGGTAAATTTATTCATGCGGCCCGTTACCATTTTTTCCGCAATTTCACGAGGTTTACCAGATTGCATTGCTATATCTAATTGAATTTGATGCTCATGAGCGACAACATCGGCTGGTACATCTGCCGGTGTAACATATTCGGGTTTGCTCGCCGCAATATGCATAGCAATATGTTTAATAAGCTCATCATCCGCACCGTTTGCAGACACAAGAACGCCAATACGAGCACCATGTAAATAACAGCCGATTTTTTCACCTTCTAGGATCTCGACTCGGCGAATATTAATATTTTCACCAATCTTGGCAACGATTGCTGTACGTTGTTCTTCAAATTTTGCCTTTAATTCTTCAATATTTGACAATTTATTTACAACAACGAATTTCAGTACTTCATTACCAAATGCTACAAAACCCGCATCCTTAGCCACAAAATCCGTTTCACAATTCAACTCAAGCAATGCACCAAATTTGCCATCGGCAGAAATTTCCGCCATTACTACACCTTCGGCAGCCACTCGACCGGCTTTCTTAGCCGCTTTTGCTTGACCTGATTTACGCATATTATCGATAGCTAATTCAATATTTCCATCAGCTTCAACCAATGCTTTTTTACACTCCATCATACCTGCACCAGTACGTTCGCGCAGTTCTTTTACCAAAGCAGCGGTAATTCCAGACATGTGATTTATTCCTCAATCTATCTGATGGGAAATCATCCCATGCAGACAATTCTCATTCTGATAAGTAAAAAGAAGCCAATTAGGCCCCTATAACCAATATATTGTAATACCTGGTCCATAAGGGCTCTTCTATACTAACGAAGAGCTGGCCTTATTATTCAGTCTCTATCAAGTTTTCTTCTGGTTTAATCGCCTGATCTTGAGAACGACCTTCATGGACAGCTTTCGCAACAGCATCCAGATACAGTTTAACTGCACGGATCGCATCATCATTACCAGGGATGATATAATCAACACCATCTGGATCAGAGTTAGTATCAACAACCGCAAATACAGGGATACCTAAGTTGTTTGCTTCTTTTATAGCAATATGCTCATGTTCCGCATCAACAACAAATAAAGCGTCAGGCAAACCGCCCATCTCTTTAATACCACCCAAACTATTTTCTAACTTGCTAAGCTCGCGGGTACGCATCAACGCTTCTTTTTTGGTCAACTTATCAAAAGTACCATCCTGAGATTGTGCTTCTAAATCTTTCAGGCGCTTAATAGACTGACGAACGGTTTTCCAGTTAGTCAGCATACCACCTAACCACCGGTGGTTAACAAAATACTGATCACAACTATTAGCCGCTTCTTTTATCGATTCGCTTGCTGCGCGCTTAGTGCCAACAAACAGAATTTTGCCTTTTCGTGAAGCAATTTTAGTCAATTCAGCTAATGCTTCATTGAACATTGGAACAGTTTTTTCCAAATTAATGATATGCACTTTGTTACGCGCACCAAAGATGTAAGTTTTCATCTTTGGATTCCAGTAACGAGTTTGGTGACCAAAGTGAACGCCCGCCTGAAGCATATCGCGCATGGAAACAGTTGCCATTTAAACCTCTATAATTTAGTAAATTGGGGTTATGCCTCCACAGATCCCATTCCCCGACTCATTAGCTGTAGATTTTCCTACAGATTAAGAGCACCCCGAAAATGTGCCGATCTGTGTGTGTTATAACACAGTTAAGTTTATGTTAGAGCTAAATCGATGTTTTTCTACTTATTAAAATACACAGAATGCCGGCGCGCTTTATATCATAAAATAACCAAAAACACCAGCTATAGTTATATTTTTCTACGCTTAAGTCATTTAGCTGAATTAAAAAAATAACACGACAATTAGTATTGCTTATTCTGAAATAAATAATATTCATTTCTGAATGAAATTTACTTTAACAATATTTTATTGTGTGTTATTGCTAATATCCTAATTTTTATGATTTTTTTACAGTTCACTAGTGATAATTCAATTTAAAATAATCAAACATTACTTTTTGGCTATTTTCATATTTAAAAAAAAAATTGATATGTTAAGTCGTTAGTTGGCATAACTGCGCTTCGCTGCTAACATAACCGTCCAACATACAGTATTTATATTTAATCAACATAATTGGCTGATAAGTGCATTTTTACTCACTTAAATCAGCATAAATAGGCAAAATTCATGGCTATCTCAATTAAAACGGAAGAAGATATTCAGAAAATGCGTATCGCCGGACATTTGGCGGCAGAAGTGTTAGAAATTATTGAACCTTACATAAAACCAGGCATTTCCACCGATGAACTTGATCGCATCTGTCACTCACATATCGTCGAAAAACAGCAAGCTATCCCAGCCTGTTTAAATTATCATGGCTTTCCTAAATCTATCTGCACATCCGTTAATGATGTTATTTGTCATGGTATTCCGAGTGATGAAAAAATCTTAAAAGAAGGTGATATCATTAATATTGATGTCACCGTTATAAAAAATAGCTTCCATGGCGACACCTCCAAAATGTTTATTGTTGGCAAACCAACTATTCAAGGCGAACGGTTGTGCAAGGTAACACAGGAAAGCCTTTATCTTGCCTTAAAAATGGTCAAACCTGGTATTCGTTTACGGACGATAGGTCAGGCAATTCAGCAATTTGTTCAACAGCATCATTTTTCTGTCGTGCGTGAATATTGTGGCCATGGTATTGGTCGAGTTTTTCATGAAGAACCTCAAGTATTACATTACGATGCTGATGACAGTGGTGTGATACTGCAAAAAGGCATGACCTTTACTATCGAACCAATGGTAAATACCGGCGATCATCGTATTAGAACAATGAAAGATGGCTGGACAGTAAAAACAAAAGATCGAGGTTGGTCGGCACAATATGAACATACTTTAGCTGTCACCGACGATGGGTGTGAAATTTTTACCTTACGGAAAGAAGAAGAACCATTTATTTCGACTATATTAGTGAATAGATAATTTTCAGATTGGCCTCCATAATTTTGGAGGATTTTACTTTAATGATATTGTTTTACTGCTTTTTATTGTCTATTCATACCATTTACTAGCAATCGCATAATCAGATCTCCTCCAGCAATTTCGCGGTTATAATACCATGATGAAAAGTAATCAGCCTGTCCCTCTCATCCTTGCGCTTGATAAATTATCTCAAGAGGATTTTACTTTACCTTTACTAAAACAACAGGTAGAGCGCTTGCAAAAATGGTTAGAACAATCTTTCAAGGAGGGAGTTACCGCCGCTGAACTTATTGCCGTCCGTAGCAATTATCTTGATAAGTTGCTACAGCGTCTTTGGCAAATTAATCGTTTCGAGCTAATTCCCCAATTATCATTAATTGCCGTGGGTGGTTATGGCCGACAAGAATTACATCCACTTTCAGATATAGATTTATTAATTTTAAGTCAACATCCTTTAGCTACCGCTATCACCACTAAGATTGGTCAATTTATTACTCTACTATGGGACTTAGGTTTTCAAGTTGGCCATAGTGTGCGCACATTAGAAGAGTGTTTACAGGCAGGACAAACAGATCTGTCTATCGCAACTAATCTATTTGAATCAAGGTTAATTTGTGGCGATCAAGCTCTGTTTCTATCATTACAGCAAGCGATATATAGCGATAACTTTTGGCCGTCTGATAAATTTTTTGCTGCCAAACGTAGTGAACAACAGTTGCGCCACCAACGTTATCATAGTACTAGTTACAACCTTGAGCCAGATATCAAAAGTAGTCTCGGTGGTTTGCGTGATATTCACATACTGTTATGGGTCGCACGCCGACATTTTGGTGCAACCACCATTGAGCTGACAGTTCATTTCGACTTTCTAAGCCAAGCAGAATATCGAGAATTAAAAATATGTTTAAATTTTTTGCTTCGTATTCGATTTGCGCTGCATTTAATGATAAAACGTTATGACAATCGCCTACTATTTGAACATCAATTAAATGTTGCCCGCTTACTTGGTTATCAAGGTAAAGACAATCAGCCCGTTGAGCAAATGATGAAAGACTATTATCGTGTCACACGACGTGTCCGAGAACTCAATAGCATGCTGCTACAACTGTTTGATGAAGCCATCCTTAGCGAAAAAAACCTAGCCGCGCCACATAAGCTTGATAATCAATTTCAACTTAGAGGAGATCTCATCGATCTGATTGATAGCACACTTTTCGATCGTCAACCCGCAGCCATATTGCAGCTATTTTATCAAATGGCAGAACAAGAAAATATTCAAGGAATATACTCAGCTACACTGCGTCAATTGCGTTTTGCTTGTCAAAAACTGGCTAAACCTCTGTGTGAAATCCCAATTGCTCGTGAAATTTTTATTACTATTTTGCGCCATCCCAGAGCGGTAAAAGGCGCCATTGTGCCCATGCACTTACACGATGTACTTAGTGCCTATACGCCAGTTTGGCAAAATATTGTTGGCCAAATGCAATTTGATCTTTTTCATACTTACACTGTCGATGAACATACTATTCGCGTATTACAAAAACTTGATCAATTTGCTGATCAAAATAATAGTAACCAACATCCTTTGTGCGTTGCCATTTATACCAAGCTTGCTCAGCCTGAAATTTTACGTCTGGCGGCTATGTTCCATGATATCGCTAAAGGTAGAAAGGGTGATCACTCTGAACTGGGCGCGAAAGATGCAAAACAATTTGCCCTAGCACACGGCCTATCTGAACATGATTCATCCTTAATTGCCTGGCTTGTGCGTCAACATCTTTTGATGCCAGTGACCGCCCAACGGTGTGATATTCAAGACCCGATTGTTATTAAACAATTTGCCAGTGAAGTAAAATCAATAAACCGGCTGGATTATCTTTTATGTCTGACTGTTGCCGATATATGTGCAACCAATAATAGCTTATGGAATAGCTGGAAACAAAGTCTATTAAAAGAGCTGTATCTATTAACTAAAAATCAATTAAATCAAGATACGCAAGCAATGCCCACTTTACGTCAACGGATCCAATCCAATCGCTTGCAAGCGTTAACCCAGCTAGGCGAAAAAAATATTGATCAAGGTGAGCTGAAAAAATTATGGTCACGCTGCCATGCCGATTATTTTTTACGCCATACTTCCCAGCAACTTGCCTGGCACGCTAGCGCTTTATTAAAACACAATTTAAATGAACCATTAATACTGATCAGTACAGTATCTGTGCATGGTGGTACTGAAATTTTTATATGGTGTCCAGATCAACCATCTCTATTTGCCGCGGTTGCTGGAGAACTTGATAGACGAAATCTTAATATCCATAGCGCCCAAATCTTTACTAACAAAGATAATATGACGATGGATACTTTTGTGGTATTAGATCCTAAAGGACAACCGTTGGCTCATGATCGCTATGAAAATATTCGCCAAGCCTTATTCAAAGTTATTAAGACCCCAAATAGCAAAACCTTGAAAACACGTAACGCCCATCATAGATTTCGCCATTTTAATATACCAACTAAAGTGCATTTTCTGCCCAATTATAATGGCAGGCCGACTTATATGGAGCTTATTGCCCTCGATCAACCCGGATTATTGGCACAGATCGGTAATATATTTACTGAAATGGCCGTGCTCTTACACGGAGCCAGGATCACAACGATTGGAGAAAAAGTTGAGGATTTGTTTGTACTTACTGATCAAAACAACCAGGCACTCGATCAAAATAAACAACATAAACTGGCAGAAAAATTGACCCAAGCCCTGACTGCAATAGATAAAGAAAATAGTAAACATGTTAAATAATTACAACCCAGAGGATGAGGAATTTTATGGAGCAACTTAAAACCATTATTGAAAATGCTTTTGAACATCGCGCAGAAATCACACCCGCGACGACCAATGTTCAACTAAGTGATGCAATCAATCAGGTGATCACTCAACTTGACAAAGGCCAGTTAAGAGTCGCTGAAAAGATAGATGGACAATGGACAACACACCAATGGCTTAAAAAAGCCGTGCTACTCTCTTTTCGTATCAATGATAATCGATTAATCGAAGGTGCAGAAAGCCGCTATTTTGACAAAGTAGCCATGAAATTTGCTGAGTATGATCATGCTCGTTTTCAACAAGAAGGATTTAGAGTTGTTCCACCAGCAACGGCTCGAAAAGGTGCGTTTATCGCCCGAAATACCGTTTTAATGCCATCTTATGTTAATATTGGTGCCTATATTGACGAAGGATCTATGATAGATACCTGGGCAACAGTTGGCTCTTGTGCGCAAATTGGTAAAAATGTTCACTTATCCGGTGGTGTTGGCATTGGTGGTGTGCTAGAACCCTTACAAGCTAATCCAACTATTATCGAAGATAACTGTTTTATTGGTGCTCGCTCTGAAATTGTTGAAGGGGTTATTGTTGAAGAAGGCTCGGTTATCTCAATGGGCGTCTATATTGGCCAAAGCACCAAAATTTATGATAGAGAAAGCGGTGAAATTCTCTATGGCCGAATTCCAGCCGGCTCTGTCGTCGTCGCGGGTAATTTACCGGCCCAAAATGGCAACTACAGCCTATATTGCGCGGTTATTGTCAAAAAAGTCGATGAGAAGACTAGAAAGAAAGTTGGCATTAATAAGTTACTAAGAACAATAGACTAAAATTTATCATAGCGGATAATCAATTGAATATCCGCTTAGTCTTATTATTATGCTAATCTGTAACAATTGTTAGATAACCTTAATTCCGTAAGGTATTAATATGATAACTTAAAAAGCTTAGGGATCACTCAACCTGAAGATATCGATCACTACACCCTTCGCCAAGAAGCAAATCATGACATTCTAAAGATTTATTTTCGCAAAGATAAAGATGAACACTATGCTAAAAGTGTAAAATTCGAATATCCGCTGCAACGAAAGCTGGTTAACCTAGATAACAACCTCAAAGAGATCAATGAAATTAATTGTAGTAGCTCAGACTTAATCTGACAGTTACCGGTTATTTATACAGTACCTGTCAGGTTAAATTTGATTTAAATCTTTCTCTCTCCAAAGTTGTTTTCCATCGTGTAAAGTTGCCATAGGAGTTCGACCGCAACACATTTTTCCTTGATGAGTGCGTTGGTTATTATATTCCGCTAACCATTTATCTAAATCAGCTTGTAATTCATTTAAAGCCCTATAGATTTTCTTACGAAAAGCCACCTGATAGAACTCTTGTAATACAGTTTTATGAAAGCGTTCACAAATCCCATTAGTTTGAGGTGAACGAGCTTTAGTTTTTGTATGATCAATATCATTGATAGCGAGATAAAGTTGATAATCGTGATGTTCAACTTTACCACAATACTCACTGCCTCTGTCCGTCAGTATACGTAACACCGGTAACCCATGCTGGGAATAAAAAGGGAGAACCTTGTCATTTAATAAATCTGCCGCCGTTATCGCGCTTTTTGTTGTGTAAAGCTTACAATGAACGACTTTACTGTAAGTATCAATGTAAGTTTGTTGATAAACACGACCAACGCCTTTTAAATGACCAACATAAAAAGTATCTTGTGAACCCAGATAACCTGGATGCGCTGTTTCAATCTCACCACAGGCTTCATCATCTTGCGCTTTCTTTTCTAGAGCACTGATTTGTGATTCTGACAGGATAATTCCTTCTGTTGCGATTTTATCTTCAAGCGCTTTTAGGCGTTTTGTAAAATTTTCGAGATTATGGCGCAGCCAAATAGAGCGAACGCCACTCCCCGAAACAAAAATGCCTTTTTTTCTTAGTTCATTACTACTGCGGTGTTGACCGTGTGCAGGGTATTCAATCGCATACTCGACTACAGCGCTTTCAATCTGTTCATCTACTCTATTTTTTACGTTAGGCACCCGTCGATTTTGATTAATTAAAGCGTCTATCCCACCATCGTTAACAAGTTCCTGGTAGCGATAAAACGTATCTCGGGATACCCCCATAATCTTACAGGCTTTTGAGACGTTATTAAGCTCTTCAGCGAGGTTAAGTAACCCGACTTTATGTTTGATGATAGGATTATTTGTTTGATACATAGAATTACCTTTTATTTAATTATCTAATGATGTTAATTAAAACCGGTAACGCTCTTTTTTAAATCAGAATTGTCGGATTAAGTTAAGACTAATACAAATTAATCTCCACCTACGGGATGTGATCGAAGAATTAAATCAAATTTGTCAACATAACCAAACCAACCATGATTTAAAAAGTAAAATATTAAATGATTTGTGCCATTTAGAATCTGTCGTAATAAGCGAAATTACGGAAATTAAATCAGATTAAAAAAAACTCTCCTGAATAACTCACTGCTGCTTATTTATGCTAATACTAACTGGCCGTTAGGCCAAATTTGTATTTTAAGCAGATAAACTCGCATAACCGTTTAACATTATCACGAGTTTCGCACAGGCATATAAAATTCCAGAAATGGCTTAAAAGCAATGGTTAATTTGCAAGTTACTAAAACGTATAAAATTGTTTAAATTACAATAAGTTGCTTTTAATTTATAAGATTTTGTCTATTTATATATTATGCTGAATTAAACTTAAAAATAGAGCGTTTTTTATTGGTGCGAAACTCGTGTATTTATCTAAAAATGAGGTAACAGGAGGTCTAGGCGAATATTTTGGTGGTTCACTTTTAGCCTTAAGATAACGTTTTACCGTATTTAGAGAAATCCCCAATTTCATTGCAATCTTTCGATTACTCATACCCTGTTTATGTAAAATTTTAATTTCCATAATCGTCTCAAAAATGATCATAGGCTCTCCTAATTTTTAGGAGAGCAGATTAAACCCTGGATCAGATTTCAACCGCTGGGGTGGATCATTTTTGCACCGTTGCTAACACCAGTCGCAGTCGGGAAAAATATGAACCTGCTGTGCTAACCACTGCTCTGTGGCTTTGAAACCGCATGAGCTGCAGGCTTTTGAATTACAGCTCTGGCAGAAAAAACGGCTGTGAGAACAATCAGGCGAAGCGCAACAATAGCGTCGGACACCCATGGAACAAGTGCCGCAGGTAAGCATACGCTCGACAGATAGACGGGTCCATGAACTGACGCCGTCACCGTGTTTTTCGAGGAATTTATTCCAGCCATCATCGATGGTGAAAAGCAGTTTAGCAGGACGTGGGATATACATCTGAGTAAATCACCCTATGGGGATCTTTTCGCAGAGTATAAAACAGTACTCAGCTCATTAACATCCCCGAAGCAGCGTAGCTGCGCCGCTCACGCGGAGCGGGCTACGTTCATGTAATGATAGAACACGAGGAAGCACTATTCGTTGGACAGCGAAATTACGGTGATAAAATTGAATCGCTGCAATATTTGTCACTGAAGCTTGAACGGAGACATGACGTTCAATATGGGGATATTTATTGGTCGCATATTCTAAGATAGCCAGCGATTAAAACCATTAGGGTGAGCAAAGGTATTGATAGCAACATGTAATTTGCAATCATGAACATGAGCGTATTTGACGGCTTCAACCAATTTTTTCGCTAAAATTTAAACCAGCAAAATGACGTGCATTAGTGTCATCTTTAAAACCAATATAGACCGCATCGGCGCCATTATCGACAGCTACTTTTAAGGCAGGTAGGTTACCTTGCCGGACATAATAATTCCATTCGATGATCCTAGCGTATACACGAGTTTCGCACAGGCATATAAAATTCCAGAAATGGCTTAAAAGCAATGGTTAATTTGCAAGTTACTAAAACGTATAAATTTGTTTAAATTACAATAAGTTGCTTTTAATTTATAAGATTTTGTCTATTATATATTATGCTGAATTAAACTTAAAAATAGAGCGTTTTTTTATTGGGGCGAAACTTGTGGTATAGTTAGATGTCTATCGATTGTAGTCAAGGTGTAATATAGTTGTTTTGACTTAAACCAGATTACTTTCTTTTGTGAATTGATTTTGCTAGATGGAGCATAAAATTGAACGGAATTAATCGATTGTTGGTTAAATTTTGATGTGGATTCAAGGATATTAATTAATAATTTGGCAGAATGGATGATTATCATTAATGCTTAGAAAATATATCATAAAAGTGCAAGAGGAATTTGGAACGTGTTAAAAAAAATTCGCCAGCAGATTATCCAACAAGGGCCTAAATTGGTGCATTTACCATTAAAAGCTACGCCTTTTATATTAGAGCGTCAAATTCTGGAGCAATTACTAAGTTGGCAATTTCAGCAGGCATTAAACGATGGCGAACTGGATTTTTTTGCAGAATAAATGGCTAAAAGTTGAGGTGCAAGATGTACAACTTGTTTGGTATATTAGCCTGCAGGCAGGTAAAATCATAGTTAGTAAAGATCAACAAGCAGATGTCAGTTTTTGTAGTGAGGCGAATGACTTAATTTTAATTGCCGCGCATAAAGAAGATCCTGATACCTTATTTTTCCAACGTCGATTGCATATCGAAGGTGATACAGAGCTTGGTTTGTATGTAAAAACCTGTTAGATGCATTTGAGTTAGAGACCATGCCTACAATTTTACGTTTTGGTTTATTGCAATTAGCCGATTTGATTAAACTAGTACAAAATGACACGAGTTTCGCACCAATAAAAAAACGCTCTATTTTTAAGTTTAATTCAGCATAATATATAAATAGACAAAATCTTATAAATTAAAAGCAACTTATTGTAATTTAAAAAAATTTATACGTTTTAGTAACTTGCAAATTAACCATTGCTTTTAAGCCATTTCTGGAATTTTATATGCCTGTGCGAAACTCGTGTATACCTTTAAAGCCCAAACTATGTCGTTATATTTTCTATCCAAAACCAGTACTCGTCATGGACAATTGATGCTTAAAAACCCGATTGTAGCTGGAACTATTTGCTGTCAAAGCAAATCAGTGGCCAACATACAAAGAATACAATTAATCGGTAAAGTCGATCTCCTAACCGGCAAGCAAGAAAAGCAAACCAGGCAGACTATAATCGGCGATTTCCAGTCGCTATGGCAGCCAGTGTCCCTATTTGGCAATTATCTTTACAACAGATCAAAATGGTCAATAATAAGTTAGGTTTTGGCACTAAACTGTTCTGGCATCGTGATAGTTAATTCAGTCTATGGATCACTTGATTATGACTACCTCGCCATAATAGATTGGGGTCATAGCGCGCTTGAATGAATTTACCATCAACTAATACATCAAGATAGTTAACGACGGCTCGTTGATTATCAGTTAATTGGTCAAGGGTATAACCGCTCCATAGCCAAATATCTTTATCTGGGCATTCGAGTTTGATGCGTTTAACCAGTTGTAAAATCGTCTCTACATTTTGTGGATGTAATGGATCGCCGCCAGAGAGGGAAAGTCCCTGACGAACTATCCTTTGGTCTTGCAAATCAGTGATGATTTGATTTTCTATTGCTTGGGTAAACGGTTTACCCGAATCAATTTTCCAGGTGCTTTTGTTGTAACAACCTTTACATTGATGGAGACAGCCAGCGACAAATAACGTACAACGTGTTCCTGGGCCATTAACCACATCAACCGGGTAATATCGATGATAATTCATAATTGTTATCCAAGTTGACCATTTTTCAAATGTTTAACGCGTCGTTTGACTTCTTCTTGTTTACCTCTATTGAATGGTCTAGCATCGGGACTGCCAAGATAACCACAAACGCGGCGAATAACCGAAACGCGGGTTGGATCATGATTGTCGCAAGATGGGCAGACGAATCCTTTACTGGTACAGGCAAATTCACCCGCAAAACCACATTCATAACACTCATCAATTGGGGTATTCGTGCCATAATAGGGGATATGGTGGTAACTGTAATCCCAGACATCTTCTAATGCTTTTAAGTTATGCTGTAAGTTTGGATATTCACCGTAGCAGATAAAGCCGCCACTGGCTAAAGCAGGGTAAGGGGCTTCAAAGTCAATTTTATCGTAGGGATTGACCTGTTTTTCGACATCCAGATGAAAACTATTGGTATAATATCCTTTATCAGTAACCCCCTCGATTAAACCGAATTCAGCCACATCTAAGCGACAAAATCGATCACATAAATTCTCACTGGGGGTACTATATAAGCTAAATCCATAGCCGGTTTCAGCTTTCCAGTAATCTGTCGCTGCACGTAGCTGCTTAATGATCTGATAGGATTTTTGTCGCAAAGTTTCATCATCAAAAACATGTTGTTGCGTACCATAAAGAGCATTGATTGTTTCATGCAGGCCGATATAACCTAAAGAGATCGATGCACGACCACGTTTAAATATTTCAGCAATATTGTCTTCTGCTTGTAAACGAACGCCACAAGCACCTTCCATATAAAGAATTGGGGCGACACGCGCTTTGACATTTTCCAGTCTGGCGATACGCGTCATCAGTGCTTTTTTGGTAATTGCCAATCTGTTATCCAATATTTGGTAAAATCGTTGTTCGTCACCTTTGGCCTCAATTGCTATCCGGGGCAAGTTAATACTGATTACACCGAGATTATTACGTCCTTCATGAATAGCTTGACCTTGCTCTTCATAAACGCCCAAGAAACTGCGGCAACCCATCGGTGTTTTGAAAGAGCCGGTGACGTTTACCACCTGCTCGTAGTTAAGAATATCTGGATACATCCGTTTACTGGCACATTCAAGTGCAAGCTGTTTAATGTCGTAGTTGGGATCGCCATATTGGTGATTGATCCCCTTACGGATAGCAAAAACTAATTTTGGAAATACCGCGGTTTTACGATTTTTACCTAATCCAGCTAAACGATTTTGTAAGATAGATTTTTGGATTAATCGTGACTCTTTTGAGGTTCCTAAGCCAAACCCAAAGGTAACAAAAGGTGTTTGGCCATTTGCGGTGTGCAGTGTATTAACTTCATATTCTAGTGATTGAAAAGCGTCATAACACTCTTTTTCTGTCCTGCTCTCAGCGTAGGCAAATTGGTCGGCAATTTGCCATTCTTTGGCAATTTTTAAGTGTTTTTTATAGCTCGCCTGAACAAATGGAGCCAGCACTTCATCGATACGATTAATGGTTGTACCACCATAAATATGGCTGGCCACTTGGGCTATAATTTGTGCTGTGACGGCGGTGGCGGTTGAAATTGATTTTGGTGGCTCAATTTCAGCATTGCCCATTTTAAAACCTTTGGTTAACATGCCTTGCAAATCGATCAGCATACAGTTAAACATCGGAAAAAATGGTGAGTAATCCAGATCATGATAGTGAATTTCACCACGTTCATGTGCCATAACGACATCACGCGGTAAAATATGTTGTTTAGCATAATGTTTAGCAACAATACCTGCTAATAAATCGCGTTGAGTTGGAATAACCTTACTGTCTTTATTCGCATTCTCATTAAGTAACGAAACATTACTTTGCTCAATTAAGCCGCGAATTTCGTGAGTAAGACGGCTACGTTGTTCTCTGGCAATGTCACGTTCATGGCGATATTCAATGTAATTTCTGGCCAGATCTTTATAAAGACCCGCCATCAATTGATTTTCAACTGCATCTTGAATTTCATGAATATCAACGGTTTGGCGGTTGCCTAATTGTTGTTCGACGACTGAGGCGACAACTGCACAATATTGATCATCGCAAATCCCAGTGGCAGCGGCTGCACGCATGACGGCTTCTTTGATCCGATTTTTATCAAAAACGACCTGACAACCATCGCGTTTAATAACTACTGTTTTCACAATAGGCTCCTCCAATTGTTATCCACAACTTAATCACAGTTAATCATGTAGGCATTAATTTGTGGATAACTTGTCTATAAATTCTATATCTAGTGCTTTTATGTATATTAAAGCACAATATATAGTATCTGGTTGTTATTTAGCAGGGCTTTTATTGATCTAAAACAAAGAAGTTTGATGTTGTTTGCTTTTTAGCTAAATGTTAATAACAACAGAGAGGTTTAAGTTGCTAATTATTTAAAAATCTTTACAGAAAAAGTTTCTATAAAGATTTGGTAAATCATAAGCGCTGGCTAAGTTTGATTAGGCATAATATCAAAGTTAGTGGTTTTTATTGACGAATAGCTATCGCTTCAATTTCAATGCCAACATCTTTTGGTAAGCGAGCAACTTCGACGCAAGAACGAGCAGGATAAGGAGCATTATGTTGGTTAAAAAACGCTTCATAAGTGGCATTTACGCTCGCGAAATCATTCATATCTTTAACAAAAACAGTAGTTTTAACAATATTAGCCACACTGAGCCCCGCTTTTTCTACGATAGCCTGAATATTTTTCAGTGACTGTGTTGTTTGGGCAATTATGTCTTCAGCTATTTCACCGGTTTTCGGATCAATCGGAATTTGGCCGGATGTAATAATCATGTTGCCAAGATCAACACCTTGCACATAAGGGCCGATAGCTGCTGGTGCATTTTCAGTTTTAATTTCGTATGACATAAGTTGTTATTTACCTTGTAGTCTAAAAGTTAATTATAAATTTACTACCACCACTATTCTAGTGGTCGACATGAATGAGAGGGTTATATAATACTGCATTACATATTATTAATTACCGCATGTCTATCAAAGGTTTTTTCACAATATTTGCATGTCAGAATGACATCATTATGTCGCTGTTTAATGGTAAAACTGCTACTGACCGGTTCATTATTGCTAATGCAGTTACTGTTAGGACAGATTAAAACTGCATCAATTTGCTCAGGTAAGCTAATTGATAGCTTTTTTTCCACTTTATAGTCTTTAATACAGTTAACGGTGGCATGGGGAGCATACATTGCCAGTTCGTTTGCTTGTTCAGGGGTGAGAAAGGTATTTTCAATTTTAATCAGATCTTTTTTACCTAAGTGATTAGAAGGTAGATTTAAACCTATAGTAATACGCTGATCAGTTAGCGTTAATTTAAACAACGAAAGTAATTTAAAACCCATTTGGGCAGGAATATGGTCGATAACGGTGCCACAGCTAATTGCTTCTACTTGTAATTTGTGGTTATTTGCCATAATTGAATGCCTCAGAAATTAATGGTTTTATTTAAGATCAGTGCTAGAAGTGCTTGTCGTGCATAAATACCATTACCGGCTTGCTGAAAATAGTAAGCATGGGATGTTTTATCAACATCAGTAGTAATTTCGTCCATACGTGGTAGAGGATGTAAAACTTTCATACCAGGTTTAGCGACGGCTAATTCATGGCTGTTTAAAATGAATTGGGCTTTAACATTGGCATATTCAGAAGGATCTAAACGCTCTTTTTGCACTCGAGTTACATAGATAATGTCCAGTTTTGGCACGACCGCCTCTATGTTGTCATGTAAGCTATAAGTTACCCCTTTTTCTTCTAGCAGATGAAGGATATGAGCTGGCATCGATAAAGCTTCAGGTGCAATAAAATAGAGATGATTATTATCAAACTTCGATAATGCTTGGGTTAATGAATGAACGGTTCGGCCATATTTTAGGTCACCAACCATCGCAATATGCAAATTATTTAAGCTGCCTTGGCTCTCTTGAATGGTGAATAGATCGAGTAATGTCTGGGTAGGATGTTGGTTGGCACCATCACCGGCATTTATCACCGGAATTTTTCCTGAAAATTGAGCCGCTAAACGTGATGCGCCCTCTTGTGGATGACGGATAACAATGGCATCAACATATTGGCTAATAACCGATATCGTGTCTGCCAAGGTTTCGCCTTTTTTACCTAACGAAGTATTATTGCTATCGGAAAAACCCACCACCGAAGCACCTAAGCGGTGAATGGCTGTTTCGAAAGAAAGGCGCGTACGGGTGGAAGCTTCAAAGAAACAACTGGCAATCACTTTATGTTTTAGCAGATTAGGTTGGGGATGTTGTTTTAGTGATGTAGCAACTTCAAGTACAATGAGTAGATCTTCACGCTTTAAATCATTAATCGAGATTATGTCTCGAAGATACAACGGATTAACCATCGTGTTGTTCCTCCTTTCTTTGTGCCATATTTAAGTATTGTTATGCCAAAAAAAAGCCCCTCATTGAGGGGCTTGAATAAATAGGGTTAATTGAGGAGGAAATGCAATAACTAAATAGCCCAATGGCAGCAATGCATATATTGATTCTTTTAAGCATTGGTTATGCATTTTTTCCCCCGCAAAAAATTTGGCACATTATACGTCGCTCTGTCAGTATAGCAAGTGATTACAGACACGAGTTTCGCACAGGCATATAAAATTCCAGAAATGGCTTAAAAGCAATGGTTAATTTGCAAGTTACTAAAACGTATAAATTTGTTTAAATTACAATAAATTGCTTTTAATTTATAAGATTTTGTCTATTTATATATTATGCTGAATTAAACTTAAAAATAGAGCGTTTTTTTATTGGTGCGAAACTCGTGTACAGAAAGAAAATTGAAAAAAATGTTTAAAAATATAATGCATTAAATTCAGAAAAATTTTTTGCACGGTAACAAAATAATTGTTGCTGAACCTACTGAGGAATATTTTGGCAACATTAAACCTAAAATTCTTAGTTACCAATAATTAGATGGATGGTCTATTTTTCGTTATCTACCAATCGAAAATCAATTTTTAATTAATTGTTTTTGTTGATATTCACTCAAATAATCATACCCGAGTTGCTTTTTATTAAACAGAACTCGGTAATTTTACTTATTTTTTTATATTGAACTTATATTCAAATCATGATCATAAAAAATCCAAATCAATCTGAATATAAATTTCTTTGTTGTAATAGTAGCTCTCCTTCGTTGGCTATGGGAGAATGCAAAAGTTACTGTCATATTAATACAGAGGGAGCGCGACATGGTTAATAAAAAAGTACTAGGAGAGCAGCACGCAGATACCCGTTTGGATGTTGAAAATGTAGCGACGGATAGCAGTGATCCTAATGTGTTTTATGAAATAGAGCAGTACCTTTCAGCTGAAGAGTTGACGTCGTTTAAAAAAGCATTATCAGAACAGCAAATTTCCACAGAAAATTTGTTACTGGAGCAAAAAGCAGTTGCAGAGCAGCGAGCAGAAACGCATTCAATCATCGAAGAATTATTGGAAGATGGTAGTGATCCGAATGCTTTGTATGAAATAGAACATCACTTTTCGGCCAAAGACTTTAAGTTATTGGAAAAAGCGGCAATAGTGGCATTTAAATTGGGTTATGAAGTGCATGATGCTGAAGAGCTAGAAATTGAAGATGGTACAGTACTGATGTGTTGTGATGTCTATCGAGATAGCGCGCTTGATGCAGAATTAATTGATAAACAAGTCGTACAATTGATGATGTTAACTGAGAAAATTGGCATTAACTACGATGGTTGGGGTACTTTCTTTGAAGATCCTAATTATGATGATGCGGAAGAAAAGGACGTTGAACCGAAGGCATTACACTAGAATCAAATTGTTAGAATAGAAAGTACAGGGATTATAAATTGTAGTAGCTCAGACTTGATCTGACAGTTACCGGTTATTTATACAGTACCTGTCAGGTTAAATTTGATTTAAATCTTTTTCTCTCCAAAATTGTTTTCCCTCGTATAAAGTTGCCATAGGAGTTCGACCGCAACACATTTTTCCTTGATGAGTGCGTTGGTTATTGTATTCGTCTAACCATTTGTCTAAATCAGCTTGTAATTCGGCTAAATTACCGAAGATTTTCTTACGAAAAGCCACCTGATAGAACTCTTGTAATACAGTTTTATAAAAGCGTTCACAAATCCCATTGGTTTGAGGTGAACGAGCTTTAGTTTTTGCATGATCAATATCGTTGATAGTGAGATAAAGTTGATAATCGTGATGCTCAACTTTACCACAATACTCACTGCCTCTGTCCGTCAGTATACGTAAAATCGGTAATCCATGCTGGGTGTAAAAAGGCAGAACCTTGTCATTTAATAAATCTGCCGCCGTTACCCCGCTTTTCGTTGTGTAAAGCTTACAATGAACGACTTTACTGTAAGTATCAATGTAAGTTTGTTGATAAACACGACCAACGCCTTTTAAATGACCGACATAAAAAGTGTCCTGTGACCCCAAATAACCCGGATGTGCTTTCAATTTCACCATTGGCCTCATCATCCTGTGCTTTTTTTTTCGAGTGCGCTGATTTGTGATTCTGACAGGATAATCCCTTCTGTCGCTATTTCATCTTCTAGCGCCTTTAGACGTTTTTTTAAATTTTCAAGATGATGACGTAGCCAAATAGAACGAACACCACTGCGCTTTCAATCTGTTCATCTACTCTAACCTGAGTTCGGGATAAGAAATAAAGTGAAAGTCTTGCTATTCAAATAGTTGAATGCGCATATTTCGTTAAAATACTCTAACAATCTGGTTAAAGAGTAGAGCATTGTTAAACAATGATGGAAAATCTTACTGAACTTTATTGCCTGATGGATGATTTTTGTAAAGACTTCGAACCAAAAATGCATGAAATTTTGCTGAATAACGGTAGTAAGCTTCGTAGACGGTCTACTCAGCTTTCATTGGCTGAAATGATGACACTGGTTGTTTTGTTTCATCAACTCCGATTCAGCCAATTCAAGGTATTTTATCTTCTATAGCTAGGCGACTTAATTTTGATTACAGCATATGTATTAAAAACAGGTCATCGATAGTGCATCCTGTTTCCATCTTTTTACGTTTAGCTTGAGACCATTTATGTTCTATAGGATTTAAATCTGGTGAATACACAGGCAAATATTCTATCTGGTGTCCTGCGTTTATAATTGCCTGTTCAATATTCTTACCTTTGTGAAAGCTAGCGTTGTCCATAAAAATAACAGAATTTTCAGGAAGTTCTGGGAGCAATATTTTTGTGATCCAAACATAAAAAACATCACGGTTAATATTGCAATCAAATAATCCGATAGCAAAAAGGGTTGTTCCCAATAAAGCGCCAATAACATTTGTTCTTCCCTTAGCACCCCAGTTTTTCAGGCCAAAACAACGGTGACCTTTTGGGGAATAGCCGTGAGTTCGTGGAGTGTCATGTGAAAAACCACTTTCATCAATAAAAACAACAGATTTATCTTTTTTTTCATACTGTTGTCTTTTTTGCTGATGTGCCAGCCTGTCGCTTTCGTTGGTTTTTGGATGGAATAGAGTTTTTTTTATAGGTTAATCCCAGCTTTTTAAGGGATTGCCAAATAGTCTTTTTACAAACACCGAATCGCTCTGCCCGTTCCTTTTGGTAAGCATCTGGATACTGTTCCACATCTTTTGCTAAAGCATTTTTATCGAGCTTCCTCTTACGTGGCGTTGAATTTTTTGGCTCTGGTCGTTTAAGCCAACGTACTAAAGACGCTTTTCCAATACGGAATTGTTTCGCAGTTTCTCGAATTGTTAAACCTTCGGCTTTCCTTACAGATATTACTTTACGTCGAAAATCAATTGTATAACTCATAACACACCTTGTAATCAAAATTAAGTCGCCTAGCTATATCATGTCCGTTTATATCTCAGGAAGGAATTTCCTAACTTGCCATCATATTCACGCTGCGTAGAGTTACTTCTGCGCAGTACCTTAGCTTTAACGGCACTGTTTGAGTCAATTAAGGGAAAGTGCACGGGTCTGTCGGTTGCCTATTCTACTCCGATAGCTGTGTGTGATAACTTACGGATCCGCCGGCATAAAGTCTTCGATGGGATAGCTGAACGAGGAAAAACCTCAACAGGTTGGTTCTTTGGTTTCAAACTTCATGTAATTATCAATCATTTAGGGGAAATACTCAGTTTTCGACTTACACCAGGAAACACAGATGATCGGAAACCATTACCTGAGCTGATAAAAGATCTTTCTGGTTGTTTGTATGCGGATAAAGGGTATTTATCGGCTTCATTGAAACAGCAACTGAAAACAATGGGAATTAACTTTATAACGAATATCAAGAAGAAAATGAAGCCTGTTGAACAGACTTGTTTCGACAAAGCCATCTTGCGTCATCGTTCTGTCATTGAAACGGTATTTGATGAGTTAAAAATCTTTGTCAGATAGCGCATACGTGGCACTGCTCTCCTGCTAACTTTGTAGTGAATTTATTAGCAGGGCTGGTTGCATATTGTTTAATTCCATCTAAACAAAGATACCTGTGGCAGGAACATATCTTCAAGCATAATTGATATAGCTAGGCGACTTAATTTTGATTACAGCATATGTATTAAAAACAGGTCATCGATAGTGCATCCTGTTTCCATCTTTTTACGTTTAGCTTGAGACCATTTATGTTCTATAGGATTTAAATCTGGTGAATACACAGGCAAATATTCTATCTGGTGTCCTGCGTTTATAATTGCCTGTTCAATATTCTTACCTTTGTGAAAGCTAGCGTTGTCCATAAAAATAACAGAATTTTCAGGAAGTTCTGGGAGCAATATTTTTGTGATCCAAACATAAAAAACATCACGATTAATATTGCAATCAAATAATCCGATAGCAAAAAGGGTTGTTCCCAATAAAGCGCCAATAACATTTGTTCTTCCCTTAGCACCCCAGTTTTTCAGGCCAAAACAACGGTGACCTTTTGGGGAATAGCCGTGAGTTCGTGGAGTGTCATGTGAAAAACCACTTTCATCAATAAAAACAACAGATTTATCTTTTTTTTCATACTGTTGTCTTTTTTGCTGATGTGCCAGCCTGTCGCTTTCGTTGGTTTTTGGATGGAATAGAGTTTTTTTTATAGGTTAATCCCAGCTTTTTAAGGGATTGCCAAATAGTCTTTTTACAAACACCGAATCGCTCTGCCCGTTCCTTTTGGTAAGCATCTGGATACTGTTCCACATCTTTTGCTAAAGCATTTTTATCGAGCTTCCTCTTACGTGGCGTTGAATTTTTTGGCTCTGGTCGTTTAAGCCAACGTACTAAAGACGCTTTTCCAATACGGAATTGTTTCGCAGTTTCTCGAATTGTTAAACCTTCGGCTTTCCTTACAGATATTACTTTACGTCGAAAATCAATTGTATAACTCATAACACACCTTGTAATCAAAATTAAGTCGCCTAGCTATAATGCTTATCCCGAACTCAGGTTAATCTACAGGCTTTTGATACGTTATGAAGCTCTTCAGCAAGGTTAAGTAACCCGACTTTAAGTTTATGATAGGATTATTTGTTTGATACATAAAATTACCTTTTATTTTATTATCTAATGATTTTAATTAAAACCGGTAACTCTCTTTTTTAAATCAGAATTGTCAGATTAAGTTAAGACTAATATATATAAATCAGCTGATGATGCATATTGAGTTGAGTAAGTAGGGTGGTTAGAGTAAGTTTGTCAGTTAACAACACTGCTACAGTAAGGTAGCAGTGTTGTTTCTTATTTAAAGTGAGCTAATAGTTACTTTTTGATTAGTCAGTTTTTGTTTTGCTGCTAAATGTCCCGCCAGGCGCTCACGCTCTTTTTCAACAACGGCAGCAGGCGCTCGGCCGACAAAACTATCGTTAGCTAATTTGTTTTCAATCGCCGCTATCTCTTTGGTTAATTTATCCAGCTCTTTATCTAGCCGCGCTAGTTCGATATCTTTATCGACTAAATCTGCCATTGGGATCAACACTTCTGCACCATCTATCAGTTTAGTTACAGCAAGTGGTCTTGGTTGCTGTTCATCCAAAATAGTAATAGAACTAAGGCGGGCCATTGCTTGAATAAAATTCAAATTTTCTGTAATACGCCGTTTGGTTGCATGATTAGCACCACGTAGTAGCAGATCTAATGGTTTACCGGGTGAGATATTCATTTCTGCCCGAATGTTACGTATGGCAATAATCAGTTCTTTGATCCATTCCAGATCATAACGCGCCTCTTCATCAACTTTGGCTGGTTCAAAGATTGGGAAAGGCTGTAACATGATAGTGTCTTGTTGGATGCCTTTAATCACTTTCACCCGTTGCCAAATCGTCTCGGTAATAAATGGAATAATAGGATGTGCCAGCCGTAATAAGCTTTCCAGTATTTCAATCAAGGTATAACGTGTGGCACGAATTTCTGCCTCATTTCCTTTATGGATAGCCGGCTTAGACAGTTCTAAGTACCAATCGCAGAACTGGTTCCAGGTAAATTCATACAAAATATTGGCAGCGATATCAAAGCGATAAGTATCCAGTGCTTCACGATACAATTTTACCGTTTGGTTAAATTCTGCCATGATCCAGCGATCAGCCAGCGAAAAAGTCATTTCCCCACCATGCTGACCACAATCTTGACCTTCTGTATTCATCAGGACATAACGACTGGCATTCCAAAGTTTATTACAAAAATTGCGATAACCAGTAAGACGTTTCATATCCCAATTGATGTCTCGTCCGGTCGATGCTAATGCTGCAAGCGTAAAGCGTAAAGCGTCAGTACCATGCGCTTCGATGCCATGCGGATATTCTTTACGGGTACGTTTAGCAATTTTTTCGGCTAATTGGGGTTGCATCATATTGCCAGTACGTTTTGTCAGTAAATCTTCCAGCGAGATACCATCGATCATATCCAATGGATCGATGACATTGCCTTTGGATTTTGACATTTTTTGCCCTTCTTCATCGCGGATTAGGCCTGTCATATAGACGGTTTTAAAAGGAATTTGCCCTTTGCCATTTTCATCTTTGATGAAATACATCGTCAGCATGATCATGCGGGCTATCCAGAAAAAGATAATATCAAAGCCACTTACCAACACATCCGTTGGATGGAAAGTTTTTAACGCCTCGCTATTTTCTGGCCAGCCTAATGTTGAAAAGGTCCACAGACCAGAAGAGAACCAGGTATCTAATACATCTTCATCTTGATGTAGGCTAATATCAGCGCTGAGATTGTTCTCTCGACGAACTTCCTCTTCGTCATGTCCGACATAGACGTTACCACCTTCATCATACCAGGCGGGTATTCTATGTCCCCACCATAATTGGCGTGAAATACACCAATCTTGAATATCCTGCATCCAGGAAAAATACATATTCTCATACTGTTTAGGAACAAACTGAATACGACCATCTTTTACCACCGCAATGGCTTGTTCTGCTAGTGGTAGGGTACGAACATACCATTGATCTGTCAGCATGGGTTCAATAACAACACCGCCACGATCGCCATAAGGGATGGTAAGTTGATGTGGTTTTACGGCGACTAATAATCCTAGTTTTTCTAATTCGCTGACCATCGCTTTACGGGCAGCAAAACGTTCTATTCCCTGATAGTTTGCAGGGATTGTTGTGGTATAAATAGTGCTAGGGTTGCCTGCGTTGTCGAATACTTCAGCTTGTTGGCGGATATGGCCATTGAAATCGAAAATATTGATCATCGGCAACTGGTGACGTTTTCCCACTTCATAGTCGTTAAAATCGTGCGCTGGTGTGATCTTCACACAGCCGGTGCCTTTTTCCATATCGGCGTGTTCATCACCGACGATAGGAATACAACGATTAACCAATGGCAGTAAAATTTGTTTGCCGATTAAATCCTTATAGCGCGGATCAGCGGGATTAACTGCAACACCCGTATCACCAAGCATGGTTTCTGGTCGAGTCGTGGCAACAACCAGATAATCTTGGCCTTCGGCAGTTTTTACCCCATCAGCAAGGGGATAACGTAAATACCACATAAAACCGTTAACTTCTCGATTTTCAACTTCTAAATCGGAAATAGCGGTATGTAGCTTAGGATCCCAGTTAACTAATCGTTTACTTCGATAAATAAGATCATCTTGATAGAGCCGAATAAATGCTTCTTTTACTGCTTTCGTGAGGCCTTCATCCATGGTAAAGCGTTCACGTTGCCAATCAACAGAGTCACCCAGTCGTCGCATTTGCTGAGAAATATTACCGCCAGACTCGGCTTTCCATTGCCAAATTTTTTCAATAAACGCTTCTCTGCCATAGTCATGACGAGTTTTATTCTCTTCTGCAGCAATTTTGCGCTCAACAACCATTTGAGTGGCGATCCCCGCGTGATCTGTACCACTTTGCCATAGGGTATTTTTCCCTTGCATGCGCTGGTAGCGAATTAAGGTATCCATGATCGTTTGCTGAAAAGCATGTCCCATATGCAGGTTACCCGTGACATTAGGCGGCGGGATCACGATACAAAAACTCTCTTTGCTGTTATCACCGTATGGTGCAAAATAGCCGTTTTTTTCCCAGTGTGCATATAAAGGTTGTTCAATTGCAGCGGGCTGATAAGTTTTGTCGAGTGATGGCTCAGACTGAGTTTGATTTGCGGGTTTCTTTTCCATCTTGCTTCGTTATTTATTAAGTGGTTGGAGGTGGTGCCATGATCAAATTAAAACCCATTCTGCGATAAGTTTTGTATCTTTCACGTGCCAACTGTTTCAAATTTTCATCAATGGGTACAAAGTCTATCACTTCATGGAAGGCTGTGGCAAAGTTTGCAAATGTTGATTGTAGATTTATCAATATATCTCTTGCTGAGCTACCACGTTTTGTTGGCCAACAAAGCTCAACCGGCGCGCCATAGCGAGGGCCTTCACCGGCTAAATTGTGTGGGACAAATTGATAAGGTTCTCTTTGCCAAAGTATTTCATCCAATTTTTCGGCTTGTATTTGATCCTCGCAAGCAATTAAAACACGTTTACCCATCCGCCAGTTTTCTGCTGCTAGCTGACAGGCTAACCATTCATGACTTTCAAGTTCTGCTTGTGAAGATAGCTGCGCTATTAAATAGAAAGTTGCTTTTTTCATCGCATTACTATTATAGAAAAAGGGCATTGCTTACAACACCATATTATAAATTCACTGGTGCGATTATTCGTCACAGTTTATATAAGCACGATTTAACAGAAATTGAGCAAGCAAAGCCACAGGGCGGCCTGTTGCTCCTTTTGCTTTTCCTGATTGCCAAGCTGTTCCTGCAATATCTAAATGTGCCCAGTGATATTTAGTAGCAAAATGTTCCAGGAAACAGCCAGCAGTAATTGCACCACCAGAACGGCCTCCTATATTGGCAAGATCTGCAAAATTTGATTCTAACTGCTCAGAAAACTCTTCAGCCAGAGGCAGTCGCCATGCTTTATCGCCTGCTTGCTTAGCGGCTTTTAGTAATTCATATGCTAAGGGATTATGGTTTGACATTAATCCACTATAGTGATTACCAAGTGCAATAATACAGGCTCCGGTTAAAGTTGCAACATCAATTACCACATCAGGATCAAAACGTTCTACATAAGTTAGTGTGTCACAAAGAACCAATCTTCCTTCCGCATCAGTATTAAGGACTTCTACTGTCTGCCCTGACATAGTAGTTAAAATATCACCAGGGCGATAAGCTTTACCGCTCGGCATGTTTTCACAGCCCGCCAACACTGCAGTGACATCAATCGGCAGTTTTAGTTCAGCAACAAAGCGCATAACGCCATAAACAGTTGCGGCTCCACACATATCATATTTCATTTCATCCATGCCATCGGATGGTTTAATAGAAATCCCACCAGAGTCAAAAGTTAATCCTTTACCAACCAACACAATCGGTTTAGCCGTTGGATCGTCACTTCCTTTATATTGCATAATCGACATTAGCGATTCGTTTTGTGAGCCTTGGCCTACGGCTAAATAGGCATTCATCGCCAGTTCTTTCATCTGTTCTTCGCCGATCACTTTGGTGGTAAGATTTTCATAATCATCGGCTAATTGACGTGCTTGTGAGGCTAAATAGGCTGCATTGCAAATATTGGGCGGCATATTAGCCAGATCTTTGGTTGACTTTATACCCAGCACGACAGCAAGGCCGTGCTGAATAGCACGCTCGCCATTAGGTAAATCACGACGTGTTGGGACATTAAAGACAATTTTACGTAATGGCCGTCGTGGCTCACTCTTATTGCTTTTCAGTTGGTTAAATACATATAATGTTTCTTTTGCGGTTTCTACTGCCTGGCGAACTTTCCAATAATTATTGCGGCTTTTTACATGCAATTCAGTTAGAAAGCAGACGGCTTCCATTGAGCCGGTTTCATTCAAGGTATTAATTGTTTTTTGGATAATCTGTTTATATTGACGCTCATCGAGTTCACGTTCTTTACCGCATCCAACTAACAGAATGCGTTCAGATAATATATTAGGAACATGGTGAAGTAATAGCATTTGGCCAACTTTACCTTCCAGTTCTCCGCGGCGTAGTAAGGCACTGATATAGCCGTCACTGATCGTATCCAGTTGTTCGGCTATAGGGGATAAGCGGCGAGGTTCAAATACCCCAACAATAATACAGGCGCTACGCTGTTTCTCTGGGCTACCGCTTTTTACACTAAACTCCATGCATTCTCCTGAATTTTAAAGACAAAGATTAATACTATCGCTAAAATTAACGAACAGTATAAATTTACCTTATGAAATAGCTGCTTTATGTTAAACTAACCGAATGGTTTACGGATAGTAATAGGTAACGATTAAACATATTCTGTTTGGTGATCGAATAGTTAATGCTGCATTTATCATCATGATACATTGTAACCATTAAGAAAACCAAAATATTGTACGTAACTGTAACTATACGACGAAGTTAGCTATTTTGCTGCAAAAAACAAATTTTCACAGGTGTAATTAGTGTGATTATAATTCGATACTTAGTTAAGGAAACGCTGAAAAGTCAAGTTGCAATACTTTTTATCCTGATTTTAATTTTTTTTAGTCAAAAAACAATCAATATATTAAGTTCAGCGGTTCAGGGAAATATTCCTTCCGATTTAGTCTTTCCTCTTCTGGGGCTTGGAATTCCTGAAATGGCACAATTGATTTTGCCGTTAAGTCTGTTTCTCGGGCTGTTAATGACCTACAGCAAATTCTATATCGATAGTGAAATTACTGTCATGCATGCCTGTGGCTTAGGTAAACGGGTATTAGTGACAGCGGCTTTAATTTTGGCATTATTTACCGCTCTGATTGCGGCAATAAATGTAGCCTGGATGTTACCCTGGTCGGCAAAATATCAAGAGCAAGCATTAGCCGATGCGAAAGCCAATCCTGGTTTGGCCAGTATGGTTGAGGGACAATTTAAAACCACTAAAGATCAAAATATTGTTCTTTATATTAGTGATGTAAAAGGCAAAAATTTTACTGGTGTTTTTATGGCGCAATTACGCCCGGTTAATAACCAACGTCCTTCCGTAGTGATTGCAGAAAGTGGACGTATCCGAGAGGATCAAAATGGTAATCAAATTGTGGTATTAGATAAGGGAACCCGCTATGAAGGTACAGCACTATTACGTGATTTTCGCATAACGGATTTTAAAGATTATCAGGCGGTGATCGATCATAAAGAAATGGCAGTTACAGGCGATAAAATCGAGCAAAAGGATATGTTGCAATTGTGGCGTGCTACAGATGCTGAATCAAAATCAGAATTTCACTGGCGCTTAACATTAGTCGTTTCGGTACTTATTATGGCCTTGATGGTTGTGCCACTAAGTGAAGTTAATCCCAGACAGGGACGAGTCTTAAGTATGTTACCTGCGATGTTGCTTTATTTAATTTTCTTTTTATTACAAAGTACGCTGCACTCCAATGCGGAGAAAGGTGAAATTGATCCCAGAATAACAATGTGGCTAGTTAATGGGGCTTTTTTGCTATTAGCTATCATATTGAATATTTGGGATACCGTTTCGATGCGTCGACTACGTGCTAAGCTCTATAAAGGAGTCGCCTGATGTTTGGTGTATTAGATAAATATATTGGGCGTACTATTCTCTCCTCGATCCTAATGACCCTTTTTATGTTGGTTTCATTATCGGGCATTATTAAATTTGTTGAGCAATTAAGAAAAGTCGGTGATGGTGACTATACCACTTGGAGTGCAGGAATTTTTACTTTATTAACCGTTCCCAGAGATATTGAAGTATTTTTTCCGATGGCAGCACTGTTAGGCGCATTACTTGGATTGGGAACCCTGGCAACCCGTAGTGAATTGGTGGTGATGCAGGTGGTTGGTTTTTCTCGCTTACAGGTTGCGATGTCAGTGATGAAGACCGCTATCCCTTTAGTGATTTTGACGATGGTTATTGGTGAATGGGTTGCACCTGCAACAGAACAGTGGGCACGTAACTATCGGGCTGAAAAAATTGTCGGTCGATCGTTAATGGTGACAGATCGTGGTTTATGGGCTAAAGATGGTAATAATTTTATTCATATTCAGCGCGTTATCGATCAAAATGACATAAAAGAAATTTCCATCTACCAATTTGATGCGCAGAAAAAACTGCAAGCGGTCATTTTTGCTGCTTCAGGTCGCTATAATTCTGATACTCACCAGTGGCAATTATCACAAGTAGATAAATCATTGATTAACAATGAAAAGGAAATTACGGGCTCTCAGAGTTTATTGATGGATTGGAAAACCAATCTAAGTCCAGAAAAATTAGGGGTAGTTTCTCTGGAACCTGATTCGTTAGCAATAAGGGGCCTGTATAAATATGTTAAATATCTTAAGGAGAGTGGGCAAGAAGCATCAATCTATCAACTAAGTATGTGGAAGAAAATCCTGTCACCGCTTTCTGTCGCTGTTATGATGTTAATGGCACTGTCATTTATTTTTGGCCCGCTGCGAAGTGTCGCAATGGGGGTAAGGGTATTGATCGGTATTTCAGGGGGATTTATTTTCTATCTGCTCAATGAAGGCTTTGGTAACCTAAGTTTAGTCTATGGTGTTCCTCCTCTGATAGCAGCAATGTTACCTAGTGTATTATTTCTGGGATTTAGCATTTTATTATTAATGCGACGCCAATAATTAGTTTTGACAGCATGGATAGGTATATTATCAATGTGCTACCATGCTGATAAAAAATTTATTTCTTATTGTTTGGCTTAACCATGATCAGGGCTTTCTAGCAGTTTTTTGACCAGATTTGCCGCAAAATCTTGTTTGGTTGGCTGGAAAGGATTGCTATTGTAATTTATGGTTAACGCTGCAGTTAAATCATTAACTCCTTCGGTTAACCGACTAAATTTACTGCCTTTTTTGCGTGAAATCACGGCAAATATACCAATACGTTGTTGTGGGATCATGGTCATATAGGTATTAAAACCACCACCACCACCCGTTTTTTGATAGATACCGGGAATGCCATCGCGGGGATTCATATAAACCCATCCAAGGCCAATACCATCGGCATGTCCTGCAACATCCATACCTTTAATGTCGGTAAGCATATCGCGAGCAAAATAGATCGCTTGTTGACGTTGAGCGGTTTGTTTACTTACTTGCGTATGGGTTGACAGAAATTGTTGCATCCATCTTTGTATATCAGCTGGGGTCGAATAAACTCCGCCACTACCGGCGGCAGCTAACGTACTAATACATGGACTGGATTTATAACCGACCATTAGGCGAGAACATTGATTGGTAGTTGGTGTAAAGGTGGTATCATACATTTTGGCTGGTAAGGTAATTTTTTCGGCAAATAGTTGCTTATAAGATTTTCCTGCCGCTTTTGCCAAGGCATCGGCTAATAGATCATAAGCCAGATTAGAATAAGCAGCTTTGATTCCTGGTAAGCATTTAATTTTTGCCTTTTTGAGCCATGTCCAACGGTTTGATTGGGTTGGCCAAACAAATACCGGCCGGCCGATTTTACCGCCAGGTTGCTCTCTTGGTAAACCACTGGTATGACTCGCTAGGTGATATAATCGAATAGGCTGTTTGCCATTATAGATAGGAATATGAGTACCGAAATAGCTGTAATTTTGTAGGGGATCAGTAATACGTAATTTTTTATCCGCTTCTAATTTGATCATGACTTCACTGGTCATTAGTTTGGTTAATGAAGCAATACGGATCAGTGAATTAGGGCCCGGTTTTTGTCGCGCTCCGGGCGCAGTTTCACCGTAATAGCGGGTCACTATCTGATCATTATCGATGACAACGATTGCCATCCCTTGTGGATTTGTTTCAGCAAAAATTTGGCTAGCAAAACGATCAACCAAATCAGTGGTTTTTTCTGTAGCGGGTTGATGACGATTAAGAATTTCTAGTGCTGTTGGTGAAATTGATGAAGTTTTGGCTGAAGGAAGCTTTGTTTCTGTTGTCGATGACGAGCAACCAGTGAGTGATAAAAATAGTGTCAAGGCTGAAAAGAATTTTAGGCAAAATAGTTGCATTCTTAATAAACCAGTATCAATAAATTTTTATAAACAATCGCCTGATAAATATTTAATTTTTCATTAACGCCTTCATCAGGCAGCAGGAAAAAATAGATTATGTTATCGATGCTAAACGTATTATATAATATAACTCTCTAATTATACACAAGTTTCGCAAGCTCCGAAAAAGAAGTATAAAGTTCAAAACAAGAAAAAATTAGGATGTTTATATTTTGTCAGTTTATCCATGCATTAAAGATATCTACAAAACATTCTTACAGGTGAGCAGTGTGAGATACTCTGGTTTGGCGTTATCAGAAGTAAGTCCATCACCTTTGTCTCATGACACTATTAGTCGATGGCTAAAGCAGGTGTTTTTGACCTAAAGACCTGTGGAGATTAGTTGAAACATCTATAGACAAAAAAAGCCCTGGTGTACTAATAACTGACGATACACTAATTGCCAAAACACGTAGTAAAAAAATAGAGATGGTTCATTATCAGTATTCAGGTAACGAACATGATGTTATTGCTGGCATAGGTTTAGTTAATTTACTTTGGCATAATCTAACAAAACTGTTGAATCAATTCCTATTGATTATCGTATTTATGATAAAGATTCCGATGAAAAAACAAAAAATACGCATTTTTCCGAAATACTTGCACTTGCTAAAAAAAGAGGGATCAAGCCTGAAGCGGTAGCGATGGATGCTTGGTATTCTAGCCTGGATAATCTGAAATCAATTCGATCTCATGGTTGGGTTTGGCTAATAACTACGCTGAGGAAAAACAGGATTGTTAGCCATAACAAACAACTGAACAAGTTAGACATCTCAGAAGAAGGAACTCCAATACACTTACGAGGTTATGGTTGGGTGACTGTTTTCAAATTTATAGCCAAAAACGGCCGTATTGATTACATAGTAACAAACAAAGACAATCCCACCCGTCAATACGTCAAATCTATCATGGATGCCCGTTGGTCTGTTGAAGTTTATCATCGAGAAGTTAAACAAAATTGTGGTATTGAACGCTGTCAGGCTCGCACGAGCCGAGCGCAAAGAAATCATATTTTTCTCGCTATTTCTGCGTGGTTTGAACAACATAAATGTCGTATATCTGAAAAAATGACCCTTTATCAACAAAATTGGGACGTAATCAAAAATGCTATTACTGAGCACATCCGTGTTTTATTAGCGTACCCAAATTAGTTTTGTGTGAAACTCGTGTCTATAACTCGAAGTAACTTATTCACTATTTTTCAACCATTGGCTTATGAAGGTCATGATCATCAATAAATATTAGCCCTAATGAACTAATAAATAAGCCACGAGTTTCGCACAGGCATATAAAATTCCAGAAATGGCTTAAAAGCAATGGTTAATTTGCAAGTTACTAAAACGTATAAATTTGTTTAAATTACAAGTAAGTTGCTTTTAATTTATAAGATTTTGTCTATTTATATATTATGCTGAATTAAACTTAAAAATAGAGCGTTTTTTTATTGGTGCGAAACTCGTGTAAGAGGTAAAGTGAAGCTGACAAACAATGTGGTTAAAAGCTATCAATTGTAGTGGCATACTAAATTTGGCCACCTAAGTTGAGGTGATATAGCTAGGCGACTTAATTTTGATTACAAGGTGTGTTATGAGTTATACAATTGATTTTCGACGTAAAGTAATATCTGTAAGGAAAGCCGAAGGTTTAACAATTCGAGAAACTGCGAAACAATTCCGTATTGGAAAAGCGTCTTTAGTACGTTGGCTTAAACGACCAGAGCCAAAAAATTCAACGCCACGTAAGAGGAAGCTCGATAAAAATGCTTTAGCAAAAGATGTGGAACAGTATCCAGATGCTTACCAAAAGGAACGGGCAGAGCGATTCGGTGTTTGTAAAAAGACTATTTGGCAATCCCTTAAAAAGCTGGGATTAACCTATAAAAAAAACTCTATTCCATCCAAAAACCAACGAAAGCGACAGGCTGGCACATCAGCAAAAAAGGCAACAGTATGAAAAAAAAGATAAATCTGTTGTTTTTATTGATGAAAGTGGTTTTTCACATGACACTCCACGAACTCACGGCTATTCCCCAAAAGGTCACCGTTGTTTTGGCCTGAAAAACTGGGGTGCTAAGGGAAGAACAAATGTTATTGGCGCTTTATTGGGAACAACCCTTTTTGCTATCGGATTATTTGATTGCAATATTAATCGTGATGTTTTTTATGTTTGGATCACAAAAATATTGCTCCCAGAACTTCCTGAAAATTCTGTTATTTTTATGGACAACGCTAGCTTTCACAAAGGTAAGAATATTGAACAGGCAATTATAAACGCAGGACACCAGATAGAATATTTGCCTGTGTATTCACCAGATTTAAATCCTATAGAACATAAATGGTCTCAAGCTAAACGTAAGAAAGATGGAAACAGGATGCACTATCGATGACCTGTTTTTAATACATATGCTGTAATCAAAATTAAGTCGCCTAGCTATATGCTTACCTCATAATTTTTATAGGTGCCGAAATGAGTAAAATAATTACTGCTGAATTTAAATGTGAAACCGCCAAATTAGTCCTTGACCAAAATTACACCTACCAGGAAGCCGCGAAAGGCATGAACGTCAGTCTTTCAGCGATTAGCCGGTGGGTAAGAGCCCTTCGTTTAGAACGTCAAGAGAAAACACCGCCTGGTCTGCCATTAACACCTGAACAAATTGAGTTCAGAGAAATGAAGAAAAAAATCCACCGGCTGGAAATGGAGAATGACATCTTAAAAAAGGCTACTGCGCTCTTAATGTCCGACTCACTGAAAAATTTTCGGTAGTTGAAAAGCTAAGAGTGCTTTATCCGGTGAAAACTTTGTGTCGTATTTTTAATGTTCACCGAAGCAGTTATCGCTATTGGTGTCGGCCTAAGGAGCCAGATATTGAGCGGACGATAAAACGTAGCCTAGTCAGCGAAGCGTGGAACGTTAGTGGCGGCTCTGCTGGTGCAAGGACTATCGCCACGATGGTTACCAATACACACAACGTGAAACTTGGGCGGTGGTTAGCGGGTAAGTTGATGAAAGAATTAATCATCGTCAGTTGCCAAGAGCGAAAACATAAATACAACCGCGGTGGAAATGAACGTATTAATATTCCAAATCTGCTCAATAGGCAGTTCGCTGTTACAAAGCCTGACCAGGTCGGCGATGTAACCTATATTTGGACAGGCTCACGATGGGCCTATCTGGCTGTGGTATTGGATTTGTTTGCCCGAAAACCGGTGGGCTGGGCAATGTCATTTGCACCAGACTCAGAATTAACCGCCAAAGCACTACAAATGGCTTGGGAACTACGTGGGCATCCCAAACAGGTGATGTTCCATAGTGATCAGGGAAGTCATTATACCAGTCGTCAGTATAGGCAGGCATTGTGGCGTTATCAGATGACCCAAAGTATCAGTCGCAGAGGGAATTGTTGGGATAATAGTCCGATGGAACGATTCTTCCGTAGTCTGAAGACCGAATGGGTGCCAACGACTGGCTACCAAAGCTTTAGTACTGCTCAGTCAGCCATTATTCGCTACATAACCCACTACTATAGCGATATAAGACCTCACTGGTATAACGGTGGATTAACGCCAAACGAATCAGAGCGACTGTTCCGTGAACAGTCAGGTAGGGTGGCCAATTTTAGTTGACCACTACAAATTCGCTATAAAAATTCAGCTAAGCGTTTAAGTTCTTAGTGCTGCTTCTATCTCTTTGTTTAGCTGTTGAGATAATATTGGCCATAATTTGGGGGGTTATAATCGATTGAATGTCTGGTAAAACTGGCATTTCAGATACAAAAAAAGACATCATCTGATGTCTATAAATGTTTTATGGTGCCGAAGGCCGGACTCGAACCGGCACACCCGAAGGCGGTTGATTTTGAATCAACTGCGTCTACCGATTTCGCCACTTCGGCATTGAGGGAGAATCGCGGAAAACGGCGCTATTATACTTGTCATCCCGTCAGGCGCAACTGTTATTGTTCACCAATGACGTTAAGTGCTTAAAAAGCAATCATCTATCTACTTCAGGCAAGCTTTGGTCGCTGGCTGTCAGATACACGAGTTTCGCACAAAACTAATTTGGGTACGCTAATAAAACACGGATGTGCTCAGTAATAGCATTTTTGATTACGTCCCAATTTTGTTGATAAAGGGTCATTTTTTCAGATATACGACATTTATGTTGTTCAAACCACGCAGAAATAGCGAGAAAAATATGATCACGAGTTTCGCACCAATAAAAAAACGCTCTATTTTTAAGTTTAATTCAGCATAATATATAAATAGACAAAATCTTATAAATTAAAAGCAACTTACTTATAATTTAAACAAATTTATACGTTTTAGTAACTTGCAAATTAACCATTGCTTTTAAGCCATTTCTGGAATTTTATATGCCTGTGCGAAACTCGTGATGATTTCTTTGCGCTCGGCTCGTGCGAGCCTGACAGCGTTCAATACCACAATTTTGTTTAACTTCTCGATGATAAACTTCAACAGACCAACGAGCATCCATGATAGATTTGACGTATTGACGGGTGGGGTTGTCTTTGTTTGTTACTATGTAATCAATACGGCCGTTTTTGGCTATAAATTTGAAAACAGTCACCCAACCATAACCTCGTAAGTGTATTGGAGTTCCTTCTTCTGAGATGTCTAACTTGTTCAGTTGTTTGTTATGGTTAACAATCCTGTTTTTCCTCAGCGTGGTTACCCAGACCCAACCATGAGAGCGAATTGATTTCAGATTATCCAGGCTAGAATACCAGGCATCCATCGCTACCGCTTCAGGCTTGATCCCTCTTTTTTTAGCAAGAGCGAGCATTTCGGAAAAGTGCGTGTTTTTTGTTTTTTCATCGGAATCTTTATCATAAATACGATAATCAATAGGAATTGATTCAACAGTTGTTAGATTATGCCAAAGTAAATTAACTAAACCTATGCCAGCAATAACATCATGTTCATTACCTGAATATTGATAATGGACCATCTCTATTTTTTTACTACGTGTTTTGGCAATCAATGTATCATCGGCAATTAGTACGCAAGGGCTTTTTTTGTCTATAGAAGGTTGAACTAATCGCCATAAGTCTTTAGCACGAGTTTCGCACAGGCATATAAAATTCTAGAAATGGCTTAAAAGCAATGGTTAATTTGCAAGTTACTAAAACGTATAAATTTGTTTAAATTATAAGTAAGTTGCTTTTAATTTATAAGATTTTGTCTATTTATATATTATGCTGAATTAAACTTAAAAATAACCTGAGTTCGGGATAAGAAATAAAGTAGAAAGTCTTGCTATTCAAATAGTTGAATGCGCATATTTCGTTAAAATACTCTAACAATCTGGTTAAAGAGTAGAGCATTGTTAAACAATGATGGAAAATCTTACTGAACTTTATTGCCTGATGGATGATTTTTGTAAAGACTTCGAGCCAAAAATGCATGAAATTTTGCTGAATAACGGTAGTAAGCGTCGTAGACGGTCTACTCAGTTTTCATTGGCTGAAATGATGACACTGGTTGTTTTGTTTCATCAACTCCGATTCAGACAATTCAAGGTATTTTATCTCTATTATGTCCGTTTATATCTCAGGAAGGAATTTCCTAACTTGCCATCATATTCACGCTGCGTAGAGTTACTTCCGCTCAGTGCCTTAGCTTTAACGGCACTGTGTGAGTCAATTAAGGGAAAGTGCACGGGTCTGTCGGTTGCCGATTCTACTCCGATAGCTGTGTGTGATAACTTACGGATCCGCCGGCATAAAGTCTTCGATGGGATAGCTGAACGAGGAAAAACCTCAACAGGTTGGTTCTTTGGTTTCAAACTTCATGTAATTATCAATCATTTGGGGGAAATACTCAGTTTTCGACTTACACCAGGAAACACAGATGATCGGAAACCATTACTTGAGCTGATAAAAGATCTTTCTGGTTATTTGTATGCGGATAAAAGGTATTTATCGGCTTCACTGAAACAGCAACTGAAAACAATAGGAATTAACCTTATAACGAATATCAAGAAGAAAATGAAGCCTGTTGAACAGACTTGTTTCGACAAAGCCATCTTGCGTCATCGTTCTGTCATTGAAACGGTATTTGATGAGTTAAAAAATCTTTGTCAGATAGAGCATACGCGGCACCGCTCTCCTGCTAACTTTGTAGTGAATTTATTAGCAGGGCGGGTTGCATATTGTTTAATTCCATCTAAACCAAAGATACCGGTGGCAGGAACATATCTTCAAGCATAATTGATAATGCTTATCCCGAACTCAGGTTAAAAATAGAGCGTTTTTTTATTGGTGCGAAACTCGTGTAGGTATTTTTAATGCATGGATAACCGGACAAAATATGAACACCCTAATTTTTTCTTGTTTTGAACTTTATACTTCTTTTTTGGAGATTGCGAAACTCGTGGAGATATCTCATTCTGGGTTGAGTTGGGATATCCGCCAATTTTAAAAATCTTCAATAAATTTTGTATTAACACAGAAAGTTTGTAGCCCTACTTATTTAGATGTTCACTAGCAACAAGCATAATTAAGAGGTAATTCCCCATATTTTCAATTTTTTGCACTACAACCGATGTTCAGGTGAAAGCAATTTTAACGGATCAAATGGATAAGGCTTTGGGGTTGCTTGCAGAAATAGTTGGCGCACCATTGCGTGTAACCAAGCAGCGCCAGCAACATCTTCGAAGCCTTTTATTTTTTGCAGACGTAAAACTAAATTATGCAATTTCCCGATTTTCATTTCATAGCTCAATATCTCTTTTTGCTGCTGCTCATACCACTTGGGAAAAATGAATTTAGTTAATCGAGTAAATATATTTTTAGGTGGGCAACTTGCTTCTATAATAGCATCTTTAATAATGGTAATGTTTTCCCTAATGGGGTCGGTAATAGTTCCAAATTATGAATAATTATTCCTTGTGATTTTCTATTATAACTATGTAGTTTTTGTAAATAATTTTTTAGTTCATTAATATTTTGCTTTTCTATTATTGCTTCTAATTTAATGTCTTCTACTTTTTTTATCTCTCTGGCCTTTTGTAAATATATCTGATGATACATATTAGCCAGCTCTTCTGATAACGAAACTAAGTTGGTCAAACTTTGAAAGTTAGCATACACGAGTTTCGCACCAATAAAAAAAACGCTCTATTTTTAAGTTTAATTCAGCATAATATATAAATAGACAAAATCTTATAAATTAAAAGCAACTTATTGTAATTTAAACAAATTTATACGTTTTAGTAACTTGCAAATTAACCATTGCTTTTGCCATTTCTGGAATTTTATATGCCTGTGCGAAACTCGTGGCATACTGGTATGCGTGATTTCAGCATCCAGTTTTGCTATTTCTTCGATTGGATTGTTGTCTGAAATATTTATTTGATCAGTCAGTATGTTATTGATAATAAATGTTTCAGTTTGTCCAGATAATTTTAATTTATTTTTTTAAAACAGATGGTTCTAATTTTAAAAATCCCTTATAATGCATTATCTGTATCAATCGTGATTAGATTAATATTATTGATAGATTTATTGCTTTTTTTATGAACATTAATTTTCCCTTTGTATTTTAATGACTATTCTTTAGTTTCTTTAACTGTATTAAGTCTGGAGTCATTGATTGCTAAGGGATTATTTGGTGTTGAAAGAATAAATGACATTATAATTTCCCTAGTTATAATTTATTTTTCTTAATAAACAACTTTACTCCATGGTATAGCAAAGTGAAGTTAGCAGCTGAATTTATACAGTTATATCCAGTAAACTACTGAGATTTTATAAAATTTTATTTCAAAGATAAAAACAGAGAAAAATTTTGCTGAAATCGATTAAGTAAGCGTTTGCATCAAATATAAATGTTCTTAATATCATTTTTATAATGATAAAGGCGTTTTCAGTAAAATAATTCTGTTGTTATATAACAAATTAACAATATAAAATAGCGCTCTGATCAAAAAAAATTAAATGGTTGTGTTTAAAAATGCGAAAATAATAAAAATTGACTATAAGTTTATAAGGAACTTTATTTTAAAATAATTTGCAATTTCATTTTGTTACAGAAAATAAAGTTTATATTTATGTTAAAAATAAACTTAAAGTATGTTTTTTTATTATTCAATAAAATATATTTGGACTTTATTGTTCATAACCAGTATGTTATTTAACAAATTAATGAAAAATATATATCATTTTAGATAAATTATGGTAAATAATTATCATTCATTGAGGCAAATAGTCTTCAAAAATTTTATAAAACAGTTATTTTTTCTTTAACTATTCTCTGGTATTTACCGGATATTTTCGCTTCATCGTACCATGGATACTCTATTTCTATAGAGTTAGTGGAGGTATTATGTCGTTATTTAATAATCCGATGCAATTAATTGTAGTGCTTTTTTGTTTATCCATAATGCCTTTGTTTGTGGTAATGGGAACTTCATTTTTAAAAATTTCGATTGTTTTATCAATGTTACGCAATGCGTTAGGCATACAGCAAATTCCGCCTAATATGGCTATTTATGGTTTGGCATTAATATTGACTTTATTTACGATGGCACCAGTTGGTTTTGGAATTCATGATAATATTAAAGCCCAGCCGATTGATTGGAATTCTGTTGATTCTTTGGAACAAATAAATTCATCAGTTATTGCGCCATATAAAGATTTTTTGAAAAAAAATACCAGCGAAGAACAAGTTAAATTTTTTACTCAAATAGGCTATAAAATTTGGCCTAAACAATATCAAACTTCATTATCTCCTGACTCTTTATTAGTCATGGTTCCTGCATTTACCATGAGTCAACTTATTGCAGCCTTTAAAATTGGTTTTTTGATTTATCTCCCGTTTGTTGCGATCGATCTTATTGTTTCTAATGTTTTATTAGCAATGGGAATGATGATGGTTTCGCCAATGACAATAGCGCTTCCCTTTAAATTATTAATTTTTATTTTGATGGGAGGCTGGGACAAACTTATTGGTCAATTGATGGTGTCTTTTTCATGAATGAGTCCACCATAATTCATTTTACTTCGGAGTTGTTATGGATTGTGCTGCTGCTTTCATTACCGATTGTAATAGTAGCATCAGTCACTGGGTTATTAGTGAGTATATTACAAGCGCTCACACAAATCCAAGACCAGACATTGCAATTTCTGATTAAATTAGTGGCTGTATGTATTACCTTGGCGGTAAGTTATCACTGGATGGGGAGTGCGCTACTTAACTACGCTATTTTATCTTTTGATCAAATAGGTAAATAAGAGGATTAGATGAATAGTCTAATGCAAATGGTGCCTTGGTTGGCATTGAGCATGATGCGACCTCTAGGAATGTTACTATTATTGCCACTGTTTAAAGGGGGAGCAATGGGTAGTAGCTTGATTCGTAACAGCCTGGTATTAGTGTTTGCTTTGCCCGTCGCTCCGATAATCAAGACCATGCCGATCGATTTCACCCATCAGACTGTGACAGAGATAGTGTTTCTATACAGTGAAGAATTGCTTATTGGATTAGTGCTTGGTTTTTGTGCAGCTATTCCTTTTTGGGCTATTGATATGGCAGGATTTATTATTGACACGTTGCGCGGCGCCTCGATGTCAACCATCTTAAATCCTTTAATGGGGTTACAATCTTCAATTTTTGGCATGTTATTTACCCAAATATTAAGTGTCTTGTTTTTGGTTTCTGGTGGTTTCAATGCGTTGCTTACCGCGCTTTACCATTCCTATAATGTATTACCGCCAAATGCACCGTTATCATTTAATGCTTCAATGTTGCTATTCATTCAGCAACAGTGGCATATGATGTTAGAACTCTGTATGAGTTTTGCAATGCCAGCCATAGTGGTAATGATTTTAGTTGATGTTGCATTAGGATTGATTAATCGTTCGGTAGAGCAGCTTAATGTGTTTTTTCTATCTATGCCAATTAAAAGTGTATTAGTTGTGTTTCTTCTTTTGGTGAGTATGTTTTTTGCATTTGATCACTATTTTATGAAGATCCAACTATTTGAAAAACAAATTTCAACTTTATTCCAACTTTGGCGAGGATGATATTAATGGCTGAAAAAACGGAAAAGCCCACACAAAAGCGGATGAATGAGGCACGTAAAAAAGGACAAGTCATTAAAAGCAATGAAATAGTGACAGTATTAAAAATGACAGTCATTCTCGGCTATTTAATTGTTGAAGGACATGCTTTATTTAATGCGATTGGTGAATTGGTTATTTTAACTGTACGCTCACTTTCTTTACCGATCGAAGTTGCTGCTAAAACAATTATTGGTTCCTTTATAATGTTGTTGTTGCGTTTTATGGTTGGCCTGGTGGTGGTATTAATTGTCACAATCTGCTTAAGCTGTATAGTTCAAACTGGGCCAATTTGGGCGCATAAAAGTTTGGCATTTAGTTTTAATAAGATGAATATAATCAAAAATGCTAAACAGATTTTTTCGATGAAAAATCTATTTGAGTTTGGAAAGAATATTTTAAAGGTTATTGTGCTCACATTAGTTTTTTATTATTTATTAGATTATTATGTAAACCTATTTCAATACTTGCCAACTTGTGGTATTGACTGTGGTGTAATGGTAACCTTTACGTTAATTCAATGGTTATGGGGAGGATTCTTAGTTTGTTATATTGTATTTGCCATAGCAGATTACGGATTTCAATATTATCATGTTATGAAAGAGTTAAAAATGTCGAAGGAGGATACAAAGCAAGAGTTTAAAGACACAGAAGGTAATCCTCAAATTAAGCAAAAGTGTCGTGAAATACAACGAGAAATAACGAGTAATTCAGTGGTTGCAAATGTAAGAAAATCGACAGTGATTGTTCGTAATCCAACCCATATTGTTGTTTGTCTTTATTACCAACCTGGCATTACTCCATTACCTCAAGTTGTTGAAAAATTTCAAGATAATATGGCTTTGCATATTGTGAAACTCGCTGAAAAAGCAGGTATTCCAATGGTTGAGAATATACCATTGGCTCGTGCGCTATTTCAACAAGTAGAAAGGGGGCAAATAATCCCTGAGAGCTTGTTTGAACCGGTTGCAGAGCTATTGCGTTTAGTAATGGATCTTCGTTACGATAGCGATGATTGATTAATTGTTTATAAAAAATTGAAACTTATCACTCTTTTAGTTGTAGAAATGATAAGCACTATAATGAATAATAAGTTGCATTGTTTTTACTTGTTAAAGTAGTTTCCTCCATCGCTTGAGGTTATGAATTTAGAGTATCAAGTGTGACAAAAACCAAGATGGGGAAGTTAAATGATTACTGGGGATTTGAAACGAATCAAGATCGTTGTGGTGGATGATCATGACTTGATCTTTGATGGCTTAAAAAGCTGTCTTGCCCCCTACTCCGATCTGGAATTAGTTGGATTTGTTACTGATGGTCTTGGTGTGTATGATGCATGTTTAAAATTACAGCCAGACTTAGTGATAATGGATCTTAGTTTACCTGGCATGAGTGGCGTTGAAGCTATTCGCCAATTAAGAAAACGTTGGCCAAAATTAATGGTAATTGTATTGACTGCTTCCGAAGAAGAACGGAAAGCACGTGATGCCCTTGATGCTGGCGCTAATGGTTATGTATTAAAACATGGCTCTAAAAGTACACTGATAGCGGCAATTAAAAGTGTCGGTAGAGGTAAGTTTTTCATCGATCCTAATTTGGATGCAGCAAAAATTGTTGCGTTAAAAGGGGTTGAAAATGGGGATATTCCGGTATTAACCCATAGGGAAAAACAAGTGCTTAAACTTATTTTTGAGGGCAGGCGTAATCGTGATATTGCTGAAGCATTAGTAATCGGCTTGAAAACAGTCGAAACTCATCGAATGAATATTATGAGGAAACTCGATGCGCATAATGTAGCAGATTTAATGAAATGGGCGCACAGAATGGGATTCTAACAGCTTGGCCCTGTTACGGGCCGTGATGAATTAGTGATTGATTATATTCTAGTGCGATTAATAACACCTCAAGTTCATCGCTAGAAAAATGTCCTTGTGATTCGAGACGTTTTTCTAATTCTGCTGCAGTTTTTGATATGTTTTCAAAACCGGTAAGGGCTGCGCTACCTTTTATGTTATGTAAAATGTTTCGTAGATCTTCCCAATTATGCGTTTGTAAGCAATGTTGAGTACGCTTGATCATATCAGAAAAGTGCTGAGCTAGACGTTGATTAAACTCGTCTTCAGAAAATTTCATGATCGGTTCAGCATTATCGCAGTTAACTTCAGGTTGCATATCGCGATCGATCTGAATTTCGGCTGCCATCTCAATGCATTGAGCTAATTGCTCGAGTGACACGGGTTTAGTCAAATAGCCGTTCATTAATGATATGGTTTTTTCATGTTCGCTTGGATTAGCGTTGGCGGTAAGTGCAACAATTGGGCATTCAGTATCCAGAATGACATTACTTTTACGCCATAATCGAGTCGTCTGGTAACCATCAATATCGGGTATCCGTATATCCATTAATACCAAATCAAAAATATGTTTTTTACCTAGATTAAGCGCTGTTCTACCACTGTCCGCAGTATAAACCATTTGGCCAAGTTCAATTAGCATTTGGCTAATAATGTCAAGGTTAGTGGCAACATCATCGACTAAAAGAATTTTCAGCTTCCAGGGTATTATTGTTTTGAATAGCATTGATGAAGAGGGCAGAGAAATACCGTGCTGGATTTCATATAGCTGTTTCCATAATCGCCACGGCAAGTAGGTTAACTCTTCATTTTCAAGTAATGGATTCCTCCCTCCCTTAGCTCTACCACCCCACAAAGTAATTTGTGCATGTAGTTTATGTGGTGCCGCGATAGGTTCTGGTTGTAAACACATGGGTGAACTTGGTTCGAGTAAAGGCATACGAAATATGAATGTAGAGCCATAGCCATAATCACTCTTCAGGGTAATATTACCGCCCATAATAACGGCGATTTTTTCAGAAATGGAAAGACCAAGCCCTGTTCCAACTTTACAGTGTGATGACTGCACAAAAGGTTGGAATATACAAGCCTGATCCTCTTCTTTTATCCCCGGGCCGGTATCTTTTATATAAAAACAGAGCTGATTTTCTTCTACTTTAATCGTCAGTATGATATGCCCTTGTTCAGTAAATTTTGCCGCATTTCCCAGAAGATTAACTAAAATCTGCTGCACTCTTAATGAATCTAAATTCGAAGATTCTGGCACATCATTATTGACTATGCAGTGTAATTTAACCGGTTTATCTATTAAATGGGGCTGAATGGTGACCATCGCATCATCGACAATTTTTAGGATTGGGTAGCGGCGAAGATTTAATTCAACCTGATCGGCTTCAATACGAGAAAAATCTAAGATATTGTTAATAATACTGAGCAACGATTTAGCACAGGTATAGGCGGTATTACGTAAATTAGCTTGTTTTTCGGAAAGCGGCGTAGTTTGCAGTAATTCTAACGATCCTGTGATACCGTTAAGTGGCGTACGTAGTTCATGGCTGATAGTGGTAAGATGCTCACTTTTGCGCGCTGTAGCTCGCTCGGCCAATTGTTTGGCTTCAGTCAGTTCAATGGTTCGAATTGCAACTTTATTTTCTAATTCATCATAACTATGTTTGATAGTATCAAGTAACGTATTATAAGCGCGAGCAATATCACCAAGTTCATCTTTACGTGACTCAGGTAAACGGCGACTAAAGGTCGGCTGAACATCTTGTTTAATAATATTAACAAAATTGCGAATCGGTTTTGCCAAGTACTGCAACAAGATCCATAACATCACAATGGCCATAATAGCAAATGATAACAATGACCATTTCAATTCATGGAGAAAAGGAGTATATGCAATTTGCTTAATACGATCCTTCGGTATTAATGTGATTTGCTGCCAATTTGGGCCATCGATTTGTTCTGATATGGCATAATAATTGCCAATATCGATCCCATAAAGCGATCCTAAGAGATGAGTATAAGTTGGTATTAACATTTTAATATAGGCCATCTCATTTTTAGAAATATTTAACTCATCGTTGAATGATAAAACGCCTTTGGGAGTAAGAAAAAAGTTGATATCACTGGCATGATAAATATTAGAAACATCTAACATATCATTGATATCAATCACAAAGCCGACTTGTTGATGATTAGGTTTTTGCGATGACGGCGTGTAACTCATCAGTACATAAGCTCGTTTGCTAACAGTATCATAAAATGGCTCACTCCAACGAAAACCATCTGTTGTTGGTTGCTTGGCTAATGCGGTAATTTCAGCTATTCGTTTGGTTAAATTATTACGTTCTATAGTGGATAGCGCATAAATAGCGATACTTTTACCGGGTTCAATGATAAATGTATCAATATATCTTTGTCGACCTGACGTGCCAAAAGTTTGTAGCGCCCATAAATTAGTCATATTTGTTTCCATCGGATGACTACCAATATTAATTTGGCGGGCAACTAGTTCATGTTTGTCTGGAAAATGTAGGCATTCAAACTGGGATTCACTAATACGGCGTTCCAATTGCTGAATGTCAGTAATTGACTGTTGAAATAGTTTGCGACTCAAATGAACCCGAATTTCACCCGTTTGGTGATAGGTCATAAGAATATGTTGTATGGCACCACTATAAATATTGTTATAAAAATTTATTTCAATAAGTATCCATAAACTAATGAGTACCGAAACAAAGGCAAAGGTGAGTTTGGTCACTAAGGATGAACACCAATGTGTATTCATAATTACTCTCTTACTCCTAGAACGTATGCACATAGACACACATACAATTTATTAACAATAACGCAAATTGTGGTTAAGAATCTACTCTAATTTCTCTATTTATTTTTAATCTGTTTAGGTAACTATGAGATTAAGGTATTTACCTGATACGCCAAAGATATTGTATTATTCATACTTGTTAACAGATAAAAAAGGTGACAAGACGATGATAAAAAGATTTACAGCAACTGGATTGTTTGAAGTTGTTGAAAAAACAGAAAGCGATTGGAACGCAATTTGTTCGGGCAGAAATGCAAATTGGCTATCATCTTCTTTTGGTGCCACACTTGGTGTTCAGATAATACCGCCCGATAGCAAAATTTGGTATCAACAAGCAAGTTTAGTGCTTGTTTGCTGTCCAGAAGGAAGGAATATGGGGCTAGATTATCGACATTCTTATTGGGTGCTCTGGCAAGCCTACGATAAAGATATTGATGATAATCTACTTATTCAATCTATTTGTAGTCATCTGGCATTAGCTAAATTTTTGGAAGAAGGTTTGTGTCAACCTGTGGCATCACCACCATCGCGCTATCGGAGTATAAAAAGATGAAAAATAAACTCTGTTGCTTATTTTTATTAACCACAACGGTTGAACAGGCGGCATCAATGTCTTCCATCCATTGGAAAGACAGTGACCCCTTCGTTTATGTGAGTCGTGGGACACCGCTTGCATCGGTAATAAGAGATATTGGTAATTCTTATGGTATTCCTATGGATATTAGTGCACAGATACAAGATACCTTCAGTGGCCGAATTGAAAACAAAACACCGCAGGAAATTCTGGCATTTTTAGCGCACCAGTATGGCTTAGTTTGGTATTACGATGGTGATGTATTACATGCTTATAAAGCGCAGGAAATGAACAATCAAATTGTTTCTCTTAGTGCTTTATCAAGTGAACGTGCGCTGAACTATATGGGAAAAGCCGGTTTTTTAGATAAAAATAGTTGTGAAGTTAAATCGATTAATGGATTAAATGCGCTACAAGTTTATGGTGTCCCAGATTGTATTAATAAAGTAACCCGATTTATTAATCAGGTTGATCAAGAAGCAAAACAAAACATTCAAACGCAGCGCTTAATCCGCATTTTTCCGCTTAAATATGCATCAGCAACGGATACCATTTATCAATATCGTAAACAAAATGTGACCGTGCCAGGTATCGTTAGTGTCCTAAAACAGATGAATCAAACTAATGTAAGTGGCGTAAATGCACAACAAGATATAACGTCATTTGCCGCCGATCCAAGGCAGAATGCGGTAGTAGTTAGCAGTAATAAGCACGATATGGGGCTTTATAGCACGTTAATTAAACAACTTGATGTCGCACCAACCATGATTGAAGTCTCTGTATCGATTATTGATGTAGATGCATCAGATTTTAATCAGTTAGGTATTGACTGGTCGGCAAATGCCAAAATTGGTGGTGGATCAATTTCTTTTAACCAAGGTACATCAGGCAGTGATAATTTTTCAACTGTCATTGGCAATACCGGCAATTTTATGGTGCGCCTGAATGCATTAGAGAAAACTTCTAAGGCAAAAATACTTTCTCGCCCATCGGTTGTAACGCTTAATAATATTCAAGCCGTGTTAGATAAAAATATCACTTTTTATACTAAATTACAGGGTGATAAGGTCGCAAAACTGGAATCGGTAACTGCTGGCTCATTACTTCGTGTCACTCCCAGACTGATTGATAGCAATGGTCGCAAAAAAGTGATGTTATCGCTCAATATTGAAGATGGTCAGCAAGCGAAGGCGGTTAATGATAGTGAACCATTACCGCAAGTACAGAATTCAGAGATAGCAACGCAAGCAACACTCAATACCGGTGAAAGTTTATTACTCGGTGGCTTTGTACAAGATAAAGACCAAACGGTGCAAAATAAAATTCCATTATTAGGGGATTTACCATTGATTGGCGGTTTATTCAGGAGTGAAGATCGTAGCAAACAGAGTGTGATACGTCTGTTTTTAATTAAAGCAGAGCCTATCAATCAAGGAGGTTAATCATGGCAAGCAATTATAAATTGCTATGGTTAAATGGTCCGATGCAAGGGCGAGAATTGTTTCTGCCTGAAGGCAATCTGACCATGGGCATCGATGGTGACATTATTGCACCATTAGCAAGTCATACCTCTTTGTCACTGACGATACAGCCACAAGGTATTACGCTGAATCAGCCGATGACGGTATTAGTTGAAGGTGGGATGCATACTGGCCCTATGACATTTCCGCTAAACCAAGCCATTGTGCTAGCAGGTATTGGTTTTATGGTTGGACGGGCGGATGAATCATTACAATGGCGGCCGTTACCTGAAGCCAAACTTGCCGGTAAAACTAAATGGAGTTTATTACTGTGGGCCGGATTTTCACTCTTTATCTTGCTGGCAAGTTTATTTGTACTGTTATTACCACCATCATCAGCCACCCTGTTTGATCCTCATATTTGGTTAAAACAGCAGCTGTTGGCACCTGAATTGGTAGAGATACAGTCACAATGGGATAGTAATGGTGGGTTAACGTTGAGTGGTTATTGTAAAAATTTTATCGCTTTGTCACGACTAGAAAGAGAATTGAAATTTCATGGTATTCGTTTTCGTGACAAAACCGTTTGTATTGATCAACTTGTAGCAAATGTGCAGTCAGTTCTGGTCGCTAATGGTTATTTGCATGCAAAAGTGACAACTGGTAAAGAAGCAGGCGATATTCTTATTTCAGGCGCCATTCAATCGGGCAAGCAATGGGATAATGTTACCCAACAACTGAGACAATTAAATGGCTTACGTCATTGGCAGGTAAACAATGCGATTGGTGGTTTTAGTCAGCAATTAATCGATACATTACGGAGTAAAGGATTATTAAGTGGATTGATGGTTGAATCTCGCCAAGACAGCATCATCATCACTGGTTTGAGCGCCCCAAATAAAGAACAAAAAATATACCAGCTAGCTGCTTCACTTTCCGCTTCAACGGGACAGCATATGGATGTAAGAATTGAAAATATACCTGTTCGCGAAAATTTAAGTGATTATCTACCTGCCCAGGTTGTCAGTTATGGAGGTAATAGCAAAGCACCTTTTGTTGAGTTAAGTAACGGTATACGACTTAAACATAATAGCCAGTTGGATAATGGTTACGTTGTTAGTTACATCGATTTTACTGGATTAGATTTAAATCGTGATGGTAATTCTGTGCATATTCCATTTTCTTTTTAGGGGGTCATATGACATGTATCACAAAATTGGAAGAGAATTTAAAGCAACAATCAGAATATCAGGCAATTTATTTACAGCAATTAAATGACTGCCAAGAAAGTCTAACCCAAAATGATGCGAAATCTTCGTTGTCATTATTGGAGGCGGTAGAAGCAGCAAAACAGGTTATTAATATTTTAGCGCAACGATATAAAAAGCAAAATTAAATAAATATTTATTTTTCTATTTTTTATAAATTTATTTTTATAATAAAAAATTTTTAACCAAAGGAAATAATTATGTTTAATGACATTCAAGCATTAATATCGGATTTAGATTTTCGCCGTTCATTGTTATTTGAGCAAATGAAAGAGTTTGAATCTTTGCAACAAGAAATTAAACAATTAACTGAAGAATCTAGCCATAATACAACCGCACAAAATAAATTAAAGAAATTAGCACAAGCATTTCCAGAGGGTATTGATAAATGCCAAAAGGATATTCTTGCTAAGATTAATTCTCTTGAAAAAAATTTTCAAGTTATAGAGAAAACTTTTAAATCAATTAATAATGAGCCTGATGAAGGAAATAATACATCGTTAGGCTCAAACACCGCAGTAAATACAAAAAAAAAAACTTTTAAATCTTATATTTAGTTATGAGGGCTAAATTATGTCTACTCAAGTCTTAAACACATCAAGTAATTATTCTGTCAATGCTGGAGCTTTAAATGGCATTAAAGATGCCTCTGCAATATATAATGATCCAGTCTTATCCGATGGTATTGCGGTTCTTTATACATTTATGAGTTTGTTATCTGATATTGCCAAACAAAAATATGCGCAAATGCAGCATAAAGCAGATGTATCACGTAGCGCCCAGGATATGGCTAATCAGGTTGATGAAATCATTGCTGGGGTATCTAAAAAAGGTGATAAAGCGACCGATGAGCTTCCTGAAGCTGTTATCGACTATATGCGTAAAAACGGTATTAGCGTTGATGGTATGTCAATCGATGATTATATAAAAAAACATGGTGACAAATTAGATCAAGGTCAACTACAGGCGGTTAAGGCGGCGTTGGAAACGGTATCAAACCGTGCTTCTGATTTTGTTTCTCAATCTCAGCTGCAACTGCAAAAAGTGATGCAAAGTTATAGTGTGACGGTCGGTTTAATTAATAGTATGCAAACGATGTTGGCAGAAATGAATAAATCGATTGCCCAAAACATTCGTTAGGGAGGCAGCAATGGATAATAAAGATTTTGCCACTTTACTTGACTTTGTTCAGCAAGGTGGAGCGTTGAGTTGTTTGGCAAATGTCGATCAAAAGGATCTTGATTTACTTTACCGCTACGCGATGCAACTGATGACTTATGGTGATTATCAGAGTGCCAAGCGAATTTTTTTCTTACTAATGCGACTCAATCAAGGCAATTTTGAATACGTTTATGCTTTAGCAACTTGTTGCCAACAACTGCATGAACATGAAGAGGCTATTTTTTGTTTTGGTCGTGCGGGTATGAATCGTTTGCAAGATCCCCGTAGCCCTTACTTTGCTGGCATCAGTTATCTGGCACTTGGCAATCGCCAATATGCAGAGAAGTCTTTTCGTGCTGCGCTAAGGATATGCCGTTGTTTGCCGGCTGAGCAATGGCCAGAAGTCAGAAAAAATGCCAACCAACAGTTAGCTTATTTAATGGGAGAAATGTACCGTGAATAATATGAGTGTTACTTCATCCATTAATACAGCGGATAAACAAAATCCTCATGTTTACAATAGCTATCCGGCTAAAAAAGCCAGTTTACCCGAATGGTCTATGCCAACCTATGTTTCGTTGAATGTGGATCGTGATGAAAAAAATGGCGTTGTTAGTCATCAACAAGCGCAACAAGCTTTTGCCCGTATATTACATGCCTTACAAGCTGATGATGGTGCCACATTAGATCAAATCGAAAAGGCATCCATTAACGATATGATTTTACTGGCTGCCAACCTGAGTTTGAAGATATTTGGTGATACGGCGAATACGGTAGCGAAAGCTAGCCAATTGATGACAGATACCCAAGCATTTTTACGTGATAAACGGGTAAAAGAGTTTCAAGAACAACTGGCCAAACAAATTGAGAAATCGGAAAAAGCGCAAAGAGGCGGTATTTTTGCTGCTATTTTTGATTGGATTGTTGGTGCGGTAGAGGCTGTTTATGGTGCACTCAAACTGGTTGAAGGTGCGGTGCGGCTCGCGGTTGGTGATGTGGTTGGTGGTTCATTAGAAATTGCCAGTGGCTCATCTTATTTAACTGCTGGCATTGCAGGAATGGTCAAAGCTGCAGCAGAAACGGCAATATTGCTAGGTGCAGATAAAGACAAATGCCAGGAAGTTGCCAATGTAGCCGGTAAAGTTCAGTTGGGTGCTGAAGTTGTTGCGATGGCGTTAGATATTTTCCAGGCTGGGCGTGCGATATCGGCGACCAGAGCGATAGCCAAAACAGCGGGCGAAACCATGAAAGAAGCGGCGCCGAAATTAGCTGAAGCTGTGGTTAAAAATTCATCACAAGAAATATCAACTATTGCTAAGCAAGTTGGTCAGCAGGTCTCTGAACAGATCGCTGAACAAATTGGCAAACAATTAGGTGGAGGTGTAGAGAAAGGCTTAGAAAAAGTGGCTGAATGTGGCGGACAGATTGCTAAATCATTAAATAAGGCTTTCAGTCAAGAAGCAATCCAAACACTGGTAACCCAATCTGTTGAAAAGATAGCTACCCAAGCAGTAGAAAAAGGGGGGCAAATCACAGCAGAAGAACTTATTAAGCAAGTCACTAAGTTAATCCGTAATGAAGTAATCAAACAAGCCATTAAAGCCTGTACTTTTGTTTCTCTCGATTTGGTCTATGTTACGGCCAGTGCCGGTAAAACGGTAACTAGCGGTATTATTGGCCTAGAAAAAGCCAAGCTACAAAAACAGATCGAAGCATTGATCTTGCAACAAAATTTTATGGAATTTTGTTTTGACTGGTACGACAAAGCGAAAGAGCAGCAAGGTAAAACGATCAAAGATCTATTAGATAAACAGAGTGATACCTTATCAGGGGTAAGTAAGACGATTAGTGAAACGGGTATGTTGCAAGCGCGCATTGCTAGTACCACGGTTTAGGCGCAATAAATATTTTTACTGTAGTTGTTTCAATTAGCTATTACTAACCGTAAGTTGGTAATTAAACAGCTGGATTTTGATAATTATAAGGCATTGATAGTGTTACTTTTGTTCAGATTTAGACATTATTAGCCTGAAATTAATGATGAAAAGTAAAATTCAGAGCTAATTAATAGTTGATCATAAAATGATAATTGATATTGATATTGATATTGATATTGCTCTATTATCGCTAATAACGAAATTTAATGATCAACAAAACAACGACATAAAAGCGCCCTAAAACAACACGGTGTAAAACGCGCCAAGAAATGGGTAGTTACTCATTATTCAGATAATTTTAGTAGGAGGCAGTTATGAATGATATTCAATTAATGTCCGCTAATTCAGTTTCAGTCGATAAGTATGATGACGTTGGTAACAGTGGGCTCTATGGTGGTAGTAGTATGGATGCCATTGCTCAAATCAATGAATTGATTATTAAGTTAGCTGAAGTATTAAAAAAACTGCGTAACATTTTGCAGGAGTTTAACCAAAAGCAACAGGAATTAGGCTGGAATATACAAACTTCATCACTCGATAAAAAACGCCAAGGGATAGAAGATGCTTGTGATGCAGCCAAATTAACCGGTGCATTTCAAATTGCCTCTGGTTCGGTTGGCATACTAAGTGGTTTTTTCACCAAACAATTTGGTGAAATCGTCACTCATTTGGGACAAGCTGCCGGTAAAAGTCTGGAAGGAAGTGGCCAGCTGGGTTCTGCTGAAATGACTAAAAAGGCAGAATTGAAAAAAGTTGACGGTGATTTCCAAGCGATGAATGCGCAGAATTACGCAAAAAACATTAAGGACTCATGGGATAAAGCCTGTCAACTATCCGAACAAATGCGCTCTATCGTCAAAGATTTAGTTGACTTATACACGCGTATGAGCTCAGCATTAGTAAATAAATAAATCTAAATAATAAGTAGTATATTAATAGATTAAGGAAAATGCGCCGCTCAAGATAAGCTATTGAGCGGTTTTAATTAAGTGAGGCTTTGACCCAGATGACAATGACAAATATTAATCAGGAGGTTACGTTAGAGCAATTAATAGCCATTATTCAACAGGCATTGACACAGCCGCAAACACAACAAAACTTCTCCAGTGAGATATTAAATGCGACTTACCAACAAGCTGTAGATGCATATCAACAGCTGTTATTATATAGTAGCTCAGACTTAATCTGACAGTTACCGGTTATTTATACAGTACCTGTCAGGTTAAATTTGATTTAAATCTTTCTCTATCCAAAGTTGTTTTCCCTCGTGTAAAGTTGCCATAGGAGTTCGACCGCAACACATTTTTCCTTGATGATGAGTGCGTTGGTTATTATATTCCTGCTAACCATTTATCTAAATCAGCTTGTAATTCATCTAAAGCCCTATAGATTTTCTTACGAAAAGCCACCTGATAGAACTCTTGTAATACAGTTTTATGAAAACGTTCACAAATCCCATTAGTTTGAGGTGAACGAGCTTTAGTTTTTGTATGATCAATATCATTGATAGCGAGATAAAGTTGATAATCGTGATGTTCAACTTTACCACAATACTCACTGCCTCTGTCCGTCAGTATAGCTAGGCGACTTAATTTTGATTACAGCATATGTATTAAAAACAGGTCATCGATAGTGCATCCTGTTTCCATCTTTTTACGTTTAGCTTGAGACCATTTATGTTCTATAGGATTTAAATCTGGTGAATACACAGGCAAATATTCTATCTGGTGTCCTGCGTTTATAATTGCCTGTTCAATATTCTTACCTTTGTGAAAGCTAGCGTTGTCCATAAAAATAACAGAATTTTCAGGAAGTTCTGGGAGCAATATTTTTGTGATCCAAACATAAAAAACATCACGATTAATATTGCAATCAAATAATCCGATAGCAAAAAGGGTTGTTCCCAATAAAGCGCCAATAACATTTGTTCTTCCCTTAGCACCCCAGTTTTTCAGGCCAAAACAACGGTGACCTTTTGGGGAATAGCCGTGAGTTCGTGGAGTGTCATGTGAAAAACCACTTTCATCAATAAAAACAACAGATTTATCTTTTTTTTCATACTGTTGTCTTTTTTGCTGATGTGCCAGCCTGTCGCTTTCGTTGGTTTTTGGATGGAATAGAGTTTTTTTTATAGGTTAATCCCAGCTTTTTAAGGGATTGCCAAATAGTCTTTTTACAAACACCGAATCGCTCTGCCCGTTCCTTTTGGTAAGCATCTGGATACTGTTCCACATCTTTTGCTAAAGCATTTTTATCGAGCTTCCTCTTACGTGGCGTTGAATTTTTTGGCTCTGGTCGTTTAAGCCAACGTACTAAAGACGCTTTTCCAATACGGAATTGTTTCGCAGTTTCTCGAATTGTTAAACCTTCGGCTTTCCTTACAGATATTACTTTACGTCGAAAATCAATTGTATAACTCATAACACACCTTGTAATCAAAATTAAGTCGCCTAGCTATATCTCGTAACAACCGCTCTTTGTTGATCATTTCAAACCGTTATTTTCTAAGTTAAACCTCTTTTTATTGTCTATAGCGTGACAAAAAATGCAAGTCTCTATTCAGCAACTATTTTAATGAACGACTTTACTGTAAGTATCAATGTAAGTTTGTTGATAAACACGACCAACGCCTTTTAAATGACCGACATAAAAAGTTCTTGTGAACCCAGATAACCTGGATGCGCTGTTTCAATCTCACCACAGGCTTCATCATCTTGCGCTTTCTTTTCTAGATGCACTGATTTGTGATTCTGACAGGATAATTCCTTCTGTTGCGATTTTATCTTCAAGCACTTTTAGGCGTTTTGTAAAATTTTCGAGATTATGGCGCAGCCAAATAGAGCGAACGCCACTCCCCGAAACAAAAATGCCTTTATTACTACTGCGGTGTTGTCCGTGTGCAGGGTATTCAATCGCATACTCAACTACAGCGCTTTCAATCTGTTCATCTACTCTATTTTTTACGTTAGGCACCCGTCGATTTTGATTAATTAAAGCGTCTATCCCACCATCGTTAACAAGTTCCTGGTAGCGATAAAACGTATCTCGGGATACCCCCATAATCTTACAGGCTTTTGAGACGTTATTAAGCTCTTCAGCGAGGTTAAGTAACCCGACTTTATGTTTGATGATAGGATTATTTGTTTGATACATAGAATTACCTTTTATTTGATTATCTAATGATGTTAATTAAAACCGATAACGCTCTTTTTTAAATCAGAATTGTCAGATTAAGTTAAGACTAATATAGTTAAGTATCTTCTTCCCTTACCAGCAAGGGTTTGCCAATCTATCTCGCAGACTAATACGCTTAATATCCGTATCGTACCGCCCCTTGAATCTGTAAATTTGCAACACTCAATCAGCGTATATGAAGCATTGCTGGGAGGTGAACATGTTATTGCATGAACAAATTGAACACCTGTGTGAGTCATTGAAATTAAATTCTGTTCCGACTCATTAGTCATCACTTGCCGAACAGTGCATCGCCCAAGACAAAAGCTACGGAGAATTTTTACTGTCCCTATAAAAATGTGAGCAACAACAACGAGATGAACGAACTCGCAATCTCTTTAGTCGGATGGCGGGATTCCCAACGCACAAAGAACTCAGTACGTTCGATTTTAAGTTTGCAACGGGCGTTCCTAAGCAACAAATACAGGAATTAAGCGCATTAACGTTTATTGAGCGTAATGAAAATGTAGTGTTGCCTGGCCCAAGCGGTGTAGGCAAAACGCATTTAGCTATTGGATTAAGATTAAAAGCAGTACAGGCCAAGAGGAAAACCCGCTTTACGACAGCGGCTGAACTGATGCTGCAACTCTCAACGGCTAAACGACAAAATAAGCTCAAACAATATCTATCACGTTCGGTGATGGCACCGAAGTTGTTGATCATAGATGAGATTGGATACCTACCGTTTGGGCGAGAGGAAGCAAACCTATTTTTCAATAAGCCTGTTGCTCAATAGCAAAATTAATTATGACTTACAAAAAAACCAGCCGCTGATGATAAAATAATCAATTTTTGCATTAAAAATAACCCATGTAAGATTAAAAAATAAACTATTTTTGTATTTTTTAGATGTATCTAACTTGTTTTTATTTTAAGCAACTTTATTTCACTATTGAGCAACATGCTTAATGTGATTGCCAAGCGTTATGAACATGGCAGTGTTATATTGACGAGTAACTTATCATTTGGGCAATGGCCCAGTGCCTTTGCTGATGACGTAACATTAACCACCGCTATGCTTGATCGTTTACTTCATCATTCGCATGTACTGCAATTGAGCGGTGAAAGCTATCGATTGAAAGATAAGCGGCGCTCAGGAGCAATAACCGAGTAAAATAGTGGATCAATTTTGATTGATCGTATTTAGCTAAAAAGTGGATCAGTTTTCGGTGATCGTTGACACTAGCGCCTTTAGACGTTTTTTAAAATTTTCAAGATGATGACGTAGCCAAATAGAACGAACACCACTTCCCGAAACAAAAATTCCTTTTTTTCTTAGTTCATTACTACTGCGGTGTTGTCCGTGTGCAGGGTATTCAATCGCATACTCAACTACAGCGCTTTCAATCTGTTCATCTACTCTATTTTTTACGTTAGGTACCCGTCGATTTTGATTAATTAAGGTATCGATCCCACCATCGTTAACAAGCTCTTGATAGCGATAGAAAGTATCTTGGGATACACCCATAATCTTACAAGCTTTTGATACGTTATGAAGCTCTTCAGCAAGGTTAAGTAACCCGACTTTATGTTTGATGATAGGATTATTTGTTTGATACATAGAATTACCTTTTATTTAATTATCTCATGATTTTAATTAAAACCGGTAACTCCCTTTTTTAAATCAGAATTGTCAGATTAAGTTAAGATTAATACAGTTTTTATACGATTGACTAATACACGATATTTTTTCCAGGTTATCAATCGCTTTCTTTCCTCTTCGGTTGCTATATCTAAATCTACAGCATCTTGAAGAGGAGCAATTTCACGAGTCGCATCATATAATTTTTGTTGTTTTATTCCTTCTAATTTCTGTCTTTCTGCTAATTTTCCAGCTTCGGTATCCTTGATCCATTTTTCACCGTCCCAGACATCAAATTGGCTTGTTGGGGCTAATGATGTTAAATATTCCGGCACTTTTCCTAATTTTTCAAGGGTAACAGATTGTCGACTTTTCGTATCAAACAAGACCAAGCCTCGATGATCTTCCTGATATTCCCATTCCTGATTTTGTTCGTTAAAAACAACAGCGAAACCGTCTTTTTTATCAAGCGGTTTTTTCTCAGTATGAAAAGGCAGTATATAGCTAGGCGACTTAATTTTGATTACAAGGTGTGTTATGAGTTATACAATTGATTTTCGACGTAAAGTAATATCTGTAAGGAAAGCCGAAGGTTTAACAATTCGAGAAACTGCGAAACAATTCCGTATTGGAAAAGCGTCTTTAGTACGTTGGCTTAAACGACCAGAGCCAAAAAATTCAACGCCACGTAAGAGGAAGCTCGATAAAAATGCTTTAGCAAAAGATGTGGAACAGTATCCAGATGCTTACCAAAAGGAACGGGCAGAGCGATTCGGTGTTTGTAAAAAGACTATTTGGCAATCCCTTAAAAAGCTGGGATTAACCTATAAAAAAAACTCTATTCCATCCAAAAACCAACGAAAGCGACAGGCTGGCACATCAGCAAAAAAGACAACAGTATGAAAAAAAAGATAAATCTGTTGTTTTTATTGATGAAAGTGGTTTTTCACATGACACTCCACGAACTCACGGCTATTCCCCAAAAGGTCACCGTTGTTTTGGCCTGAAAAACTGGGGTGCTAAGGGAAGAACAAATGTTATTGGCGCTTTATTGGGAACAACCCTTTTTGCTATCGGATTATTTGATTGCAATATTAATCGTGATGTTTTTTATGTTTGGATCACAAAAATATTGCTCCCAGAACTTCCTGAAAATTCTGTTATTTTTATGGACAACGCTAGCTTTCACAAAGGTAAGAATATTGAACAGGCAATTATAAACGCAGGACACCAGATAGAATATTTGCCTGTGTATTCACCAGATTTAAATCCTATATAGCTAGGCGACTTAATTTTGATTACAAGGTGTGTTATGAGTTATACAATTGATTTTCGACGTAAAGTAATATCTGTAAGGAAAGCCGAAGGTTTAACAATTCGAGAAACTGCGAAACAATTCCGTATTGGAAAAGCGTCTTTAGTACGTTGGCTTAAACGACCAGAGCCAAAAAATTCAACGCCACGTAAGAGGAAGCTCGATAAAAATGCTTTAGCAAAAGATGTGGAACAGTATCCAGATGCTTACCAAAAGGAACGGGCAGAGCGATTCGGTGTTTGTAAAAAGACTATTTGGCAATCCCTTAAAAAGCTGGGATTAACCTATAAAAAAAAACTCTATTCCATCCAAAAACCAACGAAAGCGACAGGCTGGCACATCAGCAAAAAAGACAACAGTATGAAAAAAAAGATAAATCTGTTGTTTTTATTGATGAAAGTGGTTTTTCACATGACACTCCACGAACTCACGGCTATTCCCCAAAAGGTCACCGTTGTTTTGGCCTGAAAAACTGGGGTGCTAAGGGAAGAACAAATGTTATTGGCGCTTTATTGGGAACAACCCTTTTTGCTATCGGATTATTTGATTGCAATATTAATCGTGATGTTTTTTATGTTTGGATCACAAAAATATTGCTCCCAGAACTTCCTGAAAATTCTGTTATTTTTATGGACAACGCTAGCTTTCACAAAGGTAAGAATATTGAACAGGCAATTATAAACGCAGGACACCAGATAGAATATTTGCCTGTGTATTCACCAGATTTAAATCCTATAGAACATAAATGGTCTCAAGCTAAACGTAAAAAGATGGAAACAGGATGCACTATCGATGACCTGTTTTTAATACATATGCTGTAATCAAAATTAAGTCGCCTAGCTATATCATGAGTTTCATCCGTGTAAGCATCACAAGGACCAAGCAACTCACAGGTATCACTCGTGTAGGTATAAGGCTTTAAAAATTCTGAACATTTTGATTCCTTCACGAGTTTCGCACAAAACTAATTTGGGTACGCTAATAAAACACAGATGTGCTCAGTAATAGCATTTTTGATTACATGCCAATTTTGTTGATAAAGGGTTATTTTTTCAGATATACGACGTTTATGTTGTTCAAACCACGCAGAAATAGCGAGAAAAATATGATTTTTCTTTGCGCTCGGCTCGTGCGAGCCTGACAGCGTTCAATACCACAATTTTGTTTAACTTCTCGATGATAAACTTCAACAGACCAACGGGCATCCATGATAGATTTGACCTATTCACGAGTTTCGCACAGGCATATAAAATTCCAGAAATGGCTTAAAAGCAATGGTTAATTTGCAAGTTACTAAAACGTATAAATTTGCTTAAATTACAATAAGTTGCTTTTAATTTATAAGATTTTGTCTATTTATATATTATGCTGAATTAAACTTAAAAATAGAGCGTTTTTTATTGGTGCGAAACTCGTGGGATTGACGGGTGGGATTGTCTTTGTTTGTTACTATGTAATCAATACGGCCGTTTTTGGCTGTAAATTTGAAAACAGTCACCCAACCGTAGCCTCGTAAGTGTATTGGAATTCCTTCTTCTGAGATGTCTAACTTGTTCAGCTGTTTGTTATGGTTAACAATCCTGTTTTTCCTCAGCGTGGTTACCCAGACCCAACCATGAGAGCGAATTGATTTCAGATTATCCAGGCTAGAATACCAGGCATCCATCACTACCGCTTCTGGTATGATCCCTCTTTTTTTAGCAAGAGCGAGCATTTCGGAAAAGTGCGTGTTTTTTGTTTTTCCATCAGAATCTTTATCATAAATACGATAATCAATAGGAATTGATTCAACAGTTGTTAGATTATGCCAAAGTAAATTAACTAAACCTATGCCAGCAATAACATCATGTTCATTACCTGAATATTGATAATGGACCATCTCTATTTTTTTACTACGTGTTTTGGCAATCAATGTATCATCGACAATTAGTACGCAAGGGCTTTTTTTTGTCTATAGAAGGAGAAGGTTGAACTAATCGCCATAGGTCTTTAGGTCGAAAACATCTACTTTTAGCCATCGACTAATAGTGTCATGAGATAAAGGCGATGGGCTTACTTCTGATAACGCCAAACCAGAGTATCTTACACTGCTTACTTGTAAGAATGTTTATAGATATTTTTAATGAATGGATAACCGGACAAAATATGAACACCCTAATTTTTTCTTGTTTTTAAATTTATACTTCTTTTTTGGAGATTGCGAAACTCGTGGCAATGAATAAAAATTTTATCTGATAAAAACCAGCATCACTACTCATTAGACCACTTTTTTGCTGTTTTTTTCAGCACTTTTCTTTATATCGTAATTTATTTGCTTATTAAACAATAAAAAAGCAGCCATTATTACAATAAATAAATATTATATTAACTGCGGTTTACTTATTGTAACAAAAAATAGCGATAACAGTAATAACAGACAAACTATTATATTGGTATTTTTATACTATTTTTACACTATGTGTAGACTTTTTATCAGATTCTTTGCATTGAAAGACTTAAGCTCAGTACATTAAAATCATGAGGAGACAAACTGTGTCCATCTTTTCTATCACAGGGATCATTCTAATTGGAATATTATTTCTCTATTTGATTTATGCGCTTATTCATGCGGAGGATTTTTAAATGGTAAGTAGTGCTTTATTAATTGCCAGTTTTTTAATTCTCCTACTTGTTCTCGCTAAATTTGTAGGAAATTATATCGCTTTATTGATTGAAAGTGATTTACCGATCTGGGTTTTCAAAATAGAATCCGGCTTATGGAGTTGCTGTCGGTTGCGCAAACCCTGCGGTGAAATACATGAAATGAATTGGCGACAATACGTTACTGCGCTGCTGCTGTTTAACGTTATTGGTGGCGTATTTCTCTTTCTGCTATTAATCAATCAATACAATCTACCGCTCAATCCACAAAAATTTATCAATCTAAATTGGGATCTTGCACTTAATACCACAATTAGTTTTATCACCAATACTAATTGGCAAGCCTACAGTGGAGAACACACCTTAAGTTATTTTAGCCAAATGACGGGGCTAACGGTACAGAATTTCTTATCTGCTGCTACCGGTATTGCAGTAGCTTTCGCGCTGATCCGCGCTTTTGCACGCCAAGGGGTAAAAACGCTAGGCAATGCCTGGATAGATATTGCTCGTATTACACTCTATCTTTTACTACCACTGGCGATTATTTTTGCCTTATTTTTTGTCAGCCAAGGTGTGTTACAAAATTTTTCGCCGTATCTAGTGGTAGAAACATTACAAAATCAAAACCAAATTATCCCAATGGGACCCGTCGCTTCACAGGAAGCAATCAAATTATTAGGTACTAATGGCGGCGGATTTTTTGCCACCAATTCAGCACACCCTTTCGAAAATCCTACCGCGTTAACCAATTTTAGCCAAATGATTGCCATTCTTTTAATTCCCACTGCACTCTGTTTTGCATTTGGCCGCGTGGTCGGTGATAGTCGGCAAAGTACAACATTAATTTGGACAATGGGGATCATTTTCACTCTTGCTATCGCTATCGTTGTTTACGCAGAAATGCAAGGTAACCCACAATTGATGCTTTCAGGTGCTAACAGTAATATTAATCTGGAAGGTAAAGAAAGTCGCTTTGGGATTTTAATTTCGGCACTCTATGCTGTCATTACAACAGCAACCTCCTGCGGTGCAGTAAACGCCATGCATGATTCTTTTACTGCATTGGGAGGGATGATACCAATGTGGCTTATGCAACTTGGTGAGGTGGTATTTGGTGGCGTAGGTTCAGGGTTATATGGCATGCTACTATTTGTTATGCTGGCCGTTTTCCTGGCGGGTTTAATGATAGGTCGAGCGCCTGAATATCTGGGGAAAAAAATCGAAATTCAGGAAATGAAATTAACCGCTATCGCTATTTTAATCACCCCCGCTTTAACATTGCTAGGAACAACACTGGCACTTTTTACCGAAGCAGGACGCAGTGCTATTTTAAATCCTGGCGCTCACGGCTTTAGTGAAGTTCTTTATGCGTTTTCCTCAGCTGCGAATAATAATGGTAGCGCTTTTGCAGGATTAAATAGCAATAACCTATTTTATAATATTACGCTGAGTATTGTTATGTTTGTTGGTCGTTTTGGCTTAATCACTGCAGTAATAGCTATTGCGGGTATTATGGTAAGGAAAAAGCGCCAGGCTGAGAGCTTTGCCACATTACCAACTCATGGCTCACTCTTTATTGGCTTGTTAATACTAACTGTTTTCGTTATTGGTGCACTCACTTTTGTGCCTGCCCTGGCACTTGGGCCAATTGCTGAACATTTACAACTTTGGCATTCCGTCCAATAAGGGAATATAAATGAACAAAAATATCAGCCTATTGTTTGATAGTAAATTGATCCACCAAGCATTATTTGACGCTATAAAAAAATGTGCTCCACAAATTCAGTGGCGCAATCCAGTTATGTTTATCGTTTATATCGGTAGTATATTAACGGCATTAATTTGGTTTTATCAATTATTCACGCCATCAGTTGACAACAGTACGCTATTTACCGGCATAATTGCGGTTTGGTTATGGTTTACCGTTCTATTTGCTAATTTTGCCGAAGCATTGGCTGAAGGGCGCAGTAAAGCGCAAGCAGCTAGCCTTAAAGGTGTTAAAAAACAAAGCATTACTACTCGTTTAGCCAGTGCCGATTATCAGGCAGCAAAAGAGAAAATTAACTCTGATCAAATAAGAAAAGGGGATATCGTACTGGTTAAAGCGGGCGGAATTATTCCTTGCGATGGTGAAGTACTTGAAGGCGGCGCTTCCGTTGATGAGAGTGCCATTACCGGTGAATCAGCTCCTGTTATTAGGGAGTCTGGGGGTGATTTTTCTTCAGTAACGGGAGGAACGCGTGTACTATCTGATTGGTTAATTATCCAATGTACGGTCAATCCTGGTGAAACTTTTCTTGATCGCATGATCTCGATGGTTGAAGGTGCTCAACGACGCAAAACACCTAATGAAATCGCCTTAATCATACTATTAACTGCATTAACGATTATTTTTCTATTAATCTGTTCAACACTCTATCCTTTCAGTTTATTTAGCGCTGAAATCAATGGTAGCGGTAGTCCAATTTCTATTGTGGTACTGATTGCGTTATTAGTTTGTTTGATCCCGACTACGATCGGCGGATTACTCTCTTCAATTGGCGTTGCCGGTATGAGCCGAATGTTAGCCGCAAATGTGATCGCAACCAGTGGACGCGCTGTAGAAGCTGCCGGTGATGTCGATGTCTTATTGCTCGATAAAACAGGTACTATTACCTTAGGTAATCGCCAAGCGTCTAAATTCTTACCCATTAAAGGTGTTTCAGAGCAACAACTGGCTGATGCTGCCCAACTATCATCACTGGCTGATGAGACACCAGAAGGACGTAGCATTGTTATCTTAGCTAAGCAATTGTTTAATTTACGTGAACGTGATCTACAGGCATTAAATGCCACTTTTGTTCCTTTTTCTGCCATGACACGTATGAGTGGCGTTAATGTGGGTGATCGTGTGATCAGAAAAGGCTCGGCCGATTCTATTCGTCGTTATTTGGAAACCAGTCATGCCAGAATCCCAGCTGAAACAGAAAAATTAGTCGAAGAAGTTGCCCGTAAAGGAGAAACACCATTAGTTGTTGTTGAGAATCAAAAAATTCTTGGTGTTGTCGCCTTAAAAGATATTATAAAAGGAGGCATCAAAGGACGTTTTGCTGAAATGCGCCGGATGGGAATTAAAACCGTGATGATCACCGGTGATAACCATTTGACGGCTGCAGCCATTGCCGCTGAGGCCGGCGTTGATGATTTTCTGGCCGAGGCAACCCCTCAAGCTAAACTGGCATTGATCCGCCAATATCAGGCAGATGGGAGCCTGGTTGCTATGACAGGTGATGGCACTAATGATGCGCCAGCACTGGCACAAGCCGACGTTGCTGTTGCCATGAATTCTGGCACTCAAGCAGCAAAAGAAGCCGGTAATATGGTCGATCTTGACTCAAATCCGACTAAGCTTATCGAAGTCGTTCACGTTGGTAAGCAGATGTTGATGACCAGAGGCTCTCTTTCAACCTTTAGTATTGCTAATGATATTGCCAAATATTTTGCCATTATTCCTACTGCTTTTTCAGTGACCTATCCTCAGCTTAATATATTAAATATCATGCAATTACACTCTCCCTCTTCAGCGATCCTATCAGCAGTTATTTTTAATGCATTAATTATTGTTGCCCTGATCCCATTAGCGCTAAAAGGCGTTAGTTACCATCCAATGAGTGCAATAGCATTACTACGCCGTAATTTATGGATTTATGGATTAAGTGGTTTAGTTATACCATTTATTGGTATCAAGCTGATTGATCTACTGCTTAGCCTGTTTATGTCCTCCTAATAAGGTATTGAATATGAATGTGTTACGTTCTTCATTTGTGTTATTTATTTTTCTAACTATCACAACCGGAATTGTTTATCCATTATTTATTACTGGTTTATCAAATGCTTTCTTTAATTATCAAGCTAAAGGCTCATTGATCGAAAAGAATAACCGTACTATCGGTTCGGCACTGATTGGCCAATCGATTACTGATGTTAAATATTTTCATGGGCGGCCGTCAGCAACGCCTGATAGCCCTTATAATGGATTAGCTTCGAGTGGCAGTAACTTGGCGGTCAATAATCCCGAATTACAAAAACAGTTTGCTGTTCGTGCTCAACAAATTAAAATTTTCAATAATCAAAATAACGTGGCCGTTCCTGTCGATCTGATAACGGCTTCAGCCAGTGGATTAGATCCTCATATTTCACCAAGTGCAGCATATTATCAAGCAGCTAGAGTTGCTAAAGTGCGCCGACTCGCTTTACATAAAATTAGACACTTAATTACCGATAACACCGAACAACCTTTCTTTAGTTTCTTAGGTGAACCTGTCATTAATGTGCTTAAACTTAATATAGCTCTTGATGTGCTTGAACAATCTGAGAATGCAAAAATACAATAAGGTTGATAGATGGAGAGCCAGGAACCGAAACGCCCTACCCCTGAAGATTTATTGTGTATTGCCAATGAAAAAATTCGCGGCAATTTAAAGATCTTCTTCGGCGCCTACGCTGGAGTAGGAAAAACCTATGCAATGCTACAAGAAGCCCAACGGCTTCGCTCTCAAGGGCTTGATGTTGTCATTGGTGTGGTAGAAACGCACAATCGATCAGAAACTGCTGCGTTATTGGAAGGGTTGCCACAACTGCCAGCAAAACGGATCCGCTACCACAGACGTAAAATTAATACCTTTGATATTGACGGTGCTTTAGCGCGTCACCCTGCCATTATTTTAATGGATGAATTAGCTTTTAGTAACCCGCATGGCAGTCGTCATCCTAAACGCTGGCAAGACGTTGAAGAGTTATTAGATGCCGGTATTGATGTTTTAACCACGATTAACGTACAACACTTAGAGAGTTTAAACGATATTGTCGGCAGTATTACCGGTATTCGCGTGCGTGAAACGGTACCTGATCATATTTTTGACCAAGCCAGTGAAATTGTTTTAGTCGATTTACCACCTGACGACCTGCGCCAACGGCTCAATGAAGGAAAAGTCTATATTGACGGACAAGCCGAACGAGCAATTGAACATTTCTTTCGCAAAGGCAACTTAATTGCCCTGAGAGAGTTATCACTAAGATGTACCGTCGATCGTGTCGATAATCAAATGCGTGAGTATCGCGATACCCAAGGTTACTCTCAAGTTTGGCATACTCACGATAATTTATTAGTTTGCATTGGTCACAACATAGGAAATGAAAAATTGGTTAGATCGGCAGCTAGACTAGCCGCTAAGCTGGGTTGTAGTTGGCATGCCGTGTATGTAGAAACCCCTAAATTACATGCAATAGCAGAGGAGAAACGACGCGCCATTCTCAAAGCACTAAAATTGGCCCAAGATTTAGGCGCAGAAACCTCAACCCTGGCTGATGCAAATGAAGAAAAAGCTATTTTAGATTATGCTCGTGAGCATAACTTAGGAAAAATTATTATTGGTCGTAAGCAAAATAAATCGTGGAGACTGCTAAACTGTAAAATTCGCCCTGATTTTGCTGAACGCTTAGGCAAGTTAGGGCCTGATTTAGATCTGATTATCATTGCACTGGATGAAAGTACCTCATGGGAAAAAGAGACTGAACGCCGGCCGCTAAGTGACAAATGGCGAGGAAATATCCAGGGGTATCTGTTCGCCGCTCTGTTATGTATTACCATCACCCTATTTTCTAATCGCTTTTTACTTAATTTCGAACAGGCTAATGTTGTCACTGTTTATGTATTAGCGGTTGTTATTATCGCTCTGCTGTATGGCCGAAATCCTTCTATCTTTGCTGCATTTATTAATATTATCGGTTTCGATCTGTTTATTGTCCAGCCCCATTTTTCCTTTGTTGTTTTTGATATGCAATATTTGATAACCTTCATTGTCATGCTGGTTGTTGGTCTTTTAGTAGGAAATCTCGCTGCTGGTATGCGCTATCAAGCTAAAGTTGCTCGTTATCGTGAACAACGGACTCGCCATCTTTACGAAATGACCAAAGAGCTAAGCCGAGCTCTGAATGAAATTGATATTGCAAAAACAGGTTATCACTTCCTTTCCAATGCCTTTAAAGCAAAAGTCAGTCTGTTGCTACCCAATGATCATCAACAACTGGTTCCGCTTAAACTGGCTGACTATGGTCAAATACAAATTGATCAGGCAATTGCATTATGGAGCTTTGATAAAAATCAACCAGCGGGTGCCGGAACAGATACATTACCTAGCGTGCCTTATCAATTACAACCGATTGCGACTTCAAAAGAAACTTTAGCCATATTAGCTATCGAACCACAAAATTTGCGTCAATTACTGATCCCTGAACAGCAACGACTGCTACAAACTTTTACTGGCTTGATTGCCAATGCATTTGAACGATTACAACTTGCTAGACAAGCAGAATCTGCCAAACTGGATACTGAACGCGAACAACTGAGAAACTCTCTATTGGCAGCACTTTCTCATGATATGCGGACCCCACTCACGGTAATATTTGGCCAAACAGAAATATTGATGTTGGAATTAAGTGCTGAACATTCACCTCATACCGAAAAAGCTAACCAAATACGTCAGCAAATCCTAAGCACCTCAAGATTAGTCAATAATCTGCTAGATATGGCGCGGATCCAGTCCGGTGGCATTATACCAACTCTTGCCTGGGAATCATTACAAGAAATTATCGGTAGCGCATTACGTTCTCTCGAATATGCATTAAAAAGCCACCCAACTAAAATTAATGTTCCTGCTGAGCTATTACTTTATTGCGATGCCAATTTACTCGAACGTGTGATCATTAATTTACTGGAAAACGCAATTAAATACTCAGCTGAAAACTCTTCTATTGGCATTGATGCCTATCCTCAAGGTAAATATGTCCATATTGAAATTTGGGATAAAGGTATCGGCATACCGGAAGGACAGGAAGAATTTATTTTTGATAAATTTTCTCGGGCTAAAAAAGAATCTTCCATTCCTGGTGTGGGTTTAGGCCTGGCCATTTGCCAAGCGATTATTAAGCTTCATAATGGCGAAATTTGGGCGGAGAATAACAAAAAAAGTGGAGCAACTTTCCACTTTGTTTTACCTTTAAAAGAAGTTCCTACTATAGAAGAGGGAATTGAAACGGAGTGATCCAGCACAATATTTTAATCATTGAAGACGAAAAAGAGATACGACGATTTGTCAAACTGGCATTAGAAGGTGAAAATTTTCGTGTATATGAAGCAGAAACTTATCAGCGAGGACTTATCGAGTCAGCAACCCGCAAGCCGGATTTGTTGATCCTCGATCTTGGCTTACCTGATGGTGACGGTATTGATTTGATCCGTGACTTACGCCAATGGAGCCATATTCCGGTATTAGTATTGTCGGCACGGGCAGATGAAACAGATAAAGTCATGGCGCTGGATGCCGGTGCAGATGATTATTTAACCAAGCCATTTGGCATCAGTGAACTACTGGCCAGAGTGAGAGTTGCCCTACGCCGCTATGCACGTAAAAATCAGCTAGACCCAATATTTCGATTTGGTGATATTAGTGTTGATTTAATCAATCGACGAGTAACGAAAAATCAGCAAAAACTCCACCTTACTCCAATTGAGTTTCGTTTGCTCAGTGAATTTATCGCTAATAGCGGCAAAGTGTTAACTCAACGTCATCTGCTACGACAAATTTGGGGTCCTAACTATGTTGAACATAATCATTACTTACGTATTTATATGGGACATTTAAGGCAAAAATTGGAAAACGATCCAACTCAACCAGTACACCTACTGACTGAAACTGGAATTGGCTACCGTTTTATGCCTTAATAAAAATCAACTTTATCTTTATTATGATAATGCACTTAATTTTGCATTATCACTGTTTTTATCAATATCTAACCTAACAAATCTATTATGTGACCTTTATAGATTAACATCCTTCCTGCCCTAAAGGGCAAGGAGGGTGTTAAAGGGATATTAATATAGAACCTAACCGATCTACTCTTATTTCGGATAATTAATTTAAGTTAGACACGAGTTTCGCACAAAACTAATTTGGGTACGCTAATAAAACACGGATGTGCTCAGTAATAGCATTTTTGATTACGTCCCAATTTTGTTGATAAAGGGTTATTTTTTCAGATATACGACGTTTATGTTGTTCAAACCACGCAAAAATAGCAAGAAAAATATGATTTCTTTGCGCTCGGCTAGTGCGAGCCTGACAGCGTTCAATACCACAATTTTGTTTAACTTCTCGATGATAAACGTCAACAGACCAACGGGCATCCATGATAGATTTGACGTATTCACGGGTGGGATTGTCTTTGTTTGTTACTAAGTAATTAATACGGCCGTTTTTGGCTATAAATTTGAAAACTGTCATCCAACCATAACCTCGTAAGTGTATTGGTGTTCCTTCTTCTGAGATGTCTAACTTGTTCAGTTGTTTATTATGGTTAACAATCCTGTTTTTCCTCAGCGTGGTTACCCAGCCCCAACCATGAGAGCGAATTGATTTGAGATTATCCAGGCTAGAATACCAGGCATCCATCACTACCGCTTCTGGTATGATCCCTCTTTTTTTAGCAAGAACGAGCATTTCGGAAAAGTGCGTGTTTTTTGTTTTTCCATCAGAATCTTTATCATAAATACGATAATCAATAGGAATTGATTCAACAGTTGTTAGATTATGCCAACGTAAATTAACTAAACCTACGCCAGCAATAACATCATGTTCATTACCTGAATATTGATAATGGACCATCTCTATTTTTTTACTACGTGTTTTGGCAATCAATGTATCATCGGCAATTAGTACGCAAGGGCTTTTTTTGTCTATAGAAGGTTGAACTAATCGCCATAGGTCTTTAGGTCGAAAACATCTACTTTTTAGCCATCGACTGATAGTGTCATGAGATAAAGGCGATGGGCTTACTTCTGATAACGCCAAACCAGAGTATCTTACACTGCTTACTTGTAAGAATGTTTTATAGATATTTTTAATGCATGGATAACCGGACAAAATATGAACACCCTAATTTTTTCTTGTTTTGAACTTTATACTTCTTTTTTGGAGATTGCGAAACTCGTGATTGATTGAAATCCTCCTCGCCCTGAAGGGCGAGGATCCCTACTAGGTTCAGACCGAAGTCTGGATCATTTAGGTGGGTTCCTGCTTCAACGGGCGGTCTAATTGCACCGTCCCTCTACAGGTAAGCACGGCTTGTCCTGTCGCTAAAATATTACGAGCACTGTTGATATCTGTGTTCGCATTATATCCACATACCTGACACTTATGTGCCGGTGCTCTAATATCGATCATTCGGCAATACATTGAACAGCAGCAAACACCTGGCTAATCTGAAGACCACGCTTTACATACCCATCTGAAGGACGAAGTTTTACAGCGCAACGGATAATAAACTGCTCAATCTGCAATAACTTGATTAACAATCAGGATAGCTTCCTGTTCAATCAAATTAAGATGCTCCTTACCACGGAAACTTTCACAGTAAATTTTATAAGCTTCTTCAGTACCTGATGGTCGTGCTGTGAACCAACCATAATCTGTTATTACTTTTAAACCACCAATCGCTGCGCCATTGCCTGGCGCTTTGGTTAAACGGGCAATAATCGGATCACCGGCCAGCATATCTGCGGATACCATTTCAGCGGACAATTTAGCTAAACGTTGTTTTTGTTTATGGCTAGCTTTAGCCTGGATACGACTATAGCAAGGTTCACCAAAACGGTGAGCAAGTTCTTGATAGCGCTGCTGCGGGTTTTCCCCTGTCACCGCCGTCATTTCAGCGGCTAACAAACAGAGAATGATACCATCTTTGTCGGTCGTCCATGGCGTTCCATCAAATCGTAAGAAAGCAGCACCAGCGCTCTCTTCACCAGCAAAACCATACTTACCCTGATATAAACCATCAACAAACCATTTGAAACCAACCGGTACTTCAACTAATTCACGTCCTAAATCGGCAACCACACGATCGATCATGGCACTAGAGACTAATGTTTTGCCCACTGCAACCTCTTTTTTCCATTGAGGCCGATGGCGAAAGAGATAATCGATAGCAACAGCGAGATAATGATTTGGATCCATCAATCCCGCTGGCGTTATAATTCCATGACGATCATAATCCGGATCATTAGCAAAAGCTAAATCAAATTTATTACGCAAATCCAATAAGCCTTTCATCGCCCAGCGCGAAGAACAATCCATCCGAATCACACCATCATGATCTAAAGGCATAAAACTAAATGTTGGATCTATTTGTTCATTAACTAACTCTAAATCGAGTTGATAATATTCAGCAATGCGTTTCCAATAATTTATTCCGGCGCCCCCTAACGGATCAACACCTATTTTTAATCCTGCTTTTTTGATCGCAGCCATATCAATAACATCACTCAAAGCAACCACATAAGGCTCAACAAGATATTGTTGTTGATAGTGAGGATCTTTAATAGCGACCTGATAATTGATACGTTGGATAGCTGATAATTGATCAGCAATAAATTGATTTGCCCTGCGTTCAATTTCAGCCGTCAGTACTTCATCAGCAGGGCCGCCATGGGGTGGATTATATTTGATGCCACCATCTTCTGGAGGATTATGTGAAGGCGTGATCACAATACCATCGGCTTTTGCTTCATGCTGACGATTATAATCCAATATAGCGTGAGAAACAGCCGGTGTTGGTGTAAAACCATCGTCTTGTTGCGCGATGACTTCAACCCCATTCGCGATCAACACTTCAACAACCGTCATAAAAGCAGGCGCGGATAAAGCATGAGTATCTTTTCCCACTAAACACGGGCCAATAATTCCATTTAATCGACGGACTTCGATGATAGCTTGTGTAATCGCTAAAATATGTTGCTCATTAAAACTATGACGACAAGCACTACCACGATGACCTGATGTACCAAATTTAACGCTATGAGCAGGATTTTTTACTTGCGGTTGTAGTGAATAATATTGTGCGACCAACTGTTCAACATTTATTAAATCACTTTGTTGGGCAGATTGCCCAGCACGTTTATGTAATGCCACTTATTTCTCTCCGCAGGAACAGCTGTACACATAGCAATAATAACTAAGTGACCAATAATATTAGTTTAAATCGTACCGCATACCTTCTCAACCAATTCAACGGGAAACTTCATATCTTGCATAATTTGTTCAATCATATTGCGTTTACGATTGGTATTGGTATTGGTAATTACCCAATAAGACGTATCGGGTATCAGGCGAGGTTTTGTCTGCTTACCGCTGGCCAATAAGGTCTGTTTATCGTTAGCAAAATAAATACGCGTCCTTCCATGGGTTGATTCGGTTGCTGCCACAAAAGCTTGTTTATTTAAATTGTATAGAGTGGATAAAATAAGCATAAAGCGATCAATCGCTTTGCTTTTAGTTGCATAACTGTTGGAAAGCAATAAATCATGCATCACACTTGCTGCATCATGGGGGAAAACTGCTTTATCTTTTTTCACTCCTGCCGTTATATTACTTACGGTGACCGAGAGTGGAATATGCGACTGACTAATGCCAAACCCTAATAGACGTCGTAATATAACCGATGCATTTTCACCTATATGCTGGGTATGACTAGCGATATAGCGGTAAAGTTCTTCGTCAACTTCAATCGTTTTCATGTTATTTCAATCTGTTTTAATTAAAATTACCTGCCAATTATAAAATATAAATTTAAAAAACAAAACAATGAATATTTCAATTACTTAAGCTTAGTCTTTTAATAAAAAAGTTTTCGTCTTGATTCTCAATGAGTATAGAAACTGCTTAATAACTTTACCTTACGATGAATAAAAATATCTTTATTGAGATCGGACATTAGTCACATTATTCATATAAATAATAAAATATTATCGTGGTACTTACCCTTTCACTCACCAACATTAACTTAAATTTTGATACCCATCGAGTTGATAATTGTTGGTTTCTCACTATATCCATGTCATTATAATAATTATTAATTAATAAAAGCTAATATGACTATGTTGCTAAATAACTGTCTAAATTATCGTATCCATCAACCGGAAAATCCTATCTCTTCTGCTGCGATTGTACTCATCCATGGCCTGTTTGGTGATCGACAAAATTTAGGCGTATTGGCACGCAATTTACAAGATTATTTCACCGTTATTCAACTCGATATTCGTAATCATGGCAACTCGCCATGGGCGGAAACGATGCTGTATTCTGAAATAGCAACAGACGTTTTAGAGCTACTAACGCATTTAAAGCAAACAAGTGTTATCGCTATCGGACACTCAATGGGTGGAAAAATAGCAATGGCGATGACCGCAATAGCGCTACAATTAATAGAAAAAATTGTGGTTATTGATATTGCGCCAGTCACTTATCAAATTAATCGGCATGAAAATATATTTTCTGCTTTAGAAGCAGTAATACAAGCAGACGTAACTTCACGGCAAGATGCGGCTATTATTATGCGTAATATGATCAGTGAAGAAAGTGAAATTCAATTTTTATTAAAATCATTTGATAAAGGTAAATGGAAATTTAATTTACCTGTCTTAAAAAAAGAATATCGCCAATTGATGAGTTGGAAAACAATTCCGGCCTGGCCGCATCCTGCCCTTTTTATTCGTGGTAGCCTTTCCGATTATATTAGCGAAGCTTATCGCAAAGATATTATTGCTCAATTTCCACAAGCTCATGGACAGATTATTATGGGATGTGGTCACTGGGTGCATGCTGAAAATCCAGTAGCTGTCATCCGAGCTATTCATCGTTTTCTCGCTATTCCAGCTGATAAACAATAAATCATCTACAATATATTATTCCTTTGATCCTTTTCATATTCATAAACTAATTTGCAACAAATAATAATTTTAATTCAGCCTAAAAATATAACTAGTCTTAAAAATAATAAAACTCTGTTTTTATTCTTTTTATAAAAAAATAAGCCGATAGAATAAACTTTCCAACTAATAATAATAAAGCCTTTTATTAATATTAAATATATTTAAATTGCTTTATATTTTAATTTGTGATTATTTAATATGGATGAAAATGACCAAAAAACCTTTGAATTAATTTCTATTATCATAAGATTGAATAATAAAATAAATTTAAATGAATACAATAAAGAAATAACTCAGCATGACAATTATGTTGATTGTATAAAAAAATCCAACAAAAATATCAAATTACCGTAAAGAAAAAACGCTGCCAAAAAAAAGAGCTATCGCGTCTGATTCTACTCGCTATTATTTATGATAACGCTAATATCCCATATATATCAACGAGCTATAATGATGAGCAAGTTTTAATACAACCTGCTGGTTAAACCACCAGAAATTTGGCAGAAACAAGCTTTTCTTCAACATTGGAATGGAAATTGGCTCAAAATAAATCAAAAACAATCCCTCTTTGATATTCGTTGGTTTATACCTGAATCCTTAAAGCATAAACAGGCATTCATTGAAATCTTGTTTTTCTCATTTTTGAAAATAATATATTAATTTAATTATACTTTATTAATAAATAATTTAATTAACATTAAATCATTTAAAATTATTTTTATACACACAGATATGTACAAATTATTTTTTCACCCCCCCCCCCCCCCCCCCCCCGTGTGCTATCTTTGGCAAAATACCAAGAACAAAACCGCAATCTCACACAAAGCCACTTACACTAACACCCAACCAACAACTAATAGTTAACAACTCCATCCAACGCTGCTAATATGATGCCCCTTGGGTGCTGAGGAATCCTCAGAAAACGAGACAGGCATAGCGTTATGTGATCTACTGATTTGTGCCAACAATTCCATGAGATCACCGCTATGCCTGTTCGTAAAGTATGTCAGAATTTCTTCAGGGATGCCTCAGCACCTTTTCATCAATACCGACAAAATGCCCTGCTGGATGCCACTGTGGCGTTAATCAATGGAGCATCACTGACGCTGACCAGCCTCGGTCGTTTTTTGCAGGGGAGAGCACTGTAGTGGTCAACTAAAATTGACCACCCTACCTGACTGTTCACGGAACAGTCGCTCTGATTCGTTTGGCGTTAATCCACCGTTATACCAGTGAGGTCTTATATCGCTATAGTAGTGGGTTATGTAGCGAATAATGGCTGACTGAGCAGTACTAAAGCTTTGGTAGCCAGTCGTTGGCACCCATTCGGTCTTCAGACTACGGAAGAATCGTTCCATCGGACTATTATCCCAACAATTCCCTCTGCGACTGATACTTTGGGTCATACAACCGAGGCGCTTGATACCCGCGATGGCGTGTTCAACCGTAATACGGATGCCCGAGATTATTTTATTTTCTTGTTTTTGTTCAGGCGATAAAGGTCTTTTTCGAGTTCTTTTTTTGGGATTTGTGTATTAGGATGCTGTTTATCTATACCTTGAAAACCGGTATCGGCCCAGATGGTTACCTCAGGGGGAATATGGCGAATTATATCGACTTTATCGAGTAAGCGTTTATCGTGACGGCGCCCATTTTTGATCATGGGGATAAATCCAATTTTCCTCGTTTCGTCAGTCATAATAAGCCCTTTTCGAGTGGTCTGTCTTTTCTTTCCCGAATACATTTTTTTTCGCCGACGCAGATTCTTAGGCTTTTGGACAGGTCGCTCTGTCCCATCAATAAAGACGTCTTTAACTCCAGGAAAGGCGCGAAAAAATTCCTCAGCAGAGCGAATTTGACGAGCGGGCAAAACACATTCTCGCCCCAAGGTCATCTCTAAAACCGGCAATAATATTTTTACCCAGCGACATACCCGTGTTCTATCTAAACCAAAAAGAAGTCCTTGCAAATCATAGGTCGGATAACATTTTAAATACAATAAAATAAAAAGCAGTTTATCTAATGGGGTTGGGATAAATCCTTTCTGCCCTGCACCCATCTACCGCTCGTGATCTTTTCGATTCTTTTTCCGATAAATCAAATAACAAGCTGAAAATTCAGCGGCTAAATTTTTCAATTCTTCGACTGATAATCCAATGATTGCTTTACATAAACGATTATCTCGTAACAACCGCTCTTTGTTGATCATTTCAAACCGTTATTTTCTAAGTTAAACCTCTTTTTATTCTCTATAGCGTGACAAAAAATGCAAGTCTCTATTCAGCAACTATTTTAATGACTTCCCTGATCACTATGGAACATCACCTGTTTGGGATGCCCACGTAGTTCCCAAGCCATTTGTAGTGCTTTGGCGGTTAATTCTGAGTCTGGTGCAAATGACATTGCCCAGCCCACCGGTTTTCGGGCAAACAAATCCAATACCACAGCCAGATAGGCCCATCGTGAGCCTGTCCAAATATAGGTTACATCGCCGCACCAAACCTGGTCAGGCTTTGTAACAGCGAACTGCCTATTGAGCAGATTTGGAATATCAATACGTTCATTTCCACCGCGGTTGTATTTATGTTTTCGCTCTTGGCAACTGACGATGATTAATTCTTTCATCAACTTACCCGCTAACCACCGCCCAAGTTTCACGTTGTGTGTATTGGTAACCATCGTGGCGATAGTCCTTGCGCCAGCAGAGCCGCCACTAACGTTCCACGCTTCGCTGACTAGGCTACGTTTTATCGTCCGCTCAATATCTGGCTCCTTAGGCCGACACCAATAGCGATAACTGCTTCGGTGAACATTAAAAATACGACACAAAGTTTTCACCGGATAAAGCACTCTTAGCTTTTCAACTACCGAAAATTTTTCAGTGAGTCGGACATTAAGAGCGCAGTAGCCTTTTTTAAGATGTCATTCTCCATTTCCAGCCGGTGGATTTTTTTCTTCATTTCTCTGAACTCAATTTGTTCAGGTGTTAATGGCAGACCAGGCGATGTTTTCCCTTGACGTTCTAAACGAAGGGCTCTTACCCACCGGCTAATCGCTGAAAGACTGACGTTCATGCCTTTCGCGGCTTCCTGGTAGGTGTAATTTTGGTCAAGGACTAATTTGGCGGTTTCACATTTAAATTCAGCAGTAATTATTTTACTCATTTCGGCACCTATAAAAATTATGAGGTAAGCATATCACCTCAACTTAAGTGGCCAAATTTAGTATGCCACTACAGTGTGATAACTTACGGATCCGCCGGCATAAAGTCTTTGATGGGATAGCTGAACGAGGAAAAACCTCAACAGGTTGGTTCTTTGGTTTCAAACTTCATGTAATTATCAATCATTTGGGGGAAATACTCAGTTTTCGACTTACACCAAGAAACACAGATGATCGGAAACCGTTACCTGAGCTGATAAAAGATCTTTCTGGTTGTTTGTATGCGGATAAAGGGTATTTATCGGCTTCACTGAAACAGTAACTGAAAACAATGGGAATTAACCTTATAACGAATATCAAGAAGAAAATGAAGCTATTGAACAGACTTGTTTCGACAAAGTCATCTTGCGTCATCGTTCTGTCATTGAAACAGTATTTGATGAGTTAAAAAATCTTTGTCAGATAGCGCATACGTGGCACCGCTCTCCTGCTAACTTTGTAGTGAATTTATTAGCAGGGGGCGGGTTGCATATTGTTTAATTCCATCTAAACCAAAGATACCTGTGGCAGGAACATCTCTTCAAGCATAATTGATAATGCTTATCCCGAACTCAGGTTAGACTTAGCATCTTAATCTAAGCCTGAAGCTTTAACATGAACAATTACGATATTTATATAAAAGTGAGATAAAATTTTTTAGCCCAAATACTTATGCTACTATTATCAATGTTTATAAATACAAAACAGATAGAGCTAAAATAAAAACTTTTAAACAAATCAAATCTCAAAATAGAGACAGATCAATGCCGTTATATAAAAAAGCTCAGCAAGCAAAACACCAATTTATTAAAAATTTACTGCACGATGTTCCATTTAAGACTTATCAAACAATAAAAATTTTATCAGTACTAAAGAAAAAGAAATCTTAAATATGTTGCAAACTCAAAATTCCTCCACAAAGAAAATATGTTATTTATGTGGAGCTCACCTCTACTTTTGTTGCTAAAAAATCGCTACCCTAACCAATCTTAACTTACTGACCTTAACGTAATAAAACAGTTTCCTACTCTTTTAAAAACAAATATATGTTCAAAATCAATCATATGGAACTTGCTTTTCATAAAAAACATAACTTTTAGTTGTTAAGCATATCAATATAATTCTAAGTAGTTATAAAGCCAATATCGTTGAAAACATCAATTAATGCGATGACAAAACTTTTTACTTAAAGCAATTAACGTCCATGAAGCGGGTAACCATAATTGCAATCTTAGTCCGCCTAATGGGCTATCAGAAGCTTTTACCCACCCTTTATGGTGAAAAACCGCTGTTTCGACAATAGCTAGCCCTAAACCTGTGCCGCCTGATTGCCTATCTCGCGCTTCATCAGTTCGATAGAAGGGACGAAAGATTTTTTCCCGATCTTCCTTTGATACTCCTGGGCCATCATCATCTACCGTGATTAAAATACCTTGATTTTCTTCTTTAAATGCAACTTCAATACGATTATGGGAATAACGTAAGGCATTACGAACAATATTTTCTAACGCGCTACCCAATGCAGGAGGGTTACAATAAATTGTCCAAGTACCAGGAGAAGCCGTTACATTAAGTGTTTTATTCATCTGTTCAGCTTCAAACGTGGCATTGTCCAAAATATCATTCCAAAGATCGGTAACTTTAATATTTTGTCTCAATATTTCATTCTTATGTTGGCTATGAGACAGTACCAACAAATCATTAATCATACCATCAAGGCGCAATGTTTCAGTTTCAATCCGTTCTAATTCTTTGCTCTCCCCATGTCCATGTCGGCGGCGTAATAATGCTGTCGCTAATTGAAGACGTGTTAACGGAGTGCGTAACTCATGGGAAATATCAGAAATCATCCGTTGTTGCGCACTAACCATTCCTTCTAGCGCACTAATCATCTGATTAAAGCTGTTTCCTACCGCCAAAAACTCCTGCGGGCCAGATTCCAATTCAGGGTGTTGACGTAAATTACCATTAGCAACATCATCTGCTGCCATTTTCAATTTTCTGGCAGGTTTTGCTAAACTCCATGCTAACCATAATAACAAGGGGGCACTAATTAGCATTGTTGCAACTAACAACAAAAAAGGCCTATCAAAAAGCAAGCTAATAAAATCAGATTGTGGACTACTGGCTGGACGAACTAAATAAAGTTGATAATGATCTTCCCCATCACGAATAGAAAATGGCCCTAACATTTCGACCTGACCATATTTTTTCTTTTTCGGCTGATCTGCATTATCTGATTGCCCAATAAAATTACGAATTACCTGCATTTCATTGGGCATAGCGCCAATAACCCGTCCTTCACTGGTTACCATGATAAGATGCTGATCTGGCGGAGCCCACTTTTGAATGGCGTTAGAAAGCCGGCGCCACCACATAAGATCATTAATTGGGTCGCCAGCTAATTCAGCTTCTATGTGCTGTTCTAACATAAGACCTTGACGATACTCGCTTTCCAACAGCGGCGTAATTTGCCTTGAATCAAGCTTAGGAACCATCAATACCAACATCAATACTAAAGCCAGCGTAAACCAAAAAATGGCAAATATCCTGGCTGTCAAACTATTTATCATGTTGCTGAAACCATCAAATACCCTCGTCCACGTAAGGTTTTAAACCAAGGCAATCCATCTGTCCGCTCAGGTAATTTACGCCGCAAATTTGAGATATGCATGTCAATAGCACGATCGAACGGGGTTAAACGTTTCCCTAAAACCTCTTGGCTAAGATGTTCACGAGAAACAACCTGACCAAGATGTTTTGCTAATAAATAAAGTAAAGTGAATTCTGTTCCAGTAAGATCGAGAATCTTGCCATTAAAACTCGCTTCTTGTCGTCCTGGGTTTAACTGTAAACCATCTACCTGACAAATTGACGAATTAAGATTATCCTGACTTTGCTCACTCCAATTTGAACGTCTCAGTAAGGCTCGTATACGTGCAACTAATTCACGATCATTAAATGGTTTAGGTAAATAATCATCTGCACCTAATTCCAAACCAAGAACACGATCTAAATCACTGCCACGAGCGGTTAACATAATCACCGGAATTTGATATTTTCTACGTATCTCTTTTAATGTATCAATACCATTTTTCTTGGGCATCATGATATCAAGTAACAATAGATCAATTGTTGAATCGAGAAGCGTTAATGCTTGCTCGCCATCATAGGCAATGAGCACATTAAAGCCCTCCATTTCAAGTAATTCTTTTAACAGCGAAGTCAGTTCGCGGTCATCATCAACAAGTAAGATTTTATGCATTAGTCATATCCTCCAAGAGCAAAATACGACAAGAATCGCCGCGATGCCATGATTTTACGTTCTTTTACACGCTCTGACGCTAGTTTTCAACCACACAGATATAGTTAGTATAATATTAACACTTTTATTCAAAGAGGGCGGGAGTAAATTATTAATGCGTCACTGGGCAATGATAACTTTTACATCATCGCTATTTGTTGTTGGCTCAACAGCGGCTTTAGCCGAAGCAGCAGATGTTAGTATAGCAACATCACAATCTGCCGAAAAAATACAGGCTATAAAATATGATAGCCATATTTCTAAGCGTAACATAACAAGAGATAGACTATGCAATCCCTATGATATATTTATCCCCTTAATGAAAGGTATTACATTAAGCGAAAGACAACGCCAGCAAATGCGTGACTTGATGGCTTCACAACGACAACAAAGCTTTAAAAATAGAATTTCGCGACAAGAACGTGAAATTTTACATAATTTGATGACAGCAGATATTTTTGATGATGTTGCTTTTCGCGTAACAGCAGAAAAACTGGCACGAGACATTGTTGAACAACAAGTTGAAATAGCTCGCATATATAACCAATTTTACAAATTATTAACGCACGAGCAAAAAATGATACTGGAGAAACAACATCAAAAACAGCTATCGCGAGCAAGATATTAAATATTTCGTAACAAGCCTAGTAATAAGTAGCAAGTAATCATTGAAGTTTTTCCTTGCCATAGACACCATCCCTGTCTTTGTTGCCCTATTTCATAGAGGGCTTTTTATTTGGTTTTAATAAAAAATCATTATAAATCATACATATAATACATAGCGTTAAGGGACTATAAGCACCATAAAATGTCTCAAGTGAGGACATTCTGTGGACATTTTTAGTCGCTTATAAATTGTAGTAGCTCAAACTTGATCTGACAGTTATCGGTTATTTATACAGTACCTGTCAGGTTAAATTTGATTTAAATCTTTCTCTCTCCAAAGTTGTTTTCCATCGTGTAAAGTTGCCATAGGAGTTCGACCGCAACACATTTTTCCTTGATGAGTGCGTTGGTTATTATATTCCGCTAACCATTTATCTAAATCAGCTTGTAATTCATCTAAAGCCCTATAGATTTTCTTACGAAAAGCCACCTGATAGAACTCTTGTAATACAGTTTTATGAAAGCGTTCACAAATCCCATTGGTTTGAGGTGAACGAGCTTTAGTTTTTGTATGATCAATATCATTGATAGCAAGATAAAGTTGATAATCGTGATGTTCAACTTTACCACAATACTCACTGCCTCTGTTCGTCAGTATACGTAACACCGGTAACCCATGCTGGGAATAAAAAGGGAGAACCTTGTCATTTAATAAATCTGCCGCCGTTATCGCGCTTTTTGTTGTGTAAAGCTTACAATGAACGACTTTACTGTAAGTATCAATGTAAGTTTGTTGATAAACACGACCAACGCCTTTTAAATGACCGACATAAAAAGTATCTTGTGAACCCAGATAACCTGGATGCGCTGTTTCAATCTCACCACAGGCTTCATCATCTTGCGCTTTCTTTTCTAGAGCACTGATTTGTGATTCTGACAGGATCATTCCTTCTGTTGCGATTTTATCTTCAAGCGCTTTTAGGCGTTTTGTAAAATTTTCGAGATTATGGCGCAGCCAAATAGAGCGAACGCCACTCCCAGAAACAAAAATGCTTTTTTTTCTTAGTTCATTACTACTGCGGTGTTGACCGTGTGCAGGGTATTCAATCGCATACTCAACTACAGCGCTTTCAATCTGTTCATCTACTCTATTTTTTACGTTAGGCACCCGTCGATTTTGATTAATTAAAGCGTCTATCCCACCATCGTTAACAAGTTCCTGGTAGCGATAAAACGTATCTCGGGATACCCCCATAATCTTACAGGCTTTTGAGACGTTATTAAGCTCTTCAGCGAGGTTAAGTAACCCGACTTTATGTTTGATGATAGGATTATTTGTTTGATACATAGAATTACCTTTTATTTGATTATCTAATGATGTTAATTAAAACCGGTAACGCTCTTTTTTAAATCAGAATTCTCAGATTAAGTTAAGACTAATATAATTTAGGTTTAGCTTCGTATTCAGCGCGTTTTCTATCCCAGAATGCCATTTGCTTTGCCAGGCGACGAGATTTAGCATTGTCTTTATTTAGGTTTAAAGATAATGGTTGCCATTTTGTTCCTCCTAAATAAGTTTTAGTGGTGTGTGATATATATCTACGGATTATTTACAGTCATGTTTTCCCTGGTGTTTCTATCGATAATTTGACTGTGTTATGCATATTTCACACACCCAAACTCACTTGGTGGGGTTGCCCTAACGCTTATTCAGAGCCGTGATTCCAATATGTTAAAGAGCGACTTAGGTACTGATGACTACACTTGCCGTCATGTTCATACGCCTCAGGCTGGCTACTTAGCAACGTTTGGCAAAGTTTCAGATAACTCGCAGTATTGTCTAGTGTTTGCCTTTGATGAATGAAATAATACGGCCGGTATTTATTTAAGTCAATACCGTATGTAATGTTATTTTCGGTATTTTTATGATTCAGTTAAATGAAGAATTTTAGATATGGAATTTGTAATTTATTTACAAAAGATTAGAGGCGTTACCTTATTGCAATCGAGGTGACATTTTTCTCTTTTTTTGTTTTTCATTTATTTCTTTAACTAGCTGATATATTTCATTTGTTCTATTTCTGATTTCTTGCAAGAATCTATTCTGTTCTTTTTCAGGCAAGCTTTCGAACATATCTATAAGTTCCTGTTGACGTTTAGTTAATTGATTATTTGAATTATCTTTTTTTACAGCAACAGAAAGCTGATTATCATTTTCAATTAACAATTTTGCAATTTCTTCTATTTCAAATGATATTGAAGGACTTATCTCACTTGGTTTCACTTTTAATATTTTTGCAAACGCTACTACTGTTTTTGTGTTTAAGGGATTTATTCCATTCAAATAATGGCTAACAGCAGCCTGACCAATTCCTAATTGATCCGCAATATCATCTTGAGTGATGCGTAACTCATTTTTTTTGAGCACATAAAGAGATTTCAATCTTTCAGCATCATCTAATTGTTCTTTTGTTAGTGGTTTCTTTTTATTCATAGTTATTATTTTATTACTGATCGTCATATAGTAAAAATACAATCGGTATTGACTCAGATAAATACCGGATGTAATAATATAAAATCTTCCTCATACAAGGAGAATGAGAAAAATGAATCAAGTTTCGCTAAGAGAGTATGTACGCCTATACGGTCAAGAAGTGACTGCCAGACTGTAGTGGTCAACTAAAATTGGCCACCCTACCTGACTGTTCACGGAACAGTCGCTCTGATTCGTTTGGCGTTAATCCACCGTTATACCAGTGAGGTCTTATATCGCTATAGTAGTGGGTTATGTAGCGAATAATGGCTGACTGAGCAGTACTAAAGCTTTGGTAGCCAGTCGTTGGCACCCATTCGGTCTTCAGACTACGGAAGAATCGTTCCATCGGACTATTATCCCAACAATTCCCTCTGCGACTGATACTTTGGGTCATCTGATAACGCCACAATGCCTGCCTATACTGACGACTGGTATAATGACTTCCCTGATCACTATGGAACATCACCTGTTTGGGATGCCCACGTAGTTCCCAAGCTATTTGTAGTGCTTTAAAATAGTTGCTGAATAGAGACTTGCATTTTTTGTCACGCTATAGACAATAAAAAGAGGTTTAACTTAGAAAATAACGGTTTGAAATGATCAACAAAGAGCGGTTGTTACGAGATAATCGTTTATGTAAAGCAATCATTGGATTATCAGTCGAAGAATTGAAAAATTTAGCCGCTGAATTTTCAGCTTGTTATTTGATTTATCGGAAAAAGAATCGAAAAGATCACGAGCGGCAGATGGGTGCAGGGCAGAAAGGATTTATCCCAACCCCATTAGATAAACTGCTTTTTATTTTATTGTATTTAAAATGTTATCCGACCTATGATTTGCAAGGACTTCTTTTTGGTTTAGATAGAACACGGGTATGTCGCTGGGTAAAAATATTATTGCCGGTTTTAGAGATGACCTTGGGGCGAGAATGTGTTTTGCCCGCTCGTCAAATTCGCTCTGCTGAGGAATTTTTTCGCGCCTTTCCTGGAGTTAAAGACGTCTTTATTGATGGGACAGAGCGACCTGTCCAAAAGCCTAAGAATCTGCGTCGGCGAAAAAAAATGTATTCGGGAAAGAAAAGACAGACCACTCGAAAAGGGCTTATTATGACTGACGAAACGAGGAAAATTGGATTTATCCCCATGATCAAAAATGGGCGCCGTCACGATAAACGCTTACTCGATAAAGTCGATATAATTCGCCATATTCCCCCTGAGGTAACCATCTGGGCCGATACCGGTTTTCAAGGTATAGATAAACAGCATCCTAATACACAAATCCCAAAAAAAGGAACTCGAAAAAGACCTTTATCGCCTGAACAAAAACAAGAAAATAAAATAATCTCGGGCATCCGTATTACGGTTGAACACGCCATCGCGGGTATCAAGCGCCTCGGTTGTATGACCCAAATTTTACGGAATCGTAGACCCTTTATTGATGATACCTTTTTACTCCTTAGTGCCGGTCTTTGGAATTTCCATCTCAGAACAGCCTAAAATTTACTTCAATCACCGAAATACCCTTATTTCACTATTAAGCAACACGCTTTTTGGCGGTTAATTCTGAGTCTGGTGCAAATGACATTGCCCAGCCCACCGGTTTTCGGGCAAACAAATCCAATACCACAGCCAGATAGGCCCATCGTGAGCCTGTCCAAATATAGGTTATAGCTAGGCGACTTAATTTTGATTACAGCATATGTATTAAAAACAGGTCATCGATAGTGCATCCTGTTTCCATCTTTTTACGTTTAGCTTGAGACCATTTATGTTCTATAGGATTTAAATCTGGTGAATACACAGGCAAATATTCTATCTGGTGTCCTGCGTTTATAATTGCCTGTTCAATATTCTTACCTTTGTGAAAGCTAGCGTTGTCCATAAAAATAACAGAATTTTCAGGAAGTTCTGGGAGCAATATTTTTGTGATCCAAACATAAAAAACATCACGGTTAATATTGCAATCAAATAATCCGATAGCAAAAAGGGTTGTTCCCAATAAAGCGCCAATAACATTTGTTCTTCCCTTAGCACCCCAGTTTTTCAGGCCAAAACAACGGTGACCTTTTGGGGAATAGCCGTGAGTTCGTGGAGTGTCATGTGAAAAACCACTTTCATCAATAAAAACAACAGATTTATCTTTTTTTTTCATACTGTTGTCTTTTTTGCTGATGTGCCAGCCTGTCGCTTTCGTTGGTTTTTGGATGGAATAGAGTTTTTTTTATAGGTTAATCCCAGCTTTTTAAGGGATTGCCAAATAGTCTTTTTACAAACACCGAATCGCTCTGCCCGTTCCTTTTGGTAAGCATCTGGATACTGTTCCACATCTTTTGCTAAAGCATTTTTATCGAGCTTCCTCTTACGTGGCGTTGAATTTTTTGGCTCTGGTCGTTTAAGCCAACGTACTAAAGACGCTTTTCCAATACGGAATTGTTTCGCAGTTTCTCGAATTGTTAAACCTTCGGCTTTCCTTACAGATATTACTTTACGTCGAAAATCAATTGTATAACTCATAACACACCTTGTAATCAAAATTAAGTCGCCTAGCTATACATCGCCGCACCAAACCTGGTCAGGCTTTGTAACAGCGAACTGCCTATTGAGCAGATTTGGAATATCAATACGTTCATTTCCACCGCGGTTGTATTTATGTTTTCGCTCTTGGCAACTGACGATGATTAATTCTTTCATCAACTTACCCGCTAACCACCGCCCAAGTTTCACGTTGTGTGTATTGGTAACCATCGTGGCGATAGTCCTTGCGCCAGCAGAGCCGCCACTAACGTTCCACGCTTCGCTGACTAGGCTACGTTTTATCGTCCGCTCAATATCTGGCTCCTTAGGCCGACACCAATAGCGATAACTGCTTCGGTGAACATTAAAAATACGACACAAAGTTTTCACCGGATAAAGCACTCTTAGCTTTTCAACTACCGAAAATTTTTCAGTGAGTCGGACATTAAGAGCGCAGTAGCCTTTTTTAAGATGTCATTCTCCATTTCCAGCCGGTGGATTTTTTTCTTCATTTCTCTGAACTCAATTTGTTCAGGTGTTAATGGCAGACCAGGCGATGTTTTCCCTTGACGTTCTAAACGAAGGGCTCTTACCCACCGGCTAATCGCTGAAAGACTGACTTTCATGCCTTTCGCGGCTTCCTGGTAGGTGTAATTTTGGTCAAGGACTAATTTGGCGGTTTCACATTTAAATTCAGCAGTAATTATTTTACTCATTTTGGCACCTATAAAAATTATGAGGTAAGCATATCACCTCAACTTAGGTGGCCAAATTTAGTATGCCACTACATATCCTGTCAGAATCACAAATCAGTGCTCTAGAAAAGAAAGCGCAAGATGATGAAGCCTGTGGTGAGATTGAAACAGCGCATCCAGGTTATCTGGGTTCACAAGATACTTTTTATGTCGGTCATTTAAAAGGCGTTGGTCGTGTTTATCAACAAACTTACATTGATACTTACAGTAAAGTCGTTCATTGTAAGCTTTACACAACAAAAAGCGCGATAACGGCGGCAGATTTATTAAATAACAAGGTTCTCCCTTTTTATTCCCAGCATGGGTTACCGGTGTTACGTATACTGACGGACAGAGGCAGTGAGTATTGTGGTAAAGTTGAACATCACGATTATCAACTTTATCTCGCTATCAATGATATTGATCATACAAAAACTAAAGCTCGTTCACCTCAAACTAATGGGATTTGTGAACGCTTTCATAAAACTGTATTACAAGAGTTCTATCAGGTGGCTTTTCGTAAGAAAATCTATAGGGCTTTAAATGAATTACAAGCTGATTTAGATAAATGGTTAGCGGAATATAATAACCAACGCACTCATCAAGGAAAAATGTGTTGCGGTCGAACTCCTATGGCAACTTTACACGATGGAAAACAACTTTGGAGAGAGAAAGATTTAAATCAAATTTAACCTGACAGTTACTGTATAAATAACCGGCAGCTGTCAGATCAAGTCTGAACTACCATATATAAGCTTCTTTAAATTGCGCTGCTTTCTTTCCGGTGAATCCCATGACTAAAAATACGAAGCCGTCTTTGGTCATTTCGTAAGCTTTGGAATCACGCTTATTGAAACCAGCTTGAATCTTTACAACGACGGCCGAAAAGTTGGCCGTCATAAATTCTCTAGAACAATCAAGGGATTCTATTTTTGCCAGAACATGTTTATGCAGTTTGCCAAAGTAATCAGCAACGTCTTGAGACGTGGTAATAGCTTTACCGTTATGAACAGTAACTTTAGGGGTGATAGTAGAAAGTTGAAGTGTCATGATGACCTCCGATGGTTGCTTAATTTACTCACCACCAAAGAGGTGCAAAACTCATCTTGGCGGTGAACTGAACAGGGTTTGCACTACCGAAGCAACCGTCGGCCAGCTTTTCAGCTGCCCCATCCAGCTCACCATTGAATTGTGGCTAGATTACGACATTAAAAAACACGCCCGCAGCGTGCATATGTCGCGGTTGCTAACACGGGGTGCAAATTCCGACATCTGATTTTGCAGATGCAAATAAACTATAGCGCATGATTTCTTTTTTCGTCAATGGGTATTTTGTGGGTGATTTTTTAGTCATTGTGAGTAAAAATATTCTTACTGGATATTCTTTTTGTGAATGGCTAGTTTTGTAACTCATTGAATTATATGGCTGGGGTACCAGGATTCGAACCTAGGAATGCCGGAATCAGAATCCGGTGCCTTACCGCTTGGCGATACCCCAATCGGGGATAATTGATATAATAATTAAAATCTATAATATGGCTGGGGTACCAGGATTCGAACCTGGGAATGCCAGGATCAAAACCTGGTGCCTTACCGCTTGGCGATACCCCAACGAGAACATAAATAATTTTTATAAGAAATGGTGCGGGAGGCGAGACTTGAACTCGCACACCTTGCGGCGCCAGAACCTAAATCTGGTGCGTCTACCAATTTCGCCACTCCCGCAAATTATGGTGGCTACGACGGGAATCGAACCTGTGACCCCAGCATTATGAGTGCTGTGCTCTAACCAGCTGAGCTACGTAGCCATCTTTTTGCATAACCTTTATCGGCGTTGCGGGGCGCAATTATGCGTATATCGACCCGAGTCGTCAACTGATTTTTTTACGATTTCTGCAGAAAAGTATCTGTTTGTTTGGGTTGTAATCATTTTGACGATAAAATCGACAAAAAATAACGATGTTGTCGCCAAATAATAATAGCTTGATATGTTAAATATAAAAACTAATTAAGTTAAGATATTTTTGCTCATGGAAGTGAAGCGATGCTTTTTATTTCAATGGTGGTGATAATTTCCATTAACAACCAAAAGCATCTTAATTGGTATATTGCGGTAAAATGTTGATGGCCATTGAGCAACTTGTCAGTGAGCAAAAGTAAACAAATCAGCACGTAATATTGTATATCTATGCAGCTACTTTGCAGCGATTAATAATTGCTGTTGTCTATTAAAATAAAAGATAAATGTGAGTGGCACCATAAATTCTTTATATTCGCGCTAGTAAAAGCATAGATAAATGTATTACAACACTATTGCTATTCAAGCAAATGTTGTAAAAGTTCGCCATTTAACATAGCACGTTTAGTTTTAGTTAAGGCGAAAGCGCCAATAGCTGAATTATGTATCAGTTGTGAAGTAACAATCGGTAAATCACTGCGGAAATCTTTTAGCGCTTGGGTTTTGATACAGTTTTGCACGGTGGATAGGAGAACTTTTTCGGCTGCTGTAATTTCCCCTGCAATGACGACTTTTTGCGGATTAAATAGGTTAATAATGGCAATTGCTTTACCAAGATGATGGCCTACGTGTTTAATCACTTCAATTGCTAACGGATCGTTTTTATTTGCCGCCTGGCAAATTGCTTTAATAGAGCGGTTATTTGATTTTAATTGGCTCGGATAATTTTGGTCAAGTTGTTGCCTAATTCTAACCTGAGTTCGGGATAAGAAATAAAGTGAAAGTCTTGCTATTCAAATAGTTGAATGCGCATATTTCGTTAAAATACTCTAACAATCTGGTTAAAGAGTAGAGCATTGTTAAACAATGATGGAAAATCTTACTGAACTTTATTGCCTGATGGATGATTTTTGTAAAGACTTCGAGCCAAAAGGGAAAGTGCACGGGTCTGTCGGTTGCCGATTCTACTCCGATGGCTATGTGTGATAACTTACGGATCCGCCGGCATAAAGTTTTCGATGGGATAGCTGAACGAGGAAAAACCTCAAAAGGATGGTTCTTTGGTTTCAAACTTCATATAATTATCAATCATTTGGGGGAAATACTCAGTTTTCGACTTACACAGGGAAACACAGATGATCGGAAACCATTACCTGAGCTGATAAAAGATCTTTTTGGTTGTTTGTATGCGGCGGATAAAGGGTATTTATCGGCTTCACTGAAACAGCAACTGAAAACAATGGGAATTAACCTTATAACAAATATCAAGCACGAGTTTCGCAAGCTCCGAAAAAGAAGTATAAAGTTCAAAACAAGAAAAAATTAGGATGTTTATATTTTGTCAGTTTATCTGTATTAGTCTTAACTTAATCTGACGATTCTGATTTAAAAAAGAGCGTTACCGGTTTTAATTAACATCATTAGATAATTAAATAAAAGGTAATTCTATGTATCAAACAAATAATCCTATCATCAAACATAAAGTCGGGTTACTTAACCTCGCTGAAGAGCTTAATAACGTCTCAAAAGCCTGTAAGATTATGGGGGTATCCCGAGATACGTTTTATCGCTACCAGGAACTTGTTAACGATGGTGGGATAGACGCTTTAATTAATCAAAATCGACGGGTGCCTAACGTAAAAAATAGAATAGATGAACAGATTGAAAGCGCTGTAGTTGAGTATGCCATTGAATACCCTGCACACGGTCAACACCGCAGTAGTAATGGACTAAGAAAAAAAGGTATTTTTGTTTCGGGGAGTGGCGTTCGCTCTATTTGGCTGCGCCATAATCTCGAAAATTTTACAAAACGCCTAAAAGCGCTTGAAGATAAAATCGCAACAGAAGGAATTATCCTGTCAGAATCACAAATCAGTGCTCTAGAAAAGAAAGCGCAAGATGATGAAGCCTGTGGTGAGATTGAAACAGCGCATCCAGGTTATCTGGGTTCACAAGATACTTTTTATGTCTGTAGTGGTCAACTAAAATTGGCCACCCTACCTGACTATTCACGGAACAGTCGCTCTGATTCGTTTGGCGTTAATCCACCGTTATACCAGTGAGGTCTTATATCGCTATAGTAGTGGGTTATGTAGCGAATAATGGCTGACTGAGCAGTACTAAAGCTTTGGTAGCCAGTCGTTGGCACCCATTCGGTCTTCAGACTACGGAAGAATCGTTCCATCGGACTATTATCCCAACAATTCCCTCTGCGACTGATACTTTGGGTCATCTGATAACGCCACAATGCCTGCCTATACTGACGACTGGTATAATGACTTCCCTGATCACTATGGAACATCACCTGTTTGGGATGCCCACGTAGTTCCCAAGCCATTTGTAGTGCTTTGGCGGTTAATTCTGAGTCTGGTTGCAAATGACATTGCCCAGCCCACCGGTTTTCGGGCAAACAAATCCAATATCACAGCCAGATAGGCCCATCGTGAGCCTGTCCAAATATAGGTTACATCGCCGCACCAAACCTGGTCAGGCTTTGTAACAGCGAACTGCCTATTGAGCAGATTTGGAATATCAATACGTTCATTTCCACCGCGGTTGTATTTATGTTTTCGCTCTTGGCAACTGACGATGATTAATTCTTTCATCAACTTACCCGCTAACCACCGCCCAAGTTTCACGTTGTGTGTATTGGTAACCATCGTGGCGATAGTCCTTGCGCCAGCAGAGCCGCCACTAACGTTCCACGCTTCGCTAACTAGGCTACGTTTTATCGTCCGCTCAATATCTGGCTCCTTAGGCCGACACCAATAGCGATAACTGCTTCGGTGAACATTAAAAATACGACACAAAGTTTTCACCGGATAAAGCACTCTTAGCTTTTCAACTACCGAAAATTTTTCAGTGAGTCGGACATTAAGAGCGCAGTAGCCTTTTTTAAGATGTCATTCTCCATTTCCAGCCGGTGGATTTTTTTCTTCATTTCTCTGAACTCAATTTGTTCAGGTGTTAATGGCAGACCAGGCGATGTTTTCCCCTTGACGTTCTAAACGAAGGGCTCTTACCCACCGGCTAATCGCTGAAAGACTGACGTTCATGCCTTTCGCGGCTTCCTGGTAGGTGTAATTTTGGTCAAGGACTAATTTGGCGGTTTCACATTTAAATTCAGCAGTAATTATTTTACTCATTTCGGCACCTATAAAAATTATGAGGTAAGCATATCACCTCAACTTAGGTGGCCAAATTTAGTATGCCACTACAGTCGGTCATTTAAAAGGCGTTGGTCGTGTTTATCAACAAACTTACATTGATACTTACAGTAAAGTCGTTCATTGTAAGCTTTACACAACAAAAAGCGCGATAACGGCGGCAGATTTATTAAATGACAAGGTTCTCCCTTTTTATTCCCAGCATGGGTTACCGGTGTTACGTATAGCTAGGCGACTTAATTTTGATTACGGCATATGTATTAAAAACAGGTCATCGATAGTGCATCCTGTTTCCATCTTTTTACGTTTAGCTTGAGACCATTTATGTTCTATAGGATTTAAATCTGGTGAATACACAGGCAAATATTCTATCTGGTGTCCTGCGTTTATAATTGCCTGTTCAATATTCTTACCTTTGTGAAAGCTAGCGTTGTCCATAAAAATAACAGAATTTTCAGGAAGTTCTGGGAGCAATATTTTTGTGATCCAAACATAAAAAACATCACGATTAATATTGCAATCAAATAATCCGATAGCAAAAAGGGTTGTTCCCAATAAAGCGCCAATAACATTTGTTCTTCCCTTAGCACCCCAGTTTTTCAGGCCAAAACAACGGTGACCTTTTGGGGAATAGCCGTGAGTTCGTGGAGTGTCATGTGAAAAACCACTTTCATCAATAAAAACAACAGATTTATCTTTTTTTTCATACTGTTGTCTTTTTTGCTGATGTGCCAGCCTGTCGCTTTCGTTGGTTTTTGGATGGAATAGAGTTTTTTTTATAGGTTAATCCCAGCTTTTTAAGGGATTGCCAAATAGTCTTTTTACAAACACCGAATCGCTCTGCCCGTTCCTTTTGGTAAGCATCTGGATACTGTTCCACATCTTTTGCTAAAGCATTTTTATCGAGCTTCCTCTTACGTGGCGTTGAATTTTTTGGCTCTGGTCGTTTAAGCCAACGTACTAAAGACGCTTTTCCAATACGGAATTGTTTCGCAGTTTCTCGAATTGTTAAACCTTCGGCTTTCCTTACAGATATTACTTTACGTCGAAAATCAATTGTATAACTCATAACACACCTTGTGATCAAAATTAAGTCGCCTAGCTATATACTGACGAACAGAGGCAGTGAGTATTGTGGTAAAGTTGAACATCACGATTATCAACTTTATCTTGCTATCAATGATATTGATCATACAAAAACTAAAGCTCGTTCACCTCAAACCAATGGGATTTGTGAACGCTTTCATAAAACTGTATTACAAGAGTTCTATCAGGTGGCTTTTCGTAAGAAAATCTATAGGGCTTTAGATGAATTACAAGCTGATTTAGATAAATGGTTAGCGGAATATAATAACCAACGCACTCATCAAGGAAAAATGTGTTGCGGTCGAACTCCTATGGCAACTTTACACGATGGAAAACAACTTTGGAGAGAGAAAGATTTAAATCAAATTTAACCTGACAGGTACTGTATAAATAACCGGTAACTGTCAGATCAAGTCTGAGCTACTACACATTATTTGTCTGCCGGTCTAACTGTTATTAGTATTGCCCATCGCCTTAATACCATACGTCATGCTGATAAAATTTGTGTGATTAGTGAAGGTCAAATGACTGAATTCGATAGCCATGATAATCTACTCAAGTTAAATGGGTTTTATGCTCAACTCTGGCATCAACAAATAGGAACAATGACAAAAATTAACGCTTAAAAATAACGCCAGTCGCCAGTAAGATCACTTTTTATACGTTTTACTGGCTATTTCTAACTTCAGTTACTCACTAATAGGTTGCTTTATCAATTGAGTATATTTTATCTGCTAGTAGCGATAGTTATCATGCTAAGGTATGATTGTTTTAAGTAACTAGCAAATTTCCATCAACATTTAAATTTATGGCAAAAGAGCAGACTGATCGCACAACCCTGGATTTATTCGCCGATGAACCTAGACCAGGGCGTCCAAAAACCAATCCTTTATCTCGACATGAACAATTAAAAATTAATAAACGTAATCAATTAAAACGTGATAAAAGCAAAGGTTTACGCCGTGTCGAATTAAAAATCAATGAGCGTGCTGTTGCGGCATTAAATATGCTAGCTCAAGAACAAAAAATAAGCCGTAGTGAATTAATAGAACAAATATTACTGACACAATTAGCAAAGAAAAACTGATGAATTGCAATTTTACTGGTTTATTTTGCCTAAAACACACAAAATTGACAGAATTATGCAGTTATTTTCGTCAAAATAACGGTTATTTAATTATTTATTAATCAATCGTTATTATCTTTGCTATTACTACTGTTAATAACGATAACAAAATAACTCAAATTAAGAGGTTTATTTACTTTATGGCAATCATAGGTATCTTCTTCGGCAGTGATACTGGCAATACAGAAAATATTGCCAAAATGATCCAAGAAACCCTTGGCGGCACTGATATTGCTGAAATTCATGATATTGCTAAAAGCAGTAAAGAGGATATTGAAGCATTTGATATTTTACTATTCGGTATTCCTACCTGGTATTATGGTGAAGCACAGTGTGATTGGGATGACTTTTTTCCGACATTAGAAAAAATTGATTTTACCAATAAGCTAGTAGCTATTTTTGGTTGTGGCGATCAAGAAGATTATGCGGAATATTTCTGTGATGCCATGGGTACTGTGAAAGAGATTATTGAACCTAACGGTGCTATCATTGTTGGCCATTGGCCAACAGAAGGTTACCGCTTCGAAGCATCAAAAGGGCTCGCTGATGACTCTAACTTTATTGGCCTTGCCATTGATGAAGACAGGCAACCGGAACTAACCGCTGAGCGAGTGGAAAGCTGGGTAAAACAAATATCCGAAGAGCTAAATTTAAAAGCTATCATCGATTGATAGATGTCAATATTTTTTGTATATGATAATTCCTGCAAATTGTGTAATGATATTATGACATATATGATTGTAAAATTAGTTTGAAATAAACAGTATACTACTGTTAACGATTTTTTGATATTATTGAATTCACTGCTAATGCAACAAGGTAGGATCCGCATGACCGATAACAATAAAGCATTGAAGAATGCAGGGCTTAAAGTAACACTTTCACGTTTAAAAATTTTAGAGGTATTACAAGAGCTTGAATGCCATCATGTCAGTGCGGAAGATCTCTATAAAAAACTCATTGATATGGGGGAAGAGATTGGCCTCGCAACGGTTTATCGTGTTCTAAATCAATTTGATGAAGCGGGTATTGTTACTCGCCATAATTTTGAAGGCGGTAAATCGGTTTTTGAGTTGACACAACAACATCACCATGATCATTTAATTTGCTTAGATTGTGGTAAAGTCATTGAATTTAGCGATGAATCCATTGAGACACGACAAAAAAATATTGCGGAACGTCATGGCATAAAACTCTCTAATCACAGTCTCTATCTATATGGACATTGCTCCAAAAAAGATCATTGTGATGAAAACGATTTGGGCCACCCTGCCCGCAATAGTAAAGGAGAAAAATAACCCAGCCTATTACTATTTTTGTTATTAAGTCAGTTAAAAATAAAAGGAGAATTGCAATCCAATTTCTCCTTTTATTTTCAAGTTTGTAGCGCATAAATAAGACTATGCTTGACATAATTTGAATGTGCCGCTAAAAAGTTGTCTTTTTTGCTAGCTGCTTGGGGAATAATATTAATTTTACCGATATGATCAACCACAAAAAACTTATCCATCTTCGGAATAACATCACCTTCGACATAATGATGATTGATATTATACATAGCCTTCTCTAAATCTAAACTACCATGTTGCTTTAACAAATCGCGCTGTAAAGCTCGGCTCAAATTGAGCACTGCTAAAACATTCCGACAAAATAACATTTTCTTGCTAGATAACCTGAGTTCGGGATAAGCATTATCAATTATGCTTGAAGATATGTTCCTGCCACAGGTATCTTTGGTTTAGATGGAATTAAACAATATGCAACCCGCCCGGCTAATAAATTCACTACAAAGTTAGCAGGAGAGCGGTGCCGCGTATGCTCTATCTGAAAAAGATTTTTAACTCATCAAATACCGTTTCAATGACAGAACGATGACGCAAGATGGCTTTGTCGAAACAAGTCTGTTCAACAGGCTTCATTTTCTTCTTGATATTCGTTATAAGATTAATTCCCATTGTTTTCAGTTGCTGTTTCAGTGAAGCCGATAAATACCCTTTATCCGCATACAAACAACCAGAAAGATCTTTTATCAGCTCAGGTAATGGTTTCCGATCATCTGTGTTTCCTGGTGTAAGTCGAAAACTGAGTATTTCCCCCAAGTGATTGATAATTACATGAAGTTTGAAACCAAAGAACCAACCTGTTGAGGTTTTTCCTCGTTCAGCTATCCCATCGAAGACTTTATGCCGGCGGATCCGTAAGTTATCACACACAGCTATCGGAGTAGAATCGGCAACCGACAGACCCGTTCACTTTCTCTTAATTGACTCAAACAGTGCCGTTAAAGCTAAGGCACTGCGCGGAAGTAACTCTACGCAGCGTGAATATGATGGCAAGTTAGGAAATTCCTTCCTGAGAAATAAACGGACATAATAGAAATAAAATACCTCGAATTGTCTGAATCGGAGTTGATGAAACAAAACAACCAGTGTCATCATTTCAGCCAATGAAAGCTGAGTAGACCGTCTACGACGCTTACTACCGTTATTCAGCAAAATTTCATGCATTTTTGGCTCGAAGTCTTTACAAAAATCATCCATCAGGCAATAAAGTTCAGTAAGATTTTCCATCATTGTTTAACAATGCTCTACGCTTTAACCAGATTGTTAGAGTATTTTAACGAAATATGCGCATTCAACTATTTGAATAGCAAGACTTTCACTTTATTTCTTATCCCGAACTCAGGTTAGATACTTTCAGTGCTGCATAAGCAGCTAAACCACCACCTAATGAATGACCACTGGTTGTACCACTAAGTGCCAATCGAATTTCCCGCTCAACCTTATTGCGAAAAATATAAGCCACCAATCCAGTATAACTATCTTCTAATAGACCATCTTGTGGATAAAGTTTTATATTAGTCATTTTGGACATAAACCTTGCCAATTCACGATCAATTCCCCACTGGGTTGCTTCTAAAATTGTGAAGTCACGATTGTAAACAAAATCAGCCAATAGAGCATTATGATAACGTTGCTCACTGCTTGATCTATTGGAAAACTTAATTTTTGATAAGTATGCAAATCCTTTAATGGTCTTTTTTGTACCGATATAACGGCATCACTGTTATAAATACTTTTTAATGGACAGGTGAAATTGACCTTAGGTGATATCGTTTGCAGTTCTGCTTGTAAAACCGCTTTTTCTATTGGGAGAGATGAATTAATAAACTTAAGCATGATATAACATCCTTGTTAGTAACCAATCGATTTTTTTGATAAGGATATTGACTACATATTTTTTTGACTTGCTCTAAACGAATAAAAATTTATAACAGAAAGCCATTTTTCCGTTAATAAAAATATCTCGTGAACAATAATGACGATATTTTTTAATAAAAAGTGTGGCTATAAACCACGCTTTTTACCATAACTCTCAACAGGTAATTTTCTTAGCTTGCTATTTTTGCCCAACTATCTCTTAAGCCTACAGTGCGATTAAATACCAGCTGCTTAGCAGTATGATCATGGCTATCAGCACAAAAATAACCCTCGCGTTCAAACTGATAAGCTTTTCCTTGTTGCGCGGTAATTAAACTTGGTTCAACAAACCCATACCGAATCACTAAAGAATCAGTATTAATGGTAGCTAAAAAGTCCTCTTCTGCGGTAGGATTAGGCACAGTAAATAAGCGATCATACAATCGGATCTCTGCTGGCAGAGCATGTAATGCACTTACCCAATGGATAACCCCTTTGACTTTACGTCCATCAGCAGGATCTTTATTTAATGTATCAGCATCATAAGTACAATAAATCGTGGTAATGTTACCTTCTGCATCTTTATCAACCCGATTAGCTTGTACAATATAAGCATTACGTAAACGCACTTCTTTACCTAAAACTAAGCGCTTATATTGCCGATTAGCTTCTTCACGAAAATCAGCCCGATCGATATAAAGCTCTTGACTAAATGGCACTTGTCGAGTGCCCATCTCAGGTTTATTGGGGTGATTATACATCGTCAGCATTTGCTCATCAGCAGACATATTTTCAATCACTAACTTTATGGGATCTAATACCGCCATTGCCCGTGGTGCATTTTCATTTAGATCATCACGAATACAAGATTCCAATGCTGCCATTTCAACAGTATTATCTTGCTTAGTCACCCCAATACGCCGACAAAATTCACGAATCGACGCTGCCGTATAACCGCGACGACGTAAACCTGAAATGGTTGGCATTCTGGGATCATCCCAGTTTTCAACCCTATTTTCCGCCACTAACTGATTTAGTTTACGTTTTGACATCACCGTATAGGCAAGATTTAGACGCGAAAACTCATACTGTCTTGGATGACAATCAATGGTAATATTATCTAATACCCAATCATATAACCGGCGATTATCTTGAAATTCTAGGGTACAAAGTGAGTGGGTAATCCCCTCCAATGCGTCCGAAATACAATGAGTAAAATCATACATTGGATAAATACACCATTTATTACCCGATTGGTGGTGTTCAGCATATTTTATCCGATATAACACCGGATCGCGCATGACAATAAAAGAGGATGACATATCGATTTTAGCACGTAGACAAGCCTTACCTTCTTCAAATCCACCCGCTCGCATCTTGTTAAATAGCTGCAAATTCTGCTCAATAGTGCGATCACGATATGGACTATTTTTACCTGGCTGCTTTAAAGTTCCGCGATATTCACGAATAGCATCAGGACTTAATTCATCAACATAAGCTAAGCCTTTTTTAATCAGCTCAATAGCATATTGATATAGGTCATCAAAATAATCTGACGAATATTTTACGTTACCACTCCAATTAAACCCTAACCACTTTACATCTTCTTGAATAGAATTAACATATTCAACATCTTCTTTAACTGGATTAGTATCATCAAAACGCAAATTGCATTGACCCTGATAATCCTTTGCAATACCAAAATTCAGACAGATTGATTTGGCATGACCAATATGTAAATAACCATTAGGTTCAGGTGGAAAACGGGTATATACATGAGTATGCTTACCTGTAGCCAAATCTTCTTCGATAATCTGGCGAATGAAATTTGTTGGGCAAGTATATGCCTCATTCATTGTCATAGTTCCTCAATGCAAAAGCATGTTAATAACGCTTTTATCATCTACGATATCCGAATTAGAAACAACCATTTATTAACATATATTATTGGGCTTTATTTAATCAATAAAAAGCTCATAAAGGAAAAACGGGAGGTTCATAACCCTTCCCGTTTTTATTCATTATTAATTATATGGTTATCAAATCATAATGATAAAACACATTACTTCAATACATCATAAATTGGTGTTACTCCAGCGAGTACTTCACCAGTTGCTACTATTGTCAATCCCTGATAATCATCAATATTACTGATAACGACTGGACTTATCATTGACTTAGCATGCTGTTCCAAATAATCGAGATCTAATTTCAGGATAGGCTGACCTACCTTTACATCACTATTTTCTTCAACTAAACGCTCACAACCCTGCCCCTTTAACGTTACAGTATCAATACCCACGTGAACGATCACTTCAACACCTTCATTCGTCTCGATGCAGAAAGCATGATTGGTAGCAAAAATTTTCACAATCTTGCCCGATACAGGCGCTAATACCTCACCACTCGTTGGCTTAATCGCTAAACCATCACCGACAATACGGCTAGCAAAAGCTTCATCCGGAACTTCATCAAGGGAATAAATTTCACCACTAACCGGCGCCACCAGCGTTAAAATTGTTTGCCCCACCACATGCTTATTTTTTACTTTTACTGCTGACTGTCGATTATCTTTCTCAACAAAATTTAACGGTGTAACAACTTCTCGTGCGGCAATCTTTTTCATTGCTTCCGCAATCATTTCTGCTCGGGTTCCAACAATAATTTGCACATTATGTTTATTTAAACGAATGATGCCTGATGCACCCAATTTTTTTACCAAGTTATCATTAACAATATCAACGGCTTTTACACCTAGACGTAAACGAGTAATACAAGCATCGATTACTGTTAAATTATCGGTTCCCCCCACTGCCGCAAGATATTGGTATGCTTCATGGGTAATATCTTTAGCACTGGTGGTGATATCTTTGTCATAATCATCAACGGCTTGATAGTCGTTTATTATTTCACGACCTGGGGTCATTAAATTGAACTTATTAATCACAAAACGAAATATGACATAGTATAAACAAAAGAAAATTACCCCGAGGAGAATCAACATATACCAATGCACTGCTAATGGGTTATGACTCTGCAGTAACATATCGACTAAACCAGCACTAAAACCAAAACCCGATATCCAATGCATTGCAGCTGCAATATAAACAGAAAATCCAGTTAATAGAGCATGAATGACATAAAGAACCGGCGCTACAAACATGAATGAGAATTCGAGCGGCTCTGTGATCCCAGTAAAAAAGGAGGCGAAAGCACCTGCCATCATGATACCAGCGACTTTTGCTTTATTTTCAGGACGAGCACAGTGATAAATGGCCAATGCGGCACCAGGCAAACCGAACATCATGATAGGGAAAAATCCAGCTTGATAACGCCCAGTAATACCTTTTTCGGCTAGACCTGCAGCTAACGATTTAGCGCCAGCCAAAAAGTTAGGAATATCATTAATACCCGCCACATCAAACCAAAATACTGAATTTAATGCATGATGTAATCCAACCGAGATTAATAGACGATTAAAAAAAGCATAAATACCAGCGCCTAATGAACCCAAATCTTTAATATTTTCACCAAACAGCACTAATGCATTATAGATAAATGGCCAAACATACATTAGAACGAAAGATAACAAAATCATCAAAAATGAAGTCAATATAGGTACTAAACGGCGGCCACTAAAGAACGACAATGCTTTCGGTAACTCGACACCGCTATAGCGATTATAAAGTTCCGCCGCCAATACACCAACCAATATCCCAACAAACTGATTATTAATTTTACTAAATGCTGCAGGAACTTGCTCGATAGAAATACCCATGATCATCGAATAAGCAGCTGGTGAACATAGGGTTGTTACCACTAAAAAACCGACAAAACCAGTTAATGCCGCCGAACCATCTTTATCTTTTGATAAACCATACGCAACGCCAATTGCAAATAATGTTGACATATTATCTATAATTGCTGAACCTGATTTAATCAGTAAAACAGCAATAGTACTATTAGCTCCCCAGCCATTAGGATCGATCCAATAACCGATCCCCATTAAAATCGCAGCGGCAGGCAGCACAGCAACAGGCACCATCAAAGCACGGCCTATTCGCTGTAAATAACTTAACACATTCACTATGTTTTCCCCTTGAATAACCTTACTTACTGAGATCTTATTGTTAAATATTATAAATATTCAATTTTTTGCATATATTATCATTAAGTCACTCAGACACAATCATTTTGCATCACAAATTATATCAGCTAAAGTTATGATAAAAGTCTAAATATCACCCTGTTATTTGATTAAAATAGTGGTTAAACAAAAAACTTTTTTTTTCATGAAAAATATCTTATTTTACTAGAATTCGGGCGTTAAATGTTAAATAAAATAGACAATCTTTGAGTTATAAAAACTCAATTAATAGCAAAGAATAATACAAAATCATTAAAATATAGTTGATATGAAACAAAATTAAGTGAGGTAAAAAATAATGAGGCTTATTCCTCTAACAACAGCAAAAGATGTCGGTCTTTTTTCCGCCAATTACATTGCAAACAAAATTAATCAATTTAATCCAACGGCTACACATCCATTTGTATTAGGACTGCCCACAGGCGGAACACCACTAGCTACCTACCATGAGCTGATTAATCTTTATAAAACAGGTAAAATTAGTTTTAAACATATAGTTACTTTTAATATGGATGAATATGTCGGCATCCCAAAAAATCATCCACAAAGCTATCATACTTTCATGTATGAAAATCTGTTTAACCATATTGATATTACAAAAAATAATATTAATTTACTCGACGGTAATGCAAAAGATATCGACGCTGAATGCAAACGTTACGAAGATAAAATTAAGTCTTATGGTAAAATACATCTATTTATGGGAGGCGTTGGTAGTGATGGCCATATTGCCTTCAACGAACCTGCTTCATCTCTTTCTTCTCGCACCCGGATCAAAACGCTAACACCAGAAACCCGACAGGCAAATTCTCGTTTTTTTGATAACAATATTGATAGGGTGCCTAAATATGCTGTCACTGTTGGTGTAGGAACCCTACTTGATGCGGAAGAAATTTTAATCCTAGCAACCGGTGCAAATAAAGCATTAGCCGTTGAGGCTGCGGTAGAAGGTTCGATTAACCATATGTGGACGATTAGCTGCCTACAAATGCATGCAAAATCAGCTTTAGTTTGTGATGAACCAGCAACCCTTGAGCTAAAAGTAAAAACTTTAAAATATTTTCGTCAATTAGAATCTGACATCATTAATCAATTTGCTAGTTAAATTAAAATAATAAAATGCAATATTATAATAAACCAGAGAAAGACCAACAATTCGATAAATCATCCTATTTTTAACCACTATAGAAGAGTAAAACATTATGTATGCATTAATCAACTGCATTATTTACACAGGTTATGAACGACTGGACAATCATGCAGTTATTATTGAAAAAGAACAGGTAAAACAAGTTTGTCCAATTGCAGAATTACCTCAGGATATTGAAATTCATGATTTACAAAATGCGATCCTAGCGCCGGGATTTATTGATCTACAAGTTAATGGCTGCGGTGGTGTACAGTTCAATGATAATCCAGCAAATATCTCAATTCAGACGCTGGAAATTATGCAAAAAGCAAATGAACGAAATGGCTGTACCAGCTTCCTGCCTACATTGATCACCAGCCCTGATCCGCTGATTAAAACAGCAATAGAGACGATGCGTGACTACCTAGCCAAATATAAAAACCAGGCATTAGGGCTACATATTGAAGGGCCTTACATTAACCCAGTCAAAAAAGGTACCCACAATGTTGAATATATTCGTCAGCCTTCTGCCGAAATGATCAACTATCTATGTCAAAATGCCGATGTGATCACTAAAATTACCTTAGCACCAGAAATAGTTGCAGAAAAATATATTCACCAATTAGTTGAAGCCGGTATTGTTGTTTCAGCAGGCCATTCCAATGCCACTTATGAAGAGGCACAAAATGGCTTCAAAGCAGGTATTAAATTCTCAACCCATCTTTTCAATGCTATGCCTGCTATTTCAGGTCGAGCCCCGGGATTAGTTGGTGCTATTTACAACACTCCTAATGTATATGCAGGAATTATTGCCGATGGATTACATGTCCACTGGGCTAATATTCGTGACAGTAAACAATTAAAAGGCGATAAATTAGTTCTAGTAACAGATGCCACCGCACCTGCTGGACTGGATTCTAATGGCAGTGAAATGGATTATTTTACTTTTGCTGGTAAAGCCATATATTATCGCGATGGATTATGTGTTGATAAAAATGGTACATTAAGTGGTTCATCTTTAACGATGATAGATGCTGTCAAAAATATCGTTGAACATATAGGTATTGCATTAGATGAAGCATTACGAATGGCCACACTTTATCCAGCTCGTGCTATTGGTGTCGACAAAAAACTTGGGAGCATAGAAAAAGATAAAGTTGCAAACCTTATCGTATTTGATCACAACTTCATCATCCGCAAAACCATTGTTAATGGCCGTGAAATAGAACTGTAACGAGCATATATACTGATGAGTCACAATTACATCTTGAAGCAAATTGGTAATATTGGGTAGTGTTCAAAAATCTGTGTCATATCTTAAACTCAAAAAAAAGAGGTATGACATATGAGAAATCAATTATTTAATTTTGATGAAGCGTTGAAGCAATTACAATCAGGTAAAAATTTACTCGGTACGGATGGAATACTCACACCACTCATAAAACAGCTGACCGAAGCTGCCCTGCAGGCAGAAATAGAACACTACCTATCGACAAGGTCAATCGATACGCGTAAAAATGGCTATACTCGAAAAACGGTTAAATCGACATCAGGTCAATTTGAGCTGAAAACGCCCAGAGACAGGTCAGGTGCTTTTGAGCCTCAGCTCATTAAGAAAAATCAGACAAAATTATCAGAGGATATGTAGTGGCATACTAAATTTGGCCACCTAAGTTGAGGTAATTTTTATAGGTGCCGAAATGAGTAAAATAATTACTGCTGAATTTAAATGTGAAACCGCCAAATTAGTCCTTGACCAAAATTACACCTACCAGGAAGCCGCGAAAGGCATGAACGTCAGTCTTTCAGCGATTAGCCGGTGGGTAAGAGCCCTTCGTTTAGAACGTCAAGGGAAAACATCGCCTGGTCTGCCATTAACACCTGAACAAATTGAGTTCAGAGAAATGAAGAAAAAAATCCACCGGCTGAAAATGGAGAATGACATCTTAAAAAAGGCTACTGCGCTCTTAATGTCCGACTCACTGAAAAATTTTCGGTAGTTGAAAAGCTAAGAGTGCTTTATCCGGTGAAAACTTTGTGTCGTATTTTTAATGTTCACCGAAGCAGTTATCGCTATTGGTGTCGGCCTAAGGAGCCAGATATTGAGCGGACGATAAAACGTAGCCTAGTCAGCGAAGCGTGGAACGTTAGTGGCGGCTCTGCTGGCGCAAGGACTATCGCCACGATGGTTACCAATACACACAACGTGAAACTTGGGCGGTGGTTAGCGGGTAAGTTGATGAAAGAATTAATCATCGTCAGTTGCCAAGAGCGAAAACATAAATACAACCGCGGTGAAAATGAACGTATTGATATTCCAAATCTGCTCAATAGGCAGTTCGCTGTTACAAAGCCTGACCAGGTTTGGTGCGGCGATGTAACCTATATTTGGACAGGCTCACGATGGGCCTATCTGGCTGTGGTATTGGATTTGTTTGCCCGAAAACCGGTGGGCTGGGCAATGTCATTTGCATCAGACTCAAAATTAACCGCCAAAGCACTACAAATGGCTTGGGAACTACGTGGGCATCCCAAACAGGTGATGTTCCATAGTGATCAGGGAAGTCATTATACCAGTCGTCAGTATAGGCAGGCATTGTGGCGTTATCAGATGACCCAAAGTATCAGTCGCAGAGGGAATTGTTGGGATAATAGTCCGATGGAACGATTCTTCCGTAGTCTGAAGACCGAATGGGTGCCAACGACTGGCTACCAAAGCTTTAGTACTGCTCAGTCAGCCATTATTCGCTACATAACCCACTACTATAGCGATATAAGACCTCACTGGTATAACGGTGGATTAACGCCAAACGAATCAGAGCGACTGTTCCGTGAACAGTCAGGTAGGGTGGCCAATTTTAGTTGACCACTACACACACAGCTATCGGAGTAGAATCGGGGCAACCGACAGACCCGTGCACTTTCCCTTAATTGACTCAAACAGTGCCGTTAAAGCTAAGGCACTGCGCGGAAGTAACTCTACGCAGCGTGAATATGATGGCAAGTTAGGAAATTCCTTCCTGAGAGATAAACGGACATGATAGAGATAAAATACCTTGAATTGGCTGAATCGGAGTTGATGAAACAAAACAACCAGTGTCATCATTTCAGCCAATGAAAGCTGAGTAGACCGTCTACGTCTACGATGCTTACTACCGTTATTCAGCAAAATTTCATGCATTTTTCGCTCGAAGTCTTTACAAAAATCATCCATCAGGCAATAAAGTTCAGTAAGATTTTCCATCATTGTTTAACAATGCTCTACGCTTTAACCAGATTGTTAGAGTATTTTAACGAAATATGCGCATTCAACTATTTGAATAGCAAGACTTTCACTTTATTTCTTATCCCGAACTCAGGTTAAGTCTAATTTAATCGAGATTCTAATCCTAATTTCGAAATAAGAGTGTTTATGACTAAAGTGGATACCTAAAAAAATTGGTTCAATATGCTAATATTTTTGTCAAAATAAGAGATAAAAGAATTAGAAAGTGAAATATATAAAAATAGTAATCTAAAAAGATCTCAATAAAAACCATGGTGTTAGAATTTGGTAAGTATTAATTCAATTGTGAGAGAAATTGAAAATGTATTCAAAAAAATAAAATTATGATAACCAAATTAGATTCTAAAAATGGAGCTACTAATAAGTTGAAAATAAACTTTGCTAAATCAGAAAATAATTTCACGAGTTTCGCACAGGCATATAAAATTCCAGAAATGGCTTAAAAGCAATGGTTAATTTGCAAGTTACTAAAACGTATAAATTTTTTTAAATTACAATAAGTTGCTTTTAATTTATAAAATTTTGTCTATTTATATATTATGCTGAATTAAACTTAAAAATAGAGCGTTTTTTTATTGGTGCGAAACTCGTGAATTTATAAAATCACAATTCAATATTTTAGATTATTGTTAGATATTGTAAATTCGTTGAACCTACATGATACAAAATAAGTATAATCAAGTAAAAAATGACTTAAATTGAAATGGTAGAAAATTATACTAAAATATTTAATAGAATTTAAAATATAATTAATTAAAAATTAATAGTATAAGTTAAATATATTATCTTATGTGTCTTTTAGTCTCTTTTCAAACATTTGATATTATTCTTTTACTTTTATTTTTACTCACCTTGTTATTTTAATAAGAAATTATATTAATTTTATGTTATTATTAAGATAAATAAAAAGATATCATTAAACTTTTTTTGGTATTGATAGGTTTTATTTAGTGACTTAAATTGATTATTTATTTGAAAAAAAGCGACATAATGCTATGAAAAAATCCATTAAAAGTAAGAAGAAAATTTATTAAAATAATGTAACCTATATATGGATTTGTAAATGACAATTCTATAAATATTTTAAGAATAGATAAATTCTTTATATATATTGTGAAATAACAAACCATTTTGTAACATAAACATTAATTCTTTTACTGTTACTAAGACTTAAAAATTTTTTGATTGGTAGTGTTTATACAAATTAAAACTCAATAAATTATGATTTAATAAATCAGCGTTATAAAAAATTTTTTGAATTTCATGAATATAGTTTGGGGAGTTTAAATTGTACTAGTGTTTAGTTTTGTGTGAATTAATGTTTTAGAAACTTTTCACAATGATTGTCTTAAAATTAATTTTTATTGAAATTGATATAATAGTTGTGAGTAAAAATTTAGAAGAAGAAAGCTCGTATGCTGAATCAAATATTAGTTTAGTAAATCCTGCAGTTCATTGTCGATATGGATAGAGATTAAATTTGTATTTCTGAGAGAGTTTATTAATCGAAAAATTTTTACTAGAATTTTTTCTTTTTATAACAAAAAGTTATTTCACTGAACTAATTATTCTTAATAAAATAACAATATAATAGTCGCTAAAAGTTTTTTGGATTTAAGAATAAAATAAGTATATAAGTATATAAGTATATAAGTATATAAGTATATAAGTATATAAGTATATAAGTATATAAGTATATAAGTATATAAGTATATAAGTATATAAGTATATAAGTATATAAGTATATAAGTATATAAGTATATAAGTATATAAGTATATAAGTATATAAGTATATAAGTATATAAGTATATAAGTATATAAGTATATAAGTATATAAGTATATAAGTATATAAGTATATAAGTATATAAGTATATAAGTATATAAGTATATAAGTATATAAGTATATAAGTATATAAGTATATAAGTATATAAGTATATAAGTATATAAGTATATAAGTATATAAGTATATAAGTATATAAGTATATAAGTATATAAGTATATAAGTATATAAGTATATAAGTATATAAGTATATAAGTATATAAGTATAATATATTAATATCAAAAATATTTACTAATCAACCACATTAAAAATAAAATGAACATCATTTTTTCTAATTCAGAGAGAGTTATTCTTAATATAACCTGAGTTCGGGATAAGAAATAAAGTGAAAGTCTTGCTATTCAAATAGTTGAATGCGCATATTTCGTTAAAATACTCTAACAATCTGGTTAAAGCGTAGAGCATTGTTAAACAATGATGGAAAATCTTACTGAACTTTATTGCCTGATGGATGATTTTTGTAAAGACTTCGAGCCAAAAATGCATGAAATTTTGCTGAATAACGGTAGTAAGCGTCGTAGACGGTCTACTCAGCTTTCATTGGCTGAAATGATGACACTGGTTGTTTTGTTTCATCAACTCCGATTCAGCCAATTCAAGGTATTTTATCTCTATCATGTCCGTTTATATCTCAGGAAGGAATTTCCTAACTTGCCATCATATTCACGCTGCGTAGAGTTACTTCCGCGCAGTGCCTTAGCTTTAACGGCACTGTTTGAGTCAATTAAGGGAAAGTGCACGGGTCTGTCGGTTGCCGATTCTACTCCGATAGCTGTGTGTGATAACTTACGGATCCGCCGGCATAAAGTCTTCGATGGGATAGCTGAACGAGGAAAAACCTCAACAGGTTGGTTTTTTGGTTTCAAACTTCATGTAATTATCAATCATTTGGGGGAAATACTTAGTTTTCGGCTTACACCAGGAAACACAGATGATCGGAAACCATTACCTAAACTGATAAAAGATCTTTCTGGTTGTTTGTATGCGGATAAAGGGTATTTATCGGCTTCACTGAAACAGCAACTGAAAACAATGGGAATTAACCTTATAACGAATATCAAGAAGAAAATGAAGCCTGTTGAACAGACTTGTTTCGACAAAGCCATCTTGCGTCATCGTTCTGTCATTGAAACGGTATTTGATGAGTTAAAAAATCTTTGTCAGATAGCGCATACGCGGCACCGCTCTCCCGCTAACTTTGTAGTGAATTTATTAGCCGGGCTGGTTGCATATTGTTTAATTCCATCTAAACCAAAGATACCTGTGGCAGGAACATATCTTCAAGCATAATTGATAATGCTTATCCCGAACTCAGGTTAATATAGATAGTGATAAATAATTAAAAATAGACTGATTATTAATTAATTTTAAATTGTGAGTATAGTTATTTATTATCGATCTTTATCGGCATTTCAAGCGAGCAGGATCTTCTTGGGTAGTGTTCAAAAATCTGTGTCATATCTTAAACTCAAAAAAAAGAGGTATGACAATATGAGAAATCAATCATTTAATTTTGATGAAGCGTTGAAGCAATTACAATCAGGTAAAAATTTACTCGGTACGGATGGAATACTCACACCACTCATAAAACAGCTGACCGAAGCTGCCCTGCAGGCAGAAATAGAACACTACCTATCGACAACGTCAATCGATACGCGTAAAAATGGCTATACTCGAAAAACGGTTAAATCGACATCAGGTCAATTTGAACTGAAAACGCCCAGAGACAGATCAGGTGCTTTTGAGCCTCAGCTCATTTAAGAAAAATCAGACAAAATTATCAGAGGATATTGATAACAAAATCCTATCGTTATTTGCATTAGGCGTGAGTTATCGTGATATTCAAAAACATGTTGCAGAATTATATGGACTGGAAATATCAGATGGAGCTATTACGCATATTACTGACAAATTACTCCCTGAATTAAAAGCCTGGCAACAACGTCCTCTGGAGGCGCTCTATCCTTTTGTCTGGCTCGATGCCATTCATTACAAGATAAAACATGATGGTCACTATATCAATAAGGCAATCTACACAGTACTTGGACTAACCACCGATGGGCATAAGGAATGGTTAGGACTCTATATGTCTGAAACAGAAGGAGCACATCATTGGCTGAGCGTTCTGACTGACTTACATAACCGTGGTATACAAGATATTTTAATCGCTTGTATTGACGGATTAAAAGGGTTTCCAGAAGCGATAGCCAGTATTTTCCCGCAGACAGAAGTTCAGCTATGCGTAGTTCATCAAATTCGCAATAGCTTACGTTATATTGCCAGTAAAGACCAAAAAGCCTTTATGGCTGATTTAAAGCCGGTTTATTGTGCAGATACTAAAGCGGCTGCTGAGCTTGCCCTTGATGAACTGGAAACGAAATGGGGTGAAAAATACCCGATAGTGCTAGAATCCTGGCGAAGTAAATGGGAGTTGCTCAGTGCTTATTTTCGATACCCTAAAGCCATTAGAAAACCCATTTATACAACCAATGCAGTAGAGGCGGTTCATCGGCAGTTTAGGACATTAACTAAAACCAAAGGGGCTTTTCCTAATGAAAACAGATTATTAAAATTACTCTATATTGGCATCAATCAGGTATCCAACAAATGGACTATGCCGATTAGTAACTGGGCGTTAACCATTGCTCAATTGTCCATCTATTTTAAAGGGCGCCTAGATGGTATAATTAAAATATAAAATCCCCTGACACAGAATTATGAACACCCTCTCTTCTTGGAGAACTATAAGCTCGCTATATCTTAATTTATATTTATTTCTAGTAAATAGCACTCAAACACTATAATAAGAAACTAATATTTTTTCCAAACGACACGATTAATATAATCAATATAGCTGAGTATTATACGTATAACTTTATCTGAAACGTTAGGCATAGAGTAATCGCTTACTAAGCGTAATAAACGATGTTCACCAGTTGGCTGTTTTTCTAAAATAGATAATGCCTGCATGACCCTCTCGACATTTAAACCAGTCATCATTACCGAAGCTTCTTCCATTCCCTCAGGTCGTTCATGTGTCTCACGAATATTCAATGCAGGGAAATTAAGAATAGAAGATTCTTCTGTAATTGTTCCACTATCGGAAAGTACAGTCTTAGCCTCAATTTGTAATTTAATATAATCAATAAAACCCAGAGGTTTTAGAAGTTGAATATTTGAGTGGAAAGTAAGATTATTTTCTTCTATACGTTTACGAGTACGTGGATGAGTTGAGACGATGATAGGGAGGTTATATTTTTCTGCAATTTTGTTTAAGATGGTCGCTAACTTTCTAATATTACTTGGGCTGTCCACATTTTCTTCACGGTGAGCACTGACAATAAAGAATTTACCAAGTTTAAGTTTAATACGGCTCAGTATATCTGACGCACGGATTTTATCAATATGTTGATTAATAACTTCAAACATTGGGCTGCCAGTTTTTATTACAAGATCCGGATTTAAACCTTCAGAAAGGAGATATTCTCGAGCTATATCCGAATAGGTCAAGTTGATATCGGAAATATGATCAACAATTTTTCTATTAATTTCCTCTGGTACTCTCAAATCAAAACATCTATTACCAGCTTCCATATGAAAAATAGGTATTTTTTTTCTTTTAGCAGGCAATGCAGCTAAACAACTATTTGTATCGCCTAACACTAACATAGCATCGGGATTTATTTTAAAAAGTAGTTCATCCACTTTAATTATAATATTACCAATTGTGATTGCTGCATTTTCACCTGCCGCATTAAGAAAATAGTCTGGTTTTCTAACACCCAGATCTTTAAAGAAAATTTCATTTAATTCATAGTCGTAATTTTGACCAGTATGAACAATAATATGTTCGCAATATACATCAAGCCTCTTAAATACTTCTGAAAGCCTAATAATTTCAGGCCGTGTTCCAACAATACTAAGTACGCATAGTTTATTTTTCATATAATATATCCCAAGCTATTGTATCAGGTTTATTACGATCAAAAACTTCATTTGCCCACAACATTACAATTAATTCATTAGAGCCTATATTTTTGATGTTATGTGCCCAACCTGGTATAGTTTCGACAATCTCAATATTGGATGAGTTTTTTTCAAATTCGATAACTTCATGAGTGATAATATGTTCAAATCTAAAGAGTGCCCTACCAGATACAACAATGAATTTTTCATTTTTAGTGTGATGGTAATGTCCCCCACGAATGATGCCTGGTTTAGCGGTAAAAAACGAAAATTGACCATAAGCCGATGTTTTTAGCAACTCAGCAAAACTTCCTCGCAGATCTTCATATATAGGAACCGTATATGAAAATTTCTCGGGAGGTAAATAACTAAGATAAGTAGCATACAGGGCTCGGGTAATACCTTTACCTACTGAATCTATAGTTAGATTATTGCGAGAAGATTTAAATCCTATTATTTTATCTGCTAATTTTTGGATTGAAATTTTATACTTAATTGGAATATCATAAAAAATATCATTACTTTTTTTATTATGTAGATGCCCAACAAATGCATCAATCACATCATCAATATAAATAATCTCAAGGTTAAACAAAGGATCGTCGATAATTAAGGGTATATCATTAATTACATTATAACAGAATGTCGCAACTACTGAATTATAATTTGGTCGGCACCATTTGCCAAAAACCCCATTTAAGCGGTAGATAGATGCATTAATATTTGATTTTTCAACGGCATTCTGGATAATTTTTTCGGCATTTAATTTACTTTTGCCATAGGCGTTATCTTTTTCGGCTTGTTTTGATGAGGCATAAATCAGCGGGACATTAGGGTTCCGCTCAACAATAATTTTGACTAAAGTTTCTGTAAGGTTAGTATTCCCACAAACAAACTCATCATCAGTTAATGGCCGATTAATGCCTGCTAAATGATATATTATATCTGCAGCTATAACTTTTTCTGTAAGTACATTTATATCATCTTCACGAGTAAAAGTTAGAACGGAGAAATTACGCTCTTTAAGCGCCATATTCAGGTTTTTACCTATAAAACCATTAGAGCCAGTGATTAGTACATTTTGCATAATTAATACTCCGATTGTACAATATTACCACTAACAATTTCTCGCATAAATTTCAGTTTTAATAGTAATTTTTTTGTATCATCAATAGATAGCCGTGTTGTGTTATGAGAGTTATAATCTGCTATCTCAGTTATTTGTTTTTCGCCATTTTCAAAGAATTTGTCATAATTTAAATCCCGATTATCTGCAGGAATACGGTAATAGTTACCTTGATCCTCCGCGTGAAGCATCTCTTCTCGGGTTAACAATGTTTCGAAAAGTTTTTCGCCATGACGCGTACCTATGATATTTATCTGATGTTTGGGTTTATTCATCAATTCAGCGATAGCTTCTACTAAAACAGCAATTGTTGCTGCAGGTGCTTTTTGAACAAAAATATCGCCATTTGAGCCCTGAGAAAAAGCATGAATAACCAGATCTACTGCATCTTCAAGAGTCATCATAAAGCGTGTCATTTCAAGATCAGTTACATTAATAGGTTCATTTTGTAAAATTTGATTAACAAATAATGGGATCACAGATCCACGTGATGCCATAACATTTCCGTATCGAGTTCCACAAACAACGGTACCAGAAGATGATATATTACGGGATTTAGCTACCATAATCTTTTCCATCATGGCTTTAGAAATACCCATTGAATTGATAGGGTAAACTGCTTTATCTGTACTTAAGCAGATAATACGTTTAACGTTATGATTTATTGCTGATTCAATAACATTTTCAGTACCTAAGATGTTTGTCTTAACCGCTTCAAGAGGGTAGAACTCGCAAGAAGGAACTTGCTTTAAAGCCGCTGCATGGAAAATATAATCTACATCACGCATGGCATTAGAAATACTTTGGTAATCTCTAACATCACCAATATAAAACTTCAACTTATCATTTTTGTATTTCTTACGCATGTCATCTTGTTTTTTCTCATCACGACTAAAAATACGAATTTCTGCGATATCTGTTTCCAGAAAACGATTGAGGACAGCATTGCCAAATGAACCTGTTCCTCCGGTAATAAGTAATTTTTTTGAATTGAACATTTTTAACCTTGATTATTTAGAATTTCATCAATAGCTGAGGATACTGTGAATTTTGCATATAAAAGACGATTTGAATTAATTCCTAACTGTTTTCTTAATAAATGATTTTCAAGAAGAATTAGTGCATTATGATAAAGAATATCGTCTTCACCATTAATAGAAACAAAACCTGCATTATATTCTTCTATTATTTTTTTCAGGTCATTCTTTTTATTTACGCTTCCTAAAATGGGAATACTATTTGCCATATAACCTAATATTTTTCCAGGAAAATTATGGCTTTTATGATTACGACAAAGAGAAAAAAGACCGATATCAACTTCGCTTAAAATCGCTTTGAATTTTTGTTGTGATACTGGTGGTAATATAGTGACGTTGTTAATTTTATCGCGCATTACAATCTTATTAATGAGAGCAAATTCATCACCTTGTCCCAGAAAAACAAAATGTGCTTCAGGTTTATGTTGAAGTCTCTGGGCAAGTCTTACCAAGTTTTTCATATCTTGTGCTTTACCAATATTTCCGCCATAAAAGAATAAAATTTTACCTTCTAAGCCTAAGCTTTTCTTAAAATCTATATTATTTTTTTCTATTTTAGGATTTACCCAATTGAATAATAAGCTAGTATTGTAAAGATTCCCAAAGCATTGTTTAAAGTAATCAATATTAGCAGAAGATTGGATTCCAATAACATCTGCAGAGCTATAATTTAATTTTTCTATAAATCTAAAGTATTTAGCAATAGGACTTTTTTCTTTTATTATTCCACTATCAATAACCCACTGAGGAAAGAAATCACGCAAAATTAGATACAAAGGGCATTGAAATATTTTTTTAAGTTTTATAGCGAACCACCCCCAGAAAATGGATGGGGAATAACTGATTATTAGATCAAATTTTTTGTTTTTTAAATATCTATTTGTTTGAAACCATGCTTTAAATGGAAGAAGTGATTCATTTATAGCACGTTTGATAAGCGAACAGTTTTTTATTGAGCCAAGTTTGAATCTTATGACTTCAACATTATCTATATAGTCACTGCTATAACGCTTTTTTAAAGTGCTAGATGGTGTTATAACTGTTACTTTATATCCACGTTGAACTAATTCATAAGCAAGCTCATGCATCATTTTTGCTGCGACTTTAGTGCTATAAGGAATATAGTCATCAACAAGTAAAATAATACTTTTTTCTTTAATATCAGTTAACATATAAAATACTCAAATATTTTTTAGCTCGTTCTCTTGCTAAAGGAAACTTAGCTACAAGTTCTTTCCCACGCAAGCATCTTTCATTGATTAATATGGGATTTTCGTAGGCTCTAATAATAGTGTTAGCTATATCATCGGCATTTAGTGGATCGAAGTAATAAGCAGCGTCTCCACATATCGTTTTTGCAAATGCTCTATTTGAAGTAAAGACAGGTTTACCCATGTACATAGCTTCTACATAGGAGACACTAAAACATTCTAGTAGGGTAGGCAAAAACAATGCATCACAAACTTCGTATATAGGGGGGCATTGTGCGCTACTTATTTTACCTAAAGTTATAACCCGATCTTGATATTTTAGAGGGATTTTTATCTTAAATTCATTAGTGACTGTTAAAATAAATTTAAATTGAGAAGGCAGTCTTTCTACAAGTTTAGTTATAATTCCTAAATTTTTATGCGGATAATCGTGTGCGATTGTGAGTAACCATATATCATCATTTTTAGTAGGAAGTTTATTTAGAATTTTACGATCATAAAATTTCGGTTCATAAAATATAGATGAAATCGTATTTGAAACTGTAAAAACTTTTTTTGGACAAATTTTAAAGAGTTTTTCGATTTGCAGTCTGACGTCATCTGTTTCAGTCACAAGTTTTGTAGAATTATGTTTAAAATATAGGGGTTGAATAAAACTAAGAACAATTATTTTCATTTTTTCTTTTAATGAAAGCATGTCAATAATAATCGATGTATCATAAATTAGCCAAGCTTGAGCAAAACCAACCAAATGATTTTTAACTTTAGGTTTCCAGTAACTTGGGCCAAATACAGTAAATACATCTGTTATTTGATACTCTTTTACTAAGTCATTTAATTTTTTTCGTGCAAAGAAATTGAATATACCTGATGGTGTTGATTCAATTACTTTGCATGATTTTTGCGCTTCACTGGATAATTGTTCAAAAACAGGGGGTGATACTGCAGCTATATAATTAACTTTTAATGCTGTAAATTCCTCAATGACTGAAATACCAACTTGGAGTCCTCCCCCTATATATAAGTTACTAGCATTGACTAATAGCATTACTTTTTCCTTTCAATCCAATGTAATTTTACAGCTTGTTCTCGTTCTCGAGTCAAGGACTTATTTTCATCTGCTATCATAAAATAGAGATAATTCCTATAGGGTAAATATTGTTTTTGAAAATATTCATTCGATGTGAACCTAATAAAAGAAATTAGTATGCAGCATGAAAATATAAATGAGAAAATAATCTTATTGACTATACGTTTACTTATCATTATTAAATAACTAACTAATATTATAAATATTGGAGAAAAATATTCATTTATTCTGGATGTGATGGTTCCATACTTACAAAGATAAACATTGACAATTAGCATTATTAATATGAGAGACTCTAAACTAGATAGTATACTTAACGATATTTTTTTATTGATAAACGCAGAGTAAATGTATTTTTTCTTAAAGAAATAATAAAAAATAATCAAAATTTTAAAGAATAAATTAAATGAAAATGCATTACTGGTATTTACAGGTAAAGAATATAATAGGACCTTTTTAAGGTATGAATTATCAGGGAGTAAAGTTAATGTCGCTAAAATCGTTTCTATAGGATATAATCCTATAACAGACATTATAAAACCAATCAGAACACTAATTTTCATCAGTCGCTTAAAAAATGGGCCATCTATAAATGGCAATATTAATAATAACATCGCGGACATATGAAAAGATGAAGCGAGTAAACATAAAATTATATAATGTTTCTTCTTATTATTTAAGTAGTAATTCAATGCAATATAAAAAATCGCCACAGCGATGATTTGCCTTAATGCCTCAATGTTAAAACCAAAGGATGAAATAAAATAAATACTCAAACAAAAAAGAGGGAAAGGTGAGTACTTTTTAAAAAAATGATAAAGAATTAATAATATAAATATGCTTATCATGCATACAAAAAGCCAAAAATCAAAACCTAGAAAACTTATAAATGAAGACAGTAGTTTGTATCCAGGCTCTATTGATAATGTGTTATTATTATTGCCGTTAAAAAGATTACGATAAAAAAGCCAATCTACCCCGAGTTCATAACGTAATCCAATTACTAAAATAATAAATAAGAATAAAATATATTTAGTTATTAATTTATTTTTAGAAAAAGCAACATCAATATTAGCAATAAATAATATTAATGTGGAAAATAAAATATAAATTATCATATTAATTACTCAATAATTTCAAGATTTTAAATTTGACTATAAACATCATTATAATCAATAAAATCATAAATTTAATTAGCAAACTTACAATTGTATTTAATTCATTTAAATATAAAACTACGCGATATATAAATAGCAATCCAATAGTATAAAAGATAAGATATTTAAATGAAATAATATTGTTTTTAGTAATATAAGTTCCTGTCGCATAATGAAGTGCAGCTAAGAAAAAGTAAGCGATAACTGTCGCCCAAGCAGAGCCTGCAATCCCAAACTTGGGAATTAAGTAATAATTTAAGATGACATTAATTACCAAGGCTCCCAATGTAGCACAAGAAATAATAATTGTTTTCTTTTTGTAAAAGACAAAATTAACATAAATCAAATAGACGTGAATTAATGAATTCCCAATAATTATTAATGGTAATATAGAGATACTGTCATAATATTTATCACTAGCTAGAAAAATAACCATTTCTTTTGAAAACAACATGCTGAGGACGCAAATTAAAAAAATTAATATCGTACCTGTGTATGTCGTTATTTTTATTGAACAATAATTTCTATTGTTTATTAATTCATAAAGCTTGGGTTGCCAAGAGGAGTTCCATGCCATAATAACGACAATAACACACATACCAACGTTGTATGCAAAGGAGTAAATTCCTGCTGAATAGGTACCCATCATTTTATTGATAATAAGTTTATCAGCTTGCGACAAAAGTGAATTTGATAGAACATGTACAATTAGTGGTAGCGAAAACATTAATGCTTCTTTTAAATAAATAAAATCAAATTTTCCACGATTTAGCTTCGATGATATCATTAAAATGTATACAATGAGTATTATATTGACAATCATTTGAGCATAAATTTTTGACATATATTGATTTGATGTTAAAAAGTATGCAAAGGAAAAAATTAATATTATTTCACTAACTTTAGCAATTATATTAAAAATGACATAGCGTTTACTTTGACTTGATGCTTGAAGATAAGAGGTATATATATATATGTATGTAAGCATAACGCATATTGATAATACATATATGAAATCTTTTTCATTTATACCAAGAAAAGAGCTTACGGATACTCTATATAAAGGTTCTAGTATTATCAATATAATCTGAAATGGGATAATAAAATAAAGTATACTTGATAAGTAGCTATTAAAATTTTCACTTGTTATCATGAATCTATTAGTTATTGCATTTTGTAAATTTAAACTAATAAATACATATAAAATCATTATTGCGGTATTAATGAGTGAGAGATATCCATATTGTATCGGATCAAGTAAATTAGAAAGTAAAGGTAGTGAGATAAATAAAAATCCTTTGACGAATATATCCCCAAGAGCATAATTAAAAAAATTTGTTAATGTTTTAGATTTCATTTTTATTCCAGTGAAATTAAATAAGATTCAACTTGTTTTTCGTATATTAATTTCATATCTAAAGTATTTACATGCTCAAAGTATTTTTTGTAATTTTTACTCATATCATCTAAACAAATTCTAAATGAATCATTATTATTGATATCAAAAATCAGCCCATTTTTTTTAAAAACCAAATCATCTTTGCACCCAACTTTGTTACTTACTATGACAGGTAAACCAAAAGTAAGAGCTTCTTCAATTACTAACCCCCATGGTTCTGACTTAGATGGAAGAATAAATACATCAACGGACTTATAAATTTGTTTTAGATCTTTGTTATTGATATAACCTAGAAAACTAATATTGCTCTTAGCTTTTCTTTTTAGATTATAAGCTTCAGGACCATCACCTACAATAATCAACTTTTCCTGTCTTTCATTAAATATTTCTACTAGAAATGACAAATTTTTCTCTTCAGATAATCGTCCAACATATAAATAGGTTAATGTTAAATTTTCTTTTTTTTCATAAGAATATTTAAAAGGCCGCCTTATATAATTAGGAATACCTACACCATGGGTTAATGTGATTTCTCCTTTAAATTTTATTTTTTCAAGTATTTTCTTTTGTAGAATCCCCGATGGGTATGCTGAGCTCATTCTTTTTACAAATAATTTTTTTAATAGCCATGCATAACCATTTGTTTTTGTTTCATTTATGCTACTTTCGATAACGATTGAATTATTTTTTTTTTTATTAGAAGAGATAAAAATAATAATTCTTTTATTTCCCAGCCAGGATAAATAAGTTTAGTAAACCTATTATTTTTTATGCTTTTATATACATTGATAAGTGTTTTTAGTTTGTCACGATCTTCAAAATTTCCAGTATTGATATACTCACGAGCAAATTCATGATGATAATTATAAAAATCATTATTCCGCATTTTTGATTTTTTTGCGATAAAAATTACCTTTATACGACAATGTTTAGCAAGTCTATTAAAAAGATTTACTTTATAAAATGCAGGTATATTGGTAATAAAAATAAAATCATAAATATTCATTTACTTATTTGCTCAATAGTTTCAATCCAAAGTTTTAATACTTGCTCTTTAGTATATTCTTTTATGCTAAATAAGGCTTTGGATGAATATAGTTTTCTTAAATTTTCATCATTCATAAGTTTTTTTATTGCTATTGATAACTCTTCACAGTTTTCAGCTTTAACTAAAATTCCGTTATCTTTGCTAAGAATAGTTTTAGGTCCTGCAGGACAATTAAAGCTTATACAAGGGAGACTGTATGCAAGGGCTTCAATAAGAACCATACCCAAACCTTCATATCGTGAAGATAAGACAAATATCTCGGCTTGTTCATAATACTCCCCGATGTTTTCTGTGAAAGGAGCTAGTACTACGTTATTTAACTCATTATCGTTAATAAATTTTTCAAGTAGGGGTTTATCTGGTCCATCTCCTACTATTATCAACGACCATCCTTTAGTTGAAATTTTAGACCAAGCAGAGAGTAAAAGATCAAACCCTTTTTGTTCAACAAAACGCCCTATAGCTAGTACATTTTTACCTGTTTTTAATGTTTTTTTTTCTTTGGGTATGGGTATTTCAACAATGTTTGGAATTATTTTATGTTTATGCTTGGGAAGCCAAGAATATTTATCTACATCTTCATTAGTTAGGGTAATAACTGCTGAAATTTTTTTATAAATAATTTTTCGAACATACCTTAAAACTGGATTTATAATATCATATTCAAAATGCTCAATAGCAATAATATATTTACTACCTGATAACATTGCTAATAATGACATTTTTGTATCGCATGATATGATAATATCATTGTAGGCAATAAATTTTCTTAGTGACTTATTTTTTCTGTTTATATATTTCAAATCAAATATAATGCCTTGAATAAATTTTTTCCTCCTATTGTACATGCTTTCTTCATACCCATCGTTCAGAATATGAATGTTTATTTTTTTCGATAGCTTAAAATATGGTTCCTGGTTGGTTTTATATAAACTTATTATTTCAACATCATAATTATCTGAAAGTGCATTCGCTAAAGAAACAGATACTCTCTCTATTCCACCTCTGGATGAGATATCTCCTAATAAAAATTTGATAGCTATTTTTTTATTGCTTTGAGATAAAGAATTTTTGGAAGACTCTCTCACTGCTGTTCTCATCTTTATAAAAATTAATTAAATTGTTAATCGTATTACGCTGTTTCTGATAATCATCTTGCCCATTTAGCAATTTTTTTAACTCATTCTGTAAGGAATTCTGATTGAATATGTGAGCCCCTGGCATCCAAAAAGTCACTGGTTCAAGTATAAAGCCACCTTTTAAATTTTCATATTCATCAATGTCAGGTATAAGAAAACAAATAGGTCTATCGAGCAACATATAATCAAAATAGATGGATGAGTAGTCAGTAATTAGTATATCCATCTTATTAAGCAAATGATTTATATCTAAGTTTATTTCTTGTAGTGTTTCTGTTTTTATTATTGTTATATTTTTAGTTAATTCAGTTGAAATGAATGTTTTTTCTTCAAAAGGATGAAGTTTGATAAAAAGCTCTGCATTATTTTCATCAAGGAAAATATCAAGAGCCTCGATGTTGAAGTCAGTTACTCGAAAAAAATTATTTTCTTTAATTGCATCACCATCCGAATATTTTAATGACGTTTGATTCTCTCTAAAAGTCGGAGCAAATATTATTTTTTTTCTATTAGTTTTTGAAATCTTATCTGTGAAATCTATCGCTCGATTTTCAAATAGAAAATCATTTCTGGGTTGTCCTGTTATATATACATTATTTGCTTTTTCTCTAAAGCAGGCAGAAATAACAGAACGCATAATCTCGGATGTAGCTATTCTATTTGCAGAATAATCTTCCATTCCTACGCTATCAAAACCTAGATAGCCTATTTTTTTCAACGGCATTCCATGCCATAAACTGACATATATCTGTGAATTTGATGTAGTTCCAATCATTTCATTATGAGTTGTAACAATGTATTTACTTGTAAAGTAGTGATAGAAAGACTTAAGTGTTCCTGACTTTATTATAGTGCAGTTTTTAGCTTCACAGTTACTTTCTACGAGCCAAATGATTTCATAATCATAGTGCTTCTTGCTTATGAATTCGCTTAATGCTTTAGCATTTCCTGATATATCAGGTCGACTTTTAAATATTATTTTTTTTTATTTTTAGGTATGAGGATACTTATAATACTAACTATTTTTTTTAGAATCCTAGTAACTTTTTTCTTACTCATCACTTTGGCATTGACCTTACAACTTCGATAATTTCAGTAGTTGATATTGATGGAGTTCTTGGTAAATAAAGGACATCACAGGCTTTTTTCACCCAGTCAAAATGTCCCAACCAATCATCTCCCATTACTAATACTGTCGCATTATATTGTTTAATATAATCTAATTTTAACTCTAGTGATTCTTCAACAAAAACCTCATCGACGAATCGTAATGAATTAATGATCTTCAAGCGATCATTCTGACAATAAATAGGATATCTTTTCTTTTTATTAAAACTTAATTCATCTGATGAAACACCAACAATAAGCTTATTGCCATAAGATGCTGCACGTTCCAATATGTTGATATGGCCAACATGGAAAGCATCGAATGTCCCAAAAGTAATAATATTCTTCATGATAAACCCATTATTATGATAATAACGCTATGAAACTAAAAAGACGTTATTGTAAAATCTATAATATCTAAATTTAGTATATTAGGTAAATAATTATTAACGATAAGTCATATGATCATTAGAAATGTAATTTTCACAAAAAATTCCACTTAGTCCTGAAAGAAAATTTAATAGTTATATTATACTGCGTCTTTTTTCTGCTATCTTACTTAAAAATACCATTGATTAAGCTTATCTTTGATAACAACCATCTAATGATACCATTTGTTGGTAAAAGTTAGATCGTCTATAAATTAATCTTTAAATAGTTTTTTATTTCTGTATTCGATAGAAACGTTAACGTTTTGATAATATTTTTATTATTAAAAAGCTAGCGAGCTTCATTACAGTTTGTTCTTTGGCTTCTTTAATTCCTTTTTGCCGTTTTTCCGACGTCGTTGTTTTGCAGTAGTTGTCATCACAATATTCCAAAAATTAACCACTTCCTTCGTAATCTGCGACAAAATTTGCTTTAAATCAGGAACATTGTCCTTACTCTTACCAGTAACAAGATAACATCATCACTTTGTCCAAGATGGTAGCGGTAGCAGCTAAACTATATACTTAACGGCCTATAAGCAATCAGCTTTTATGGCCAGCATTGACGTTTTAATGAGTTATAGATATAATTTTTTCCTGAAACATTTTGTAATGTCGACTCCATCGCTAATATATTCTACCATAAATATACAGTCAAAAAAAGCTACTTGCTACCATGAAGAAACTTTTTAAATAAACTCTTTGGGTATGAAAGTGCCTTTCTCGTCGGCGTATAACCTTAAGTGATGATCTCAAAAATCCTTTTATATCACAAATATGATTTTTCTGTTTTGATCGCTTTCTTAATCTTTTTTTTGTGATTTAAGTATTGTAAATAGGGATTGATTGTTAGGTTTGTTTTCGTAAGTCTTAATGTAAATAATGTATTGAGCCAAATAGATCGCCTACAGAGATAATTTACCATTGACTGATAGGGGGCTTATATTATAGTAATTTCAAAACCACTTGTGTCACCGCGCTTCAGTTAACTTTTTAATTTGGGCAAAGTGGACTTAACTTTTTAAGGAACAACCACTCGATAATGCTTGCCTTAATGTTATGAAAATTATAGTTATAATTTATGTGAATTTATTTGTAAAGGTTAAAACTGAGTGCATTATAAGTTAATGCTTGGCAACTATGAATTAAAAATAACCTTGCCTGATTACCCTATATTCTCTGATAACATATTTCATTTACTATGTTTTATCGCTTTTTATTCAATAATCATTTGTAGCTCTTGAAGAAATGGGCTGAAAAAAGCCGCAGATGTTGTATTAAAGGATGTATGGAAACTGAATATTATACCAAGTATCTTAACTATGATTCACATATAGAGTGTGACTAAAAAAGTATTACTACGTTCCCTCCCGTCAACGACAGCCAGCGGAGTAATTGTAAATTATATTGGAGTAATTCAAAGTATCGCTTTCTAATTTCACCATGGATCAGTTAACAGGAATTATTTGTCTGGCATTGCAAAAACAGAAATCCAATCTTCGAATTCCTTATTCGTTAATCGTGATGCTCAACTTTACCACAATACTCACTAAGCGTGTTGCTTAATAGTGAAATAAGGGTATTTTCGGTGATTGAAGTAAATTTTAGGCTGTTCTGAGATGGAAATTCCAAAGACCGGCACTAAGGAGTAAAAAGGTATCATCAATAAAGGGTCTACGATTCCGTAAAATTTGGGTCATACAACCGAGGCGCTTGATACCCGCGATGGCGTGTTCAACCGTAATACGGATGCCCGAGATTATTTTATTTTCTTGTTTTTGTTCAGGCGATAAAGGTCTTTTTCGAGTTCCTTTTTTTGGGATTTGTGTATTAGGATGCTGTTTATCTATACCCTGAAAACCGGTATCGGCCCAGATGGTTACCTCAGGGGGAATATGGCGAATTATATCGACTTTATCGAGTAAGCGTTTATCGTGACGGCGCCCATTTTTGATCATGGGGATAAATCCAATTTTCCTCGTTTCGTCAGTCATAATAAGCCCTTTTCGAGTGGTCTGTCTTTTCTTTCCCGAATACATTTTTTTTCGCGGACACAGATTCTTAGGCTTTTGGACAGGTCGCTCTGTCCCATCAATAAAGACGTCTTTAACTCCAGGAAAGGCGCGAAAAAATTCCTCAGCAGAGCGAATTTGACGAGCGGGCAAAACACATTCTCGCCCCAAGGTCATCTCTAAAACCGGCAATAATATTTTTACCCAGCGACATACCCGTGTTCTATCTAAACCAAAAAGAAGTCCTTGCAAATCATAGGTCGGATAACATTTTAAATACAATAAAATAAAAAGCAGTTTATCTAATGGGGTTGGGATAAATCCTTTCTGCCCTGCACCCATCTGCCGCTCGTGATCTTTTCGATTCTTTTTCCGATAAATCAAATAACAAGCTGAAAATTCAGCGGCTAAATTTTTCAATTCTTCGACTGATAATCCAATGATTGCTTTACATAAACGATTATCTCGTAACAACCGCTCTTTGTTGATCATTTCAAACCGTTATTTTCTAAGTTAAACCTCTTTTTATTGTCTATAGCGTGACAAAAAATGCAAGTCTCTATTCAGCAACTATTTTGTTGGGTCTTTTGGCCGGTTATTGTTTTGATTTGCTTGCTAAAATAACGGGTAAAAAATTTCCTATAAGCAGTATTCGTGTCAAAAAATTCTGTGCTCGCACCCAATTTAAATCTGATATAGCTAGGCGACTTAATTTTGATTACAAGGTGTGTTATGAGTTATACAATTGATTTTCGACGTAAAGTAATATCTGTAAGGAAAGCCGAAGGTTTAACAATTCGAGAAACTGCGAAACAATTCCGTATTGGAAAAGCGTCTTTAGTACGTTGGCTTAAACGACCAGAGCCAAAAAATTCAACGCCACGTAAGAGGAAGCTCGATAAAAATGCTTTAGCAAAAGATGTGGAACAGTATCCAGATGCTTACCAAAAGGAACGGGCAGAGCGATTCGGTGTTTGTAAAAAGACTATTTGGCAATCCCTTAAAAAGCTGGGATTAACCTATAAAAAAAACTCTATTCCATCCAAAAACCAACGAAAGCGACAAGCTGGCACATCAGCAAAAAAGACAACAGTATGAAAAAAAAGATAAATCTGTTGTTTTTATTGATGAAAGTGGTTTTTCACATGACACTCCACGAACTCACGGCTATTCCCCAAAAGGTCACCGTTGTTTTGGCCTGAAAAACTGGGGTGCTAAGGGAAGAACAAATGTTATTGGCGCTTTATTGGGAACAACCCTTTTTGCTATCGGATTATTTGATTGCAATATTAATCGTGATGTTTTTTATGTTTGGATCACAAAAATATTGCTCCCAGAACTTCCTGAAAATTCTGTTATTTTTATGGACAACGCTAGCTTTCACAAAGGTAAGAATATTGAACAGGCAATTATAAACGCAGGACACCAGATAGAATATTTGCCTGTGTATTCACCAGATTTAAATCCTATAGAACATAAATGGTCTCAAGCTAAACGTAAAAAGATGGAAACAGGATGCACTATCGATGACCTGTTTTTAATACATATGCTGTAATCAAAATTAAGTCGCCTAGCTATACCATAGCTGAAACGGAATTTGAACCGCCGGTAACCTTGGCAAAGGGGATAGAAAATACCGTTCAGTTTGAGTTAAAAAAATCATTAGATTAATAAAAAATTCTGTTTGCTTGATCGGTCGCAATTGAAATCGTTATCAGAGACAATGATTGTGTTAGAATACAGCACTTATTATTGAGGGCTGTATGCTAAACATCGTTTTATTTGAACCTGAAATTCCACCGAATACCGGTAATATTATTCGTCTATGCGCGAATACCGGTTGTCAATTACATCTCATTGAACCATTGGGTTTTACCTGGGACGATAAACGGTTACGGCGGGCAGGGTTAGATTATCATGAGTTTGCCAATATTAAGCGTCATCATGATTATTTTGCTTTTCTAACTAGTATTGCTTTGTCCAAAGCGCATTGTCAGACAGCATCTGCTAACCGTTTGTTTGCTTTGACAACCAAAGGAACGCCAAGTCATAGCAGTGTGGAATATCGGCTGGGAGATTATTTAATGTTTGGTCCGGAGACACGCGGTTTACCTGCATATGTTCTTGATGAGCTATCAACCAGTCAAAAGATCCGTATCCCAATGTTAGCAGATAGCCGCAGTATGAATTTGTCCAATTCCGTTGCAGTGGTGGTATTTGAAGCATGGCGCCAGTTGGATTACTCCGGTGCACTGTTGCGTGAGTAATTTTATTCACCACAGGCTGATGGCATGGTTAGATACCCTCACCAAAACCATGGATTGAGTTGCTAAAGTTTTGATCCATATCTAGTGAAGGTTTTTTGCTGTTTGGTGTTCCCACTTTGCGCGCTGGTACTCCTGCCACGGTAGTATGAGGTGGTACAGGGTGTAAAACTACTGAACCCGCGCCAATTTTAGCACCCTTGCCAATTTCTATATTGCCTAAAATTTTTGCTCCCGCCCCGATCATCACCCCTTCACGAACTTTAGGATGACTATCTCCACCTGTTTTGCCGGTTCCACCAAGGGTGACTGATTGCAATATCGAAACGTCATTTTCAACTACCGCCGTTTCTCCTATAACGATACCTATTGCGTGATCAAGCATAATACCGTAGCCAATACTAGCCGCGGGATGGGTATCAACCCCAAAAGAGACAGATATTTGGCTTTGCAGATAAGTTGCTAATGTCGTGCGATCCACTTTCCATAACCAGTAGCCGATACGATAAGCCTGTAAAGCATGAATGCCCTTTAAATATAATAACGGGATTGAATATTTGTCGACTGCCGGATCACGTTGCACGATAGCTTTTAGATCACGAGCGGCATAAGCGATCATTTGTTTATCGTTTTTATAAGCATCTTGAATGATCTCTCGAACGGCAATCGTTGGCATAATCGGGGTAGCTAACTTGTTTGCCAAGATATAACTTAACGCATTACCAAGATTATCATGTTTAAGTAATGTCGCATGAAAAAAACTGGCTAATATTGGTTCACAATTGGCTAAAATTTCACCCTCTTGCTTTATTATCGTCCAAATTTCCTCAAGTTGCTGTCGAGACATATTCACACTCTACTATTTTTAATGATCAAGAAGCACGTGTATCATTAGTTTCGTCTTTGGTTGCGCGGCTAAGTAACGTATTTGCCGCTTCGAGTACATTTTTATTACCGTACAGAACCTGATAGATTTGCTCGGTAATTGGCATTTCTACACCAACACGTTGCGCTAATGCACGGACTTCTTTGGTATTTAAGTAACCTTCAACCACCTGACCAATCTGCTTTTCAGCTTCTTTAGTCTGCATGCCTTGGCCGAGCAACATGCCAAAGCGACGATTACGCGATTGATTGTCGGTACATGTCAAAACCAAATCACCTAAGCCAGCCATTCCCATAAATGTAGAGGGTTGGGCACCCATAGCGATGCCTAAGCGGCTGATTTCAGCTAATCCTCGGGTGATCAACGCTGTGCGAGCATTGGCGCCAAATCCCATACCATCGGATATACCTGCACCAATCGCAATGACATTTTTGATCGCCCCACCTAACTGAACACCGATCATATCTGGATTTTTATAAACTCGAAAACTCTTTCCGCAATGGAAAAGTTGCTGTAGCTCTTCACTAAATTCTGTATTAGAAGCGGCTACCGCAATAGCAGTCGGTAAGCCGGCAGCCAGTTCTTTGGCAAAAGTTGGGCCGGAAAGAACAGCTAGCTGAATTTTATCTCCGAGCGTTTCGCGGGCAACGTCTTGTAACAGGCGTCCAGTCCCGTGTTCGAGCCCTTTTGTTGCCCAAATAATCCGTGAGTATTGCGTTAAGTAAGGTTGGATATTTTGCAAAACTTGATTAAATGCATGGCTTGGAACGACGATCAATATATTGTGGCTTGCGGTTATTGCCGTCTTCAGGGAAACTTCAGGTAACAAATTGTCTGGGAATGGAACGTTGGGTAAAAATGCTTGGTTGCAGCGGTCTTGTTGTAATTTTTTAATGTGCTGAGGATCATGTCCCCAAAGCAAAACGCGGTGGCCATTACAGGCAAGTGTAATGGCTAATGCGGTGCCATAAGAGCCGGCACCGATAATTGTCATCGAAACAGTATTCATTAAGCTTCCTGATGATCTGCCGAATTTTCAGTTTTGGCAGTATGCTGTTGTTGTAGATAGTTCATAAACAATGCATCAAAATTAACAGGTGCTAAGTTTAGTTGAGGAAAAGTTCCACGGCTAACTAAATTGGTAATACATTCACGCGCATAGGGAAATAAAATATTTGGGCAATAAGCGCCTAAACAATGAGCCATTTGGCTTTCTTCGATACCATCAATAGAGAAAATGCCTGCTTGTTGCACTTCACACAGGAAAGCGGTTTCTTCAGCGACGCTGGCGGTAACCGTGACCCGTAAGATAACTTCATAAACATGTTCAGCTAATTCATTAGACGAGGTGTCTAAATCTAATTTGACTTCTGGTTGCCACTCTTGCTGAAAAATATTGGGGGCACTTGGTGTTTCAAATGAGATATCTTTAGTATAAATTCGTTGGATCTGGAATACCATCTCTTCATGACTTTGTTCTGACATAATGTTAATTACCTTTTAAATTTCCTTATGATATTGAATTGTATAAACATAATTGCTGATGTGTCCGATGAATTACTTTTTGCCGCGGGCTAGAGGTAAATTTTCGCTAGACCAGCCGGTAATTCCTTCTTTTAGAATAAAGACACGTTCAAAACCATATTGCACCAGTTGTTCAGCAGGTTTAGATGCTTCCATGCCATTTGCTGAGACAACAATAATGGGTTTTTGTTTATGTTTTTCCAATTCTCCGATATTATTGTCTTTAATTTCTGATGGAGTCAGGTTAATTGAATCAATAATGTGTCCTTTACGAAAATCGTCACGGGAACGTAAATCAATACTGATCGCTTCTTCTTTATTAATCAATTGTATCGCTTGGGCACGGGTGATATTTTTTGTTTTAGCGAACAAACCCTTAAAGGTTAAGATAATTACAGCGATCAGCAAAGCGATCCAGGCCAGACTGAGTATTGGATGTCGGCTAATAAATTGCATGATTTCTTGCATCATGTGGGGTAATTACTCCCGTAGTTAGTAATAGATAGATCTAGGTTGCAAAGTATACCTTTGTCGCTGCGCAATTACAGCCAATTTGCAAAAATGACTAATTTTTTTGCAAATTAGTGTTCATACCGGCGATATTCGCCAGCGATATCAGTTAATTGATACCACTCAAAAAGTAGCTGAATGAAAGTAATACACGAGTTTCGCACCAATAAAAAAACGCTCTATTTTTAAGTTTAATTCAGCATAATATATAAATAGACAAAATCTTATAAATTAAAAGCAACTTATTGTAATTTAAAAAATTTATACATTTTAGTAACTTGCAAATTAACCATTGCTTTTAAGCCATTTCTGGAATTTTATATGCCTGTGCGAAACTCGTGTAATATTAATAATAACCTATGGTTATTTTATAATTTGTTGTATAAATGGAGAAATTAAGTTTTTTCAGTATCATCCTAAAAGAAGCAGAAATGTTTACTAATTATATTAATTGTCAATAATTTTAAGTGATATTGTTTCAGGATGCTGAACTAAGATGAACAATACCAGCCGATATGATTTAATCCTAATCCTTTTGGCTCTACTAAAGAGAGTAGTGGTTAAGTCGTTACTCTTTGTCTCGCTATTTATTATCTGGCCATTGATTACCACTGCCAATCCCATCAGTGACAATAAAGTAAAACTGAAAGATTTGTTATCAAATATTGCAGAAAAAGAGAAAAGTGTTAAACAGCAGCAAGCTGAAAGAAATCATTTAGTTGAGCAATTAAAAAATCAGGAAAAAAATATTGCTGCTGCTGGACGAGCATTACATGAAACACGTAAAAAACTTTCGCAGTTAGCAAAAGAACTGACGCAACTAAATAAAAATATTAGCCGTTTACAACAGCAAAAACAGCTCCATGAAACATTATTAGCTAAGCAGCTCGATGCCGCGTTTCGATTAGGTCAGCAAAAAGGGATTGAATTGTTATTTAAAGGTGAACAAGGACAACGAGAAGAGCGTATTTTAGCCTATTATAGCTACTTAAATGCAGCCAGAGAGCAAACGATTATTAAATTGCAGCAGACAACGACCTTACTCGCTGAGCAGAAACAACAGAAGCAGCAAACGCAATTGGCACAGAAAAAAAACTTAGCCAAACAAGATCAAGAAAAGAAAACGCTAGATTCGGCGCAGGATGCTAGAAAGAAAACTCTGTTATCTTTGGAATCGACTTTAAAAGCTGAGCAAAAAAGTTTGACGGTGATGAAACGTAACGAAACACTGTTGCGTAGTAAAATTGCCAGAGCTGAACGAGAGGCAAAAGTTAGAGCAGAAAGAGAAGCGAAAGAGGCGGCACATATACGAGCAAAACAACGGCAGGCACAGCAAAAAGGAACCACTTATCGTCCAACTGAAGATGAGCGGGCTCTGATGGCACGTACTGGCGGTTTAGGCCGTCCTGTTGGTCAGGCTCTGTGGCCGGTTCATGGCCAGATCCTTCATCACTATGGTGACAGTATTTCCGATGAATTACGCTGGAAGGGTATGGTGATCAATGCCGCTGAAGGAACAGAGGTTAAAGCCATTTCTGCCGGCCGTGTTTTACTGGCTGATTGGCTACAAGGCTATGGTTTGGTGGTGGTTATTGATCATGGTCAGGGAGATATGAGTTTATATGGTTATAACCAGAGTGCATTAGTGAATGTTGGTCAACAGGTTCGTTCGGGTCAGCCTGTTGCGTTAGTGGGTAGTAGTGGTGGACAGCAACGTTCCTCACTCTATTTTGAGATCCGTCGTCAAGGTAAAACCGTTAATCCACAGCCTTGGTTAGGGAGATAACAGTGCAAAAGCGGATTGTTTTGATAATCATGCTTCTATTGTTACTTGTAAGCGGACAAGTTAATGCTGGCAAATTAGCCATTGTGATTGATGATATTGGTTATCGTAAAACGGAAGACAATCAAATATTAGCTTTGCCGGTGGCACTTTCTATTGCCATTTTACCAGACTACCTTTATGGCAGAGAAATGGCCGAAAAAACTTATCAACAAGGGCGAGAAATTTTAATTCACATGCCGGTGAAGCGGATTAGCCATCAACCACTGGAAAAAAATACCTTAACGCCTGGGATGAGTGCCAGTGAAATAGAGCAGCATATCGTTGCTGCGGCCAAAGGTATGAATAATCATATGGGCAGACGGCTAATTTAGCGGCTATGATAAATGTTATGCGCGTACTTTCGCATTATGATCTCTATTTTCTCGATAGTGTGACGATAGCAAACACTAAGGTCAATGAAGTGGCTAAAGTTTTCACGTTGCCAACCATACGTCGCAACGTTTTTTTAGATGATATAAAAGCAGAAGTGCAAATTCGTAAACAGTTTGCCCATGCCATTTCATTTGCCCGTAAGCATGGTAGCAGTATTGTTATTGGCCACCCTCATCCTGCTACCATTGATATGTTACAACAAACATTATTTGAGTTACCTGATGATATTGAACTAGTGGCGGTTAGTACTCTACTGAACAATAAAATAAAAGATAAATTGGCGAGTCAAACGGTTAGACAAAATCCAAAGAAAGTTCCGGTGCAACCCTTGGCATTGCCGAAAGTTGTCAGCGGTTACTGCGAAATATCACCAGTCACAAAAGCATTATCGGGTATTGATTTAATGATATATTTTGTCGATGCGATGTATCATGATCCTGACTTAAAAAAACTATTTACTGAACAGAGAAAGCCACTTTTTGGCTAAATGTTTCATCATTCTAATAAAATAATAGCTGACAACAATGACACATTATTTTGTTCGCGTGAAAAAATTCGTCATAATATTTTTTTCTATGTCTTTAATAAATTAAGTGAAAATTGTGCTGACGCGTTCTGCTGTAATTTATTTTAATAGAGTAGTTAATTGACAAACATATTCACGAGTTTCGCACCAATAAAAAAACGCTCTATTTTTAAGTTTAATTCAGCATAATATATAAATAGACAAAATCTTATAAATTAAAAGCAACTTATTGTAAGTTAAACAAATTTATACGTTTTAGTAACTTGCAAATTAACCATTGCTTTTAAGCCATTTTTGGAATTTTATATGCCTGTGCGAAACTCGTGATATTGAGGAGTGCAACCGTTTTGTTGCTTCTGGTTAGTTATTCTATTTGGATAAATCAGATGAGTTACTGTAGTTATAGCTAGGCGACTTAATTTTGATTACAGCATATGTATTAAAAACAGGTCATCGATAGTGCATCCTGTTTCCATCTTTTTACGTTTAGCTTGAGACCATTTATGTTCTATAGGATTTAAATCTGGTGAATACACAGGCAAATATTCTATCTGGTGTCCTGCGTTTATAATTGCCTGTTCAATATTCTTACCTTTGTGAAAGCTAGCGTTGTCCATAAAAATAACAGAATTTTCAGGAAGTTCTGGGAGCAATATTTTTGTGATCCAAACATAAAAAACATCACGATTAATATTGCAATCAAATAATCCGATAGCAAAAAGGGTTGTTCCCAATAAAGCGCCAATAACATTTGTTCTTCCCTTAGCACCCCAGTTTTTCAGGCCAAAACAACGGTGACCTTTTGGGGAATAGCCGTGAGTTCGTGGAGTGTCATGTGAAAAACCACTTTCATCAATAAAAACAACAGATTTATCTTTTTTTTCATACTGTTGTCTTTTTTGCTGATGTGCCAGCCTGTCGCTTTCGTTGGTTTTTGGATGGAATAGAGTTTTTTTTATAGGTTAATCCCAGCTTTTTAAGGGATTGCCAAATAGTCTTTTTACAAACACCGAATCGCTCTGCCCGTTCCTTTTGGTAAGCATCTGGATACTGTTCCACATCTTTTGCTAAAGCATTTTTATCGAGCTTCCTCTTACGTGGCGTTGAATTTTTTGGCTCTGGTCGTTTAAGCCAACGTACTAAAGACGCTTTTCCAATACGGAATTGTTTCGCAGTTTCTCGAATTGTTAAACCTTCGGCTTTCCTTACAGATATTACTTTACGTCGAAAATCAATTGTATAACTCATAACACACCTTGTAATCAAAATTAAGTCGCCTAGCTATAACGTGGGATAAATGTTATTATCACCTAATATAAGCAACGATTAGATCGATTGAGTAGAGGTAAATCCAATGATCATAGTCACGGGTGGGGCTGGTTTTATTGGCAGCAATATTGTTAAAGCACTGAATGATATAGGGCGTAGCGACATTCTGGTGGTCGATAATCTTAAAAATGGCGCTAAATTTGTTAATTTAGTCGATTTAGATATTGCAGATTATATCGACAAAGAAGATTTTATTACCAGTATAATGGCTGGTGATAATATTGGTGAAGTTGATGCGGTTTTTCATGAAGGCGCTTGTTCATCAACTACTGAGTGGAATGGTCAGTATATGATGAATAACAACTATGAATATTCGAAAGAGTTACTTCATTACTGTGTTGAACGAGATATTGCGTTTTTGTATGCTTCTTCGGCTGCAACTTATGGTGGGCGCAGTGATCATTTTATTGAAGAGCGGCAATATGAAAAACCATTAAATGTATATGGTTATTCCAAGTTTTTATTTGATCAATATGTTCGTGGGCTTTTACCTCAAATTACTTCACAAGTTTGTGGCTTCCGTTATTTTAATGTTTATGGTCCGCGTGAGGGGCATAAGGGGAGTATGGCCAGCGTCGCTTTCCATTTAAATAGCCAAATCAATCAAGGGCAAAGGCCAAAACTTTTTGCCGGTAGTGAAAAATTCAAACGTGATTTTATTCATGTGAGTGATGTTGCTGCGGTTAATTTATGGTGTTGGCAAAATAAAATCTCCGGCATATTTAACTGCGGTACCGGTAAGGCTGATTCTTTTCAGGCGGTAGCTGATGCTGTAATCGCTTTTCATCAGGAAAAAAAACTGGCAGTGGAATATATTGCCTTTCCTGATAAATTGAAAGGTTGTTATCAGGCATTTACCGAAGCAGATCTCACCAAATTACGTGCTGCGGGTTACGATAAATCGTTCAAAACTGTGGCGGAAGGGGTTGCTGACTATATGCAATGGTTAAATTACAATGATTAAATGGAAATAGTATGAAGATACTGGTAGTTGGCCCTTCATGGGTGGGCGATATGATGATGTCGCAGAGTCTTTACCGTACTTTGAAGACCCTACACCCAGACGCAGAAATTGATGTTATGGCACCTGATTGGTGTCGGCCACTATTAAACAAAATGCCTGAAGTCAGGCAGGGCATATCGATGCCTTTGGGTCATGGTCGTTTAGCTATCAGTGTACGTCGTCAGCTTGGTATTCATTTACGTACTCAGCGTTATGATCAAGCCTATATTTTACCCAACTCTTTTAAATCTGCGCTGGTGCCTTTTTTTGCCCAAATACCAATACGGACAGGATGGCGCGGTGAGATGCGTTATTGGTTGCTAAATGATATTCGCCTATTAGATAAAGCCGCTTTTCCACAAATGGTTCAGCATTATGTGGCTTTAGCTTATGAAAAAGGCACTGTTAACAACGCCGATGAGATCCCCAAGCCTATTTTATGGCCGCAACTTTCGGTGACAGAAACCGAGATTGTCCAGAGTAAACGCATTTTTCATATTCCAGAACAGTTACCGATTATCGTTTTTTGTCCAGGTGCAGAATTTGGTCCAGCTAAACGCTGGCCAGCTTATCATTATGCTGAGTTGGCGCAATTATTATTTGCTGCCCATGGTTATCAAATTTTAATCTTTGGCTCGCAAAAAGATAGTCTTATCGGTGAAGATATTCGACAGTCACTTTCTGCAGATTGTCGGCAGCATTGTTTTAATCTGGCAGGTAAAACAACCCTGGAGCAGGCAGTTAATCTACTGGCATCTTGCCGAGCTGTGGTGACCAATGATTCTGGGCTAATGCATATTGCGGCAGCATTAAATCGGCCTTTGGTAGCACTTTATGGGCCAAGTAGTCCTGATTTTACGCCACCATTGTCAAATCGAGTAGAAATTATCCGTTTAATAACCGGTTATCATAAGGTGAGGAAAGGGAGCGCAGAGAGTGGTTATCATCAAAGTTTGATTGATATAAAACCCGAATGCGTGCTCACCGCATTAACTCAGTTATTGGCGGAGAGCCAATAGCCATGAAAGTGTTAATTGTTAAAACCTCATCGATGGGTGATGTGTTACATACTTTACCTGCACTGACTGATGCAGTTATGCACTATCCTGATATTCAGTTTGATTGGGTTGTTGAAGAAAATTTTGTCGAAATTCCACACTGGCATCATGCTGTTAAGCGAGTTATTCCGGTAGCTATTCGACGCTGGCGAAAAAATTGGCTGGCAAGATCTGTCAGGCAGCAAAGAGCCGTTTTTCGTGCTCAATTGCAACAACAAGAATATGATGCTGTGATCGATGCACAAGGATTATTGAAAAGTGCTTTTTTGATCACACGGTTAGCTAATGGTGTAAGTCATTGTTATGATTGGAAAAGTGCTCGCGAGCCTATAGCAAGCCTATTTTATGATTGTCGCTATAGTGTCAATAAACAGCTGCATGCGGTTGAACGTATCCGACAATTATTTGCCGATAGTTTACATTATAGTAAACCGACTATTGTCGGTGATTATGGTATTGCAGCCTATTTTTCGCCACCGGCTTTGGCAAAAGAAAACGATCCTTATATTATTTTTTTCCATGCCACCACACGTGATGAGAAACATTGGCCTGAGTCCCATTGGCGACAATTGATCACCGCTGTAGCAGCTAAAGGCTTGACAGTTAAATTACCGTGGGGAACCAATCTGGAACATCAACGTGCCCTGAGGCTGGCCGCTGGTTTTAAGCATGTTGAGGTATTGCCTAAGCTGTCATTAGACAAATTAGCTCAACAAATTGTCGCAGCTAAAGCGGTTGTCTCTGTTGATACAGGATTAAGCCATTTAACCGCTGCACTGAGCAAACCGAATATTGCCCTCTATGGCCCTACCGATCCGGGATTAATTGGCGGTTATGGTGAAACACAACAAGCAATTGTTTCAGCCGATGGTAATATGGCGACAATTAAACCGGATGAAATCTACCAACGATTAGTTTTAATAATAGAGAATAAATAGTGAAAATTTTTATCTATCTATTTGTTGACAGATAAGGCACAACCGAGCAAGGCAATTTACTCAGTTAAACTTAAGTTAGCTTTAGTAAAACTGTCAGGTTGATACAAATATAGGTAGCAATTTTGTGACAATGAAAATTTTCTTCCTATTTCATTGTAACTCTATTTTTAATGATAATTTTTTTCTGGCGCAATAAATCCCAAGCACATTGATTGCGGATCAGCGTTTGGTTCTGATTGGTAAATAATGGCTTCTTTTTTAATGGTAAATTGTGGCCAATGTTTTGACATCCGAGTAAAATTTTCTTGGCTACAATCTTTACCTTTTCGCCCTAATAATAAAGCACCATGTTTTTTAATTTTTTCTGCCGTAATATCGCGATAATAAACATTCGGTGGCTGATCTTCACTGCTATCCCAAGGCTGGATAGTGTGCGGTCTATCAGAAGCATAGATGATAAACCATTGATAAAGGTTATCTTCGCCACCAACATATTTTAATGGTTGACCATATTTTTGCCGCCAGCGCTGTTGTCCTTCTGCTGTGAGTGCTTTAATACCGATCATTTTCTGGCCAGCACCACGGATATTATAATTTAATACCAGGCAGTAACCTAAAAAGATCAGGCTGCCAATGATAATTAAACCAAAAAATGTCTTTCGTAGTGATTTCTTGGGCGAAATGGAGATAGAGCCAATAAATAATGGCGCCGCAATCATCATAAATGGTTGTAACCATTCGGTCATCCTCCCTCCATCATGAAACAAAAACCAACCGAAAATTACGGCCAAAGGAAGGAGCAAAATAAAATTAACTAATTTATTAGGTTGCTCTTTAGGCCAGCCTATTTTACCACCTAATAGATAGAGAATAATGGTAGCAATAACTAACGGATAGAAAACAGATAATGTTGAGCTGACAACATGCAGGTTAAAGCATTGTTCGATCTGTGAATCAACCCATTTAAAGGCAGAAAAATCATTTTCTAATAGCCAGAACAAATTAGGCAAGATCAATGCAAACCAAAGTGCAATTGCAATATAAAAAAGAGATTGCTGATAACTTTTGCGCACCTTAGGCACGAAAAGGGTTAATAAAAAAACCGTGCCAACCAGGGCCAATGTTGAATACTTACCCATGGTGGCCAAGCCAGATACCAGTGCAAAGGCAAGCCACCATTTAGGATGATCATAAACAGCACGCAGAAAGAAGAGCAGCACCCAGGGCCATAGAGTGACCAAAATATAGTTATCATTATAAGGGATGATATCAAAATTAATGATGCCTGATAAATTTAGTATCAATAATGCAAACCAAGCCAATTTAATTTTGTGGCTGAGGCGGTAAGCCAGTTGCCATACCCCTATCATACCAATAGCTATACCAACAAAGTGGATAAAATACCAATAAAAACTGTAGGAGAGGTTTAAGTAGATGGTGGGCCACATAACGGCACCAACAAACCAAGGGTTTTTGGGGGAGCCCCATTCACCATTCATTCCCCAGTTAACTGCTTCAACAGCATCGTAAGGTACGGTTGGATCTAAAAAATAACTTCCACAAATCCATAAAATTGCATAAATCGACACCCACAGATAGAGCAATATTTTTGAATTTGTGTTAGATAAAGGCATATTATTTTTCATCGTTAGTTATAAAATTGGTGGGTAAGGATCCCATTTATTTGAATTAAACCAGTAACACTATAATGAAGAAAAGACAAAATATGTAGTATTTGTTAAGTTATTATTGTTTAGTGAATTATCATAAGTGCTATTTTGTTATGGGTTTTAGCGATATTCAATATATTAAATAATATTCGTATTTAATGGGTTACTGGTGGCAGGTAGGGTTCCAGTAGCTTTAGTAATTTTTGCAATGCCCCTTGATTCTCATGTAAAACTTCTGCTGCTTGACGACCATGGTATAGACGATAATCTTCATCTTTAAGCAAATGGGAAACAGTAAGAGTTAAGGATTTACTATCATTAACCGTAATAAGACCATCTGCTTGTTTTAGTTTGGTACAAATATCTTTGAAATTGAAAGTATAAGGCCCCATTAAAACAGGAAGGGCATGTGCGGCTGCTTCTAAAGGATTATGCCCGCCTTTTTCGACTAAACTACCGCCGACAAAGGCCAGATCAGCAATACCATAGAGTAGCATCAGTTCACCCATGGTATCGCCAATAATAACTTGAGTATCCGTATTAGGAACTCGATTTTCACTACGGCAAATATAGCGTAGTTTAGCTTTTTGGGTTAACGCTTTTGCCTGTGCAAAGCGTTCCGGATGGCGAGGAACAAGGATCAGCAATAAGTCGGGAAATTGTTTTAATAGTTTAGTATGAGCCTGTAAAATAATTGACTCTTCTCCTTCATGGGTGCTGGTAGCAATCCAAACTGGGCGGTGCGGAGCCCATTGTCGACGTAATGTTATAGCTTTTACGGCCAATTCAGGGACGACAGAAATATCAAACTTTAGACTACCTGTAACATTCAATTTTTTTCTTGCTAAACCCAGTTTAATAAAACGTTCGCCATCTTCTTGGTTTTGTGCTGCGATTAAGGTGATTTTTTGCAATAACTTTTTGATAAAATAACCCAATTTTTGATAACGTGCCGCTGATCGTTCAGACAGACGGGCGTTAGCAATAACTAATGGGATTTTACGTTGTCTTAATTGAATAATAAGATTTGGCCAAAGTTCTGTTTCCATAATAATGGTTAATTTAGGATCTGCATAATTAAGGAAACGGCTTACAGATCCTGCCAAATCGTAGGGTAAATAGACATGTTGAACATCATCACCAAATGCAGATAAAACACGCTCCGAACCAGTTGGGGTCATGGTAGTAACGGTAATAGGTAGTGTTGGATAGTGATGGCGCAATGCTCTAACTAACGGAACCGCGGCTAAGGTTTCACCTACTGAAACAGAATGTAATAATATACCGCCGGGAATTACCTTACCATTACAAAAACCATATCGTTCACTCCAACGTTTGCGATAAGCGGGAGATTTGTGACTACGCCACAATAAACGTAACCAAATAATAGGTTGAATAAGGTAAATAAGTATTTGATATAGACGTAATAACATTCTATCACATTGACTGATTGAGATTAGCACTATAGTAGCATATTGCACATAAGAAAGTGCAATGAATATCTATTTAAATAGCGTTTTTATTCACCATTAAAGATAAAATTTTGTCCGCTAATTAAAATAAAACTAGTGATTAATTAAAAATATGATAGTAATTATCATTTATTTTCAAAAGATAATAAATTGTAGCTATTCTTAATCAATGACACGAGTTTCGCACCAATAAAAAAACGCTCTATTTTTAAGTTTAATTCAGCATAATATATAAATAGACAAAATCTTATAAATTAAAAGCAACTTATTATAATTTAAACAAATTTATACGTTTTAGTAACGTGCAAATTAACCATTGCTTTTAAGCCATTTCTGGAATTTTATATGCCTGTGCGAAACTCGTGAATGATAGGGATTTATTCTGTCAACATAATTATTCAATATGCTTAAACAATACGATAATATGTGTTCAGTTGTTCGTTATTAGTGAAAATAACTTTATGAAAAAAAAAGCAATTTACCCTGGTACTTTTGATCCCATAACTTATGGCCACTTGGATATTATAGAGCGCGCTGCCTTAATATTTGAACAGGTAATGTTGGCTATTGCTGATAGTTCGCGTAAAAATCCGATGTTTACCCTCGATGAACGTATTTTGTTTGCTAAAGAACAGACAAAACATTTAACTAACGTTGAAGTAATCGGGTTTTGTGGGCTCACGGTAAATTTTGCGCAAAAACACCAGGCTAATATTTTGATTAGAGGTGTGCGAACCGTGTCAGATTTTGAATATGAATGTCAGTTGGCTAATATGAATAGCCATCTAATGGCTGATCTAGAAACCATCTTTTTATTACCTTCTCTGAAGTTATCGTTTGTTTCTTCTTCTTTGATTAAAAATGTTGCCCGCCATGGCGGGGATATTTCATCTTTTATACCAGAACCAATAGCTAAAGCAATGTTGCAAAAAATTGAACAATAAAAACGAGTTATACTTAAGTTTATTTCTGGCAACTATGACAGAAAAAAGTACTGCGTTGCCCTAGCTTTATAGATTCAATCAGTTGACCACAATGGGTACAAGCTTGATCTTTTTTACCATAAACAAACAGTTGTTGAGCAAAATAACCCGGTTTTCCATCTGACTGTAAAAAATCTTTCAATGTTGTTCCACCCTGTTCTATTGAACGTTGAAGAACTTGTTTAATTTGAATAACTAAATTGCTGATCTCTTTTTTTGTCAATGAATGTGCAGCTCTGGTTGGCAGAATTTTGGCAGCGAATAGTGCTTCATTAGCATAAATATTGCCTATACCGACGACAACTTTATTATCCATTAACCAAGGTTTGATGGCGTTTTTTTTATTTTTTGCTCGTTGATAAAGATAATTGGCGTTAAAATCGATAGAAAGGGGTTCCGGTCCTAGATGGGAAAGTACAGAGCAATTAGCCAGGTCATTAGTCCATAACCAGGCACCAAAACGTCTGGGATCGGTATAACGCAATATTTTGCCATCGGCTAGAATCAAGTCGATATGATCGTGTTTTTCGGCTAATTGTTGCTTGGTTAAGATGCGTATACTACCTGACATACCCAAGTGAATGATTATCCAACCATGCAGGAACTGAATGAGTAAATATTTAGCGCGCCGTTTAACACTAATCACTGATTCATTGGCGATATGTACAATTTCTGTCGCTACCGGCCAGCGTAATTTGCTATTGCGTACTATGCTATATTGTATTTTATTACCAACCAAGTAGGGTTCAATTCCACGTCGGCTGGTTTCAACTTCAGGTAGTTCTGGCATAGATCCCTTTATTATGTAACTAGTCGTTAATGTTAATATATACTACTGTATCTTGTGTTGGTTAGTCGATAGAATAGAATGCGTCAATATGTTATCTGGAGTGCAAATGAAGAAGGTTATCTCTATAATTAATAAACGATTTAATTACTACTCTTATTGGAATTTAGGGATAGTGTTTTTTTTTATTGCTATTTATTTTCTTGATGGGGTTACGCGCTATAAACATTCCTTAGCTGGATTAATTTATCTTACTGCGATTATCTATTTAATTAAAGATAGAAAGCGAGCTTTTAGTATATTTAAGAATAATTTATTTTTATCTTTAGTGTTTTTTGTTGTGGCAATGCTTTGTTCATTAATTATTTCTAAAGATGTTAACATTTCGTTAAAAGCTATTAATAAAAGTGTTGTCGAAAAATTATTTATTACCGCAATAGCTATTGCGATAGTACTCTATCGAGAAAAAAGAAAGCATATATCTAATCTATTGATTTTCTCTTTAATTTTTTCTATGTTACCGTTAACCATTAAGGAAATTTTGCAATATATTAATGAATATCGTCAGGGTATCATGCCGTTATCAGCATTTGAACATCGATATATTTCTGATTGGTTAATATTTATTGTACCCGCTTTATTTACTTTGTGGTTATATAAAGGTGTAAAAAATAAGATCTTATTTTTCTCGCTTTCGGTTATTTTTGTCGCTATAACAATCGGCACATTACAACGAGGTACTTGGTTATCTATTGTGGTAGCATTTATTATCTGGTGTGTAGTAAAAAAAGAAATTAAATTGCCGGTTATTGCTATTATTGGTTTTAGTATTTTGTTGTCTGGTTTAGCAACAGTTAATCAAGGTCAGTTTGATAGATTATTTTTTAAATTAGAGCAGACCAATAGTAGTCATCGATATGGTAATGGTACTCAGGATTCAGCATTAGATTTGATTAAAGAGAATCCAATAACAGGTTATGGCTATGGCGAGCAATTATTTTATAAAATTTATAATGAAAGGGTAATTGATTATCCTGACTGGATTTTTAAACAATCGATTGGGCCTCATAATACAGTTTTGTCAATTTGGTTTGCCGCTGGAATATTTGGACTAATTACTACCCTCTATCTTTTTGTTTCAATTTTTATCTATTTATTTAATGGATATCGTAATAATACGGTAAAAGATGGTTTTTTGATTCTGATGTTGATATTTATCGGTGATATAATTGTTAGAGGTTTGTTTGAAACTGTAAATATTTCAAATATGGCTATTATAATAGGAATAGCATTAGCACTGAATAGCGATAAAAAATTGATCAATTAGCTAAGTGGAAACACCTATCTGTAAGGTGCTTTAAAATTATTTTTTTAGTAGTTTATATTTAATTGAACATAACAAACCATGCATATATTTATGTTGTAAAAATAGATGCTTATATTTTTCTTGCAGTTCCGTTCTCTTTTCTGCAATTTTTAGTGGCTGATTTTTCCACGGTGAGTGAATATATGAATTGAAAAAAAATTGACTGGCCGGATAATTAATACCCCAAGTATGCCAGGGTTTTGTGACGCCAGTATAGTGGATAAGAATGGTGCTATCAGTTATGGTATTTTTGTATTTGGATAAATCATGGTAAGCCAATTCATTTTTCAACGTATATATACAGTTGTAATCACGAGATAAATAGATGTTTTGCGTCTGAAATAATATATTTAGTGCATCTTGATCAAGGTATTTTAATTTACCAAAATTTGTTTTTCCGCGTACCAGTTCTAATGATTTTTTGGATAAATCATTTTCAATCCATTTCTTTAAATTCACATAGATTACTCCGGCATTAAAATATTTGCCATTTAAATCGGTTAACTTTAGTCGAGTCGCACTTGATTGCTGCATGTTGTCGACATCGAGTACCACGGCGGCAAAAGAATTCGCTAAGTTTAGCTGAAATAGTTTTTTTAGACTGCCTTTGCAAATAACATCAGCATCTAGATATAAAATAGAGTTTATGTTCGTACTTAAATATTCAAAAGCGATTAACCTAAAATAGGTGGCATAAGACCAGAAATCTGAGGTTGATAGTTGTTTTAATTCTTCAGCATCTAACAGATAAATAATTATATTAGAATTATACTTTGTTATCATTTTTTGGAAACATTGTATATATTCGTCATCAATATAATCAGTAAATAGGTGAAAATTGAAATCTGTATCAATATTATTTATTAATACGGAATTTATTGATATCGCTGCACCAAGTAGGAAATTTTTATCAACTCCATAAACAATGTTAAAATTTTTATTCTTTTCAAGAAGGTTTTTTTTTCCCGCAATGTTAAAACTTTGTTTTATAAAATGCCTCATGATAAACATAGCCCTTTAACTCTTTTAAAGAGAATTTTAAATTTTGCTAAATAATAGTGAGTATAATTCTTTAAACCTTCGTGGTCACGAGTTTCGCACAAAACTAATTTGGGTACGCAATAAAACACGGATGTGCTCAGTAATAGCATTTTTGATTACGTCCCAATTTTGTTGATAAAGGGTTATTTTTTCAGATATCCGACGTTTATGTTGTTCAAACCACGCAGAAATAACGAGAAAAATATGATTTCTTTGCGCTCGGCTCGTGCGAGCCTGACAGCGTTCAATACCACAATTTTGTTTAACTTCTCGATGATAAACTTCAACAGACCAACGGGCATCCATGATAGATTTGACGTATTGACGGGTGGGATTGTCTTTATTTGTTACTATGTAATCAATACGGCCGTTTTTGGCTGTAAATTTGAAAACAGTCACCCAACCGTAGCCTCGTAAGTGTATTGGAGTTCCTTCTTCTGAGATGTCTAACTTGTTCAGTTGTTTGTTATGGTTAACAATCCTGTTTTTCCTCCGCGTGGTTACCCAGACCCAACCATGAGAGCGAATTGATTTCAGATTATCCAGGCTAGAATACCAGGTATCCATCACTACCGCTTCTGGTATGATCCCTCTTTTTTTAGCAAGAGCGAGCATTTCGGAAAAGTGCGTGTTTTTTGTTTTTCCATCAGAATCTTTATCATAAATACGATAATCAATAGGAATTGATTCAACAGTTGTTAGATTATGCCAAAGTAAATTAACTAAACCTATGCCAGCAATAGCATCATGTTCATTACCTGAATATTAATAATAGACCATCTCTATTTTTTTACTACGTGTTTTGGCAATCAATGTATCATCGGCAATTAGTATGCAAGGGCTTTTTTGTCTATAGAAGGTTGAACTAATCGCCATAAGTCTTTAGGTCGAAAACATCTACTTTTAGCCATCGGCTAACAGTGTCATGAGATAAAGGCGATGGGCTTACTTCTGATAACGCCAAACCAGAGTATCTTACACTTCTTACTTGTAAGAATGTTTTATACACGAGTTTCGCACAGGCATATAAAATTCCAGAAATGGCTTAAAAGCAATGGTTAATTTGCAAGTTACTAAAACGTATAAATTTTTTAAATTACAAGTAAGTTGCTTTTTAATTTATAAAATTTTGTCTATTTATATATTATGCTGAATTAAACTTAAAAATAGAGCGTTTTTTTATTGGTGCGAAACTCGTGTTATAGATATTTTTAATGCATGGATAACCGGACAAAATATAAACACCCTAATTTTTTCTTGTTTTGAACTTTATACTTCTTTTTTGGAGATTGCGAAATTCGTGGTGGTATTTTCTTTGTTTGAATTTATGTTTAGCGAATACCTTAAAAGATGTACGCTTTCTGCTTTTAATAGCGGTTTATTTTGCCAGGGGAAAGCATTTTTTGCTTTTATGAATGGTTGGGAAAAAGGCGATATTGCCCACTCATGCCATGGCTTGGTCGGACCAATATAGTGAATAAAAATAGTATCAATAGCAAATGCAGCATGTTTAACACTTTTCAGACCATAATTTATACTATATTGAGTATTATATTTTTTGGCCAAATAGATTATTTTATTTGCCAGCAGAATATTTAAAACATCTTGGTTTAAAAAAGAGAATTTGTTTTTTAACGCATTATTTTTAAGTAACCTCATTGGCTGCGTTGAAATATCCTCTTCTGTCCAGCGATCAAGATTAATGAATAAAAATCCAGTATTAAAATATCCTTGCGAGATATTTTCTACTTCTAATTCGGATGCTCTTTTTTGCCACCATTTTTTATCTTTTTCTGTCACAACTGCAGCAATTTCATTATTATTGAAGTGAATATTTTGTAATCTATCTAAACTATTATTACATATGATATCTGCATCTAAGTATAAAATTTTATCTAATTCATTTGAAAAATAGTCAGCAATGATGAACCTAAAGTAGGTGGCATAGGACCAGTTTTTAGTACTAGATAATGATTTTAAGCTTTGATTGTTAACCAAATAAATATTTATTTCAATTTTATATTGTTGCGCAAAGGTATCGAATAAAGTTTCTTACTCATGATCAAAATAATCGGTAAAATGATTATTATTAATATTATGCAGTGCAATTGATGTTATCGAAATTCCGCAACCATATAAAAATTTTTGTCTACTCCATAGGCAATATGGAATTTAGGGTGACAATCAGCATGCAAATTTGGCGTTAAGCAGAGTTTTTGTGTAATAACTTTATGCTTGTCAAAATACATGTACTATACCTATTTCCTAAAATTTTTTATAAAACAAAACGGTTAGAGTTATAATTCTCTCCTAACGGTTCTTTCTTTTATTCTTTCTGCTTTAAAATTAGCGCTCGATATCAATTTTTGTTCATTGTTGAGAATATTTTTTAAATTATCAGAAAAATAAATCTGTATAAAACGAAAAATATCTCGTTGGGTTAAACCAATATTCAGTGATGAAAAATATAATCCAATCAAATCCTTATCTTTCCAACGTTTTGGTTCATGCTGACGTATTTGGGCACGATGCAAGTCAATGATTGAAATCTTTAATTTTTTTTCATCGCCGCCAAAGGGCAAATGTAATAAAAAATGGCAAATATAGCAATCGCGATGATTGACACCACATACATACATTTTACGTACTATTTCAGCCATTTGACAAATTAATATTTTTTAGTACTAAATTTGGGAGATGAATTTTTCCAATTTGCGCAGTACTCTTCTAAGCTAATGGTCGGAATAAGCGCTTCGGTAACAATAAATGACTTACGGCGTAAAGGATTAATTCCTTTTTGACCGAAAGCTTTACCATGCATAGTGTCAATGCCTGCCTCAGTTAGGCGATGGATTGCTTTCCATTCTCTATCCGCACCTAATACTGGTAAGCGTAAAGAAAATAGATTTTTTAGTATTTCTTTTAACGTAGTACCATAATGATATTTTGAGAAAATAACTCACGAGTTTCGCACCAATAAAAAAACGCTCTATTTTTAAGTTTAATTCAGCATAATATATAAATAGACAAAATCTTATAAATAAAAAGCAACTTATTGTAATTTAAACAAATTTATACGTTTTAGTAACTTGCAAATTAACCATTGCTTTTAAGCCATTTCTGGAATTTTATATGCCTGTGCGAAACTCGTGTAACTTTTTTCATTAAGCATAATGTTTTGCGTGTCTCTAATTGACGAAAGATTTTACCATCTAATTTTTCTATTTCTATAAAGGGATCTTTGCCTTGCCATAAGTTTTTAAAAGGTTGTTTAAGTTCAAGCATGCTAGCATCCCAAAATAATATCTGCAGCTTTTTCAGGCAAACTGTATAAATCTTGAGTATCAGCAAAGTGGCGTGCAGATTTCGACCATTGATTTAATAAAGATTTATTAGTTAAACTTGTTGTCAAAGCATTATTAAGATTTTTTTGTTTATAAGGCTCATCTATTACTATGCCACAATCAGCATGTTTGATATAGAACGCATAGCCACAAATCTCTGTTGTAATTACCGGTAAACCCGCTGCAATGGCTTCAATTAATACTATGCCAGCAGCTTCTTGATAGGCAGGATGAATTAACATATCAGCAGCAGCCATCAATTCTACGACATCATTGCGCCCCTGAAAAAATAAAACTTGTTTATCTATCCCAAAATTTTTTGCTAGCCGTTGATAACGGGTAGGTGAGTCTTGTCCTACTACCATTAACATAGTCTTATTTTTTATTTTGTTAGGCAGGGAAGCTATTGATTTGAGTGTTCTGTCTACGCCTTTACGTTTAAAATATGAACCGACTTGTAATAAAAGAAATTGGTCTTCAGAGATAGCATTTTTTTTACGATAAATTGGTTTTGCGTCAATAATTTGTTGGTCATATTTTCTACTAAGGTCAATGCCCGGTGGTAACAGATAAAAACGTGCGTCAGGTGTTTTGTAATGTTTTTTAAAATCATTAATTTGATGTTGGGTAAGCATTAATAATTTGGTGTGACTGTCTGCATCAAAAACCGCTTTTTCATAAGCGATATAATGTTTGTATCGTTTTGTCAGTTTATAAAAAAAACCTTTTTCTTTTTCAACTTTTTCTGCATAACAAACATCTGCTGCATAATAAATATCTAATCCTGGCATCTTATTAAAACCGACAATAATATCAGCAGGATGCTGGGTTAAATGTGTTTTGACCTGATGATAAAATGCTTCATTACGCCCATTATTCGTACGTGCTTTAACTGGGATTATGATAACGTTAATATCAGCAGGAATTTCACCATCCCATACCATTGTGTAAACACGTATTTGATGCCCTCGTTTTTGGCAAGCAGAGAGAATCTGAATGAAATCTCTTTGTAGTCCACCAAAAGGGAAATATTTATATAAACAAAATGCAATTTCCATCGAATTATATCTCTATCTCAGATTTTATGGTTTGTATATCCACTGGTAACATTTTTTTTATAGCGATAATAACATCTTTAACGGGAATTATTGATAGATACTTTTTATTACGATCACGTTCATGTCGTTCTGGCATTTTTTCATAATTGCCAGACCAAATTTGAATAACATTTTTACTCCATGGTTTCCAATATTGATGATCTGTCGCACCGAACAAGCAAATAATAGGGGTTTCTAATGCTGCTGCAATATGCATTGGTGCTGAATCTACACCGATGAATAAGGCGGCATGGCTAATTAGAGCACCTAATTCTGGAAATGTTGTTTTTCCTGCAAATTCGGTAATGGGTGATTGACGGCATTGTTGTGCAATATTAACCACACAGCTGATATCATCTTTACTCGGACCTGATGTTAGTATCACCTGGTATCCTCTAGATTGTAGATTATCAACCACCTCAGCAAATTTTTCATCATCCCAGCACTTAAATTTTTGTCTAGCTGTTGGTTGGATAACAACATAACTACTATGTACACCTAGAGATATTAATTGGTGATTAATTTTTTCCCAATCAGTTGGTTGGTAAGTCATTGTTGTACCCGAATATATAGTATTAAGTTGAAGTGGTTTTAATATTGAGAGATTTTGTTCAACAACATGTTTTCCCGTTGGTTTAACCATGTGTGTAAAACTTTCAGACCAATAGTTTGTATTTCTATGGTTGAATTGATGAGAAATTTTTATCTTGGCAGGGATACATCTTACCAAAAAAGGCACAATCCATTGATCAGCTAAATTTATAATTAAATCATAGTGATTTTTTCGTAGTTTATTGATTAATAAAATAAAATTAACTAATTTAGCTATTGTGTTATTTTTTTTGTTTTTAATGCCATAAAGTGCATGAATTTCTCTATTTTCAGACAAAATTGGTATTGTATCTTGATGGAGAAGAATATCAATTTTAGCGGCTGGATAATTTTTTTTGAGCGTGCTAACGACAGGTGTTGTCAGCAACATATCTCCATGAAATCGCATTTTAATGATCAAAATTTTTTTAAATTGTTTATCCACTTGCTGCAGTCACTCTTGAATTGTTTGTTTATAAGTTTATCTGATTTTTTGACCAATGTTATCACTATAAATTCAACAAATTTAAGATAGTTAATTTATTAGAGTAATCTAAATGGTTACCTATTTTGGCATTAAAAATAACTTTTATTTTAAAAATTTTCAGCAGATTTGAAAAAATAATAAAAATTTGAAGTTATGTAAAGTAAAGGATTTTTAATATTACCGATTATTTTAACAATAAAATTACTGAATTGTAATTTATTATCTACTATTTTCTAAATAGAAATATCCATAAATATTTTTAGAAAGTTTGAATCGATAGTAGTGAAAGATTATATGGCTAGTATGAAAATAAGATAACTCGATGGTTTGATTTAGTTTATTATAACAAAAATTGAATAATTTTGTTACTTTTCAAATTTCTGTTAACGGTTTGAGCAATTATGGTAATAATTTTAAAGGTAGTGTTCAAAAATCTGTGTCATATCTTAAACTCAAAAAAAAGAGGTATGACATATGAGAAATCAATCATTTAATTTTGATGAAGCGTTGAAACAATTACAATCAGGTAAAAATTTACTCGGTACGGATGGAATGCTCACACCACTCATAAAACAGCTGACCGAAGCTGCCCTGCAGGCAGAAATAGAACACTACCTATCGACAACAAGCGTGTTGCTTAATAGTGAAATAAGGGTATTTCGGTGATTGAAGTAAATTTTAGGCTGTTCTGAGATGGAAATTCCAAAGACCGGCACTAAGGAGTAAAAAGGTATCATCAATAAAGGGTCTACGATTCCGTAAAATTTGGGTCATACAACCGAGGCGCTTGATACCCGCGATGGCGTGTTCAACCGTAATACGGATGCCCGAGATTATTTTATTTTCTTGTTTTTGTTCAGGCGATAAAGGTCTTTTTCGAGTTCCTTTTTTTGGGATTTGTGTATTAGGATGCTGTTTATCTATACCTTGAAAACCGGTATCGGCCCAGATGGTTACCTCAGGGGGAATATGGCGAATTATATCGACTTTATCGAGTAAGCGTTTATCGTGACGGCGCCCATTTTTGATCATGGGGATAAATCCAATTTTCCTCGTTTCGTCAGTCATAATAAGCCCTTTTCGAGTGGTCTGTCTTTTCTTTCCCGAATACATTTTTTTCGCCGACGCAGATTCTTAGGCTTTTGGACAGGTCGCTCTGTCCCATCAATAAAGACGTCTTTAACTCCAGGAAAGGCGCGAAAAAATTCCTCAGCAGAGCGAATTTGACGAGCGGGCAAAACACATTCTCGCCCCAAGGTCATCTCTAAAACCGGCAATAATATTTTTACCCAGCGACATACCCGTGTTCTATCTAAACCAAAAAGAAGTCCTTGCAAATCATAGGTCGGATAACATTTTAAATACAATAAAATAAAAAGCAGTTTATCTAATGGGGTTGGGATAAATCCTTTCTGCCCTGCACCCATCTGCCGCTCGTGATCTTTTCGATTCTTTTTCCGATAAATCAAATAACAAGCTGAAAATTCAGCGGCTAAATTTTTCAATTCTTCGACTGATAATCCAATGATTGCTTTACATAAACGATTATCTCGTAACAACCGCTCTTTGTTGATCATTTCAAACCGTTATTTTCTAAGTTAAACCTCTTTTTATTGTCTATAGCGTGACAAAAAATGCAACTCTCTATTCAGCAACTATTTTAACGTCAATCGATACGCGTAAAAATGGCTATACTCGAAAAACGGTTAAATCGACATCAGGTCAATTTGAACTGAAAACGCCCAGAGACAGGTCAGGTGCTTTTGAGCCTCAGCTCATTAAGAAAAATCAGACAAAATTATCAGAGGATATTGATAACAAAATCCTATCGTTATTTGCATTAGGCATGAGTTATCGTGATATTCAAAAACATGTTGCAGAATTATATGGACTGGAAATATCAGATGGAGCTATTACGCATATTACTGACAAATTACTCCCTGAATTAAAAGCCTGGCAACAACGCCCTCTGGAGGCGCTCTATCCTTTTGTCTGGCTCGATGCCATTCATTTACAAGATAAAACATGATGGTCACTATATCAATAAGGCAATCTACACAGTACTTGGACTAACCACCCGATGGGCATAAGGAATTGTTAGGACTCTATATGTCTGAAACAGAAGGAGCACATCATTGGTTGAGCGTTCTGACTGACTTACATAACCGTGGTATACAAGATATTTTAATCGCTTGTGTTGACGGATTAAAAGGGTTTCCAGAAGCGATAGCCAGTATTTTCCCGCAGACAAAAGTTCAGCTATGCGTAGTTCATCAAATTCGCAATAGCTTACGTTATATTGCCAGTAAAGACCAAAAAGCCTTTATGGCTGATTTAAAGCCGGTTTATCGTGCAGATACTAAAGCGGCTGCTGAGCTTGTCCTTGATGAACTGGAAACGAAATGGGGTGAAAAATACCCGATAGTGCTAGAATCCTGGCGAAGTAAATGGGAGTTGCTCAGTGCTTATTTTCGATACCCTAAAGCCATTAGAAAACCCATTTACACGACCAATGCAGTAGAGGCGGTTCATCGGCAGTTTAGGACATTAACTAAAACCAAAGGGGCTTTTCCTAATGAAAACAGCTTATTAAAATTACTCTATATTGGCATCAATCAGGTATCCAACAAATGGACTATGCCGATTAGTAACTGGGCGTTAACCATTGCTCAATTGTCCATCTATTTTAAAGGGCGCCTAGATGGTATAATCAAAATATAAAATCCCCTGACACAGAATTATGAACACCCTCTTTGACGTGTTCGATTTCTTCTGAGACTTGCTCTACCTGATGCTCGATACTCTTTAACCGACGCTCCTGTGCAACGTTAGCTAATGCCATTGCCGCAATAATTTCATTGGCGCTTTGTGGTTTACTTTGCTGCTCCAGTTTATCAATCAGCGAGCGGCGAACGGCTTGTAGTGGTCAACTAAATTTGGCCACCTAAGTTGAGGTGATGTGCTTACCTCATAATTTTTATAGGTGCCGAAATGAGTAAAATAATTACTGCTGAATTTTAATGTGAAACCGCCAAATTAGTCCTTGACCAAAATTACACCTACCAGGAAGCCGCGAAAGGCATGAACGTCAGTCTTTCAGCGATTAGCCGGTGGGTAAGAGCCCTTCGTTTAGAACGTCAAGGGAAAACATCGCCTGGTCTGCCATTAACACCTGAACAAATTGAGTTCAGAGAAATGAAGAAAAAAATCCACCGGCTGGAAATGGAGAATGACATCTTAAAAAAGGCTACTGCGCTCTTAATGTCCGACTCACTGAAAAATTTTCGGTAGTTGAAAAGCTAAGAAAGCGTGTTGCTTAATAGTGAAATAAGGGTATTTCGGTGATTGAAGTAAATTTTAGGCTGTTCTGAGATGGAAATTCCAAAGACCGGCACTAAGGAGTAAAAAGGTATCATCAATAAAGGGTCTACGATTCCGTAAAATTTGGGTCATACAACCGAGGCGCTTGATACCCGCGATGGCGTGTTCAACCGTAATACGGATGCCCGAGATTATTTTATTTTCTTGTTTTTGTTCAGGCGATAAAGGTCTTTTTCGAGTTCCTTTTTTTGGGATTTGTGTATTAGGATGCTGTTTATCTATACCTTGAAAACCGGTATCGGCCCAGATGGTTACCTCAGGGGGAATATGGCGAATTATATCGACTTTATCGAGTAAGCGTTTATCGTGACGGCGCCCATTTTTGATCATGGGGATAAATCCAATTTTCCTCGTTTCGTCAGTCATAATAAGCCCTTTTCGAGTGGTCTGTCTTTTCTTTCCCGAATACATTTTTTTTCGCCGACGCAGATTCTTAGGCTTTTGGACAGGTCGCTCTGTCCCATCAATAAAGACGTCTTTAACTCCAGGAAAGGCGCGAAAAAATTCCTCAGCAGAGCGAATTTGACGAGCGGGCAAAACACATTCTCGCCCCAAGGTCATCTCTAAAACCGGCAATAATATTTTTACCCAGCGACATACCCGTGTTCTATCTAAACCAAAAAGAAGTCCTTGCAAATCATAGGTCGGATAACATTTTAAATACAATAAAATAAAAAGCAGTTTATCTAATGGGGTTGGGATAAATCCTTTCTGCCCTGCACCCATCTGCCGCTCGTGATCTTTTCGATTCTTTTTCCGATAAATCAAATAACAAGCTGAAAATTCAGCGGCTAAATTTTTCAATTCTTCGACTGATAATCCAATGATTGCTTTACATAAACGATTATCTCGTAACAACCGCTCTTTGTTGATCATTTCAAACCGTTATTTTCTAAGTTAAACCTCTTTTTATTGTCTATAGCGTGACAAAAAATGCAAGTCTCTATTCAGCAACTATTTTAGAGTGCTTTATCCGGTGAAAACTTTGTGTCGTATTTTTAATGTTCACCGAAGCAGTTATCGCTATTGGTGTCGGCCTAAGGAGCCAGATATTGAGCGGACGATAAAACGTAGCCTAGTCAGCGAAGCGTGGAACGTTAGTGGCGGCTCTGCTGGCGCAAGGACTATCGCCACGATGGTTACCAATACACACAACGTGAAACTTGGGCGGTGGTTAGCGGGTAAGTTGATGAAAGAATTAATCATCGTCAGTTGCCAAGAGCGAAAACATAAATACAACCGCGGTGGAAATGAACGTATTGATATTCCAAATCTGCTCAATAGGCAGTTCGCTGTTACAAAGCCTGACCAGGTTTGGTGCGGCGATGTAACCTATATTTGGACAGGCTCACGATGGGCCTATCTGGCTGTGGTATTGGATTTGTTTGCCCGAAAACCGGTGGGCTGGGCAATGTCATTTGCACCAGACTCAGAATTAACCGCCAAAGCACTACAAATGGCTTGGGAACTACGTGGGCATCCCAAACAGGTGATGTTCCATAGTGATCAGGGAAGTCATTATACCAGTCGTCAGTATAGGCAGGCATTGTGGCGTTATCAGATGACCCAAAGTATCAGTCGCAGAGGGAATTGTTGGGATAATAGTCCGATGGAACGATTATTCCGTAGTCTGAAGACCGAATGGGTGCCAACGACTGGCTACCAAAGCTTTAGTACTGCTCAGTCAGCCATTATTCGCTACATAACCCACTACTATAGCGATATAAGACCTCACTGGTATAACGGTGGATCAACGCCAAACGAATCAGAGCGACTGTTCCGTGAACAGTCAGGTAGGGTGGCCAAATTTAGTATGCCACTACAGCTTTCGATTCGCGCGAGGCGACGCGGAGCGCTTGCTTAAGCGTCATTTCGATAACTTCTGATTCCGTGTTGTTCATTTTTTGCACTACACTTTTTGTGTAGTACTCTCCTTCAAGCTCATCCTTAATTTTTTCAATAAATTTGTTATTCCTGTTCGGCGGTTCGCCGTATTCTTTTCGTCACGAGTTTCACACAGGCATATAAAATTCCAGAAATGGCTAAAAGCAATGGTTAATTTGCAAGTTACTAAAACGTATAAATTTATTTAAATTACAATAAGTTGCTTTTAACTTATAAGATTTTGTCTATTTATATATTATGCTCAATTAAACTTAAAAATAGAGCGTTTTTTATTGGTGCGAAACTCGTGTTCGTGTTTCGTTGACCATGACCAGTAATTGTTGTGAGTCTATCTTTTCACTGTCGGATAGGGTGATATTTTGTGCGTTCATTAGATTTTGCATGTAAAAATTCCTCAATAGTTAAATTGATGAAAGATTGCCCATATAAAAAGGGGCGTTAGGATTAATTAGTGGCGTTCTAAGAAATGGGTCAGTTCACCTTCGTACCAGTGGTTGTAAATATACGAGATGATTTAATAAAAAAAGCGGTTTTTATTTTTATTAAAAACTACTATTAATTATAAAAATTAAATTGTAAGGGGGATATCTGTGAATACTAGCGATGTATTAACAAACCATCTAATCTCGTTTATGGAGAAACAGGAAGATTTTTGGGATATAAAAGATACTGAATTATGCTTTGTTTATGCTAATAAAAGCGCATTTACTACTTCCCGCTTACCGGTGAACTTCAACATTGAAGGAAAACGAACCTTTGAATGCCCTGTTTCATGGAGTGAATGTGCTAACATAAGTGATACCTATGAACAAATTGTTCTTACATCTGGTAAGCCAATATTTTTTATTGTTACACACATTGCAGGAAAAGAGGGAATATTGCAGTCGTTTTTCGTTAAAAAAAAACCTTATTACAATCAGAGTAAAATTGTAGGCACTATTTGTCATGGGAGAAAAATATCACCTATATTATTACCAAAATATTTCTTTAAACAGCCAACAGCTCCTTCTATTTTAATCAATTATCCACCGAATAATTTATTTACGACTGAAGAACTGAATGTGCTATTTTTCGCGATGAAACTTATGAGTAATCAAGAAATCGCATTGCGTTTAGGTACCTATTCTTGTGTTGTAGAGCAAATAATCCGACAGATATATAAAAAGACTGATATTTATTCACGAAAACAACTGAGAGATTACGGGATAGCCGAAGGATTTGATAATTACTTCCCGCCATGTTTATTAAAGGGATTGTTATAAAAAATATTATGGGTTATTAGCTCAGTTGGTAGAGCAGTGGACTCTTAATCCATCGGTCGCAGGGAGGGTGTTCATAATTCTGTGTCAGGGGATTTTATATTTTGATTATACCATCTAGGCGCCCTTTAAAATAGATGGACAATTGAGCAATGGTTAACGCCCAGTTACTAATCGGCATAGTCCATTTGTTGGATACCTGATTGATGCCAATATAGAGTAATTTTAATAAGCTGTTTTCATTAGGAAAAGCCCCTTTGGTTTTAGTTAATGTCCTAAACTGCCGATGAACCGCCTCTACTGCATTGGTCGTGTAAATGGGTTTTCTAATGGCTTTAGGGTATCGAAAATAAGCACTGAGCAACTCCCATTTACTTCGCCAGGATTCTAGCACTATCGGGTATTTTTCACCCCATTTCGTTTCCAGTTCATCAAGGGCAAGCTCAGCAGCCGCTTTAGTATAGCTAGGCGACTTAATTTTGATTACAGCATATGTATTAAAAACAGGTCATCGATAGTGCATCCTGTTTCCATCTTTTTACGTTTAGCTTGAGACCATTTATGTTCTATAGGATTTAAATCTGGTGAATACACAGGCAAATATTCTATCTGGTGTCCTGCGTTTATAATTGCCTGTTCAATATTCTTACCTTTGTGAAAGCTAGCGTTGTCCATAAAAATAACAGAATTTTCAGGAAGTTCTGGGAGCAATATTTTTGTGATCCAAACATAAAAAACATCACGGTTAATATTGCAATCAAATAATCCGATAGCAAAAAGGGTTGTTCCCAATAAAGCGCCAATAACATTTGTTCTTCCCTTAGCACCCCAGTTTTTCAGGCCAAAACAACGGTGACCTTTTGGGGAATAGCCGTGAGTTCGTGGAGTGTCATGTGAAAAACCACTTTCATCAATAAAAACAACAGATTTATCTTTTTTTTCATACTGTTGTCTTTTTTGCTGATGTGCCAGCCTGTCGCTTTCGTTGGTTTTTGGATGGAATAGAGTTTTTTTTATAGGTTAATCCCAGCTTTTTAAGGGATTGCCAAATAGTCTTTTTACAAACACCGAATCGCTCTGCCCGTTCCTTTTGGTAAGCATCTGGATACTGTTCCACATCTTTTGCTAAAGCATTTTTATCGAGCTTCCTCTTACGTGGCGTTGAATTTTTTGGCTCTGGTCGTTTAAGCCAACGTACTAAAGACGCTTTTCCAATACGGAATTGTTTCGCAGTTTCTCGAATTGTTAAACCTTCGGCTTTCCTTACAGATATTACTTTACGTCGAAAATCAATTGTATAACTCATAACACACCTTGTAATCAAAATTAAGTCGCCTAGCTATATCTGCACGATAAACCGGCTTAAAATCAGCCATAAAGGCTTTTTGGTCTTTACTGACAATATAACGTAAGCTATTGCAAATTTGATGAACTACGCATAGCTGAACTTCTGTCTGCGGGAAAATACTGGCCATCGCTTCTGGAAACCCTTTTAATCCGTCAACACAAGCGATTAAAATATCTTGTATACCACGGTTATGTAAGTCAGTCAGAACGCTCAGCCAATGATGTGCTCCTTCTGTTTCAGACATATAGAGTCCTAACCATTCCTTATGCCCATCGGTGGTTAGTCCAAGTACTGTGTAGATTGCCTTATTGATATAGTGACCATCTGTTTTATCTTGTAATGAATGGCATCGAGCCAGACAAAAGGATAGAGCGCCTCCAGAGGGCGTTGTTGCCAGGCTTTTAATTCAGGGAGTAATTTGTCAGTAATATGCGTAATAGCTCCATCTGATATTTCCAGTCCATATAATTCTGCAACATGTTTTTGAATATCACGATAACTCATGCCTAATGCAAATAACGATAGGATTTTGTTATCAATATCCTCTGATAATTTTGTCTGATTTTTCTTAATGAGCTGAGGCTCAAAAGCACCTGACCTGTCTCTGGGCGTTTTCAGTTCAAATTGACCTGATGTCGATTTAACCGTTTTTCGAGTATAGCCATTTTTACGCGTATCGATTGACGTTGTCGATAGGTAGTGCTCTATTTCTGCCTGCAGGGCAGCTTCGGTCAGCTGTTTTATGAGTGGTGTGAGTATTCCATCCGTACCGAGTAAATTTTTACCTGATTGTAATTGCTTCAACGCTTCATCAAAATTAAATGATTGATTTCTCATATGTCATACCTCTTTTTTTGAATTTAAGATATGACACAGATTTTTTGAACACTACCTGAATACGGTAGTAAGCGTCGTAGACGGTCTACTGAGCTTTCATTGGCGAAATGATGACACTGGTTGTTTTGTTTCATCAACTCCGATTCAGACGATTCAAGGTATTTTATCTCTATTATGTCCGTTTATATCTCAGGAAGGATTTCCTAACTTGCCATCATATTCACGCTGCGTAGAGTTACTTCCGCGCAGTGCCTTAGCTTTAACGGCACTGTTTGAGTCAATTAAGGGAAAGTGCACGGGTCTGTCGGTTGCCAGATTCTACTCCTATAGCTGTGTGTGATAACTTACGGATCCGCCGGCATAAAGTCTTCGATGGGATAGCTGAACGAGGAAAAACCTCAACAGGTTGGTTCTTTGGTTTCAAACTTCATGTAATTATCAATCATTTGGGGGAAATACTTAGTTTTCGACTTACACCAGGAAACACAGATGATCGGAAACCATTACCTGAGCTGATAAAAGATCTTTCTGGTTGTTTGTATGCGGATAAAGGGTATTTATCGGCTTCACTGAAACAGCAACTGAAAACAATGGGAATTAACCTTATAACGAATATCAAGAAGAAAATGAAGCCTGTTGAACAGACTTGTTTCGACAAAGCCATCTTGCGTCATGGTTCTGTCATTGAAACGGTATTTGATGAGTTAAAAAATCTTTTTCAGATAGCGCATACGCGGCACCGCTCTCCTGCTAACTTTGTAGTGAATTTATTAGCCGGGCTGGTTGCATATTGTTTAATTCCATCTAAACCAAAGTACCGGTGGCAGGAACATCTCTTCAAGCATAATTGATAATGCTTATCCCGAACTTAGGTTAAATAATAGTATTCTCCTGTCCTAATTCATTATTCACACGAGTTTCGCACAGGCATATAAAATTCCAGAAATGGCTTAAAAGCAATGGTTAATTTGCAAGTTACTAAAACGTATAAATTTGTTTAAATTACAATAAGTTGCTTTTAATTTATAAGATTTTGTCTATTTATATATTATGCTGAATTAAACTTAAAAATAGAGCGTTTTTTTATTGGTGCGAAACTCGTGATTCATTTTCCTCACCCGGCAATGTTAACTAACATTCAGATTTATAGTGAACCTTTTATAAGAAAATTCCTATTTTTTTAATAATTGAAAAAAATCGATTACTAAATAGTGAATTAATTTTTTATTATAGATATTAATAGATTAAATTACTATTTGGGCTTCAAATTGATCAATAAAATATTGATTGAAATATATTTCAGTATTTAGCCAGTTAGTTTAATAAAATGACAATAGACAAACATTGGTGGCATAAAAGCACAATTTTATCTATATTGGAGGATTATTAAACTACATTATTCGTTTAATTTAGATAACATGCAAGTAATAATAGGAGAACGCATGATCACCTTTGATAAAAAAGTTTTATGGATGACATTTTTTATTAGTCCTCTTGCGGTAGCTAATGATAGCCTATTTACCGTTATGGATGACCCTGCAACGGCAAAAAAAGATATTGAAATGTCGATCTCAGGTGGTTATCAAGTACAAACAGGAAACTCAAAGAGTTCAAACTTAACAGCAAAATCAGCACTAACACTCTACTCTTCAAACTTAGCTTATAGCTTTTGGGGAAATGCTACCAATAACTCATCCAATGATAAAAGATCATCGGAAACCTATCAGTTAGGCGCCAGGACTCGATACAATTTAACTAAATATGATTATCTATTCGGCCAAGCTAGCTGGTTAACCGATAGATATAATGGCTTTGATTCTAAAGACGTATTTGCTGTGGGTTATGGCCGACAAATATTTTATGGGCCAATTCATTCACTAAAAGTTGAAGCTGGTCCAAGTGTCAGATATAAACATTTTACTAGTGATGGCCATGAAATAACAGGATTAGGCTACATTGGTGCAAACTATGAATGGAAAATTACTGATAATACGTCATTTAAACAAGGTATATCATTTTTTACCCGACTCAGCAATGACTCTTCCGCTCTCTCAGAAACCGCCTTACAAGTTGCCATGAGTGAACGCCTGTCACTCAATTTGATCTACAACGTTAACTGGAATGATAATCCTCCGTTCTCGGCACCAAAACGGATCAGCACCAAAACATCCATCCAATTAGGTTATGCTTTCTGATAAATCGATTATTAATACTAGTTTACTATAGCTAGGCTACTTAATTTTGATTACAAGGTGTGTTATGAGTTATACAATTGATTTTCGACGTAAAGTAATATCTGTAAGGAAAGCCGAAGGTTTAACAATTCGAGAAACTGCGAAACAATTCCGTATTGGAAAAGCGTCTTTAGTACGTTGGCTTAAACGACCAGAGCCAAAAAATTCAACGCCACGTAAGAGGAAGCTCGATAAAAATGCTTTAGCAAAAGATGTGGAACAGTATCCAGATGCTTACCAAAAGGAACAGGCAGAGCGATTCGGTGTTTGTAAAAAGACTATTTGGCAATCCCTTAAAAAGCTGGGATTAACCTATAAAAAAAACTCTATTCCATCCAAAAACCAACGAAAGCGACAGGCTGGCACATCAGCAAAAAAGACAACAGTATGAAAAAAAAGATAAATCTGTTGTTTTTATTGATGAAAGTGGTTTTTCACATGACACTCCACGAACTCACGGCTATTCCCCAAAAGGTCACCGTTGTTTTGGCCTGAAAAACTGGGGTGCTAAGGGAAGAACAAATGTTATTGGCGCTTTATTGGGAACAACCCTTTTTGCTATCGGATTATTTGATTGCAATATTAATCGTGATGTTTTTTATGTTTGGATCACAAAAATATTGCTCCCAGAACTTCCTGAAAATTCTGTTATTTTTATGGACAACGCTAGCTTTCACAAAGGTAAGAATATTGAACAGGCAATTATAAACGCAGGACACCAGATAGAATATTTGCCTGTGTATTCACCAGATTTAAATCCTATAGAACATAAATGGTCTCAAGCTAAACGTAAAAAGATGGAAACAGGATGCACTATCGATGACCTGTTTTTAATACATATGCTGTAATCAAAATTAAGTCGCCTAGCTATAATAACCTGTTTATTAGTAATTAATATTTTCAATAGACCTATCTAATTAGGTCTATTGAAAATATTATTAAAACTCTTGCAGGGTTGGACGAAACAGAATTTCATTAATATCAACATTTTCTGGTTGTTTTATAGCACGAGTTTCGCACAGGAATATAAAATTCCAGAAATGGCTTAAAAGCAATGGTTAATTTGCAAGTTACTAAAACGTATAAATTTGTTTAAATTACAATAAGTTGCTTTTAATTTATAAGATTTTGTCTATTTATATATTATGCTGAATTAAACTTAAAAATAGAGCGTTTTTTTATTGGTGCGAAACTCGTGATTTATTCTGTTTGTTCTGCTCACTCCTGGGTATTAGAAAGCGCTTTACAGCTAGCAAAAGAGAGAAAAACCGCACTCTTAATTGAAGCTACTTCTAATCAAGTACACGAGTTTCGCAATCTCCAAAAAAGAAGTATAAATTTAAAAACAAAAAAAATTAGGGTGTTTGTATTTTGTCCGGTTATCCATGCATTAAAAATATCTATAAAACGTTCTTACAAGTAAGCAGTGTAAGATACTCTGGTTTGGCGTTATCAGAAGTAAGCCCATCGCCTTTATCTCATGACACTATTAGTCTATGGCTAAAAAAGCAGGTGTTTTCGACCTAAAGACCTGTGGAGATTAGTTGAAACATCTATAGACAAAAAGCCCTTGTGTACTAATAGTTGACGATACACTAATTGCCAAAACACGTAGTAAAAAAATAGAGATGGTTCATTATCAGTATTCAGGTAACGAACATGATGTTATTGCTGGCATAGGTTTAGTTAATTTACTTTGGCATAATCTAACAACTGTTGAATCAATTCTCCTATTGATCACGAGTTTCGCACCAATAAAAAAACGCTCTATTTTTAAGTTTAATTCAGCATAATATATAAATAGACAAAATCTTATAAATTAAAAGCAACTTATTGTAATTTAAACAAATTTATACGTTTTAGTAACTTGCAAATTAACCATTGCTTTTAAGCCATTTCTGGAATTTTATATGCCTGTGCGAAACTCGTGTTGATTATCGTATTTATGATAAAGATTCTGATGGAAAAACAAAAAACACGCACTTTTTCGAAATGCTCGCTCTTGCTAAAAAAAGAGGGATCAAGCCCGAAGCGGTAGCGATGGATGCTTGGTATTCTAGCCGGGATAATCTGAAATCAATTCGATCTCATGGTTGGGTTTGGGTAACTACGCTGAGAAAAAATCGGATTGTTAACCGCAATATACAATTGAACAAGTTAGACATCTCAGAAGAAGGAACTTCAATACACTTACGAGGCTACGGTTGGGTGACAGTTTTCAAATTTATAGCCAAAAACGGCCGTATTGATTACAGAGTAACAAACAAAGACAATCCCACCCGTGAATACGTCAAATCTATCATGGATGCCCGTTGGTCTGTTGAAGTTTATCATCGAGAAGTTAAACCAAATTGTGGTATTGAACGCTGTCAGGCTCGCACGAGCCGAGCGCAAAGAAATCATATTTTTCTCGCTATTTCTGCGTGGTTTGAACAACATAAACGCCGTATATCTGAAAAAATAACTCTTTATCAACAAAATTGGCATGTAATCAAAAATGCTATTGCTGAGCAGATCAGGGGGGTTATTAGTATACACAAATTAGGTTTGTGCGAAACTCGTGTAAAAATAAAACTAAATTGTATAGGAAGTTTTGTTAAGCTCACGTTTAACTTGTTGGAATTAACCTTAATTTATTTTTATATAGAAATTTAAGCAGAAAACTTGCATAAAACAGGCAAAATTAATCTTGAAAATTAAAATTTTTAAATATAATTTGCATAAATTGAACGAATTAAATAACCACAATTAACCTGCGAGAGGGTGTTCATAATTCTGTGTCAGGGGATTTTATATTTTGATTATACCATCTAGGCACCCTTTAAAATAGATGGACAATTGAGCAATGGTTAACGCCCAGTTACTAATCGGCATAGTCCATTTGTTGGATACCTGATTGATGCCAATATAGAGTAATTTTAATAAGCTGTTTTCATTAGAAAAAGCCCCTTTGGTTTTAGTTAATTTCCTAAACTGCCGATGAACCGCCTCTACTGCATTGGTCGTATAAATGGGTTTTCTAATGGCTTTAGGGTATCGAAAATAAGCACTGAGCAACTCCCATTTGCTTCGCCAGGATTCTAGCACTATCGGGTATTTTTCACCCCATTTCGTTTCCAGTTTATCAGGCAAGGGTAGTGTTCAAAAATCTGTGTCATATCTTAAACTCAAAAAAAAGAGGTATGACAATATGAGAAATCAATCATTTAATTTTGATGAAGCGTTGAAGCAATTACAATCAGGTAAAAGTTTACTGGTACGGATGGAATACTCACACCACTCATAAAACAGCTGACCGAAGCTGCCCTGCAGGCAGAAATAGAACACTACCTATCGACAACGTCAATCGATACGCGTAAAAATGGCTATACTCGAAAAACGGTTAAATCGACATCAGGTCAATTTGAACTGAAAACGCCCAGAGACAGGTCAGGTGCTTTTGAGCCTCAGCTCATTTAAGAAAAATCAGACAAAATTATCAGAGGATATTGATAACAAATCCTATCGTTATTTGCATTAGGCATGAGTTATCGTGATATTCAAAAACATGTTGCAGAATTATATGGACTGGAAATATCAGATGGAGCTATTACGCATATTACTGAATTACTCCCTGAATTAAAAGCCTGGCAACAACGCCCTCTGGAGGCGCTTTATCCTTGTAGTGGTTGTAGTGGTCAACTAAAATTGGCCACTACAGTATCGTTACTTGGTCAGATCATCAAAAAACTTTTTCACACTATCTAAGAAACTCTTTGAACGAGGGCTGTTCTTGCCATCACTTTCACCATTCAAGGATTCACCAAATTCCTTCAACAATACTTTTTGTTTTTCATTTAGTTTAACCGGTGTTTCCACCAGGATGCGGCACATTAAATCTCCCGTCATACCACCACGAACAGGCTTCACACCTTTTCCTTTCATGCGGAAAATTTTTCCTGTTTGTGTTTCAGCTGGAATTTTGAGACTTACCCGACCATCAAGTGTCGGTACATCAATTTCACCACCCAGAGCCGCAATCGCAAAATTAATGGGTACTTCGCAATATAAGTTATTTCCATCGCGCTCAAAAATAGCATGTCTTGCGACATTGACCTGAACATATAGATCACCAGCTTGGGCGCCGTTTTCTCCGGCCTCACCTTCACCATTTAAGCGAATACGATCGCCTGTATTAACTCCTGGTGGAATTTTTACTGATAAAGTTTTGTATTTCTCTACTCGACCATGACCATGACATTTAATACAAGGTTCTTTGATGATTTGACCACGACCATGGCAAGTTGGACAAGTTTGTTGAACTGCAAAAAATCCTTGCCGGATTTGAACCTGCCCTGCCCCATGACAAGTTGAGCAAGTTTCTGGTTTCGTGCCTGGTTTAGCGCCACTGCCGTTGCAAACATCACATTTTTCTAAAGTCGGGATACGGATCTCTTTGCTGACTCCGCGAACTGCTTCCTCTAAGGTTAAGGTAATTTCGTACTGGAGATCAGCCCCACGAGCCGATCGCTGACGCCTACCACCACCAAAAATATCACCAAATACATCACCAAAAATATCACTAAAATCAGCACCCGAAGCAAAACCGCCGCTAAATCCACCGCCCATGCCACCTTGTTCAAAAGCTGCATGTCCATATTGATCATAAGCAGCGCGTTTTTGCGCATCAGTTAAAATTTCATAAGCTTCTTTAATTTCTTTAAACTTACTTTCTGCTTCCTTATCACCCTGATTTCGATCTGGATGATACTTCATTGCCAGACGTTTATACGCTTTTTTGATCTCTTTCTCGTCAGCGGTTTTAGTAACACCTAAAACTTGATAATAATCTCTTTTTGCCATATTTATTTTACCCTTAACACACGGAAACGGGCGTAGAGTTCCCCCAACGCCCGTACTCGGTTTTCAGTAACAGAGGAAATGATCCTTAACACCATTACTGTGCCCGCTAAGGGCCACTATTTTTTATCTTTATCCTTGTCGTTGACTTCTTCAAATTCAGCATCAACAACATTATCATCCTGTTTAGGTTGGGCGCCTGCGCCTGCATCAGAGGTGCCTGCTTGAGCCTGCTGTTGAGCTAACTCAAGTAGCTTGGCCGAAGCTTGAACCAAAGCTTGAATTTTCTCTTCAATGATGGCTTTATCTTCACCTTTCACAGCAGTTTCCAGCTCAGAAATGGCTTTCTCTATGTTAGCTTTATCATCAGCAGGTAACTTATCAGCCGCTTCTTCAACTTGTTTACGCGTACCATGAATCAATTGATCAGCCTGATTACGTACCTGAACTAACTCTTCAAACTTACGATCTGCTTCCGCATTTGCTTCTGCATCGCTTACCATTCTTTGGATTTCATCTTCCTTCAGACCAGAAGATGCCTTAATAGTAATCTTTTGCTCGCGGCCAGTATTCTTATCTTTAGCTGATACATGTAAGATACCATCAGCGTCAATATCAAAGGTAACTTCAATTTGTGGCATACCACGCGGTGCCGCTTGGATACCATCCAAATTGAACTGGCCTAATGATTTGTTATCACCTGAGCGTTTACGTTCACCTTGCAATACATGAATGGTTACTGCCGACTGGTTATCTTCTGCGGTTGAAAACACCTGACTATGTTTAGTCGGAATAGTGGTATTTTTGGCAATTAACGTTGTCATTACACCACCCATGGTTTCAATACCTAAAGATAGTGGAGTTACATCAAGTAACAAGACATCTTTCACATCACCAGCTAATACACCACCTTGCACCGCCGCACCCATAGCAACCGCTTCATCAGGGTTAACGTCTTTACGAGGTTCTTTACCGAAAAAGTCAGCAACCGCTTTTTGCACCATTGGCATGCGCGTCTGACCACCAACCAGAATGACGTCGTTTATGTCATTAACATTTAAGCCGGCATCTTGCAGTGCAACTTTCAGCGGCTCCATTAAGCGCTTAACCAAATCTTCAACCAGTGATTCAAGTTTCGCTCGAGTCACCTTAATATTCATATGTTTAGGACCACTTGCATCTGCGGTAATGTAAGGCAGATTGACATCGGTCTGTTGAGCAGAAGAGAGCTCAATTTTGGCTTTCTCTGCTGCTTCTTTTAAGCGTTGCATTGCTAGTGGATCATTGCGTAGATCAAAACCTTGTTCTTTCTTAAATTCATCGACCAAATAGTTGATCAGACGATTATCAAAGTCTCCACCGCCTAAGTGAGTATCACCATTAGTGGCCAGCACTTCATAGGTTTTTTCACCATCAACTTCATCAATTTCAATAATTGAAATATCAAAAGTACCACCACCTAAGTCATATACCGCAATGGTACGGTTACCTATTTCACGATCTAAACCATAAGCAAGCGCCGCTGCCGTTGGTTCATTAATAATACGTTTTACATCTAAACCTGCAATACGACCTGCATCTTTAGTTGCTTGACGCTGAGCATCATTAAAATAAGCCGGTACAGTAATAACAGCCTCAGTAACGGGTTCACCCAGATAATCTTCCGCCGTTTTTTTCATTTTTTTCAACACCTCAGCAGAAACCTGAGGAGGAGCTATTTTTTGCCCCTTAACATCCAGCCAGGCATCACCATTATCTGCGGCTATGATTTTATAAGGCATAATAGAAATGTCACGTTGAACTTCTTCATCTTTAAAGCGACGTCCAATCAGACGCTTAATGGCAAAAAATGTATTTTGTGGATTTGTCACAGCCTGACGTTTTGCCGGCTGCCCCACAAGAATTTCACTATCTTGAGTATATGCAACAATAGAAGGTGTGGTACGATCGCCCTCACTGTTTTCCAATACCCGCGCATTTGTGCCATCCATAATAGCTACACAAGAGTTAGTTGTACCCAGGTCAATCCCGACAATTTTACCCATCTAAACAGCCTCCAAAGGGAATTCTTAACCAATCTAGTTACCAACCTATATGAGGCTCAATGAATTTTTTTCAAGGGATTTTTTCCCTGACCTCAAAAAAAATCTACCTAACGAGAAACCTTGTGACAGGTTGATAGATTGACCATTGGTAACTACGCTATTTATTAATAGTGGGGACATAAAAATATTCATCAAGGGGAAAGTAAAAAAATATTTTTTAAATGAAAAGTCATTTTAATCTTTGTTTTGAACCAAACACTACCTATTATACTTGCTTTATGTAAGCCCTAATAGCATATAAAAATTTATATCCTATTGAATATTATATATTTAATGACATTTAGAGGAATGTATGAGTTCAAATAATATTGCCAATCCAGGCCCATTAGGTTTGATGGGTTTTGGTATGACAACCATTTTATTAAATATTCACAATGCTGGATTTTTTCCATTAACTTCAGTAATACCACGAGTTTCGCACCAATAAATTAAAAGCAACTTATTGTAATTTAAACAAATTTATACGTTTTAGTAACTTGCAAATTAACCATTGCTTTTAAGCCATTTCTGGAATTTTATATTTCTGTGCGAAACTCGTGTCAGGTAAAAATTTACTCGGTACGGATGGAATACTCACACCACTCATAAAACAGCTGACCGAAGCTGCCCTGCAGGCAGAAATAGAACACTACCTATCGACAACGTCAATCTATACGCGTAAAAATGGCTATACTCGAAAAACGGTTAAATCGACATCAGGTCAATTTGAACTGAAAACGCCGAGAGACAGGTCAGGTGCTTTTGAGCCTCAGCTCATTAAGAAAAATCAGACAAAATTATCAGAGGATATTGATATAGCTAGGCGACTTAATTTTGATTACAGCATATGTATTAAAAACAGGTCATCGATAGTGCATCCTGTTTCCATCTTTTTACGTTTAGCTTGAGACCATTTATGTTCTATAGGATTTAAATCTGGTGAATACACAGGCAAATATTCTATCTGGTGTCCTGCGTTTATAATTGCCTATTCAATATTCTTACCTTTGTGAAAGCTAGCGTTGTCCATAAAAATAACAGAATTTTCAGGAAGTTCTGGGAGCAATATTTTTGTGATCCAAACATAAAAAACATCACGATTAATATTGCAATCAAATAATCCGATAGCAAAAAGGGTTGTTCCCAATAAAGCGCCAATAACATTTGTTCTTCCCTTAGCACCCCAGTTTTTCAGGCCAAAACAACGGTGACCTTTTGGGGAATAGCCGTGAGTTCGTGGAGTGTCTGTCATGTGAAAAACCACTTTCATCAATAAAAACAACAGATTTATCTTTTTTTTCATACTGTTGTCTTTTTTGCTGATGTGCCAGCCTGTCGCTTTCGTTGGTTTTTGGATGGAATAGAGTTTTTTTTATAGGTTAATCCCAGCTTTTTAAGGGATTGCCAAATAGTCTTTTTACAAACACCGAATCGCTCTGCCCGTTCCTTTTGGTAAGCATCTGGATACTGTTCCACATCTTTTGCTAAAGCATTTTTATCGAGCTTCCTCTTACGTGGCGTTGAATTTTTTGGCTCTGGTCGTTTAAGCCAACGTACTAAAGACGCTTTTCCAATACGGAATTGTTTCGCAGTTTCTCGAATTGTTAAACCTTCGGCTTTCCTTACAGATATTACTTTACGTCGAAAATCAATTGTATAACTCATAACACACCTTGTAATCAAAATTAAGTCGCCTAGCTATAACAAAATCCTATCGTTATTTGCATTAGGCATGAGTTATCGTGATATTCAAAAACATGTTGCAGAATTATATGGACTGGAAATATCAGATGGAGCTATTACGCATATTACTGACAAATTACTCCCTGAATTAAAAGCCTGGCAACAACGCCCTCTGGAGGCGCTCTATCCTTTTGTCTGGCTCGATGCCATTCATTACAAGATAAAACAGATGGTCACTATATCAATAAGGCAATCTACACAGTACTTGGACTAACCACCGATGGGCATAAGGAATGGTTAGGACTCTATATGTCTGAAACAGAAGGAGCACATCATTGGCTGAGCGTTCTGACTGACTTACATAACCGTGGTATACAAGATATTTTAATCGCTTGTGTTGACGGATTAAAAGGGTTTCCAGAAGCGATAGCCAGTATTTTCCCGCAGACAGAAGTTCAGCTATGCGTAGTTCATCAAATTCGCAATAGCTTACGTTATATTGCCAGTAAAGACCAAAAAGCCTTTATGGCTGATTTAAAGCCGGTTTATCGTGCAGATACTAAAGCGGCTGCTTCTGCCTGCAGGGCAGCTTCGGTCAGCTGTTTTATGAGTGGTGTGAGTATTCCATCCGTACCGAGTAAATTTTTACCTGATTGTAATTGCTTCAACGCTTCATCAAAATTAAATGATTGATTTCTCATATGTCATACTTCTTTTTTTGAGTTTAAGATATGACACAGATTTTTGAATACTACTCTCTCCAAAGTTGTTTTCCCTCGTATAAAGTTGCCATAGGCGTTCGACCGCAACACATTTTTCCTTGATGAGTGCGTTGGTTATTATATTCCGCTAACCATTTATCTAAATCAGCTTGTAATTCATCTAAAGCACTATAGCTTTTCTTACGAAAAGCCACCTGATAGAACTCTTGTAATACAGTTTTATGAAAGCGTTCACAAATCCCATTAGTTTGAGGTGAACGGATCAATATCATTGATAGCGAGATAAAGTTGATAATCGTGATGTTCAACTTTACACAATACTCACTGCCTCTGTCCGTCAGTATACGTAACACCGGTAACTCATGCTGGGAATAAAAAGGGAGAACCTTGTCATTTAATAAATCTGCCGCCGTTATCGCGCTTTTTGTTGTGTAAAGCTTACAATGAACGACTTTACTGTAAGTATCAATGTAAGTTTGTTGATAAACACGACCAACGCCTTTTAAATGACCGACATAAAAAGTATCTTGTGAACCCAGATAACCTGGATGCGCTGTTTCAATCTCACCACAGGCTTCATCATCTTGCGCTTTCTTTTCTAGAGCACTGATTTGTGATTCTGACAGGATAATTCCTTCTGTTGCGATTTTATCTTCAAGCGCTTTTAGGTGTTTTGTAAAATTTTCGAGATTATGGCGCAGCCAAATAGAGCGAACGCCACTCCCCGAAACAAAAATGCCTTTTTTTCTTAGTTCATTACTACTGCGGTGTTGACCGTGTGCAGGGTATTCAATCGCATACTCAACTACAGCGCTTTCAATCTGTTCATCTACTCTATTTTTTACGTTAGGTACCCGTCGATTTTGATTAATTAAAGCGTCTATCCCACCATCGTTAACAAGTTCTTGATAGCGATAGAAAGTATCTCGGGATAACACCCATAACCTTACAGGCTTTTGATACGTTATGAAGCTCTTCAGCGAGGTTAAGTAACCCGACTTTATGTTTGATGATAGGATTATTTGTTTGATACATAGAATTACCTTTTATTTAATTATCTAATGATGTTAATTAAAACCGGTAACGTTCTTTTTCAAATCAGAATTGTCAGATTAAGTTAAGACTAACACAAAATATTTAAATCAAATTTAACCTGACAGGTACTGTATAAATAACCGGTAACTGTCAGATCAAGCCTGAGCGACTACAAATAATCAATATTTTGTATTAACTGTATATAGAATGTATTGAATTTTCTAACCATAAATTTTACCCAGTTTCGATATCGCTTTTTTTGCTAACATATTCATTATGGTTTTAGAGTCAAGATTTGCTGTGGTCAAACCTGTATTTTCTAAGTTTGTCTGCTTTAATTTCGCTTTATATAAAATTAGCTTCTATTAAGTTAGCATCTTTCTCAACGAAGCTTTTTAAAATTGCTTTTAGTTAAGTTTGCACCATTCAGATTAGCTTCTGTAATATTGGCTTTTTTCAAAATAGCGCCTTCTAGATTTGCATTGATTAAATTAGATTCTCTTAACACCGCTTTCATTAAATTACTTTTACTTAAATTTGCACTCTCTAAATTTGTTTGGGTCAGATTAGCTTCTTGTAAGACAGCGCCTTCTAGATTTGCGTTGCTTAAATTAGATTTTACTAATATAGCTTGGGCTAAATTGGTATAACTTAAATCTGCTTGGTGAAGATTAGCTTCTGCTAAATTTGCCTTTTCCAGATTTGCTCCATATAGATTTGCCTGATAAAAATCCGTTTCTATTAGAATAGATTGACTTAGGTCTGCTTTTTTTAAGTTCGCATATCTTAGTTTTGCTTGGTTTAGGTTTGCTCTGCTCAGATTTGCCCCTTTCATTTTTGTCGAAAACAGATTTGCATCTGTTAAATTTGTTTCAGCCATCTCTGCAAGTGTTAAATCTGAGGCGACAATGGTTGCCTTATTTAATTTTGCATACTGTAGATTTGCGTCAGCCAAGATAGATATTCTTATATCTGCTTCCTTTAAATCTGCATCAATAAGCGTTGATCCGATTAAATTAGTACCAAGCATTGTTACTTTATTTAACAAGGCTGAATTTAAATTTGCATTCTTTAATTGAGCCTGTTCTAGATTTGCTCCGTTTAGATTGGTTTGAATTAGCCTGGCTTTATTGAGTATTGAATGCGTTATATTTGCTTTTTCCAGATTTGCTCCGCTTAAGTCGGCCTCGCTTAGATCTGCGAATGATAAATTTGCTCCTTCTAAGTTAATTCCCGATAAATTTTTTCCAGATAGATTTATGCCGGATAAATCTATCTTACCTTCCTTCATGTTAACATTTACATTAAGCCGTTTTTGCAATAACAATAAAGTAGCGACATTTTTAAACTCTTTCTCACTTATTTCTGAAGTAAAACGCTCTCCTTTTTGTCCTTCAACGCTAATAGTTACCCTATCAGGAGAAGAATCACAGGGGCTAATTGTTACTAGACAACCTTTGAAATTAAATTCCATTTTCTCAGGCAAATGATAAGAGTTTGGATCAGCGCTCTTTTCTTCAATAGAGTGAGTTACTGCTTGAATAAAATTATCGTATTGCTTAGATAATTCCCTTTTGATCCCTCCTGCGGTAAAAAAATTTATTATATATTCAAGTAGTCCTTTCGGTGATGTTATTAAATTTTTACCTTCTACATTGTTAACATCCATTATATGATGAGCAAAACTTGAACAACGTTCTGCATTCAAATTTACGTATGCCATATTTTCTATTTTCCAAAAAGTATAAAATAAACTTCATCTGCTTATTTTGGTTTATCCATTTAATAACTTATCTGTGTTAAATAGTAATCAGTCTGTATCACATTTTAACATTGACACGAGTTTCGCACCAATAAAAAAACGCTCTATTTTTAAGTTTAATTCAGCATAATATATAAATAGATAAAATCTTATAAATTAAAAGCAACTTATTATAATTTAAATAAATTTATACGTTTTAGTAACTTGCAAATTAACCATTGCTTTTAAGCCATTTCTGGAATTTTATATGCCTGTGCGAAACTCGTGATTGATGGAGATTATTCAAATAATTAACATTATTGTGATGCCAAATGCGTCTAAGACTTCCAAAATAGCTAATATATTTGTGGTTTTTAATTAAATCCGTTTAACAATAAACTATTGTTTATTATAATATTTATTTTGGGTCCTTCCTAACATTTTCATAAAAGGTGGGCATTGCGCACCGCAGTATTTCACTAGCTAAACGTTTTTGAATTTGTGTCCCATGTCCCATGATATGGGAGGGTCACTTTTATTTTTATTTCATCGAGTTAACGAAAAATTATTTGGATTTTGTGTCCCCTGTTTTATGGGGCATGTCACACGCTATGCCCCATGTGTCCCAATGTCCCATTGATTGTGGAGAATGTCCCATGTCGACGATGAATATTTCTGAGTACGCCAAGCATACGGGTGTAAACCGTAAAACTATCTCGCGATGGATTAAAAGCGGAAAATATATCGTGATGCTCAATGGCGAGATTGATGTTGAAAGCAGTGATGAAAATCTAAAACAGTATCGTGACAGTCATGATCTTCGTATCCAAAACGCAAAGAAAAAACCAGCGCCTCATCAAGCAACGGTCATTGATACTCATGATTTTCAACAACGTGCAGAATCGTTATATGCTTCATTAGTATCAAATGATGAGCAAATCCGCAGTTTGGAAGCATCACGCGCTATCAAAGAGCACTATTTAGCTGAATTGGTAAAACTGGAGCACCGTATTAAATCGGGTGAAGTTCTCCCCTGGTTCGATATGATCAATCAGGTTGGAAAAGAATACGCGCGGATACGTACACGTTTAATCGCTATTGCGCCTGAACATGGCCCCAGACTGCGGGCATTAGCGAACACCGCAAACGACACACAGTTTGTCGCTACCTTGCAGGAAATCATTTATGAGGCCATGGAGGAGTTTAGCCTTGATGACTGTGAACAGGCGGGATAATGCATGACAGCTATTTACCGATGCCCTATTTCAAAAACGCATCGATATCACCCCCCCCCCCCCCCAGAAGCGTTATCACTCAGTAAATGGGCGAATAAATATGCAGTGCTCTCCAAGGAGAACAGTGCGCAAACCGGTAAATTTCGTTCTTTTGCCTATCAGGATGGCATTATGGATGCGGTGACTGATCCGGATGTCACGCAAGTCTCTGTCATGAAATCCGCCCTGGTTGGTTATACCAAAATCCTTGACCATGTGGTGGCCTATTATCTTTCATATGATCCGTCACCCATCTTAGTGGTACAACCGCGTGTGGAGGATGCCGAAGATTATAGTAAAACAGAAATCGCGCCGATGATACGCGATACCCCGAGACTCACGGCTATCGCCCCTGAAGCCAAAGCGAAAGACACTGGCCAGACTATCCTTAAAAAGCAATTTTCAAATGGGGCAAATTTAACCCTGGTCGGCGCGAATTCGCCAGGTGGTTTTCGACGTATTACCTGTCGCATTATTTTATTTGACGAGGTGGATGGTTACCCCTTTGGGGGGGCTGGCGCAGAAGGTGATCAAATCGCACTGGGTATAGCTAGGCGACTTAATTTTGATTACAGCATATGTATTAAAAACAGGTCATCGATAGTGCATCCTGTTTCCATCTTTTTACGTTTAGCTTGAGACCATTTATGTTCTATAGGATTTAAATCTGGTGAATACACAGGCAAATATTCTATCTGGTGTCCTGCGTTTATAATTGCCTGTTCAATATTCTTACCTTTGTGAAAGCTAGCGTTGTCCATAAAAATAACAGAATTTTCAGGAAGTTCTGGGAGCAATATTTTTGTGATCCAAACACAAAAAACATCACGATTAATATTGCAATCAAATAATCCGATAGCAAAAAGGGTTGTTCCCAATAAAGCGCCAATAACATTTGTTCTTCCCTTAGCACCCCAGTTTTTCAGGCCAAAACAACGGTGACCTTTTGGGGAATAGCCGTGAGTTCGTGGAGTGTCATGTGAAAAACCACTTTCATCAATAAAAACAACAGATTTATCTTTTTTTTCATACTGTTGTCTTTTTTGCTGATGTGCCAGCCTGTCGCTTTCGTTGGTTTTTGGATGGAATAGAGTTTTTTTTATAGGTTAATCCCAGCTTTTTAAGGGATTGCCAAATAGTCTTTTTACAAACACCGAATCGCTCTGCCCGTTCCTTTTGGTAAGCATCTGGATACTGTTCCACATCTTTTGCTAAAGCATTTTTATCGAGCTTCCTCTTACGTGGCGTTGAATTTTTTGGCTCTGGTCGTTTAAGCCAACGTACTAAAGACGCTTTTCCAATACGGAATTGTTTCGCAGTTTCTCGAATTGTTAAACCTTCGGCTTTCCTTACAGATATTACTTTACGTCGAAAATCAATTGTATAACTCATAACACACCTTGTAATCAAAATTAAGTCGCCTAGCTATACCTATCGACAACGTCAATCGATACGCGTAAAAATGGCTATATTCGAAAAACGGTTAAATCGACATCAGGTCAATTTGAACTGAAAACGCCCAGAGACAGGTCAGGTGCTTTTGAGCCTCAGCTCATTAAGAAAAATCAGACAAAATTATCAGAGGATATTGATAATAAAATCCTATCGTTATTTGCATTAGGCATGAGTTATCGTGATATTCAAAAACATGTTGCAGAATTATATGGACTGGAAATATCAGATGGAGCTATTACGCATATTACTGACAAATTACTCCCTGAATTAAAAGCCTGGCAACAACGCCCTCTGGAGGCGCTCTATCCTTTTGTCTGGCTCGATGCCATTCATTACAAGATAAAACAGATGGTCACTATATCAATAAGGCAATCTACACAGTACTTGGACTAACCACCGATGGGCATAAGGAATGGTTAGGACTCTATATGTCTGAAACAGAAGGAGCACATCATTGGCTGAGCGTTCTGACTTACATAACCGTGGTATACAAGATATTTTAATCGCTTGTGTTGACGGATTAAAAGGGTTTCCAGAAGCGATAGCCAGTATTTTCCCGCAGACAGAAGTTCAGCTATGCGTAGTTCATCAAATTCGCAATAGCTTACGTTATATTGCCAGTAAAGACCAAAAAGCCTTTATGGCTGATCTAAAGCCGGTTTATCGTGCAGATACTAAAGCGGCTGCTGAGCTTGCCCTTGATGAACTGGAAACGAAATGGGGTGAAAAATACCCGATAGTGCTAGAATCCTGGCGAAGTAAATGGGAGTTGCTCAGTGCTTATTTTCGATACCCTAAAGCCATTAGAAAACCCATTTATACGACCAATGCAGTAGAGGCGGTTCATCGGCAGTTTAGGACATTAACTAAAACCAAAGGGGCTTTTCCTAATGAAAACAGCTTATTAAAATTACTCTATATTGGCATCAATCAGGCAATAAAGTTCAGTAAGATTTTCCATAATTGTTTAATAATGCTCTACTCTTTAATCAAATTGTTAGAGTATTTTAACGAAATATGCACATTCAACTATTTGAATAGCAAGACTTTCACTTTATTTCTTATCCCGAACTCAGGTTATTTAATTTTTTATCTATTGGTATTAATTAAAACAATGCTTATTTTCCTAGTAAGGCTTGCTTTATTGCATTCAATTGACTCCCAATAGTGGCATTTAACATACCGACTTCGGTTTCTAAAATACAATCTTTCTCTTCTAATCTCGAATCTTCAACAATGTCGATATACTCAATTTCTGGTTGTATTTTATGTAGTTCGGTTAATTTACTTTGCAAAAAATTAACTTGCTTATGTGAAATGCGTAAGATAACTTTTTTATGTTGATGAACAAGCGCAAGATTTTGCGCTGATATTTTTATATAAAAGTTCATCAGGTTCATAATTAGCAATAATTTTTCGCATCGCTTCTATAGTGATGTTAACTAATTGGCTTTCAACTTGTTGATAAAAAATTTGGCAATTTATTAAAGTTTGATGAATAATTTCTGCTTGTTGTTGGGCTGATTGTGCCAAACCTTCTTGCCAGCCTGCAGTATAACGAGCTTGATAAATACTATCTGCATCATTTTCAATTTTTCTGGCATGCTGTTTGGCAATATCGATAAATTCTTGGCCATTAAGATAGGATTGATAATCGGCTTTTTTTAAAATTTTTATTTCATCGTTAATGACAATCTGATCATCTATTTGAGTAAATGGTAACATTGTAAATTTACTTCTTTGGTTATATTTTGACATAATATCTCTGCAACAAGTTTATACTTATCGGCTATGATAATATTTTTTTCTATCTTTCACGAGTTTCGCAATCTCCAAAAAAGAAGTATAAAGTTCAAAACAAGAAAAAATTAGGGTGTTTATATTTTGTCCGGTTATCCATGCATTAAAAATATCTATAGCACGAGTTTCGCACCGACAAATAAACAAGTTATTTTTAAGTTCAATTCAACATAATATATAATTCGCAAAAATTGCTAATTCAAATATAAATTATTGAAATAAACATATATTTTATATTATTTAGTATCTTGCGGATAAAACATTATTTTAGCTATTTTTAGAACTTTATATGTCTGGGCGAAACTCGTGTATAGAACATTCTTACAAGTAAGCAGTGTGAGATACTCTGGTTTGGCGTTATCAGAAGTAAACCCATCGCCTTTATCTCATGACACTATCACGAGTTTCGCACCAATAAAAAACGCTCTATTTTTAAGTTTAATTCAGCATAATATATAAATAGAAAAAACCTTATAAATTAAAAGCAACTTATTGTAATTTAAACAAATTTATACGTTTTAGTAACTTGCAAATTAACCATTGCTTTTAAGCCATTTCTGGAATTTTATATGCCTGTGCGAAACTCGTGACTATTAGTCGATGGCTAAAAGTAGATGTTTTCGACCTAAACTAAAGACTTATTGCGATTAGTTCAACCTTCTATAGACAAAAAAAGCCCTTGCGTACTAATTGCCGATGATACATTGATTGCCAAAACACGTAGTAAAAAAATAGAGATGGTCCATTATCAATATTCAGGTAATGAACATGATGTTATTGCTGGCATAGGTTTAGTTAATTTACTTTGGCATAATCTAACAACTGTTGAATCAATTCCTATTGATTATCGTATTTATGATAAAGATTCCGATGGAAAAACAAAAAACACGCACTTTTCCGAAATGCTCGCTCTTGCTAAAAAAAGAGGGATCATACCAGAAGCGGTAGTGATGGATGCCTGGTATTCTAGCCTGGATAATCTGAAATCAATTCGCTCTCATGGTTGGGTCTGGGTAACCACGCTGAGGAAAAACAGGATTGTTAACCATAACAAACAACTGAACAAGTTAGACATCTCAGAAGAAGGAACTTCAATACACTTACGAGGCTACGGTTAGGTGACTGTTTTCAAATTTACAGCCAAAAACAGCCGTATTGATTACATAGTAACAAACAAAAACAATCCCACCCGTCAATACGTCAAATCTATCATGGATGCCCGTTGGTCTGTTGAAGTCTATCATCGAGAAGTTAAACAAAATTGTGGTATTGAACGCTGTCAGGCTCGCACGAGCCGAGCACAAAGAAATCATATTTTTCTCGCTATTTCTGCGTGGTTTGACAACATAAACGTCGTATATCTGAAAAAATAACCCTTTATCAACAAAATTGGGACGTAATCAAAAATGCTATTACTGAGCACATCCGTGTTTTATTAGCGTACCCAAATTAGTTTTGTGCGAAACTCGTGACTTTTTTCCCTTGTGTAGATGCGATGTGAATATCGCCTTAACTTTATCAAGATAATGAAGTTGAGGATTGAAAGTTTCTACTGACAAAGGTTTATCTACTATCTCGTTGATGCCATCTATATCGGTAAAATCGGCAATATTTAATAACTCGCCCTCGTCAGGACTACAACGCCCATCAAACGGTATAAGTTCAGGCTCGTTCCCCCAAAAAGATTCGAATTGCTTACTAAACAATGCATTTATTTCAACTTGCAAAGATTCAGTAAGCGGAAATCTAATAATTCGCGCACCTAGAACGTCAATCAATACAAAAAGATTCATCAAGCCTATTCCTTAATTTGCCACACTAGTGTCTAAAATCCCATGTTCCCAAAGTTGCACAACATAATTCACAATAGTGATGTCATTTATTTTTCTTTTGGTTATTATCAGGTAGGTTATCCCGTCTGCGGTTTCAACTTCATAGAAATGATAGATAGCCAAACAAACCGAGAACAGGATTTACCTGAAAAGCGTGCGTGCTCCACAATACAAACAAAAGCATAAAGGCAGCCATAGCCCAAGCGCCCAAATCTGGTGCAGATACGCCTTTGAGTACCAACGGTAATACATAAGCAGTAAAAAAACCGATAACTTCTTTATCTGCGCTTTTTGCTTTTTTTATATTTATTGGTAAGCGTTCTAGATGTGAGCGTGCTTTATTGACGACAATAATTGCAGTCAATCCGAGAATAAGACATGCCACAAGAGCGATTACTGCAAATTGAAACTTATTACTTGTTACAAACACATATGTTAATGATATAGAAAGTGGAGCAATAGCAGTAAGCGCGAACAAAATATGGATGAGTCGGCTTAACATGCATTACCTCCTCCTTTCCAGTATCACAAAAAGCTTCAAATCATAATAAGATTATAACTGTTGAAATGAAAATACAACGCACATTTTGAAGGTATAAACCCCCCGCTTTCACGTGGGGCTATGCACTACTGCCTTATTTAACCTGAGTTCGGGATAAGCATTATCAATTGTGCTTGAAGATATGTTCCTGCCACAGGTATCTTTGGTTTAGATGGAATTAAACAATATTCAACCCGCCCGGCTAATAAATCCACTACAAAGTTAGCAGGAGAGCGGTGCCGCGTATGCGCTATCTGACAAAGATTTTTTAACTCATCAAATACCGTTTCAATGACAGAACGATGACGCAAGATGACTTTGTCGAAACAAGTCTGTTCAACAGGCTTCATTTTCTTCTTGACTGACACGAGTTTCGCACCAATAAAAAACGCTCTATTTTTAAGTTTAATTCAGCATAATATATAAATAGAAAAAATCTTATAAATTAAAAGCAACTTATTGTAATTTAAACAAATTTATACGTTTTAGTAACTTGCAAATTAACCATTGCTTTTAAGCCATTTCTGGAATTTTATATGCCTGTGCGAAACTCGTGTTGTGATTAATTTAGACATAACTATTTCTCCGTAGTTAAACGAATGGTTAAGGTTATTTGGGAATTAAAAAAGAGTGTGAATTTAAACTGAGATTTCAGTCAAAATTAGGCAAAACCAGAATTCACTATGAGCGGTAAGTAATTGATTTATGGTGAGTGAAATTGCTTATTTTCGCCTGTAAATGCATATATTAAATGGGCTATATTTTTTAACCGATTGATATTTAAGCTTTATTTTTTATTTAATATCTTATTACCATTAAATAAAGCTAAACTACCTTTACAACGACTTATATTTTTTTGACTCCTTACCCAACTTGCCACAATTAATAAGGTCGCTATCAACCAAGTAACCAGATTATTTGGCGGCCAAGATGAAAAGAAAACTAACAAGCCAATTCGCACATGAACACCCATTGAAAAAAGCTATGTCAGCCACGAAACATTGATATTAAATTTCCAAAGAACCACGTTGTTTATTTCTACTCTGTATCAATTGAATCATATGATAAAGACCATCATCATCAGGACGTCCATGATTCATCAACCAGTTGAACAAATCAGGATCTGCATACTCTAGTAAACGAACAAACAGACATTTCTCATCCTCCGTAAGTGAATCATATTCATACTCAAAAAAAGGCATAATGGCGATGTCCAACTCGCGCATTCCTCTACGACAAGCCCAGTGGATCCTGGGTTTATTATTGATATCCATACGATAAAATAACCTTAAAAACTTTTGTGAATAATTTTTGATTCCATATCAGAATTTAGCATAGCAAATTCTCATCAATATCGAAATGATTTAAGTAACATTTTTGTAAAAACCACAACTAACCACTAACTAAAAACTTTATATAGATAAATTATTCGACATTAATTTTGTTAGTTAATTTTAATAATATTACTTGCTTTGTCTGTTAGCTATTTTACCATTATGACTACTCTTATCCAAGTTACTAGCGGATGAACACATGACAAGCCTAAATAAATTTACACCAGCAACTTGTGAAATAGACCATCAATTACCCTTAACGTTAATGTCACTTAATGATTGGAGTTTCATCACAGCAACAGGGGTTGATGCTGAAAAATATCTACAGGGTCAATTAACCGCGGATATTGCTACATTAACTGCACAACAACATATATTTACCGCCCACTGTGATGCCAAAGGAAAAATGTGGAGCACACTACGTTTATTTCATTATAACCAAGGCTTTGGCTATATTTTACGCACTAGTGTGGCAGTAAAACAACTTACTGAACTGAAAAAATACGCGGTTTTCTCGCAAATAACACTCAGCCAGCAGCACAATACTGTGCTGTTAGGTGTTGCCGGCCAAGGAATTCGTGACGCATTGAGCAGCCACTTTTCTCTATTACCCGATAAGGAAAAGCACGTTATTCATCTAGGACAGGCGACTTTACTGCACTTTAGTTTACCGTTTGAACGTTTTTTAATTGTTACTGATAGCGCAACTGCCGCTGAACTGACAAAACATTTCCCCCAACATGGTGATAGTCAGCAATGGTTAGCTTTCGATATTGCCGCTGGAATTGCTAATATTGATGTTGAGAATAGTGAACAATTTATTCCTCAAGCCGTTAATCTACAGGCATTACCCGCAAGTATTAGTTTTCAGAAAGGCTGCTATAGCGGGCAAGAAACAGTCGCTCGAGCAAAATATCGCGGCGCCAATAAGCGTGCCATGTTTTGGTTAACGGGGACAGCAAATACGCTGCCAAAAACTGGAGATGCTATCGAGTGGAAAATAGGTGATAACTGGCGGCGCACTGGAACAGTATTAGCTGCTGTTACCATGACAAAAGGTTTTATTAGTGTGCAAGTTGTCATGAATAATGATATGCCTAAAGAGAGTATTTTTCGGCTGGTTGGCGAAACCAATAGTCAGCTCACTATTCAACCTTTGCCTTACTCATTGCCGGAAGAGGAATAGCATATCCGTCGATTGCTAATAAAAAGTTATTCAAATAAGCAGTTTTCATATTAGCAAAACAGGGATCCTGAAAATATCCCTGTTATAAAATCAATACCTCACGAGTTTCGCACCAATAAAAAAGCGCTCTATTTTTAAGTTTAATTCAGCATAATATATAAATAGAAAAAATCTTATAAATTAAAAGCAACTTATTGTAATTTAAACAAATTTATACGTTTTAGTAACTTGCAAATTAACCATTGCTTTTAAGCCATTTCTGGAGTTTTATATGCTTCACGAGTTTCGCACCAATAAAAAAACGCTCTATTTTTAAGTTTAATTCAACATAATATATAAATAAAAAAAATCTTATAAATTAAAAGCAACTTATTGTAATTTAAACAAATTTATACGTTTTAGTAACTTGCAAATTAACCATTGCTTTTAAGCCATTTCTGGAATTTTATATGCCTGTGCGAAACTCGTGAAAATATCATAATCGACTTTATGTTATAAACCTAAAGCATATTTAAGTAGCTTTTTCTTAACTGTATTTAGTCTTTGTACTAACATTAATGCTAAATTTCGGCCTGATTTTACACCCGCTAGCTGAGAACTAAACAGTGTATAAATAGTATCCATACCGGCCTGCATCAATTTGTTATCTGGCATCCTATCCTGTTGATAAGTCAGTAAAGTTTTTCGAGCATAAAAAGGTAATAAATAGGTCTTTGCATTAATCAATATTTTCAACAAACTATCAACATCACGGTAACCAAGATTAACGCCCTGACCGGCAAGTGGATTAATAGTATGAGCAGCATCGCCAATCAACGCTAGCCCCTCTTCAACATAACGATTAGCATGATGGCGGGTCAGTGGAAAACTCCCTTTAGCAACAACTTGCAGTGAGCCAAAGCGAGCAGGAAAAGCTGCCATAATTTCTTGCTTAAGCTGCTCCAGGGACATAACTTGCAGTTGTCTAATTCGGGCAGGTTTATCATACCAAACCAAACAGGCCCAATGATCAAATAACGGCAAAAATGCTCGCGGACCAGAAGGAAAAAATTGTTGCCAAGTAATATCCTGTTGCGGTTGGTCCATCTTAACTGTAATAAGCAGACATGATTGATTATATTGCCAACCGCTACTGCCAATTCCAGCTAAAGGTCGCACCTGAGAACATGCGCCATCAGCAGCAATAATTAACTTTGCCGATAGTCGCTGATTATTACTTAAAGTCATTTCCCACTGTTGATTCTGACGCTGCATTGCTACCAATTTGGCGGGACATAACAAGCTAAGATTGGGATATTGAAAAAATTGTTGCCATAATGCCAATTGCAAAACACGGTTTTCAACCATATAACCCAGTTCAGGTAAACCAAGGCTGTCTGCTTCAAACATCACATGTGAGTTTTCCCCTTCCCACGTTTCTAACCTTCGATAAGGGGCTGCGCGCATATTTAAAACACTATTCCACACACCAAGTTGCTTAAGTAGATCCACCGAAGTATAACTTAGCGCTGAAACGCGTAAATCAGGCTGCTCTAACGGATCGAAAGGTGCAGGTTTAGTGTGTTCAAGTAACAGGATCTGCCAACCTTCTTTGGCCAATCCAATTGCCATGGCTGCACCTATCATACCGGCACCAACCACTACAATGTCATAATTTTCATCTATTCTATTCATATCAACTTAGCTATCAATAGTCATCAATCTAATAGTAGGCCTAGTTTTTCTTAAGTCATTTACTAATAATCTATCCAACATACTGGTCACCGATGCCCCAAACGAATACAATACATATCAAAATTTTCTAATTTAATACATAATGTTCCCAGTATGACAGATTTTGCTACTGAAAACTTCGGATATACAAAATGTTGACGAATAAAAAACTATACATTAAAACCTGGGGCTGCCAGATGAATGAATACGATTCATCAAAAATGGCTGACCTGCTCAACAGCACCCATGGATATCAATTAACAGAGATAGCCGAAGAAGCCGATATTCTACTGCTAAATACCTGCTCAATTCGTGAAAAAGCGCAAGAAAAAGTATTTCATCAATTAGGGCGTTGGAAAAATCTAAAAGATATTAATCCCGATATTATTATTGGTGTTGGTGGTTGTGTCGCTTCACAGGAGGGGGATTTCATTCGTCAACGGGCTCCCAGTGTTGACATTATTTTTGGCCCACAGACTTTGCATCGTCTACCAGAGATGATCAATCAAGTCAAAGGTACACGTAGCCCAATCGTCGACATCAGTTTTCCAGAAATTGAAAAATTTGATCGATTACCGGAACCTCGAGCAGAAGGCACTTCAGCTTATGTTCCAATTATGGAAGGCTGTAATAAATACTGCTCATTTTGTGTCGTTCCTTACACGCGTGGTGAGGAAGTCAGCCGACCATGTGATGACGTTTTATTTGAAATCGCACAATTAGCTGCGCAAGGTGTGCGTGAAATTCACTTATTGGGTCAAAATGTCAATGCCTATCGTGGGGCAACTTTTGACGGTGCAATTTGTTCATTTGCCGAATTATTACGTCTGGTTGCCGCCATTGACGGCGTTGATCGCATCCGTTTTACCACCAGTCATCCAATTGAATTTACCGATGATATTATTGCTGTCTATGAAGATACCCCTGAACTTGTTAGCTTCTTGCATCTTCCCGTCCAAAGTGGGTCAGATCGTATTTTGACGATGATGAAACGGTCTCATACAGCCCTTGAGTATAAAAGCATTATCCGTAAATTACGTAAAGCACGACCCGATATTCTCATTAGCTCAGATTTCATTGTTGGTTTTCCGGGTGAAACAGAAGATGATTTTCAAAAAACCATGCAGCTTATTGCCGATGTTAATTTTGATATGAGTTTTAGTTTTATCTACTCACCACGCCCTGGTACCCCGGCCGCTGATTTACCTGACGATGTAAGCAAAGATGAAAAAAAACAACGCCTCTATCTACTTCAGCAACGTATTAATCAGCAAGCAATGAATTATAGCCGAACAATGTTGGGTAGCATTCAACGTATTCTGGTCGAAGGACCTTCACGTAAAAATATTATGGAACTTTCCGGCCGTGCCGAAAATAATCGGGTGGTAAACTTCGAAGGTAGCCAAAATATGATCGGAAAGTTTGTTGATGTCGAAATTGTCGATGTCTATGCCAATTCTTTACGCGGTAAAGTAGTTAAAACAGAAGATAGTATGGCATTAAGGAGCCAAGAATCACCCGAATCGGTTATTGCACGGACACGCAAAGAAGACGATCTCGGTGTAGCAAATTACCAACCTTAATATTAAGTAGAGAGACTCAGTGATCGCAAAAGATAATCCACAAATTGCCACCAGCGAAATATTTTTAGAGCCAGCCGATAACCAACGGTCAATCAGCCTTTGTGGCCCGTTCGATGATAATATAAAGCAATTGGAACGTAGACTCGGTATCGAAATTAATCGTCGAAATAACCGTTTCAAATTGATTGGCAAACCACTTAATATCAATGCAGCTAGCAACATTTTTCGCCGCCTATATGTTGATACAGCCCTTATACGTGGCATTATCCCTAACATTGTCCCTGAACAAATCCACTTATCTATTATGGAAAGTCAATTTCTTGAGCAATCCGTTGAAAATATTGGCAGTTACGACAAATTTTAAACATTAAAATCAAACGAGGCGTTGTCAAACCACGTACAGCGAATCAGGCTCAATATATTGCTAATATACATAGCCATGATATCACTTTCGGCATTGGTCCTGCCGGAACAGGTAAAACCGATCTCGCCGTTGCTGCTGCTGTTGATGCTTTAGAACGTCGAAAAATACGTCGTATTCTACTCACTCGCCCCGCTGTCAAGGTCGGCGAAAAACTCGGCTTTCTGCCAGGTGATCTTAGTCCGAAAGTTGATCCTTATTTACGGCCTCTTTATGATGCCCTATTTGAAATGCTGGGTTTTGAAAAAGTAGAAAAATTGATTGAGCGCAATGTGATTGAAGTGGCTCCATTAGCCTATATGCGAGGTCGCACACTCAATGACGCTTTTATCATTCTTGATGAAAGCCAGAACACCACCATTGAACAGATGAAAATGTTTCTGACCCGCATCGGCTTTAACTCTAAAACCGTGACACCGGCGATGTAACTCAAATTGATCTGCCTCGTGGCCAGAAATCAGGTTTACGCCACGCAATTGAAGTACTTTCTGAAGTTAAAGAACTTAGCTTTAATTTTTTTCATAGTGATGATGTAGTACGCCATCCTGTAGTAGCAAAAGTGGTTATTGCCTACGAAAACTGGGAAACAAAAGAACAAGAACGGAAACAGTTACTTCGTCAACAAAAAGAACCATCAAGCGCCCTATAGAAAAGGAGATATTTGCTTGCAATCAGTTATTCTTGATCTCCAGCTGGCCTGTAGCGATCATAATGGATTATTACCCAGTGAAACGACATTCCAACACTGGCTTGAAGCTTTCCTGCCACAATTTCAATCTGAAAGTGAAATCACAATTCGTATTGTCGATATAGCAGAAAGCCAATATTTAAATTTGACATATCGAGGAAAAGATAAACCAACAAATGTGCTATCCTTCCCTTTTGAAGCGCCAGAAAATATTACATTACCCTTACTTGGCGATCTGATTATTTGTCGTCAAGTTGTTGAAAAAGAAGCGATTGAACAACAAAAAAACCAGGATGCTCACTGGGCGCATATGGTAATACACGGTTGTCTTCATCTATTAGGTTATGATCATCTAAATGACTTTGAAGCAGAAGAAATGGAGACAATAGAAACTGAAATTATGCAAAAATTGGGTTATCCTGATCCTTATCAGCATGAAAAAGCATAACTATAATGCTACCTTTATGCTAAATAATTATGATACGATAAACTACTTAGAGAAATTTTAATAAAACTCCATGAGCGACGACCATCCTACAAACAATGATAATCATCACTCGAAAAAGAGTTTTTTCGGGCGCCTAAATCAATTATTTCACGGTGAACCCAAAAATCGTGATGACTTAGTTGAACTCATTCGTGATTCAGAGCAAAAAGATGTTATTGATCCTGATACCAGAGAAATGCTTGAAGGGGTAATGAATATTTCCGACGAGCGTGTTCGGGATATCATGATCCCACGCTCTCAGATAGTAACCTTAAAACGAAATCAATCGTTAGATGAATGCCTTGATGTGATTATCGACTCAGCACATTCTCGTTTTCCAGTAATTAGTGAAGATAAAGACCATATTGAAGGTCTATTAATGGCTAAAGATTTACTGCCATTTATGCGTACTGATGCTGAACCTTTCACTATCGATAAAGTATTACGTCCCGCCGTTGTTGTGCCTGAAAGTAAACGTGTTGATCTGTTATTAAAAGAGTTCCGTTCACAACGTTATCATATGGCAATTGTCATCGATGAATTTGGTGGCGTTTCTGGTTTGGTGACAATCGAAGATATTCTCGAATTAATTGTTGGTGAAATTGAAGACGAATATGATGATGAAGAAGACATTGATATTCGCCAGTTAAGCAAACATGCTTACTCTGTTCGTGCGTTAACCCAAATTGATGATTTCAACAAAGCATTTAGCACGCGCTTTAATGATGAAGAAGTTGATACCATTGGTGGCTTGGTGATGCAAGCATTTGGACATTTGCCTGCCCGGGGGGAAGTCATCACAATTGATGGTTATATGTTTAAAATTACCATGGCTGATAGCCGCAAAATCATTCAAGTTCAGATAAAAATTCCTGATGAAGCACCTATCCCAAATCTTATAGAAGAATAGCATTAATGAAAAAAATGCCACTCTATCACCGTCAGTGGTTACGAGCTTTGATCGCGTTAATTTTCGGGCTCTGCGGAACACTGGCTTTTTCACCTTTTGATATTTGGTTAGCCGCTCTTTTTTCTCTTTTTGGCTTACAGCTGCTAATTGTTAATTGCTCAAGCAAACAAGCAGGTTTAATAGCGTTTTGTTGGGGAATTGGTCTATTTGGCAGTGGTATTAACTGGGTTTATGTCAGTATTGCCGATTTTGGTGGTATGCCATTAGTGGTTAATGTCTTTTTAGTCATCTTACTGGCAGCTTATTTATCACTTTATCCCGCGCTATTTGCTTATCTACTCAATCGATTCTTTCCGCGCCTTAGTATTGCTCGCTTTATTTTTGCCGCACCAGCAATATGGCAAATAACTGAATATTTACGTGGCTGGATACTAACTGGTTTCCCTTGGCTGCAATTTGGTTATAGTCAAATCGACGGGCCACTTAAAGGCATCGCTCCGATATTTGGCGTTGAGATGATAACATTACTACTGCTGATTATTAGTAGTTGCTTAGTGTTTACTTGCCTAAAACGCAGAATTATTCCGCTAATTACAGCAATTATCTTATTATTGTTACCCCTAATATTTAAAAATTATCACTGGTTCACGCCGGTCGCAGAAAAAAAATCACAAATTGTTTTAGTTCAAGGTAACATCCCGCAAAGCTTAAAATGGCAACCAGGATTTCTCGAACAAACCATTAGTACTTATCTCGATCTCTCTAAACCTTATTTTGGCAATGCCAATATCGTTATCTGGCCTGAATCCGCTATTCCATCGATAGAATTGGATAATAACGTTTGGCTAACCTCATTAGATAAACTACTGCGCTTACAAAATACTCGCCTAATTACTGGTATAGTTGATGCTAAACCAAGCACACAGGGAGTGAGTAATTTTTTTAGTAGTATTATTGTGTTGGGAGAAAATAAACCTTACCAATATCCAACCAGTAATCGTTATCAGAAACACCACCTGGTGCCTTTTGGTGAATTTGTACCATTAGAAAATATTCTTCGACCAATTGCCCCTTTATTCAATTTACCAATGTCAAATTTTAGTCGTGGTGATTATGAGCAACAGCAGTTAATTGCTGGTAATATTCATCTAACTGCTGCTATCTGCTATGAAATTATTTTAGGCTCCCAAGTTAGAGACAACTTTAAATCAGATACCGATTTTCTATTAACGCTTTCAAATGATGCATGGTTTGGGCATTCTATCGGCCCATGGCAGCACTTTCAAATGGCGCGCATGCGGGCACTCGAGCTTGGTCGACCACTATTGCGTGCCACTAATAATGGTGTTACAGCAGTGATCAAACCTAATGGTGATATTCAGGCAGAACTTCCTCAATTCACTCGCTCAGTATTAAATACTGAGGTAACACCAACATCTGGTCTTACACCTTATGCACGTTGGAATAACTGGCCTATGTGGGCATTGGTTGCCCTATTTATCATATTGGCATGTTTTATTAAGCAAAAAGAAGACTAATCAATTTAGCATATATTAATCATCATCATGTCTTAACAACCGATGATACGGTTTTATCTTGTTTATTGATATTTATCATTAAATTTAGTTAATGAGCTCTTTTATTATAATTATTTGTTAAAACATTAACATTTTATTAATTTATATAGATTTATGCTGGTTAGCTATCTGAAAAAGGACTATTAATGATTTCTTTAAAAAATGTTTCTAAATGGTATGGACAGTTTCAGGTGCTTACTGATTGTTCGATGAATGTCAAAAGAGGGGAAGTTGTCGTTATTTGTGGCCCTTCCGGTTCAGGTAAATCAACATTAATAAAAACCATTAATGGCTTAGAACCGATTCAACGTGGTGAGATATATATTGATAATATTCATGTTAATGACAAAAAGACAGATTTGGCTAAATTGCGCTCAAAAGTCGGTATGGTATTTCAACATTTTGAATTATTCCCTCATCTATCAATTATTGAGAACTTAACACTAGCACAGATAAAAGTCTTAAACAGAGATAAAAAAACCGCTGAAAGTACTGCCTTAAAATTATTAGAGCGAGTTGGATTAGCTAACCATACCAATAAATTTCCAGCTCAATTATCTGGTGGGCAACAACAACGCGTTGCCATTACCAGAGCACTCTGTATGGATCCGATTGCGATGCTTTTTGACGAACCGACCTCCGCATTAGATCCAGAAATGATCAACGAAGTACTTGATGTAATGATAAAGCTTGCTAATGAAGGAATGACCATGATAGTAGTCACTCACGAAATGGGATTTGCTAAAAAAGTTGCTCATCGAATGATTTTTATGAACGAAGGAAAAATTATTGAGGATAGCAATAAAGACGATTTCTTTGCTGCGCCGAAATCAAAACGTGCTAAAGAATTTCTTGCTAAGATCATACATTAATTCCTCTATCCTTATTGGGTGACAAAAATCGTCGCCCAATCGGCTAATAACATTAAAATATAGCTAGGCGACTTAATTTTGATTACAGCATATGTATTAAAAACAGGTCATCGATAGTGCATCCTGTTTCCATCTTTTTACGTTTAGCTTGAGACCATTTATGTTCTATAGGATTTAAATCTGGTGAATACACAGGCAAATATTCTATCTGGTGTCCTGCGTTTATAATTGCCTGTTCAATATTCTTACCTTTGTGAAAGCTAGCGTTGTCCATAAAAATAACAGAATTTTCAGGAAGTTCTGGGAGCAATATTTTTGTGATCCAAACATAAAAAACATCACGGTTAATATTGCAATCAAATAATCCGATAGCAAAAAGGGTTGTTCCCAATAAAGCGCCAATAACATTTGTTCTTCCCTTAGCACCCCAGTTTTTCAGGCCAAAACAACGGTGACCTTTTGGGGAATAGCCGTGAGTTCGTGGAGTGTCATGTGAAAAACCACTTTCATCAATAAAAACAACAGATTTATCTTTTTTTTCATACTGTTGTCTTTTTTGCTGATGTGCCAGCCTGTCGCTTTCGTTGGTTTTTGGATGGAATAGAGTTTTTTTTTATAGGTTAATCCCAGCTTTTTAAGGGATTGCCAAATAGTCTTTTTACAAACACCGAATCGCTCTGCCCGTTCCTTTTGGTAAGCATCTGGATACTGTTCCACATCTTTTGCTAAAGCATTTTTATCGAGCTTCCTCTTACGTGGCGTTGAATTTTTTGGCTCTGGTCGTTTAAGCCAACGTACTAAAGACGCTTTTCCAATACGGAATTGTTTCGCAGTTTCTCGAATTGTTAAACCTTCGGCTTTCCTTACAGATATTACTTTACGTCGAAAATCAATTGTATAACTCATAACACACCTTGTAATCAAAATTAAGTCGCCTAGCTATAGCGCCTAAAGCGGGCTAGACTGACCATCTAAAATGCTACCCTCTAAAACAACACATCATTTGCATTAATAAAATTAATTTAACTTGATCGTTAAATAACCTGAGTTCGGGATAAGAAATAAACACGAGTCTCGCACCAATAAAAAAACGCTTTATTTTTAAGTTTAATTCAGCATAATATATAAATAGACAAAATCTTATAAATTAAAAGCAACTTATTGTAATTTAAACAAATTTATACGTTTTAGTAACTTGCAAATTAACCATTGCTTTTAAGCCATTTCTGGAATTTTATATTCCTGTACGAAACTCGTGATAAAGTGAAAGTCTTGCTATTCAAATAGTTGAATGCGCATATTTCGTTAAAATACTCTAACAATCTGGTTAAAGAGTAGAGCATTGTTAAACAATTATGGAAAATCTTACTGAACTTTATTGCCTGATGGATGATTTTTGTAAAGACTTCGAGCCAAAAATGCATGAAATTTTGCTGAATAACGGTAATAAGCGTCGTAGACGGTCTACTCAGCTTTCATTGGCTGAAATGATGACACTGGTTGTTTTGTTTCATCAACTCCGATTCAGCCAATTCAAGGTATTTTATCTCTATCATGTCCGTTTATATCTCAGGAAGGAATTTCCTAACTTGCCATCATATTCACGCTGCGTAGAGTTACTTCCGCGCAGTACCTTAGCTTTAACGGTTCTGTTTGAGTCAATTAAGGGAAAGTGCACGGGTCTGTCGGTTACCGATTCTACTCCGATAGCTGTGTGTGATAACTTACGGATCCGCCGGCATAAAGTCTTCGATGGGATAGCTGAACAAGGAAAAACCTCAACAGGTTGGTTCTTTGGTTTCAAACTTCATGTAATTATCAATCATTTGGGGGAAATACTCAGTTTTCGACTTACACCAGGAAACACAGATGATCGGAAACCATTACCTGAGCTGATGAAAGATCTTTCTGGTTGTTTGTATACGGATAAAGGGTATTTATCGGCTTCATTGAAACAGCAACTGAAAACAATGGGAATTAACCTTATAACGAATATCAAGAAGAAAATGAAGCCTGTTGAACAGACTTGTTTCGACAAAGCCATCTTGCGTCATCGTTCTGTCATTGAAACGGTATTTGATGAGTTAAAAAATCTTTTTCAGATAGAGCATACGCGGCACCGCTCTCCTGCTAACTTTGTAGTGAATTTATTAGCTGTGCTGGTTGCATATTGTTTAATTCCATCTAAACCAAAGATACCGGTGGCAGGAACATCTCTTCAAGCATAATTGATAATGCTTATCTCGAACTCAGGTTAAATATTTATCAATAGTTGTTGTTAGAGGCATTTATCCGCTATTCTATGCAGATCTAAAATATACTATATCATTCGCGGCCAATGCCGCATTATCGCCATAGGAACATCGGTGTCATGCAAGAACAATATCGACCAGAAGAGATAGAGCAATACGTACAACGTCATTGGGAAGAAAAACAATCATTTAAAGTAATAGAAGATAATAACAAAGAAAAATACTATTGCCTGTCAATGTTACCTTACCCATCTGGTCAGCTACATATGGGGCATGTTCGCAACTATACCATTGGTGATGTTATCTCACGTTATCAACGCATGCTAGGCAAAAATGTGCTGCAACCTATCGGCTGGGATGCTTTTGGTCTACCGGCAGAGGGTGCCGCAGTAAAAAATAATACCGCTCCAGCACCTTGGACTTATACCAATATCGATTACATGAAAAATCAATTAAAAATGCTCGGATTTGGTTATGACTGGAGTCGAGAGGTCACAACTTGTACACCGGAGTATTATCGTTGGGAGCAATGGTTTTTTACTAAGCTTTATGAAAAAGGTTTGGTTTATAAAAAAACCGCTACCGTTAACTGGTGTCCAAATGATTTAACGGTGTTAGCAAACGAGCAAGTCATTGATGGTTGCTGCTGGCGTTGTGATAACCCTGTCGAACGCAAAGAAATTCCCCAATGGTTCATAAAAATTACCGCTTATGCTGAAGAGCTACTTAATGATTTAGATAAACTCGATGGCTGGCCAGAGCAAGTTAAAACCATGCAGCGTAATTGGATCGGCCGCTCAGAAGGGGTTGAAATTACCTTTGAACTGGCAGACATGGATGAAAAGCTAACTGTCTATACTACTCGGCCGGATACTTTTATGGGGGTGACTTATCTCGCTATTGCAGCAACTCATCCGTTAGCAAAAAGCGCGGCAAAAAAAAATGCTAAACTTAGCACTTTTATTGATGAATGTCGTAATACCAAAGTTGCTGAAGCAGAAATGGCAACCATGGAAAAAAAAGGTATTGCCACCAATTTGTTCGCAATTCACCCGCTAACTAATGAAAAAATTCCGATCTGGATAGCCAATTTTGTGTTAATGGAATATGGTACAGGGGCAGTAATGGCGGTTCCAGGGCATGACCAACGTGACTGGGAATTCGCAACCAAATATCATTTACCGATCAAAGCGGTTATTGCTGATAATGAAGGACAGATCCCCGATCTAAAAGCGGGTCCGTTGACTGATAAAAATGCACTGATTAATTCAGGCAAATTTAGTGGCATGGACAACGAAACAGGCGCTAATGCGATTGCCGATAAACTGGTTTCACAAGGTTCGGCGCAACGTAAAGTCAATTATCGTCTACGTGATTGGGGGGTTTCTCGCCAACGTTATTGGGGAGCACCAATTCCTATGGTAACCATGGAAGATGGTTCTGTCATGCCAGTACCAGAACAACAACTACCTGTCATCTTACCTGAAGATGTGGTAATGAATGGCATCACAAGTCCTATCAAAGCCGACTCACAATGGGCCAAGACTAACATCAATGGTCATGCAGCATTACGTGAAACGGATACCTTTGATACCTTTATGGAGTCTTCCTGGTATTATGCCCGTTATACCTGTCCTAATTATGACCAAGGGATGCTAGATCCAGCCGCGGCCAATTACTGGTTGCCTGTTGATCAATATATCGGTGGTATTGAACATGCCATTATGCATCTATTATATTTCCGTTTTTTCCACAAACTAATGCGTGATGCAGGCTTAGTAAATTCTGATGAACCAGCTAAACGCCTGTTATGTCAAGGAATGGTATTAGCCGATTCCTTTTATTGCTTAGGTGAAAATGGACAACGAGTTTGGGTGTCACCCGTTGATGTAACTGTTGAACGGGATGAAAAAGGTAAGATTGTCAAAGCAACTGATCAGCATGGACATCAACTCTCCTATACAGGGATGAGCAAAATGTCTAAATCGAAAAATAACGGTATTGTTCCACAATTAATGGTAGAAAAATATGGGGCGGATACGGTTCGCTTATTTATTATGTTTGCCGCTCCGCCGGAACTTACTTTGGAATGGCAAGAATCAAGTGTAGAAGGTGCAAATCGTTTTGTTCGTCGTCTCTGGCGCACCGTTTTTGAACATACGCAAAAAGGTAAAACAGCGCCATTAGATAGCACCAACCTTACGACAGAGCAGAAAAACCTGCGGCGTGATCTACATAAAACCATCGCTAAAGTGACCGATGATATCGGCCGCCGTTATGCATTTAATACTGCGATTGCTGCTATTATGGAGTTCATGAATAAACTGACGCGAGCCTCCCATGATAGTGAACAGGATCGGGCATTAATACAAGAATCTTTAGAGGCTATTGTGCGGATGCTGTCGCCCATTATCCCCCATGCTTGCTTTATCCTGTGGAAAGCACTTGGTCAGCTGGAAGATATCGATAATGCGCCTTGGCCAGTTGCTGACGAACAAGCAAAAATAGACGATACTAAATTAGTCATTATTCAAGTTAATGGTAAAGTTCGTGGGCGTATTACTGTCGATATCAATGCATTACAAGATTCTGTGTTAGCTATGGCAACGCAAGAATATGGTGTGGCAAAATACCTTGAAGGTATGAACATCCGTAAGGTAATTTATGTGCCAGGCAAGCTGTTAAACCTTGTTGTCGGCTAACTTAATAAGGAGACCATGTGCGTTATTTAATTACCTTATTTCTAAGCTTAGCCATGTTGATCACGGCTGGCTGCGGATTTCGCCTACAAGGTACGACGCAAATACCTGAAGAACTAAAAACATTAAGATTAAGTAGTGATGATCCCTACGGCCCGCTGGCACGTGCAATTAGACAGCAATTACGCCTAAATAATGTCAACTTAATCGATGAAAATCTTCAGAATGTGCCGATTTTAAAAATAGTGGGGTCATCTGAAAACACCAAAACCGTTTCCATCTATCAAGACGGTAAAAGTGCAGAAAAACAATTAAATTTCTGGGTCAGCGCACAAATTATCCTCCCTAACGGCACTGTTTATCCGATCAAAACACGCGTCGAGCGCGCTTTCTTCGACAATCCGTTAGAAACACTAGCTAAAGACGCCGAAAACGAACTTGTTAAACAAGAAATGCGTGAACAAGCGGCTCGCCAGTTAATTCGTAAATTACTGATCGTTCATAGCACTATTCAGAATGAGCCAGAAGGATCAGTAGTTGTCGAGAAAGCGCTATCGGTAGACTCAGAATGATCCGTATTTACCCTGAGCAGCTAATTTCGCAGCTTACTGATAAGCTGCGAACCTGTTACCTGATTTTTGGCAATGATCCGCTTTTATCACAAGAAAGCATGGATAAAATTTATCAAGTTGCTCAACAGCAGGGTTTTTCTGAACGTTATACCTATTCGCTAGATACAAGCACCGACTGGGACACTATTTATCATCTTAGTCAATCACTTAGCCTATTTGCTAGCCGACAAATCCTGATCTTAATATTACCTGAAAGTGGCCCCACAACCGTCATAGCGGAAAAGCTGCTTAAGTTGGCTGAATTATTACATCCTGATTTATTACTCATATTATGCGGCGGCAAATTAACGAAAGCACAAGAAAATAGTGCCTGGTGCAAAAAAATAGGCCAAGATGGAGTCTATATTAATTGTCTAACACCAGAACAGTCCAGATTACCTCAATGGGTAACCCAACGAGCAAAAGCCATATCTGTTACTTTAGATAAACAAGCTAATGAGCTTCTTTGCTACTGCTATGAAGGCAATTTACTAGCTCTTAACCAAGCTCTTGAACGTTTATCACTCTTATATCCCGACGGTAACCTCACCCTACCTCGTGTCAAAGAGGCGGTAAATAATGCCGTTAATTTTACACCTTATCATTGGGTTGATGCGCTACTTGCAGGTAAAATTAAACGCGTTTGGCATATCCTACAACAATTACAACGCGAAGATCATGAAGCAGTGATTCTATTACGTATAATTCAACATGAACTCATATTGCTTTTGACATTAACACAACAAAATAGCGATAAAGATTTAAAAAAATTATTTGATCAGCATAAAATTTGGCAAGCCCGCCGCCCTCTCATTAGCGCTGCGCTACAGCGTTTATCACTTCGCGAACTACAGCTTGCAATACAGTTAATTACCCATGCTGAATTACATTTAAAACAAGATTATGGCCACTCAATTTGGCCAAAATTAGAAACTTTATCTATGCTATTGTGCGGTAAATCACTGCCCGAGAGTTTTATTAATGACTCAACAAACTAAGCAAACAGCTAATTCTAAATCTATTCAAGCACTATTTGGTGGTACCTTTGATCCTATTCACTATGGTCACTTACTTCCCGTTGAAGCGCTAGCCAAGCAAGTCGGTTTACAACAGGTTGTTTTACTTCCCAATCATGTGCCACCCCATCGCCCACAACCTGAAGCAACCGTTCAACAAAGATTGGCAATGATAAAATTAGCTATCAAAAATAATCCGCTATTTAGTATTGATACCCGTGAACTTAAACGTAAAACTCCCTCTTATACCGTTGAAACACTACTCTCTTTTCGGCAACAAATCGGTAGGCAAAAACCACTAGCCTTTATTATCGGACAAGATTCACTACTATCAATCAATACCTGGTTTGATTGGCAAAAAATTTTAGATCTTTGTAATTTATTAGTATGCGCTCGCCCAGGCTATACCACTTATTTTTCAATTCCATCAATGCAACAATGGCTAAAACATCATCAAGTGCATGAGCCGGAAATACTCAGCCATAAACCCTGTGGTGCCATATATCTGGCTGATACTCCCTTATTAAATATTTCTGCAACTGAAATTCGTGAACGAAAACGTGATAGAAAAAGTTGCAAAGATATATTGCCACCTGCAGTTTTGCGTTATATTGATAAACATCATCTTTATCAAAATTGCTCATAATTAACCAATAAATATAAAAAATTGACAAAAATACCCTTAAACTATTGTGAGTATATAAGGTGATTGGTAATATTTTGGCGCTTTTTACATTGCTGATGAAAATAAGGCATAATTTCCGATACTTTATCTTAAAACTAATTAAAATATTCAGCTGGTTGGTTTTACTAAAAATTAGATTAAAATATAGATTATCTTATGCTTATTTCTTTCAACAGAATTTTATAACTGAATAAAATATAACATTAATATTTTTTTATTTAACTTGAAATTAAAGGTGAACCTTTGCAAGGAACTGAACTCCAACAATTTATTATCGACAGGCTTGTCGATACAAAAGCGCAAGATATTGTCACTATTGATGTACGTGGAAAATCTAGCATTACCGATTGCATGATAATCTGTACCGGAACATCTAATCGCCACTTGACATCAGTTTCGGACAAATTAATTGAATCATGCCGTAAGACAGGAATAATTCCTCTGGGTGTTGAAGGACAAGGTGTTTCTGATTGGATCGTTGTCGATTTAGGCGATGCAATTGTTCATATCATGCAAAAAGATAGTCGCCGTATGTATGAACTTGAAAAACTCTGGAGTTGAATTTGAAATTACAACTGATTGCCGTTGGTAGCAAAATGGTTGATTGGATCCAAACCGGTTTTCAAGATTATCTTCATCGTTTTCCAAAAGATATGGCTTTTGAACTCATAGAGATCCCTGTGGGAAAAATACTGATCTCAAACGTATCATCGAGAAAAGAAGGAGAACAGAGTTGGCAAGGGTAACCGCATAATTACCCTTGATATACCAGGCACAAGCTGGACAACTTGCTGAACAATAAGATCAACGGAAACAAGATGGACCTAATATTAGCTTTCTAATTGGTGGCCCAGAAGGTCTTGCCTTTGCCTGTAAAGCAGCAGCAGAACAAAGTTGGTCACTTTCATCCTTAACAATTCCTCATCTTTTAGTTCGAATATTTGTTGTAGAGAGCCTTTACCGGGCATGGAGCATTACAACAAATCATCCTTACCATCGGGAATAACATATTTATGTAGGTTTTTAGTGTGAATGCGAAGAAAGAAACAAAAAAAAAGAAACTCACCCCTTTTCGCGATTACACCGCTGAATCTACTCTATTCATTCGTCGGGCGTTGATAGCTTTTATTATCATTGTGATATTAGTAAGTATTTTAATTGCTAATCTTTATCATCTACAAGTGGTTCGCCATGAAGACTACCAAACTCGCTCCAATGATAATCGGATAAAATTGGTTCCTGTTCCACCTAGTAGAGGTATTATTTATGACAGAAATGGTATTCCTCTCGCGTTAAACCGAACATTTTATCAGTTAGAAGTCATTCCTGAAAAAGTCGCTAATTTAACAGAACTATTGGCACAATTGCGTGATGTGGTTGATCTCACTGACGACGACATTGCAAACTTCAAAAAAGAGCGTAAACGTTCACGCCGCTTTACCTCTATACCGTTAAAAACCTCACTAGATGAAGTGCAAGTTGCACGTTTTGCCGTTAATCAATACCTATTCCCCGGGATTGAAGTCAAAGGTTACCAACGCCGCTATTACCCTTATGGCTCAGCGCTAACGCATGTTATTGGTTATGTAGCCAAAATTAATGATAAGGATATAGAACGTCTAGAAAATGATGGTCTACTAAAAAATTACACTGCCACCCATGATATTGGTAAATTAGGTATAGAACGGTATTACGAAAATATTTTACATGGCAAAACAGGCTATGAAGAGGTCGAAGTTAATAGTCGGGGAAAAGTCATACGCCAACTTCATGAACAAGCACCTCAGGCAGGCAAAGATATTTATCTCACTATTGATCTCAATTTACAAATTGAGATCGAAAAGTTGCTCACCACCAGCCGAGCTGCCGTTGTTGTAACAGATCCTCGCAACGGAGAAGTACTAGCGCTGGTATCTACCCCGAGCTATGACCCTAATCTATTTGTTAATGGTATCTCTAATAAAGATTACCAAGCTTTATTAAATAATCCTAATCGCCCGCTAATTAATAGAACTACCCAGGGATTATATCCGCCGGCCTCAACCGTTAAACCATTTATGGCGGTCGCAGCGTTAAGTGAAAATATTGTCACCGCCAACTCCACCATTTTTGATCCTGGTTGGTGGCAGTTACCAAATTCCGAAAAACGTTACCGAGACTGGAAAAAATGGGGACACGGTAGATTAAATGTCGTTAGAGCCATTATCGAATCAGCCGACACCTTTTTCTACCAGGTTGCTTATGATATGGGTATCGATCGTATCTCCGATTGGATGCAGAAATTTGGCTATGGGCATTATACTGGTATTGATCTTGCCGAAGAACGTTCTGGCATTATGCCAACCCGGAAATGGAAACTAAAACGCTACAAAAAACCTTGGTATCAAGGAGACACTATTCCAGTCGGCATCGGCCAAGGCTATTGGACCACAACGCCGATCCAAATGGCAAAAGCATTAATGACGTTAATTAATGACGGCACGGTTAAAATTCCCCATCTACTTTATGGCACTAAATTAGGTAATGCTATGCTGCCTTATGAGCAGAAAGAGCATATCCAAATTGGTGATATTCATTCAGGCTTTTGGGAGTTAGCTAAAGAAGGTATGTATGGCGTTGCTAATGCACCAAACGGTACAGCACGTAAAAGTTTTGCCAACACTCCCTACAAAGCTGCTGTCAAATCAGGTACGGCGCAGGTATTCAGTTATGAAACCTATAATGCAAGTAAATTGGCTGAGCACTTGCGTGATCATAAATTAATGATTGGATTTGCCCCTTATCAAAAGCCGACCGTTTCCGTTGCTATTATTCTAGAAAATGGTGGGGCTGGACCGGCCGTTGGCGATCTTGTCCGCAATATTCTTGATTATGTATTGCTTGGTAAAAAAACGATATCACAAACACCAGATACCAATGTATCTCCAGAAGAAGATCAGTAATATATGACCGATAAATCACATAAATTACCTATTTGGACACGTTTACATATTGATATTCCAATGTTGCTGATTATTCTTGCCTTAACGATATACAGTGTCATGATCATGTGGAGTGCTAGTGGGCAAGACATTTATATGATGCAGCGTAAGCTGATACAAATCGCGATTGGATTTGTTGTCATGATTGTTATGGCGCAGATTTCACCGCGTATCTATGAAAATTGGGCGCCCTACCTGTATATCTTTTGCTTAATGCTGTTAATTTTTGTCGATGCATTTGGGCAAATCAGTAAAGGTGCGCAACGATGGTTAGATCTTGGCTTCGTTCGTTTTCAACCGTCTGAAATTGCTAAAATTGCGGTTCCATTGATGGTTGCACGTTTTGTCAATCGCGATCTCTGCCCCCCCACCCTAAAAAATACCCTGCTGGCATTGATACTTATATTTCTCCCCACATTACTGATTGCCGCTCAACCTGATCTGGGCACATCTATTTTAGTTGCTGCCTCCGGTTTGTTTATCCTGTTCTTAGCTGGTATGAATTGGAAATTGATTGCCATTGCGGCCACGGGTATCGCTTGCTTTATTCCTATTCTATGGTTCTTTCTTATGCATGATTATCAACGAGATCGTGTTATGATGTTACTCGATCCAGAAACAGATCCACTTGGTGCTGGTTATCATATTATCCAATCTAAAATTGCTATTGGCTCAGGGGGATTATTTGGCAAAGGCTGGTTACATGGCACGCAATCGCAATTAGAATTTCTACCAGAACGCCATACTGATTTTATTTTTGCCGTATTAGCTGAAGAGCTCGGGTTAATTGGCGTAGTTATTTTACTGGTATTATATCTACTACTAATTATGCGAGGGTTAATAATTGCAGCTAATGCACAAAATACCTTTGGTAGAGTTATGGTTGGTGGCTTAATGTTAATTCTGTTTGTCTACACATTTGTCAACATTGGCATGGTTAGCGGTATCTTACCTGTAGTGGGTGTTCCTTTACCGTTGGTAAGTTATGGCGGCTCGGCATTAATCGTTTTAATGGCTGGATTTGGAATTATTATGTCAATCCATACCCACCGAAAATTTCTGTCAAAAAGCTTATAATCACGAGGTCTGTAATGCACTACCACTGGCTTATATTTAGCATTACTATAGCACTTTTAGCAGGCTGTGTTTCTCAAAGTAAACAAAATATCAATATGCCTATGGCGCCGGTACAAGATATATCAGGAGCAGAGCCGCGTTACGAACCTTATCACTCTGGCGCTAATAATGACTATCAACTTAATGGCCAAACTTATCAAATAGTAAAAGATCCTGCCCATTTCAGTGAAACAGGCTTTGCTAGCATTTTTGGCTCTGAAGTTATCGGTAAAACAACTACGACGGGTGAAAAAGCCAGCCCTTATGAGTTCACAGCTTCACACCCTACTTTACCTATTCCAAGTTATGCCCGTATTACTAATTTAATCAATGGCAGAATGATGATAGTCCGCATTAATGATCGAGGCCCCTATATAGCCGGTAAAAATATAGCGCTATCACAGGCAGCTGCCGATCGGTTAAATTTAATGCTAACTACACGTATTAAAATTGATCCAATTTTAGTTTCCCCTACCGGCAACTTAACTGGACCTGGCACGATTGGTGTTAATATTACGAAGCAGAGTTATGCCTTGCCTAAACCACCAAAATTAGAGACCCACTCCTCAAGCAGCAATCAATCAACAGCAGAAAATTACACTCACCAACCCGCTTTATCTCAATCAATACAATCAACAAAAATCCCTAATACGGTATCAACCAATATGGTGAGTCAAAATAATCCTGCTAATCCGTCGTCAATGAAATCAACAAGCGTGGCTACTGAACGTTATTTCGTACAAATAGGCGCGTTAAGTGATCAGGCTAGAGCAGCAACATGGCAACAGTCTGTTTCAAAAAAGCTAAACACACCTGGGCGTATTCAACCATTTAATAATATCTATCGCGTGCAGCTTGGCCCTTTTCAAAATGCTAAAATAGCGGAACAAATAAAAAACAAAATATTAATAGAATTAAATCAATCGAGCATTATCATAAATACCGAATAATCTATTGATTAATCAATAAAATCTCATTAGAGTAAAATAAAAAGCAACTGACCAGGCATCTCTGTTTCAGAAATAGTATATGACTTTTTAAGCTGATATTACGATGCCCACTCTATTAACATATTGCCAGCGGATCCCGTATATTATTATGAAATATGCAATTTTCTCCCGTTCTATTGGTAGCCTAATACTTAATATTAGCCTTATATTTTCCAGCACTCTATTTGCTAATAGCAATAATGCTATGCAAATCAACGTGATCCCTTCTGCACCAAATATTGACGCTGAAGCTTATATTCTTATTGATTATTATTCAGGCAAAGTGTTAGCGGAAAAAAATGCCGATCAACGTCGTGCCCCTACCAGTCTGACTAAAATGATGACAAGTTATATCATTGGTCAAACAATTAAAGCCGGTAAAATTAGCATGAACGATATCGTCACTATCGACGAGAATGCCTGGGCCACAGGTAACCCAGTGTTTAAAGGCTCTTCGCTGATGTTCTTAAAACCCGGTGATCGTGTCTCTGTATCTCAATTGATACGTGGTATTAATTTACAATCTGGTAATGATGCTTGTGTGGCAATGGCTGAGTATGTGGCGGGTGACGAAGCCAGTTTTGTCAAATTAATGAACAACAATGTTCAACAGCTTGGTTTAAAAAACACCCACTTTCTTACTGTACATGGCTTAGATGCTGATGGACAATATAGTTCCGCACATGATATGGCGCTAATCGGCCAAGCGCTGATCCGCGATGTTCCGGAAGAATATGCCATTTACAAAGAAAAAGAGTTCACTTTTAATAAGATCCGTCAATTAAATAGAAATGGTTTGTTATGGGATAAAAGCCTGAATGTAGATGGCATTAAGACAGGACACACTGCCGCGGCAGGTTACAACCTGGTTGCCTCCGCTACCGAAGGGAATATGCGACTCATATCTGTTGTATTAGGTGGTCATAGCAGTAAAGGGCGAGACACCGAAAGCAAAAAATTACTCACTTGGGGCTTTCGCTTTTTTGAAACCGTTAAACCATTAGAAGGCGGGGTGGAGTTTGCCTCTCAACCGGTTTGGTTTGCTAATACTGATCAAGCAAAATTAGGTATTGAAAACGATCTCTATCTGACCATTCCCCGTGGTCGTATGAAAGATTTAAAAGCTAGCTATACATTAAACAATATTGAACTACAGGCACCATTAGCGAAAAACCAAGTTGTTGGCACCATTAACTTACAATTAGATAATAAGATCATTGAACAACGGCCGCTCGTTGTCTTGAAAGAGGTCGATGAAGGTGGATTTTTTAGTAAAATATTAGATTATATTAAATTGCTTTTCCAGCGCTGGTTTGGCTAAAGATTGAAAAATAACATTGCAACCTCCTTATGGTAAATATATTCAATTTATAACTTAATTTTTTATTTAAGAAATATGAATAAATATACTATCTAAATCATATAACATTTAATATTGCAATAAGCGTGCTGGTAGTATTTTAGGAGAAGCTATGAAAACCAAACTGCATGAGTTACTAGAGTTTCCTTGCTCATTTACCTACAAAGTGATGGGGCTTGCTAAACCTGAGTTAACAGATCAAATCGTTGAAGTGGTTCAACGACATGTTCCGGGTGATTATGTACCATCGGTTAAACCAAGTAGTAAAGGTAACTTTCACTCAGTATCAATTACCATCACAGCAACCAATATTGAACAAATAGAAAAACTGTACGAAGAATTAGCTAAACTAGAATTAGTTCACATGGTGTTGTAGACATAAATTATTGTTGCGCTTGAAATTATAAACCCGAAGATAGCAGATTTTCGGGTTTATAATTTCAAGTGTCACGCTAACTATACTAGCAAGAATAATTTATGCAGGTTATACTGCATAATCATTGCGTATCCCTATCAGTGGCAGAAAAAGTTTGTTAAAAAAAACCATTATATTACGTCAATTTGGGCTGCATGCTTACCAACCCATTTCTGATGAGATGCATCAGTTTACTAAAAAACGCACGGTTGATACACTAGATGAACTTTGGCTAGTGGAACATTACCCTGTTTTTACCCAAGGCCAAGCGGGTAAAAAAGAGCACCTACTCGCGCCCGGGAATATTCCAGTTATCCAATCTGATCGTGGCGGACAAATCACTTATCATGGCCCCGGTCAGCAAATAATGTATATTTTATTAGACTTAAAGCGTAATCAAATTGGTGTGAGAGAGCTGGTAACTACACTGGAAAATACGGTAATTAACACTTTATCCGAATTTAGTATTACCGCCTACGCACAGCGCGAAGCCCCCGGGGTTTATGTTGAACAAAAAAAAATATGCTCTCTCGGGTTACGTATTCATAAAGGTTGTTCGTTTCATGGCTTAGCATTAAATATTAATATGGATCTTGCGCCCTTCGAACGTATTAATCCTTGTGGCCATGCCGGTATGCAAATGACGCAACTAAATGATTTAGTCCCTGGCAGCCAGGTTAAAGATGTCGAACCTTTATTAATAAAACATTTCTGCAACCTAATAGGATTTCAACTTGCAGAATAAGTTGTTACAATTTTTGTATAATTATTAAAAAAATTGAAACATGACATAAATAATGATCACATGTGATAGCATAAAATATATCTATTATTGATCCGCAGCAGGAACCTAATGGAACTGGCATAATTATGAGTAGACCAATTAAAATGGAGCGTGGTGTTAAATATCGTGACGCTGATAAAATGGCACTGATCCCTGTCAAAACAATAAGAACGGATCATACAGAAATTTTACCTAAACCTGAGTGGATGAAAATAAAACTTCCCGCTGATTCCAGCAGAATAAAAGAGATAAAAAACGCAATGCGTAAGAATGGCTTACACTCAGTCTGTGAAGAAGCCTCTTGTCCTAACCTCGCTGAATGCTTTAATCACGGTACCGCCACTTTTATGATTTTAGGGGCTATCTGTACTCGTCGCTGTCCATTCTGCGATGTTGCCCATGGACGTCCTAATGCCCCTGATCCTAATGAACCAGCAAAATTAGCAGAAACCATTAAAGATATGGGATTAAAATACGTTGTTATTACTTCAGTAGATCGTGATGATCTGCGCGATGGAGGAGCCCAACATTTTGCTGACAGCATTACCGCTATTCGAGAGAAAAATCCAAACATCAAAATAGAAACGCTAGTGCCTGATTTCCGCGGTCGTATGGATCTCGCCTTAGCAATTTTAGCCGCTGCGCCACCCGATGTTTTTAATCACAATCTTGAGAATGTTCCGCGTATCTATCGCCAAGTACGTCCTGGCGCTAATTACGAATGGTCATTACAACTACTAGCAAAATTCAAGCAAATGCATCCTGAAATACCGACAAAATCAGGATTAATGGTTGGACTAGGTGAAACTAATGAAGAAATAGTTGATGTTATGCGAAACTTACGCCGCCACGGCGTTACCATGCTAACCTTAGGCCAATATCTCCAACCCAGTCGGCATCATTTATCAATAAAACGTTATGTCAGCCCTAAAGAATTTGAAGAAATGAAAAATGAGTCAATAGCAATGGGCTTCACACATGTAGCCTGTGGCCCATTAGTACGCTCATCTTATCATGCAGATTTACAAGCGAAAGGCATAGAAATTAAATGATTTATCATTTAATTTCTATGCCAATATAAAAACCCGTCTCAATAATTGAGACGGACTATTATAAATTCTTATAGTAAATCAAATAGCGACAGCGTTTATAGCAGATGGCCCTTTCTCCCCCTCAGTAATATCAAACTCAACTTTCTGACCTTCGGCCAAAGTCTTAAAACCTTCGGTTTTAATAGAACTGAAGTGAACGAACACGTCTTTACTGCCATCTTCTGGAGTGATAAAACCAAAACCTTTTACTTCGTTGAACCACTTAACGCTACCTTTAACTTTTGACATCAATATTACCTTTACATAAATAAAAACACACAGTTTGTGTCTTATATAGTACAGCAAAAATTATGCTTCATTGTCTACTACTAAGATCACGAAATTAATAAAAAACTTAAATTATCATTGTAATATAGGATAACAACCTAAAAAACCAATAATAGTGTTTATAAATGTTTATTATAACATTTTTAGCCAATTTTTCGACTATTTCCATTCTTTTCATAATCTAAAAGCCAACTTTTTATATCTAACCCACCGCTGTAACCTACTAATTTACCATCATGACCAATAACACGATGACACGGAATAATAAGCGCAATAGGATTACGCGAATTCGCCATACCAACTGCTCTACAGAAATTAGCAGAACCTAGTGCAATTGCGAGTTCCTTATAACTCCAACATTGGCCATACGGAATTTCACCAAGTTGCCACCAAACTCTTTTCTGAAAATGGGTACCGGAAGGATTCAATATGACAGAAAAATTGTCTCTTTCACCATTAAAATATTCCTGTAATTCTTTTATACACTGTTCGGTATGAGCATTTTTACGTTCTTTTTCATTTATTTGGTTAACAAAATCAACACCGATTATTCCATTATTATCAGCGGTAATGTGAATGAAAGGTCTTGGAAAACCTTTTGGGGTAGAAAAATAATGGTGGTACATAACCACTTCCTTAAAATAGTGAACTATTTTAACAATTCATTTTATCCCGCAAACAAAATTACCGCTGTTGGCAAAAATATTTCTGCCTATTGGAATATTTGTTAAAAAATATAATAAAAATACAAATTAGATAACAGTATATATAGTATGGTTTAATAAAAATAAATCAAGATATAGTATTTATAATGGCTGATCAATTGTAAACTTAGTCATTACCAAATTAAGGAGCCAACAATGAATATTATCGTCTACAGTAAACCAGATTGTGTACAGTGCAATGCAACTTGTCTAGCACTAAAACGTAAAAATTTACCTTATGATGTCGTGGATCTAACCCAAGATCATGAAGCATTGCGTTTTATTACCAAATTAGGCTATCAGCAAGTACCCGTTGTTATAGCCGGTAAGCAACATTGGTCAGGCTTTCGCCCTGATATGATCAATCAATTAGCTAGTAATTAACATAATATGATGAAAACTCAGTCACTTATTTACTATTCCAGTAAATCGGAAAATTGCCATCGCTTTGTGCAAAGATTGGGCTTCCCTGCTACACGCATTCCTATTGATACGAATGAGATACTACCAAATGCGACCCAACCTTACGTTTTAGTGCTCCCTACCTATGGTGGCGGTGGCACAACCGGTGCTGTACCCAAAGCTGTTATTTACTTTTTAAATCAACCCCAAAATCGAAAGTTTTTACGGGGCGTCATTGCATCAGGAAATAGTAATTTTGGTGAAACTTACGCTATAGCAGGCAACATTATTTCCGCTAAATGCCAAGTACCATTGCTCTATCGTTTTGAATTACTCGGTACTGAACGGGATCTTCAACAAGTACGCCAAGGGTTACAACAATTTTGGCAACAACAAATGCAGTGAAGTAATACGGGAGCTTTCTTATGACAGTACAGCCTCAAGAACAACTCGATTATCATGCACTCAATGCAATGCTAAACCTGTATGATAAAGATAATAAAATTCAACTCGATAAAGATAAGCAGGCGGCCCATCATTACTTTCGCCACCATGTCAATCAAAACACGGTTTTTTTTCATAATTTACAAGAAAAACTGGATTTTTTAGTAGCAGAAAATTATTACGACTCGGCAATACTGGCACAATATGCATTTATTTTTATTAAAAAACTTTTCCAGCAAGCCTATAACCACAAGTTTCGTTTTCAAACATTTCTTGGTGCTTTTAAATATTATACTAGCTACACCTTAAAAACTTTTGATGGTAAGCGTTACTTAGAGCGTTATGAAGATAGAGCTTGCATGGTTGCTTTGACGCTTGCACAAGAAAATCAAGAGTTAGCTAGTCAAACTGCTAGATGAAATTATTAGTGGCCGCTTCCAACCAGCAACGCCCACTTTTTCAAATTACGGTAAAACAACAGCGAGGTGAACTGGTAGTATCTTGTTTCTTACTACGAATAGAAGATAACATGGAATCGATAGGCCGTTCTGTCAATTCCGCCTTGCAACTTTCAAAACGTGGCGGTGGCGTAGCTTTCTTATTGACTAATTTATGTGAAGCTGGGGCACCGATAAAACTCATTGAAAACCAATCTTCTGGCGTAGTACCTGTAATGAAAATGCTAGAAGATGCCTTCTCTTATACCAATCAACTTGGCGCAAGACAAGGGGCTGGAGCAGTCTATCTGCACGCCCATCACCCTGATATTTTAAGCTTTTTAGATACTAAACGTGAAAATGCCGATGAAAAAATCCGGATTAAAACCTTATCACTGGGTGTAGTTATCCCGGATATTACCTTTCATCTAGCTAAAAACAATCAAGATATATATCTTTTCTCACCTTACGATATTGAGCGCTGTTATATAGCTAGGCGACTTAATTTTGATTACAGCATATGTATTAAAAACAGGTCATCGATAGTGCATCCTGTTTCCATCTTTTTACGTTTAGCTTGAGACCATTTATGTTCTATAGGATTTAAATCTGGTGAATACACAGGCAAATATTCTATCTGGTGTCCTGCGTTTATAATTGCCTGTTCAATATTCTTACCTTTGTGAAAGCTAGCGTTGTCCATAAAAATAACAGAATTTTCAGGAAGTTCTGGGAGCAATATTTTTGTGATCCAAACATAAAAAACATCACGGTTAATATTGCAATCAAATAATCCGATAGCAAAAAGGGTTGTTCCCAATAAAGCGCCAATAACATTTGTTCTTCCCTTAGCACCCCAGTTTTTCAGGCCAAAACAACGGTGACCTTTTGGGGAATAGCCGTGAGTTCGTGGAGTGTCATGTGAAAAACCACTTTCATCAATAAAAACAACAGATTTATCTTTTTTTTCATACTGTTGTCTTTTTTGCTGATGTGCCAGCCTGTCGCTTTCGTTGGTTTTTGGATGGAATAGAGTTTTTTTTATAGGTTAATCCCAGCTTTTTAAGGGATTGCCAAATAGTCTTTTTACAAACACCGAATCGCTCTGCCCGTTCCTTTTGGTAAGCATCTGGATACTGTTCCACATCTTTTGCTAAAGCATTTTTATCGAGCTTCCTCTTACGTGGCGTTGAATTTTTTGGCTCTGGTCGTTTAAGCCAACGTACTAAAGACGCTTTTCCAATACGGAATTGTTTCGCAGTTTCTCGAATTGTTAAACCTTCGGCTTTCCTTACAGATATTACTTTACGTCGAAAATCAATTGTATAACTCATAACACACCTTGTAATCAAAATTAAGTCGCCTAGCTATAGACAATAAAAAGAGGTTTAACTTAGAAAATAACGGTTTGAAATGATCAACAAAGAGCGGTTGTTACGAGATAATCGTTTATGTAAAGCAATCATTGGATTATCAGTCGAAGAATTGAAAAATTTAGCCGCTGAATTTTCAGCTTGTTATTTGATTTATCGGAAAAAGAATCGAAAAGATCACAAGCGGCAGATGGGTGCAGGGCAGAAAGGATTTATCCCAACCCCATTAGATAAACTGCTTTTTATTTTATTGTATTTAAAATGTTATCCGACCTATGATTTGCAAGGACTTCTTTTTGGTTTAGATAGAACACGGGTATGTCGCTGGGTAAAAATATTATTGCCGGTTTTAGAGATGACCTTGGGGCGAGAATGTGTTTTGCCCGCTCGTCAAATTCGCTCTGCTGAGGAATTTTTTCGCGCCTTTCCTGGAGTTAAAGACGTCTTTATTGATGGGACAGAGCGACCTGTCCAAAAGCCTAAGAATCTGCGTCGGCGAAAAAAAATGTATTCGGGAAAGAAAAGACAGACCACTCGAAAAGGGCTTATTATGACTGACGAAACGAGGAAAATTGGATTTATCCCCATGATCAAAAATGGGCGCCGTCACGATAAACGCTTACTCGATAAAGTCGATATAATTCGCCATATTCCCCCTGAGGTAACCATCTGGGCCGATACCGGTTTTCAAGGTATAGATAAACAGCATCCTAATACACAAATCCCAAAAAAAGGAACTCGAAAAAGACCTTTATCGCCTGAACAAAAACAAGAAAATAAAATAATCTCGGGCATCCGTATTACGGTTGAACACGCCATCGCGGGTATCAAAGCGCCTCGGTTGTATGACCCAAATTTTACGGAATCGTAGACCCTTTATTGATGATACCTTTTTACTCCTTAGTGCCGGTCTTTGGAATTTCCATCTCAGAACAGCCTAAAATTTACTTCAATCACCGAAATACCCTTATTTCACTATTAAGCAATACGCTTATTGGAGCACTATTGTCACACTCATCCTCTTAAGAAAAAAATTGCCAGTGTCTTTCTCGAATCCTTTCTCTTCTATTCCGGATTTTACTTGCCAATGTACTGGTCAAGCCGAGGAAAACTAACCAACACGGCCGATCTTATTCGGTTAATAATTCGCGACGAAGCGATCCATGGCTACTATACCGGCTATAAATTTCAAAAATCACTCATCAAATATAGTGATAAAGAAAAAAATGAAATAAAAGATTTCGCTTATGAATTATTATTAAACTTATACGATAATGAAATTAAATATAGTGAATCTTTATATGATGACGTTGGTTGGACAGAGGATGTAAAAAAATTTCTTCACTATAATGCCAATAAAGCATTAATAAATTTAGGCTATGAGTCTCTTTTCCCAGAAGAGACGACTAATGTCAGCCCGGCAATCTTGTCAGCACTCTCACAAAATGCTAACGAAAACCACGATTTCTTTTCTGGTTCAGGTTCCTCTTACATCATTGGTAAAATGATCACCACAGAAGATGAGGATTGGAACTTTTAATTTATTAATATTCTATTAAATAATGATAAAAAAGCAGTTAAATAAATACGGCATACAATATTATATATGTATATTTTATTTAGCCTGCTTTTTATAGCTAGGCGACTTAATTTTGATTACAGCATATGTATTAAAAACAGGTCATCGATAGTGCATCCTGTTTCCATCTTTTTACGTTTAGCTTGAGACCATTTATGTTCTATAGGATTTAAATCTGGTGAATACACAGGCAAATATTCTATCTGGTGTCCTGCGTTTATAATTGCCTGTTCAATATTCTTACCTTTGTGAAAGCTAGCGTTGTCCATAAAAATAACAGAATTTTCAGGAAGTTCTGGGAGCAATATTTTTGTGATCCAAACATAAAAAACATCACGATTAATATTGCAATCAAATAATCCGATAGCAAAAAGGGTTGTTCCCAATAAAGCGCCAATAACATTTGTTCTTCCCTTAGCACCCCAGTTTTTCAGGCCAAAACAACGGTGACCTTTTGGGGAATAGCCGTGAGTTCGTGGAGTGTCATGTGAAAAACCACTTTCATCAATAAAAACAACAGATTTATCTTTTTTTTCATACTGTTGTCTTTTTTGCTGATGTGCCAGCCTGTCGCTTTCGTTGGTTTTTGGATGGAATCGAGTTTTTTTTATAGGTTAATCCCAGCTTTTTAAGGGATTGCCAAATAGTCTTTTTACAAACACCGAATCGCTCTGCCCGTTCCTTTTGGTAAGCATCTGGATACTGTTCCACATCTTTTGCTAAAGCATTTTTATCGAGCTTCCTCTTACGTGGCGTTGAATTTTTTGGCTCTGGTCGTTTAAGCCAACGTACTAAAGACGCTTTTCCAATACGGAATTGTTTCGCAGTTTCTCGAATTGTTAAACCTTCGGCTTTCCTTACAGATATTACTTTACGTCGAAAATCAATTGTATAACTCATAACACACCTTGTAATCAAAATTAAGTCGCCTAGCTATATTATCAATAACAGCTAGAAAATCAATTTTTTTAGTTGATAACATAAAGTAAACCTATCTTTACTGCTTTATAATAATCAATTACTCATATTATTCTTCTATAAAAAAACAAAAAATAATTAAATTTATAAATTAATTTAATTGGTAAATAAAAAATCATATTAAAGATTATTTAATAATACAAAAAATGCCACCCTCAAAGTAAAAATCAATTCATTTCCAATAATAACAAAGGGTTAAAAAGAAAAACATGATTTATAAAAAAATAATTTAGCAATAAAAATAACGTTTTATGCAATATTTGCTAAAAATTACACCCACCTTTTTGATTAATTTTGTTAAACATAGGGTTGTCAGCATATTTCATTATGTTAGGTTATATAAAACATAAATTTAAAGTAAGGATACGAAAAAATTAATACGCCAATTAACTAACCATAGGATATTGTTATTGCATGTCATTTAAAATAGAAGTGAAAAATTTGTACAAAATATTCGGAGATCATCCTAATCAAGCTTTTAAACTTATCAATAAAGGCTTAACTAAAGAACAAATATTTAATAAAACCGGTTTAGCTATTGGTGTTAAAGACGCCAATCTGGCCATTGAAGAAGGCGAAATTTTCGTCATTATGGGTCTATCGGGTTCAGGAAAGTCTACCCTAGTACGCCTCCTCAATCGCCTAATTGAACCGACCAAAGGCCAAGTCTTAATTGACGGCGAAGATATTGCTAATATTTCGCAGGAAAAATTACGTAAAGTACGGCGTAAAAAAATCAGTATGGTATTTCAATCCTTCGCGTTAATGCCCCATCTCGATGTATTAGATAATGTCGCATTTGGTATGGAATTAGCTGGTGTTGCCAAACCAGAACGAACAGAAAAAGCATTAGCCGCTTTGCGACAAGTTAATCTTGAACAATGGACACAATCTTTTCCAAACGAATTATCAGGTGGTATGCGCCAACGTATTGGCCTTGCACGAGCATTGGCTAATGATCCTGATATTTTGCTGATGGATGAGGCATTCTCTGCGCTAGATCCACTAATTAGAACAGAAATGCAAGATGAATTACTGTCATTACAAGGTGATAAACAACGCACGATTATTTTTATCTCTCATGATCTGGATGAAGCTATGCGGATAGGTGACAGGATCGCGGTTATGCAGGATGGTGTTATTATCCAAGTCGGTACCCCTGATGAGATCTTAAATAATCCGGTTAATAATTATGTTAAAACGTTTTTTCGTGGCGTCGATATTAGCCAAGTATTCTCTGCCAAAGATATTGCCCGCCGTCGACCCGACGCCCTGTTACATATTACTCCTGGTTTTGGCCCACGTTCAGCACTAAAAATACTGAATGATGAAGATCGTGATTATGGTTATTTAATTGAAAGAGGTCAAAAATTTATCGGTATCGTTTCAATCAACTCATTGGAACAAGCATTACACGATAAAAAAAATATTGAACAGGCAATCTTAACCTCACCTTGTGCTATTGATGCCAACACTCCACTTAATGAACTTATTTCAACTATTGCTCAATCTCCCTGTGCAGTTCCTGTTATTGGTGATAATCAACATTATATTGGCGTTATTTCTAAAGGGATCTTACTGCAAACATTGGATAAGGAGACAATAAATGGATAACCAAACTCACATAAATAAAGAAATAATTCATGACCCTTGGAACACTATAACGACAGAAACCTCTACAGATTGGTTAGACATCCCCGTAACCGGTGTACCAATAAAACATTTTGATATCATGCATCCCTTTCAACAGCCACTCATACCGCTAGACTCATGGGTTTCACATGCTATCGATTGGATAGTTTTACACTTCCGCCCATTATTTCAAGGGATCCGTCTGCCGATTGATTTTATGTTAAGTCGTTTTGAACAAATCCTAACAACATTACCTGCTACTTTTATCATTATTTGTTTCGCACTGTTAGCCTGGCAGTTATCAAATAAAAAAGTGGCAGTAGCAACTTTCATCTCATTGGTCTTCATTGGAGCTATTGGCGCCTGGCCAGAAGCAATGATAACTTTATCTCTGGTATTAACTTCCTTATTTTTCTGTCTGTTAATAGGTTTACCATTGGGAATATGGTTAGCAAATAGCAAACGAGCAAGCCAAATAATTCGGCCTCTACTAGATGCAATGCAAACTACACCAGCATTTGTTTATTTGGTACCTATTGTTATGTTATTTGGTATTGGTAATGTCCCTGGTATTGTCGTCACAATTATTTTTGCTCTACCGCCAATTATTCGACTAACTATTTTGGGAATAAGGCAAGTACCCGATGATCTTATTGAAGCTGCAGAATCGTTTGGTGCCAGTCGAAATCAACTTTTGTTTAAAGTTCAGTTACCGCTTGCTGCGCCTACTATCATGGCGGGAGTTAATCAGACATTGATGTTATCACTTTCAATGGTTGTTATTGCATCTATGATTGCTGTTGGCGGGTTAGGACAAATGGTACTAAGGGGAATTGGTCGATTAGATATGGGATTAGCAGCGGTAGGCGGTACTGGTATTGTTATATTAGCTATTATTCTGGATCGGCTAACCCAATCATTAGGTGAAAAAGCCTGCATAAAAAAAAATACCGCTTGGTATCACTCGGGGCCTATTGGCTTAATGACCTGTTTATTGCAAAAAACTAAAACTCGTTTCTGCAAATAAACATGATGTCATTTTTATCATATAAAAAATTTTAGCCTATTCATTTTGCGATACCCCCTAGAGAGGAAATCACATGCGTAAAACTATTTTCCTGGCTGCGGCTTTAACAACATTAATCAGTATTAAACTTTCCGCCACTGAACTACCAGGCAAAGGTATAAAAGTACAACCGATACAAAGCACAATTGCAGAAGAGACTTTCCAAACTTTGATTGTTAATAAAGCATTGGAAAAATTAGGCTATCAAATTTTGCCCATCCAAGAGGTCGACTATACCGTTGCTTACGCATCAATTGCGGCCGGTGATGCAACGTTTATGGCAGTCAATTGGCAACCATTACACAATGCCCAATATGCAGCGATTGGTGGAGATAACCGCCTATACCGTAAAGGCATTTATGTCAGTAATGCCGTTCAAGGTTATCTGATAGATAAAAAAACGGCGGATAAATACAACATCACCAACATAGCTCAATTTAAAGATGCTAATATTGCTAAATTATTTGATACCAATGGTAACGGTAAAGCCGATCTCACTGGTTGTAACCCGGGTTGGGGCTGTGAAGCCGCCATTAATAACCATTTAAATGCTTATCAACTAAACACAACCGTTGAACATAATCAGGGTAATTATGCGGCGATGATAGCGGATACCATCACTCGTTACAAAGAAGGTAAACCCATTTTCTATTATACCTGGGCACCTTATTGGGTTAACGCCGTGCTTAAACCGGGTAAAGACGTTGTTTGGTTGCAAGTTCCTTTTTCTTCACTACCAAATAATGATAAAAGTGATACCACTTTAGCAAATGGTAAAAATTATGGTTTTCCACCTAGTACAATGCATATCGTCGCCAATAAAATTTGGGCAGCAAAGAATCCTGCGGCGGCAAAACTATTTGCCATTATGGAAATTCCAATTACAGATATTAATGCCCAAAATCTTCGTATGCATAATGGTGAAGCTTCGCAAGCTGACCTTGAACGTCATGCTCAAGGTTGGATAAAAGCTCATCAACAACTTTTTAATAACTGGATAAAGATTGCTTTAAAAACTAACTAGCAAAAATCCTGTTGTTACACATTTTATGTGATTTTCTATAAATAGGCTGAATATTATCTTTTTAACCTTTTTTATATTATATGGCAACTTAATGGCAATAAAAACATTCGCCTTTATTTAAATGAATAAGGAAATTAATTTTTAACTTATCATCTAACAATCAAGTAGATAGCTAGTTTAGATTAACCATTGTTTATTTTAATTTATCTATATTTAATTTAATATTAGTGTTATAACAAAACAATTAATTAATATTAAATGTATATAATTTATTGCAAATAATATTTATTTTTTATTAATTGGATAATTAAATTATTTTGCAAATAAGAAGTTATAGACTATTTAAAGCTATTTTAAAATCTATTTTTCTTATATTAACATTTAAAATATTTATGAATTAAATACCAATAACAAAATAAATTTCGCGATAATAAATAACTATAATTGATAATTTTAGCTTTTGATATACCATTTAGATTGATTATGACAGTTGCTATCTTACCAACTGAAACTAATAAGGTATATAAATAATGGAAAGCACACAAACACAAAAAGAAACTTCATTTTCTCCCATAGAGCAATTACTTAATGAACGCAAACAGCAACAACAAAAATCAACTATTCCGCTACCCTATCAGCAAATTTTGCTAACGCGTTTATGTATGCATGTACAAGGGAAATTGTTAGAAAATAGAAATAATATGCTTAAAAAACAAGGAATTAATGAAACGTTATTTATGGCATTAATCATTCTCGACACCCAAACAACACATAGTATTCAACCGTCTGAACTTAGCGATGCTTTAGGCTCCTCAAGAACAAATGCAACGCGCATTGCAGATGAATTGGAAAATCGAAAATGGATTGAACGCAAAGAAAGTCACAATGATCGCCGATGCTTATATCTCCACTTAACCGAAGAGGGTTCAGACTTTCTAAAAAAAATACTTCCTCGCCAAAATGAAAATTTAGAAAAAATTTGGTCTGTTTTTAGCGCTGAAGAAAAAAATACTATCGAAAAATTGATGAGAAAGTTATTAGTTAAACTTGATGATCTTGACAATCAAACAGTATGTTGATGACTACCCCAAAACCATCCCAAATCATAAAAAATTATTAATAATAACCATACCGTTTCCAGTGGTATAATTATAAGCTACTGGAAACTTTTGCTTATTAAGCGTAGATTAAACATTAGTAAAATGAATAATATGGAGTTTAATACAACATGGGCGTTAATGAACAACAATTAACAGCGACTAAAACCCAAAAACGCCGAACTATAATTGTACTAGTTAGCATTTTTTTTATCATTACTGCACTAATATGTGGAATTTATTGGTTTTTAGTGCTCCGATACCATCAAAGTACTGATAATGCCTACATTGCAGGCAATCAAATTCAGATAATGTCTCAAGTACCTGGCAGCGTTATTACCGTTAATGTTGAAAATACTGATTTTGTAAAAAGTGGCACAGTGCTGGTTAAACTTGATCCCAGAGATGCTATTTTAGAATTGGAAAAAGCAAAAACTAACTTAGCTAACAGCGTCAGGCAAACCCATCAACATATGATTAATAGCCGACAGTATCAAGCTAATATCTCTTTTCGTCGTTCTGAACTGAATAAATTACAACAAGATCTTCAACGTCGCGAAATACTTGGCCAATCAAAAGTTATTGGTAAAGAAGAATTACAACATGCTCGTGAGGCGGTGACCAGTGCTAAAGCTGCCCTCGATGTGGCTGTTGAGCAATTTAATGCTAACCAAGCTATCGTGTTAGATACTCCACTAGATAAACAACCTACAGTTTTACAAGCCGCCACTGAACTTCGTAACGCTTGGCTAACATTAGAACGGACGCAAATTGTTACCCCTGTTGATGGGTATGTTTCACGTCGTAGTGTTCAAGTCGGCGCTCGTATCACCCCGGCAACACCGCTTATGGCGGTAGTACCAACTGACAATATGTGGATTGACACAAATTTTAAAGAAACTCAACTTGCCGATATTCGTATCGGTCAACCAGCAAAAATCACTACCGATTTTTATGGTAAAAACATTGTTTATCAAGGACGTGTTGAAGGCTTAGATATGGGAACAGGTAGCGCGTTTTCACTATTACCTGCCCAAAATGCAAGTGGTAACTGGATCAAAATTGTGCAACGCTTACCTGTTCGTATAACCATTGATACAGAACAATTAAAAAAATACCCTTTGCGGATCGGACTTTCCAGTGAAGTTACCGTCGATACAAGTGACAAAAATGGCCCAATACTTTCACGAAAAACTCGCAATAACCCAGCTTATCATACTAATGCGTTTAAAATTAATATGGCTCCTGTCGATCAACTAGTTGCCGATATTATTAATAATAATTCAGGAACAAAATAAAAGGAGCTAATCGTGGCTAAAGAGCCATTACAAGGTACAAAACTGGCATGGATGACATTTGCGCTATCACTAGCTACCTTTATGCAGGTTTTGGATTCAACCATTGCTAATGTTGCAATCCCAACTATCGCTGGTAATTTAGGTGCTTCTAATTCACAAGGTACCTGGGTGATCACCTCCTTTGGCGTAGCTAATGCAATTTCGATCCCCATCACAGGTTGGCTGGCCAAACGCATTGGAGAAGTTAAACTTTTTCTTTGGTCAACCGCGCTATTCACCCTAACCTCATGGCTATGTGGCATTGCCGGCAGTTTGGAAACATTGATTTTCTTTCGCATCTTACAAGGAATGGTGGCAGGTCCCCTTATTCCTTTGTCACAAAGCCTGCTGCTTAATAACTACCCTCCTCTTAAACGTAATATGGCGCTTGCACTTTGGTCAATAACAATTGTTATTGCCCCCATTTGTGGGCCGATCTTAGGTGGCTATATTAGTGATAATTATCACTGGGGATGGATTTTTTTTATTAATGTCCCATTTGGTATTGCTATTATTTTCATTATTATGCAAACACTCGCTGATCGTGAAACCGCAACGGAGATAAAGCCAATTGATACCATTGGATTAACATTACTGATCGTTGGTATCGGTGCATTACAAATTATGCTTGATCGAGGTAAAGAGCTAGATTGGTTTAATTCAACAGAAATTGTTGTGCTGGCAATAACCGCAGTAATTGCATTGAGCTTCCTTATTATTTGGGAACTGACAGATAATAACCCTGTTATTGATCTTTCCTTGTTCAAAGAGCGTAATTTTACTATTGGCTGTTTGTCACTAAGTCTGGCTTATATGCTCTACTTTGGTACTATTGTATTACTACCGCAGTTATTACAGGAAGTGTTTGGTTATACAGCAACATGGGCGGGTTTAGCCTCCGCACCAGTCGGGATTTTACCACTATTAATAACGCCATTGATCGGGCGATTTAGCCATAAAATTGATATGCGTATTATCGTTACTTTCAGCTTTATTGTTTACGCCATCTGCTATTATTGGCGAGCATGGACATTTGAGCCAGCGATGGATTTTGCCGCTGCAGCATGGCCACAATTCGTGCAAGGATTAGCTATTGCTTGCTTTTTCATGCCACTTACCACCATTACTTTATCTGGTTTGCCAGCTGAAAAGCTCGCCTCAGCATCCAGTCTATCAAATTTTGCCCGGACACTTGCCGGAGCGATAGGAACGTCTGTGACAACCACTTTATGGACACAAAGGGAAGCTATGCATCATGCCCACTTTACTGAAATTATTACCCCCTATAATCCAGAGTCGCAACAATTCTATGCAAAATTGTCCGCATTAGGATTAAATGAGCAACAGTCATCCGCTTATCTAGCAAAAATGATTACTGATCAAGGATTAATTATCTCAGCCAATGAAATTTTTTGGTTATCAGCGGGCGTTTTTATTGCTCTTTTAGTTTTACTTTGGTTGGCAAAACCCCCTTTCACTGCCGGCGAGAGCCAAAGCAGTGGCGGCGCACATTAATAGCGGAGACTGATAAAAAATAGGCTAGATAACAGAAATGATAGTTATTGAGATAGTTTTATACTAACTATCTCAATAAATATGACTAAATTTTATTTTTTTGCCACCGTTTAGCCAATATAATACCTGCAGCGACCGAAACGTTTAAACTTTCCACCTGACCTGTGCCACCAATACAGAGGTTTATACTAAGCGTGTTGCTTAATAGTGAAATAAGGGTATTTCGGTGATTGAAGTAAATTTTAGGCTGTTCTGAGATGGAAATTCCAAAGACCGGCACTAAGGAGTAAAAAGGTATCATCAATAAAGGGTCTACGATTCCGTAAAATTTGGGTCATACAACCGAGGTGCTTGATACCCGCGATGGCGTGTTCAACCGTAATACGGATGCCCGAGATTATTTTATTTTCTTGTTTTTGTTCAGGCGATAAAGGTCTTTTTCGAGTTCCTTTTTTTGGGATTTGTGTATTAGGATGCTGTTTATCTATACCTTGAAAACCGGTATCGGCCCAGATGGTTACCTCAGGGGGAATATGGCGAATTATATCGACTTTATCGAGTAAGCGTTTATCGTGACGGCGCCCATTTTTGATCATGGGGATAAATCCAATTTTCCTCGTTTCGTCAGTCATAATAAGCCCTTTTCGAGTGGTCTGTTTTTTCTTTCCCGAATACATTTTTTTTCGCCGACGCAGATTCTTAGGCTTTTGGACAGGTCGCTCTGTCCCATCAATAAAGACGTCTTTAACTCCAGGAAAGGCGCGAAAAAATTCCTCAGCAGAGCGAATTTGACGAGCGGGCAAAACACATTCTCGCCCCAAGGTCATCTCTAAAACCGGCAATAATATTTTTACCCAGCGACATACCCGTGTTCTATCTAAACCAAAAAGAAGTCCTTGCAAATCATAGGTCGGATAACATTTTAAATACAATAAAATAAAAAGCAGTTTATCTAATGGGGTTGGGATAAATCCTTTCTGCCCTGCACCCATCTGCCGCTCGTGATCTTTTCGATTCTTTTTCCGATAAATCAAATAACAAGCTGAAAATTCAGCGGCTAAATTTTTCAATTCTTCGACTGATAATCCAATGATTGCTTTACATAAACGATTATCTCGTAACAACCGCTCTTTGTTGATCATTTCAAACCGTTATTTTCTAAGTTAAACCTCTTTTTATTGTCTATAGCGTGACAAAAAATGCAAGTCTCTATTCAGCAACTATTTTACTGTCTTCCTGCCAAGCATTTTCAGTTAACCCATTACTTTCCTGCCCCAATAGTGTAACCTGAGTTCGGGATAAGCATTATCAATTATGCTTGAAGATATGTTCCTGCCACCGGTATCTTTGGTTTAGATGGAATTAAACAATATGCAACCAGCCCTGCTAATAAATCCACTACAAAGTTAGCAGGAGAGCGGTGCCGCGTATGCGCTATCTGACAAAGATTTTTTAACTCATCAAATACCGTTTCAATGACAGAACGATGACGCAAGATGGCTTTGTCGAAACAAGTCTGTTCAACAGGCTTCATTTTCTTCTTGATATTCGTTATAAGGTTAATTCCCATTGTTTTCAGTTGCTGTTTCAGTGAAGCCGATAAATACCCTTTATCCGCATACAAACAACCAGAAAGATCTTTTCACGAGTTTCGCACCAATAAAAAACGCTCTATTTTTAAGTTTAATTCAGCATAATATATAAATAGACAAAATCTTATAAATTAAAAGCAACTTATTGTAATTTAAACAAATTTATACGTTTTAGTAACTTGCAAATTAACCATTGCTTTTAAGCCATTTCTGGAATTTTATATGCCTGTGCGAAACTCGTGCTTTAGTGAAATTAGCGAATTTACCCATGATGACTTAGCGAATATGACACAAATCGATTATGACCGAGAAATGGCCTTTATCGCTATTAAAAAAAATTCCGAGATTATTGGAGTGGTTCGTGTGGTAGAAGATCCTGACAATCAGCAAGCAGAATTTGCTGTTTTAGTACGTTCTGATATGAAAGGTAATACACTTGGATATCAGTTAGTGGACAAAATTATTAGATATAGCCGTAGTCGAGGCACTCGACGACTTACTGCAATCACAATGCCTGAAAATAAAAAAATGCTACAGCTAGCACAAAAATTAGGTTTTAGTCTCGATATTCAATTTGAAAATAGTATTGTCAATCTTGATCTAGCACTATGAAGAAAATAATCTTGTAACCAAATAAATAGAACAAATAATGCAATAAATAGTGGCTGAACAATCGGTCAACATAGCTAGGATTAATAGATACAAAAAATCAAACTAATGGTATCATAAATCACCAATTTTCAATAAACCTAAACCAGAATATGTAATCTACTCCTTTAATAAAAAAGAGAAAATTTACACTGTGATGTTGTCCAAATTAAAAAAAGCAAAGCATCAACAATATCTTGAGCAATTAGCAAAATTACCTCAATCTGCTGCTGGAGTTGTCACCCTATACCAAACAGAAAGTTTTCGAAAAGCTCTGTTGGACAAAATTGCCAACGCTCAACGGTATATTTATATTACTGCACTTTACTTCGAACATGATGATGCAGGACGAGACATACTAAATGCGCTTTATCAAGCAAAAATGGCACGACCAGAATTAGATATCAAAATAATGGTTGACTGGCATCGTGCTCAACGTGGTCGCATTGGTGCAGATGCCAGCGCAACTAATGCCGATTGGTATTATCAAATGGCAATGGCACACCCAGGATCAGGTATCGCTATTTTTGGTATCCCCGTCAATACACGTGAGGCATTAGGTGTTTTACATCTAAAAGGTTTTATCTTCGATGATACGGTTATTTATAGCGGCGCCAGCATTAATGATGTCTATCTCCAGCAACACCAACGTTATCGTTACGATCGTTATCATATATTAGATAATGCCCAATTAGCTGCGACTATGAAAAGCTTTATCGACCAAAGCTTGCTATCTTCACCCGCCATCCAGCGTCTAGATCAAGCACATCGCCCCCGCAATACTCAAATTAAAAGTTTAATTAAACAATTTCGCCATAGCTTAAAAAGTTGTCACTATCAATTGCAAAATAATGCCACAAATGAAGAGTTAGCAGTAACTCCATTAATCGGTTTAGGCAAAAAAAACGAATTAAATAAAACTATTACGCATTTAATGAACAGTACAGAAAAGAAAATGACTATCTGTACACCCTATTTTAATTTACCCACTATTTTAACGCGTATAATTAGTAAATTATTGCGTGACGGCAAACAAATTGAAATTATCATTGGCGATAAAACGGCTAATGACTTTTATATTCCACCAGAAGAACCTTTTAAAATTATCAGTGCATTACCTTATTTATATGAAATTAACCTACGCCGTTTTATCTGTCGGTTACAACGCTTTGTAGATAACCAGCAATTAACTATTAGATTATGGAAAGACGGAGAAAATAGCTATCATTTAAAAGGAATTTGGATAGATAATAACTGGCAATTAATAACCGGTAATAATCTCAATCCTCGTGCATGGGGACTGGATTTGGAGAATGCAATATTAATTCACGATCCCCAAAAAGTTCTGTTGCAGCAAAAAAACAAAGAATTAAAATGTATAACAACTAATACTCATATTGTGAGTCACTATCAAGAGCTTGAAAATATCCAGCGCTATCCAGTAAAAATTAAAAAACTTATTCGCCGTTTACGCAGGATCCGCGTTGATAGGCTAATACGCCGCATTCTTTAATAGGTTAACTCAATTTCCGACCACAAAATAATGAGCTTTTTTTGTTTTAAAAATCAATGTGTTATCAATAATTAAAACGTCAAAAAGCCACCCATGGTGGCTTTCTTAACACAATGTAAGGTCTGGCAGCTCCCTACTCTCACATGGGGAGACCCCACACTACCATCGGCGCTACGGCATTTCACTTATGAGTTCGGCATGGGGTCAAGTGGGACCACCGCGCTATTGCTGCCAGACAAATTCTTTTTTATTTATCCCGTCTTATTTCGCTGCCTTCTGGCTTCGCTTTCACCCTGCTCACCTACCTCAGTACGCGACCAAGTCTCTGCCATCAGCAAAATTCGACCAGATTCAATCTCTGAACAAGCTAAAATTCTCTCTCTCAAAAACACCTTCGGTGTTGTTAGGTTAAGCCTCTCGGGTCATTAGTACTGGTTAGCTCAACGTATCGCTACGCTTACACACCCAGCCTATCTACGTCCTCGTCTCGAACACCCCTTATAGGACATTACTGTCAGGGAAGATTCATCTATATTAGTCTTAACTTAATCTGACAATTCTGATTTAAAAAAGAGCGTTACCGGTTTTAATTAACATCATTAGATAATTAAATAAAAGGTAATTCTATGTATCAAACAAATAATCCTATCATCAAACATAAAGTCGGGTTACTTAACCTCGCTGAAGAGCTTAATAACGTCTCAAAAGCCTGTAAGATTATGGGGGTATCCCGAGATACGTTTTATCGCTACCAGGAACTTGTTAACGATGGTGGGATAGACGCTTTAATTAATCAAAATCGACGGGTGCCTATGTAGTGGCATACTAAATTTGGCCACCTAAGTTGAGGTGATATGCTTACCTCATAATTTTTATAGGTGCCGAAATGAGTAAAATAATTACTGCTGAATTTAAATGTGAAACCGCCAAATTAGTCCTTGACCAAAATTACACCTACCAGGAAGCCGCGAAAGGCATGAACGTCAGTCTTTCAGCGATTAGCCGGTGGGTAAGAGCCCTTCGTTTAGAACGTCAAGGGAAAACATCGCCTGGTCTGCCATTAACACCTGAACAAATTGAGTTCAGAGAAATGAAGAAAAAAATCCACCGGCTGGAAATGGAGAATGACATCTTAAAAAAGGCTACTGCGCTCTTAATGTCCGACTCACTGAAAAATTTTCGGTAGTTGAAAAGCTAAGAGTGCTTTATCCGGTGAAAACTTTGTGTCGTATTTTTAATGTTCACCGAAGCAGTTATCGCTATTGGTGTCGGCCTAAGGAGCCAGATATTGAGCGGACGATAAAACGTAGCCTAGTCAGCGAAGCGTGGAACGTTAGTGGCGGCTCTGCTGGCGCAAGGACTATCGCCACGATGGTTACCAATACACACAACGTGAAACTTGGGCGGTGGTTAGCGGGTAAGTTGATGAAAGAATTAATCATCGTCAGTTGCCAAGAGCGAAAACATAAATACAACCGCGGTGGAAATGAACGTATTGATATTCCAAATCTGCTCAATAGGCAGTTCGCTGTTACAAAGCCTGACCAGGTTTGGTGCGGCGATGTAACCTATATTTGGACAGGCTCACGATGGGCCTATCTGGCTGTGGTATTGGATTTGTTTGCCCGAAAACCGGTGGGCTGGGCAATGTCATTTGCACCAGACTCAGAATTAACCGCCAAAGCACTACAAATGGCTTGGGAACTACGTGGGCATCCCAAACAGGTGATGTTCCATAGTGATCAGGGAAGTCATTATACCAGTCGTCAGTATAGGCAGGCATTGTGGCGTTATCAGATGACCCAAAGTATCAGTCGCAGAGGGAATTGTTGGGATAATAGTCCGATGGAACGATTCTTCCGTAGTCTGAAGACCGAATGGGTGCCAACGACTGGCTACCAAAGCTTTAGTACTGCTCAGTCAGCCATTATTCGCTACATAACCCACTACTATAGCGATATAAGACCTCACTGGTATAACGGTGGATTAACGCCAAACGAATCAGAGCGACTGTTCCGTGAACAGTCAGGTAGGGTGGCCAATTTTAGTTGACCACTACACAACGCCCAGTAATTTCGATTAACGCTCGCACCCTCCGTATTACCGCGGCTGCTGGCACGGAGTTAGCCGGTGCTTCTTCTGTCGCTAACGTCAATTGCTAAGGCTATTAACCTTAACACCTTCCTCACGACTGAAAGTACTTTACAACCCGAAGGCCTTCTTCATACACGCAGCATGGCTGCATCAGGCTTGCGCCCATTGTGCAATATTCCCCACTGCTGCCTCCCGTAGGAGTCTGAGCCGTGTCTCAGTCCCAGTGTGGCTGATCATCCTCTCAGACCAGCTAGAGATCGTCGCCTAGGTGAGCCTTTACCCCACCTACTAGCTAATCTCATATGGGTTCATCCGAAGGTGTGAGGCCATAATGGTCCCCTACTTTGCTCCTTAGAGATTATGCGGTATTAGCCACCGTTTCCAGTGGTTATCCCCCGCCTTCGGCCAGATCCCCATACCTTACTCACCCGTCCGCCACTCGCCGGCAAGGAAGTAAGCTTCCTTCCGCTGCCGCTCGACTTGCATGTGTTAGGCCTGCCGCCAGCGTTCAATCTGAGCCATGATCAAACTCTTCAATTAAAAACTTGATGCTCAAAGAATGTTTTACTGACCGTAACGCGCTTTTGTTCAACTCGCTTTGCCGGTGTTTTACCACCTTCGCCGCTGCCTACCAAAATAATGTTACTGCATATTAGTTCATATATGAATTAACTGTTTTGTCACTCTTCAAGACTTTAAAATCAAATATTTTTTGATGATGTCTTGCGAGTGCCCACACAGATTGTCTGATTAATTGTTAAAGAGCGTGCGACCTGGGCCGCAAGGTGGCATGTATTACGCTTTTCACCTGTAAAGTCAAGCAGTTATTTCTACTTTTCTTCACCTTCTTTACCCTGCGTCAAGAAAATTCAATTCAATCGATTCGTTCTATACTGACTCAGTGGGAGCGCGCATTATAGAGCGCCTAAAAATTTACTCAACTATTTTTTGCGTTTTTTATTTATATAAATATGTTTTATATGTTTTCGCCATAATGAATTAAAACACGAGTTTCGCACAGGCATATAAAATTCCAGAAATGGCTTAAAAGCTATGGTTAATTTGCAAGTTACTAAAACGTATAAATTTGTTTAAATTACAATAAGTTACTTTTAATTCATAAGATTTTGTCTATTTATATATTATGCTGAATTAAACTTAAAAATAGAGCGTTTTTTTATTGGTGCGAAACTCGTGTAAAATTCTACGAAATTAGCTCTATCTTATAGTATCCATTCAACTTTATGATTTAAAAAAGTTCAAAGATAAGACTATATGGTATTTTATTAAATCTAAATTCACTTCATTTGATTAAAAAATATTTAATAATATAAAATACAAATTTATCTATTCACTGTTTGTTAACTAATTCAAATAGTTTACTTAGGATAAAATAGTAATGACTTCTAATATAAGACCTTACTTGCATTCAAAACCTGTTATTGGAAATAGTGTGTTTATCGATCCAACTGCAGTGATAATTGGCGATGTACGTATCTCTGACAATGTAAGTATTTGGCCACTAACTGTCATACGCGATGATGTTAATTATATATCTATTGGAGCAAGAACTAATATTCAAGATGGTTCAGTACTTCATGTTACTCATAAAAATAAACTTAATCCTCAAGGATATCCTCTCATTATTGGCGAAGAGGTTACCATTGGACATAAAGTTATGTTGCATGGATGTACTATTGGTAACCAAACTTTAGTTGGAATGGGTTCAATTATTTTAGATGGCGCAAAGATTGAAGCTGATGTCGTTATCGGTGCAGATAGTTTAGTCACTCAAGGCAAAAAATTAGAAAGTGGTTATTTATATATTGGCAGTCCTGTAAAACAGATTAGAAGATTATCGTCAGAAGAGTTAGAAGGCTTAGTTCAGTCCGCAACTAATTATGACAATTGGAAAAATAATTACTTATAAGTGCATTATTAAAAATGCTATCCTCAATTGTTACCTGATATCGTTATCATTTTTTCCGTATAAATATACCAACTAATTTATGTTAGCATTTTCTTTTAATCGCTGTAATACAGATGAAATATCAGGTAATTTACCGTGCCATAGTTTAAAAGCAAAAGCCGCCTGACCGACTAACGTACCAATACCATCAGCATATTTTAATACTCCGTGGGTTTTCGCTAATGTTAAAAATGGTGTTTCATTTAATCGATAGAACATGTCATAACAAAAAACATTTTGCTTAAATATATTGGATGAAATAGCAGGAACTTCCCCTGCAACACCAGAAGATGTCGCATTGATCACTAAATCATACTCAGCGGAATGAATAGACTCCAACATCAATGAATTAATATGTCCTATAGCAGAAAATTGTTTTGCTAGTTTATCTGCTTTGCTAAATGTTCGATTCGTAATCGTTATTCGACAGCCATAATTTAAAATAGGAGCTATAACACCACGTGCTGCACCACCAGCACCAATTACTAATATATGCATTCCCTTTTCAATAAAGCGCAAACGCTCAAGATCTAAAACCAAACCTATTCCATCGGTATTATCACCAAGTAATCTATGATCATCTAACCTCTTGATAGTATTAATTGAACCACATATTTGAGCTTGTTCAGTTAATTCATGAACTTTATGGTAGGCTAATTCCTTGAAGGGTAAAGTAATATTTGCTCCCTTTCCTCCTCGGCAAAAAAAATCATCCAATTTTTCTTCAAATTTATTTAAAGGAACTAGCACTTTTCCATATTTATATTTAATACCAGTTTGCTCAGCAAATAATTTATGAATAAGTGGTGATTTACTATGTACTACTGGATTTCCAAATACCGTAAATTCTTCCATTTGCATTAACCTTTTCGATACAAGTGACCTGTCATTATATCTCGAATTTCAGATGGATTCTTATGTCCTCCAACAAAACCCTCTAAAACGGATACTTGGCCATTAAACTGGGCAATAACTTCTTCTTTTGTTCTGCATGGTGATAATCCATTTAAATTAGCACTAGTAGAAATCAATGGTTTGCCATATAAAAAACAAAGCTTTTTAATTAATTCAAAATTTGTAATACGAACTGCAAGTGAATCAAATTTTCCTGTTAACCATTTTGGTATGTCTTTTCCAGCGGGCACTACCCAAGTTATAGCTTCAGACCCTATTGAAAGCATCATTTCTTTTTGTAAATTAGTTAATTTATTATTATCAATATAAGGTGTTAATTGTTTATAGTCTCCAGCTATTAAAATTAGTCCTTTTTTCCATGAACGCTGTTTTAATAATAATAACTTACGGACTGCTTTATCGTTATCAGGATCACATCCAAGGCCAAAAACAGCTTCTGTCGGATAGGCTATAATTTTGCCTTCATTTAGCGCTAAAATAATATTCCGAAATGAAGGGGATATTTCATCAACCATACCAATTTATTCCATATATTTTTATTACTGCTGTTTATTACATAATTTATTTGCACAAAATATTTCCATATCTTGTAAAACCTTTTTTTCTATTAATAATGGATACTGACAGAAAGAACATTTACCAGAAATTGGTTTAGCATTCACCACAAATTGACACTTAGGATAACAATTACAACCATAAAATACTTTGCCAAAACGTGATATTCTTTGCAGTAATTCACCACCTTGACACTGTGGACATCCAACTAACGTTTCATCGGGTTTATCAATTAACTCTGTATGTTCACATTGAGGATAATAACTGCAACCAATAAACATACCAAAACGTCCTCGCTTCAACACCAAATTATGCCCACATTTGGGACAAAAATAATCTGGTAATTCTTTAATTATTTGGCTGTCTGCTGCTTGTTTTAATGACCGAACATAATCACATTTAGGATAATTAGAGCAAGCAACAAAAGACCCATATCCCCCATTTCGAATAATAAGTTCACCTTGACATTTAGGGCAATGCTCCTTATCTTCACCTGCCATTTTTCTAAAAAGGGTTGGCTTTTGCATTCTCATCTCACTTTAATTACTCAACTCTAATATATCCACCAGACACAAAGATAATTTTACTCATCAATTCAAATTCCAATAATTGAGCAGATACCTCAGTAATTGATAAGCCACTTCTTTCAGCAATTAAATCTATAGGCGTTGGTTCATAATTAATATAACGCAATATATTATTCATAGAATTATCGATCAATAGATTATCAGATAGGATTTTATTTTCTGGTAACCATTGTCGTCCACTGTTTAAATATTCAATAACATATTGGGGCGAAGAGGCTAAATAAGCCCCCTTGTTGAATTAACCAGTGATTACCTTCATATAAGGTATTTCCTAACGCACCTGGTAAAGCAAAAATATCTTTACCTTGCTCCAATGCACATTTAGCTGTAATTAATGAACCACTTTTTAATCCAGCCTCAATCACAATGACTGCTTTAATTAAGCCACTAACTTATACGATTTCGACGCGGAAAATTCTTGGCTAATGGAGGAGTATCTGGTAGATATTCTGATACTAACGCTCCTCTTGCTCCTTAATTTTATCCGCTAAACTAGTATGATAATTTATTTAAACCACTACCTAATACAGCAACAGTTATTCCATCATGCTTTAATGCAGTTTTATGGCTAATTCCATCAATACCTATTGCTAAACCACTGGTAATTGTAAATTTGTGAAGTACCAGTTCCTGACTAAATATTTGAGCCCATTTCTCACCATAAAAATCATTATAACGACTGCCTACCATAGCAATTTGAGTAGAAGAAAGCGCTTTCTCTTTACCAGCAACGAAGAGTATAATTGGTGGCGAATATATCTGTTATAATAAATATGGATAATTTGGATCGGATAACGTAATGAGTTTATGCTCGCTTACATCAAGCCATTTCATTGCCGCATAAATAGCTTTTGAATTTGCATGAATAAATTGTATACATTGATTAGGTGATAACCCACATGCCCGAAGAGAAGCAATTTTAACATTATTTAATGCAATAAGTTTCTCTACAATTGCAGCAGCATTAACAGTTGAAAGATGAGAGACCATTCTCATACGTAACCATATTTCCATTGGATCCATATACTTTCTAGACTTAATTGGCAATAAGTGTGTTCCATTTATAACCAATACTGTCAATCATAATGAGAAATGTCTAGAATAGGTATTAAATAACTTTCACTTTTTGGATATAGCTTTAAACATTTATGTCAGTATTAAATATATTACATTATCCAGATGAGCGTCTTCGCAAAATTGCAGAACCGGTAAAAAAAGTTGATGCAGAAATACAACGTATCGTGAATGATATGCTTGAAACGATGTATGAAGAAGAAGGTATTGGTTTAGCCGCAACACAGGTTAATATTCATCAAAGAATTATTGTTATTGACGTTTCAGAATCTCGTAATGAAAGATTGGTACTTATAAATCCTGTTATCCTAGAAACAGCTGGTGAAACTGGAATTGAAGAAGGTTGTCTTTCTGTACCGGAACAACGGGCATTTGTATCTCGTGCTAAATGGGTCAAAATTAAAGCCTTAGATGTCAATGGTAAAGAGTTTGAATTAGAAACTGATGATCTACTTGCTATCTGTATTCAACATGAAATAGATCATCTAAATGGCAAATTATTTATTGACTATCTTTCTGCATTAAAACGCCAACGCATTAGACAAAAAATTGAAAAGCTTGAACGTCTAAAAGCTAAAACAACAAAATGATATTTATCATATTTTATAATATAGGGATCTTTACGTGTCAGACTGTCTACGAATGATTTTTGCCGGCACCCCAGATTTTGCAGCACAACATTTAGCTGCATTACTCAGTATCAAGGATAAGTATCAAATTGTTGGCGTTCTAACACAACCTGATAAACCAGCTGGAAGAGGACGAAAACTCGCATCAAGCCCAGTAAAAACGCTAGCCGAAGAAAATAATATTCCTATTTTTCAGCCAACAACTCTAAAAATAACAGACAGTCAGCGCTGGATTGAAAATCAACATGCCGATATTATGGTTGTTGTCGCATATGGCCTAATTTTACCTGAAATTGTATTAAATATGCTACCAATGGGCTGCCTGAATGTTCATGGCTCACTACTACCCCGCTGGAGAGGCGCTGCGCCAATTCAACGCTCAATTTGGGCTGGTGATAAAGAAACCGGTATTACAATTATGCAAATGGATATTGGTCTGGATACCGGGGATATGCTTTACAAAATAAGCTGCCCCATTGAACTAAAAGATACCAGCGCAACACTATATCAAAAACTTGCAAAACTAGGCCCTATTGCACTCCTACATACTCTTGATTTACTCACTTCAGGTCAAGCAAAACCAGAAAAACAAAATGATACATTCGCTAGCTATGCTGAAAAACTGAGTAAAGATGAAGCATTAATTGATTGGACACTTTCGGCTGAACAAATTGAGCGATGTATCAGGGCATTCAATCCTTGGCCAGTAAGTTATTTTATTGTTGCAAATCAACCTATTAAAGTTTGGTATGCCGAAGTCATTGATCATGAAATTGACGCTTCACAGGGAACAATTTTAAGTGCCGATAAAACAGGGATTAAAGTGGCAACCGCGAAAGGTATTTTAAATATCTTAAAAATACAACCGGCCGGTAAAAAAATAATGTTAGCTAGTGATTTTCTAAACTCTCGTCACGGATGGTTTATTCCTGGCAGAATAATAAATTCACCATTGCAACCAAATTAATAATAAATTTCTTGTTTGCATTTATGATTAGTGGGTAATTATATTTAACATGAATAAAAAATATAACCTTAGAAGCATTTGTGCCCAAGTCATTGCCCAGGTTATTGATCAAAAAAAATCATTAAGCACTGTACTTCCCGAATGGCAAAAAAATATATCAGATAAAGATAAAGCTCTTTTACAAGAACTCAGTTTTGGTGTACTTAGAGTGTTACCCTTATTGGAATGGTTTATTCAACAATTAATAACTAAACCATTAAAGGGAAAAAAACGCATTATTCATTATCTTATTATGGTAGGAATTTACCAACTTCATTTTACTCGTATTCCCCCACATGCCGCGCTAGCAGAAACTGTTGATGGTGCTATCACACTGAAACACCCTCAACTAAAAGGCTTAATTAATGGTGTATTAAGACAATTTCAACGGCAAGAACAAACATTAAATGCAAAAGCCAATAATAATGAAAGCAATTATTTACATCCTAAATGGCTATTAGAAAAAATTCAGCAAGTTTATCCTGCTCAGTGGGAAGAGATTCTTGAGGCCAATAACCAAAAACCATCTATGTGGCTAAGAGTAAATCAATTGTATCATTCTACTCATGATTATCTAATACTATTACAACAAGCAGGTATAGAGGCCAGTTTAAGCAATGACAGTAAATTCGCTATCAAATTACAAAAACCGTGTGCGATTAACCAGTTACCAGGCTTTGACCAAGGTTGGGTAACAATTCAAGATTTATCTGCTCAACGATGCGTTGAATTATTAGCACCTAAAAATGGTGAATATATCCTTGATCTTTGTGCAGCTCCAGGTGGTAAGACAACTTATATACTAGAACTTGCTCCAAAAGCTGATGTTTTAGCGGTTGATATTGATGAACTACGAATAAAACGTATCCAAGAAAATCTTAATCGCCTAAAATTACATGCAAGAGTTATTGTTGGTGATGGACGTAGACCACTAGAATGGACATCGGGTGCGAAATTTGATCGTATATTGCTAGATGCCCCTTGCTCTGCGACAGGAGTGATTCGTAGGCATACGGATATAAAATGGTTAAGAAAACCGACAGATATCCAGCAGTTGGTTAAATTACAATATGAAATTCTAGAAGCTATCTGGCCTTATTTAAAAACCAATGGCATCCTGGTTTATGCAACTTGCTCTATTTTACCGGATGAAAACAAAGAACAAATACAGAAATTTCTTTTTCATCATCCTGAAGCATCTTTAAATAACAATATGGAACTGGGCCAACAAATATTACCCACTCAACGTGGAGGAGACGGTTTCTTTTATGCTTCTCTGATAAAAAATTAACACTACTATTTGAATAAATACTCAATCTGGCAGTAAGATAAAAATATAATGAAAATTATCATATTAGGTGCAGGACAAGTTGGTGGAACACTTGCAGAAAATTTAGTTGATGAAAACAACGATATCACTATCGTTGATACTAATACTGAACGTTTGCGCCAGCTACAAGATAAATTCGACCTAAGAGTTGTCAGTGGCCATGGCTCATACCCTAGGATCCTAAGGGAAGCCGGTGCTGAAGATGCTGATATGCTAGTCGCTGTGACAAATTCAGATGAAACTAATATGATTGCATGCCAAATCGCTTATTCTCTTTTTAACACGCCAAATAAAGTTGCTAGAATACGTGCATCTGAATATATCAAAGAAACTGAAAAACTTTTTACCCCTGATCACATAGCGATTGATTATCTTATTTCACCAGAGCAGCTTGTCATTGATTATATTTATAAATTAATCCAATATCCTGGTGCACTTCAGGTTGTTAACTTCGCAAGTGGCAAAGTAAGTATTGTTGCTGCAAAAGCCTACTATGGAGGTTCATTAGTAGGAAATTCCCTTTTAAATTTACGCGAACATTTACCCCATATTGATACCCGAATTGCTGCTATATTTCGCCAAGATAGACCCATTCGACCACAAGGATCCACTATTATTGAGGAAGGAGATGAAATCTTCTTTGTTGTAGCCACTGAGCATATTCGTGCTGTAATGAGCGAACTGCAACGACTGGAAAAACCCTACAAGCGAATTATGATAGTTGGTGGTGGCAATGTTGGTGCGGGTCTAGCAAAACAGCTAGAAAAAGATTACAGCGTTAAATTAATAGAACGTGATCAAAAAAGAGCAACGGAATTAGCAGAACTATTACATGATACAATCGTGTTTTATGGTGATGCTTCAGATCAAGAGCTTTTAGCGGAAGAACATATTGAGCAAACAGATGTTTTTATAGCACTGACTAATGATGATGAAGCCAATATTATGTCAGCTATGCTTGCCAAAAAAATGGGCGCAAAGAAAGTGATGGTTCTTATCCAACGTTCTGCTTATGTTGATCTTGTACAAGGAGGAGTCATTGATATCGCTATATCACCTCAACAAGCAACAATTTCCGCTTTATTAGGACATGTGCGTAAAGCAGATATAATCAATGTTTCATCCTTGCGTAAAGGCGTTGCTGAAGCGATAGAAGCTATTGCTCACGGCGATGAAAACACATCCAAAGTTGTTGGTAGAAAAATTTCAGAAATAAAGCTTCCTCCAGGCACAATTATCGGTGCTATTGTTCGTGATGATGAAGTCATCATTGCAAATAGCTATCATATTATCGAACATGATGATCACATCATTATGTTCATTACTGATAAAAAGCATGTTCCTGAAGTAGAAAAGATCTTCCAACCTAGCCCATTCTTTTTGTAAAATTTTTGATAGAAATATATTAATAGATATCATAATTTAAACATTATTATAAAATTTTACGTTCTATTTTGATTAACGGTAAGGGGACTATGAGCTTTTTAAAAGAATTCCGTGAATTTGCAATGAAAGGCAACGTTATTGATCTAGCTGTGGGTGTTATTATTGGTGCAGCATTTGGCAAAATTGTTTCTTCTCTTGTTGCAGATATTATTATGCCTCCCCTTGGATTACTTATCGGCGGTATTGATTTTAAGCAATTTCATCTTGTCTTAAGGGAAGCCCACGATAATATACCTGCTGTTACTATGAATTATGGTGTCTTTATTCAAAATATTTTTGATTTTCTAATCATCTCTATAGCAATTTTTATTGCGATAAAACTTATAAATAAATTGCGTCGAGAAAAAAAAGAAGCACCAGCAGCTGCACCAACTAAAGAAGTCACATTATTAACTGAAATTCGTGATTTATTAAAAAAACAAAAATAATCAAAACTAGTGGGTTAGTAATATGTAGTAGCTCAGACTTAATCTGACAGTTACCGGTTATTTATACAGTACCTGTCAGGTTAAATTTGATTTAAATCTTTCTCTCTCCAAAGTTGTTTTCCATCGTGTAAAGTTGCCATAGGAGTTCGACCGCAACACACTTTTCCTTGATGAGTGCGTTGGTTATTATATTCCGCTAACCATTTATCTAAATCAGCTTGTAATTCATCTAAAGCCCTATAGATTTTCTTACGAAAAGCCACCTGATAGAACTCTTGTAATACAGTTTTATGAAAGCGTTCACAAATCCCATTGGTTTGAGGTGAACGAGCTTTAGTTTTTGTATGATCAATATCATTGATAGCGAGATAAAGTTGATAATCGTGATGTTCAACTTTACCACAATACTCACTGCCTCTGTCCGTCAATAAGCGTGTTGCTTAATAGTGAAATAAGGGTATTTCGGTGATTGAAGTAAATTTTAGGCTGTTCTGAGATGGAAATTCCAAAGACCGGCACTAAGGAGTAAAAAGGTATCATCAATAAAGGGTCTACGATTCCGTAAAATTTGGGTCATATAGCTAGGCGACTTAATTTTGATTACAGCATATGTATTAAAAACAGGTCATCGATAGTGCATCCTGTTTCCATCTTTTTACGTTTAGCTTGAGACCATTTATGTTCTATAGGATTTAAATCTGGTGAATACACAGGCAAATATTCTATCTGGTGTCCTGCGTTTATAATTGCCTGTTCAATATTCTTACCTTTGTGAAAGCTAGCGTTGTCCATAAAAATAACAGAATTTTCAGGAAGTTCTGGGAGCAATATTTTTGTGATCCAAACATAAAAAACATCACGATTAATATTGCAATCAAATAATCCGATAGCAAAAAGGGTTGTTCCCAATAAAGCGCCAATAACATTTGTTCTTCCCTTAGCACCCCAGTTTTTCAGGCCAAAACAACGGTGACCTTTTGGGGAATAGCCGTGAGTTCGTGGAGTGTCATGTGAAAAACCACTTTCATCAATAAAAACAACAGATTTATCTTTTTTTTCATACTGTTGTCTTTTTTGCTGATGTGCCAGCCTGTCGCTTTCGTTGGTTTTTGGATGGAATAGAGTTTTTTTTATAGGTTAATCCCAGCTTTTTAAGGGATTGCCAAATAGTCTTTTTACAAACACCGAATCGCTCTGCCCGTTCCTTTTGGTAAGCATCTGGATACTGTTCCACATCTTTTGCTAAAGCATTTTTATCGAGCTTCCTCTTACGTGGCGTTGAATTTTTTGGCTCTGGTCGTTTAAGCCAACGTACTAAAGACGCTTTTCCAATACGGAATTGTTTCGCAGTTTCTCGAATTGTTAAACCTTCGGCTTTCCTTACAGATATTACTTTACGTCGAAAATCAATTGTATAACTCATAACACACCTTGTAATCAAAATTAAGTCGCCTAGCTATACGTAACACCGGTAACCCATGCTGGGAATAAAAAGGGAGAACCTTGTAATAAATCTGCCGCCGTTATCGCGCTTTTTGTTGTGTAAAGCTTACAATGAACGACTTTACTGTAAGTATCAATGTAAGTTTGTTGATAAACACGACCAACGCCTTTTAAATGACCGACATAAAAAGTATCTTGTGAACCCAGATAACCTGGATGCGCTGTTTCAATCTCACCACAGGCTTCATCATCTTGCGCTTTCTTTTCTAGAGCACTGATTTGTGATTCTGACAGGATAATTCCTTCTGTTGCGATTTTATCTTCAAGCGCTTTTAGGCGTTTTGTAAAATTTTCGAGATTATGGCGCAGCCAAATAGAGCGAACGCCACTCCCCGAAACAAAAATGCCTTTTTTTCTTAGTTCATTACTACTGCGGTGTTGACCGTGTGCAGGGTATTCAATCGCATACTCAACTACAGCGCTTTCAATCTGTTCATCTACTCTATTTTTTACGTTAGGCACCCGTCGATTTTGATTAATTAAAGCGTCTATCCCACCATCGTTAACAAGTTCCTGGTAGCGATAAAACGTATCTCGGGATACCACCCCCATAATCTTACAGGCTTTTGATACGTTATTAAGCTCTTCAGCAAGGTTAAGTAACCCGACTTTATCACGAATTTCGCACAGGAATATAAAATTCCAGAAATGGCTTAAAAGCAATGGTTAATTTGCAAGTTACTAAAACGTATAAATTTGTTTAAATTACAATAAGTTGCTTTTAATTTATAAGATTTTGTCTATTTATATATTATGCTGAATTAAACTTAAAAATAGAGCGTTTTTTTATTGGTGCGAAACTCTTGTTTATGTTTGATGATAGGATTATTTGTTTGATACATAGAATTACCTTTTATTTAATTATCTAATGATGTTAATTAAAACCGGTAACGCTCTTTTTTAAATCAGAATTGTCAGATTAAGTTAAGATTAATATAAGTAATAATAAATTTTTAAAATTAAGCAATACTAACCCACCCGTTTGCTCTTTATTATGTTTCATTTTTCTTTGATAACTCTCCCTTTTCCTTTCTTATTTTTTTAATTCGTTGCCTAAACAGAGGATCATACAGTATCGCTTCTACTGCACTCTTCTTTCATAATGCCTCGTTTATGCTGATAATTTGCCATACCAAATTCTCCAATATCAATGACTTTTTAAATAAACATCTATAAAATTTTATTTTATCCAAAACGGACATGTCATTTAATGTTTACTGGCGCCTTGTTCGAGGATCTCTAAAATTGAACATCCAGTACTAACATGTTTACTACCACAACAAGCCGCACTAAGCATTTTTAATGAATTCCTAATTCTCTCCATCTCTATAATTTTAATTTCAATCTCTTGCAAGCGAGCATCTACAATATTTTTCGACTCCTGGCAAGTATGATGAGCAGGATCAATGCGAATAGACAATAATTCTGAAATAGATTCCAAAGTAAAACCTAACTGCTTAGCATAACGAATAAAACGTAAACGTTGTAAATCTTTTTTGCTATAAAGACGATAACCACTTTCTGTACGATTAGGACGTTCCATTAACCCTTGTTTTTCATAGAAACGAATTGTATCGGTTGTAACATCTGCTAACTTAGCTAATTTACCTATATGATACATAACCACCTCTTATATATGTATAAATATTATCCACTATGATAGCAAACTATGAAATGACAAAAAGTTAATTTTTAGATAATAAAAAACCGGGATTAATCCCGGTTTTTTATGTAATTGCAAATTTATTCTGCAGTTACTTCTGCTTGAGACTCAACAGTACGATCAACAAGCTCGATGTAAGCCATCGGCGCATTGTCACCTGCACGGAAGCCACACTTCATAATACGAGTATAACCACCTGCACGGGTCGCGAAACGCGGTCCAAGTTCATTAAATAATTTTGCCACGATCTCATTATCACGAGTACGGGCAAACGCCAGACGACGATTAGCTACGCTATCGGTCTTGGCAAGAGTAATCAGTGGCTCAACGACACGGCGCAACTCTTTCGCCTTTGGTAAAGTTGTCTTGATAATCTCATGACGAACTAAAGAGCCAGCCATGTTACGAAACATAGCTTGGCGATGGCTACTATTGCGGTTCAATTGACGACCACTCTTACGATGGCGCATGACCTTATCCTTCTCAGTAAAACCTTAACCTGTGATCTTATTCATCAGCAATACTTGCTGGAGGCCAATTTTCTAGACGCATGCCTAGCGATAAACCTCTTGATGCCAAAACATCCTTAATTTCAGTAAGTGATTTTTTACCAAGATTAGGCGTTTTAAGCAACTCAACTTCAGTGCGCTGAACCAAATCACCGATGTAGTGGATAGCTTCTGCTTTTAAACAGTTAGCAGAGCGGACCGTCAATTCCAGATCGTCAACTGCGCGCAGCAGAATCGGATCAAACTCTGGCTTCTCATCTTTAACTTCAACCTTAGCAACATCGCGTAAATCAACGAAAGTTTCGAGTTGTTCAGCCAAGATAGTTGCTGCTCGACGAATCGCCTCTTCTGGATCGATTGTGCCGTTAGTTTCCATCTCGATAACCAGCTTATCCAAATCAGTGCGTTGTTCTACACGCGTCGCTTCAACATTGTAGGCAATACGCTCCACAGGGCTATAGCATGCATCAACTAATAAACGACCGATTGGGCGCTCATCTTCTTCCGAATGAATACGAGCAGAAGCCGGCACATACCCACGACCACGCTGTACTTTAATACGCATATTAATAGCAGCGCTTTCATCAGTTAGATGGCAGATAACATGTTGCGGCTTGACGATTTCGATATCATCATTAGGGGTGATATCGGCGGCAGTCACAGGGCCAATTCCAGATTTATTCAAGATCAGAATAACTTCATCTTTACCGTGAACTTTTACCGCCAGCCCTTTCAGGTTAAGGAGAATCTCCAGGATATCTTCCTGCACACCTTCTTTAGTGCTGTACTCATGCAGTACACCATCAATTTCAACCTCGGTCACAGAACAACCCGGCATAGACGAAAGCAAAATACGGCGTAGTGCGTTACCAAGAGTATGGCCAAAGCCACGTTCTAACGGTTCAAGGGTTACCTTGGCGTGCGTCGAACTAATTTGCTCGATATCAACCAGGCGCGGTTTAAGAAACTCTGTCACAGAACCCTGCATTGTGTCCTCTCTTTGGTACTAAGCTTTACTTAGAGTAAAGCTCGACGATCAGGTGTTCGTTAATGTCAGCAGACAGATCAGCACGTTCAGGAATACGTTTGAACACACCTTCCATCTTAACCGCATCAACCTCCAGCCAATTTGGCTTCTCACGCTGTTCAGCAAGTTCTAAAGCAGCCTTAATACGAGATTGTTTTTTTACTTTTTCACGAACGCTGATAACGTCATTCGGGGAAACCTGATAAGAAGCAATATTAACGACTTGACCATTTACCATGATAGCTTTATGGCTAACCATCTGACGTGCTTCCGCGCGTGTTGCGCCAAAGCCCATACGATAAACAGTATTGTCTAAACGACCTTCAAGCAAATTGAGCAAATTTTCGCCCGTATTACCTTTCAATCGTGTTGCTTCTTTATAATAGTTACGGAATTGACGTTCTAGAACACCGTAAATACGACGAACTTTTTGTTTCTCACGTAACTGAACACCATAATCAGATAGCCGCGGTTTACGTGCGCCATGCTGTCCTGGTGCCTGTTCTAATTTACACTTGGTGTCAATCGCGCGAACGCCAGACTTAAGAAAAAGATCTGTACCCTCGCGACGGCTCAGCTTGAGCTTAGGACCCAAATATCTAGCCATTTTCTTTCTCCAACAATCCTAAAAACGCAACGTAATTAAACACGACGTTTCTTCGGTGGACGACAACCGTTATGAGGAATCGGAGTCACATCAGTAATGTTAGTAATGCGGAAACCAGCCGCATTTAACGCACGGATAGTTGACTCACGGCCAGGACCAGGTCCTTTAACCATAACTTCTAAGTTTTTGATTCCGTACTCTTTCACTGCCTCGGCACAACGTTCTGCTGCAACTTGAGCGGCAAACGGAGTAGACTTACGAGAACCACGAAAACCAGAACCACCTGCGGTTGCCCAACCCAATGCATTACCTTGACGATCAGTAATGGTAACAATTGTGTTGTTAAAAGAAGCATGGATATGAGCCACACCGTCTGAAACTTGTTTTCTTACACGCTTACGTGCACGAATAGGTGCTTTTGCCATTATTTAATACCCCGACTATTTCTTGATCGGCTTACGCGGGCCCTTACGGGTACGCGCATTAGTCTTAGTACGTTGACCACGCACAGGAAGACCACGGCGGTGACGTAAACCACGATAGCAACCAAGATCCATTAAGCGCTTGATGCTTAGGGTAACTTCACGACGCAAATCACCTTCAACAATGTATTTAGCAACTTCGTCACGTAACTTGTCGATTTGCTCTTCAGACAGCTCACTGATCTTAACATGCTCAGCAATACCAGTTGCTGCACAGATTGACTGTGAGCGAGTTTTGCCGATGCCGTAAATCGACGTTAATGCGATTACGGTGTGTTGATCAGGAATGTTAATGCCTGCTATACGGGCCACTATGCACTCCTAAAGTTAAATACTGCATAACTGTGCTGAAAAGCCCGCTTTCAGGATACTCAAACAGTTATACATTTTCTTAGATAAAAAGTTTGGCTGGCTAATTTAGCCAGCTCAACCCAACTTTGCAAGAAAAAAATGCTTTTTTTAACCTTGACGTTGTTTATGTCTTGGTTCAACGCTGCAAATCACACGAACAATACCTTCGCGTCTAATGATTTTACAGTTACGGCATAATTTCTTGACTGAAGCACGAACTTTCATTTTTACTCTCCGTAACTTCCTAAGCAAATTAATTTAAAGACAATTATTTGCCTTTAAGATTTGCCTTTTTCAATGCAGACTCATATTGACTGGACATCATAAGAGTTTGCACTTGAGCCATAAAGTCCATAATAACGACGACAACAATTAGAAGTGAAGTACCACCAAAATAGAATGGAACTTTCATTGCGTCACGCATGAACTCCGGGATTAAGCAAATAAAAGTAATATACAATGCACCTACTAATGTTAGGCGTGTCATTACTTTGTCAATATACTTGGCCGTTTGCTCTCCCGGACGAATTCCTGGTACAAATGCACCGGACTTCTTCAGGTTATCTGCTGTCTCTCTCGGATTAAAAACTAATGCCGTATAAAAGAAACAGAAGAAGATGATTGCAGATGCATAAAGTAACACATAAAGCGGTTGTCCTGGCTGCAAATACATTGAAATAGCTGTCAGCCAGCCCCAACCTGTTCCATCACCAAACCAGGAAGCTATTGTACCTGGGAACAGTATAATACTGGAAGCAAAAATTGCAGGAATAACACCTGCCATATTTACCTTTAATGGTAAATGTGTGCTTTGTGCAGCATAAATGCGACGACCTTGTTGACGTTTTGCGTAGTTAACCACTATGCGGCGCTGACCACGTTCCATAAAGACAACAAAATAAGTCACAACAAATACTAAAACTGCAATCAACAACAACAGGAGGAAGTGCAAATCGCCTTGCCGAGCTTGCTCAATGGTATGGCCGATGGCCGGCGGGAGCCCCGCAACTATACCTGCAAAGATAATGATAGAGATACCGTTTCCAATACCTCTTTCAGTAATTTGTTCGCCTAGCCACATCAGAAACATTGTTCCTGTCACTAAACTAACAACAGCCGTGAAATAAAATGGAAAACCAGGATTGATTACCAACCCTCGCATTCCAGCCATATTTGGTAAACCTGTCGCAATACCAATAGATTGGAATATCGCCAATACCAAAGTACCATAACGCGTATATTGACTAATCTTACGGCGACCGGCTTCCCCTTCCTTCTTAATCTCTGCTAGCCGTGGATTAACTACAGTCAGTAATTGGACAATAATCGATGCCGAAATATACGGCATAATTCCCAATGCAAAGATAGAAGCACGACTAAGTGCACCACCAGAGAACATATTAAACATTTCAATGATGGTGCCTCTTTGCTGTTCAAGCAATTTGGCAAGCACAGTGGCATCAATACCAGGAATAGGAATAAAAGAACCAATACGGAAAACAATCAGCGCCCCAATAACAAACAAAAGCCTGCGTTTAAGTTCGCCTATGCCACCTTTAGCACTTTGAAAATCTAAACCTGGTTGCTTCGCCATCTGTAACTTATTCCTCGATTTTACCGCCAGCCGCTTCAATTGCAGTCCGTGCACCTTTTGTTACACGAAGACCACGTACAGTTACTGGACGATTAACTTCACCAGAAAGAATAACTTTCGCATATTCTATTTGAATGCCAACTATATTAGCAGCTTTCAGCGTATTCAGATTAATGACATCGCCTTCAACTTTAGCAAAGTCTGACAAACGAATTTCTGCAGTAATCATTGCTTTACGTGAAGTAAAACCAAATTTTGGTAAACGACGATATAGAGGCATCTGACCACCTTCAAAACCACGACGGATGCCACCGCCAGAACGAGATTTCTGACCTTTATGACCACGTCCGCCTGTTTTACCTAAACCGGAACCAATACCGCGACCTACGCGTTTAGGTGCATGTTTAGCACCTTCAGCTGGAGACAGAGTATTTAAGCGCATCTGTTACTCCTCAACTTTAACCATGTAGGAAACCAAATTGATCATGCCGCGGAGCGCTGGTGTATCTTCACGTTCTACAGTATGACCGATACGACGCAGACCTAAACCGATCATGGTTGCCTTATGTTTTGGCAAACGACCAATAGTACTGCGAAATTGTGTAATTTTAATAGTCTTAGCCATGGTCCATTACCCCAGAATTTCTTCGACGGATTTACCACGCTTAGCTGCGACCATTTCTGGAGACTTCATACTGTCTAAAGCATCCAGCGTTGCACGAACAACATTAATTGGGTTCGTGGAACCATAGGTTTTAGCCAGTACGTTATGAACACCCGCGACTTCCAAAACAGCACGCATTGCACCGCCTGCGATGATACCCGTACCTTCATAAGCAGGTTGCATAAACACACGAGAACCTGTGTGAGCACCTTTTACAGGATGATACAAAGTACCATTATTGAGAGCGACGTTTTTCATATTGCGACGGGCTTTTTCCATCGCTTTCTGGATTGCTGCCGGAACTTCGCGTGCCTTACCGTAGCCAAAACCAACACGACCGTTACCATCACCAACGACAGTTAGTGCTGTAAAACTAAAAATACGGCCACCTTTAACGGTTTTTGCTACACGATTTACCGCGATCAGCTTTTCCTGCAGTTCGCCAGCTTGTTTCTCGATGTGAGCCATCTTACACCTCTACCTTAGAACTGAAGGCCAGCTTCACGGGCAGCATCTGCCAGTGTCTGGACTCGACCATGATATTGGAAACCAGAACGGTCAAAAGCAACTTCTTTGATGCCTTTTTCCAACGCGCGCTCAGCAATTAATTTACCAACTGCTGCTGCGGCTTCTTTGTTTCCTGTGTACTTTACTTGCTCATTGATAGTTTTTTCTGTAGTAGAAGCAACCACCAAAGTTTCAGAACCGTTTGGTGCAATAACCTGCGCATAAATATGTCTAGGGGTACGGTGTACCACCAAGCGCGTTGCACTCAGTTCATGTAGTTTGCGGCGTGCGCGGGTCGCACGACGGATACGAGCTACTTTCTTATCCATAGTGTTACCTTACTTCTTCTTCTTAGCCTCTTTAGTACGCACGATTTCATCGGCGTAATGAACACCTTTACCTTTATAAGGTTCAGGACGACGGTAAGCACGCAATTCAGCTGCAACTTGGCCAATTGCCTGTTTATCTACTCCTTCCAACACAATTTCAGTCTGTGAAGGACATTTTGCAGTAATACCTGCTGGCAGTTCATGCTCTACCGGATGAGAGAAACCTAAGGACAAACTTATAGTATTGCCTTTAATAGCTGCACGATAACCGACACCACCCAGCTGAAGTTTCTTAGTGAAGCCTTCGGTAACACCAATAACCATTGCATTCAATAAAGAACGCGTCGTACCCGCTTGCGCCCATGCATCAGCAAAACCTTCACGAGCTGCAAACGTTAATTGATTATCAGCATGTTTGACTTCAACAGCTTTATGGATTGTACGAGTAAGCTCGCCATTTTTACCTTTAATCGCTATATCCTGACCGTCAAGTTTAACTTCTACGCCGGCAGGAATGACGACAGGTGCTTTTGCCACACGAGACATTCTTTCCTCCCGAATTAAGCTACGTAGCAGAGAATTTCGCCACCTAAACCTGCTTGGCGAGCTGCACGATCAGTCATGACACCTTTAGAAGTAGAAATAATCGCAATGCCTAAACCAGCCATAACCTGTGGTAACTCATCTTTTTTCTTATAGATGCGCAAACTTGGGCGGCTTACACGCTGAATGCTTTCTACAACAGCCTTACCTTGGAAATATTTCAATGTAATTTCCAATGTTGGCTTGATGTCGCCTTCAATTTTATAATCTTCAATATAACCTTCTTCCTTAAGCACTGTAGCAATCGCTACTTTTAGCTTAGCGGAAGGCATGTTGACCGCAGCTTTATTAGCGGCCTGACCGTTACGGATACGGGTTAGCATATCCGCGATGGGATCTTGCATGCTCATCTGTCTTTACTCCCGTGATTCAATTGGTGAAATTACCAGCTAGCCTTTTTAAGACCCGGGATTTCACCGCGCATAGCGGATTCACGGACTTTAATACGGCTTAGACCAAATTTCCGCAGAAAACCATGCGGACGCCCAGTTTGACGACAGCGGTTACGCCGACGAGAAGGGCTGGAATCACGTGGTAGCGTTTGCAGCTTAAGAACAGCATTCCAACGATCTTCATCAGATGTATTCACATCAGAAATAATAGCTTTCAATTCTGTGCGCTTTGCAAAGAATTTTTCAGCTAATTTTGCACGTTTTACATCACGTGCTTTCATTGATTGTTTAGCCATGAATACCCTGCCTTACTTACGGAACGGAAAGTTAAACGCCATCAACAGTGCAAGACCTTCATCATCTGATTTCGCACTAGTGGTGATAGTAATATCTAAACCACGTACACGATCCACTTTATCATAATCGATTTCAGGAAAGATGATTTGTTCACGTACACCCATGCTGTAGTTGCCACGACCATCAAATGATTTAGTGGATAAACCACGGAAATCACGGATACGTGGTACAGCAATAAAAATCAGACGCTCAAAGAATTCCCACATACGTTCGCCACGCAGGGTCACTTTACAGCCGATTGGATAGCCCTGACGGATTTTGAAGCCTGCAACAGATTTGCGCGCTTTGGTGATAAATGGTTTTTGCCCTGTTATTGCCGCTAAATCAGCAGCTGCATTATCAAGCAGCTTTTTATCAGCAACAGCTTCACCAACACCCATGTTCAGGGTGATCTTCTCGACCCGAGGGACTTGCATGACAGAATTGTAGCCAAACTGAGTCATCAGCTTTTGGACTACCTCGTCTTTATAGTAATCATGCAGTTTCGCCATCGTATACTCCAAAAATTACTTAATAGTTTCACTGTTAGATTTGAAGAAACGCACTTTTTTGCCATCTTCAATTCTAAAACCTACTCGGTCAGCCTTGCCTGTTGTCACATTAAAGATTGCAACGTTAGAAACATCAATTGCTGCTTCTTTTTCGACGATGCCACCTGGTTGATTCAGAGCCGGAACAGGCTTCTGATGTTTTTTAACCAGATTAATCCCTTCAACAATGACTTTACCAGAAGAAAGAACCTGTTTTACTTTACCGCGTTTGCCTTTATCTTTACCAGCTAACACGATAACTTCGTCATCACGACGGATTTTCGCTGCCATTGTGCCCGCTCCTTAGAGTACTTCTGGTGCCAGAGAGATAATTTTCATAAACTTCTCAGTACGAAGTTCACGAGTTACCGGCCCAAAAATACGCGTACCGATAACTTGCTCACTTGTATTGTTTAACAACACACAAGCATTGCCATCGAAACGAATGACAGAACCGTCAGGGCGACGAACACCCTTCTTGGTGCGCACCACTACCGCTTTCAGGACATCACCTTTTTTTACTTTACCGCGTGGAATTGCTTCTTTAACAGTAATTTTGATGATATCACCTACATCTGCGTAGCGACGGTGCGAGCCACCTAGAACCTTGATACACATTACGCGACGTGCGCCGGAGTTGTCGGCTACGTTCAGCATAGTCTGTTCTTGGATCATTTTAGTGCTCCGCTAAATGTCAACTACAACTAAGCCGCTTCTTATATAAATTGAAGAGGCAGTACAATTACCCATACATGAAGGCGCAGCATTATAACACCACAACATCAATATGGACAGAAAAAATAAACGGCCGCTTTATTAAGAGCCGCTTATTCTATTACTAAATGACTATCCTATTACAGAACAGCTTTTTCTATAACGCGAACAAGTGTCCATGACTTTGTTTTGGACAGAGGGCGGGTTTCACTGATTTCCACTAGATCACCGATACCACATTCATTGTTCTCGTCATGTACATGCAATTTGGTCGTACGACGGATAAACTTACCATATAAAGGATGTTTTACCATACGCTCAATAGCAACGACAATAGATTTCTCCATCTTATCGCTAGTTACACGACCTTGCAAAGTACGGATTTTATCGCTCATTACGCACCCGCCTTTTCAGTCAATAAAGTCTTAACGCGTGCAATATCACGACGTACTTGTTTCAACAGGTGAGACTGTTGCAGCTGTCCACTTACTGCCTGCATACTCAAGTTAAATTGCTCACGTAGCAGGTTAAGCAGTTCAGTGTTCAAATCTTCAACGCTTTTTTCGCGCAGCTCTTTTGCTTTCATTACATCACCGTCTTAGTTACAAAGGTGGTTTTGATAGGCAGTTTTGCTGCTGCCAACTTGAATGCTTCACGAGCTAGCTCTTCTGGAACACTGTCCATTTCATAAAGAACTTTACCAGGTTGGATCAAGGCAACCCAATACTCTACGTTACCTTTACCTTTACCCATACGCACTTCAAGTGGCTTTTCAGTAATAGGTTTATCTGGAAACACACGGATCCAGATTTTACCCTGACGCTTAACTGCACGGGTCATGGCACGACGTGCCGCTTCAATCTGACGTGCAGTCAGACGTCCACGCCCCACTGCCTTCAGACCGAAAGTGCCGAAGCTAACATCCGTACCTGCAGCCAGACCACGATTGCGGCCTTTATGCATTTTACGGAATTTCGTACGCTTTGGTTGTAACATCAGCGACTCTCCTTGCGGCCTTTACGCTGCTGCTTTTTAGGTTGAACTGTAGGTTTCTCTACCTGTTCAACAGCAGCCATACCACCCAGAATCTCACCTTCGAAGATCCATACCTTAACGCCGAGTACACCATAAGTGGTGTGCGCTTCTGCAGTGTTATAATCGATATCAGCACGCAAGGTGTGCAATGGCACACGGCCTTCACGATACCACTCAGTACGTGCAATTTCAGCGCCGCCTAAACGACCACTGACTTCCACTTTTATGCCTTTTGCACCTAGACGCATAGCATTCTGTACCGCTCGTTTCATAGCTCGACGGAACATAACACGACGTTCCAGCTGTGAAGCGATACTATCAGCAACTAATTTAGCATCCAGTTCAGGCTTACGTACTTCAGCAATATTGATTTGCGCAGGGGCACCAGCAATATCTGCTACTGTTTTACGCAGTTTCTCGACATCTTCACCTTTTTTACCGATAACGATACCAGGACGAGCAGTGTGAATAGTTACACGGATGCTCTTCGCAGGACGTTCGATAACGATACGTGAAATAGATGCCTTTGCCAGTTCTTTATTCAAATACTGGCGTACTTTAAAATCGCTGTCTAGGTTGTCAGCGAATTCTTTTGTATTCGCATACCAAGTAGAGTTCCAAGGTTTGACAATACCCAGGCGAATACCATTAGGATGTACTTTTTGACCCATTGCTAATCTCCAGAGTCTCAGCGATCGGACACAACCACAGTAATGTGGCTGGTGCGCTTCAAAATACGATCTGCACGGCCTTTCGCGCGAGGCATGATGCGTTTCATAGTTGGACCTTCGTTAACGAAAATTTTCGTAACTTTTAAGTCATCAATATCAGCACCATCGTTGTGCTCGGCGTTAGCGATAGCAGACTCAAGTACTTTCTTCACTAAACCAGCAGCTTTCTTGTTGGTATAGTTCAGAATTTCTAGAGCTTGCGACACTTTCTTACCGCGAATCAGATCAGCCACTAAACGAACCTTCTGAGCAGAAGAACGAGCGTGGCGATGCATAGCGATAGTTTCCATCTCTTCCTCCTACCTTAACGTTTCTTGGCCTTTTTATCGGCCGCATGGCCGCGATAAGTACGGGTCGGCGCGAATTCACCCAATTTATGACCAACCATTTCGTCGGTAACAAAAACTGGAACATGCTGACGACCATTATGGATAGCGATGGTCAAACCGATCATGTTAGGAAAGATCGTTGAACGACGGGACCAAGTCTTGAGAGGCTTTTTGTCTCCGCTTTCCACTGCTTTCTCTACCTTCTTCAGCAAGTGCAGGTCAATAAAAGGACCTTTCTTGAGAGAACGTGGCATGGTTTATCCTCTAATTATTTTTTAGAACGGTGACGTACGATATATTTATCAGTACGCTTATTGCTACGGGTCTTTTTACCTTTGGTTTGAACGCCCCAAGGTGTTACTGGGTGTTTACCAAAGTTACGACCTTCACCACCACCATGTGGATGGTCTACTGGGTTCATCGCTGTACCACGAACGGTAGGGCGAATTCCACGCCAGCGGCTAGCACCAGCTTTACCCAGAACACGCAGCATATGCTCCGCATTACCAACTTCACCTAATGTCGCACGGCAATCAGAAAGCACTTTACGCATTTCGCCAGAACGTAAACGGATAGTTACATAACTACCATCACGTGCAACGATTTGCACATAAGCACCGGCTGAACGCGCCAGCTGACCACCTTTACCCGGTTTAAGCTCAACATTATGAACCGTTGAACCGACAGGAATATTACGCATAGGTAAAGCATTACCTGCTTTAATTGCTGCATCTGCACCAGACTGAATTTGGTCTCCGGCTTTTAAGCCTTTTGGTGCCAGAATATAGCGACGCTCTCCATCTTTATAGATAACTAATGCAATATTCGCCGAACGATTTGGATCATATTCCAGACGCTCAACAGTAGCAGCAATACCATCTTTATTGCGTTTAAAGTCAATTAGACGATAATGCTGTTTGTGACCACCACCAATATGACGCGTAGTAATACGGCCATTATTGTTACGTCCACCGGTTTTGTTGATTTTTTCTAGCAACGGAGCATAAGGTTTACCCTTATGCAGCTCAGGGTTAACCACTTTAACTACGTGGCGACGGCCCGGAGACGTAGGTTTACATTTAACAACTGCCATTGTTCTTTACTCCTCCGACTTACTCTGAACCACCGATGAAGTCCAGATTCTGGCCTTCTTTCAGAGTGACGTAAGCTTTTTTCCAGTCGCTACGACGACCAATTCGCTGACCGTGGCGTTTGGTTTTGCCTTTAACTAGTAAAGTATTTACACCTTTGACTTCAACTTCGAACAGTTTCTGTACGGCAGCCTTAATCTCTGCTTTAGTCACATCTTTCGCTACTTTAAGCACGATGGTGTTACTTTTTTCCATCGCTGTAGAAGCTTTCTCAGAGACATGCGGCGCACGTAGTACTTTCAGCAGACGTTCTTCACGGATCATGCTAGCATCTCCTCAATTTGCTTCACAGCATCAGCAGTCATAACTACTTTGTCGAAGGCAATTAGGCTAACAGGATCGATACCGATTGCATCGCGAACATCAACTTTATATAAGTTACGGGCTGCTAAAAACAAGTTTTCATCAACCTCATTCGTGACGATCAATACGTCATCCAGCGCCATTTCCTTTAATTTTTGTACCAGAAGCTTAGTTTTCGGCGCTTCCAGTGCAAATTTCTCGACAACAATTAGACGATCCTGACGTACCAATTCAGACAAGATGCTTTTCAAAGCACCGCGGTACATCTTTTTATTTACTTTTTGACTGTGGTCCTGTGGTCTCGCTGCGAAAGTGACACCACCAGAGCGCCAAATTGGGCTCTTAACTGAACCAGCACGTGCACGACCAGTGCCTTTTTGACGCCATGGCTTTTTAGCAGAACCTGAAACCTCAGCACGAGTTTTCTGAGCACGAGTACCTTGACGAGCACCAGCTGCATACGCAACAACTACTTGATGCACAAGCGCTTCATTGAAATCACGCCCGAAGGTAGTTTCGGAAACAGTCAGCGCGCTTTGCGCGTCTTTCATTACCAATTCCATTCCTATCTCCTCGACGTTACGCCTTAACAGCTGGTTTTACAATCAGGTTGCTACCAGTCGCACCTGGAACAGCACCCTTGACCAACAGCAGATTACGCTCAGCGTCAACGCGTACTACATCCAGACTTTGAACAGTTACACGTTCATTACCCAATTGGCCTGCCATTTTCTTGCCTTTAAATACCTTACCCGGAGTTTGGTTTTGACCAATAGAACCCGGAACACGGTGTGACAAGGAGTTACCATGAGTAGCGTCCTGAGTGCGAAAATTCCAGCGTTTAACCGTACCAGCAAAACCCTTACCTTTGGAGGTACCAGTAACGTCGACTTTCTTGACGTCAGCAAAAATTTCAACACTAATGCTTTGACCTACAGTAAACTCTTCGTTTTCACTCAAACGAAATTCACGTAGGATACGGCCAGCTTCAACACCAGCTTTAGCAAAATGCCCAGCTTCAGGTTTCTTTACACGGTTTGCTTTTTTGCTACCGGTAGTAACCTGAATTGCATTATAACCATCTGTTTCCAGGCTCTTAACCTGAGTCACTCGGTTATTTTCAATTTCGATAACAGTTACAGGAATAGAAACACCATCTTCAGTGAAGATACGTGTCATTCCTACTTTCTTCCCGACTAAACCAATCATTGTTTCAACCTCTCAATCGCGCAACGACCTGATTAACCCAGGCTGATCTGCACATCTACACCGGCAGCCAGATCCAGACGCATCAGAGCATCAACGGTTTTCTCAGTTGGCTCAACGATGTCAACCAGACGCTTATGAGTACGAATTTCGTACTGATCACGTGCATCTTTATTAACATGCGGCGAAATCAGAACGGTAAAACGTTCTTTACGTGTAGGTAACGGGATCGGACCACGTACTTGAGCGCCAGTGCGCTTAGCTGTTTCAACGATTTCCGCAGTTGATTGATCAATTAAACGATGATCAAAGGCTTTCAGGCGGATACGGATTCTTTGGTTCTGCATGAGACCAGAGCTCCAACTATTTATAAACGTAAAAAATTACTCCTCGCACCCATTTCGATTGATAGGGGAGTGTAATCGTTGTCATAATAACCTCCAAATCGGAGGTATTGTTTTTTAACGCAGTTTTACTGCTTACTAGCCTTTACGGCCAGGCTCTTGAATTAAAAAGCCCGTGCATTATACGTAATTTCAAAATAAGAGCAAGCCGTAGATAAAAAAATTGCATAAAAATTTATTTATAAAAATCTTATGCGATAATATTTGTTAAAATCTTAATGAATACCGATTAAATCATGTCTCTTCACCCAGCTGAGATTGTAGGTAATTTTTTAGGTCTATGTTTGCTATCCAATCAATATGTTTTTCTTCATCCGTTAGTATTTCAATCATTAAATCGCGACTAACTGAATCCGCATAAGCAATTGCTGAACGCAAACCAAACCTTTCGCCCCATCCAATTCAAGCAGTAAATCTGATTTAAGCATTTCTTCAACATTCTCACCAATAATTTAATTTACCTAAAATCCTGCAAATTTGGTATACCTTCAAGAAAGAGGATCCTTTATATTATATTTATCAGCATGTTTCATCTCATCAATAGATTCTTCATATTCAATATCATTAAGACGTAATAAACCCCAATTTTTAAACATACGGGCATGTAAAAATATTGATTGATTGCAACAAGCTCATTGCCCAATAATGTATTTAAATGGGTTATGATTTTTTTATCGCCTTTCATTTTTTATCCTCCACTTCCAGTATCTAAAGTGTAGATAGAAATTATTAGACGAACAGAATAGAAAAATATTTTTATTGAAAAGCGAAGAGTAATTTATTAATTAAAACTAGGAAAGGTTCTTTGATAGCATTTAAATTTATTCTATTAATTCATTGTACTGCGTCAATATCAGTAACAACAGAAAAATTTATTTGCTCATTTTGAATTAGCTGAGTTGCTTGAGGCAAGCATTTTCCACAATGGCTACCAATAGATACACACTTCTTTAATCCACTAATGGATGTTATGTGATTATCGCGAACTAAAGTTTTTATTACTTTATCACTAATTCGATTACATAGACAGACATTTTTAATACCGAACAGTTAAAATCTCATCAGCAATACTAAATGATAATGATTTTCATTTCAATATTAGTTTGAGTTTATATACTCAAAAAATTAGATTATCGATAATAATTTTACAGCGATCATAATAAAAGAGGCTTTCGCCTCTTTTATTCAAATTTAATATCGAATCAAGCAATAATTTTAGCAACGACACCGGCACCGACTGTACGACCACCTTCACGGATCGCAAAACGCAATCCTTCATCCATCGCAATTGGCGCTATCAACGTCACTTTCATGTTGATATTATCACCTGGCATTACCATCTCTACGCCTTCTGGCAACTCGATTGTGCCCGTTACGTCCGTCGTTCTAAAATAAAACTGTGGACGGTAACCTTTAAAGAATGGCGTGTGGCGACCGCCCTCATCTTTGCTCAAAATATATACTTCTGATTCAAATTGAGTATGTGGATTGATTGAACCTGGTTTTGCTAATACTTGACCACGCTCTACATCTTCACGCTTGGTACCACGTAACAATACACCCACGTTCTCACCTGCACGACCTTCGTCCAGCAGTTTGCGGAACATTTCTACGCCCGTACACGTCGTTTTGGTCGTTTCTTTAATTCCGACGATTTCGACTTCTTCACCAACCTTAACTACACCACGCTCTACACGGCCTGTTACTACGGTTCCACGACCTGAGATCGAAAATACGTCTTCGATTGGCAATAAGAACGGTTTATCTATCGCACGCTCTGGCTCTGGAATATAATCATCTAACGCTTTCGCTAACTCTAGAATTTTCTCTTCCCACTCAGCAACACCTTCCAACGCCTTCAACGCTGAACCTTTGATTACCGGCGTGTCGTCTCCTGGGAAATCATACTGAGAAAGAAGTTCACGCACTTCCATTTCAACCAGTTCCAACAACTCTTCATCATCAACCATATCACATTTGTTCAGGAAAACGATGATGTAAGGAACACCTACCTGGCGACCTAATAGGATATGCTCACGTGTTTGTGGCATTGGACCATCTGTTGCTGCAACCACTAAAATTGCGCCGTCCATTTGTGCCGCACCGGTGATCATGTTTTTTACATAATCTGCGTGGCCTGGGCAATCAACGTGGGCATAATGGCGGGTTGGGGTATCATATTCTACGTGAGAGGTAGAAATTGTGATACCGCGCGCTTTTTCTTCCGGTGCATTATCAATTTGATCAAATGCACGTGCACTACCGCCATAAGTTTTTGCTAATACAGTGGTGATTGCTGCAGTTAAAGTTGTTTTACCATGGTCAACGTGGCCAATTGTACCAACGTTAACGTGCGGTTTTTTACGTTCAAATTTTTCTTTAGACATTAGATTGTCCTTCTAAGACACGGAATCGGTGGTTACACCACATTAACCAAGCAGTAAAAGTCATATACTCGTTGCTTGTTTTTTCGCAGGAAAAAAATCAGGGAACAATTAAGAACACATTCTAGGAGTGGTGCTGATAGGCAGATTCGAACTGCCGACCTCACCCTTACCAAGGGTGTGCTCTACCGACTGAGCTATATCAGCACATCTTGGAGCGGGCAGCGGGAATCGAACCCGCATCATCAGCTTGGAAGGCTGAGGTAATAGCCATTATACGATGCCCGCGATGAACCCGGCTACCTGACTTTAATCAGCTGCAAATTTTATCTTAAGTATTTTGCATTGAGGTAGCATTTTAAGCTGAACACTTAAGATGAAACTTATGGTGGTGGGAGAAGGATTCGAACCTTCGAAGTCTGTGACGGCAGATTTACAGTCTGCTCCCTTTGGCCGCTCGGGAATCCCACCTTTTACTTATATCCAAATTTTTAATGGTGCCGGCACCAAGAGTCGAACTCGGGACCTACTGATTACAAGTCAGTTGCTCTACCAACTGAGCTATGCCGGCACCAGGTGCTGCGCATTTTAGGTAGAGAACGAGCATGTTGCAACAAAAAAATTAAAATATTTATTCTTTTGCTTATAAAATACTCACTTTAACCTTTTTTGCTGCTTTTTTCTATAGTAAATGTTTAAATACTCAACAGTATAAATTTTTTATTTACTATTTACTCTAGTGAAAAATGACATCAAATTTTTCTCACTAACACGAGTTTCGCATAGGCATATAAAATTCCAGAAATGGCTTAAAAGCAATGGTTAATTTGCAAGTTACTAAAAAGTATAAATTTGTTTAAATTACAATAAGTTGCTTTTAATTTATAAGATTTTGTCTATTTATATATTATGCTGAATTAAACTTAAAAATAGAACGTTTTTTTATTGGGGCGAAACTCGTGACTAATAAAAACGTATCGTAAAACAGACAATATTATTTCATTGCTAAAAATAAAAAACGGATAAATTGTGATCAATTATTTAATTAATACAAAAAAACAGAAAAAACTCTACGCCTAAAGATATTCAATCGTTATTATGCAATCTATTTTTTTATTGGTTATGAATGATTATGACAACCTGTACACAGGTAAATGTTGACTTATGAAACAACAACAAAACTTTTCAATAACACCTTATTTAGAATTTGACCGTGAACATTGGGCAACATTACGTGATTCTGTTCCACTAGAGCTACTAACGGATAAAGAGCTGCTGGAACTAAAGGGTATCAATGATGAAATTTCAATGGATGAAGTAAATAAAATTTATCTTCCTATTTCACGGCTACTTAATTTCTATATCAGTTCAAATTTACGTAGACAAACCGTTTTACAACAATTCTTAGGTACTAATGGTACTAAAGTACCTTATGTTATCGGTATTGCAGGCAGTGTTGCAGTTGGTAAAAGTACCACAGCTCGCCTATTACAAACTTTATTAAGTCGGTGGCCCGAGCATCGTAAAGTTGATCTTATTACAACAGATGGTTTCTTATACCCAAATCAGATTTTAAACGAACGTGGAATAATGAAGAAAAAAGGATTTCCACAATCCTATGATATGCATCGTTTAGTAAAATTTGTTTCTGATATAAAATCTGGAGTCAAACAGGTTACCACTCCGGTATACTCCCATTTTACTTATGATATCGTTCCCGGTAAAAAGCAAGTGATTGAGCAGCCTGATATTCTTATTTTGGAAGGTTTAAACGTTTTGCAAAGCGGAATGGATTATCCACATGCTCCCCATCATGTTTTCGTATCTGACTTTGTCGATTTTTCAATTTATGTTGATGCCCCTGAAAATTTATTGAAAAAATGGTATATCAGTCGATTTTTGGAATTCTGCCAAGGTGCTTTTTCCGACCCTCACGCCTATTTCTACCATTATTCTAAATTAGAGCAAGAAGAAGCGATCAATACAGCTAAAACAATATGGGAAGAAATTAATAAAATAAATTTGGAAGAGAATATAATACCAACCAAAGAAAGAGCCAGTTTGATCATGACTAAAGGCTCTAATCATTCAATTACAAATGTTAGATTAAGAAAATAATTTCAAACATTGAGTCGATGATTGAGGGTGTTCATAATTCTGTGTCAGGGGATTTTATATTTTGATTATACCATCTAGGCGCCCTTTAAAATAGATGGACAATTGAGCAATGGTTGACGCCCAGTTACTAATCGGCATAGTCCATTTGTTGGATACCTGATTGATGCCAATATAGAGTAATTTTAATAAGCTGTTTTCATTAGGAAAAGCCCCTTTGGTTTTAGTTAATTTCCTAAACTGCCGATGAACAGCCTCTACTGCATCGGTCGTATAAATGGGTTTTCTAATGGCTTTAGGGTATCGAAAATAAGCACTGAGCAACTCCCATTTACTTCGCCAGGATTCTAGCACTATCGGGTATTTTTCATCCCATTTCGTTTCCAGTTCATCAAGGGCAAGCTCAGCAGCCGCTTTAGTATCTGCACGATAAACCGGCTTTAAATCAGCCATAAAGGCTTTTTGGTCTTTACTGGCAATATAACGTAAGCTATTGCGAATTTGATGAACTACGCATAGCTGAACTTCTGTCTGCGGGAAAATACTGGCTATCGCTTCTGGAAACCCTTTTAATCCGTCAACACAAGCGATTAAAATATCTTGTATACCACGGTTATAGCTAGGCGACTTAATTTTGATTACAGCATATGTATTAAAAACAGGTCATCGATAGTGCATCCTGTTTCCATCTTTTTACGTTTAGCTTGAGACCATTTATGTTCTATAGGATTTAAATCTGGTGAATACACAGGCAAATATTCTATCTGGTGTCCTGCGTTTATAATTGCCTGTTCAATATTCTTACCTTTGTGAAAGCTAGCGTTGTCCATAAAAATAACAGAATTTTCAGGAAGTTCTGGGAGCAATATTTTTGTGATCCAAACATAAAAAACATCACGATTAATATTGCAATCAAATAATCCGATAGCAAAAAGGGTTGTTCCCAATAAAGCGCCAATAACATTTGTTCTTCCCTTAGCACCCCAGTTTTTCAGGCCAAAACAACGGTGACCTTTTGGGGAATAGCCGTGAGTTCGTGGAGTGTCATGTGAAAAACCACTTTCATCAATAAAAACAACAGATTTATCTTTTTTTTCATACTGTTGTCTTTTTTGCTGATGTGCCAGCCTGTCGCTTTCGTTGGTTTTTGGATGGAATAGAGTTTTTTTTATAGGTTAATCCCAGCTTTTTAAGGGATTGCCAAATAGTCTTTTTACAAACACCGAATCGCTCTGCCCGTTCCTTTTGGTAAGCATCTGGATACTGTTCCACATCTTTTGCTAAAGCATTTTTATCGAGCTTCCTCTTACGTGGCGTTGAATTTTTTGGCTCTGGTCGTTTAAGCCAACGTACTAAAGACGCTTTTCCAATACGGAATTGTTTCGCAGTTTCTCGAATTGTTAAACCTTCGGCTTTCCTTACAGATATTACTTTACGTCGAAAATCAATTGTATAACTCATAACACACCTTGTAATCAAAATTAAGTCGCCTAGCTATATGTAAGTCAGTCAGAACGCTCAGCCAATGATGTGCTCCTTCTGTTTCAGACATATAGAGTCCTAACCATTCCTTATGCCCATCGGTGGTTAGTCCAAGTACTGTGTAGATTGCCTTATTGATATAGTGACCATCATGTTTTATCTTGTAATGAATGGCATCGAGCCAGACAAAAGGATAGAGCGCCTCCAGAGGGTGTTGTTGCCAGGCTTTTAATTCAGGGAGTAATTTGTCAGTAATATGCGTAATAGCTCCATCTGATATTTCCAGTCCATATAATTCTGCAACATGTTTTTGAATATCACGATAACTCATGCCTAATGCAAATAACGATAGAATTTTGTTATCAATATCCTCTGATAATTTTGTCTGATTTTTCTTAATGAGCTGAGGCTCAAAAGCACCTGACCTGTCTCTGGGCGTTTTCAGTTCAAATTGACCTGATGTCGATTTAACCGTTTTTCGAGTATAGCCATTTTTACGCGTATCGATTGACGTTGTCGATAGGTAGTGTTCTATTTCTGCCTGCAGGGCAGCTTCGGTCAGCTGTTTTATGAGTGGTGTGAGTATTCCATCCGTACCGAGTAAATTTTTACCTGATTGTAATTGCTTCAACGCTTCATCAAAATTAAATGATTGATTTCTCATATGTCATACCTCTTTTTTTTTGAGTTTAAGATATGACACAGATTTTTGAACACTACCCGATGATTAGCTTCGACTCAATTGTTCTAATTATCTGGCCGTAATGAAATTTCACCACCTATATAAGAAACAATTTCACCATTTTGTTCTAACAAAATTGCGCCGTGTTCATTAATACCTTTCACGATACCGATCTCAAGGTGGTCACCAATATGTAATCTTACTTTTTTATGTAAAAAATTATCCAACACCAGCCAACGTTTAATAAAAGGAACAAGACCATATTTCTCAAATTGCACTAATTCATGACGTAATGCCAAAATGATCTGACCTGCTATCACATTTCTTTCTATTTGAATACCAGCCTGCTCAAGATTAATCCATCCTTGATTAATATTTGTTTCATAATTACGACTCATTGCAATATTAAGCCCAATACCAATCACAATATGTGCCGCATCGCCAGTTTTACCTACCATTTCAATCAAAATACCTGCAAGCTTTTTTTCATTAAGATAAAGATCATTAGGCCATTTAACTTTTATATTACTACCGCTCAATTTATTAAGAGTCTCAGCTATCACAATCCCCGCAACCAAGCTCAGTCCCATGGCAGCAGCCGGCCCTTGGTCTAAATACCAGTACAATGATAAATAAAGATTACAGCCGAAAGGAGAAGCCCAATATCGACCACGCCTCCCTCTACCGGCTGTTTGATATTCTGCAACACAAGCATCACCAGAACTTAATTGATCGATGCGCTCAAGTAGATATTGATTGGTAGAATTAATAACCGGTTTTACAATTATATCTCCGCGTCTCACTAAACCATAAATTCGCTCGTAATCTAATAAATCCATTTTTCTAGTAAGTTGATAACCCTTACTAGTAATAGTATTAACCTCAATACCCCATTTACGTAGTGTGTGAATATGTTTATTAATACCAGCTCGGGTCATGCCAAGTAATTCACCTAACTGCTCGCCTGAATGTATACTACCCTCAGAAAGTATTTTGATGAGTTTTAAAGGAATAGTTACATCTTTCATGAAATAGCATCCATAGCGTTTACTTCACCATATTTACCAATAAAACGCACTTCTGGTTCTAGTGTAATAGCAAATTTCTCTATAACTTTTTTTCGGATATAACGGGCTAAATCTACAATATCTTCTCCAGTCGCATTATTTTTATTAATTAAAATCAATGCTTGCTCCTTATGTACTGCTGCGCCACCACATTGATAACCCTTTAGATCACATTGATCAATGAGCCATCCAGCAGCAAGCTTTACTGTACCATCGATTTGAGGATATTCTGAACATCGAGGATAATGGGCCTTTATTTCATTTGCCACCATACTAGAAATAACGGGATTTTTGAAAAAACTACCCGCATTTCCTACAAAAAATGGATCAGGTAACTTACTTTGCCGGATTTTACAAACAGCGTCAAAGATAGTTTCCGCTGTCACTGTTTGTGCTGCTAAGGAAGTCAAACCAGCATATGTTAATCTGGGTTGCCATAGTTTGTTAAGCTTCAGACCAACTGCAACAATAGCAAAATTTTCACGATATATATGCTTAAAAATACTATCCCGATAACCAAATTGACATTCAGCGGCATCTAAACGATATTGTTGACCATTATTCAGATAAACAATATCGACATAGTGACATGCATCTTTAAATTCCATACCATAAGCACCGATATTTTGTATAGGCGCAGCCCCTACAGATCCCGGAATTAACGCCATATTTTCTAATCCATAGATGCCATTTTTTATAAGTGTTTCAACCAATTGATGCCAATTATTTCCTGCGCCAACATGAATAAACCATTCCTTAGGTGATTCAATTATCTCTAACGCCGTAATTCGATTTAAAATAACTAGGCCATCAAAGTCACTAATGAAGAGAACATTACTCCCGCCGCCCAATAATAAAATAGGCCACCCTTTTAGTCGTGCATTTTTCCATAACATAAGCAACTCTTCTACTGAAGTAGCGGAGTATATTGCTTTTGCCTTAGCATCAAGACTAAAAGTATTATATTTTTTTAATTCATTATGATTATCAGAATGCATATATCAAAACTCAATTCATATATAGTAATTATATAGTCTATTAATGTAGATATATAGAGAATAGATAAGAATTACAAAATCAAACAATAAAACGTCAAAAAGCCACCCTTGAGTGGCTTTCTTAACATAATTAACCTGAATTCGGGATAAGCATCATCAATTATGCTTGAAGAGATGTTCCTGCCACCGGTATCTTTGGTTTAGATGGAATTAAACAATATAGCTAGGCGACTTAATTTTGATTACAGCATATGTATTAAAAACAGGTCATCGATAGTGCATCCTGTTTCCATCTTTTTACGTTTAGCTTGAGACCATTTATGTTCTATAGGATTTAAATCTGGTGAATACACAGGCAAATATTCTATCTGGTGTCCTGCGTTTATAATTGCCTGTTCAATATTCTTACCTTTGTGAAAGCTAGCGTTGTCCATAAAAATAACAGAATTTTCAGGAAGTTCTGGGAGCAATATTTTTGTGATCCAAACATAAAAAACATCACGATTAATATTGCAATCAAATAATCCGATAGCAAAAAGGGTTGTTCCCAATAAAGCGCCAATAACATTTGTTCTTCCCTTAGCACCCCAGTTTTTCAGGCCAAAACAACGGTGACCTTTTGGGGAATAGCCGTGAGTTCGTGGAGTGTCATGTGAAAAACCACTTTCATCAATAAAAACAACAGATTTATCTTTTTTTTCATACTGTTGTCTTTTTTGCTGATGTGCCAGCCTGTCGCTTTCGTTGGTTTTTGGATGGAATAGAGTTTTTTTTATAGGTTAATCCCAGCTTTTTAAGGGATTGCCAAATAGTCTTTTTACAAACACCGAATCGCTCTGCCCGTTCCTTTTGGTAAGCATCTGGATACTGTTCCACATCTTTTGCTAAAGCATTTTTATCGAGCTTCCTCTTACGTGGCGTTGAATTTTTTGGCTCTGGTCGTTTAAGCCAACGTACTAAAGACGCTTTTCCAATACGGAATTGTTTCGCAGTTTCTCGAATTGTTAAACCTTCGGCTTTCCTTACAGATATTACTTTACGTCGAAAATCAATTGTATAACTCATAACACACCTTGTAATCAAAATTAAGTCGCCTAGCTATATGCAACCAGCCCAGCTAATAAATTCACTACAAAGTTAGCAGGAGAGCGGTGCCGCGTATGCGCTATCTGACAAAAAGCGTGTTGCTTAATAGTGAAATAAGGGTATTTCGGTGATTGGAAGTAAATTTTAGGCTGTTCTGAGATGGAAATTCCAAAGACCGGCACTAAGGAGTAAAAAGGTATCATCAATAAAGGGTCTACGATTCCGTAAAATTTGGGTCATACAACCGAGGCGCTTGATACCCGCGATGGCGTGTTTAACCGTAATACGGATGCCCGAGATTATTTTATTTTCTTGTTTTTGTTCAGGCGATAAAGGTCTTTTTCGAGTTCCTTTTTTTGGGATTTGTGTATTAGGATGCTGTTTATCTATACCTTGAAAACCGGTATCGGCCCAGATGGTTACCTCAGGGGGAATATGGCGAATTATATCGACTTTATCGAGTAAGCGTTTATCGTGACGGCGCCCATTTTTGATCATGGGGATAAATCCAATTTTCCTCGTTTCGTCAGTCATAATAAGCCCTTTTCGAGTGGTCTGTCTTTTCTTTCCCGAATACATTTTTTTTCGCCGACGCAGATTCTTAGGCTTTTGGACAGGTCGCTCTGTCCCATCAATAAAGACGTCTTTAACTCCAGGAAAGGCGCGAAAAAATTCCTCAGCAGAGCGAATTTGACGAGCGGGCAAAACACATTCTCGCCCCAAGGTCATCTCTAAAACCGGCAATAATATTTTTACCCAGCGACATACCCGTGTTCTATCTAAACCAAAAAGAAGTCCTTGCAAATCATAGGTCGGATAACATTTTAAATACAATAAAATAAAAAGCAGTTTATCTAATGGGGTTGGGATAAATCCTTTCTGCCCTGCACCCATCTGCCGCTCGTGATCTTTTCGATTCTTTTTCCGATAAATCAAATAACAAGCTGAAAATTCAGCGGCTAAATTTTTCAATTCTTCGACTGATAATCCAATGATTGCTTTACATAAACGATTATCTCGTAACAACCGCTCTTTGTTGATCATTTCAAACCGTTATTTTCTAAGTTAAACCTCTTTTTATTGTCTATAGCGTGACAAAAAATGCAAGTCTCTATTCAGCAACTATTTTAAAGAACCAACCTGTTGAGGTTTTTCCTCGTTCAGCTATCCCATCGAAGACTTTATGCCGGCGGATCCGTAAGTTATCACACACAGCTATCGGAGTAGAATCGGCAACCGACAGACCCGTGCACTTTCCCTTAATTGACTCAAACAGTGCCGTTAAAGCTAAGGCACTGCGCGGAAGTAACTCTACACAGCGTGAATATGATGGCAAGTTAGGAAATTCCTTCCTGAGATATAAACGGACATGATAGAAATAAAATACCTTGAATTGGCTGAATCGGAGTTGATGAAACAAAACAACCAGTGTCATCACTTCAGCCAATAAAAGCTGAGTAGACCGTCTACGACGCTTACTACCGTTATTCAGCAAAATTTCATGCATTTTTGGCTCGAAGTCTTTACAAAAATCATCCATCAGGCAATAAAGTTCAGTAAGATTTTCCATCATTGTTTAACAATGCTCTACTCTTTAACCAGATTGTTAGAGTATTTTAACGAAATATGCGCATTCAACTATTTGAATAGCAAGACTTTCACTTTATTTCTTATCCCGAACTCAGGTTATTTATGATAAAGATTCTGATGGAAAAACAAAAAACACGCACTTTTCCGAAATGCTCGCTCTTGCTAAAAAAAGAGGGATTATACCAGAAGCGGTAGTGATGGATGCCTGGTATTCTAGCCTGGATAATCTGAAATCAATTCGCTCTCATGGTTGGGTCTGGGTAACTACGCTGAGAAAAAATCGGATTATTAACCATAACAAACAACTGAACAAGTTAGACATCTTAGAAGAAGGAACCTTAATACACTTACGAGGTTATGGTTGGGTGACAGTTTTCAAATTTATAGCCAAAAACGACCGTATTGATTACATAGTAACAAACAAAGACAATCCCACCCGTCAATACGTCAAATCTATCATGGATGCCCGTTGGTCTGTTGAAGTTTATCATCGAGAAGTTAAACAAAATTGTGGTATTGAACGCTGTCAGGCTCGCACGAGCCGAGCGCAAAGAAATCATATTTTTCTCGCTATTTCTGCGTGGTTTGAACAACATAAACGTATATCTGAAAAAATAACCCTTTATCAACAAAATTGGGACGTAATCAAAAATGCTATTACTGAGCACATCCGTGTTTTATTAGCGTACCCAAATTAGTTTTGTGCGAAACTCGTGCATATATAAATTAACTGTTTTGTTACTCTTCAAGACTTTAAAATCAAATATTTTTTGATGATGTCTTGCGAGTGCCCACACAGATTGTCTGATTAATTGTTAAAGAGTGTGCGACCTAGACCGCGAGGTGGCGTATATTACGCTTTTCACCTTAATTCGCGTTTATTCTTTTATTCACTTATTGATGAATAAGTCGCGATAACGGGTCAGCATTATAGGGGAGTTTCTGAAACTACAACTATTATTTACATTTTTTCTGTTTAAGTGCTCATTTATTGCTCTAACTTTGAATTGATAGTATCTATCGCTAGTTGCTAATAATGATCTTTAATCAAGGCGACTGAGTTCTTATAATACTATTGAAGAGGCACATATTACCTCTTCAAATAAGATTAACAATTTAATTTTATTTATTGCTTAGCAATAATAACACCTTTTTTAATATCTAAAGTTACTTGTTTGCCTGGCACTAATTTGCCTGATAGCATCTGTTCAGCCAATGGATTTTCTATCTCTTGTTGGATCGCTCGTTTCAAAGGGCGTGCGCCAAATACCGGATCAAATCCCGCTTCGCCTAATTTTTCTAACGCCACTGGCGTGATTTTTACTTTATAGCCTCGCTCTTCCATTCGCTTATATAAACGCGATAGTTGGATCTGCGCAATTTCTGTAATTTGCTCTTTATCGAGTGGATGGAATACTACTACTTCATCAATACGGTTAATAAATTCGGGTCGGAAACTACGGCTGACAACTTCCATGACGAGCTCTTTCATTTCGTCATAACCCAAACTACCAAAACGCTCTTGGATTAAATCCGAACCTAAGTTTGATGTCATAGTGACAACCGTATTACGAAAATCGACCGTTCTTCCTTGCCCATCGGTTAAACGTCCATCATCCAGAACTTGTAATAAAATATTGAAAACATCGGGATGCGCTTTTTCGATTTCATCAAGCAAAATAACAGAATAAGGGCGGCGTCGGATTGCTTCGGTTAAATAACCGCCTTCTTCATATCCTACATAACCTGGAGGTGCACCAACTAGCCTGGAGACTGTATGTTTTTCCATAAACTCGGACATATCAATACGTACCATTGCATCGTCACTATCAAATAAAAAATTTGCCAGTGCCTTACATAGCTCGGTTTTACCAACACCCGTAGGACCTAAAAATAAGAATGAGCCAATAGGCCGATTTGGATCTGATAAACCAGCACGGCTACGCCTAATAGCATTAGATACCACATCAACAGCTTCATTCTGACCAATGACACGCTTATGCAGATCCTGTTCCATATGGAGTAACTTTTCACGTTCACTTTCTAACATTCTTGAAACGGGAATGCCTGTCCAGCGCGCTAATATTTCTGCAATCTCTGCATCAGTTACTTTATTGCGCAATAACTTCATGGTGTGACTTTCCGTTTTAGTGGCAGCTTCAAGTTGTTTTTCTAATTCAGGAATTTTACCATATTGCAATTCTGACATTTTAGCTAAATCACCACTACGCCGAGCCTGCTCCATACTTATACGTGCGTTTTCCAATTCCGCTTTTATATGCTGTGTACCAGTAAGCTCTGCTTTTTCCGCTTTCCACTCTTCTTCTAGCTCTGAATATTCCCGTTCTTTTTCCGTTAGTTCTTCCTCTAACATTTTAAGCCGCTTTTTACTGGCGTCATCAGATTCCTTTTTTAGAGCTTGTTGTTCAAGTTTTAATTGAATAACTCGACGTTCTAAACGATCAAGCGCTTCCGGTTTAGAATCCATCTGCATCCGTAAGCTAGCGCCAGCCTCATCAATTAAATCTATTGCTTTATCAGGTAGCATACGATCAGAAATATAACGATTTGATAAACTGGCAGCAGCAACAATGGCAGGGTCAGTTATTTGTACATGATGATGCAGCTCATAACGTTCTTTCAGTCCCCTTAATATTGCAATGGTATCCTCAACGGTAGGTTCAGCAACATAAACTTTCTGGAAACGACGCTCTAATGCCGCATCCTTTTCAATATACTGTCGATATTCATCAAGTGTAGTCGCACCAACACAATGCAATTCTCCTCGCGCTAGTGCTGGTTTTAACATATTACCAGCATCCATTGCTCCTTCAGCTTTACCTGCACCAACCATAGTATGTAATTCATCGATAAACAGAATCACACTTCCTTCTTGTTTGGACAGATCATTTAAGACAGCCTTTAAGCGCTCTTCAAATTCGCCCCGATATTTTGCGCCAGCCAGCAAAGCACCCATATCTAAAGAGAGAACGCGTTTATTTTTCAGCCCTTCGGGTACTTCACCATTAACAATTCTTTGAGCGAGACCTTCAACAATCGCGGTTTTACCTACTCCTGGTTCACCAATTAAAACCGGATTGTTTTTTGTTCGGCGCTGGAGAACTTGTATCGTTCGGCGGATCTCCTCATCACGTCCAATAACAGGATCGAGTTTGCCTTGTTCAGCTCTTTCAGTTAAATCAATTGTGTATTTTTTAAGTGCTTGACGCTGCTCTTCAGCACCTTGGTCATTAACATTATCACCACCACGCATTTGTTCTATCGCCTTTTCTATATTTACTTTATTCGCTCCCATCGTTTTAAGCGTATCTGCCAGGGAGGTTTTGGCATCAAAAATTGCCAGAAGAAATAGCTCTGAGGATATAAACGTATCACCTAGCTGTTGCGCCAACTTATCACACAAATTTAAGTGCCGAATAAGATCGTTTGATGGCTGGATATCACCAGCAGTGCCATGCACTTGCGGTAAAGTATTGAGAATATCGTTTAATTTGTTACTAAGCTGACTGATATTAACCCCTATCGATGTCAATAAAGGACGTAATGTACCGCCTTCTTGATCTAATAAGGCAACCAGTAAATGTACTGGTTCAATAAATTGATTATCTTGTCCAATTGCTAAAGATTGAGCATCAGCTAGTGCTTGTTGAAATTTGTTGGTAAGACGATCCAAACGCATAATACCTCCAAAATACAATTGCAATCATTTATGCAGATTAAATGAGGTTTTATTTCATATTATTCAAGTTACTTACGATAAAAATCAGCTATTGATATAAAAAATAATAATTAATCTGATTAAAGATTTATTTTAACCAGATCAATGATGCCATTCGTCCTGTTACGCCATCACGCCGATAGGAAAAAAAACGCGTTGGCTCACTAACCGTACAATAGGTTCCACCATAAATATTTTGGACACCCACTGCATTTAATTTCAAACGCGCTAGCAAGTAGAGATCAGCGAGATATTTACCATTATCATAAGCTTTAAAACCTTGCACTAATTCTGCATCATGTTCAATAAAAGCATCCCTGACTTCACTGCCTACTTCAAATTTTTCCTCACTAATTGCCGGTCCCAACCAGGCCATAATAGAGGAACCCTGTGATTTAAATTGTTTTATTGCCTTTTCCAGGATCCCATCACACAAACCGCACCAGCCAGCATGTACGGCAGCAATTTCCGTACCTTGTTCGTTACAGAGTAAAACAGGCAAACAGTCTGCTGTCATCACGACACATACCTGTCCTCGCTCGCTACTATATGCAGCATCCGCTTGCCGATTACCATTTTTTTCGTTAGCCAAATCGATAATATGCATGCCATGTACCTGATTAAGCCAGTAAGGCTGTGTTGGTAGTTGTGCAATTTTCATTAAGCTACTGCGATTCTGTTCCACTAATCTCGTTTGATCTCCGACATGTAAGCCTAGATTGAAACTGTCATAAGGTGGCAAACTATCGCCACCAATACGGGTTGTACTACAAGCCATGACTGTTTTAGGTTGCGGCCAGTCCGGATATATTAAGCTATCCATTTACCAATCCATCTCATCTTTGTGCATCATTGCATCTGCTTTAAGTATATTAATTAGTATAACCATATCTGCAGGAATATCTGCGTGCCACTCCATTTCAATACCTGTACGAGGGTGATATAAACGTAACATCGTGGCATGGAGTGCCTGACGATCAAAATTGTTCATAACTTGACGAAACTCTTCCGAAACACCTTTTAATGGGCGTGGACGGCCACCATATACCGGATCGCCAACTAAAGGATGATTAATATGCGCCATGTGAACACGAATTTGATGCGTTCTACCCGATTCTAACCGCAATCTAAGCCTGGTATGAGCGCGAAAATGCTCCATCACCCGATAATGGGTAATAGCGGGTTTGCCCAGCGGGTGAATGGCCATATGTGTTCGCTTAGTTGGGTGACGAGCAATAGGTTCATCTACCGTTCCACCAGCAGTCATACGACCATTTACTACCGCTTCATATTCACGCGTAATCTCTCTTAGCTGTAAAGCTTCAACCAGATGAGTCTGGGCAGGTATCGTTTTTGCAATAACTATTAACCCTGTAGTATCTTTATCAAGCCGATGAACGATCCCCGCTCGTGGAACATTAATAATCTCAGGATAACGATATAAAAGTGCATTTAGTACCGTTCCATCAGGATTCCCTGCACCAGGATGAACCACTAAATCACGAGGTTTATTAATGACAATTATTTCGTCATCTTCATAAACAATATTTAATGGAATATTTTGTGGCTGCCAGCGCATATCATCTTCAATAAGTACATCAATGGCAATTTGTTCGCTACCAAATACTTTTTCTTTCGGCCTATTTATAATTTTGCCATTTACCTGCACTCTATTATCTAAAATCCACTCTTTTATTCGTGAGCGAGAATAATCAGGAAATAATTCAGCTAATGCTTGGTCTAAACGTTGGCCAAGTTGCGATTCTAGAATTTGCGCCTGGAGTTGTAATTGTTGAGCCATAAAATTATCTACAGTAAAGTTTACATTTTGACGGCAGTGCCGTTTTAATTAAAATATGTGCTATTGTAACTCATATTCCGTCAGGGGCTTTATGGAGATCGCCCCAAAAACATTCAGAGGAAATAACCACGTGATTAGAAGTATAAAATATCTGCTGGCAGCAGCCACATTGATTTTATTTGTTACCGGATGCTCCAGCAATAAGGATACTGTACCAGAAAGCTCTCCCACTGATATCTATACCAGCAGCCAAGAGAAACTACAAAACGGTAATTATAAAGGGGCAATTAAATTATTGGAAACCCTTGATAATCGTTATCCATTTGGCCCTTATGCCCAACAGGCTCAGCTGGATATGATTTATGCCTACTATAAATCAGCGGAGCTGCCATTAACGATAGCAACCATTGACCGATTTATTCGCCTGAATCCAACACACCCCAATATTGACTATGTTTTGTATATGCGCGGTCTTACAGCACAAGCGTTAGACGATAGTGCCCTACAAGATTTTTTTGGTATTGATCACTCAGATCGCGATCCTCAACATGCAATTGTAGCCTTTAGAGACTTTAGCCAATTGGTTCGTTTTTATCCAAATAGTCTGTATGCAACAGATGCTAGCAAACGTTTAGCCTTCCTAAAAGAGCGTTTAGCAAAATATGAACTGGCTATTATTAAATATTATAATAAACGTGGTGCTTATGTTGCTGTGATTAATCGCACTGAACAGATGCTAAAAAATTATCCTGATACCCAGTCAACACGCAATGCATTAAAATACATGGAAATAGCCTATAATAAGTTAGGTTTAACACAGGAAAAAAATAAGGTTGCAGAATTAATTGCAGCTAACCCTGCCTAGAAATTGTTAGAAACTATTGATTAAAAACAGCAAAGCTATTTTGCTGTTTTTAACTTTATAATAAAAAGAGTTTTAGCCAGATGCTAACTTTTTAAACCGATAAAAATAGCTCAATCAAGCAATAATGCAAAAAACCAGTATCTTATGCAAGTAGCAGGCATCTTTTTTTGATAATGCATCACAATCTCACTATTACTTTAACCAGAGACCAAATAAAACCAATCAAGATCACTTTTTTTCTATTAATTATCGCTATTCTGAAAACATCCACAACTCAATGATAAGTGAGGTAGCGATATGATAGTTAGTATAACAAGCAAATGCATAGAAATTACACCTGCTATACGTCACCACATTGAAGAACGTTTGAATAAACTTAGCAAATGGCGAGTTTAATTAATCCTCGCATTGTGCTATCAAAAGAGCCTCAAGAGTTTATTGTCGGCGCCAACATTCATACATCTAATGGAAAATTATTTGCTAGCGCAAAACATACACGAGTTTCGCACAGGCATATAAAATTCCAGAAATGGCTTAAAAGCAATGGTTAATTTGCAAGTTACTAAAACGTATAAATTTGTTTAAATTACAATAAGTTGCTTTTAATTTATAAGATTTTGTCTATTTATATATTATGCTGAATTAAAAATTAAACTTAAAAATAGAGCGTTTTTTTATTGGTGCGAAACTCGTGTATGTCTGAAACAGAAGGAGCACATCATTGGCTGAGCGTTCTGACTGACTTACATAACCGTGGTATACAAGATATTTTAATCGCTTGTGTTGACGGATTAAAAGGGTTTCCAGAAGCGATAGCCAGTATTTTCCCGCAGACAGAAGTTCAGCTATGCGTAGTTCATCAAATTCGCAATAGCTTACGTTATATGCCAGTAAAGACCAAAAAGCCTTTATGGCTGATTTAAAGCCGGTTTATCGTGCAGATACTAAAGCGGCTGCTGAGCTTGCCCTTGATGAACTGGAAACGAAATGGGGTGAAAAATACCCGATAGTGCTAGAATCCTGGCGAAGTAAATGGGAGTTGCTCAGTGCTTATTTTCGATACCCTAACCCATTTATACGACCAATGCAGTAGAGGCGGTTCATCGGCAGTAGAACATTAACTAAAACCAAAGGGGCTTTTCCTAATGAAAACAGCTTATTAAAATTACTCTATATTGGCATCAATCAGGTATCCAACAAATGGACTATGCCGATTAGTAACTGGGCGTTAACCATTGCTCAATTGTCCATCTATTTTAAAGGGCGCCTAGATAGGTATAATCAAAATATAAAATCCCCTGACACAGAATTATGAACACCCTCGCAAAAGAGATAGATCTTGCCGCCTTGTAATAACCATTTCGCCATTTTATCTTTCTCCAAGATGGTCGCCTATGGCCACGACTTGTCATTGCTTGTTAGTACTGGTATAACCCGATACCTATTGTCTCAATCTTTTGGTCCCTTTTATGTCACCGCGTTTTAGTCATGTTTTTCAATTTGGTCAACGCTGGCTCAATTGGCTTAATCGCCAACCCCCTGATAGTGTCCGCACTGTTGTGATGGAAACCATGGTAAAGCGGCACTTCGCTTATGGGGTGGTCAATTTGGCGCTGTCCTAACCCTCAATGTAATTCTGAGAAACGGGTTAAATTTACCTGCAAAAGTCGAAGCTGCCCACATTGTGGCGTCAAAGCTTGCCTACAATGGATTAACAATACGCTAGCTTGGTTACCCGAAGTTCCTTGGCAGCACATCACTTTTACCATGCATTGTGAATATAGCTAGGCGACTTAATTTTGATTACAGCATATGTATTAAAAACAGGTCATCGATAGTGCATCCTGTTTCCATCTTTTTACGTTTAGCTTGAGACCATTTATGTTCTATAGGATTTAAATCTGGTGAATACACAGGCAAATATTCTATCTGGTGTCCTGCGTTTATAATTGCCTGTTCAATATTCTTACCTTTGTGAAAGCTAGCGTTGTCCATAAAAATAACAGAATTTTCAGGAAGTTCTGGGAGCAATATTTTTGTGATCCAAACATAAAAAACATCACGGTTAATATTGCAATCAAATAATCCGATAGCAAAAAGGGTTGTTCCCAATAAAGCGCCAATAACATTTGTTCTTCCCTTAGCACCCCAGTTTTTCAGGCCAAAACAACGGTGACCTTTTGGGGAATAGCCGTGAGTTCGTGGAGTGTCATGTGAAAAACCACTTTCATCAATAAAAACAACAGATTTATCTTTTTTTTCATACTGTTGTCTTTTTTGCTGATGTGCCAGCCTGTCGCTTTCGTTGGTTTTTGGATGGAATAGAGTTTTTTTTATAGGTTAATCCCAGCTTTTTAAGGGATTGCCAAATAGTCTTTTTACAAACACCGAATCGCTCTGCCCGTTCCTTTTGGTAAGCATCTGGATACTGTTCCACATCTTTTGCTAAAGCATTTTTATCGAGCTTCCTCTTACGTGGCGTTGAATTTTTTGGCTCTGGTCGTTTAAGCCAACGTACTAAAGACGCTTTTCCAATACGGAATTGTTTCGCAGTTTCTCGAATTGTTAAACCTTCGGCTTTCCTTACAGATATTACTTTACGTCGAAAATCAATTGTATAACTCATAACACACCTTGTAATCAAAATTAAGTCGCCTAGCTATATTGGCCTATTATTCGCGCCAACCGTTGGCTTCTCGGTGAAATGAATCGATTAGCCGCTGATGTGATATTAACCATCTGCCGTGACCTCAATATCACCCGGGCGTTTTCACTGCCATCCATACCTGGAGACGAGACCCAAAATGGCATCCGCATATTCATTTTTCAACCACAGCCGGCGGGGTGACTAAATAAGAATACCTGGCGGGATATCAGCTTTTATCGCGAAAACATTATGACAATAAGCGTGTTGCTTAATAGTGAAATAAGGGTATTTCGGTGATTGAAGTAAATTTTAGGCTGTTCTGAGATGGAAATTCCAAAGACCGGCACTAAGGAGTAAAAAGGTATCATCAATAAAGGGTCTACGATTCCGTAAAATTTGGGTCATACAACCGAGGCGCTTGATACCCGCGATGGCGTGTTCAACCGTAATACGGATGCCCGAGATTATTTTATTTTCTTGTTTTTGTTCAGGCGATAAAGGTCTTTTTCGAGTTCCTTTTTTTGGGATTTGTGTATTAGGATGCTGTTTATCTATACCTTGAAAACCGGTATCGGCCCAGATGGTTACCTCAGGGGGAATATGGCGAATTATATCGACTTTATCGAGTAAGCGTTTATCGTGACGGCGCCCATTTTTGATCATGGGGATAAATCCAATTTTCCTCGTTTCGTCAGTCATAATAAGCCCTTTTCGAGTGGTCTGTCTTTTCTTTCCCGAATACATTTTTTTTCGCCGACGCAGATTCTTAGGCTTTTGGACAGGTCGCTCTGTCCCATCAATAAAGACGTCTTTAACTCCAGGAAAGGCGCGAAAAAATTCCTCAGCAGAGCGAATTTGACGAGCGGGCAAAACATATTCTCGCCCCAAGGTCATCTCTAAAACCGGCAATAATATTTTTACCCAGCGACATACCCGTGTTCTATCTAAACCAAAAAGAAGTCCTTGCAAATCATAGGTCGGATAACATTTTAAATACAATAAAATAAAAAGCAGTTTATCTAATGGGGTTGGGATAAATCCTTTCTGCCCTGCACCCATCTGCCGCTCGTGATCTTTTCGATTCTTTTTCCGATAAATCAAATAACAAGCTGAAAATTCAGCGGCTAAATTTTTCAATTCTTCGACTGATAATCCAATGATTGCTTTACATAAACGATTATCTCGTAACAACCGCTCTTTGTTGATCATTTCAAACCGTTATTTTCTAAGTTAAACCTCTTTTTATTGTCTATAGCGTGACAAAAAATGCAACTCTCTATTCAGCAACTATTTTAATGTGGCGATAACGGCATTATTGAGAAAACATTATTACACGCTCACCATTCCCGATGAGCTTAAAGCTGAAGGAAAAAGTAAAGCATCATGGAATCAATTACTTAACACTCACTACAAGCGCGGGTGGAATATTAATCTTTCTGATATTCTTTCCAATATTACCCATGTCACCCTTTATCTCGGATTTTATCTAAAGAAACCCCCTGTCTCGCTCAGTCGCTTAAAACATTATTCTGGCGAAAATAACATCACGTTACGCTATAGCTAGGCGACTTAATTTTGATTACAAGGTGTGTTATGAGTTATACAATTGATTTTCGACGTAAAGTAATATCTGTAAGGAAAGCCGAAGGTTTAACAATTCGAGAAACTGCGAAACAATTCCGTATTGGAAAAGCGTCTTTAGTACGTTGGCTTAAACGACCAGAGCCAAAAAATTCAACGCCACGTAAGAGGAAGCTCGATAAAAATGCTTTAGCAAAGGAACAGTATCCAGATGCTTACCAAAAGGAACGGGCAGAGCGATTCGGTGTTTGTAAAAAGACTATTTGGCAATCCCTTAAAAAGCTGGGATTAACCTATAAAAAAAACTCTATTCCATCCAAAAACCAACGAAAGCGACAGGCTGGCACATCAGCAAAAAAGACAACAGTATGAAAAAAAAAGATAAATCTGTTGTTTTTATTGATGAAAGTGGTTTTTCACATGACACTCCACGAACTCACGGCTATTCCCCAAAAGGTCACCGTTGTTTTGGCCTGAAAAACTGGGGTGCTAAGGGAAGAACAAATGTTATTGGCGCTTTATTGGGAACAACCCTTTTTGCTATCGGATTATTTGATTGCAATATTAACCGTGATGTTTTTTATGTTTGGATCACAAAAATATTGCTCCCAGAACTTCCTGAAAATTCTGTTATTTTTATGGACAACGCTAGCTTTCACAAAGGTAAGAATATTGAACAGGCAATTATAAACGCAGGACACCAGATAGAATATTTGCCTGTGTATTCACCAGATTTAAATCCTATAGAACATAAATGGTCTCAAGCTAAACGTAAAAAGATGGAAACAGGATGCACTATCGATGACCTGTTTTTAATACATATGCTGTAATCAAAATTAAGTCGCCTAGCTATATAAGAGCCACCGCACGAAAAAACAGGAAGACCTGGTCATGACATCCGATGAATTTATTACCCAGTTTGCGTCTCATGTGCCAGAAAAATGGTTTCACATGATCCGCTATTACGGCTTTTTAAGTCCATCAGCACGGATGCGAAAAATGTTAACGGAGGTTGTTTATCCCTTTAGCCCAGCAAGATAAAAAACCCGCTAAAAAAGTCACCTGGCGAAACATGTATCAACACGTCTTTAAAGTCGATCCACTTGCTTGTCTCTTATTGTGGGAAAAAATCACCACGAGTTTCGCACAGGCATATAAAATTCCAGAAATGGCTTAAAAGCAATGGTTAATTTGCAAGTTACTAAAACGTACAAATTTTTTAAATTACAATAAGTTGTTTTTAATTTATAAGATTTTGTCTATTTATATATTATGCTGAATTAAACTTAAAAATAGAGCGTTTTTTTATTGGTGCGAAACTCGTGGTATAAAAGTTCAAAACAAGAAAAAATTAGGATGTTTATATTTTGTCAGCTTATCCATGCATTAAAGATATCTACAAAACATTCTTACAAGTAAACAGTGTAAGATGCTCTGGTTTGGCGTTATCAGAAGTAAGCCCATCACCTTTGTCTCATGACACTATTAGTCGATGGCTAAAAAGCAAGTGTTTTCGACCTAAAGAGCTATGGAGATTAGTTGAAACATCTATAGACAAAAAAAGCCCTTGTGTACTAATAGCTGACGATACACTAATTGCCAAAACACGTAGTAAAAAAATAGAGATGGTTCATTATCAGTATTCAGGTAACGAACATGATGTTATTGCTGGCATAGGTTTAGTTAATTTACTTTGGCATAATCTAACAACTGTTGAATCAATTCCTATTGATTATCGTATTTATGATAAAGATTCCGATGGAAAAACAAAAAATACGTACTTTTCCGAAATGCTCGCTCTTGCTAAAAAAAGAGGGATCAAGCCTGAAGCGGTAGCGATGGATGCTTGGTATTCTAGCCTGGATAATCTGGAATCAATTCGATCTCATGGTTGGGTTTGGGTAACTACGCTGAGAAAAAATCGGATTGTTAACCGTAATATAACCTGAGTTCGGGATAAGCGATAGTTGTGAGAAAATAAAAATAGCCGATTTATCAAAAAATATTTTAAAATCAAGAAGATAAAAAAACAGGAAAATTCTTAGTGATAGCAGGTTAAAAAAGAAGCTATGTTTCTCTACTAAAATCATGAAAAAAACCAAAATTAATACTGTTTTATGTAATTATTTTAAATTAACTATTTGAATATGTCACGAGTTTCGCACAGGCATATAAAATTCCAGAAATAGCTTAAAAGCAATGGTTAATTTACAAGTTACTAAAACGTATAAATTTGTTTAAATTACAATAAGTTGCTTTTAATTTATAAGATTTTGTCTATTTATATATTATGCTGAATTAAACTTAAAAATAGAGCGTTTTTTTATTGGTGCGAAACTCGTGTATGTGATAAAAAATTAGGATCCTTATCCCGAACTCAGGTTAATATACAATTGAACAAGTTAGACATCTCAGAAGAAGGACCCTTAATACACTTACGAGGTTATGGTTGGATGACAGTTTTCAAATTTATAGCCAAAAACGGCCGTATTAATTACTTAGTAACAAACAAAGACAATCCCACCCGTCAATATGTCAAATCTATCATGGATGCCCGTTGGTCTGTTGAAGTTTATCATCGAGAAGTTAAACAAAATTGTGGTATTGAACGCTGTCAGGCTCGCACGAGTCGGGCGCAAAGAAATCATATTTTTCTCGCAATTTCTGCGTGGTTTGAACAACATAAACGCCGTATATCTGAAAAAATAACTCTTTATCAACAAAATTGGCATGTAATCAAAAATGCTATTGCTGAGCAGATCAGGGGGTTATTAGTATACCCAAATTAGGTTTGTGCGAAACTCGTGAATGTATTACTTTCTTGCATGAACCGTTTAGCATCTTGACCAAACCATTGGCTAATTCTCTCAAATTGAGAAATAAACTCTTCCTTATCTTTCTCTTTAAGCAATGCAACAGAATGACCAAAACTTTGGTAATATTTAGCAATTAAATCAATGTTTTGATCGGATGCCATAATAATATCTGCATAAAGCTGTGGATCCTGAGCAAACAGACGTCCAACCATTGCTAACTCTAATCGATAAATGGGCGATGAAAGGGTTAACAATTGTTGCAGATCGACTTTTTGTTCAGATAAATATTGTCCATAAGCAAAAGTAGTAAAATGACGAAGTGCCTGGATAAATCCCATACATTTATCATGTTCTACAGCATTGATTTTATGTAATCTGGCTCCCCAAACAGTCAATTGTTCTAATAACCATTGGTATGCTTGTGGATTTCTCCCTTCACAATAAATAATAACCTGTTTAGCAATACTATTTACATCTGAGCCAAACATGGGATGTAAGCCAACAACAGGCCCATTATGCACTGATAACATAGCTTCAAGCGGTTGCTGCTTAATAGAAGAGATATCCATCAATAATGTATCTTCAGACAATTTCGGCAATCTATGGATAACTTCTAGCGCTGAGTGGATGGGAACACTAATCATTACTACAGCCGCATTAGCCAATAATTCATCAGCCCTATCCCAATCTTGTTCGCTCAAACTATAAACTTCATAGCCCGAGAGTCTAAATAAGCGACTAAACAATTTTCCCATCCGACCTTGACCACCTACAATGATAATCAGCCCTAGATCAGCATTTAATTTTTTAAATCCTTGATTATTTTCATGCAGATAAGATTCTCGCATAATGCGACGTAAGATATCTTCAATCAGATCAGGGACAATACCTATTTTTTCCGCTTCTTTGCGACGCGCCTCCAACATTGAAGCCTCACGCTCTGGCACATAGATAGGTAACCCTTTTTGGCTTTTTACTTCACCAACTGCCGTCACTAATTGCATTCTTTTTGCTAATAAAGCTAGTAATGATTTATCGATTTCATCAATTTGTTGACGTAATTGTAATAATTCTGCTGACATCAATTTACCTTGAATTAACTTGCTTTTTCTAGGGTCTTAATTCGCTCTTTACGTATTGAACGAATTTTAGTATGTAATTTTCTTAATACTGCGTCTGTTGGTTTCCCAACTAATACAAGCATCAGTGACAAAAACACCATATTTCATTTTATAACGTAATTGTTCTGAAGATTGACTTCCTTCATTAATATGGCTTTCCAGCATCATACCCGTAATTGACCGATTACCATTTGTAATTTGTTCAATGAATAGATTCAACAACCTGCGGTTGACGGCGAAAATCTTTTTGGGAATTACCATGGCTACAATCAATCATTAAAGAGGGTGATAAATTAGCATTGCGCATCTGTATTTCGCAATTTGCAATATCTTGCACACTGTAATTTGGCTTTTCCCCTCCTCTTAAAATGATATGACCATCAGGGTTACCTTGTGTTTGTAATAAACAAACCTGACCTGATTGATTAATACCCATAAACCGATGTGGCATTGCGCAGCTTTCATTACATTAATTGCTGTAACTAAATTACTACCAGTACCATTTTTAAAACCAACCGGCATGGAGAGTCCTGAAGCCATTTCTGGAATTTTATATGCCTGTGCGAAACTCGTGGATGTGTTTGCGATTCAGTTGTTCTAGCACCTATAGCGGACCAACTAAATAAATCACCTAAATATTGTGGACTATTTGGATCAAGTGTTTCTGTCGCTAATGGCAATCCCATATCGACAAGCGATAATAGTAGTTTACGTGCGATATGTAGTCCTTTTTCCATATCAAAAGAACCATCCATCATCGGATCGCTAATCAGACCTTTCCAGCCCGTACTGGTTCGTAGTTTTTCAAAATAAACCCGCATGGCAATATATAAACTATCACTCAGTTTGATTGCTAACTGCTTTAAACAATGAGCATATTCCAGCGCTACATCCACATCATGGATAGAGTAGGGGCCATAAATGACTAACAACCGTGGATCACTATGCTGAATAATATCAGCAATAATTCGGCGAGATTGGCTAATTATTTGCTGGTTATTATGATCCAATGGATAATATTTTTTAAGCTTTTTCGGTGTAATTAAAATTTGTTCATCAGAAATATTAACATTATTAAGCTCATCTTTTTGCATGATCATTATCTTTACCTGTTTAACTTTTTTCCTACATTGCATTACACCGATTTGAAATTCAGCTATACGATAACATGAACTGTAAACAATACAATCCAATGACAACGACACATAGTAACATTTACTTTACTAATAAAATGAAAGCAGAACAAAAAATATATAATCTAATGAAAATAAACAAAAAAACTTACGCCTCAAATAAAGAAAAATATTTTCCCGTTTATAAAAAATTACACAAAAGATTTAATAAAAATAACAACGAATAATGCAATAAGCTGAAAATAGGTAATAAAAAAGCTCGCAAAAATTGCGAGCTTTTAAGATTTTAGGATGAAGCGAAGCGAAAAGCGAATTATTTAGTGTTCAAGCGCTCTTTAATACGAGCTGCTTTACCAGAACGCTCTCGCAGGTAGTACAATTTAGCTCTGCGAACAGCACCACAACGTTTAACTGTGATACTGTCGATAACTGGTGAATGTGTCTGGAATACACGCTCAACACCCTCACCATTAGAAATTTTACGAACAGTAAATGCTGAATGCAAACCGCGGTTACGAATAGCGATAACCACGCCCTCAAATGCCTGCAAACGTCTTTTAGAACCTTCAACCACCCATACCTTAACTTCTACGGTATCCCCTGGACGGAATGAAGGGATATTTTGCTTCATTTGCTCTTCTTCAAGCTGTTTAATAATGTTGCTCATAATTACTCTCTTACCCTAGGTAAACTGATATATACAAGACAGTGTGATACAATGTCTCAATTAATACGTTGCTGTTCTTCATATTCCTGTTGGAATTCTGCCAACAACATTCTCTGCTCGTCAGTCAGAGCTAGGCTTGTTAGAAGTTCAGGTCTTCTAAGCCAAGTTCGGCCTAGTGACTGTTTTCTTCTCCAACGCTCTATTTCAGCATGGTTGCCCGACAATAAGACACTCGGAACTTCCATACCTTCTAACACCTCAGGACGGGTATAGTGAGGACAATCAAGTAACCCAGTCATGAAAGAATCTTCTTCCGCTGATGCATGATGCCCTAATACACCAGGAATAAACCGGGAAATTGAATCGATCATTACCATTGCTGGTAATTCTCCTCCGCTAAGAACATAATCACCAATTGACCATTCTTCATCAATTTCAGTTTCAATGATCCGTTCATCAATACCTTCATATCGACCACAAACTAAAATAAGCTTTTTATTTGCCGTCAATTGGCAAACACCTTGCTGATTAAGTTTGCATCCCTGTGGTGAAAGATAAATTACTTTAGCATCTTCACCGATCTCAGATTTTGCTGCATGAATGGCATCTCTAAGAGGTTGTACCATCATCAACATACCTGGACCACCGCCATAAGGGCGATCATCTACAGTGCGGTGCCTGTCGTGAGTATAATCTCGCGGATCCCAACACTGTATATTCAATAGGCCATTTTTTACTGCACGACCTATCACTCCATACTCGGTTATTGCGCGAAACATTTCTGGAAACAGGCTAATAATCCCAATCCACATCTTGCGTTCCACTCATAAAATCTTCAATCGGCGTTTAAAATCCAGGATCCCAATCTACTTCAATTGTTTTAGTAGTAAGATCAACGTTTTTGATCACCTGTTCATCAAGAAACGGTATTAACCGTTCTTTAATACCGAATACATCTTTCAGATTTGCCTTAATTACCAGTACATCATTTGAGCCTGTTTCCATTAAATCTTGAACATAGCCCAAACTATAACCTTTAGTAGTTATGACCTGGCAACCAATCAGATCCTTCCAATAATACTCATTACCTTCAAGTATAGGTAGTTGTGCTGAATCGACGATAATTTCGCAATTAGCCATTGAATTAGCAGCACTTCTATCATCAATATGTTTTATTTTAATGATAATATCTTGGTTATGATGTTTCCAACCTTCTAATTCCAGTCGTTGCCACTGACCTGAACGTTGAATAAACCAAGGCTGATACTCAAAAATATCTTCGGTATATTCGGTGGATGAAAAAACTCTGAGCCAACCACGAATGCCATGCGCAGAGCCTAATTTTCCTAACACAATAGGATTAACAGGGATCTTAAGGCAAACCTCTTTGCTCACCACCGTAGTAAATTAAGCTGCTTTTTTTGCTTGTTTGATCAGTGTCGAAACACGATCAGAAACTGATGCACCCAACCCAACCCAATGCTCAACACGATCTAAATCTAGACGCAACTCTTCTGCTTTACCTGATGCGATAGGGTTAAAAGAGCCTATACGCTCAATAAAGCGACCATCACGCGCATTACGGCTATCTGTGACAACGATTTGATAAAACGGACGCTTCTTTGCGCCACCACGAGCTAAACGAATTGTTACCATAACATCCTCATTAGTTAACAAAACAACCAGACCCTATCTAGGAATAGAGTCTGGTTGTATATAAAAAGCCCCCCCTCCCCAGCATTTTACTCTTTTTAAGACAAAAAGCAATCAAAAGTACGAATTGTTTATTTAATGCCTGGTTGTTAACCGCCAGGGAAACCCTGTGGCATCATACCTTTCATCCCACGCATCATCTTAGCTAACCCGCCTTTTTTCATTTTCTTCATCATGCGCTGCATATCATCAAACTGTTTAAGTAGTCGGTTAACATCCTGTACCTGTGTGCCAGAACCGGCTGCAATACGCCGCTTGCGTGATCCCTTAATAATCTCTGGTTTTTGTCGTTCTTTAGTGGTCATCGAGCTAATAATCGCTTCCATTCTAACCAACACTTTATCATCCATTTGTGACTTAACCGCATCAGGAACTTGGGATATGCCTGGCACTTTACTTAACATACTCGCCATACCGCCCATATTTCGCATCTGTTTAAGCTGCTCAAGAAAATCATTTAAATCAAAACTATTCCCTTCTTTAAGTTTATGAGCAAGCTTCTCCGCCTTTTCACGGTCAACTTTGCTTTCTATCTCTTCAATCAGTGATAAGACATCTCCCATACCAAGGATACGAGAGGCAATCCTGTCAGGATAAAAAGGCTCTAAGCCATCAATTTTCTCGCCTATACCCAAAAATTTAATCGGTTTACCCGTAATATGACGGATTGATAATGCGGCACCACCACGAGCATCACCATCAATTTTCGTTAATATAATACCGGTTAATGGCAACGTTTCATTAAAAGACTTAGCAATGTTAGCGGCATCTTGCCCAGTCATCGCATCAACGATAAATAGGGTTTCAATTGGATTAATGGCGCGATGGATTGCCTGAATTTCTTCCATCATGGCTTCATCAACATGCAGACGACCAGCGGTATCGATGATTAGCACATCATAAAATTTTAATTTTGCATGTTGTAGCGCATTAGTCGCAATCTCAACGGGTTTCTCGCTTGTAGTTGATGGAAAAAAATCAATCCCGACTGTTTGAGTGAGTGTTTCTAATTGCTTAATAGCCGCAGGACGATAAATATCAGCAGAAACCACTAAAACCTTTTTCTTCTGTTTTTCTTTTAATAATTTGCCTAATTTAGCCACAGTGGTGGTTTTACCCGCACCTTGCAAGCCGGCCATAAGAATAACAGCGGGAGGTTGTACGGCTAAATTTAAAGCACTGTTCTCCTCACCCATCGCTTTAATGAGCTCATTTTGCACAATTTTAACGAATTCTTGGCCCGGTGTTAGGCTTTTATTGACATCTTGACCTACTGCACTTTCTTTTACCGATTGAATAAATTCGCGTACGACTGGCAAAGCAACATCAGCTTCTAATAACGCCATGCGAACTTCACGTAATGTTTCTTTAATATTGTCATCAGTCAATCTTCCACGGCCACTAATATTACGCAATGTACGCGAAAGTCTGTCAGTTAAATTATCAAACATGTGCTTAACTCAATTCTGTTAAAGGGATCTGCTGTCAGTTAATTTTTATTATAACACGATGATAATTCAATCTCTGCATCGAGTTTCATAAGAATAGTGAACAATTGTTGGAGGCAATGCTGGCAAACGCTATACTAATTAACTCACATTTAATAAATTAGCTAACAAATAAAAATATTATGCCAGTATTCGCTATTATCGCCATTAGTACCTATTTTTTGAGTGTGATACTCATCATGCCAGCTTTAGCTGGTAAACAAAAACTTTATGCCAGGCTGACACTCATATTAGCGGTTATTGCTCTGGTAAGTCATTGTATCGCATTAAAAACATTGATCTTTGTTAGCGGAGGCCAGAATTTAACTTTATTAAACTTAGGCTCTATCGTCAGTTTGTTAATTAGTATCATTATGACCATTGTTGCCTTTAACGGCCGCGCCTGGTTCCTACTACCAATCGTTTATAGTTTGTCTATTATCAACTTACTATTAGCAACCATTATGCCCGGTGAGTTTATTACGCACTTAGAAGCAAGTGTGGCGACTTTTATTCATATCGGATTAGCACTATTAGGCTATGCAACCCTGATAATTGCCGCTTTATATGCCCTACAATTAGCTTTATTAGACTATCAATTAAAAAATAAAAAATTAATATTTACACCTGATATGCCACCATTAATGGTTATTGAACGTAAAATGTTCCACATTATACAAGTTGGGGTCATTTTACTGACACTCACCCTCGGGACAGGAGGAATGATGTTTATGGATAATGTTTTTAATAAAGAAAACATCCATAAAGCTATTTTATCTATTTGTGCTTGGGTTATTTACATTATTTTGTTATGGGGTCACTTTCATCACGGATGGTGCGGTAGAAGGGTGATTGTTTTTAATCTGATTGGCGCATTTATTTTAACATTGGCTTTTTTTGGTAATCGATTACTACAGCATGTAATCGTCATTTAATTTTTTAGACTATTTTATGATTAACTAATGAACAAAATAGGAATTTTACCTTGGAGCAGGTCTCAACAAGTACTTTAATTATCATACTTATTGTCATGATTATCTTATCAGCCTATTTTTCTGCCTCAGAAACAGGAATGATGACCCTTAATCGATATCGATTACGCCATTTAGTCAAACATGGCCATCAAGCTGCTCGTCGCGTTGAATCACTATTAAAACAACCAGATCGCCTAATCAGTCTTATTTTGATTGGTAATAATCTGATTAATATATTGGCCTCATCGTTAGCAACTATTGTTGGTATGAGACTTTATGGTGATGTCGGTGTTGCCATCGCTACTGGTATCTTAACTTTTGTGATCCTGGTTTTTGCTGAAGTGCTACCAAAGACAATGGCGGCACTCTATCCAGAAAAAGTGGCTTTTCCTAGCAGTCTTCTACTTAAACCGCTACAGAAATTGATGTTACCCGTTGTTTGGTTATTTAACACTATCACCCTTATGTTCATGCATTTCTTTGGTATTAAATCATCCATTATTAGCAGTGATGCGATTAGCAAAGATGAATTGCGCACGATTGTTAATGAATCCAAAAGTAAACTTTCTCGCCGTAATCAGGATATGTTGATCTCAATCTTAGATTTAGAAAAAGTTACTGTAGGAGACATCATGGTTCCTCGCAATGAAATCGTTGGGATCGACGTTAATACCGAATGGAAATCGATTATCCGCCAATTAACTCATTCACCACACGGTCGAATTGTTCTTTACCGAGATACCCTTGATGATATTATCGGCATGCTACGTGTTCGTGAAGCCTATCGACTAATGGTCGAAAAGAAAGAATTTAACAAGCAAAATCTAATCAGAGCTGCGGATAAAATTTATTTTATTCCAGAGAATACGCCATTAAATACACAGCTAATAAAATTTCAACATAATAATGAAAAAGTAGGTATTATTGTTGATGAATATGGTGATATTCAAGGGCTGGTAACAGTAGAAGATATTCTTGAAGAGATTGTTGGTGATTTTACCACCTCAATGTCTCCCAGTTTAGCCGAGGAAGCTTTACCACAAACCGATGGTTCTGTATTAATTGATGGTACTGCTAATATACGAGAAATCAATAAAGCTTTTGATTGGCACTTACCGGTTGACGGCGCCAGAACTATAAATGGTCTGTTATTAGAAGAGCTAGGTGACATTCCAATGCTAAATACTGAAATCCTAATAGGTAAGTACCGTTTTATAGTATTAGCTATCAATGGTAACGTGATTAAACAAGTTAGAGCAATGCCTATTGACTTGCCCTTTACGATAGAACAAAAACCATCCTAGCTATCATTTTAGCCGCTTTTTATAGGCTATTTTATGGTGATAATTGCGTTAACTTTTCTTTCGATAACATTAATTCGTTATTTTTATTAACCACAATGCCACTTTCAATCACATTGCGAGCAATTTGCTGAGCTTCAACTAAAGAGTGCATTTCATAAGTACCACACTGATATTTATTTAACTCAGGTATTTGATTCTGAGTCGTCACTTTAAGTACATCTTGCATGGCCATTTTCCAGGCATCAGCAACAGATTGTTCATTAGGCTGGCCGATTAGACTCATATAAAATCCCGTACGACATCCCATCGGTGAAATATCAATAATCTCTACATCGCTACTATTGAGGTGATCACGCATAAAACCGGCAAATAAATGTTCTAATGTATGGATACCTTTCTCCGTTAATAGCTGTTTATTTGGCACACAAAAACGAAGATCAAATACCGTGATCGCATCACCATGAGGAGTCTTCATCGTTTTAGCAATACGCACAGCAGGTGCTTTCATCCGGGTATGATCAACCATAAAACTATCAAGTAATGGCATTACTGTGATCTCCAAAAAATTAATTTTTTACAAAATATATGGAACTTCCTTTCATATCGCAAGTCTTATTTTAGCAAGACGCGAAAATTGTTGTTATCATCCTATTCTCTAAGAGATTTTATTTTGGCCACTTCAAAGTGGCCATTTCTTTTATTCTTACCCGATATGTGTCTTTAAGTAGCGCTCAAAACTTATTTTATCCGCTTGTTCAATTGCAAACTGTTTGCTAATCGAGGTGTGACGAACATTAGTAAACTCAGTTTCAGTAATCACTTCATAATGTTCATTACTTAATTGTTGATAATAGGTCTTGGCCAATTGCAAACCATATTGACTAATACTTTGTTCAATCATCGGGGATAATATTTGGCCAGAATAAGTAAGATCTGGATTTTCAAACATTGCTATCAATTGAGAACAAATTTCACGATATCGCGTATTGCCACTAACATCTAACACATCAGCAACTCTAATTAAATCATCAAATAATATCTGCCCTACCTCTTTTAAAGGTCTCATTGATTCACCACAACCCACACCGATTATTTGTCCAGGTCTACGACCTTCAAGGATCACTCGATTCCAATTCGTGCGACAACAATTTAATTCTCTTTCATCTATCACGGGCGCATCCGCTAATACACACCAGATTAAAAAGAGATCAAGAAAATGGAGCTGCGCTTCATCAATACCAATGGCAGTAAATGGGTTAATATCCAAAGCTCTAACTTCAATATATTCGATTCCTCTGTTTAACAGTGCATCAGATAGCGATTCATCACCAATAAGTACTCGTTTGGGTCGAATCGGCGCATATAACTCATTTTCAATTTGTAAAATATTGGTATTCAGCTGCAAATGTTTACCATCTTTATTGTATATACCTAATTTTGTAAACTCGGGTGAAGGCTGTTTTATTGCTTGCTTAAGACCAGTAACATAAGTCGTTAGATCATTAAAGGTGATTTTCAGATCACTTTGAGATTTGTTGGCATATCCCAAATCACTCATTCGTAGCGATGTGGCATAAGGGAGATAATAGGTTCCTTTAGCTGTCTTCTCAAAAGGAAGATGCCTGGCATTTCCATGCAAAAAAAAACCACAAATTGCAGGCGAGGCTCCAAATAAATAGGGGATAACCCAACCAAAGCGGTAATAATTACGAATGAGTCGAAAGTAACCAGCAGAAATTTCATCTTTACCACTTTCGGCATCCTTAACACCAACCAACGCTTGCCAGAATTCAACCGGTAAAGAAAAATTATAATGGATCCCTGCAATTGTTTGCATTAACGCCCCATAACGATTCTTTAATCCTTCCCGATATAAAGTTTTAAAACGACCAATATTAGAAACACCATATTGAGCCAATTTAATGTTATCTTGGCACTCTATAAAACAAGGCATACTTAATGGCCACATCAATTCATGATCAAGATGACGTGCTGTATAACGATGTAAATCTCTTAAAAATGCCAGAACGTGCCCAATATTATTATCAACTGGGGTGATGAATTCCAACAAAGCTTCAGCAAAGTCAGTCGTGATCCATGGATGAGTTAACGCTTTCCCTAAACTATCAGGGTGCGGAGACTTAGCCAATCCGCCTGTTGGTGTAATTCTCAGTGTTTCACGTTCAATACCTCGACGAAGACCATGTAAAATATTAGGACGTGCCTCTAACCATGATAGCGCTTTTGATACATTCGGGATCAAATTAACCTCCCGTTATCCGTTCGTTATTTTTACTTTTAGAAAAGTTACTTTAGCGTAAATAATTAAAATTGTCGCCGTCTAGATTATCTAGAGCAAATCACTAAAGTAATCGTATATTTTATTAACAAACACATTTTAATTATAAAACAAAAAACCCTGCCATTGATTGACAGGGTTTTATGATATGGCGCATCCAGAAGGATTCGAACCTCCGACCGCTCGGTTCGTAGCCGAGTACTCTATCCAGCTGAGCTATGGATGCAATTTTTGTTTTGCTATTATTAAAGATACGCTAGTTAGCTTTAATAAACAATATTCTTTATTCTAAAATTAACGGCGCATCCAAAAGGATTTAAACCTCCACCGCTCGGTTCGTAGCCGAGTACTCTATCCAGCTGAGCTATGGATACACTATCAAAATGGCGGTGAGGGAGGGATTCGAACCCTCGATGCAGCTATTAACCGCATACTCCCTTAGCAGGGGAGCGCCTTCAGCCTCTCGGCCACCTCACCATCGAATAAGCAACGAGACAATTTCAAACCATCTCTCTGTTGCGTGGCGCTCATATTACTTTCCCAGACTTAGAAGTCAAACAATTTTTCCGATCTTTTTACGTTCTTTAGTTCGTTTGCACATTTCACAATCAAGATGAGTAGTGTAACAACGAAATAAAATAATATAGCATTCTATATTCACCAATAAAAAATCGTCAAAACAGGAAAATTAACAGAAAAAAACAGATCAAAAGTAGGTTCTTATCCTTTAATAAAGAAAACTATTCCAGAGTAAAATTAGTTAACCTAAACATTTTCTTTTTATAAGTTATGTCAGCTAATAATCTATTGATTTATCTGTAAGTATTTTAAAAAATGCGTTGGTATAGCTAGGCGACTTAATTTTGATTACAAGGTGTGTTATGAGTTATACAATTGATTTTCGACGTAAAGTAATATCTGTAAGGAAAGCCGAAGGTTTAACAATTCGAGAAACTGCGAAACAATTCCGTATTGGAAAAGCGTCTTTAGTACGTTGGCTTAAACGACCAGAGCCAAAAAATTCAACGCCACGTAAGAGGAAGCTCGATAAAAATGCTTTAGCAAAAGATGTGGAACAGTATCCAGATGCTTACCAAAAGGAACGGGCAGAGCGATTCGGTGTTTGTAAAAAGACTATTTGGCAATCCCTTAAAAAGCTGGGATTAACCTATAAAAAAAAACTCTATTCCATCCAAAAACCAACGAAAGCGACAGGCTGGCACATCAGCAAAAAAGACAACAGTATGAAAAAAAAAGATAAATCTGTTGTTTTTATTGATGAAAGTGGTTTTTCACATGACACTCCACGAACTCACGGCTATTCCCCAAAAGGTCACCGTTGTTTTGGTCTGAAAAACTGGGGTGCTAAGGGAAGAACAAATGTTATTGGCGCTTTATTGGGAACAACCCTTTTTGCTATCGGATTATTTGATTGCAATATTAACCGTGATGTTTTTTATGTTTGGATCACAAAAATATTGCTCCCAGAACTTCCTGAAAATTCTGTTATTTTTATGGACAACGCTAGCTTTCACAAAGGTAAGAATATTGAACAGGCAATTATAAACGCAGGACACCAGATAGAATATTTGCCTGTGTATTCACCAGATTTAAATCCTATAGAACATAAATGGTCTCAAGCTAAACGTAAAAAGATGGAAACAGGATGCACTATCGATGACCTGTTTTTAATACATATGCTGTAATCAAAATTAAGTCGCCTAGCTATATCTAACAATTAAAATCCGGCATTTGATTCATAATGTAAAAAAAATACTAAAAAAAGACATTTTTTACAATCTATCTAATTGGTTTTATAGGATACTAAACTTAAAAAAATACAGACATAAAATAGATGGCAATAAGAAACAGCGCTCATTCTATAAATATAATTAACATATACCTAAGAATGAACGCTTTACTAAAAATTACTGATTATCGGGCTGGCTTTTTTCAGCTTGGATCCGTTGATAAATTTCTTCACGGTGAACAGAAACCTCTTTGGGTGCATTAACCCCTATACGTACCTGATTGCCTTTTACACCCAGTACCGTTACTGTTACCTCATCGCCTATCATGAGCGTTTCACCAACTCGACGAGTCAGAATAAGCATTCTTTGCTCCTTGAAAATTAAAAAGAGTCGGGTCTCTAGGTTTCCCCCGCTATTATCCATCACACACCGTGAAAACGTAAAGCAATGATATTCACCTAAAGTATTTAACCTAAAGCAATCATCATACTAATATTGTAGCTAAAAATATAATTTTGTACTTAGGTCATTTAAAAACAATCCGTTAAAGGTTGCATAATTAAGTTATGCAACCCTCATGGTTAATTCATGTCAAGCGCGAATTAACCCACTCTTCAACTGATGCTAATGCAGCAGGAAGTGCTGTTATATTAGAGCCGCCCGCCTGAGCCATGTCAGGGCGACCACCCCCTTTTCCGCCTACTTGTTGCGCAACAAATGAAATTAAATCACCAGCCTTTATTTTAGCAGTCAAATCATTGGTTACACCAACAATTAGACTGACTTTATCATTACTTATAGTAGAAAGCACAATAATTGCTGATTTTAATTGATTTTTTAAGTCATCCACAATGATACGTAGCTGTTTAGGCTCAGTGTTATTTAACTGAGTAACTAATAGGTTAACTCCGTTAATTTTTTTAACTTGTTGACTTAAAGAAACGCTTTCTTGGGCAGCTTGTTGCCCTTTTAATTGATCTAACGACCTTTCTAATAACTTAACTTTATCTAATGTCATTTTAATTTTTTCCATTAGATTATTAGCATCACCTTTCATTAATTGGCCAATTTCAGCCAATAAATTGGATTGCTGATGAAGATCATCTATAGCAACTTGCCCTGTTATAGCTTCTATCCGCCGAATTCCAGCTGCCGTACCCGATTCGCTACTAATACGAAATAATCCTATATCGCCAGTCCGATTGGCATGAGTGCCGCCACATAACTCAATAGAAAAATCGCCGATACTGAGAACGCGTACCTGTGCATCATATTTTTCACCAAAAAGCGCCATCGCACCTTTTTCTTTTGCCGCCTCTAAATCCATTAATGTCGTTATAATAGGGTCATTTTTACGAATTTGATAATTTACGATATCTTCTATTTGGCGTATTTGCATTGGCGTCATTGCAGCAAAATGAGAAAAATCAAAACGCAAATATTTCTCATTCACTAAAGATCCTTTTTGGCTTACATGATTTCCCAATACATCACGCAAAGCGGCATGCAACAAATGGGTAGCTGAGTGATTGAGACGAATAGCTTTACAACGTTCAATGTCAATTCTTGCGTCGACCGAATTATTTACCGCTATTGAGCCAGTCATTACTTTACCAATATGTCCAATTGCTTGAGCATATTTTTGTGTGTCAGACACAGCAAATTGACAATGGCTATTGCTAAGTATACCGCTATCACCAACCTGACCACCTGACTCAGCATAAAAAGAGGTTTTATCAAGAATAATAATCCCTCCTTCACCTTGGTTTAATACATTGACAGGCTTACCATGATGAAAAATAGCCGTTACTGTAGCTTGTTGGTTGTTATTTTCATAGCCTGAAAAATCACTATGACTATCTACTTTAATGGCATCATTATAATCGATCGCAAATCCACTTGACTCTCGAGCTCGATATCTTTGCTGCTCCATCGCAGCGTTAAAACCTAACTCGTCGACTTTAATATCGCGTTCACGGCAAACATCAGCGATTAAATCAAATGGGAAACCATAAGTATCATAGAGGCGAAATGCAATTTCGCCAGCTAAAGTGTTGCCTTGTAATTGTGCTAATTCATCATCCAATAGTTGCAGTCCACGCGCTAAAGTACGAGCAAACTGTTCCTCTTCATTCTTCAATGTTTTTTCAATCGTTGCTTGTTGAGATCTTAGCTCATCAGCTGCCTTACCCATTACTTGAATCAATGGTGCAACTAATTTATAGAAAAATGTCTCTTTTGCTCCTAGCATATATCCATGACGAACCGCTCGACGAATAATACGACGCAATACATATCCACGTCCTTCATTAGCCGGAAATACCCCATCACCAATAAGAAAAGCGCTTGATCGAATATGATCAGCGATGACGCGTAACGATTTATTATTCAGATCCGATAAAGCAATCACTTTGGCAATAGCAGCAATTAATTGACGAAATAAATCAATCTCATAATTTGAATTAACATGTTGTAATACAGCGGCAATACGTTCAAGCCCCATACCTGTATCAACAGAAGGCGTTGGAAGTTCCTTTAAACTGCCATCAGACTGGCGGTTAAATTGCATGAAAACAATATTCCAGATTTCAATATAGCGATCACCATCCTCTTCAGGTGACCCTGGCGGCCCTCCCCAAATATGTTCACCATGATCATAAAAAATTTCTGTACAAGGGCCACAAGGACCGGTATCCCCCATTTGCCAGAAATTGTCAGAAGCATAAGGAGCACCCTTATTATCACCTATCCGAATAATACGCTCAGCAGGAATGCCAATTTCTTGCTGCCAAATATTATAAGCTTCCTCATCAGTGTGATAAACGGTGATCCAAAGTCGCTCTTTGGGTAAATTAAACCACTGCTCACTTGTCAGTAGTTCCCAGGCATATTTGATTGCATCCTGTTTAAAATAATCACCAAAGCTGAAGTTACCTAACATTTCAAAAAAAGTATGATGGCGAGCAGTATAACCAACATTCTCTAAATCATTATGTTTGCCTCCAGCTCGAACACAACGTTGTGCGGTTGTTGCTCGAGAATAAGCTCTTTTATCCAATCCCAAAAATACATCTTTAAATTGGTTCATGCCTGCATTAATAAACAATAATGTTGGGTCATTATTTGGTACTAATGAACTACTAGGTACAACTTCATGCCCTTTAGTATGAAAAAAGCCGAGAAACGCTTGACGGATCTCAGCGGTGCTTTTACTACTCATAATTATCCTGAAATCAAACTGGAAAAATAGATCTATGACTTGATGTAATAAACACATTTTTATCATCAATCAAGTTACCGACGGCATTTTTACCTGGCAAACCTCAGAAATCCTTAAATTGTTTTATGACTAAATCGGTGACAAGAATCTACTAACTGATGTGTTGTATTAATACATCGCTCAAATGCTCAAGCTTTATAGGTACACCTTTCCCTAAATATATCGTTTTCTAACTAATACAACAACGACTAGTCTGATTAGTTTAACATAAAACGATTTAACTATTATGCAGGGAAACTAACACTACATTAACACTATTTCATTATATTTATTTTCCTATCTATAGGGACAAAGCGGTTAAATTTTGTCTCCATCTACATTTAGAAAGATAATTTCCAATAGATAACTCCAGTGGCTAATTTCACTTAGTTTAAATTACGTATAAGCTATAGTTATCAGCTAAATAGAAGATTAAGGAAAGCAATAGCATAAGTCTAACACAAATTAATCAAAAACTGCGCCTGAATATATTAAGCCAATAATAACAATTTGCTATATATAACAAAACAAAGCACTTTTTGTAAAAAATGAACTAATCATATCCATTAATTGTTAATAATATTGTAAATCCTAAGACTATTTTATTAAAGTGTGTTTCAAATCATAATTCAATCTAACTTGTATTAATAACTAATTTATAATAAGCAAAAGGCCATATCCAGATAGAATATAGCCCATAGATTTAATCAATTTTATTTATTAAGTTAAAATTCTTCTGGTAATGAAATTTCCTCTACCGCTTCTGTCGCAAAATCAGAAGCGGCACTACTAAATTCACCAGCGTGATTAAGCAACATAGCCCGTAATTTTTTATCTAATTCAGTGTAAATTTGCGGGCGTTCTTTCAAATAAACTGTCGCATTTGCTTTACCTTGACCTATTTTCTCGCCATTATAACTGTACCAAGCACCCGCTTTTTCAATCAATTTATACTTCACACCTAGATCAATAAGCTCACTATAGATATTAATCCCTTCTCCGTACAAGATTTGAAACTCTGCTTGTTTAAAAGGAGCCGCAACCTTATTTTTTACTACTTTAACGCGAGTTTCGCTACCAATAACTTCTTCACCATTTTTGACGGAACCAATACGTCGGATATCAAGACGCACTGAAGCATAAAATTTTAACGCATTTCCACCGGTCGTTGTTTCAGGATTGCCAAACATAACGCCAATTTTCATTCGGATCTGATTAATAAAAATTAATAGTGTATTAGAATTTTTTAAATTTCCGGCTAACTTACGCATCGCTTGACTCATCATACGAGCAGCTAGTCCCATATGTGAATCACCAATTTCACCTTCAATTTCAGCTTTTGGTGTTAAAGCTGCTACAGAATCGACAATAATAACATCTACTGCCCCAGACCGAGTTAAAGCGTCACAAATCTCCAGTGCTTGTTCACCCGTATCCGGCTGTGAGCAAAGTAAATTATCAATATCAACACCAAGTTTTTTGGCATAAATAGGATCTAAAGCGTGTTCTGCGTCAATAAAAGCACAAGTCTTACCTTCACGTTGAGCTGCCGCAATAACCTGTAATGTTAACGTGGTTTTACCGGAAGATTCTGGGCCATAAATTTCAACAATACGACCTAATGGCAAGCCTCCCGCACCTAAGGCGACATCAAGAGATAATGAACCGGTAGAGATAGTTTCTACATCCATAGAACGATCTTCACCTAAGCGCATAATTGATCCTTTACCAAATTGCTTTTCAATTTGACCTAATGCGGCAGCGAGTGCTTTCCGTTTGTTTTCATCAATAGCCATTGTTTAACTCCCCCGAGCAATGAAGTGAAGATAATATTTCACTGCAGATAAGACGATTTGATATCGGTTGTTGATAATTATACTGTATAACCATCCAGTATCAAGTTAATTTTTGATTATTTCTTTCAATAATGTTGTTAGTGAAAATATCACGGCTTGGCGTCGGATTTGAATACGATCGCCTTTAAACAAGCAACAACGGGTTACTATCCTTGCAATAGAAAGGGATTTGCTAGCAAAACCAAACCAAACTGTACCAACCGGTTTCACATTAGTACCACCATCAGGACCGGCAATACCGCTAACTGAAACCGCAAAATCAGCATTAGCCCTAGCTAATGCTCTTTCTGCCATCTCTATGACAACTTGTTCACTAACAGCACCATATTTATGCAACGTATTTTCACTCACACCTAGCATATCATGTTTAGCTTCATTGCTATAAGTAACAAAACCTCGCTGAAAATAGGCAGAACTACCTGAAATATCAGTAATGACTTTAGCAATCCATCCTCCTGTACATGACTCTGCACAAGTTATTGTTTTACCCCGTTCTTTTAGGCTATTAGCAAGATTATTACTTAATTCATAGAGCAGCTGCTCACTATTCATTTTAGCCATTTTCCTTTTTCATACATCTTGCGATATAGATACCAAATCCAGAGGATGCCGATTGCTGTTGCAAAGGTTATAACCAAACACTATTCCTATCGTAATAAATAGAAATACCTGTTTTGAACGCTAATGAATAAAAGCCTAAGATAATTAGCATAGTGGTATTTTCACTTAAATTCTGAATAGCGACAGCGTTACCTGCACCAATCGTCTGTTTGCCTTTTTCTTGTAGCAAAGCATTAAACGGAACAACAAATAAACCACCTAATATAATAAGGATCAAATAAGTAGATAAAAGATGTTGTTGCATTGATAAAATAATAATTATCACACCCATAAAGATCCCTACCGGCATACAACGACTAACTTTATTGAATGCAATGATATGTGCCGCAAATCCGGCACCAATGATGATACCTACTGCCCACCACCCCATTAAGCAATGTAGGTGTAGTATTATCGGTAATATTAAGTGCTATTGGCACCCAGAGCACTAATAAAAAACGCAGTGCTACACTAGCGCCCCAAAAAAGACTGGTACCAATTAAAGAAAATCGCCCGCCATGATCACTCCAAAGTGTTTTAAATAGACAAATAAAATTGAAAATTAACTGACGAAAAACCCATTTTTGTTTATTTTTAGCCAGCGCTAATCGAGGAATATATAAATTAATCACCACCGCGATTGCATAAAACAGGACACACATAGCTAAAGCAAATAACAGATCGATATTGGAAAAAAAACCACCCGCAATAGAACCAAACAAAATTGCCTCTATTGTCGAAGCTTCGATAAAACCATTCGCTTTAACTAAATTATTGCCAGCGGTGAGCTCAGCTAAGATGCCATATTTTGCTGGCGAGTAAGCTGCTGCACCAATGCCAACTAAACCATAACAGAGAAAAGGATCCAGTCCTAACAGAATGCCTACCGCTCCGATCAACTTACTAATATTAGCTAATAACATGACCCGACCTTTAGCAAAACAATCTGCTATTTGTCCCACAAAAGGCGCTAATATAATATAAGTTAAAAACAAACACCACTTGTAAGATAGGTTGGCTCCAGTCGGGATAAAGCGCGGCTTTGAGTTGCGCTAAAATGAAAAATAATAGGGCATTATCAGCAAAAACAGAAAAAAATTGAGATAAAAGTAGCGCTTTTATACCTCTAGTTAATAGAGGCAGCGGCGATACTATTAAATCTTTCATCAAGACTCCTCATCCGCGATTTTTTTTTAACGCCACAAAATCCGGTTTCCCACTGCCGAGTACAGGAAATGTTTTTAGGTAGCGAATATCTCTTGGTACCGCTAATTCAGGTAATTCTTTTGCTGCCGCTAATAATCGACGACGATCTAATGTGTTATCGGTGGTGTATAAGATCAGACTTTCACCTTTATTATTGGTAGTTTTGATAACCACGCCATGCTGAGCATGGGGTGATAAACTGCCAGCAAGATGCTCGACTGTTTCTAGTGAAACCATTTCACCTGCTAGTTTTGCAAAACGTTTTGCTCTACCACGGATAATACAATAATCATCATTATCAAATTCAACAATATCACCGGTATCATACCATCCCTTCTCATTCTCTCCTTGGCTATTTTTTGCATGAGGCAATTCTAAATGATTAGGATACTCAACTCGTAAATAACCTAAGTTCGGGATAAGGATTCTAATTTTTTATCACATATTCAAATAGTTAATTTAAAATAATTACATAAAACAGTATTAATTTTGGTTTTTTTCATGATTTTAGTAGAGAAAAATAGCTTCTTTTTTAACCTGCTATCACTAAGAATTTTCCCACTTCTTTATCTTATTGATTTTAAAATATTTTTTGATAAATCGGCTATTTTTATTTTCTCGCAACTATCGCTTATCACGAGCTCAGGTTAAATAGCCTTTCATGACATTTGGACCACGTAACTGCAAACGGCCGGCTTTCTCAATACCTGACACCAGCAGTAGTCTGGTTTCTATACCAGGCAAAATTTGACCAACAGTATCAACTTTAGCCGCCATAGGAACGCTGATTGATACAATGGGGGCACATTCGGTCACACCATAGCCTTCAAGTATTCGGATACCAAATTTGTCGAACCAAATTTTTTTGTGCTTTCAATAAGTTTTTCAGCTCCCGCAACAACATAACGCACGCGCGCAAAATCATAAGGGTGAGCAAAACGAGCATAATGTGCCAGAAAAGTAGGAGTAGCAAAAAGTACCGTGCAATTTTTGTCATAAACCAACTCTGGGATCATCCGATAATGTAGTGGACTAGGATAAAGCAGGACATGACTACCTGAAAAAATAGGAATAAATAAACCTACCGTCAGCCCAAAAGCATGGAAAAGCGGTAATGCGGACATAAATCGATCTTTAGGCGTAAAATCAGCCACTGTTTTAACTTGCTCTACATTAGCTAATAAACTGGTATGGCTATGAACTACCCCTTTAGGCGTTCCCTCCGATCCTGAGGTAAAAAAGATCAATGCCACATCATCTGGTTTTGCTGGTATATAGCTAGGCGACTTAATTTTGATTGCAGCATATGTATTAAAAACAGGTCATCGATAGTGCATCCTGTTTCCATCTTTTTACGTTTAGCTTGAGACCATTTATGTTCTATAGGATTTAAATCTGGTGAATACACAGGCAAATATTCTATCTGGTGTCCTGCGTTTATAATTGCCTGTTCAATATTCTTACCTTTGTGAAAGCTAGCGTTGTCCATAAAAATAACAGAATTTTCAGGAAGTTCTGGGAGCAATATTTTTGTGATCCAAACATAAAAAACATCACGGTTAATATTGCAATCAAATAATCCGATAGCAAAAAGGGTTGTTCCCAATAAAGCGCCAATAACATTTGTTCTTCCCTTAGCACCCCAGTTTTTCAGGCCAAAACAACGGTGACCTTTTGGGGAATAGCCGTGAGTTCGTGGAGTGTCATGTGAAAAACCACTTTCATCAATAAAAACAACAGATTTATCTTTTTTTTTCATACTGTTGTCTTTTTTGCTGATGTGCCAGCCTGTCGCTTTCGTTGGTTTTTGGATGGAATAGAGTTTTTTTTATAGGTTAATCCCAGCTTTTTAAGGGATTGCCAAATAGTCTTTTTACAAACACCGAATCGCTCTGCCCGTTCCTTTTGGTAAGCATCTGGATACTGTTCCACATCTTTTGCTAAAGCATTTTTATCGAGCTTCCTCTTACGTGGCGTTGAATTTTTTGGCTCTGGTCGTTTAAGCCAACGTACTAAAGACGCTTTTCCAATACGGAATTGTTTCGCAGTTTCTCGAATTGTTAAACCTTCGGCTTTCCTTACAGATATTACTTTACGTCGAAAATCAATTGTATAACTCATAACACACCTTGTAATCAAAATTAAGTCGCCTAGCTATAAGCGCCTTTTTTGGCAATAGTAAGTGATATAGGATCTATTTTTTATCTTGCCAAGTCAGGGTATTTTGCAGATCTTCTAAAAAAATCCAATTGACTTCAGTAACCTGTTCAGGCAAATGTGATAACTTACCTTTTTCAATAAACTGACGAGAACTAAAAATTGTTTTAATGGAAGCCGCTTTGATGGCATTTTTTAAGCCATTGCTACCAGCAGTATAATTCATCATGGCAGGGATCCGGCCACGCAATATTGCGCCAAAAATAGTAGCCGCCGTCATTTTTGCATTAGGTAAAAGTAAGCCGATATGCTCATGCTGTTTGGTATAACGTTCAATAATAAGCCCCGCCGCTAAGGTTTTCTTGAAAAAACTTTTATAGCTGTCTTCTTTAAAACTAATATCTTCGATACAACCTGTGAAACGGCCAAAACATTTCATCGCAGCAAAATAAGCTTCCATTAATGTTTGCTGGCAACGGCTATGCAATCGAGCCTCTTTCATAATCTTATAAAGTTGTGCTCCCGCCAGCCGACGACGGTCTGCCGCTCGTTTCGCCTCAGGCATGGTAATTTTTGTTGCTGGTAAAATCGTTAATGTTATTTTAGGAAAATATTTAAGCTTAAAAATGCCTTTCAACCGACTGAAATAACTCAATTCAGGTCCATCAATTCTAATTGGAATAACTTTAGCAGCTGTTTTTGCCGCAACAAAAGCAGCACCATCATAAATTTTCATCAGTGAACCATGAACGCTAGTTCTTCCTTCAGGAAAAATGACGATCGGACGCCCTTTCTCTATTTCTCTAACTAAAGTTCGAATAGCCATTGGGTTGGCAGGATCAAGCGGAACAACATCGGCATAGAGTTTTAATAATTTAATAAAGCGTGGTGTGCCGATAGATGAATATAGCTAGGCGACTTAATTTTGATTACAAGGTGTGTTATGAGTTATACAATTGATTTTCGACGTAAAGTAATATCTGTAAGGAAAGCCGAAGGTTTAACAATTCGAGAAACTGCGAAACAATTCCGTATTGGAAAAGCGTCTTTAGTACGTTGGCTTAAACGACCAGAGCCAAAAAATTCAACGCCACGTAAGAGGAAGCTCGATAAAAATGCTTTAGCAAAAGATGTGGAACAGTATCCAGATGCTTACCAAAAGGAACGGGCAGAGCGATTCGGTGTTTGTAAAAAGACTATTTGGCAATCCCTTAAAAAGCTGGGATTAACCTATAAAAAAAACTCTATTCCATCCAAAAACCAACGAAAGCGACAGGCTGGCACATCAGCAAAAAAGGCAACAGTATGAAAAAAAAGATAAATCTGTTGTTTTTATTGATGAAAGTGGTTTTTCACATGACACTCCACGAACTCACGGCTATTCCCCAAAAGGTCACCGTTGTTTTGGCCTGAAAAACTGGGGTGCTAAGGGAAGAACAAATGTTATTGGCGCTTTATTGGGAACAACCCTTTTTGCTATCGGATTATTTGATTGCAATATTAATCGTGATGTTTTTTATGTTTGGATCACAAAAATATTGCTCCCAGAACTTCCTGAAAATTCTGTTATTTTTATGGACAACGCTAGCTTTCACAAAGGTAAGAATATTGAACAGGCAATTATAAACGCAGGACACCAGATAGAATATTTGCCTGTGTATTCACCAGATTTAAATCCTATAGAACATAAATGGTCTCAAGCTAAACGTAAAAAGATGGAAACAGGATGCACTATCGATGACCTGTTTTTAATACATATGCTGTAATCAAAATTAAGTCGCCTAGCTATAAACAGCAAAAAGCGGGCTAATAGGTAAAAAAAGAGCGAGCAGAATCCCATCTAAAAAAGAGACATGATTAGGTGTTATTAAACATCGCTCATATTCTTTAAGTTTTATTTCACCAACCACAGTTACGTGAGGTAGTGTTCAAAAATCTGTGTCATATCTTAAACTCAAAAAAAAAGAGGTATGACATATGAGAAATCAATCATTTAATTTTGATGAAGCGTTGAAGCAATTACAATCAGGTAAAAATTTACTCGGTACGGATGGAATACTCACACCACTCATAAAACAGCTGACCGAAGCTGCCCTGCAGGCAGAAATAGAACACTCCCTATCGACAACGTCAATCGATACGCGTAAAAATGGCTATACTCGAAAAACGGTTAAATCGACATCAGGTCAATTTGAACTGAAAACGTCCAGAGACAGGTCAGGTGCTTTTGAGCCTCAGCTCATTAAGAGAGGATATTGATAACAAAATCCTATCGTTATTTGCATTAGGCATGAGTTATCGTGATATTCAAAAACATGTTGCAGAATTATATGGACTGGAAATATCAGATGGAGCTATTACGCATATTACTGACAAATTACTTCCTGACACGAGTTTCGCACAGGAATATAAAATTCCAGAAATGGCTTAAAAGCAATGGTTAATTTGCAAGTTACTAAAACGTATAAATTTGTTTAAATTACAATAAGTTGCTTTTAATTTATAAGATTTTGTCTATTTAATATATTATGCTGAATTAAACTTAAAAATAGAGCGTTTTTTTATTGGTGCGAAACTCGCGCCTGAATTAAAAGCCTGGCAACAACGCCCTCTGGAGGCGCTCTATCCTTTTGTCTGGCTCGATGCCATTCATTACAAGATAAAACATGATGGTCACTATATCAATAAGGCAATCTACACAGTACTTGGACTAACCACCGATGGGCATAAGGAATTGTTAGGACTCTATATGTCTGAAACAGAAGGAGCACATCATTGGCTGAGCGTTCTGACTGACTTACATAACCGTGGTTACAAGATATTTTAATCGCTTGTGTTGACGGATTAAAAGGGTTTCCAGAAGCGATAGCCAGTATTTTCCCGCAGACAGAAGTTCAGCTATGCGTAGTTCATCAAATTCGCAATAGCTTACGTTATATTGCCAGTAAAGACCAAAAAGCCTTTATGGCTGATTAAAGCCGGTTTATCGTGCAGATACTAAAGCGGCTGCTGAGCTTGCCCTTGATGAACTGGAAACGAAATGGGGTGAAAAATACCCGATAGTGCTATAATCCTGGCGAAGTAAATGGGAGTTGCTCAGTGCTTATTTTCGATACCCTAAAGCCATTAGAAAACCCATTTATACGACCAATGCAGTAGAGGCGGTTCATCGGCAGTTTAGGACATTAACTAAAACCAAAGGGGCTTTTCCTAATGAAAACAGATTATTAAAATTACTCTATATTGGCATCAATCCGGTATCCAACAAATGGACTATGCCGATTAGTAACTGGGCGTTAACCATTGCTCAATTGTCCATCTATTTTAAAGGGCGCCTAGATGGTATAATCAAAATATAAAATCCCCTGACACAGAATTATGAACACCCTCTCACGCGAAAAAAAACTGGAATATTGCGCGCAATAATTTTATCAGCATATCTCTTTCCTTACTCCTTAATGTTATTGATCATTTTAGAGTACATCTTTCACCGAAGATGACTAACATGGCAAAATTAAGATCATACAAAGTATTTTTTATCGTTTTGCAAAAAATGGTCTATTTGGTAAACAATTTTTGTCGTCGGTAAGGCGGCATCAATAATGTAATCAGCGGTATCTAAATAGTAACCTTCTCTTTCATTCATTACTTCAGCTATCTCTTCTGCTAAGGGCTTACCTGTTAATGTTGGTCGTTGCGAAGTTTCAGGATCAGCAGACAAACGCCTAATCAATACATCAGGTGGAACTTGTAAATAAATAATACAGCCATTTTTTTTCATAAAATCACGATTTTCTTTCAGTAAAATAATCCCTCCACCGGTTGAGATCACTGAGTTTGGCTGTTGGATTGATCGCAAGACGCTAGACTCCAAATCACGAAAGCAATCCCAACCATCTCGTTCAACTAACTCGGCAATACTTATTTTAGCATTTTGTTTAACTAACAAATCGGTATCAAAAAAATGACACATCCTAGACTCAGCTAACGTTCTTCCTACTGTTGTCTTCCCTGCACCTCTTGGTCCAATAAGATAAAGCATGTCAAGTCGTCCTAATCGATAATTTATTTAATTAGTTAGAATATATATGTCAGCTTACAAGCGAGATTTAAAATTTACAAAAGTAAAAATCCTAAATTCCCACGATTAAAGTAAAGCCACACAACAACAGTGTGGCTCAAAAAATCGTGAAGCAATGACTCAAGAACGTGTTAAATTATCTCCATAACCAATCCATTTATAGGTTGTTAATGCATCTAATCCCATCGGACCTCTTGCATGCAGTTTTTGTGTGCTTACCGCAACCTCTGCACCTAAACCAAATTGTCCACCATCTGTAAATCGCGTACTGGCATTAACATAAACAACCGCAGAATCAACGCGCTGAACAAAATAATCAGCTTGTTGAATTGAGTGGGTCAAAATAGCATCAGAATGGGCCGTTCCATAATCCCGAATGTGGTTAATCGCAGCATCGATATCGTTCACGACTTTAACGTTAACATCAAGCGATAACCATTCATCGCGGTAATTCTGCTCCATCACTTCAACAACGCTTGCCGGGCTTGACTTTAAATAGGACATTGCATGCCGACTGGCATGTAGCGTCACATTTTGCTCAGCCATTTTCTTAGCCAAAAGCGGCAGAAATGTAGCCGCAATACTTTTATGAACTAATAAAGTTTCCAATGAATTACATGCACTCGGACTCTGTACTTTAGCATTCACAATGAGTGGCAGTGCTTTGTTAAAATCAATATGCTGATCGACATAAATATGACAGATACCAATGCCACCAGTGATCACAGAGATGGTTGATTGCTCACGGCATAGCTTATGTAAACCTACACCACCACGCGGAATCAACATATCTACATAGCGATCCATTTTCAGTAATTGGGTTACTAATTTTCTATCTGGATCATCAATAGATTGAACCGCTGCCTGTGGAATATCATTTTGTTGCAACGCTTGCTGAATAACTTTAACGATTGCTTGATTAGTCTGTGAGGTCTCTTTACCACCACGTAAAATTACCGCATTACCAGTTTTCAAACATAACGAGGCAACATCGATCGTTACATTCGGACGCGCTTCATAAATAACACCAATCACGCCCAGTGGAACACATCGACGTTGTATATTTAAGCCATTATCTAATAAACCGCCATCGAGTATACGTCCAACCGGATCAACCAATTGACATACCTTTCTTACATCATTCGCAATAGCATCTAATCGCTCAACAGTTAGCAATAGTCTGTCTTGCATAGCTGCACTCATATGGCCAGCTTTTGCTGCTTCCATATCCTGAGCATTAGCCGCTAAAATTGCATCACTCTGTTGTTGCAGGCAATCAACAATATCCATTAAAACATTATTTTTCTGTTTTGTATTTAACCCTGCCAGGTACCATGAAGCTTGTTTAGCCGCTTTGCCTATTTTTTCCAACATCATTTACTCACTATCATATCGTCACGGTGAACAGCAACAGCACCATACTCATAACCCAAAATTCGATTAATTTCTTGCGAATGATATCCTGCGATTAGGCGTAAAGCATCGCTATTATAATGAGTCACCCCATGCGCTAAATCTTTGCCTAATAAATTAAGAATACGCACAACGTCGCCGCGCGAAAAATTACCACTAATTTTCTTTATTCCTTTTGGTAATAATGAGCTGCCTTTATGCTGGATAGCCAAAGCAGCACCCTCATCGACAACAATTTCACCCGCCAAAGGCGCGCCAAAAATCCACCATTTTCGGTTTTCCATCGGCGTTTTTAAGCGATGAAATTTTGTTCCTACTTGCAGACCTTCGAGCACATTTGCGATCACATTAGGCTTATCACCGGCGGCAATAATCACTTCAATTCCCGCTCGGCCAGCAATGCCCGCTGCTTGCAACTTTGTTGCCATTCCACCAGTGCCTAAGCCGGTTACACTATCACCTGCCATGCATCTTAGTTCATCATTAATATCATGAACTTCAGTGATCAATTGTGCATTTGGATTGTTGCGGGGATCTGCGGTATACAGTCCCTCGATATCCGTTAATAATAGTAACTTATCCGCATTAGCTAAAATTGCAACCAATGCCGATAAATTATCATTATCACCAACTTTAATTTCGGCTGTCGCAACGGCATCATTTTCATTGATAACAGGAATAATACGGTTATCCAGTAACGCTTGTAATGTGTCGTGTGCATTCAAAAAACGTTCGCGATCTTCAATATCAGCTCGGGTCAATAACATCTGACCAATATGAATACCATAAATGGAAAACAACCGTTCCCAAAGTTGGATCAGATGACTTTGCCCAACCGCCGCGAGTAATTGTTTCGAAGCAGTTGTCTCAGGTAATGTTGGATAACCTAAATGCGCTCGACCAGCAGTAATTGCACCCGAAGTGACAATGATAATGTGGTGACCTTTTTCATGCTGCTGTGCGCATTGTCGCACTAATTCAACAATACGAGCCTGATCCAGACAACGCGATCCACCCGTTAATACACTTGTTCCTAATTTTATCACCAAAGTTTGGCTATTGTTCATCATGCTTCTGCCATTAACTCTCTATAACAATAAATATTTAGTCATCAGTTTTACCAAGTAAGAAGCGTTATGCCAACTGACATAACGCAATTTTAATGAAAAGTTAATATTCAATAGCTGTCAACAATATAAGCTATATATTAATTGCAACCATTTTGGGGCAAGGGGTTAATGTTAATTCCAATGTATTAAGTGAATCACTTAAACTTTTGTGGAATTCTTGCAATGTCTCTTCAAGCGACTTGATAATATTTGATTTATTAATTTCGATATTCTGCCAATTACCCGCTTTATCAAACATACCTAATTTATAATGATATACAAATCCGTCAAGTTCTCGTCTTAATTCCAACCACCATCCCCAAAATTCACGCTTTTCTGGAGCAGTCTTTGCATTAACACAAATAGCAAGACAGTCGAAAAAAAAGAGATCATCCTGACATTGAGATTCGCGGAGATAAGGTCCTAACCTGGTAAAATGCTTCAATAATTTACTTTTAGAATAATTTGAAGTTAAAGCCATAATAAGGATCTCCTTGTTGTTAAGCTACTTTTTTAGCAAATAAGGAAAAATAATCAAGTAATCACAACTATTATTCAATTTTGCTTTTCAACCAACTCACTACTGTAGAAAGTGACTGATGAAAATTTTGATACAGCGGCTTGGTTGGTAAAGTCAATAACTTACCTTCAATGGACGAACGTACGACAAGTAGTGCGTCTTCTTTAGGACTAAAAATATCATTTTGCCAGTTAACAGCCATAAACAATACAGAACAGCGACGCCCTAATAATCCCTGTTTTTTTAGCGAATAACAACTTAGTTCTGAACGTAAAACAGCTTCATCTACCTGATAGAAGCCTAATCGACTGGCAAAGAGGTCAATATTCATTACCAGTATTTGATCCTGATATTTTTGTTCAGTAAGCAAGCTGTGGACAATGGGCCCTAAAACTGCAACGTCTTTTAAGCGCTTGGGTTCTAAGCTAATCGAAGTGCAATATTGGCACCAAAACACAAACCAATTACACCTATTCGAGTATGATCGATCCATGGAATATTAGCCAATTGATTAAGTACCTGTTGATGCAGTGCGCTAGTATCCTGAGAAAGTTTATATTTAATAGAATAGCCAATTGATGGCATATCCAGGGTTAACATAGCAAAACCTTGCGGGGCCAGATAGTTGTTGAAAAAGCGATAATAATCTAGTTGTAAACTATCTAATGTGCCACAAATTAAAATCGTGGGACACGGGCCTTGGCTGGTATCCGGTAAATGTAAAAAACCAATCATCTCTTTTTTACCATCCGCTATTTTGCACGAGTTTCGCACCAATAAAAACGCTCTATTTTTAAGTTTAATTCAGCATAATATATAAATAGACAAAATCTTATAAATTAAAAGCAACTTATTGTAATTTAAACAAATTTATATGTTTTAGTAACTTGCAAATTAACCATTGCTTTTAAGCCATTTCTGGAATTTTATATGCCTGTGCGAAACTCGTGTTTTGAAAGAAATTTTTTTCAGGCGAAAATCGGTCAATTGCGCTGCATTTTCATAAGCTTTATTAGCTAAGAACACCGCTTGTTCGGCAAGATTATCACCTTTAAGATGAGAATATGCGGCAATACTATATAAATTAGCTGCCCGTAACCAAGCCTGGCTTGCTGCTATTTTTGTTGGCAATTTAAGTGCTTTTTTCTGCCAGCCCATCGCTTGTTGTGACCACTCATAAGCCCAATTTCCTGGCTGGTAACCAATTATGGTATCGAGTAAATTATCACAACTTCGAATACGATTATTTGCCGCAATACGACTTAATGCTGCTTCAATCTCCAACCCATCGTTGCCATGCCAAATCCATATTAGCCGGTTAAGCATACGATACCAACTAACATAACTCGTCCCTTCGAATGTTGAGCTATGCTTTAATAAATGCGTTTTAGGCACGCTATAAGTCACCAGAACAGAAGTTTCAGCTTTGATTTAGGCTTAACAGCTTTTCTGACAGATTTTTTTCACTCATACACGAGTTTCGCACAAAACTAATTTGGGTACGCTAATAAAACACGGATGTGCTCAGTAATAGCATTTTTGATTACGTCCCAATTTTGTTGATAAAGGGTTATTTTTTCAGATATAGCTAGGCGACTTAATTTTGATTACAGCATATGTATTAAAAACAGGTCATCGATAGTGCATCCTGTTTCCATCTTTTTACGTTTAGCTTGAGACCATTTATGTTCTATAGGATTTAAATCTGGTGAATACACAGGCAAATATTCTATCTGGTGTCCTGCGTTTATAATTGCCTGTTCAATATTCTTACCTTTGTGAAAGCTAGCGTTGTCCATAAAAATAACAGAATTTTCAGGAAGTTCTGGGAGCAATATTTTTGTGATCCAAACATAAAAAACATCACGGTTAATATTGCAATCAAATAATCCGATAGCAAAAAGGGTTGTTCCCAATAAAGCGCCAATAACATTTGTTCTTCCCTTAGCACCCCAGTTTTTCAGGCCAAAACAACGGTGACCTTTTGGGGAATAGCCGTGAGTTCGTGGAGTGTCATGTGAAAAACCACTTTCATCAATAAAAACAACAGATTTATCTTTTTTTTCATACTGTTGTCTTTTTTGCTGATGTGCCAGCCTGTCGCTTTCGTTGGTTTTTGGATGGAATAGAGTTTTTTTTATAGGTTAATCCCAGCTTTTTAAGGGATTGCCAAATAGTCTTTTTACAAACACCGAATCGCTCTGCCCGTTCCTTTTGGTAAGCATCTGGATACTGTTCCACATCTTTTGCTAAAGCATTTTTATCGAGCTTCCTCTTACGTGGCGTTGAATTTTTTGGCTCTGGTCGTTTAAGCCAACGTACTAAAGACGCTTTTCCAATACGGAATTGTTTCGCAGTTTCTCGAATTGTTAAACCTTCGGCTTTCCTTACAGATATTACTTTACGTCGAAAATCAATTGTATAACTCATAACACACCTTGTAATCAAAATTAAGTCGCCTAGCTATATGATCCCTCTTTTTTTAGCAAGAGCGAGCATTTCGAAAAAGTGCGTGTTTTTTGTTTTTCCATCAGAATCTTTATCATAAATACGATAATCAATAGGAATTGATTCAACAGTTGTTAGATTATGCCAACGTAAATTAACTAAACCTATGCCAGCAATAACATCATGTTCGTTACCTGAATATTGATAATGGACCATCTCTATTTTTTTACTACGTGTTTTGGCAATCAATAAGCCTGTTGCTCAATAGCAAAATTAATTATGACTTACAAAAAAACCAGCCTATGATGATAAAATCATCAATTTTTGCATTAAAAATAACCTATGTAAAATTAAAAAATAAACTATTTTTGTATTTTTTAGATGTATCTAACTTGTTTTTATTTTAAGCAACTTTATTTCACTATTGAGCAACATGCTTAATGTATCATCAGCTATTAGTACGCAAGGGCTTTTTTTGTCTTAGAAGGTTGAACTAATCGCCATAGGTCTTTAGGTCGAAAACATCTACTTTTTAGCCATCGGCTAACAGTGTCATGAGATAAAGGTGATGGGCTTACTTCTGATAACCACGAGTTTCGCACCAATAAAAAACGCTCTATTTTTAAGTTTAATTCAGCATAATATATAAATAGACAAAATCTTATAAATTAAAAGCAACTTATTGTAATTTAAACAAATTTATACGTTTTAGTAACTTGCAAATTAACCATTGCTTTTAAGCCATTTCTGGAATTTTATATGCCTGTGCGAAACTCGTGATAACGCCAAACCAGAGTATCTTACTCTGCTTACTTGTAAGAATGTTTTATAACCTGAGTTCGGGATAAGCATTATCAATTATGCTTGAAGATATGTTCCTGCCACAGGTATCTTTGGTTTAGATGGAATTAAACAATATACAACCCGCCCGGCTAATAAATTCACTACAAAGTTAGCAGGAGAGCGGTGCCGCGTATGCGCTATCTGACAAAGATTTTTTAACTCATCAAATACCGTTTCAATGACAGAACGATAACGCAAGATGGCTTTGTCGAAACAAGTCTGTTCAACAGGCTTCATTTTCTTCTTGATATTCGTTATAAGGTTAATTCCCATTGTTTTCAGTTGCTGTTTCAGTGAAGCCGATAAATACCCTTTATCCGCATACAAACAACCAGAAAGATCTTTTATAGCTAGGCGACTTAATTTTGATTACAGCATATGTATTAAAAACAGGTCATCGATAGTGCATCCTGTTTCCATCTTTTTACGTTTAGCTTGAGACCATTTATGTTCTATAGGATTTAAATCTGGTGAATACACAGGCAAATATTCTATCTGGTGTCCTGCGTTTATAATTGCCTGTTCAATATTCTTACCTTTGTGAAAGCTAGCGTTGTCCATAAAAATAACAGAATTTTCAGGAAGTTCTGGGAGCAATATTTTTGTGATCCAAACATAAAAAACATCACGATTAATATTGCAATCAAATAATCCGATAGCAAAAAGGGTTGTTCCCAATAAAGCGCCAATAACATTTGTTCTTCCCTTAGCACCCCAGTTTTTCAGGCCAAAACAACGGTGACCTTTTGGGGAATAGCCGTGAGTTCGTGGAGTGTCATGTGAAAAACCACTTTCATCAATAAAAACAACAGATTTATCTTTTTTTTCATACTGTTGTCTTTTTTGCTGATGTGCCAGCCTGTCGCTTTCGTTGGTTTTTGGATGGAATAGAGTTTTTTTTATAGGTTAATCCCAGCTTTTTAAGGGATTGCCAAATAGTCTTTTTACAAACACCGAATCGCTCTGCCCGTTCCTTTTGGTAAGCATCTGGATACTGTTCCACATCTTTTGCTAAAGTATTTTTATCGAGCTTCCTCTTACGTGGCGTTGAATTTTTTGGCTCTGGTCGTTTAAGCCAACGTACTAAAGACGCTTTTCCAATACGGAATTGTTTCGCAGTTTCTCGAATTGTTAAACCTTCGGCTTTCCTTACAGATATTACTTTACGTCGAAAATCAATTGTATAACTCATAACACACCTTGTAATCAAAATTAAGTCGCCTAGCTATATCAGCTCAGGTAATGGTTTCCGATCATCTGTGTTTCCTGGTGTAAGTCGAAAACTGAGTATTTCCCCCAAATGATTGATAATTACATGAAGTTTGAAACCAAAGAACCAACCTGTTGAGGTTTTTCCTCGTTCAGCTATCCCATCGAAGACTTTATGCCGGCGGATCCGTAAGTTATCACACACAGCTATCGGAGTAGAATCGGGGCAACCGACAGACCCGTGCACTTTCCCTTAATTGACTCAAACAGTGCCGTTAAAGCTAAGGCACTGCGCGGAAGTAACTCTACGCAGCGTGAATATGATGGCAAGTTAGGAAATTCCTTCCTGAGATATAAACGGACATGATAGAGATAAAATACCTTGAATTGGCTGAATCGGAGTTGATGAAACAAAACAACCAGTGTCATCATTTCAGCCAATGAAAGCTGAGTAGACCGTCTACGACGCTTACTACCGTTATTCAGCAAAATTTCATGCATTTTTCGATCGAAGTCTTTACAAAAATCATCCATCAGGCAATAAAGTTCAGTAAGATTTTCCATCATTGTTTAACAATGCTCTACGCTTTAACCAGATTGTTAGAGTATTTTAACGAAATATGCGCATTCAACTATTTGAATAGCAAGACTTTCACTTTATTTCTTATCCCAAACTCAGGTTTTTATAGATATTTTTAATGCATGGATAACCGGACAAAATATGAACACCCTAATTTTTTCTTGTTTTGAACTTTATACTTCTTTTTTGGAGATTGCGAAACTCGTGTCGTATTGACCTTATTCAGTTAAAAACTTTAGCAATGAAAAAGGGATGCGATTAGCATCCCTATATCATATACTTTATTTCAGTGATCAAAGCGAAATAAATAAAATAATTATTATTGTTCACAAAGCGGCTTAATAAAAACCTCTTTTTTCATATCCCAAGGTTGTTCTATCCAGGCATTTTGCGGTACATCAATAACATAATTATCAACTAATGGACGCCCAGCGGGTTTAGCAAAAATAGTCACAAAATATAGCCTTTGGGATACATATCCCTGATAGCTTGCGCTGTCCCGCCAGTATCGACCAAATCGTCGACCACAATATAACCTTCACCATCACCTTCCACTCGCTTAATAACCTTAAGTTCCCTCCGGCTATTATGGTCGTAACTTGAAATACAGACCGTATCGATATGGCGTCACAAGCAACAATAGCACTTGAAACAAGTCCACCGCGGCTAACCGCAATAATGCCTTTCCATTGCTTGGCAGGTAGTAAGCGTTGTGCCAAAGTACGGGCATGCATTTGCAATATATCCCATGTTACGATGTATTTTTCACTCATAAAATTCTGATCCCAACGACTAGAGACAATTTTGGAAAAGCACATTAGTGGAGAAAATATTGCGCGAGATTATAGTGATTTGTAATAACAAAAACCAGAAATTAATTAATATTATCACAATTAACTAAAGGAATAGATGTCAGAAGGTGATATTCTGAATTAATAAAATAAATAATATTTACCAAGACTGCGGAATTAATTAGCAATCTTAATAATAAAGGTAGTAATAGGAGATAAAACGTGCCTGAACTTTCACAGCTTTCACCACAGCCGCTTTGGGATATTTTTGCACAAATTTGTGCAATTCCTCATCCATCTGGACATGAAGAAGCACTTGCTTCCTATATTATTCAATGGGCGGAAAGCAAAAAACTTAGCGTTGAACGCGATAAAGTCGGTAATATTCTTATTCGCAAACCGGCAACAGCTGGCTTGGAAAATCTTCAGCCTGTCGTACTTCAAGCCCATTTGGATATGGTGCCACAAAAAAACAGTGATACTCAGCACGATTTTACTCAGGATCCTATCCGTCCTTACGTAGATAATGAATGGGTGAAAGCGCAAGGTACCACATTAGGTGCAGATAATGGCATCGGTATGGCCTCTGCTTTAGCTGTACTGGATGATGAGCATGTTAAACATGGACCAATAGAGGTTTTACTCACCATGACGGAAGAAACCAGCATGGTTGGTGCTTTTGGCATACAGCCAAATTGGCTACAAGCAGATATTCTGATCAATACCGATTCCGAAGAAGAAGGCGAGATCTACATGGGTTGTGCCGGCGGCGTTGATTTTACCACCACCTTTAAATTGGCAAGAGAAGCCATTCCAGCTAATCATATAATCTTCAAAATAACACTTAAAGGCTTAACCGGTGGTCACTCGGGTGGTGATATTCATTTAGGATTAGCTAATGCGAATAAACTATTGGCTCGTTTTCTAGCAGGCCATGCCAGTGAATTACAATTAAAGCTCATTCATATTCAAGGGGGTAGCTTACGTAATGCGATCCCTCGTGAGAGTGAAGCAATTATTGCAGTGCCCATATCAGTAGCAGCTAATTTAGAAACCAATAAAAATCACTATCTAGCAATGCTAAAATCTGAATTTGCAGCGATTGAAAAAAACTTAGTCATTACCCTTGATGAGACAACAACAGAATTATTAGCGCTAACCGCAGATTGTCAATCTCGTTTATTACACTTTCTCAATGCTGCGCCTAATGGTGTTATTCGGATGAGTGACGACATAAAAGAGGTTGTTGAAACTTCACTCAATACCGGCATTGTTAATATGGATGAAAAAAAGGCCGAAATTACTTTTTTAATTCGCTCATTAATTGAAACGGGCAAAGATTATGTTGTTAACATGTTGACATCATTATCGATGCTTGCCGGTGCGGAATGTGAACATAAAGGCAGTTATCCTGGCTGGAAACCAGATCCGAAATCCCCTGTCATGGCACTTGTTAGCGATATCTATCAGCAACTATTTGGCAAAACATCTAAGATCATGGTGATCCATGCTGGTTTAGAATGTGGACTATTTAAAAAGCCTTATCCTCAAATGGATATGGTTTCCATTGGGCCAACGATATATGGCGCCCACTCATCCGACGAGCGAGCTAACATTAAAAGTGTCGAGAAATACTGGCAACTGTTAACATCAGTACTTAAATCAATACCCGAAAAAGGTTAATAATTGTAGCAGGCTAAACTAGCCTGCTTTTCACCAGCTCAGTATCAACTGCTTCTCTATCTGTGGATTTTGTAAAGTGTAGTAGCTCAGACCTGATCTGACAGTTACCGGTTATTTATACAGTATCTGTCAGGTTAAATTTGATTTAAATCTTTTGTAGTAGCTCAGACTTGGTCTGACAGTACCGTGGTAGTGTTCAAAAATCTGTGTCATATCTTAAACTCAAAAAAAAAGAGGTATGACATATGAGAAATCAATCATTTAATTTTGATGAAGCGTTGAATCAATTACAATCAGGTAAAAATTTACTCGGTACGGATGGAATACTCACACCACTCATAAAACAGCTGACCGAAGCTGCCCTGCAGGCAGAAATAGAACACTACCTATCGACAACGTCAATCGATACGCGTAAAAATGGCTATACTCGAAAAACGGTTAAATCGACATCAGGTCAATTTGAACTGAAAACGCCCAGAGACAGGTCAGGTGCTTTTGAGCCTCAGCTCATTAAGAAAAATCAGACAAAATTATCAGAGGATATTGATAACAAAATCCTATCGTTATTTGCATTAGGACATGAGTTATCGTGATATTCAAAAACATGTTGCAGAATTATATGGACTGGAAATATCAGATGGAGCTATTACGCATATTACTGACAAATTTACTCCCTGAATTAAAAGCCTGGCAACAACGCCCTCTGGAGGCGCTCTATCCTTTTGTCTGGCTCGATGCCATTCATTACAAGATAAAACATGATGGTCACTATATCAATAAGGCAATCTACACAGTACTTGGACTAACCACCGATGGGCATAAGAAATTGTTAGGACTCTATATGTCTGAAACAGAAGGAGCACATCATTGGCTGAGCGTTCTGACTGACTTACATAACCGTGGTATACAAGATATTTTAATCGCTTGTGTTGACGGATTAAAAGGGTTTCCAGAAGCGATAGCCAGTATTTTCCCGCAGACAGAAGTTCAGCTATGCGTAGTTCATCAAATTCGCAATAGCTTACGTTATATTGCCAGTAAAGACCAAAAAGCCTTTATGGCTAAGCCGGTTTATCGTGCAGATACTAAAGCGGCTGCTGAGCCTTGATGAACTGGAAACGAAATGGGGTGAAAAATACCCGATAGTGCTAGAATCCTGGCGAAGTAAATGGGAGTTGCTCAGTGCTTATTTTCGATACCCTAAAGCCATTAGAAAACCCATTTATACGACCAATGCAGTAGAGGCGGTTCATCGGCAGTTTAGGACATTAACTAAAACCAAAGGGGCTTTTCCTAATGAAAACAGCTTATTAAAATTACTCTATATTGGCATCAATCAGGTATCCAACAAATGGACTATGCCGATTAGTAACTGGGCGTTAACCATTGCTCAATTGTCCATCTATTTTAAAGGGCGCCTAGATGGTATAATCAAAATATAAAATCCCCTGACACAAAATTATGAACACCCTCGTTACCAGTTATTTATACAGTATCTGTCAGGTTAAATTTGATTTAAATCTTTTTCTCTCCAAAGTGTGTTTTCCTCGTATAAAGTTGCCATAGGAGTTCGACCGCAACACATTTTTCCTTGATGAGTGCGTTGGTTATTGTATTCGTCTAACCATTTGTCTAAATCAGCTTGTAATTCGGCTAAATTACCGAAGATTTTCTTACGAAAAGCCACCTGATAGAACTCTTGTAATACAGTTTTATGAAAGCGTTCACAAATCCCACTGGTTTGAGGTGAACGAGCTTTAGTTTTTGTATGATCAATATCGTTGATAGCGAGATAAAGTTGATAATCGTGATGCTCAACTTTACCACAATACTCACTAAGCGTGTTGCTTAATAGTGAAATAAGGGTATTTCGGTGATTGAAGTAAATTTTAGGCTGTTCTGAGATGGAAATTCCAAAGACCGGCACTAAGGAGTAAAAAGGTATCATCAATAAAGGGTCTACGATTCCGTAAAATTTGGGTCATACAACCGAGGCGCTTGATACCCGCGATGGCGTGTTCAACCGTAATACGGATGCCCGAGATTATTTTATTTTCTTGTTTTTGTTCAGGCGATAAAGGTCTTTTTCGAGTTCCTTTTTTTGGGATTTGTGTATTAGGATGCTGTTTATCTATACCTTGAAAACCGGTATCGGCCCAGATGGTTACCTCAGGGGGAATATGGCGAATTATATCGACTTTATCGAGTAAGCGTTTATCGTGACGGCGCCCATTTTTGATCATGGGGATAAATCCAATTTTCCTCGTTTCGTCAGTCATAATAAGCCCTTTTCGAGTGGTCTGTCTTTTCTTTCCCGAATACATTTTTTTTCGCCGACGCAGATTCTTAGGCTTTTGGACAGGTCGCTCTGTCCCATCAATAAAGACGTCTTTAACTCCAGGAAAGGCGCGAAAAAATTCCTCAGCAGAGCGAATTTGACGAGCGGGCAAAACACATTCTCGCCCCAAGGTCATCTCTAAAACCGGCAATAATATTTTTACCCAGCGACATACCCGTGTTCTATCTAAACCAAAAAGAAGTCCTTGCAAATCATAGGTCGGATAACATTTTAAATACAATAAAATAAAAAGCAGTTTATCTAATGGGGTTGGGATAAATCCTTTCTGCCCTGCACCCATCTGCCGCTCGTGATCTTTTCGATTCTTTTTCCGATAAATCAAATAACAAGCTGAAAATTCAGCGGCTAAATTTTTTAATTCTTCGACTGATAATCCAATGATTGCTTTACATAAACGATTATCTCGTAACAACCGCTCTTTGTTGATCATTTCAAACCGTTATTTTCTAAGTTAAACCTCTTTTTATTGTCTATAGCGTGACAAAAAATGCAAGTCTCTATTCAGCAACTATTTTAATCCCTTCTGTCGCTATTTTATCTTCTAGCGCCTTTAGACGTTTTTTAAAATTTTCAAGATGATGACGTAGCCAAATAGAACGAACACCACTTCCCGAAACAAATTCTTAGTTCATTATGTAGTGGCATACTAAATTTGGCCACCTAAGTTGAGGTGATATGCTTACCTCATAATTTTTATAGGTGCCGAAATGAGTAAAATAATTACTGCTGAATTTAAATGTGAAACCGCCAAATTAGTCCTTGACCAAAATTACACCTACCAGGAAGCCGCGAAAGGCATGAACGTCAGTCTTTCAGCGATTAGCCGGTGGGTAAGAGCCCTTCGTTTAGAACGTCAAGGGAAAACATCGCCTGGTCTGCCATTAACACCTGAACAAATTGAGTTCAGAGAAATGAAGAAAAAAATCCACCGGCTGGAAATGGAGAATGACATCTTATAGCTAGGCGACTTAATTTTGATTACAAGGTGTGTTATGAGTTATACAATTGATTTTCGACGTAAAGTAATATCTGTAAGGAAAGCCGAAGGTTTAACAATTCGAGAAACTGCGAAACAATTCCGTATTGGAAAAGCGTCTTTAGTACGTTGGCTTAAACGACCAGAGCCAAAAAATTCAACGCCACGTAAGAGGAAGCTCGATAAAAATGCTTTAGCAAAAGATGTGGAACAGTATCCAGATGCTTACCAAAAGGAACGGGCAGAGCGATTCGGTGTTTGTAAAAAGACTATTTGGCAATCCCTTAAAAAGCTGGGATTAACCTATAAAAAAAACTCTATTCCATCCAAAAACCAACGAAAGCGACAGGCTGGCACATCAGCAAAAAAGACAACAGTATGAAAAAAAAAGATAAATCTGTTGTTTTTATTGATGAAAGTGGTTTTTCACATGACACTCCACGAACTCACGGCTATTCCCCAAAAGGTCACCGTTGTTTTGGCCTGAAAAACTGGGGTGCTAAGGGAAGAACAAATGTTATTGGCGCTTTATTGGGAACAACCCTTTTTGCTATCGGATTATTTGATTGCAATATTAACCGTGATGTTTTTTATGTTTGGATCACAAAAATATTGCTCCCAGAACTTCCTGAAAATTCTGTTATTTTTATGGACAACGCTAGCTTTCACAAAGGTAAGAATATTGAACAGGCAATTATAAACGCAGGACACCAGATAGAATATTTGCCTGTGTATTCACCAGATTTAAATCCTATAGAACATAAATGGTCTCAAGCTAAACGTAAAAAGATGGAAACAGGATGCACTATCGATGACCTGTTTTTAATACATATGCTGTAATCAAAATTAAGTCGCCTAGCTATAAGATGTCATTCTCCATTTCCAGCCGGTGGATTTTTTTCTTCATTTCTCTGAACTCAATTTGTTCAGGTGTTAATGGCAGACCAGGCGATGTTTTCCCTTGACGTTCTAAACGAAGGGCTCTTACCCACCGGCTAATCGCTGAAAGACTGACGTTCATGCCTTTCGCGGCTTCCTGGTAGGTGTAATTTTGGTCAAGGACTAATTTGGCGGTTTCACATTTAAATTCAGCAGTAATTATTTTACTCATTTCGGCACCTATAAAAATTATGAGGTAAGCATATCACCTCAACTTAGGTGGCCAAATTTAGTATGCCACTACAGAAAAAGAATCGAAAAGATCACGAGCGGCAGATGGGTGCAGGGCAGAAAGGATTTATCCCAACCCCATTAGATAAACTGCTTTTTATTTTATTGTATTTAAAATGTTATCCGACCTATGATTTGCAAGGACTTCTTTTTGGTTTAGATAGAACACGGGTATGTCGCTGGGTAAAAATATTATTACCGGTTTTAGAGATGACCTTGGGGCGAGAATGTGTTTTGCCCGCTCGTCAAATTCGCTCTGCTGAGGAATTTTTTCGCGCCTTTCCTGGAGTTAAAGACGTCTTTATTGATGGGACAGAGCGACCTGTCCAAAAGCCTAAGAATCTGCGTCGGCGAAAAAAAATGTATTCGGGAAAGAAAAGACAGACCACTCGAAAAGGGCTTATTATGACTGACGAAACGAGGAAAATTGGATTTATCCCCATGATCAAAAATGGGCGCCGTCACGATAAACGCTTACTCGATAAAGTCGATATATAGCTAGGCGACTTAATTTTGATTACAAGGTGTGTTATGAGTTATACAATTGATTTTCGACGTAAAGTAATATCTGTAAGGAAAGCCGAAGGTTTAACAATTCGAGAAACTGCGAAACAATTCCGTATTGGAAAAGCGTCTTTAGTACGTTGGCTTAAACGACCAGAGCCAAAAAATTCAACGCCACGTAAGAGGAAGCTCGATAAAAATGCTTTAGCAAAAGATGTGGAACAGTATCCAAATGCTTACCAAAAGGAACGGGCAGAGCGATTCGGTGTTTGTAAAAAGACTATTTGGCAATCCCTTAAAAAGCTGGGATTAACCTATAAAAAAAACTCTATTCCATCCAAAAACCAACGAAAGCGACAGGCTGGCACATCAGCAAAAAAGACAACAGTATGAAAAAAAAGATAAATCTGTTGTTTTTATTGATGAAAGTGGTTTTTCACATGACACTCCACGAACTCACGGCTATTCCCCAAAAGGTCACCGTTGTTTTGGCCTGAAAAACTGGGGTGCTAAGGGAAGAACAAATGTTATTGGCGCTTTATTGGGAACAACCCTTTTTGCTATCGGATTATTTGATTGCAATATTAACCGTGATGTTTTTTATGTTTGGATCACAAAAATATTGCTCCCAGAACTTCCTGAAAATTCTGTTATTTTTATGGACAACGCTAGCTTTCACAAAGGTAAGAATATTGAACAGGCAATTATAAACGCAGGACACCAGATAGAATATTTGCCTGTGTATTCACCAGATTTAAATCCTATAGAACATAAATGGTCTCAAGCTAAACGTAAAAAGATGGAAACAGGATGCACTATCGATGACCTGTTTTTAATACATATGCTGTAATCAAAATTAAGTCGCCTAGCTATAATTCGCCATATTCCCCCTGAGGTAACCATCTGGGCCGATACCGGTTTTCAAGGTATAGATAAACAGCATCCTAATACACAAATCCCAAAAAAAGGAACTCGAAAAAGACCTTTATCGCCTGAACAAAAACAAGAAAATAAAATAATCTCGGGCATCCGTATTACGGTTGAACACGCCATCGCGGGTATCAAGCGCCTCGGTTGTATGACCCAAATTTTACGGAATCGTAGACCCTTTATTGATGATACCTTTTTACTCCTTAGTGCCGGTCTTTGGAATTTCCATCTCAGAACAGCCTAAAATTTACTTCAATCACCGAAATACCCTTATTTCACTATTAAGCAACACGCTTAGAGTATCTTACACTGCTTACTTGTAAGAATGTTTTATAGATATTTTTAATGCATGGATAACCGGACAAAATATGAACACCCTAATTTTTTCTTGTTTTTAAATTTATACTTCTTTTTTGGAGATTGCGAAACTCGTGATTGTCTCAATTTAAATTTGGTTAGCGCTTATGGGGCTACTACTGCGATTTTTCATGTTTTTTGATAAACTCCCATCAAAATTTGCAAAATCATCTATTGAAAGTAAGGAATGAATATGAAGATCGCATTAACAGCTATAGTATTAGCAACACTCACCTCTGGTTGTTCGAGCCAATGGGTAAGGATCAACCTCAATGCTGAAGATTTTTCTTTCGCAAAAACTTTTTGCGAAAAACAGTCGGAAAATAAATTCCCTGTAAAAAATGAAGTAGCGCAAAGAACTAATGTTAAGCGTCATGAGATTTGGCAAAAAAATGAAAAATATCAAACGGTATTAATACCGGAGATAGATAGTTATGTTATTGATGTTAACAAAGATAGCCGTCGGCAGTTTTTTTATCACTGCATGAATCAAAAGGGCTGGAAATCAGAAACTAAATGGTTCTAATTTTTCTTGATCTGTGTTAATTGGCTCCTATAGCAAATTATCAAAGGAGATGAAACTCTAAAGCATAATGTGTTACTTAGTTTATTTCCTTATAAAATGATATGTTACTATCAACAATAGTCGTTAACAGTCACTGATAGTCGATAATTTAAAATTAATTCCATGTTTCATAACGTTTTTATTTTTCATCTTGGTAGAAGATAGCTGTTTTTAGTCACCTATTATAATCCTTGTGTCATGAAATTTATGTACATATAATATTATATAAAAAAACGCAAGGAGAAAAAATATGGCGGTGAGTGATTCTTGGTTAAGAGCGGTAAATGGTAAGCCGCAAGATAAAATGGTGACTAAATCAGACAGAGAGGGTTTATCAGTTCGCGTGACACCGAAAGGTAAAGTGATTTTTCAATATCGCTACCGCTGGCAAGGGAAAGGTGATCGGATAGACATTGGAACGTATCCGGCAATCAGTTTAAAAGATGCCCGTGATAGCGCACTTTTCTACCGTGGTGAACTGGAACAGCACAGAAACCCTAAAGTGGTTAAACTCACCCGTAAGCAACAGTCAATTGATGCGCAAACGGTTGAATCGGTTATTCGCGACTGGTGGGAAAAATCGCTTAAAAATGCACAGGTAAAAGCGGGTGAAATATTACGGTCATTTGAAATTTACGTCTTTCCTAAGATCGGCAATTTGCCCCATGACGAAACCCATTTGCATGTTTGGTTATCACTAATTGAAGAGGTGGTAAAAATAAAACCGACAATTGGTGCACGGATCTTACTTTATGCCAAAGCCGCGCATCGGTGGGGGATACGCAGGGGGATTATTTGTTTAAATCCGCTTATCGATGTAACATCACAGGATTTAGGGGTAAAAACGCAACAGGGTGAACGGGTATTAAATGAAAATGAACTCAGGGTATTATTTGCGTCAATTGATGCGCCAGACTATAACCCCAGAAACGCCTTGATAATCAAATTAGCGTTATTGTTTGGTTGCCGGATAGGCGAATTGCTAAAAGCGAAAATGACTGATTTCGATTTTGCCAAAGGAATATGGACAGTCCCGCCCGAAAATCATAAAACAGGGCGAAAAAGCAAAAAGCCGATTATCCGTCCAATCATTCCAGCGGCAGAAAAACTAATAAAAGCGGCTAAACAGTTAAGTCATGGCAATGATTATTTGTTTACAGTCTTAGAGGGTAAAACATTATGTGTAGGCGGTCATATTGTTTTCATTGCCGCTCTGAACAAAAAAATGGCTCATAAATTTGAGAATTACACTAACTGGTCAATTCACGATTTACGTAAAACCATGCGTACGGGGGTTGCGGAGTTAACCCAGCCCCATGTTGCTGAGATAATGTTAGGTCATAAATTACCAGGGGTTTGGCAGGTATACGACAAGCATACCTACCTAGAGGAACAGCGAGAGGCTTATGAACGCTGGTGGAATAAAATTAATCAAATCGTTTGCCATTCTTCCAATCTATAATATCCTGCCAGTCAAAATTAAGCTCATCGGATCTGTAGTAGCTCAGACTTAATCTGACAGTTGCCGGTTATTTATACAGTACCTGTCAGGTTAAATTTGATTTAAATCTTTCTCTCTCCAAAGTTGTTTTCCATCGTGTAAAGTTGCCATAGGAGTTCGACCGCAACACATTTTTCCTTGATGAGTGCGTTGGTTATTATATTCCGCTAACCATTTATCTAAATCAGCTTGTAATTCATTTAAAGCCCTATAGATTTTCTTACGAAAAGCCACCTGATAGAACTCTTGTAATATAGCTAGGCGACTTAATTTTGATTACAGCATATGTATTAAAAACAGGTCATCGATAGTGCATCCTGTTTCCATCTTTTTACGTTTATCTTGAGACCATTTATGTTCTATAGGATTTAAATCTGGTGAATACACAGGCAAATATTCTATCTGGTGTCCTGCGTTTATAATTGCCTGTTCAATATTCTTACCTTTGTGAAAGCTAGCGTTGTCCATAAAAATAACAGAATTTTCAGGAAGTTCTGGGAGCAATATTTTTGTGATCCAAACATAAAAAACATCACGATTAATATTGCAATCAAATAATCCGATAGCAAAAAGGGTTGTTCCCAATAAAGCGCCAATAACATTTGTTCTTCCCTTAGCACCCCAGTTTTTCAGGCCAAAACAACGGTGACCTTTTGGGGAATAGCCGTGAGTTCGTGGAGTGTCATGTGAAAAACCACTTTCATCAATAAAAACAACAGATTTATCTTTTTTTTCATACTGTTGTCTTTTTTGCTGATGTGCCAGCCTGTCGCTTTCGTTGGTTTTTGGATGGAATAGAGTTTTTTTTATAGGTTAATCCCAGCTTTTTAAGGGATTGCCAAATAGTCTTTTTACAAACACCGAATCGCTCTGCCCGTTCCTTTTGGTAAGCATCTGGATACTGTTCCACATCTTTTGCTAAAGCATTTTTATCGAGCTTCCTCTTACGTGGCGTTGAATTTTTTGGCTCTGGTCGTTTAAGCCAACGTACTAAAGACGCTTTTCCAATACGGAATTGTTTCGCAGTTTCTCGAATTGTTAAACCTTCGGCTTTCCTTACAGATATTACTTTACGTCGAAAATCAATTGTATAACTCATAACACACCTTGTAATCAAAATTAAGTCGCCTAGCTATACAGTTTTATGAAAGCGTTCACAAATCCCATTGGTTTGAGGTGAACGAGCTTTAGTTTTTGTATGATCAATATCATTGATAGCAAGATAAAGTTGATAATCGTGATGTTCAACTTTACCACAATACTCACTGCCTCTGTTCGTCAGTATACGTAACACCGGTAACCCATGCTGGGAATAAAAAGGGAGAACCTTGTCATTTAATAAATCTGCCGCCGTTATCGCGCTTTTTGTTGTGTAAAGCTTACAATGAACGACTTTACTGTAAGTATCAATGTAAGTTTGTTGATAAACACGACCAACGCCTTTTAAATGACCGACATAAAAAGTATCTTGTGAACCCAGATAACCTGGATGCGCTGTTTCAATCTCACCACAGGCTTCATCATCTTGCGCTTTCTTTTCTAGAGCACTGATTTGTGATTCTGACAGGACAATTCCTTCTGTTGCGATTTTATCTTCAAGCGCTTTTAGGCGTTTTGTAAAATTTTCGAGATTATGGCGCAGCCAAATAGAGCGAACGCCACTCCCAGAAACAAAAATGCTTTTTTTTCTTAGTTCATTACTACTGCGGTGTTGACCGTGTGCAGGGTATTCAATCGCATACTCAACTACAGCGCTTTCAATCTGTTCATCTACTCTATTTTTTACGTTAGGCACCCGTCGATTTTGATTAATTAAAGCGTCTATCCCACCATCGTTAACAAGTTCCTGGTAGCGATAAAACGTATCTCGGGATACCCCCATAATCTTACAGGCTTTTGAGACGTTATTAAGCTCTTCAGCGAGGTTAAGTAACCCGACTTTATGTTTGATGATAGGATTATTTGTTTGATACATAGAATTACCTTTTATTTGATTATCTAATGATGTTAATTAAAACCGGTAACGCTCTTTTTTAAATCAGAATTGTCGGATTAAGTTAAGACTAATACAGTTCAACAGGCTTCATTTTCTTCTTGATATTCGTTATAAGGTTAATTCCCATTGTTTTCGGTTGCTGTTTCAGTGAAGCCGATAAATACCCTTTATCCGCATACAAACAACCAGAAAGATCTTTTATCAGCTCAGGTAATGGTTTCCGATCATTTGTGTTTCCTGGTGTAAGTCGAAAACTGAGTATTTCCCCCAAATGATTGATAATTACATGAAGTTTGAAACCAAAGAACCAACCTGTTAAGGTTTTTCCTCGTTCAGCTATCCCATCGAAGACTTTATGCCGGCGGATCCGTAAGTTATCACACACAGCTATCGGAGTAGAATCGGCAACCGACAGACCCGTGCACTTTCCCTTATAGCTAGGCGACTTAATTTTGATTACAGCATATGTATTAAAAACAGGTCATCGATAGTGCATCCTGTTTCCATCTTTTTACGTTTAGCTTGAGACCATTTATGTTCTATAGGATTTAAATCTGGTGAATACACAGGCAAATATTCTATCTGGTGTCCTGCGTTTATAATTGCCTGTTCAATATTCTTACCTTTGTGAAAGCTAGCGTTGTCCATAAAAATAACAGAATTTTCAGGAAGTTCTGGGAGCAATATTTTTGTGATCCAAACATAAAAAACATCACGGTTAATATTGCAATCAAATAATCCGATAGCAAAAAGGGTTGTTCCCAATAAAGCGCCAATAACATTTGTTCTTCCCTTAGCACCCCAGTTTTTCAGGCCAAAACAACGGTGACCTTTTGGGGAATAGCCGTGAGTTCGTGGAGTGTCATGTGAAAAACCACTTTCATCAATAAAAACAACAGATTTATCTTTTTTTTTCATACTGTTGTCTTTTTTGCTGATGTGCCAGCCTGTCGCTTTCGTTGGTTTTTGGATGGAATAGAGTTTTTTTTATAGGTTAATCCCAGCTTTTTAAGGGATTGCCAAATAGTCTTTTTACAAACACCGAATCGCTCTGCCCGTTCCTTTTGGTAAGCATCTGGATACTGTTCCACATCTTTTGCTAAAGCATTTTTATCGAGCTTCCTCTTACGTGGCGTTGAATTTTTTGGCTCTGGTCGTTTAAGCCAACGTACTAAAGACGCTTTTCCAATACGGAATTGTTTCGCAGTTTCTCGAATTGTTAAACCTTCGGCTTTCCTTACAGATATTACTTTACGTCGAAAATCAATTGTATAACTCATAACACACCTTGTAATCAAAATTAAGTCGCCTAGCTATAATTGACTCAAACAGTGCCGTTAAAGCTAAGGCCACTGCGCGGAAGTAACTCTACGCAGCGTGAATATGATGCACGAGTTTCGCACCGACAAATAAACAAGTTATTTTTAAGTTCAATTCAACATAATATATAATTCGCAAAAATTGCTAATTCAAATATAAATTATTGAAATAAATATATATTTTATATTATTTAGTATCTTGCGGATAAAACATTATTTTAGCTATTTTTAGAACTTTATATGTCTGTGCGAAACTCGTGTGATGGCAAGTTAGGAAATTCCTTCCTGAGATATAAGCGGACATGATAGAGATAAAATACCTTGAATTGGCTGAATCGGAGTTGATGAAACAAAACAACCAGTGTCATCATTTCAGCCAATGAAAGCTGGGTAGACCGTCTACGACGCTTACTACCGTTATTCAGCAAAATTTCATGCATTTTTGGCTCCAAGTCTTTACAAAAATCATCCATTAGGCAATAAAGTTCAGTAAGATTTTCCATAATTGTTTAACAATGCTCTACTCTTTAACCAGATTGTTAGAGTATTTTAACGAAATATGCGCATTCAACTATTTGAATAGCAAGACTTTCACTTTATTTCTTATCCCGAACTCGGGTTAACAAAGAACGAATATAACCATTCGTGTTTCGTTATTGATTTTTATTGGGCAATGAAGCGTCTGAGAATAGTGTAAGTTTTTGAATGAGGATAAATAATGAATAATTTAAATTTAGTTAGTGAAAATTCTTTTATGACGACTAAAGATATTTGTAAGCATTTAAGAATATCGTCTAGGACATTAGACAGAAGAAAACGTAGTTATCATCCTTTCCCTGAACCAGATCTATCTTCTTCCGGATCATCAAACATGTGGTATTGCCATAAAGTTATAGAATGGCAAAAAATGGAAGTTGACAAATTTAATAAAGGAAAAATAATATAGAAAAATTTTATGGTAGTGTTCAAAAATCTGTGTCATATCTTAAACTCAAAAAAAAAGAGGTATGACATATGAGAAATCAATCATTTAATTTTGATGAAGCGTTGAAGCAATTACAATCAGGTAAAAATTTACTCGGTACGGATGGAATACTCACACCACTCATAAAACAGCTGACCGAAGCTGCCCTGCAGGCAGAAATAGAACACTACCTATCGACAACGTCAATCGATACGCGTAAAAATGGCTATACTCGAAAAACGGTTAAATCGACATCAGGTCAATCTGAACTGAAAACGCCCAGAGACAGGTCTGGTGCTTTTGAGCCTAAGCTCATTAAGAAAAATCAGACAAAATTATCAGAGGATGTTGATAACAAAATCCTATCGTTATTTACATTAGGCATGAGTTATCGTGATATTCAAAAACATGTTGCAGAATTATATGGACTGGAAATATCAGATAGAGCTATTACGCATATTACTCCCTGAATTAAAAGCCTGGCAACAACGCCCTCTGGAGGCGCTCTATCCTTTTGTCTGGCTCGATGCCACTCATTACAAGATAAAACATGATGGTCACTATATCAATAAGGCAATCTACACAGTACTTGGACTAACCACCGATGGGCATAAGGAATTGTTAGGACTCTATATGTCTGAAACAGAAGGAGCACATCATTGGCTGAGCGTTCTGACTTACATAACCGTGGTATACAAGATATTTTAATCGCTTGTGTTGACGGATTAAAAGGGTTTCCAGAAGCGATAGCCAGTATTTTCCCGCAGACAGAAGTTCAGCTATGCGTAGTTCATCAAATTCGCAATAGCTTACGTTATATTGCCAGTAAAGACCAAAAAGCCTTTATGGCTGATTTTAAGCCGGTTTATCGTGCAGATACTAAAGCGGCTGCTGAGCTTGCCCTTGATGAACTGGAATCGAAATGGGGTGAAAAATACCCGATAGTGCTAGAATCCTGGCGAAGTAAATGGGAGTTGCTCAGTGCTTATTTTCGATACCCTAAAGCCATTAGAAAACCCATTTATACGACCAATGCAGTAGAGGCGGTTCATCGGCAATTTAGGAAATTAACTAAAACCAAAGGGGCTTTTCCTAATGAAAACAGCTTATTAAAATTACTCTATATTGGCATCAATCAGGTATCCAACAAATGGACCATGCTGATTAGTAACTGGGCGTTAACCACATTGCTCAATTGTCCATCTATTTTAAAAGGCGCCTAGATGGTATAATCAAAATATAAAATCCCCTGACACAGAATTATGAACATCCACAATTTTATCAAGATGGTCGCCTATGGCGACGACTTGTCATTGCTTGTTAGTACTGGTATAACCCGATACCCTATTGTCTCAATCTTTTGGTCCCTTTTATGTCACCGCGTTTTAGTCATGTTTTTCAATTTGGTCAACGCTGGCTCAATTGGCTTAATCGCCAACCCCCTGATAGTGTCCGCACTGTTGTGATGGAAACCATGGTAAAGATTATGGCTTGCGGCACTTCGCTTATGGGGTGGTCAATTTGGCGCTGTCCTGACCCTCAATGTAATTCTGAGAAACGGGTTAAATTTACCTGCATAAAGTCAAGGTCACCTGGCGAAACATGTATCAACACGTCTTTAAAGTCGATCCACTTGCTTGTCTCTTATGTGGGAAAAAATTACTTTTCGCAGGAATGAATTTTGGATTGAATCGTAAAGAACTTATGGCACGTCACCATGATCTGGCTTGTTTGCGGTGGCGATAAAAACTCACGACAGGGTAGATCTATCCTTTTGTTCAAAATTGATTAATAATTAATCGTTTTTTAACCATCTATTCCGTTCCTTATATCAACCTTCAACATAATTTTGGCAAAATTTAGAAGAAAATAAAAAGGATTTCATCATGGCGCAGGTTAATGAGTAACCATTTCGGGTATTAATTTCTTATACATCAAGAAAATATTGCACGAGTTTCGCACAGGCATATAAAATTCCAGAAATGGCTTAAACGCAATGGTTAATTTGCAAGTTACTAAAACGTATAAATTTGTTTAAATTACAATAAGTTGCTTTTAATTTATAAGATTTTGTCTATTTATATATTATGCTGAATTAAACTTAAAAATAGAGCGTTTTTTTATTGGTGCGAAACTCGTGTCTATTTCGTTTTGTGTTCAATTAATGGCATCAAACTAGTACGGAAGCGATTATGCTTTACGACGTTCATCTGTTCACGGACACCAATCAGGCTTTCTTTAGCTTTATCAATATTAAGCGTTAATGCACTGACTGCATCTGCATTTTCTTGCAAAATATTGCCCCAGCTATCAATCACCATTGAGTGACCTCAAGTACGACGTTAACCATGCACGCCTATTTGTGCCGGCGCCAAAATAATACATTGATTTTCAATCGCGCGAGCTTTTAACAGTGGCTCCCAGTGAGCTTCACCTGTTAAACGTGTAAAAGCCAGCCGGCACAGCAATGAGATCCGCCCCTTGCATTCTTAATGCCTGAAACAGGCAGGGAAAACGTAAATCATAACAAATCGTCATTCCTAAACGGCCAACTGGCGTATCAACTACTGTAATATGTTCACCACGTTGATAAATTGACGATTCGTTATAAATACCTTGTTCATCTTCAATTATATTCACATCAAACATGTGAATTTTGTCATAGCGAGCACGAATTGCACCGTTATCATCAAATAACAGACTACTACTAGTGATAAGCTCAGGATCTTCGCGACTGATTAATGGCATAGAACCCACCAATATCCATACTTAATAATGGCGAGTCATTTCAACAATTGCACCTTGTAAAGGACCTTCTCCCTGTGATTCAGCAAAATTACGGTAACTGATATTATCACTAAACAACAGTGCATTTTCCGGTGTTAAAACCAATTTTACACTATTTGGCAATTGTTTAATCTGCTGCTCTATCTGAGCAAGGTTATGTTTAGTATTTTTACCACTACACAATTGTAATAGTGCAATATTGTCACTTGTCATCCTATTGATTCTCCTTCAATTGACGTAAAGTTTCATCAATTTTTGGTTGTTCCAGACTACCGGTAATTCGATAACGAATAACCGATATTTTACTCCATAATGGGCCCAATACTCTAGTTACGGCAAACACTGCCGCACCCGCAAGTGGATTAACGGCAAATGCTGTTGCAACACTTACCGTGGTTGAAATTTCAGGGGTAATAATAGCTTCTAAATTCATATCACGACGAACTAAATTAATTTTGCCATGTATTGTAATACCAGCCATTAAACCATCAATATAAAAATTATCAGTATTCAAGATGCCATTTTTTATATTGGCGTTACCCCGAATGGCATCAAACGCAAAGTCATTACTAAAAGTATCACTAAAATCCAATTGCAATTTACGTAAAAGTGCGTCAAAACTGATAAAACGCAACAACTGACCGGCTCCACCACCACCCATCTGAGCAATTGCTCCCTTAGCTAATTTAAAACTCAGATTACCGTTCAAACTAGCAACATCAGGTTGCCATGGTACTGCGGCCCAATTTAAATCAAAATCAATTTTAAAAGGCGCCTGTTTAATCGGCACTAGTATGCCGTAATAAGCAGCCAAATCATCAAATCGATTGCCTTTTAATATCCCTTTTATCGTTGTACTGTTTTGCTGATCTGCATGCCACATACCAGAGATTTTCAAATCAGTGGAGCTATTTATTAACGATCCTTCTTTTAAAATGAGCGTTTGTCTATTGCGTATGACTTGTGCTTTTAGCTCTCCAAGTTTATAGCCAGCAAGCCAACATTCTGAGCAATAAATATTCATATTTGGCCAAGCTGAAATATCATATCTTTGCGCAACGTTATTTATTGCCACATAATTCTGCTGTTGGAATGAAATTTCTGGATTAAAATAAAGATAGTTAATCTTAGCTTGCCAATTACCCTGTTTCGGAATACTTAAGCTTCCCTTCAAATTATCGCTATCTACAACAATTGTCGTTAATTCAGAGGTTTTATTAATGGTAAATGCCATATTATTCCATTGCTGTTTAGCAAAAGTGATCTTTGGCAAGTTAACAATAGCGATACCGGGTATTACAAATGATTTACCATAACTTTGCGGTGCTAAGTTTAATGAAGAAAATGAAGTCAACAATGAAAGCCATTTCGGATCATTGATTTCAGGTAAGTTGATCATAACTAATGGACTGTCGGGCAGAACAACACCTTTAGCTGTGTAAGGCTGAATGGCTACTTTTAGTAAACGAACTTGCTTGTCAGTAAATTGCCATTGGCTATTAAAGCTAACTTGCTTACCAACATCACCATAAATTTGTAATTGCAGGGTATCACCACTAGCACGAATTTGCATATCACCTAATTGCCTTACTTGCTCGCTATCCAAAGCAGGAAATTGGCTAGTAAGCTTATCTAATTTGCTATTCAGAGCAATGGATAAGGTTGGATTTTGCTTTAGTTGATTGGGTAATTGAATATTAACCTGTCCTTGCCAGGCTGTGCTACCTGCCAATTGACGTGTAATTGATTTAGGCAAAATAGCGATTTTTTTAGCTTGCCAATTACCGCCAACATTTACATTGATCTGGTAATTCTGTCGTTCATTAGTGGTATTAAATGTTAAATTTATCGGTTGGCCAAACCATTGAGCTTGTAACTTTTCACTTTTCAAATCACCGTTACGAAAATAAAAACGTCCCGTTAGCTGTTCCAACTGACTATCAATAGCCGTGATATCGACATCATTATTCTTAAGATCAACTTGACCACTAGCAATCACACTACCACTATTTCTCTCTAACGGAATATCAAGCATCAATTTGCCACTAACGTTACCGCCTATTTTCACTGCATCTAATGCCTTGCCAATCGAACCTTCCATCGGGCTGTGGATAAAATAATTACGGATCGCTTTTCCATCACCGGTAATATTAGATTTTATTAATAATTTAGATTGACTATAATCGGCAATATCTGCGCTAAGATCTACCGCTTTAGCATCACCTAATTTTACACTAGGTGCTGACATCCAAAGTCCATTACGTTCAAAATTAAGATCGATATCCAAATCAAAAATTGTCGGCCACTCAGGTTGATACTTAAAAGTCGCGTCTCGTAGCGGTACAACAACTTGAAATTGTCCATTATTCTTTTTAAAAGGAAAATTAGCCGGATCACCGTGAAAAACCATCGTGGCAGCATCAACATGACCGCTAATAATTGCTTTCGTCAGATAATCAGATAAATCTTTACCCATTAACGTGGTGGGAAAATAACGCCATGCATCACCCGCATCGGTCAATTTTGCGCCAGCCAAAATACTTAATATAGGTGGCTGACCTTTTGCTGTCTGATAACGAAAATCGCCGGTTGCCGATAGCGATTTTGCTTGCAGCGCCAGATCTTCACTCCAAATCTGGCGTGATTGGCCTTCTTCCGACCAAAAAATCGTTCCCTGTCCAGCAGAAATTTCTAATGGCGCTTTAAACATTGGCGCATATTCGATAAAACTATTATTTAAGTTAAATGAAAATCTTCCACTTTGCTGACTACCTCGCAATGAACCACTAAAATGGCTAACTGAAGGTATATCTTTCCAGCGTATCCAGCTAATATCTTGCCAGGTGACATCAATTAGCGCCTTCTCTGGCTTGCCCTGCGTAATATCCAATGCCAGTGCGACGAGTTGACCTTTTGGCTGACGTTTTTGCCAATCACTAATAAATTCAGGCGTGAAAAAAGAGAAAATAGGGATAATAGTTCTTAATCGCTCTAATTGAATATTATTAATCCGTATACGCCAGTGATTTTCATCTGCTTTTGATTGTGGTAAATAGAGTAGAGAAATTTGACCTTCAAGCCACTGTTGTTGATCAGTTTTTAAATGTTGTAGCTGTGGAATATTAAATAACCAACCATTCTCTTGACGATGCAGGGTCAGCAATAAATCATCAACAGCCAGCTGATGCTCTTGTCCATCAACCTGCCAATTTGCCTGTCCTTGATGCAACTGTAATTGCCCACCTTCGATACGGCTATCTTTGATAGTAATCCAGCTAGAAAGACTAAATACTGCATTTTGTAATCCAGTATTATCACGTAACCAACGACTTAACCAAGGGCGCAAATTTACATTATCTGCCTGTAAGTAAACCGTACCGCTATTAATCACGCCATTTTTATTACGAAGATTAAGTTTAATTTGAATGGCATCCTGATCTTGCTGCTGTTCAAAATTATCAAGACTGATAAATCCTTGTGCTCGATGATGTTCATTTTGATTTAACCAGGTCAGTTCAGGGATCTTTAAGGTCTTTTTTTCTGCCGACGGCGTCAAAAAAGTGATACGGCTTTTTTTTAACGTAAAAGAATCAAATTGCTGTAAAAACAATTCATCTAAAGCATCTAAATCAAAATGACTAAAATCACCTTCACTGACAAATTCAAGTGGTTTATAACAATCTGCATTTAATTGATAGAAAATAATATCCCGAAAACGGAGATGTAAAGAAAAGAGTGAACGCCATATATCAAGTGAAAATTTTATTTTCTTTACCTGAATATTCACTTTTTTCGTGCTGACACTGACATTAGAAAACGTTAATACTGGTCCAAAAGAGACCCATTCACCTTCAATATGACCAATTTTAAACGGTATTCCTGTTAATGATTGCAGTTGTCCTTCAAGTTGATTGCGATATTCATTAATTTGTGGAAGAAAAAGACGTAGTCCAATAATGGCCAATGCCATAATAAGTACTATTATTACGCTTATGGCTACCAATACCTTAGGTAGTCGTTTCACCCATCTCTCCTTCCAAAAGAAGTTACTACAATGGTAATCTAACCACTATCATAACTACATCATAACGATATCAAACTGTTCCTGACTATACAGTGACTCAATTTGGACTTTGACAGATTTGCCAACAAAAATTTCTACTTCGGCCAATATATGAGATTCATCACCATTTAATGCTTCAACAACCGCAGCTGAAGCATATACTAAGAAACGATTGGCATCGACAGTACGATTTATACGAACAATTTCCCGTAAAATTTCATAACAGACTGTTTCTACCGATTTTACTGTTCCTCTACCCTGGCAAGTCGGGCATTTATCACATAGAACATGTTCAAGGCTTTCACGTGTTCTTTTGCGTGTCATCTCGACCAATCCTAGTTGAGAAAAACCATTAATGGTGGTTTTAACCCGATCTTTTAATAATGATTGTTCCAACGATGCCAAAACACGACGACGATGCTCAGGATCAAGCATATCAATAAAATCGATAATAATAATACCGCCCAAATTGCGTAACCTTAACTGTCTCGCTATAGCTTGTGACGCTTCAATATTGGTATTAAAAATGGTCTCTTCCAGGTTACGGTGACCAACAAAAGCACCAGTATTAATATCAATGGTGGTCATTGCTTCAGTTTGATCAATGATGAGGTAACCACCTGATTTTAATTCAACTTTACGTTCTAAAGCACGCTGGATCTCTTTCTCAACATCATACAAATCTAATATTGGTAATGGTCCTTGATACAGTTCAAGTTTTACTGTCATTTCAGGCACATATTCATCAATAAAATCTTTTAATGAAATAAAAGTCAGGTTTGAATCAACACGGATCCGGTCTAATGAAGCACCGGCAAAATCACGAATGATACGATATGTTAAAGCCAGTTCACCATAAATCTGCATGCGAGACTTATGACGTTTTTTACGTTCAACAATTTTAGCCCATAAACGCTTCAAGAAAGCGGCATCTTGAGCCAGTTCATCATCACCGATTCCTTCTGCCGCAGTACGAATAATAAAGCCACCATTTTCATCACAAAATAGCTCAACAATATTTTTCAAACGTTCTCGTTCTTCTTCACCTTCAATGTTTTGGGAAACGCCGACATGAGAAGCGCCCGGCATAAAAACCAGATAACGGGATGGTAATGTGATATCCGTTGTTAAACGAGCACCTTTTGTTCCTAGCGGATCTTTAACCACCTGTACCATAATATCTTGCCCTTGCCGAACCAATTCGCCAATATCACGTACATGAAAGTTTTTTTGTTCATCGCCGGCAATGCACTCGGTGTGAGGCATAATATCTGAGGCATGAAGAAAAGCGGATTTTTCCAAGCCAATATCAACAAAGGCCGCCTGCATACCGGGCAAGACTCGACTCACACGACCTTTGTAAATATTACCTACAATGCCTCTTTTAGCTTCACGCTCAATATGAATTTCTTGTAACACCCCACCACCAATATAAGCCACCCGTGTTTCAGAGGGGGTTACATTGACTAATAGTTCAGCTACCATAGCTCTCCTTCCTATTATTTAACACTTATTTAACGCCAGAAGCTTGGTCAATAATTCATCTGTTTCAACTAACGGTAACCCTACTACAGCGTGATAACTTCCGACAAACCGCTTAACAAAACAGCCACCTTTACCCTGGATAGCATAAGCTCCTGCCTTATCCATCGGTTCACCCAACAAGATATATTGATCGATTTCTTTATTTGTTAATTGCCGCAATGTCACTTTGGTGACAATTAAATCATACAATGTCTTTCGCTTATCCGAGAACGCGATTGCAGTCATCACTTGGTGTGTTTTACCTGAAAGTTATCTTAATATATGTGCAGCATGGTTTTCATCTTTAGACTTACCCAAAATATTTCCGTCATTTACGACAATAGTATCCGCACCCAACACTGGGTAGGGTTTCTCTGCCATATCAACACCCGCCTGAGATTTTTCACATGTTAAGCGAATAACATACTCACTGGGTGTCTCTCCTTCATACCATAATTCAGATATATCAGGGAGAATAATGTCAAATAACTATCCTAGCTGCTCAATTAACTTACGCCTTCTTGGCGAAGCTGACGCTAAATAAATTCTATTTACCATAGAAAAACTCTCAGAAAAAATAGACACTTGGCTGCCCATTTTTAACGAACTAAAAACTGGCGTCTAACTTTGCGCAATAATAAAAACATCCAAGGCCACAAGATGGCATTAATCAAACAATTCCAGAATACTTCGGGATGAAATAATACTAGAGAGGAAAGAAACTCCGCCCAGAAGATCGTAAAATTCATAACCACTGATAATCCAGCAATAACAAGGGATTGTTGCCACAGTGCCATATTACGAAGAAGCTGATGTTTATACGATACCAAATAACAAATCATACTATAAGCTAATGCATGTACACCAAGAGCTGAACCTTGGATCAGATCCATAAAGATCCCCAAAAAAAATCCTGTGCCTACACTAACTCGATGCGGCAAAGCCATAACCCAATAAATTAAAATTAATGCTAACCATGTGGGGCGATAATAAATAAACTGCTCAGGCCAGGGCTCTTGCTCTAGGATTATTGCAATTAAAAAGGACAGCCAAATGATCCACCGCCCATTTCCACGGTATTGATCCATTTTATGTTTCCTTTAGTTGCCTTGATTTCACGGTAGCAATTCCTACTGAGCGACCAAAGGAGGTTGCTCGACATTTTTTTTCATTTCTGTTGACGGTAGCTGTGGCCCTTGAAGCTTGTTTGGGCCAGGAAACACCTGGGGCAGAATCTTCATTAAACGTTCATTTGCTGCGCGATATACTTCTGATGGAGGTAAAGGATGAGAAGGATCGCTAGAGTTTCCCCATAGCAATAAAAGATAGCGTAGTCTTTGTAAATCTGCGGTAGGCCGTGCATGGATAATCGTATAAGCGCGCTGGGTATCATGTTTTACGGAAGAAACAGTCGCAACTGGGTAACCTTCAGGAAAACGCCCGCCTAAACCAGAAGTAACTATTACATCACCAATACGTATATCAATATTATCTGGTAAAGATTCAAGTTGAAGATCATCACTACATCCTGTACCCACTGCTATAACCCGAATATCATTACGTAATACTTGTATAGGTAATGCATGCGTTGTGTCACAAATCAGTAAAACACGGCTATTAAACTGGCTCACTGCTATAACCTGTCCAACAACACCTTTATCACTAATAACAGGCTGGCCTTCATAAACACCATCATGTAAACCTTTATCAATCACAATTTGATCTCGATAAGGTGTATTCGCACCTGAAAGCACTTGAGTAACCATCATGTGTTCATCCTGACGTAGAGGTGAACCCAATAGCTCACGTAATCTAGCGTTTTCCTGTTTAAGTTGTCCAAGTAATAAATTATCTGCTTTTTTTAGTAAAACCTCTTTCTTCAATGCTTTATTTTCAAAAAGAAGTTGATCTCTTTTCGCCAATGCATCTGAAATATTATCAAGCAGTTCTCGCGGACCATTTGCCAAAAAATAAAAAGGACTAACAGCCGTGTCTAAATAACTACGTACTTTATTAAAAGTATCAAATTGACGATCAAAAGCAGCCAACGCGATTGCAACAACGATCGCAATAATAATACGTAATTGTAGGGATGGCCCTCGACTAAAGATCGGCTTCATGAGTTATTTTGATAAAAAATAAATAAACGTTAAACATTAACATCACTATACATAAAGTAAGGAGGAGCACCATCCTTAAGTTCCTCCTTCTATTGGTTAACGTCTAGTCATCACTAAACAGATCACCACCATGCATGTCGATCATTTCCAATGCCTTGCCACCACCGCGTGCAACACAAGTTAGCGGATCTTCAGCAACAATAACGGGAATGCCTGTTTCTTCCATTAATAGACGATCCAAATTACGCAACAACGCGCCACCACCAGTTAACACCATACCACGTTCAGAGATATCAGAAGCTAATTCTGGTGGACATTGTTCCAAAGCCAACATAACCGCACTAACAATACCGGTTAAAGGTTCCTGTAATGCTTCAAGTATCTCATTAGAATTAAGTGTAAAACCACGTGGTACGCCTTCAGCCAAATTACGGCCGCGCACTTCAATTTCGTAAACTTGATCTGTAGGATAGGCAGAACCGATTTTATGTTTAATCCGCTCAGCAGTAGCTTCACCGATTAATGAACCATAATTGCGACGAACATAATTAATGATCGCTTCATCAAACCGGTCACCGCCGATACGTACCGATGACGAATAAACAACACCATTTAATGAAATAACAGCAACTTCTGTCGTTCCACCACCAATATCAACCACCATTGAACCCGTTGCTTCGGAAACAGGCAAACCAGCACCAATTGCAGCCGACATGGGTTCTTCAATTAAGAAAACCTCGCGAGCGCCAGCACTAAGTGCTGACTCTCGGATTGCACGGCGTTCTACCTGGGTCGCACCAACAGGTACACAAACTAAGACGCGTGGACTTGGACGCATAAAGCTATTGCTATGAACTTGTTTGATAAAATACTGTAACATTTTTTCAGTAACATAAAAATCAGCAATCACGCCATCTTTCATTGGACGAATAGCCGCGATATTACCTGGCGTCCGGCCTAGCATCTGTTTTGCTTCATGACCTACAGCAGCAACGCTCTTAGGTGAGCCTGCGCGATCTTGACGAATAGCGACAACTGACGGTTCGTCTAACACAATACCTTGTCCTTTGACATAGATGAGAGTATTGGCGGTACCCAAATCAATAGACAAGTCGTTGGAAAACATGCCACGAATTTTTTTAAACATAACGAAAGGATAATCCTGCAAGCTGGAAACGAATGAAAATCCGTCTACTTTACCAACCACATGAAGCGACGACAAGGAGTTAATTAAATCGCTTCAATAAAAAGTGGCTAATTTTTTACAATACAAAAAACCACTACTACTGCTTATTCTCTATCAATCAATTACAGTATAAAGTAAACAACACCTTCATAAAAATCACTTAATGCACTTAATATAAAACTTTCTAACAAGAAAATTAACTATTTTAGATTAAAATATACCACTGTATTAAGTTTATATGACACTACATAATTATTAGTTGACATATGCTTCAAAGCAAGGTCAATTCGCTTTTTAATATTATATTAAAGTATAAAAGCCTGCCATGTTAATACGTTATTAAAGTAGCAATAAAAAATAATTTAAATGTAAGTATTAATTCTGCACGTTATTATTTATAACCTGAGTTCGGAATAAGCATTATCAATTATGCTTGAAGATATGTTCTTGCCACAGGTATCTTTGGTTTAGATGGAATTAAACAATATGCAACCCGCCCGGCTAATAAATTCACTACAAAGTTAGCAGGAGAGCGGTGCCGCGTATGCGCTATCTGACACGAGTTTCGCACCAATAAAAAAACGCTCTATTTTTAAGTTTAATTCAGCATAATATATAAATAGACAAAATCTTATAAATTAAAAGCAACTTATTGTAATTTAAACAAATTTATACGTTTTAGTAACTTGCAAATTAACCATTGCTTTTAAGCCATTTCTGGAATTTTATATGCCTGTGCGAAACTCGTGAATTACATGAAGTTTGAAACCAAAGAACCAACCTGTTGAGGTTTTTCCTCGTTCAGCTATCCCATCGAAGACTTTATGCCGGCGGATCCGGATCCGTAAGTTATCACACACAGCTATCGGAGTAGAATTGTAGTGGCATACTAAATTTGGCCACCTAAGTTGAGGTGATATGCTTACCTCATAATTTTTATAGGTGCCGAAATGAGTAAAATAATTTGTATTAGTCTTAACTTAATCCGACAATTCTGATTTAAAAAAGAGCGTTACCGGTTTTAATTAACGTCATTAGATAATTAAATAAAAGGTAATTCTATGTATCAAACAAATAATCCTATCATCAAACATAAAGTCGGGTTACTTAACCTCGCTGAAGAGCTTAATAACGTCTCAAAAGCCTGTAAGATTATGGGGGTATCCCGAGATACGTTTTATCGCTACCAGGAACTTGTTATAGCTAGGCGACTTAATTTTGATTACAGCATATGTATTAAAAACAGGTCATCGATAGTGCATCCTGTTTCCATCTTTTTACGTTTAGCTTGAGACCATTTATGTTCTATAGGATTTAAATCTGGTGAATACACAGGCAAATATAGCTAGGCGACTTAATTTTGATTACAAGGTGTGTTATGAGTTATACAATTGATTTTCGACGTAAAGTAATATCTGTAAGGAAAGCCGAAGGTTTAACAATTCGAGAAACTGCGAAACAATTCCGTATTGGAAAAGCGTGCTTAAACGACCAGAGCCAAAAAATTCAACGCCACGTAAGAGGAAGCTCGATAAAAATGCTTTAGCAAAAGATGTGGAACAGTATCCAGATGCTTACCAAAAGGAACGGGCAGAGCGATTCGGTGTTTGTAAAAAGACTATTTGGCAATCCCTTAAAAAGCTGGGATTAACCTATAAAAAAACTCTATTCCATCCAAAAACCAACGAAAGCGACAGGCTGGCACATCAGCAAAAAAGACAACAGTATGAAAAAAAAAGATAAATCTGTTGTTTTTATTGATGAAAGTGGTTTTTCACATGACACTCCACGAACTCACGGCTATTCCCCAAAAGGTCACCGTTGTTTTGGCCTGAAAAACTGGGGTGCTAAGGGAAGAACAAATGTTATTGGCGCTTTATTGGGAACAACCCTTTTTGCTATCGGATTATTTGATTGCAATATTAATCGTGATGTTTTTTATGTTTGGATCACAAAAATATTGCTCCCAGAACTTCCTGAAAATTCTGTTATTTTTATGGACAACGCTAGCTTTCACAAAGGTAAGAATATTGAACAGGCAATTATAAACGCAGGACACCAGATAGAATATTTGCCTGTGTATTCACCAGATTTAAATCCTATAGAACATAAATGGTCTCAAGCTAAACGTAAAAAGATGGAAACAGGATGCACTATCGATGACCTGTTTTTAATACATATGCTGTAATCAAAATTAAGTCGCCTAGCTATAATCTCGAAAATTTTACAAAACGCCTAAAAGCGCTTGAAGATAAAATCGCAACAGAAGGAATTATCCTGTCAGAATCACAAATCAGTGCTCTAGAAAAGAAAGCGCAAGATGATGAAGCCTGTGGTGAGATTGAAACAGCGCATCCAGGTTATCTGGGTTCACAAGATACTTTTTATGTCGGTCATTTAAAAGGCGTTGGTCGTGTTTATCAACAAACTTACATTGATACTTACAGTAAAGTCGTTCATTGTAAGCTTTACACAACAAAAAGCGCGATAACGGCGGCAGATTTATTAAATGACAAGGTTCTCCCTTTTTATTCCCAGCATGGGTTACCGGTGTTACGTATACTGACGGACAGAGGCAGTGAGTATTGTGGTAAAGTTGAACATCACGATTATCAACTTTATCTCGCTATCAATGATATTGATCATACAAAAACTAAAGCTCGTTCACCTCAAACTAATGGGATTTGTGAACGCTTTCATAAAACTGTATTACAAGAGTTCTATCAGGTGGCTTTTCGTAAGAAAATCTATAGGGCTTTAAATGAATTATAAGCTGATTTAGATAAATGGTTAGCGGAATATAATAACCAACGCACTCATCAAGGAAAAATGTGTTGCGGTCGAACTCCTATGGCAACTTTACACGATGGAAAACAACTTTGGAGAGAGAAAGATTTAAATCAAATTTAACCTGACAGGTACTGTATAAATAACCGGTAACTGTCAGATTAAGTCTGAGCTACTACACTACCAAAGCTTTAGTACTGCTCAGTCAGCCATTATTCGCTACATAACCCACTACTATAGCGATATAAGACCTCACTGGTATAACGGTGGATTAACGCCAAACGAATCAGAGCGACTGTTCCGTGAACAGTCAGGTAGGGTGGCCAATTTTAGTTGACCACTACAGTATGCCACTACATACCAAATTCTTTCAATTTACGAGTGATAGTATTTCTCCCCCAGCCGAGTAAGCGAGCGGCTTCTTGTTTATGACCTTTGGTATGGATTAAAGCGCATTCAAGCATTGTACGTTCAATCTGCGGTAAAACTTCCTGTAGTAAATCCTGTTTATTATTTTCGAGTGCGGTTTTTGTCCAATTGGCAAGTGGATCAAGCCATATTTCGTTATTTGCCGCAGGTTTCTTTTTAGGTGAATAGAGAAATTGTTGATTTTGTTGCAAATCGCTTGGCAGATCTTGCGGCAATATTACTTGGCTGGAAGACATCACTGTAAGCCAACGACAGACATTTTCTAACTGGCGTACATTACCCGTCCAAGGTAAAGACATTAAGATAGTTTCTGTCTGTGGCGCCAAAATTTTGCTCTCAACGCCAAGTTCTTGTGCTGTTTGGCGTAAAAAATGGCAGGCCAAATGTGGAATATCTGCAGTCCGTTCACGCAATGGTGGAAGCGGAATGCGGATGACATTGAGGCGATGAAAGAGATCTTCTCTAAATTTTCCTTCTTGTACTAGTTGCTCAAGGCATTGATGGGTTGCGGCAATGATACGGACATCAACTTTAATCGGTGTATAACCACCAACCCGATAAAACTGGCCTTCAGCCAATACGCGTAAAAGGCGGGTTTGAATATCAAGTGGCATGTCACCAATTTCATCGAGGAAAAGTGAACCATCATGCGCTTGCTCGAAGCGCCCTTGCCTGACCTGACTGGCGCCAGTAAAAGCGCCTTTTTCATGACCAAATAACTCAGACTCAATTAGATCTTTAGGGATAGCTGCCATATTTAGCGCAATAAAAGGCCCAGCTGCTTTAGGACTATGGCGATGAAGTGCATCCGCAATTAACTCTTTACCAGTGCCTGACTCGCCATTAATAAGTACACTAATCGAGGAGCGGGATAAGCGACCGATAATTCGATAAACTTCCTGCATGGCTGGTGCTTCACCAATAATCTTGGTGACAGGAGCGGTCGGAAAAGAATTTGATCCGCTACTCGGTTGTTGATTGCGATAATAATTAAGTGCGCGTTCAACCAACGATATCGTTTCGTCAATATCGAAAGGTTTTGGCAAGTAATCAAAAGCACCTTGTTGATAGGCATTAACTGCGGTATTGAGATCTGAATGGGCAGTCATAATAATAATTGGTAATTTAGGATGACTTTGTTTAAGTCGTGTCAGTAATGATAATCCATCGTTTTCTGGCATATGGATATCAGAGATTAAAACATCCGGACAGGTTTTCTCTAATGCAGCCAGTACACTTTGAATATCTTCAAAACTCCGACATTCCATGCTAGCATTATTTAACGCTCGTTCTAAAACCCAACGAATGGCATTATCATCATCAACGATCCACACCTTACCTTTTTGCATATCAGTTACCTAATTCTTATATAGGAAGATAAATCGAAAATTGTGTATGGCCAGGCCAACTGGAAAATTCGATCCTGCCAGCATGCTGGTCAATAATATTTTGTGCAATTGAGAGTCCTAAACCATTGCCACCTTTACGATGACTGACCCTTGGATAGAACAGCGTATCTTGTATCTGTGACGGGATGCCTGGACCATTATCTTCAATATCGATCCGGGCAGCAAGTCGATACGTTTTTCCATGTAATGTCACTTGAAATGCGGTGCGGGTCCGTATAGTCAAGGTTCCGCCGTTTTCTTCCATTGCTTGTATCGCGTTTTGGCTTAAATTGAGTAATACCTGTTCAATTTGTTCGGGATAGTGTGGAAACTCAGGTAAACTGGGATCATAGTCTTTTATTAGTTTAATATTTTTCGGTAGCGTCAGTGATATTAAATGGTAGGTACGCTCAACAACTTGATGAATATTCTGTTTTGTTTTTGCGCCAGGATGTTGGGGCCCAAGTAGACGATCAACTAAATTACGCAAGCGATCGGCTTGCTCAATAATAACTTGGGTATATTCCAACTGATTAGAATTAGAAAGGGTTTTGGCTAACAGCTGAGCTGCTCCACGTAAACCACCTAATGGGTTTTTTATCTCATGAGCTAAAGTACGGATTAACTCACGTGATGCGCTTTGTAATGATTGTTCTTGATCTAAACGGCGATGGTGATTGATTGGCGAAAATTCTAGCAAAATAAAGCATGGTGAAATGGACTGCGCACTGGTAGTCACGGTATAAGAGTGATTATTAATAACCAGAGTAACGTCATTATCGGTAAAGCTTAGATTTTTTTTTATTTTTTTTTGCATTAAATCCATATTAAGCGAACAATAATCAAACAGTACCGGTAGCGGTGTACCTAGTAATTTTCTTGGGCTAGCTAAAAAAAATTGGCGGCTAGCATGATTAGCGTAATGGATGATGAATTCATTATCGAGTAATAGAATATTATGCAATAAACAATCTAAAATATGATCGCCAATTGGTAAATTATCAATTTTCACTTGGTCTTACTCCTGCACCTTTTTAGTGCATATTAACACGAGTTTCGCACCAATAAAAAAACGCTCTATTTTTAAGTTTAATTCAGCATAATATATAAATAGACAAAATCTTATAAATTAAAAGCAACTTATTGTAATTTAAACAAATTTATACGTTTTAGTAACTTGCAAATTAACCATTGCTTTTAAGCCATTTCTGGAATTTTATATGCCTGTGCGAAACTCGTGATTAACATATTTGAGTATAAACCAAGGGTTTTTGTTCAATTATTATACAGAAAAAACCTCATCAAAAGATGAGGTAAATATTACAACACAACAAAAATACTCAGCGGAGAATGGCTTATCAAACGCTGTAGTATATTTCGAACTCTAATGGGTGAGGTGCCATCCGAATACGTTGAACATCATCTTTTAATAAGTTGATATAAGCGTCGATCGTTTCATCAGTAAAGACTTCACCCCGTTTCAAAAATTCCCGATCAGCATCCAATGCCTGTAGTGCTTCTTCCAGTGAACTGGCAACGGTTGGGATCTCTTGTGCTTCTTCTGCGGGTAAATCATATAAATTTTTATCCATTGCTTCACCCGGATGAATCTTATTAATAATTCCATCGAGACCTGCCATCAATTGTGCCGCAAAGGCTAAGTACGGATTGGCAGCCGGGTCTGGGAAACGAACCTCAATATGTGATGCTCTAGGATTAGCAACGATTGGAATGCGAATAGAAGCTGAACGATTACGTGCGGAGTAAGCCAACATTACTGGTGCTTCAAAACCTGGCACCAGACGCTTATAAGAGTTGGTGGATGGATTAGTAAAGGCATTTAAAGCTCGCGCATGTTTAATAATACCGCCAATATAATGAAGTGCCATTTCAGATAGCCCGCCATATTTATCACCGGCAAACAAGTTGCTGCCATTTTTTTCCAGTGACATATGACAGTGCATACCAGAGCCATTATCACCCACTAGTGGTTTTGGCATAAATGTTGCTGTTTTACCAAAAGAATGAGCAATATTGTGCACCACGTATTTGTATATTTGTGTTTCATCGGCCTTTTTAGTCATGGTATTAAAACGGGTAGCAACCTCGTTTTGGCCTGCGGTGGCAACTTCATGGTGGTGTGCTTCAACAATTAATCCCATTTTCTCCATGGTGGAACACATAGCGGAGCGCATATTTTGTGAAGAGTCAACGGGAGGGACAGGAAAATAACCACCTTTAACGCTTGGCCGATGACCTTTATTACCATCTTCATAGTGTGCGCCAGAATTCCAGGCTGCTTCAACATCATCGATATGATAATAAGCACCAGAAATATTGTTACCAAAACGAATATCGTCAAACACAAAGAATTCAGGTTCAGGTCCAAATAATATCGTATCTGCAATACCGCTACTACGTAAGAAATTTTCGGCGCGTTTAGAAATTGAACGTGGATCTCGTTCGTAGCCTTGATGAGTGTGGGGTTCTAGGATATCACAGCGAATAATTAGGGTTGAATCACTAAAAAAAGGATCTAATACTGCCGTCTCTGGATCAGGCATAAGCATCATATCTGACTCATTAATTCCTTTCCAACCGGCAATTGATGAACCGTCAAACATTTTACCTTCTTCAAAGAAATCTTGGTTAATTTGGTGAGCAGGGATAGTGATATGCTGTTCTTTACCTCTGGTATCGGTAAAGCGTAGATCAATATATTTAACATGGTGCTTTTTGATCATGGATAAAACATGCTCAACAGACATAAAGATTCTCCTGATTGGATCCTATTTTGAACATAGCGCCAAAAAGTTTTACTATAGTTATTAAGCGAAAATCATGCCAATTTTTTATAACTGATAATAAATGCTTTTTGAATGATTTATTAGTAAATAATCATAAATCGAATAATAAATCGCACTGTTTTTATGCAAATTTGGTGCTATCAAAGCACAATCATGGTGCAGTAATCGAAAAAAGATAGAGCTGGTCTTATTTTATTCCCTATTTAGTGGTTTATTTTTTCAAGATGGTCGCCTATGGCGACGACTTGTCATTGCTTGTTAGTACTGGTATAACCCGGATACCTATTGTCTCAATCTTTTGGTCCCTTTTATGTAACCGCGTTTTAGTCATGTTTTTCAATTTGGTCAACGCTGGCTCAATTGGCTTAATCGTCAACCCCCTGATAGTGTCGGCACTGTTGTGATGGAAACTATGGTAAAGCGGCACTTCGCTTATGGGGTGGTCAATTTGGCGCTGTCCTGACCCTCAATGTAATTCTGAGAAACGGGTTAAATTTACCTGCAAAAGTCGAAGCTGCCCACATTGTGGCGTCAAAGCTTGCCTACAATGGATTAACAATACGCTAGCTTGGTTACCCGAAATTCCTTGGCAGCACATCACTTTTACCATGCCTTGTGAATATTGGCCTATTATTCGCGCCAACCGTTGGCTTCTCGGTGAAATGAATCGATTAGCCGCTGATGTGATATAGCTAGGCGACTTAATTTTGATTACAAGGTGTGTTATGAGTTATACAATTGATTTTCGACGTAAAGTAATATCTGTAAGGAAAGCCGAAGGTTTAACAATTCGAGAAACTGCGAAACAATTCCGTATTGGAAAAGCGTCTTTAGTACGTTGGCTTAAACGACCAGAGCCAAAAAATTCAACGCCACGTAAGAGGAAGCTCGATAAAAATGCTTTAGCAAAAGATGTGGAACAGTATCCAGATGCTTACCAAAAGGAACGGGCAGAGCGATTCGGTGTTTGTAAAAAGACTATTTGGCAATCCCTTAAAAAGCTGGGATTAACCTATAAAAAAACTCTATTCCATCCAAAAACCAACGAAAGCGACAGGCTGGCACATCAGCAAAAAAGACAACAGTATGAAAAAAAAGATAAATCTGTTGTTTTTATTGATGAAAGTGGTTTTTCACATGACACTCCACGAACTCACGGCTATTCCCCAAAAGGTCACCGTTGTTTTGGCCTGAAAAACTGGGGTGCTAAGGGAAGAACAAATGTTATTGGCGCTTTATTGGGAACAACCCTTTTTGCTATCGGATTATTTGATTGCAATATTAATCGTGATGTTTTTTATGTTTGGATCACAAAAATATTGCTCCCAGAACTTCCTGAAAATTCTGTTATTTTTATGGACAACGCTAGCTTTCACAAAGGTAAGAATATTGAACAGGCAATTATAAACGCAGGACACCAGATAGAATATTTGCCTGTGTATTCACCAGATTTAAATCCTATAGAACATAAATGGTCTCAAGCTAAACGTAAAAAGATGGAAACAGGATGCACTATCGATGACCTGTTTTTAATACATATGCTGTAATCAAAATTAAGTCGCCTAGCTATATCCCAACAGTTTCCTCGGTGGCTCATGCTTTGGGTCATCTGATAACGCCACAATGCCTGCCTATACTGACGACTGGTGTAATGGCTTCCTTGGTCACTATGAAACATGACCGGTTTGGGATGACCACGCAGTTCCCAAGCCATTTAGTAGTGCCTTACTTGTTAATTCTGAATCTAGCGAAAATGACATTGCACAACCCACGGGTTTTCGGGCGAATAAATCCATTACTACCGCCCGATACGCCCATCGGGCACCTGTCCAAATATAGGTTACATCGCCACACCAAACCTGGTCAGGTCGGGTGACAGCAAATTATCTGTTGAGAATATTGGGAATATCAACGCGCTCATCTCCTCCCCGTTTGTATTGATGTTTTTTCGTTTGGCAACTGACAAGGTTTAACGATTTCACCAGATTACCTGCCAACCAACGGCCAAGTTTAACCCTGAGTGTATTGGTAACCATTGTGGCGCCAGCGGACCCGCCACTGACTTTTCCAAGCTACGTTTTACCATCTGGAGCCTTCGGCCGACACCAATAGCGATAACTGCTTCGGTGGATACTAAAAATACGACACAATGCTTTTACCGGATAAAGCGCTCTTAACTTTTCAACTACCGAGAATTTTTTAGTGAGTCCGACATCAAGAGCGCAGTAGCCTTTTTTAAGATGTCATTCTCCATTTCAAGGCGTTGAATTCTTTTCTTCATTTGCTTGAGCTCAACGTGTTCCGGTGTTAATGGCAGCCCAGGCGCAGATTTCCCCTCGCGTTCTAAAAGAAGTGTTTTTACCCATCGGCGTATAGCTGAAAGGCTTACATTCATCGCTTTCGCTGCTTCCAGGTAGGTGTAATTTTGGTCAAGGACTAATTGGGCGGTTTCACATTTAAATTCCGCAGTATATGTTTTACTCATTTTGGCACCTATAAAAATTATGAGGTAAGTATATCACCTCAACTTTAGGTGGCCAAATTCAGTATGCCACTACAATAGCCCAATGGAGCGATTTTTTGTAGTTTCTCTTCTTCATATATTGAATCATTTATCTATTAAAAACGTTAGTCTAGTTCTAAAAAAATTTAGATATATTCGAAACCTGCTCAATATTGATTAATCATTGGGTTATGTCATAAGTTAACCTCTAGTTCAGGATGATGCTTGGTTTTAATTTTAAATAATAAACTTTGTTAAAGGATATAACATATTTTGAGTTCTTATTTTGAAAGAAAAAAAATAATTTGGGGATTGATTTTTTTGCAATTTTTTTACATCATATTACCACATATTGCCTATTCATCACAACCAACTAAAAAATCTTATCCGTTAACTCCCTTTGAAAATTTAAGTCCAGAAAATTATCCTCTGGAAATGCCAGAAATTGAGGTAGTTGAAAAAGATGACGCAAAAAATACGAGAGTAAAATCTATTTTACCTGATTTAGACAGTTCTAATTTCGATCCAAAAGAAGAGGATACATTTGATAAGAAAATAGCTTCAGGAGTTACTCAGGTGAGTAATATTCTTCTAAACAAGGATCCATTAGAGACTTCTATTGGCTATGCAAAGAATATTGGCCTAGGATTAGTTAATCAACGAATTACCGGTTGGTTAAACCAATATGGTAAGGCCCGTGTTTCTTTTAATACAGATACTAAAATTTCGGGCGATTTTTTATTACCTATTATTGATAAGGAAAACAGTCTTCTTTTTAGCCAGTTAGGACTCAGAAATAATGCTGAAAGAAATACGGTAAACCTCGGTTTAGGATATCGCCAATATTGGAAAAAATTGATGTATGGTGTTAATACTTTTTATGATTATGACATTACCGGAGGTAATGCGCGTTTAGGAATTGGTGGTGAAACGTGGACAGATTATTTTAAACTTGCTGTAAATGGTTATTTTGGCTTGACTCAATCGCATCAATCAAAATTATCACGCATGGATGATTATGATGAACGTCCTGCAACAGGTTTTGACGTTAGCGCTGAAGCTTATTTGCCAAAGTACCCTCAATTTGGCGGTAGTGTTAAATATGAAAAATATTTTGGTAAAGGCATCGATCGTCACGCTAACCTTGATCCAACCCAATTAAATGATTATCCACAAGCTTTAAGTTTAGGAATAATTTACGCGCCTATCCCCTGTTAACCTTCAGAGGGGAACATTCAATTGGTGATCAGAATAATACAAAAATTAGCATGAATGTGAACTATCGTTTTGGGGGTATCACTTCAACAACAATTAGATCCTGATTCTGTTGATATAATGCGTAGTCTCGTTGGTAATAAGTATGATTTTGTCGACCGAAATTATGATATTCGTGATGCAATATAGTAAACAAGAATTAATAAATATTGCTTTACCTAAAGAGATAATTGGTGAAGCTAAAGAAATAAAGACAATCAATGTTAAGGTCAATAAAACAAAGTATGGTTTAAAAGATATAAAGTGGATTGTGGACCATCACTTTTCCACTGATGGGGGGAGAATTCAAAAAAATTTCACAGACTGAAGCGCAAATTATCTTACCACCTTATTCGAATTTTCAAAAGAATATTATATCAGCGCAGTAGGTATTGATAAAAACCATAATGAGTCAAATAAAGCCACAACAGTTATTCGGAGTATTCGATCTACAAACGACTTTAGTACAAATTTAATTATTACACCACCAGGAAAAACTCTCACAGCAAATAATAAAGATAGGTATGTTGTTACAGCTGAGATCAAAGATAAAAAAGGAAAGCCACTTAGTAATGAAAACATTACTTTTGAGATAAGTGGGCTGAATTTAATTAATGGTGAATCCGGCGCAACATTATCTTCTAGTAGTCATATTGATAATAAAAAACTCACCGTTAAAACAGATAGTAATGGAAAATCCTTCATTGAAGTTTTTAGTAAAACTGCCGGTAAAGGTAGCATTACAGCAACGATGGACAATGGAAATCATAAAAGTGCTACTATTAATTTTGAGTCGGATGAAAACACAGCTGAAATAAAAGACAGTAACTTAGAAGTTATCACTGATAATCAAATAGCAAATGGTCGAGCCGGAAAATAAGGTAAAAGCCGTCGTTACCGATAAGTATGGTAATGAAGTGCCGAACGTTATAGTCAAATTTACCGCGAGCAATGAAGCAATTCCCAAAACCGTAATGTTACTACCGACAATAATGGTAAAGCGATTTTAGTATTGTCAGTGAGCAAGCAGGACAAATGAAAATCACAGCCAATATTAATGGTTCTAATACAGAAAAAATTATTACTTTTTTAGCAGATGTCAGTACCGCGGAAATAGGCAGTGTAAAGCTTGATGATACTACGACGACAAAGATAGCAGATGGCAATCAGTATTTTACCTATACCGCACAATTGGTAGATAAAAACGTAATCCAGTGAAAGTAGCAAATAAGATTATTCGTTGGCATCAAGATAAAAACACGGATGTTAACGTGCCACCTACTAGTGAAACTGATGCTAATGGTCAAGCCAAAATTAGACTAACCAGCACAACAAAAGCCGTTGATAATGTAATGGTAAGTGCACAGTATGAAGATACCCCTCAACGGGAGGCTAATGAGAGAGTTAGTTTTATTGCCGATATCAGTACCGCGAAAATAGGTAGTATAGAGCTTAATGATACTACAACGACAAAGATAGCAGATGGCAGTCAGTATTTTACCTATACCGCACAATTGGTAGATAAAAACGGTAATCTATTAAAGATAGCTGATAAAGTTATCGATTGGCACTTAAATAAAAACACGAATGTTAACATGCCATCTACTAGTGAAACTGATGCTAATGGTCAAGCCAAAATTAGACTAACCAGCACAACAAAAGCAGTTGATAGTGTAGTGGTAAGTGCACAGTATGAAAATACCCCTCAACGGGAGGCTAATAAGAGAGTTAGTTTTATTGCCGATATCAGTACCGCGAGAATAGGTAGTATAAAACTTGATGATGCTACAACGACAAAGATAGCAGATGGTAGTCAGTATTTTACCTATACCGCACAATTAATAGATGATAATGGTAATCTAATAAAGATATCAAATAAGATGATTAGTTGGTATCAAGATAAAGACAATGCTGTTATTTTGCCAAAAACTAGTGAAACTGATGCTAATGGTCAAGCCAAAATTAGACTAACCAGCACAACAAAAGCAGTTGATAATGTGGTGGTAAGTGCACAATATGAAAGTACCCCTCAACGGGAGGCTAATAAGAGAGTTAGTTTTATTGCAGATAGTCATACCGCTCATATTGACAGCCTAAACGTCGATAAAGGAACTGCAACAGCAAACGGCTCTGATGTCATTACATTTACCGTAACAGTGAAAGATGCAAACGGTAATCTTGTTCCAAAAAATGAAATCGCTATTAGTCAGAGCCCAGAAGGGACAGGAACATTTGAGAATTTAAATGATGGAAAAATTATAACAGATGCTAATGGTCAGGCCACTTTTAGACTTAGAAGTAACAAAGCAGAAAATGTGACCGTAACAGCAGTTAACGATACCGATACAACGGGAAAAGAAAAGGTAGTTAACTTTGAGCCCAATGATAGTACAGCAACCATAGCGATAGAAAATGATAAAGATAGCGGAATAGCGAATGGCTCTGATGTCATTACATTTACCGTAACAATCAAAGACGGAAATCGTAATCCGTTTATCAATCATCAGTTGAATATCAAAACCACTTTAGGTGGTTTAAATCCTAAAACTGTTAAAACAGATCAGCACGGTAAAGCTACTTTTACGTTAGAGAGCAAAAAATCAGGCAATGCGACAACTGTTACTCACTCAGTCTAGTAAACAGCAAACTAGCAATGTCAGTTTTAAAACTGATAGCAGCACCGCAAGTATTGCCAGTCTAACAGCAGATAAGGATAGAGCAACAGCGAATGGCTCTGATGTTATTATATTTACCGTAACAGTGAAAGATGCAAACGGTAATCTTGTTCCCAAAAATGAAATCGCTATTAGTCAGAGCCCAGAAGGGACAGGAACATTTGAAAATTTAAATGATGGAAAAATTACAACAGATACTAATGGTCAGGCCACTTTTAGACTTAGAAGTAACAAAGCAGAAAATGTGACCGTAACAGCAGTTAACGATACCGATACAACGGGAAAAGAAAAGGTAGTTAACTTTGAGCCCAATAATAGTACAGCAACCATAGCGATAAAAAATGATAAAGATAGCGGAATAGCGAATGGCTCTGATGTCATTACATTTACCGTAACAATCAAAGACGGAAACCGTAATCCGTTTATCAATCATCAGTTGAATATCAAAACCACTTTAGGTGATTTAAATCCTAAAACTGTTAAAACAGATCAGCACGGTAAAGCTACTTTTACGTTAGAGAGCAAAAAATCAGGCAATGCGACAGTAACTGTTACTCATACTCAGTCTAATAAACAGCAAACTAGCGATGTCAGTTTTAAAGCTGATAGCAGCACCGCAAGTATTGCCAGTCTAACAGCAGATAAGAATAGAGCAACAGCGAATGGCTCTGATGTTGTTTATATTTACCGTAACAGTGAAAGATGCAAACGGTAATCTTGTTCCCAAAAATGAAATCGCTATTAGTCAGAGCCCAGAAGGGACAGGAACATTTGAAAATTTAAATGATGGAAAAATTACTACAGATGCTAATGGTCAGGCCACTTTTAGACTTAGAAGTAACAAAGCAGGAACGGTGACTATAACGGCAACAACTACCAATACTGATAAAGCAGGAAGAAAAGAAACTACAGTTTTTGACCCTGATACAAGTTCGGCACATGTTACCTCATTAAATAATAAATTAGATAAAAATTATGCAAGTGCAGATGGTAGAACTCCTGTTAAATTTATTGTAGAAGTAAAAAACAAGCAAGGTAGTGCGCTAGCAGATATTCCAGTTAAGATTACAACGACTCTAGGTCATTTTGCTGATAATAAAAAACAAGAGACAACAGTAAGAACGGATAAACGGGTAAAGTTGAATTTTCTTTAATAAGCAATGACGATGGTCAAGCAATGTTGCATGCATCCGTTACTGACAATCGGAATGATGTCGGGTAAAAAACTGACTTTGATTTTATCAAATATGATTTTTGAAATTAATGAAAAAAATAGAAGTATCATTGTTAATGGCTCGTTTCTGTATAAGGTCAAGTTAATTCCCTCACGCAATATTGAAAGCTATAAAGAAGGCGAATTTGTGAAGAATGATCTGATTGAATGGGTTTCAAGTAAGCCAAATATTGCTACTATAAATAATACTGGTTTAGTAACAGGAAAAAGCGCAGGAATTACTACTATTACTGCTAAAGGTAATCATGATGGATTTGAATTTATGGTAACATCAACGATTAACGTAAAAGAAAAAAAGTTCTCTCCTATTTATGGAGATCAAAATACAACGTTACATGAATATATAATCGAACCGCCAACCTATAGTCTTGTGTTTCTGGGGGATGGATTGTTGATCGATTAGGAACACCAGAAAACACATTAATGACTGGCGGTCCAGGTGGGAATATTGTAAACGTAAAAAATATGAATGATGTAAAATCATTTGAGGTGACGGTGGGAGATAATTATTTTGGTACAAAAAAGTCAAGGGAAAACGTTGAAGTTCGGAAAGTAGCCGATTTAAAACTTGATATGGATATAAATAAGGTAGAATATGTAGTTGAAGGAGTTTTTATTGGTCAAATAGTTATTACGTATAAGAATGGTCT
>NZ_LWMI01000006.1 GCF_001640365.1 Candidatus Arsenophonus triatominarum | reverse complement strand
GACTAATTGGGCGGTTTCACATTTAATTCCGCAGTATATGTTTTTACTCATTTTGGCACCTATAAAATTATGAGGTAAGTATATCACCTCAACTTTAGGTGGCCAAAATTCAGTATGCCACTACAATAGCCCAATGGAGCGATTTTTTGTAGTTTCTCTTCTTCATATATTGAATCATTTATCTATTAAAAACGTTAGTCTAGTTCTAAAAAAATTTAGATATATTCGAAACCTGCTCAATATTGATTAATCATTGGGTTATGTCATAAGTTAACCTCTAGTTCAGGATGATGCTTGGTTTTAATTTTAAATAATAAACTTTTGTTAAAGGATATAACATATTTTGAGTTCTTATTTTGAAAGAAAAAAAATAATTTGGGATTGATTTTTTTGCAATTTTTTTACATCATATTACCACATATTGCCTATTCATCACAACCAACTAAAAAATCTTATCCGTTAACTCCCTTTGAAAATTTAAGTCCAGAAAATTATCCTCTGGAAATGCCAGAAATTGAGGTAGTTGAAAAAGATGACGCAAAAAATACGAGAGTAAAATCTATTTTACCTGATTTAGACAGTTCTAATTTCGATCCAAAAGAAGAGGATACATTTGATAAGAAAATAGCTTCAGGAGTTACTCAGGTGAGTAATATTCTTCTAAACAAGGATCCATTAGAGACTTCTATTGGCTATGCAAAGAATATTGGCCTAGGATTAGTTAATCAACGAATTACCGGTTGGTTAAACCAATATGGTAAGGCCGTGTTTCTTTTAATACAGATACTAAAATTTCGGGCGATTTTTTATTACCTATTATTGATAAGGAAAACAGTCTTCTTTTTAGCCAGTTAGGACTCAGAAATAATGCTGAAAGAAATACGGGTAAACCTCGGTTTAGGATATCGCCAATATTGGAAAAAATTGATGTATGGTGTTAATACTTTTTATGATTATGACATTACCGGAGGTAATGCGCGTTTAGGAATTGGTGGTGAAACGTGGACAGATTATTTTAAACTTGCTGTAAATGGTTATTTTGGCTTGACTCAATCGCATCAATCAAAATTATCACGCATGGATGATTATGATGAACGTCCTGCAACAGGTTTTGACGTTAGCGCTGAAGCTTATTTGCCAAAGTACCTCAATTTGGCGGTAGTGTTAAATATGAAAAATATTTTGGTAAAGGCATCGATCGTCACGCTAACCTTGATCCAACCCAATTAAATGATTATCCACAAGCTTTAAGTTTAGGAATAATTTACGCGCCTATCCCCCTGTTAACCTTCAGAGGGGAACATTCAATTGGTGATCAGAATAATACAAAAATTAGCATGAATGTGAACTATCGTTTTGGGGTATCACTTCAACAACAATTAGATCCTGATTCTGTTGATATAATGCGTAGTCTCGTTGGTAATAAGTATGATTTTGTCGACCGAAATTATGATATTGTGATGCAATATAGTAAACAAGAATTAATAAATATTGCTTTACCTAAAGAGATAATTGGTGAAGCTAAAGAAATAAAGACAATCAATGTTAAGGTCAATAAAACAAAGTATGGTTTAAAAGATATAAAGTGGATTGTGGACCATCACTTTTCCACTGATGGGGGAGAATTCAAAAAAATTTCACAGACTGAAGCGCAAATTATCTTACCACCTTATTCGAATTTTTCAAAAGAATATTATATCAGCGCAGTAGGTATTGATAAAAACCATAATGAGTCAAATAAAGCCACAACAGTTATTCGGAGTATTCGATCTACAACGACTTTAGTACAAATTTAATTATTACACCACCAGGAAAACTCTCACAGCAAATAATAAAGATAGGTATGTTGTTACAGCTGAGATCAAAGATAAAAAAGGAAAGCCACTTAGTAATGAAAACATTACTTTTGAGATAAGTGGGCTGAATTTAATTAATGGTGAATCCGGCGCAACATTATCTTCTAGTAGTCATATTGATAATAAAAAACTCACCGTTAAAACAGATAGTAATGGAAAATCCTTCATTGAAGTTTTTAGTAAAACTGCCGGTAAAGGTAGCATTACAGCAACGATGGACAATGGAAATCATAAAAGTGCTACTATTAATTTTGAGTCGGATGAAAACACAGCTGAATAAAAGACAGTAACTTAGAAGTTATCACTGATAATCAAATAGCAAATGGTCGAGCGGAAAATAAGGTAAAGCCGTCGTTACCGATAAGTATGGTAATGAAGTGGCCGAACGTTATAGTCAAATTTACCGCGAGCAATGAAGCAAATTCCCAAAACCCGTAATGTTACTACCGACAATAATGGTAAAGCGATTTTTAGTATTGTCAGTGAGCAAGCAGGACAAATGAAAATCACAGCCAATATTAATGGTTCTAATACAGAAAAATTATTACTTTTTTTAGCAGATGTCAGTACCGCGGAAATAGGCAGTGTAAAGCTTGATGATACTACGACGACAAAGATAGAGATGGCAATCAGTATTTTACCTATACCGCACAATTGGTAGATAAAAACGGTAATCCAGTGAAAGTAGCAAATAAGATTATTCGTTGGCATCAAGATAAAAACACGGATGTTAACGTGCCACCTACTAGTGAAACTGATGCTAATGGTCAAGCCAAAATTAGACTAACCAGCACAACAAAAGCCGTTGATAATGTAATGGTAAGTGCACAGTATGAAGATACCCCTCAACGGGAGGCTAATGAGAGAGTTAGTTTTATTGCCGATATCAGTACCGCGAAAATAGGTAGTATAGAGCTTAATGATACTACAACGACAAAGATAGCAGATGGCAGTCAGTATTTTACCTATACCGCACAATTGGTAGATAAAAACGGTAATCTATTAAAGATAGCTGATAAAGTTATCGATTGGCACTTAAATAAAAACACGAATGTTAACATGCCATCTACTAGTGAAACTGATGCTAATGGTCAAGCCAAAATTAGACTAACCAGCACAACAAAAGCAGTTGATAGTGTAGTGGTAAGTGCACAGTATGAAAATACCCCTCAACGGGAGGCTAATAAGAGAGTTAGTTTTATTGCCGATATCAGTACCGCGAGAATAGGTAGTATAAAACTTGATGATGCTACAACGACAAAGATAGCAGATGGTAGTCAGTATTTTACCTATACCGCACAATTAATAGATGATAATGGTAATCTAATAAAGATATCAAATAAGATGATTAGTTGGTATCAAGATAAAGACAATGCTGTTATTTTGCCAAAAACTAGTGAAACTGATGCTAATGGTCAAGCCAAAATTAGACTAACCAGCACAACAAAAGCAGTTGATAATGTGGTGGTAAGTGCACAATATGAAAGTACCCCTCAACGGGAGGCTAATAAGAGAGTTAGTTTTATTGCAGATAGTCATACCGCTCATATTGACAGCCTAAACGTCGATAAAGGAACTGCAACAGCAAACGGCTCTGATGTCATTACATTTACCGTAACAGTGAAAGATGCAAACGGTAATCTTGTTCCAAAAAATGAAATCGCTATTAGTCAGAGCCCAGAAGGGACAGGAACATTTGAGAATTTAAATGATGGAAAAATTATAACAGATGCTAATGGTCAGGCCACTTTTAGACTTAGAAGTAACAAAGCAGAAAATGTGACCGTAACAGCAGTTAACGATACCGATACAACGGGAAAAGAAAAGGTAGTTAACTTTGAGCCCAATGATAGTACAGCAACCATAGCGATAGAAAATGATAAAGATAGCGGAATAGCGAATGGCTCTGATGTCATTACATTTACCGTAACAATCAAAGACGGAAATCGTAATCCGTTTATCAATCATCAGTTGAATATCAAAACCACTTTAGGTGGTTTAAATCCTAAAACTGTTAAAACAGATCAGCACGGTAAAGCTACTTTTACGTTAGAGAGCAAAAAATCAGGCAATGCGACAGTAACTGTTACTCATACTCAGTCTAGTAAACAGCAAACTAGCAATGTCAGTTTTAAAACTGATAGCAGCACCGCAAGTATTGCCAGTCTAACAGCAGATAAGGATAGAGCAACAGCGAATGGCTCTGATGTTATTATATTTACCGTAACAGTGAAAGATGCAAACGGTAATCTTGTTCCCAAAAATGAAATCGCTATTAGTCAGAGCCCAGAAGGGACAGGAACATTTGAAAATTTAAATGATGGAAAAATTACAACAGATACTAATGGTCAGGCCACTTTTAGACTTAGAAGTAACAAAGCAGAAAATGTGACCGTAACAGCAGTTAACGATACCGATACAACGGGAAAAGAAAAGGTAGTTAACTTTGAGCCCAATAATAGTACAGCAACCATAGCGATAAAAAATGATAAAGATAGCGGAATAGCGAATGGCTCTGATGTCATTACATTTACCGTAACAATCAAAGACGGAAACCGTAATCCGTTTATCAATCATCAGTTGAATATCAAAACCACTTTAGGTGATTTAAATCCTAAAACTGTTAAAACAGATCAGCACGGTAAAGCTACTTTTACGTTAGAGAGCAAAAAATCAGGCAATGCGACAGTAACTGTTACTCATACTCAGTCTAATAAACAGCAAACTAGCGATGTCAGTTTTAAAGCTGATAGCAGCACCGCAAGTATTGCCAGTCTAACAGCAGATAAGAATAGAGCAACAGCGAATGGCTCTGATGTTGTTATATTTACCGTAACAGTGAAAGATGCAAACGGTAATCTTGTTCCCAAAAATGAAATCGCTATTAGTCAGAGCCCAGAAGGGACAGGAACATTTGAAAATTTAAATGATGGAAAAATTACTACAGATGCTAATGGTCAGGCCACTTTTAGACTTAGAAGTAACAAAGCAGGAACGGTGACTATAACGGCAACAACTACCAATACTGATAAAGCAGGAAGAAAAGAAACTACAGTTTTTGACCCTGATACAAGTTCGGCACATGTTACCTCATTAAATAATAAATTAGATAAAAATTATGCAAGTGCAGATGGTAGAACTCCTGTTAAATTTATTGTAGAAGTAAAAAACAAGCAAGGTAGTGCGCTAGCAGATATTCCAGTTAAGATTACAACGACTCTAGGTCATTTTGCTGATAATAAAAAACAAGAGACAACAGTAAGAACGGATAAACGGGTAAAGTTGAATTTTCTTTAATAAGCAATGACGATGGTCAAGCAATGTTGCATGCATCCGTTACTGACAATCGGAATGATGTCGGTAAAAAAACTGACTTTGATTTTATCAAATATGATTTTGAAATTAATGAAAAAAATAGAAGTATCATTGTTAATGGCTCGTTTCTGTATAAGGTCAAGTTAATTCCCTCACGCAATATTGAAAGCTATAAAGAAGGCGAATTTGTGAAGAATGATCTGATTGAATGGGTTTCAAGTAAGCCAAATATTGCTACTATAAATAATACTGGTTTAGTAACAGGAAAAAGCGCAGGAATTACTACTATTACTGCTAAAGGTAATCATGATGGATTTGAATTTATGGTAACATCAACGATTAACGTAAAAGAAAAAAAGTTCTCTCCTATTTATGGAGATCAAAATACAACGTTACATGAATATATAATCGAACCGCCAACCTATAGTCTTGTGTTTTCTGGGGGATGGATTGTTGATCGATTAGGAACACCAGAAAACACATTAATGACTGGCGGTCCAGGTGGGAATATTGTAAACGTAAAAAATATGAATGATGTAAAATCATTTGAGGTGACGGTGGGAGATAATTATTTTGGTACAAAAAAGTCAAGGGAAAACGTTGAAGTTCGGAAAGTAGCCGATTTAAAACTTGATATGGATATAAATAAGGTAGAATATGTAGTTGAAGGAGTTTTTATTGGTCAAATAGTTATTACGTATAAGAATGGTCTCACGAATAAAATAGGCAAAAATGAAGGCTTAATTAATCATAGAACAGAGACTTACAATATTCCAGATGGTTATATCTTACAGGGTATAAAAGTCGGGACATTTGGGGTTTACATACAAAGTATTCAGTTTATTTCTATGCCAGAATCATAAAATGTTCCATCGCCAGTCGAATGTTCATGGCCCCAATTTATTCGGTGGGCAGAAATTAATAATTTTCTTCTAGATTATATTAGGTAATTTGTAATAATAAGGAGGTAACTATAAAGAACATAGTGATATTTCTGGTAAAGTGGTTAAATATTTTTATTTTTACGTTTTTTATGTTGATTATATCGATTTATATGGTCATAAAAACACATTGGGGAGCAGAACAATTAAGTTATTTATTAAGTAAATATACTCATTATGATGCTAAAATAGACGATATTAGCCATAGTCTTAAAACACCAGGAATAATCTTATTTAAAGATGTTTCTATCCATAATAAAAAAAATAACTTTTCTCTCAATGTAAAACAAATTAGGTTAGAAATTTTCTTGCAAAAAATATTTTCAAAATTGTCGTTTGACAGAATAATCCTTACAGAAGGAAAAGTAAATCTACCTATTTCTTTCAAGGCGTTTCCTTTTATAACTAAAAGACTAAAATTAGAAAGGATTAATATAAGCTATAGAGGTAAAAATATTTCTAACGTAGCTACTAATATGACTGGCGAAATAACCTTCCACAATTCATTCGAAGAAGGTGTTTTTCAGTTCAATTCTGATCGACTTGAGTTAAATAATTTTAACTTAACAAATTTGATGGTAAAAGGAGCATATAAAAAAAATTTTCTTTCATTCAATAAATTTTCTGCTCATGTCAATAATGGTATTATTAACGCCAACATTGTTCAATATACTGATAATTCACTCACTGTTGAAAAACTAGTGTTAGCTAACACGGATTGGCAATTTTCTATGTCATTTGACGAAATGCTTAATATACTGAAAGACATTAAAAACCTAAAAGTTGAAGATATGGATTTAATAAATACTAATTTCCAAGGAAAAGAGTGGTCAATTTTAGGTTTATCAGGAAAGGTAAATGATATAAATATTATTGATGGGCATTGGAAAAACTCTTTTAATAAAAGTGAATTAAATATTGATAAGTTAATATCACATAATCAACAAATTAGTCACCTAGTTGCAGACATAACATATTCAAATGATATACTTTACTTTCATCGTCTTTTTGGTTATACACACGAAGGTACGTTTAGTTTAAAGGTAATTTCGAATATACAACACCATTCGATTAATATTGTAGATGCGAGGTTAGCTAATATACATTATCAATTACCTGCTAATTGGATAGAATTTATTACATTGCCGGTTACAAATTCGATTACTTCGTTACACGTTACTAATTTGAAATTAATTAATTCATCAATTATAGATATTAACCATAATTTCCCCTTCGAATTTACTAATATTAATGGTGATATCTCTAATATGGATTTTATAAAACAAAAAAAATGGGGATTATGGAAAGGGAAAGCTAGATTTAATGCTAACAGTGGTATGATTAATCAGATTGTTTTACGGCACCCTTATTTAGAAATATCTCAACAGAATAATACTAATATTATTTCAATGTTCAATGCCCGTATAAAAAATGCTTTAGTAAGATTTACTGCTAACATCGAACAACAAATGGATAAGTATCTTTTTGCATTGGAAGGGGAGGGCTTTAATATTAATCTAGGTATACTAAATCAATGGGGCTGGAAGAATTTACAAATAGATTCAGTTGGAAGCTTTAATTTCATACTTACAGGAAATTTATTAGCCAATTCCATTGCTGAAACCTTAGCAGGAAAATTATCTTATCAACCTACTACAGGAAAAAAAGAGACTTATTCTATTGTTAATGGAGAAATAAAGTTGTGTTGCATGTAAGCGGTGTTGAGAGGTTTTGTTCGGTTACTTCGTCATGAGTTGTAGTAGCTCAGACTTAATCTGACAGTTACCGGTTATTTATACAGTACCTGTCAGGTTAAATTTGATTTAAATCTTTCTCTCTCCAAAGTTGTTTTCCCTCGTGTAAAGTTGCCATAGGAGTTCGACCGCAACACATTTTTCCTTGATGAGTGCGTTGGTTATTATATTCCGCTAACCATTTATCTAAGTCAGCTTGTAATTCATCTAAAGCCCTATAGATTTTCTTACGAAAAGCCACCTGATAGAACTCTTGTAATACAGTTCTATGAAAGCGTTCACAAATCCCATTAGTTTGAGGTGAACGAGCTTTAGTTTTTGTATGATCAATATCATTGATAGCGAGATAAAGTTGATAATCGTGATGTTCAACTTTACCACAATACTCACTGCCTCTGTCCGTCAGTATACGTAACACCGGTAACCCATGCTGGGAATAAAAAGGGAGAACCTTGTCATTTAATAAATCTGCCGCCGTTATCGCGCTTTTTGTTGTGTAAAGCTTACAATGAACGACTTTACTGTAAGTATCAATGTAAGTTTGTTGATAAACACGACCAACGCCTTTTAAATGACCGACATAAAAAGTATCTTGTGAACCCAGATAACCTGGATGCGCTGTTTCAATCTCACCACAGGCTTCATCATCTTGCGCTTTCTTTTCTAGAACACTGATTTGTGATTCTGACAGGATAATTCCTTCTGTTGCGATTTTATCTTCAAGCGCTTTTAGGCGTTTTGTAAAATTTTCGAGATTATGGCGCAGCCAAATAGAGCGAACGCCACTCCCCGAAACAAAAATGCCTTTTTTTCTTAGTTCATTACTACTGCGGTGTTGACCGTGTGCAGGGTATTCAATCGCATACTCAACTACAGCGCTTTCAATCTGTTCATCTACTCTATTTTTTACGTTAGGCACCCGTCGATTTTGATTAATTAAAGCGTCTATCCCACCATCGTTAACAAGTTCCTGGTAGCGATAAAACGTATCTCGGGATACCACCCCATAATCTTACAGGCTTTTGAGACGTTATTAAGCTCTTCAGCGAGGTTAAGTAACCTGTAGTGGCATACTAAATTTGGCCACCTAAGTTGAGGTGATATGCTTACCTCATAATTTTTATAGGTGCCGAAATGAGTAAAATAATTACTGCTGAATTTAAATGTGAAACCGCCAAATTAGTCCTTGACCAAAATTACACCTACCAGGAAGCCGCGAAAGGCATGAACGTCAGTCTTTCAGCGATTAGCCGGTGGGTAAGAGCCCTTCGTTTAGAACGTCAAGGGAAAACATCGCCTGGTCTGCCATTATAGCTAGGCGACTTAATTTTGATTACAAGGTGTGTTATGAGTTATACAATTGATTTTCGACGTAAAGTAATATCTGTAAGGAAAGCCGAAGGTTTAACAATTCGAGAAACTGCGAAACAATTCCGTATTGGAAAAGCGTCTTTAGTACGTTGGCTTAAACGACCAGAGCCAAAAAATTCAACGCCACGTAAGAGGAAGCTCGATAAAAATGCTTTAGCAAAAGATGTGGAACAGTATCCAGATGCTTACCAAAAGGAACGGGCAGAGCGATTCGGTGTTTGTAAAAAGACTATTTGGCAATCCCTTAAAAAGCTGGGATTAACCTATAAAAAAAACTCTATTCCATCCAAAAACCAACGAAAGCGACAGGCTGGCACATCAGCAAAAAAGACAACAGTATGAAAAAAAAGATAAATCTGTTGTTTTTATTGATGAAAGTGGTTTTTCACATGACACTCCACGAACTCACGGCTATTCCCCAAAAGGTCACCGTTGTTTTGGCCTGAAAAACTGGGGTGCTAAGGGAAGAACAAATGTTATTGGCGCTTTATTGGGAACAACCCTTTTTGCTATCGGATTATTTGATTGCAATATTAATCGTGATGTTTTTTATGTTTGGATCACAAAAATATTGCTCCCAGAACTTCCTGAAAATTCTGTTATTTTTATGGACAACGCTAGCTTTCACAAAGGTAAGAATATTGAACAGGCAATTATAAACGCAGGACACCAGATAGAATATTTGCCTGTGTATTCACCAGATTTAAATCCTATAGAACATAAATGGTCTCAAGCTAAACGTAAAAAGATGGAAACAGGATGCACTATCGATGACCTGTTTTTAATACATATGCTGTAATCAAAATTAAGTCGCCTAGCTATAACACCTGAACAAATTGAGTTCAGAGAAATGAAGAAAAAAATCCACCGGCTGGAAATGGAGAATGACATCTTAAAAAAGGCTACTGCGCTCTTAATGTCCGACTCACTGAAAAATTTTCGGTAGTTGAAAAGCTAAGAGTGCTTTATCCGGTGAAAACTTTGTGTCGTATTTTTAATGTTCACCGAAGCAGTTATCGCTATTGGTGTCGGCCTAAGGAGCCAGATATTGAGCGGACGATAAAACGTAGCCTAGTCAGCGAAGCGTGGAACGTTAGTGGCGGCTCTGCTGGCGCAAGGACTATCGCCACGATGGTTATAGCTAGGCGACTTAATTTTGATTACAGCATATGTATTAAAAACAGGTCATCGATAGTGCATCCTGTTTCCATCTTTTTACGTTTAGCTTGAGACCATTTATGTTCTATAGGATTTAAATCTGGTGAATACACAGGCAAATATTCTATCTGGTGTCCTGCGTTTATAATTGCCTGTTCAATATTCTTACCTTTGTGAAAGCTAGCGTTGTCCATAAAAATAACAGAATTTTCAGGAAGTTCTGGGAGCAATATTTTTGTGATCCAAACATAAAAAACATCACGATTAATATTGCAATCAAATAATCCGATAGCAAAAAGGGTTGTTCCCAATAAAGCGCCAATAACATTTGTTCTTCCCTTAGCACCCCAGTTTTTCAGGCCAAAACAACGGTGACCTTTTGGGGAATAGCCGTGAGTTCGTGGAGTGTCATGTGAAAAACCACTTTCATCAATAAAAACAACAGATTTATCTTTTTTTTCATACTGTTGTCTTTTTTGCTGATGTGCCAGCCTGTCGCTTTCGTTGGTTTTTGGATGGAATAGAGTTTTTTTATAGGTTAATCCCAGCTTTTTAAGGGATTGCCAAATAGTCTTTTTACAAACACCGAATCGCTCTGCCCGTTCCTTTTGGTAAGCATCTGGATACTGTTCCACATCTTTTGCTAAAGCATTTTTATCGAGCTTCCTCTTACGTGGCGTTGAATTTTTTGGCTCTGGTCGTTTAAGCCAACGTACTAAAGACGCTTTTCCAATACGGAATTGTTTCGCAGTTTCTCGAATTGTTAAACCTTCGGCTTTCCTTACAGATATTACTTTACGTCGAAAATCAATTGTATAACTCATAACACACCTTGTAATCAAAATTAAGTCGCCTAGCTATATAGTGAGGTGAAATCGCTTGTTTTCGCGTGTAAATTCGTATATTAAATAAGCAATATTTTTTAATTAATTGATATGTAAATATTTTATTTACCATCTTCTATCTCCAAAGAGAGTAAAAAACCCCGTTTTGCTAATGTTGTTGTTAGTTTTTTCGCTACCCGCGTTAATGTAAGATGTTGAACAGAATTAGCTGGTTTTAACTGTAAATGTACCGTCGCCGGTTTTTGCCAATGAGCAATGATCACCATGCCCATCATCGGCCCATTCAGTAATCGATAAGTTAAACTATTACCATGACGTAATAAATAAACATTATTCAATGTTGCTGAGCTATTGCTATAGGTCAGTGTATCTAACACCGAAGACCAACCAGACGTTGACGAAGCGTTATCAGACTGGTCAGCCATCAAAAAACGGTCAAAACGACGTTTTAGTTCTGGATCAGCCTCCTGCCGACGTTGAATATTAGTCACCAGACTAGTGGTGACAATATTACGCTGGATCGTATTAGTCATTCATCACCTCTTTCAGTTTTTCTTGATTTTTAATCATTACCAGACGCTGTTTCGCTAGTTGCTCCTTTTGGCTCTCTAGTCCAACGATCATCTCACGTAATTGATCGATACGCTCTTTTAGTGCCCGCTCTGCAAGATAAACTTCACGCATAGATTGTTTAAATAACGCTAGTTGGTCACGGGAAATGGTCTCATTTGGTAATGAAGGCGTCGCTAAATCATGCCAAAATTTCATCCGTTGTTGTTCCAACTCGGTAATGGTTGCCTGCAGCGCTTGCTGCTCACGCTGAACTCGTTGCCTTTGAGATTGCAAGCTTATTTCTCGCTGCTGTCGTAATTGCAATAATTTTTTAATAATAACTTGCTCAGAGTCAGAAAATTGATTTTTCATATACGCTAAACCAGTTGGCTAAGATCTTCTATCGTCTGATCGAATGAAACTAATTCATCGTAACCTTGCCGAAGAAATTGATTAATTGGTTGATTTTTTTTAATTGCTTCATCGGTATCTTTATCTTGTCCTGATTGATATTCCCCAACACGAATTAATAGTTGAACATCTTGAAAAAGTGCTCGCAATTGCCTTAAACGACGCGCATGTAGGCTATGTGCTTTACTAACAATATTATCCATAACTCGGCTAACACTGGCGTTCACGTCAATAGCGGGAAAATGTCCTGCGGCAGCTAATTGGCGAGATAAAACAATATGTCCATCTAAAATAGAACGAACCTCATCAGCGACAGGTTCATTCATATTGTCACCTTCCACCAACACGGTATAAATAGCACTAATACTACCAACCTTAGCCGACCCCGTCCGCTCTAGTAAAGCGGCCATATGAACAAACACACTAGGCGGAAAGCCATTAGCAACCGGTGGTTCTCCGGCGGCTAAACCAATTTCCCGTGCCGCACGCGCAAAACGGGTCAATGAATCAACCATCAACAAAACCCGTTTACCTTGATCACGAAAATATTCAGCAATGGTGGTTGCTGTCAAAGAAGCTTTCATTCGCTCTAATGGCGGACGATCGGAGGTGGAGACAACTAATATGGTTTTTTTTCGAGCTGAAGCCGGTAAATGGTTATCGAGAAATTCACGCACTTCACGTCCACGTTCGCCAACCAAAGCCAATACAACCACATCGGCTTCACAACCTCGCGCTAACATACCAAGTAGCGTACTTTTGCCACCACCAGCGGCGGCAAAAATACCGATCCTTTGACCAACACCCAGCGTCAAAATACCATCTATCGCTTTGATGCCGGTTGGCAAAACTTCACTAATTAACTGACGTGTTAAGGGATCAGGAGCCGCGTTATGATTACTACGCCATTCACCCGCGTTCGGCATTTTTTCTAACGGCCGCCCTAAGCCATCTACAATGCCACCTAATAAATGCTCTCCTACCCGCACTCGATGACCATGACCCAAACGTTCAACACAAGCGCCGGCCACTAACCCGATGGTAGCGTCAAACGGTGATAACCAAGCTTCTTGCGCTTTGATGGTAATGACCTCTGCAGCTAGCCGATTATCAATCAGGCATAATTCACCTTGCTTAGCGCCTGGCAGTGTCACTTTAACCAAATTAGTGAATACTTCCTGTACCTTGCCAAAACATCGATAAGGGAGAATATCCGTCAATGGCTGAAATAGCGGGGTGGCCATCGCTTGAGTGATCTTTGCTTTATCCAGTGAGCGCATCCAATTTCTCCCCGGTAATATCAACTTGGGCCAGGACTTTAATATTGGCATCTTCACCAATTTCTTGGAATGAAAGTACGGCGGTGGATGTCAATGCTGGCTCGATAATTTTGCGTAGATAACGACGTACATCCAGTGAAGTTAGTACAACACAAGCGACCTGAGTGGGTAATTTTTGTTTTATGGCAGCAATGATCTGCTGCTCTTGCGCAGGTTCAAGGGCACAATAAGATCCTATCGCTGATTGGCGAATAGATTCTCGAATACTATTTTCAATCCCATCACCGACTAACAACATTGGGATCCAGCCCTCTTCGCTAGTAAAGCGCCGACGAATATGACGGCGAAGTGAAACCCGAACATACTCGGTCAACATTACCGTATCTTTTTCTTTCGAACCCCATTCAATCAGCGTTTCGAAAATGGTTCTTAAATCACGAATAGAAATTTGTTCTTCAACTAAACGTTGTAAAATGTCAGTCACTTTACTAATGGGCAGTAAGCGCTGTAATTCCTTCACTAATTCGGCATAGCGCATCTCCATCGCATCCATCAAATAGCGCGTTTCCTGTATACCTAAAAACGCTTTGCCAAAGTGATAAATGACTTTTTCTAGCAAATAGGTGACAATTTCTACTCCCCTATAACCGGCCGCTGGTGGCAATGATTGATTATCATCCGCTAACCAATAGATTGTTTGATGATTAAAAATCAATTGCTCCTGGCGTATTTGAGGTAAATCTATTGGTTGAGTTAATAAAATTGCCGCTGGATCTATCTCTGTCTTTAAGACAGGTTCTTGATATAACAGTATTTGTAATGTGTTTGTCTTTTTTGTATCGACCTGCAACTGTATTTCAGGTAAAGGTAAGCCTAATTTTTCAAATAATTGCCAACGTAAATTTTGTATTTTGTCAGCCATCGTCTCGGTCATTAGCTGTTGGCCAATAATGACTAACAGCGGTATTGTGCCTGGTGTCATCTCTCGTGATCCCTGTTCCGTTCCATTGTCGGCAGAGGAATAAACCTGACCTGATCCTTTTTTCACTTTGGCGTTACGTTTCATCCAATAAGAACAACCAAATAGCATCAAGGCTAATGGACCAAATACAAACCAAGGAAAACCAGGGATGATAGCAAAAACCAATAAAATACCAGCAGTCAGTTGCAATGACATAGGTTGACTGATTATCTGTTGTACTAAATCACCAGCCAGATTATTCTTTTTCTCTCCAGGTACTCGAGTAACAATTAATCCTGCGGTGATTGAAATAAGCAATGACGGTATCTGCGCAATTAATCCATCTCCTACTGATAAAATAGCATAAGTATTCAATGCTTCCGTTGCCGACATATTATGTTGCAACACACCAATGCCAATGCCACCACAGATATTGGCCAAAATGACAATCACGCTGGCAATGGCATCCCCTTTGACAAATTTCATCGCGCCATCCATGGCACCATAAAGCTGGCTTTCCTTTTGTACCAATGCTCTTTGGCGTTTGGCTTCAGTTGCATCAATAATACCTGCCCGCATGTCACCATCAATACTCATCTGCCTGCCAGGCATACCATCGAGAGAAAATCGGGCACTCACTTCGGCCACACGTTCAGAGCCTTTAGTAATAACAATGAACTGTACGATAGTGATAATGGCAAAAATAATGATACCAACCCCAAGATTACCACCAACCACAAAATTACCAAAGGTATACACTATCTCACCGGCATCATGTTGTAATAAGATCAGACGGCTAGTACTGATAGTCAATGCTAAACGATACAATGTGGTAATCAGCAACATGGATGGAAAGGCAGAGAAGTCAAGCGGATCACGAATATAGATTGCCATCATAAATAAAATGATCGACAACCCTAAATTGATCGCGATTAATACGTCAATTAAGGGGGTTGGCAGCGGCAAAATCATCATGAATACTGACAACATTAACATAGCGCTAAGGATAATATCTTGACGTCCTGCAATTTGAGATAGCCAACGAGTGATTGACATTATCAGGCGGCTCCTTTAGGTAACTGAGAAAGAAATTGACGCTGTCTTTGACACAAACGAAACAAAAAAAGACCATCACTCTCTTTTGGGCACCATGCGCTCACATAGGGTCGGTGGCGAATAATAAATACTCGCTGCGGGATCCCCCAAAACCGCTCTGGTTGATTAAGTTTTAATGCTGACAAGAGATCAAAATCACCCTCTTTTAACAACCAACTGGTTATAAGAAAACGTTCTTCAATAATTTCAATACGTAGACCAAAAGGTGGCCAGTGGCACTCAATTGCCGTTGAAATTTCGACTATTCTGTGATTGAACAAAGAGAAAAAATGTTCAAGATTACGAGCCAGTTGCAATTTCATTATCTTCCCTCTTTACCACGAGTTTCGCACAAAACTAATTTGGGTACGCTAATAAAACACGGATGTGCTCAGTAATAGCATTTTTGATTACGTCCCAATTTTGTTGATAAAGGGTTATTTTTTCAAATATACGACGTTTATGTTGTTCAAACCACGCAGAAATTGCGAGAAAAATATGATTTCTTTGCGCTCGGCTCGTGCGAGCCTGACAGCGTTCAATACCACAATTTTGTTTAACTTCTCGATGATAAACTTCAACAGACCAATGGGCATCCATGATAGATTTGACGTATTGACGGGTGGGATTCTCTTTGTTTGTTACTCTGTAATCAATACGGCCGTTTTTGGCTGTAAATTTGAAAACTGTCACCCAACCGTAGCCTCGTAAATGTATTGGAATTCCTTCTTTTGAGATGTCTAACTTGTTCAGTTGTTTGTTATGGTTAACAATCCTGTTTTTCCTCAGCGTGGTTACCCAGACCCAACCATGAGAGCGAATTGATTCCAGATTATCCAGGCTAGAATACCAGGCATCCATCACTACCGCTTCTGCTATGATCCCTCTTTTTTTAGCAAGAGCGAGCATTTCGGAAAAGTGCGTGTTTTTTGTTTTTTCATCAGAATCTTTATCATAAATACGATAATCAATAGGAATTGATCCAACAGTTGTTAGATTATGCCAAAGTAAATTAACTAAACCTATGCCAGCAATAACATCATGTTCATTACCTGAATATTGATAATAGACCATCTCTATTTTTTTACTACGTGTTTTGGCAATCAATGTATCATCAGCAATTAGTACGCAAGGGCTTTTTTTGTCTATAGAAGGTTGAACTAATCGCCATAGGTCTTTAGGTCGAAAACATCTACTTTTTAGCCATCGACTAATAGTGTCATGAGATAAAGGCGATGGGCTTACTTCTGATAACGCCAAACCAGAGTATCTTACACTGCTTACTTGTAAGAATGTTTTATAGATATTTTTAATGCATGGATAACCGGACAAAATATGAACACCCTAATTTTTTCTTGTTTTTAAATTTATACTTCTTTTTTGGAGATTGCGAAACTCGTGTTTACTATTCATTAAGCATGCTAAAGGAAGCTCTGGCTTCGTATCCGGTAAATACCTGAAATAACCTCACGGCAAGTAAAATGAATTTTTCGCCAACAAGGTTAAAATTAACAAAAAAATATTTACAGCCACAATACAATGATCAATACAGCGCAATTGGTTTAATTAAATCAATAAGTTATTCTAAATTACCTTAATCTATAATGACTTCAGGCAGTTAAATGACCTTTATATTCGGCTGATAAAATCAGTCGACAACAAGTTTAGATTGGACAAGTGCCTCATCAATTTCATCTAAACACTTTGTCAATTCCTGACCATCTAGCTCTTGCCAACCGTCTAATTGTTGTGCAACCGTAGCCAGTAATTCAGCTCGCGCTTTTTGCTGATTGCGGGCTAATTGCTGCTGTGTTTCATTCCCCCAGTTTTCCAGTTGGCGCACAAAAAATTGCGCCTGATCCTGCTCTGCTACCTGCTTAAGTGAAATATATTTTTCAATATCGACTAACTGAATATCTAAATGTTTAGCAACAGTTTTACCCTGATATTGCTTGTCGACAAATCGCTGTAACGCTTCTTGGATACGCTGTTCGGTCATGTTATCTTGCGCAAATTCATATGCCTGACGAAAACCTAGGAAGTTGCTATTTTTTAGTAAACTTAACCCACTATAGCCAAAGTAACCACCTACTGTAGCGGCTAACAATGCACCTAAGCCTAAAACCACTAACCCTACTCCGCCTGTTCCTAGTGTGAATAACACCATAGCAGCTGCAACGGTAGCAGAAATAGCTGCTGTACCGGCAATTGCCGCGATACTAAATAATTTTGCTTTAACATTCATTTGCCGCCAAAAATTAGTGGTATCCTGCCACCAACGACGAAAAGTTCCGATTTTATTAGTTTCAAAACAATCACGAGCCAAGTTACCAATATCTTGCAGTAACTGGCGTTTCATCATATAACTGACTGCCGAAGTAGCTCGATCTTGAAAACTACCCTGTTCACGAATGCCGAGCATCAATGCGTTAACCATCACTTCAGTATTACAATGCGCTGATATTGTTGAGGCTATTATTTTCTGTTCCGCCCAAGTTTGAACAAAGCCGCCTATCATACTGGTTATCCAACCGGTAGCAAAAAACGGTGCCAGTGAACTGACTAAACCACTTTGGACACCACCTTTGAGACTACCGGCAAGATAAGGTAATAAATGGGTAAAATGTAATAGCGCAATCACTTCAGGCGTCATTGAATATGATGGCTGTAAGGGGAGTAGCTCTCGGGTACCCAGAAGAATATCTTTAACTTGATTTTCTACCGTCGCACTTTGCCAAACAGAACTAACAGCAGCCGCTAGTTCGGCACCGAACCAACCACTATTAGCGCTAATAATTTGATAAGCATGGGTAATATCCTTGGCTAGTGTTTGTGATTCCATCGGATGTGCTATTACCCAACGATGAAAACCACTAAATGCCGCTGAAACTCCCTGATACTTATCTGTATCTAGTGCGTCGGCAAGTCGAGAGGGATTAAGTACTTGCAATAGCGCTTGATAAGCCTCTGTCAATGTATGCATGCCATTTTTTGCTAGTTGGTGCTGTAAAATTAAGGTTCGCAAATCAGGTCTAAATTCGCCTAACCATCCTCCCCAATCTCCGGTAATATTTTGCACCACCCAATGCTGCCATGCTTGAACATTATAGTAATCACCCTGCTCTGGATATCCGCCCATTTTATTTGCCTGTCTATCAAAACGAACCAGAAATAGCAAAGCAGCCTGATACTCTTCATCTAGCACGACAATTCCTTGTTCAATTTCTTGTAATTCACTCGCCTTCGATAGATACTCTTTAACCTCCGAGTCAGCTTGTAATTCCTTATTCTCCTGCCAGCTCTTATCGCCAAAGCGATCGTCTAAATATGATGCCCGCATCGACAGTTCTTCTGTCAGCCTTTGTTCTTGTAGACTAAGATCATAGATAGCTAAATCAAGTTGCCGTAACTGAGGTAAAAAAGCCAGATAACCTTGTTTATTAAGCTCCCTTACTTGCTGAATGGTTATATCTTGCAATTTTTGCAACTGAGCAACATATTGGTCTTGTTGCTGATATTGCTGTTTAACACTTTGCCAAACCATTGCCGCTTCCTGTAATAAACGTAAATGCTGCATCTGCTCGCTAATTTGTTTTAATTCTTCTTCAAAACGGCTGCGTACTTTGTATACATTTAATCTTTCAGTCAAAGATTGTAATGCAGCGTGATAATCGGTTAATGTCGCCATTTTTTCAGTTAAAAAAGGCAAATATCGCTCAGGCGATGCCATTAATCTAGATGGCAACACACGTTGTTTTACATCACAATGGAAATTTATGGCAGGTTGGCCACTTTCGCTATCATACAATTCTTCAAATCTATAGACTTTATCTTGTGCAATGAGCGCTTTTCTGGCCAAAGCAACCCATTTTTCTTCATTTGCTAGTTGCTGAATATCAGTTTCACATCCCTGCTCTATCTCTAAATCATCGAGATCCACCGCTCCATCAGCAATAAGTGTTTTATCTTGTAGGATCCAACGCTCACCACTAATGCCAATCAACATCGCTACCAGATACTGTTCATGTAAATAAATCTCTTCTCCGGCTCTATTTAACCAGTTGGTCAAAAGCGCTACTTGGCTACGAACATTTTTCTGTTTGTCATCAATTCCCAGGCGTTGCTCAAGATCCATTTTGCTATTTTTTACATGATCCTGACTTAGTTTTAGCACCTGAATTAAATGTTGATAAACACCAAACTGAATTTTATCCTGTTCTTGTTTAAAAGGGATAGCAATTTGACCCGCTAATTGAGGCCGTTCAATCGCCAAAATGGCCACTAACGTTGTTAGTTCAGATGATGAAGGTAATGGTAATTCGGCCTTCGCCCAAAATTCAGTTAATTGTTCTTGCCATTTGTCTATTGAAGGCGCCTGATCAAACATTTCAATTAACTGATGACTGAGTAATAATACCGATTCTGAGGCTAAATTCCTAAGTTCCTCAGGCAAATTCTCAAAGCGGGTATTAATGATCTGCCGCTCTATGACCGTCTGCTGCCAAAATTCAGGTAACTTTGCCAACTGTACAGCAACTGTGGCAATGTGCTTTTTCTGCGCTAAAACCTGCTGCAATAATGAGGTCAAATGAGCTTGTTGAGAAGAAGGAACCGTCAGACAACATTGTTCAATGTCATCTAGCGCTTGCCGATAAGAATCAAGATAACTTTTTAATTCGCTATAAAGATCAGAAAATTCATCAGCCTGGTGACATAGATCAGTTAAAGCTAACAAACGTGAAGAGGTACTTTGATATTCATTTTTTTCAACTAGCTTATGATAGCCAGCAATAGCTTGCTGCACTTTTTGAATATTTTTATCTTCCAAATAAAACCAATTACCAAATCTAGGTATTGCAGTAGGAATAGGTAAATGACCTGGTCCACCTTGATTGACTAGTCGTTTTATCGCATTGCTACACTGGTTCAGTAAAAAGACTTTATTATTTATACCTTCAGCTTGACTATCAGACATTGGATGCGGTTGGCTCATCGCTAACAATATAGATTGGGGAATAAATTCTATTTTATGAGCAGTCAGTGGTGTCTTTGGTGATAAATCGAGTCTAGGTAATGTTTGTTCACCGGTAGCCAAACCATACCTTTCCGCTAACGAGCGTAAGAACACGGTTAATTTCTGTTGAGCTGTTATATTAAGGCGTGCAACACAGGTCCGAATCGCATTTTCATTTTTCAAAAAAGGTAGTTTAGCTAATGTACTTATACACATGGTCATTAAAACTCATTTGAGAATGCACCAAACTTGAACAACCTTGATCTTGTTGACCCGATATGAAGCAAGGGCCTGTCCACGAATTTTTTTGAAAATTTATCCAATTCAATCGTCATATAACAACCTATATTGTTAGCTCCGGGCATTGACTAAACTCACGGTAAAGCGCTTCATAGCAAATTGTCGCACGTTCAAACCAGACTAATAGCTCTTCACCACTCGCGGGAACCGGCCAATTCACTGCATATAATAAAGTTTGCTGCACTGAATCATAGCCCACTGCACCATCATTATTTTCAACCAGTTGCATATTGTGGTGCATACAATTAATGAATAGTAAATGTGCTTTTTGCACATCAATCTGTCCCAAAAAACCATACAACTGCCAATAAGTTACTTTGGCATAGATGGATATCATCAATTGATTATCAAGTAATAAAGTGCACTGATCACTCCCATCCCATACCAAGGGTAGGCCTAATAGTTGACCAAAACGGGCAAGTACACTATCTTCTTTACGCATTTCTCCCTCTCCCCTTTAAACAGCATACTCATCATTCCACTGTTCAAGCAGTTGTAACATGACTTCCAGGATATGCTCTTTTTGCTCTGGATCGCGATAACAAGCTTCATTCATGATCACCATAATTTCGCGCCATTTACGTAAAAAAATTAAACGTTGCAACGTTGTTAATGGCAATTTTATTATCAACTGCGCTAATGCTTCAGGATAGATCCAACCCTGCTCCAATAATTCAATACTGATTTCTGCAACGGTATCGTTTGCTAAATTGAGTCCGCGCGATAAATAAGCACAATGCTCAGTAAAAGCTAAGAACAGCCATAAGCGACGTAAATCGTCAATCGTGGTTACCAATTTAGTCATATCTAACTGTTCATGACTTACCAGGGGCTCTGATAATGCACGTATTAATAATTGAATAGTCCGCCGTCGATCTTTATGTTCTTGTAATAATTTAAACCAATGACTTAGCCCTTTTTCTCCACGCGTAGCATGTTGATAGAGTTGACGATAAGCTTGCAAACGTGAAGTATCTATAGTCATACCTTGGCTAGCGGCAATTAACGCTAACTCAATATCTTCTTCGGCTAACAATGACATTAAAAACTTTTTGATTTTCGAACGTTCAGATAAGGCTAAACTTGTCATACCCTGTAATGTCGCTAACAAAAAAATAAGCTGTCCCTTATCTAAACCAAGCTGAGGAATTTGCTGTAAAATTTTTTCGACATCTTTAAAGGAGAGCAGTTGTTTAGCAATCTGCTCTATAAAACCTCGTTGCTTTTCATCTAATTGCTGTAAAAGTTTTTCTACAGCATGAAATAACGCACTTTGCTTTTTATTTGAATCGGCAATTTTTTTCATTACCTGGTTTAGCCCTAAGCTTAAGCCCTCTAACGTCTCTTCCAGCGCCTCAGCACGTACTTCCGCTAATGCAATACTGGCTTGCATTGCGGTACTCTCTGCTGGTAAAAAACTGGCTGACTGCTTGCTATCTTGTAGAGATTGAAAATCGAGATAATCAGATTGATCAATTCGCATCACAAGTTCCTCTCAAGTGCGTTTTTTCCATTGTAGGAACACAAGTTTCTAGTAGCCTTTCAAGGTGTTCATATAAATCAAAGCGTAATGTCATACAACTTGAACTAAGTTCTGCTTGCCATGGTGCAAAATCAGAACGGAGCCTAATTTGCATCTGTTCTGCAAATATTTTACCCAACCTATCTGCCTGTTCCGGTGAAACACTCAATACCAAACTTTGTTTAGTGGTTGCTTCACCAATCTGCTCAGTAATCTGGCTAATCAGATTTTCACTAATATTTTGTTTTTTACTCCAGGCTTTGATGACTAATTTTACTTGTTGGCAGATCCGTTCCTGTAAAACGACAACTAATTGTTTTTCCAACTCCGCCTGTTCAACCAGCCAATTTAGACTTTCTGCAACTATTTCTTGCCGCAATTGTTCTCGCCACGCTTTTTCCTGCTCCTTAGCGCTCATCTCTGCTTTAGCAACAATCTGTTGTGCTTCCTGCAGAAGCGCGTCACACTCATGCCGCACTTTATCTACATATTGCTTAATACGTTGCTTGGCTTTCTGTTCCCGTCTACATTCAGCTAAACCTTGCTGAATTTCATCAGGTGTGATTTCCAATGTTTGCTTTAAGAGCTCAAACTCTTTAACTAACACTAAAAATCCATTCATAAAAAACGCTCCAAACGAAATAACCAGCGAACAGCCTGTTCAATTTGTTGCTGTGAACAGACCATTTGCTGCTCTAATGGTGCAAAATACCAGGCCAAAAGCCGCGCAAAATCTTGTCCCTGCCAATAATGTGAGAAAACATTTAAGGCGTAAAGATGTGCCTGCTCAAGAAATTCCTCAACTAGCCAAGGCACCGCAACAGTGTGGCGCTCTGGCGGCCATAAAGCGATTAATTGCTTAATTTGTTCCTGGCTTAATAAGGTCGCCAAACGTGATCTATAAGCACTATCCCACAAATAGTCAGGGTAGGGATTACAAACTAATCCAACGACGGTGAATAAAAATGGCTTTTTCGTTAATAACAAAAACCAAGTCTGCATATTTTCCGGTACTTGACGATATAAAGCAGGTTGAAATCCTAATCGATTAAGTATCAATTTATCTAAGCGTCGTTTTAACTCATTACTAATTGGGTAGCGAGACTGCCATTCATTAAGTCCAAGCGATTGCCACCATTTAGCGTGCATGATCTCGCCTGGATGGAATAATAAATAATTAAATCTCACTGCCAATTCAGTCATTAAGATTTATCCTTACGGCGTCCAAATATTAATACTGCAAATACGACAATAAATATCCCTGTAATAGTCAATAAGATTAACGTTTTATTAGTGACAATATAATTCTGTAAATATTGCCATTGCTGATCAGTTTGAATTTTCTGTGGTTGATAACGGAATTCAGCTGGTTGCAAAAACAAACTAATTTTGTCGGATTGCAAACCTGATATCGCATTCTTAATTAAATTGCGAATTTGCGCTTCAACACCACTCATATTGACTTCTGGCGAATATTTAATGTAAACCGCTACCGACTTTTCTGGCGTGCTATTATCAATATTACCCTCACTATTGTTCGCCTGAGCAATAGACACGCGTGCACTAATAACACCGTCCATGTTTGATAGCGTACGCTCTAATTGTTGTTCTTTAAGATAACGCATTTTTGCTTCTTCTTGAGCAGGAGAAGAAACTAATTGACCTGCAGGAAAAAGATCCTCAATACCAAGATATTGTGTTTTGGGGTAACCATTTTGCCTAAGTATTTCCACCGCATCGATGAACTTATCTTTTTCGATTTGCAATGTCACTTTGCCAGTTTTGCTATCGATTTCAGAATTAACATCAATGTGATTTAACATCAATAATGCCACCATCTGATTAGCTTCATCTTGCGGCAAATTGCGGTATAACTCGACCTTACAGCCGGTCAGGAATAACACCAATAATAAACATAAATACTTTAAGTATTTCATTGCATGGCCACTAATTTATTGATCGATTGAGCAAGACTTCCTGCCGTTTTAGCTGCCATATCCACTTCAAGAACGGCTTTTACTATCATTGCTTGTCCTTGCACGGCTTGGGTAGGTGACAGTGCCTGAGCCATCGGCTCGACAGTTGATGGAAGAACTGACCCTAATGCAGCCGTTTGTCCTTGACCGTGTTGCATTAATTGATTGAATTTTTCAACTAATTGGCTATCAGGATTAACTGCTTCTGCCGCCTGGGTCTTCATCATATTGATGGGGGCTACCGCTTTAATGTCCATTTTCATCTCCTGCTAATAAAGCATAAATTTGCGCATGATCGACCATGTCAGCAGGCAAGGAAAATAAACATCGTAATCCTTCAGCTTGATTACTCTTCATGCCTATTAATGAACGCAGCGCGGCACTATTTTCACCTAACGCAAAGTAGACTAAACCGCTACATAGCGCACGCGCCTCTTCGTCAGCAATCAATTCTGGAAACACAGCTAAAATGGCATAAGCCTGTTTTATTAATCCATGATTGGCAGCAGCAAGCGCAATTTCTACCAATAATTGTTTATCTTCTTTTTTCATATTTTGGCAATAATCCCTTGTATCATGTCTTTAACCACTTTGATCAAAGCGCTTTCGTAACCGATAAAATTGGAATATTGCTGTACCGCAAACTGCATCTGTATCATCTGATCCGGATTGCTAGGATCAGCGTTGGCGATTTTACTTTTAATATCACCAGCAGCATTAGCAGATAGTTGCGATAATTGGTTGATGATAGCATTGAAATCCATAATTTTACCCTAACGTCAAATTAAGCATTGTTTGCCAGACCTTATTCTATCTTATTTTTCAACTATCAATAAAAATGGATGTAAATAGTTATTACCAAACGAGATAAATAATGCTATTTCATTTGAATCAAAACACTTAACGATGCATCAGTATTCAAATCTTTTTTAAAACTAAAAAACCTATGCAACTCTATCCATTATTAATATTTCTGTTAGTGTTTTATTGTTATTTAATGACTTATTTCTATATTATTGCTTTACTGCATATAACGTAGTTTGGTGGTTAATATTCAATTTCTATATCCGGTATTCACCTGAAATATCAATAAAAAATAAACAAGTTATGATTAGCATTAAATTTAATTAGGATAAATACCAATAAATAAATATAACCAAATAGAATAAATACACGAGTTTCGCACAGGCATATAAAATTCCAGAAATAGCTTAAAATCAATGGTTAATTTGCAAGTTACTAAAACGTATAAATTTGTTTAAATTACAATAAGTTGCTTTTAATTTATAAGATTTTCTCTATTTATATATTATGCTGAATTAAACTTAAAAATAGAGCGTTTTTTTATTGGTGCGAAACTCGTGTAATAGTTAAATTCGATATAACTAATTAGATTTATCGTTAGATGACAAGAAATAAATTGGTATTTAAAAATAGATAAAAAAGATTAATATATTTGTTAAACTAAAAAACAAGGATATTTTTTTAAAAAATTAACCGACTACAACAGAACCGGTTAATTTTTACTGTCAACATATTATCGACTTAATGAGCAAAATGAAATCTAAATATTACCAAATAATATAGTAATTTTTAGCTATTACAGTAGTGTTCAAAAATCTGTGTCATATTTTAAACTCAAAAAAAAGAGGTATGACAATATGAGAAATCAATCATTTAATTTTGATGAAGCGTTGAAGCAATTACAATCAGGTAAAAATTTACTCGGTACGGATGGAATACTCACACCACTCATAAAACAGCTGACCGAAGCTGCCCTGCAGGCAGAAATAGAACACTCCCTATCGACAACGTCAATCGATACGCGTAAAAATGGCTATACTCGAAAAACGGTTAAATCGACATCAGGTCAATTTGAACTGAAAACGCCCAGAGACCGGTCAGGTGCTTTTGAGCCTCAGCTCATTAAGAAAAATCAGACAAAATTATCAGAGGATATTGATAACAAAATCCTATCGTTATTTGCATTAGGCATGAGTTATCGTGATATTCAAAAACATGTTGCAGAATTATATAGCTAGGCGACTTAATTTTGATTACAAGGTGTGTTATGAGTTATACAATTGATTTTCGACGTAAAGTAATATCTGTAAGGAAAGCCGAAGGTTTAACAATTCGAGAAACTGCGAAACAATTCCGTATTGGAAAAGCGTCTTTAGTACGTTGGCTTAAACGACCAGAGCCAAAAAATTCAACGCCACGTAAGAGGAAGCTCGATAAAAATGCTTTAGCAAAAGATGTGGAACAGTATCCAGATGCTTACCAAAAGGAACGGGCAGAGCGATTCGGTGTTTGTAAAAAGACTATTTGGCAATCCCTTAAAAAGCTGGGATTAACCTATAAAAAAAACTCTATTCCATCCAAAAACCAACGAAAGCGACAGGCTGGCACATCAGCAAAAAAGACAACAGTATGAAAAAAAAGATAAATCTGTTGTTTTTATTGATGAAAGTGGTTTTTCACATGACACTCCACGAACTCACGGCTATTCCCCAAAAGGTCACCGTTGTTTTGGCCTGAAAAACTGGGGTGCTAAGGGAAGAACAAATGTTATTGGCGCTTTATTGGGAACAACCCTTTTTGCTATCGGATTATTTGATTGCAATATTAACCGTGATGTTTTTTATGTTTGGATCACAAAAATATTGCTCCCAGAACTTCCTGAAAATTCTGTTATTTTTATGGACAACGCTAGCTTTCACAAAGGTAAGAATATTGAACAGGCAATTATAAACGCAGGACACCAGATAGAATATTTGCCTGTGTATTCACCAGATTTAAATCCTATAGAACATAAATGGTCTCAAGCTAAACGTAAAAAGATGGAAACAGGATGCACTATCGATGACCTGTTTTTAATACATATGCTGTAATCAAAATTAAGTCGCCTAGCTATATGGACTGGAAATATCAGATGGAGCTATTACGCATATTACTGACAAATTGCCTTGGCAACAACGCCCTCTGGAGGCGCTCTATCCTTTTGTCTGGCTCGATGCCATTCATTACAAGATAAAACATGATGGTCACTATATCAATAAGGCAATCTACACAGTACTTGGACTAACCACCGATGGGCATAAGGAATTGTTAGGACTCTATATGTCTGAAACAGAAGGAGCACATCATTGGCTGAGCGTTCTGACTGACTTACATAACCGTGGTATACAAGATATTTTAATCGCTTGTGTTGACGGATTAAAAGGGTTTCCAGAAGCGATAGCCAGTATTTTCCCGCAGACAGAAGTTCAGCTATGCGTAGTTCATCAAATTCGCAATAGCTTACGTTATATTGCCAGTAAAGACCAAAAAGCCTTTATGGCTAAGCCGGTTTATCGTGCAGATACTAAAGCGGCTGCTGAGCCTTGATGAACTGGAATCGAAATGGGGTGAAAAATACCCGATAGTGCTAGAATCCTGGCGAAGTAAATGGGAGTTGCTCAGTGCTTATTTTCGATACCCTAAAGCCATTAGAAAACCCATTTATACGACCAATGCAGTAGAGGCGGTTCATCGGCAGTTTAGGACATTAACTAAAACCAAAGGGGCTTTTCCTAATGAAAACAGCTTATTAAAATTACTCTATATTGGCATCAATCAGGTATCCAACAAATGGACTATGCCGATTAGTAACTGGGCGTTAACCATTGCTCAATTGTCCATCTATTTTAAAGGGCGCCTAGATGGTATAATCAAAATATAAAATCCCCTGACACAGAATTATGAACACCCTCATTTGAATAGCAAGACTTTCACTTTATCACGAGTTTCGCACAGGCATATAAAATTCCAGAAATGGCTTAAAAGCAATGGTTAATTTGCAAGTTACTAAAACGTATAAATTTGTTTAAATTACAATAAGTTGCTTTTAATTTATAAGATTTTGTCTATTTATATATTATGCTGAATTAAACTTAAAAATAGAGCGTTTTTTTATTGGTGCGAAACTCGTGTTTATTTCTTATCCCGAACTCAGGTTAACTAATAAGCGTGTTGCTTAATAGTGAAATAAGGGTATTTCGGTGATTGAAGTAAATTTTAGGCTGTTCTGAGATGGAAATTCCAAAGACCGGCACTAAGGAGTAAAAAGGTATCATCAATAAAGGGTCTACGATTCCGTAAAATTTGGGTCACACAACCGAGGCGCTTGATACCCGCGATGGCGTGTTCAACCGTAATACGGATGCCCGAGATTATTTTATTTTCTTGTTTTTGTTCAGGCGATAAAGGTCTTTTTCGAGTTCCTTTTTTTGGGATTTGTGTATTAGGATGCTGTTTATCTATACCTTGAAAACCGGTATCGGCCCAGATGGTTACCTCAGGGGGAATATGGCGAATTATATCGACTTTATCGAGTAAGCGTTTATCGTGACGGCGCCCATTTTTGATCATGGGGATAAATCCAATTTTCCTCGTTTCGTCAGTCATAATAAGCCCTTTTCGAGTGGTCTGTCTTTTCTTTCCCGAATACATTTTTTTCGCCGACGCAGATTCTTAGGCTTTTGGACAGGTCGCTCTGTCCCATCAATAAAGACGTCTTTAACTCCAGGAAAGGCGCGAAAAAATTCCTCAGCAGAGCGAATTTGACGAGCGGGCAAAACACATTCTCGCCCCAAGGTCATCTCTAAAACCGGCAATAATATTTTTACCCAGCGACATACCCGTGTTCTATCTAAACCAAAAAGAAGTCCTTGCAAATCATAGGTCGGATAACATTTTAAATACAATAAAATAAAAAGCAGTTTATCTAATGGGGTTGGGATAAATCCTTTCTGCCCTGCACCCATCTGCCGCTCGTGATCTTTTCGATTCTTTTTCCGATAAATCAAATAACAAGCTGAAAATTCAGCGGCTAAATTTTTCAATTCTTCGACTGATAATCCAATGATTGCTTTACATAAACGATTATCTCGTAACAACCGCTCTTTGTTGATCATTTCAAACCGTTATTTTCTAAGTTAAACCTCTTTTTATTGTCTATAGCGTGACAAAAAATGCAACTCTCTATTCAGCAACTATTTTAATGATACAAATTGTAACGGCTTTTGGCGGCGCGCAGCCGGTTTATCGCTTATACCATGAAAACTAAAAACGTTTTTTTCTTTTCAATAAACAACGCAAATGGTGGCTGAACTGGCGCAGTTCACCATTACGTAACATATTGATCAATATGCCCAGTAACGCATAAATTGTGCCTAACATTAGCATCATCAAGATATCAACACCTACGTCAGATAAACTTAAATCAAGTTGGTTAATACCCGCTATCGCTTTTATTGCCCATGTTGAAGGTAAGGAATGAGCAACCATTCTTACCCAATCCGGCATTGCTTGTAATGGCCAAATAGTGCCTGAAATATAAAATACCGGCGTGGTTAGAAAAGCCAGTGTTAGATAAATCATTTCGACACTACGTAAAAATTCGGTAACAAACTTACCTAACCCTAAAACCGCCAATAAGAATGGTAAGGTGACGATCACAAGCTGATAAAGTGGTGCTTCTTGTCGGTAACCCAATACCCAAGGCCAAAGTGCAAAAAAGATGGCCGATAGGAATAACCAAATGGGTAGCAACGCTGACCATGCCCCCAGATAAACAGCGGAAGAGATTTTGCCGTTTGCCGCTTTGTGAACGTCAATATAGGCTTTCACACAAGCGACTAACAGTGAGTGTTGTAATAACATGACCAATAAACCTGGAAAAACAATCGCAGCGAAACTCGGGCCAGGATTGAATAAAGGTTCTGTTATTCCTTTAATGGGTGTTAATAATGTACTGGCCTGTTGATCAGTAAACCCTGCATTTTTTAGCCGTTGAGTATTATATTCGTTTAACAACTGAATATAAGCAGAGGAAATTTCTTTATGTATTTGGCCGTTGGCAAGTCGATTAGTACCATCACCATAAACTGGTATCGTAATATTTTTACCATTGAGTAAACCCTTTTCAAAATCGATAGGAATAAGAATAATGGCAAACAATTTCCGTTCACGCATATCAGCCCTTGCTCTGGCCAAATCATCATAACTGTGTAATTTTATTTTTGGTATCGTATCTAATCGGTTCATAAGTAAGCGGCTAGCAGAACTATGATCTTGATTAATAATCGCTACTGGTAAATCCCACAGTACTGGCCGAATATAAATCAGACTCATAATTGATAACGAAATCAACAACAATAACCACATGGGCTTTGCCAACATGCCAAGTAATACCCGATAAAAAGTCTGCAAATATAGCTTTATCAAAATGCCTCCTGCATTCTTAGCCTCGTTAACAGGCGATTACGAATCAAAAAGGCACAAATAGCAGGATAAATTAGCAATATTAAACAGACTTGTATGACGCGTAGCAAAGAAACCTCTCGCAAAAAAATATCAAACATCACATTTAATGCATGAGTAAGTGGTTGAATATTTGCCACAATCTGCGCGGGCCAAGCCATTGCCATAATTGGCATGGTAAACCCGGAAAAAGCTAATGCAAAGCTAACCATCATTCCGATCAAACTATAGGCAGTAAAAATACTTTTGGTAAAAACGAATAACAACATACCGACACTTTGGGCGGCAATGACATAAAAAAAGCCCACCAGCAAAAGGTAAAATGGGTTACCGGCAATTTTGGCGTCAAAGAAAAAAGAGAGAGCAGCAATTTCAATTAATAATAATGTGGTAAAAAACAGGGTGTAAGGCGCCAATTTGCCTAATAGTGCACTGGTAAATGTTTTGTTGGTTAATAATGCCGTACCACGCGACATAATATAGATAGTACAAGTGATAACAAACAACTGTAACATATGGATAGTAACAGCAAATTGCTGATAATAGATATAGTTTCCACTAGGGTTAAACAGGCTATCATAAGAGAGGGTAACTCTGGCTAAAGGAGGTATACTACGCCCCATTGATGAAGCTAATATTGGACGGAATTGTGCATTCAGTTGAGCGATTACCCCGCTAAAATCTTGAATGGCATAACTGCCAGAGGCATAAAATAAGGCATTATAATACATTCTGACTGTCGGTTGCCGACCCGTAAGAACATCCTTTTCAAAATGAGAGGGAATGTAGAGCAAAGCATAATCTTTAGCACTGCCTAAATGTAATAACGAAGTATTGATTGTGCCATCAATCGCTTTAATATCAGCATGTGGCGCTGCATTTAAATTACGAATTAACTCATTTGATAATAGGCTATGGTCATGATCAACCACTGAAACAGGAAGATTTAACAAGGTTTCTTTAGAAAAGTTAGCTATTACTAACATGAATAGAAGTAATGGAAATATCCAACTTAACCAATGTAGGATCGGGCTACGTACAGCAATCTGCATTTCTTGATTAAAAGCAAAACTAAAGTTAGCCCATATTGCTTTTATTGTCATAAAAAACATCTACTTATCCCACTCCCACAGTGCGCTCATCCCAGGACGCAATCCATCAATAGGCTCTAGTGGATAAAGTCGTACTTCAAATGTTCTTAAATCAAAGTCTCCAGTTTCACGTGTTGCGCGTTTAGTTGCATAGTCTCCCATTGGTGCAATATAGCGTATTTCCGCTACAATAATTTTGTCCTGCAAAGCAGGAACACGTATCGATACCTTATCGCCTTTACGAACGTACGCCATAATATCTTCGCGTAAATTATAAATAAAGTAGGCCTGCGGCAAACGAATAAGTGTCAGCAGTGGGCTATTGGCATTAAATAATTCGCCAACTTCGGCCGGTATGGTGCCAACTTCACCATCAACCGGTGCTTTAACAAGTAAATCATCAACTTGCACCTGCAACTCAATTATTTGTTGCTCGGTTTGCCGTAATGCAGCGGCATATTTATTCCGCAATTCAATGCGATCACCATTTTTGGCTTCATCTAATTGCGCCTGAGCGCTATTTACCTGTTGGAAAGCGACATCTTTCGCCCGCCGTGCTTTATCTAACTCATTAGCCGAAACATAGCCTTTACCCGATAAATTATACAGTCGGATATATTCTTTATTTGCATTGGTATATTGGGATTGGGCCTGTTTTAATACAGCTTGAACATTACGGATCGTCTCTTCGCGAATACCATTTAAAGATAAATCAAGTTGCGCTTTAGCTTGATCACGTACTGCCTTCAATGCCGCTAATTGTGCTTGCAATTCAGGGCTTTCCAAGGTGATCAATAATTGCCCTTTTTGTACCATGTCACCGCGTTCAATATGACGCTCAATTACACGTCCTCTAGCTTTAGAGGTAACGATGACTTCTGGTGCATCTACTTCCCCTTGTAACAAAAGGTGCTTATTCTGTGTATAAAGTAACACAGCAATCGCAACAACGATCGGCATCAGTAGCACTAAAAATAAGATTCTTCTTTTCATATTAACTATAACATACATACTTTAACTATTTCACATGCAACTATACTGTTTGCAATTATCAATCTAGTATACGCTTTTAAATGTAAGTTGTTAATAAATTCGTGCTCTAAATCGCATAAAACAGACGATATACCTTTACTATTGTACAATCTAATTTTTATCCTACGCATATTTTGACTAGTAACCATTCAATTTTAGTCTTGCTCATTCAGTTATGCGATACCATGAAATGTATTTTTTACACGAGTTTCGCAATCTCCAAAAAAGAAGTATAAATTTAAAAACAAGAAAAAATTAGGGTGTTTATATTTTGTCCGGTTATCCATGCATTAAAAATATCTATAAAACATTCTTACAAGTAAGCAGTGTAAGATACTCTGGTTTGGCGTTATCAGAAGTAAGCCCGTCGCCTTTATCTCATGACACTATTAGTCGATGGCTAAAAAGTAGATGTTTTCGACCTAAAAACCTGTGGAGATTAATTGAAACATCTATAGACAAAAAAAGCCCTTGTGTACTAATTGCCAAAACATGTAGTAAAAAAATAGAGATGGTTCATTATCAGTATTCAGGTAACGAACATGATGTTATTGCTGGCATAGGTTTAGTTAATTTAACCTGAGTTCGGGATAAGGATCATAATTTTTTATCACATATTCAAATAGTTAACTTAAAATAATTACATAAAACAGTATTAATTTTGGTTTTTTTCATGATTTTAGTAGAGAAAAATAGCTTCATTTTTAACCTGCTATCACTAAGAATTTTCCTGCTTTTTTATCTTCCACGAGTTTCGCACCAATAAAAAAACGCTCTATTTTTAAGTTTAATTCAGCATAATATATAAATAGACAAAATCTTATAAATTAAAAGCAACTTATTGTAATTTAAACAAATTTATACGTTTTAGTAACTTGCAAATTAACCATTGCTTTTAAGCCATTTCTGGAATTTTATATTCCTGTGCGAAACTCGTGAATTTTTTGCAAAGCTATGTAGCCATAAAAAAACCAGTCTATAAAATCGACTGGTTATATAATATGTAACGCTATTAAATAGAATATTTATGCATCCTGCATTATCAGCATCCCGCTGAATGTATCTTCCTACTATTTACGAGGTAGTAATTTGTAAGCACTAATACTTATCATTCGTTATCCCTAACACTACCTTTCTTATTCCTCTATATTATTAAACATTTAATAATTTCAAAGTTAAAAAACAAACTAACATTCACCATTTATTATTAGTAACAATGACTGAATTTATTCCGCGCAATAAACGCCCGTTAAATCATTTCCACTTCTTCACGAGTTTCGCACAAAACTAATTTGGGTACGCTAATAAAACACAGATGTGCTCAGTAATAGCATTTTTGATTACATCCCAATTTTGTTGATAAAGGGTTATTTTTTCAGATATACGACGTTTATGTTGTTCAAACCACGCAGAAATTGCGAGAAAAATATGATTTCTTTGCGCTCGGCTCGTGCGAGCCTGACAGCGTTCAATACCACAATTTTGTTTAACTTCTCGATGATAAACTTCAACAGACCAACGGGCATCCATGATAGATTTGACGTATTGACGGGTGGGATTGTCTTTGTTTGTTACTCTGTAATCAATACGGCCGTTTTTGGCTGTAAATTTGAAAACAGTCACCCAACCGTAGCCTCGTAAGTGTATTGGATTTCCTTCTTCTGAGATGTCTAACTTGTTCAGTTGTTTGTTATGGTTAACAATCCTGTTTTTCCTCCGCGTGGTTACCCAGACCCAACCATGAGAGCGAATTGATTTCAGATTATCCAGGCTAGAATACCAGGCATCCATCACTACCGCTTCTGGTATGATCCCTCTTTTTTTAGCAAGAGCGAGCATTTCGGAAAAGTGCGTGTTTTTTGTTTTTCCATCAGAATCTTTATCATAAATACGATAATCAATAAGAATTGATTCAACAGTTGTTAGATTATGCCAACGTAAATTAACTAAACCTATGCCAGCAATAACATCATGTTCATTACCTGAATACTGATAATGAACCATCTCTATTTTTCTACTACGTGTTTTGGCAATCAATGTATCATCGGCAATTAGTACCCAAGGGCTTTTTTTGTCTATAGAAGGTTGAACTAATCGCCATAGGTCTTTAGGTCGAAAACATCTACTTTTTAGCCATCGACTGATAGTGTCATGAGATAAAGGCAATGGGCTTGCTTCTGATAACGCCAAACCAGAGTATCTTACACTGCTTACTTGTAAAAATGTTTTATAGATATTTTTAATGCATGGATAAACGGACAAAATATGAACACCCTAATTTTTTCTTGTTTTGAACTTTATACTTCTTTTTTGGAGATTGCGAAACTCGTGTTCTTGTTTCGATTTATGGCACATTTGATAAATGCTAACTTATCGGCAAGCATAAGGATGTCGGATTTATCTGAGGAAAACAAGAAATAAGAAAAAATAGTTTTTAATCATTTTTTTCCGATAATAACAGAATATTTTTTATTTCAGTAGGATAAAAAAATATTTCATCTCGCTTTATCGTTTAAAAAGCAATAAACGCAGATATAACTTACATAATTTGTAAGTTATATCTCACAAAAAAATAAGTAAATATCTTAATCATATTGCTTTCTAATTATAGGAGTAAGTTGTTGTAAAAATTCAATCAGACTACCAGCTAAGACGCTACGTGTTGTTTGACTCAATGTTTCTAATATAACTTGGCCAGTAATATTATTTACGGAAATAATTTCAAATTCAGAATCTAAACTTGCAATAAAGAGAGTTGGGGTCAGTCTACGTCTTTTTTGCGTAATTAAATGCCCAATTAAGTTTTCTTGTAAACGAGTAAAATCGGTCATATTCCATACCTGAATTAAATCAAGTTGTTGGTCTTGAAATTTTACTCGCATATCAGCGGCTAATTGTGTTGTATAAAATTGGTGAATATTAGGCACGAGTTTCGCACCAATAAAAAAACGCTCTATTTTTAAGTTTAATTCAGCATAATATATAAATAGACAAAATCTTATAAATTAAAAGCAACTTATTGTAATTTAAACAAATTTATACGTTTTAGTAACTTGCAAATTAACCATTGCTTTTAAGCCATTTCTGGAATTTTATATGCCTGTGCGAAACTCGTGTTAGGATAAAAATGGATGTCTAACGCTTTTTCAACAGATTCTAACTTTTCATTTGGCATCGGAAACGGTTTAGGTAACCAATAAACGACATCATCTTTGCTATATTCAATGCAAGGCGAAGGAATACTGTAAAAAGCATCACTCGCCGGTAAATTACCCGTCTGCTGTTGCCAATAAGCAATATAACGCTGTGTGAGTTCCGTTAATACCTGAGAAATCGTTACTTCCATGGTCAATTATTCTTATTGGTGACTAATTATAGGAATAAATCATTCTAATATATAAAAGTATCATTAGGTATTATTATCTATCTGCGCAATTTGTTGTTAAGCTATACATCAAACAACAAACTTACTCTAATATATTGATTATGCTAGCAACTATCTTACTGATTTTCTATTTTAGGAAGGAACTCCATGCCACTTGATCAAGATAATGGTGAGCTACAACACCTAACGCTCGGAAAAAAAACCGAATATCAAGATAACTATGCACCTCATCTACTGCAAGCGGTTCCTCGTCGCCTAAATCGACAACCTTTAGGGTTATCATCAGACAGATTGCCTTTTCATGGCGCAGATGTTTGGACACTCTATGAGCTTTCGTGGCTAAACAGTCGAGGAATTCCTCAAGTGGCTATCGGCCATGTTACCATTAATGCTAATAGCATAAATCTGATTGAATCTAAAAGTTTTAAACTCTATCTAAATAGTTTCAATCAAACCCAATTTATTAGCTGGCAAGAAGTTGAAAAACAACTAACCCAAGATTTGACTACATGCGCTGCAGGAGAAGTGACAGTAAAATTACAGCCACTCACCATGTTCGCTAATCAAACTATTCATAATCTGCCTGGTGAATGTATTGATGAGCAAGAGATAGAAATTAGTGATTATGAATTTAATCGTGATTATCTTAACAACGCAACCGCGAATATAAAGGTAGAGGAAACATTAGTTAGCCATCTTCTAAAATCTAATTGCTTAATTACTAACCAACCTGACTGGGGTTCAATACAAATTCATTATTATGGCGCTAAAATTGATAGAGAAAAACTACTCCGTTATTTAGTCTCTTTCAGACACCATAATGAATTTCATGAACAATGTGTCGAGCGAATTTTCAATGATATTCTTCAGCTATGTCGACCCGATAAGTTAAGCGTTTATGCCCGTTATACACGTCGGGGCGGGTTGGACATCAATCCTTGGCGTAGTAATGAGAATTTTCAGCCAACAATGATGCGATTAGCACGGCAGTAAGGAGTTTAAATTGATAACACATGTCAGCCCGTTAGGCTCAATGGATCTACTATCTCAAATTGAAGTTAGTATCCTTAAACGTACTGCCAGTAGCGATCTTTATCAGCTATTTAGAAACTGCTCCTTAGCTGTACTTAACTCAGGTAGCAAAACAGATAATAGTAAAGAATTAATCGCTAAATATCCCAATTTTGATATCAATGTTCTACAACGTGAACGCGGTGTCAAACTGGAATTAATTAACCCGCCTGAAAAAGCTTTTGTCGATGGCAAAATTATCCGTTCACTACAAGCAAACTTATTTTCTGTGTTAAGAGATATTCTTTTTGTTCATACCCAGATTATTTCAGCAGAAAAACTGCTGGCATTAAGTCTGCATGATAGCATCAGTATCACTAATATTATTTTTACCATTCTGCGTAATGCCCGAGCACTACATCTCGATGAAGATCCGAATACTATTGTTTGCTGGGGAGGCCATTCAATAAATGAAATTGAATATCTTTATGCCCACAAGGTTGGAAACGAATTAGGATTACGTGAATTAAATATTTGCACTGGCTGTGGCCCTGGCGCAATGGAAGCGCCGATGAAAGGTGCCGCAGTAGGCCATGCACAACAGCGTTATAAAAATGGCCGCTTTCTTGGTTTAACTGAACCTTCTATTATCGCTGCTGAGCCACCTAATCCTCTAGTTAATGAGCTTGTTATCATGCCAGATATTGAAAAACGCCTTGAAGCATTTGTTCGGGTTGCTCATGGTATCATTATCTTTCCTGGTGGTGCTGGTACTACAGAGGAACTACTTTATTTATTGGGCATTTTAATGGATCCTGCCAATAATAATCAGGCATTACCATTAATTTTAACAGGCCCAAAAGAGAGCCAAGCCTATTTTGACACCCTCGATGATTTCATTAAGCATACCCTTGGTGAACGGGCCTGCAATTATTATCAAATTATTATTGATGATCCAGAAGCTGTAGCGCGTGAAATGAAAAAACAGATGCCACAAGTCAAAGAAAATCGTCTCAATACTGGTGATGCCTATAGCTTTAATTGGTCAATAAAAGTTAATTCAGAATTACAAAAACCCTTTACACCAACCCATGATAATATGGCAAAACTTAACCTATTTTGTGATCCAAAGCAGCCAGAAAAATTGGCCGCTAACTTACGACGAGCCTTTTCGGGTATTGTTGCCGGTAATGTGAAAGAAGTGGGTATGAAAGAAATTGAAAAGCATGGCCCCTATAAACTTCATGGTGATGCCAAAATTATGGCTCATATGGATACATTATTACGAGGGTTTGTTAGTCAATATAGAATGAAACTACCTAGCAAGGCAGCCTATATACCCTGCTATGAAATTATTAAATAACTGACAAAACTATGCACAAAAAATTATGATCCACTTACTTATTGTTGATGCTTTAAATCTAATCAGACGAATTCATGCTGTTCAAGGAAGCCCTTGCGAACAAGCTTGCGTTTCAACTCTTCGCCTGCTAATTAACCATACTTCGCCCACCCACGCTGTGGCAATATTCGATAGCAAAGAACAACAGACAAATAACTGGCGGCAACAACTTTTACCTCAATACAAAGCTGGCAGACAAGCAATGCCAGATGATCTTTATCACGAAATAAAAAACCTTGAAATTGCATTTAAGGCGCAAGGATTAGCATGTTGGCATGCCATTGAAAATGAAGCTGACGATCTGGCGGCAACGTTAGCATTTAAAGTGGCCACCGCTGGCTATCGTGTTACCATCATTTCAACAGATAAAGGCTATTGTCAGCTACTTTCATCATCGATCTATATTCGTGATTATTTTCAAAAACGTTGGCTTGATTTAACCTTTGTTAATAAAGAGTTTGGGGTTAAACCTGAACAGCTACAGGATTATTGGGGACTAACTGGCATAAATAGTAGTAAAATCCCTGGCATAACCGGCATTGGCCCTAAAACCGCAGCAACTTTACTTCAGCAATATCCTACATTAGAGGCCATTTTTGCTAATATCCATTTCTTACCCGAAAAATGGCGTAAACGGATTGAACCGGCGCAAAAAATAGCCTTTATTAGCCGACAGGTTGCCTCTCTCAAAACTGATCTACAGTTAAATGGAAATTTACAACAACTCAGATTTACGCCATAACACAATAAAAAATAAAAACTTTATTGTTAATCACTGCTCTTCTAATCCCGCTCTGGTATAGAGGCTGACCAGACTCGTCTTATATGTACCGTGATCTCTTCGCGATCATGGTAGAGTTGCTTCGCTTGGATTTGAGCATTAATACCATTTTCGTTTAGTGTCTGTGATATTTTGTTCAAAATTGATGAAACTTCTTGATAACGTTTTTTCATCGGTAGCTTTAAATTAAATATCGCTTCCCTGCACCAACCTTTTAACAACCAATCTGTTATCAAAGCAGCAACTTTTGCCGGTTTTTCAACCATATCACACACCAACCAACTAATATTCTTAGTGTGTGGAGTAAATTTAAAACCATCAGTTCGATAATGCCGTACCTGACCTGTTTGCATTAAACTCTCGGCCATTGACCCATTATCAACCGCATCGACCATCATACTGTGCTTCACTAATTGATAGGTCCATCCACCTGGACAAGCGCCCAGATCAACAGCCTTCATACCAGATGCTAAACGCTCTTCCCACCCATCATAAGGAATAAATAGATGAAATGCTTCTTCCAGTTTTAATGTTGAACGACTTGGCGCATCCGCTGGCAGTTTTAACCGCGGGATCCCCATAAAGAAAGGTGAATTGTTATTTGCATAAGAATAGCCAACATAACAACAGCCGGCAGCAATAAAAAATACATGTATAACCGGACGTTGATGGTTTTCTTTCAACAACAATATTTTTTGTTGACGAAGCACATGGCGTAAAGGCACAGTAAATTTACGGCAAAATTTCAGTAGCTCTTTACTCTCATTGGTATCCGGCACTTCAACTCGTAACTCACCAGCTCGTTCAACGACACCTTGCAATAACGCAACAATCGGCGATACGCGATCGTTCGATGGCAAATCTTTCAATAACTGGCTAACAACCACTAGTTGACGAGCAAATATTAATGTACCAAAGGGTATATCTTTAGCTAGACGGTCTGCATCAGTAGACTGATAGCATTCAAATAAAACATAACCGCTATTATCTTTTACTTTGGCATAGCCATAAACGCCGATCTGGGTAGCCTTATCAGTAATTTCTGCCGCACACTCTTTTTCAAATCCTGAACGACAATATAAAATAATATTATTATTCATGACGTATTGTTGGATTCCTAAGCCGAGTTGCACCAGTAACAATTAATATCCAGCCAATTAAAAAGCAAAAACCGCCTACTGGTGCCAAATGGGCAAAATATTTTACTTGTAAAAGTGCCATACAGTAAAAACTGCCACTGAACAATAAAATGCCTATACTGAAGAAAATTCCCCCCCAATAAAACCATAAAATAACTTTACGTAATAAGATAGCGCCTAATATCATAAGAACTAAAGTATGCATTGATTGATAACGTAAACCAATACGAATCCATTCTATTTGATCATGGTTTAGTAAAGGTGATAATAAATGTGAACCTATTGCGCCAAATGCGACACAAAAAAATCCACTAATTCCTGAAAATATCAACATTAAACGAGCATTCACGTTAATATCCTTTTTTTTAAATTAATTATTTTACTTACCATATAGTTTACAACTCACCGGTAACAAATCCCCATTTTTGTTGCTTTCTAGCTGCTTTTGCGAGGATCCATTGACGAAATGCAACAATCTTACCTAACTCCGCTTGATTATCATGACAAACTAAATAGAAAGCTTTTTACTGACTAAAACATCATTAAACGGACATACCAAACGACCTGTATCAAGTTCATTTTTTGTCATAACGTTATTAATCAAGGCGATTCCTTGACCATGAATTACGGCTTGAATAACCATAGCACTATGACTGAAAATGGGTCCTTGTTCTACGTTAATAATGTCTTGTAATGATAATTGACGTGCATAAGCTTGCCAATCACGTCGAGAAGAATCATGTAGCAATGTATGATGAATCAAATCTTGAGGTTTTTTCAATGGGTAACGCCCCGCTAATAAGGCTGGCGCACAGACTGGTATTAAGTATTCCGCATACAAACGATCTGTTCTTAAGCCTGTCCAATTACCATAACCATAAAAGATTGCCACATCAACATCATCAGCCATTTTAGCTCCCTCGTGATCAACAGCCTGAATACGCACATCGATATCAGGATAAGAACGATTAAAACTCGATAGACGCGGCACTAACCATTGAATAACAAAACTTGGTAATAAAAACTGACGGTTGATGCTCCCTTTGCACTGAGAGCCTGTAGTTTCCGAGTAGCTTCACGTAACGAAGAAAAAATTTCTTTAATATCTAAATAATAACTTTGCCCTTCTTCAATCAATAATACACGAGTTTCGCACAGGCATATAAAATTCCAGAAATGGCTTAAAAGCAATGGTTGATTTGCAAGTTACTAAAACGTATAAATTTGTTTAAATTACAATAAGTTGCTTTTAATTTATAAGATTTTGTCTATTTATATATTATGCTGAATTAAACTTAAAAATAGAGCGTTTTTTTATTGGTTCGAAACTCGTGTAATAATGAACGATTACGCCGACGAAATAATTTCAAACCCGGTAGTGTTCAAAAATCTGTGTCATATCTTAAACTCAAAAAAAAAGATGTATGACATATGAGAAATCAATCATTTAATTTTGATGAAGCGTTGAAGCAATTACAATCAGGTAAAAATTTACTCGGTACGGATGGAATACTCACACCACTCATAAAACAGCTGACCGAAGCTGCTCTGCAGGCAGAAATAGAACACTACCTATCGACAACGTCAATCGATACGCGTAAAAATGGCTATTACTCGAAAAACGGTTAAATCGACATCAGGTCAATTTGAACTGAAAACGCCCAGAGACAGGTCAGGTGCTTTTGAGCCTCAGCTCATTAAGAAAAATCAGACAAAATTATCAGAGGATATTGATAACAAAATCCTATCGTTATTTGCATTAGGCATGAGTTATCGTGATATTCAAAAACATGTTGCAGAATTATATGGACTGGAAATATCAGATGGAGCTATTACTCATATTACTGACAAATTACTCCCTGAATTAAAAGCCTGGCAACAACACCCTCTGGAGGCGCTCTATCCTTTTGTCTGGCTCGATGCCATTCATTACAAGATAAAACATGATGGTCACTATATCAATAAGGCAATCTACACAGTACTTGGACTAACCACCGATGGGCATAAGGAATTGTGTAGTGGTCAACTAAAATTGGCCACCCTACCTGACTGTTCACGGAACAGTCGCTCTGATTCGTTTGGCGTTAATCCACCGTTATACCAGTGAGGTCTTATATCGCTATAGTAGTGGGTTATGTAGCGAATAATGGCTGACTGAGCAGTACTAAAGCTTTGGTAGCCAGTCGTTGGCACCCATTCGGTCTTCAGACTACGGAAGAATCGTTCCATCGGACTATTATCCCAACAATTCCCTCTGCGACTGATACTTTGGGTCATCTGATATAGCTAGGCGACTTAATTTTGATTACAGCATATGTATTAAAAACAGGTCATCGATAGTGCATCCTGTTTCCATCTTTTTACGTTTAGCTTGAGACCATTTATGTTCTATAGGATTTAAATCTGGTGAATACACAGGCAAATATTCTATCTGGTGTCCTGCGTTTATAATTGCCTGTTCAATATTCTTACCTTTGTGAAAGCTAGCGTTGTCCATAAAAATAACAGAATTTTCAGGAAGTTCTGGGAGCAATATTTTTGTGATCCAAACATAAAAAACATCACGATTAATATTGCAATCAAATAATCCGATAGCAAAAAGGGTTGTTCCCAATAAAGCGCCAATAACATTTGTTCTTCCCTTAGCACCCCAGTTTTTCAGGCCAAAACAACGGTGACCTTTTGGGGAATAGCCGTGAGTTCGTGGAGTGTCATGTGAAAAACCACTTTCATCAATAAAAACAACAGATTTATCTTTTTTTTCATACTGTTGTCTTTTTTGCTGATGTGCCAGCCTGTCGCTTTCGTTGGTTTTTGGATGGAATAGAGTTTTTTTTATAGGTTAATCCCAGCTTTTTAAGGGATTGCCAAATAGTCTTTTTACAAACACCGAATCGCTCTGCCCGTTCCTTTTGGTAAGCATCTGGATACTGTTCCACATCTTTTGCTAAAGCATTTTTATCGAGCTTCCTCTTACGTGGCGTTGAATTTTTTGGCTCTGGTCGTTTAAGCCAACGTACTAGAGACGCTTTTCCAATACGGAATTGTTTCGCAGTTTCTCGAATTGTTAAACCTTCGGCTTTCCTTACAGATATTACTTTACGTCGAAAATCAATTGTATAACTCATAACACACCTTGTAATCAAAATTAAGTCGCCTAGCTATAACGCCACAATGCCTGCCTATACTCACGACTGGTATAATGACTTCCCTGATCACTATGGAACATCACCTGTTTGGGATGCCCACGTAGTTCCCAAGCCATTTGTAGTGCTTTGGCGGTTAATTCTGAGTCTGGTGCAAATGACATTGCCCAGCCCACCGGTTTTCGGGCAAACAAATCCAATACCACAGCCAGATAGGCCCATCGTGAGCCTGTCCAAATATAGGTTACATCGCCGCACCAAACCTGGTCAGGCTTGGTAACAGCGAACTGCCTATTGAGCAGATTTGGAATATCAATACGTTCATTTCCACCGCGGTTGTATTTATGTTTTCGCTCTTGGCAACTGACGATGATTAATTCTTTCATCAACTTACCCGCTAACCACCGCCCAAGTTTCACGTTGTGTGTATTGGTAACCATCGTGGCGATAGTCCTTGCGCCAGCAGAGCCGCCACTAACGTTCCACGCTTCGCTGACTAGGCTACGTTTTATCGTCCGCTCAATATCTGGCTCCTTAGGCCGACACCAATAGCGATAACTGCTTCGGTGAACATTAAAAATACGACACAAAGTTTTCACCGGATAAAGCACTCTTAGCTTTTCAACTACCGAAAATTTTTCAGTGAGTCGGACATTAAGAGCGCAGTAGCCTTTTTTAAGATGTCATTCTCCATTTCCAGCCGGTGGATTTTTTTCTTCATTTCTCTGAACTCAATTTGTTCAGGTGTTAATGGCAGACCAGGCGATGTTTTCCCTTGACGTTCTAAACGAAGGGCTCTTACCCACCGGCTAATCGCTGAAAGACTGACGTTCATGCCTTTCGCAGCTTCCTGGTAGGTGTAATTTTGGTCAAGGACTAATTTGGCGGTTTCACATTTAAATTCAGCAGTAATTATTTTACTCATTTCGGCACCTATAAAAATTATGAGGTAAGCATATCACCTCAACTTAGGTGGCCAAATTTAGTATGCCACTACATAGCTTACCGGCAGAATATAAAACAGTAAGCATGTTGCTCAATAGTGAAATAAAGTTGCTTAAAATAAAAACAAGTTAGATACATCTAAAAAATACAAAAATAGTTTATTTTTTAATCTTGAATAGGTTATTTTTAATGCAAAAATTGATGATTTTATCATCATCGGCTGGTTTTTTTGTAAGTCATAATTAATTTTGCTATTGAGCAACAGGCTTAATAGAAATAGAAGTGAGTGGCTGCGAAAATCGCGTTTGGTTAGGTTATCAACAAAATATTGACCACTCTCTTCATTTTTATGGCGATAGGGTAGAATAATGAAAGGCTTACTTGCCATTCTTCTTTGTGCTATCGAAGGCAAAACTGCCGCTCAAATTTTATCTATCGATTTGATAGATATTTTTAAACAAATGGGACTCATTCAACAACTCAGTACCTCAAGAGTAGATGGTATCCAATCGCTGGTTAAAGTCTGTCAAAAAATTGCTCAAAACGAGCTTTGATCGCTAATAATAACCTGAGTTCGGGATAAGCATTATCAATTATGCACGAGTTTCGCACAGGCATATAAAATTCCAGGAATGGCTTAAAAGCAATAGTTAATTTGCAAGTTACTAAAACGTATAAATTTGTTTAAATTACAATAAGTTGCTTTTAATTTATAAGATTTTGTCTATTTATATATTATGCTGAATTAAACTTAAAAATAGAGCGTTTTTTTATTGGTGCGAAACTCGTGTTATGCTTGAAGATATGTTCCTGCCACAGGTATCTTTGGTTTAGATGGAATTAAACAATATGCAACCAGCCCGGCTAATAAATTCACTACAAAGTTAGCAGGAGAGCGGTAGCCGCGTATGCTCTATCTGACAAAGATTTTTTAACTCATCAAATACCGTTTCAATGACAGGACGATGACGCAAGATGGCTTTGTCGAAACAAGTCTGTTCAACAGGCCACGAGTTTCGCACCAATAAAAAAACGCTCTATTTTTAAGTTTAATTCAGCATAATATATAAATAGACAAAATCTTATAAATTAAAAGCAACTTATTGTAATTTAAACAAATTTATACGTTTTAGTAACTTGCAAATTAACTATTGCTTTTAAGCCATTCCTGGAATTTTATATGCCTGTGCGAAACTCGTACAGGCTTCATTTTCTTCTTGATATTCGTTATAAGGTTAATTCCCATTGTTTTCAGTTGCTGTTTCAGTGAAGCCGATAAATACCCTTTATCCGCATACAAACAACCAGAAAGATCTTTTATCAGCTCAGGTAATGGTTTCCGATCATCTGTGTTTCCTGGTGTAAGTCGAAAACTGAGTATTTACCCCAAATGATTGATAATTACATGAAGTTTGAAACCAAAGAACCAACCTGTTAAGGTTTTTCCTCGTTCAGCTATCCCATCGAAGACTTTATGCCGGCGGATCCGTAAGTTATCACACATAGCTATCGGAGTAGAATCGGCAACCGACAGACCCGTGCACTTTCCCTTAATTGACTCAAACAGTGCCGTTAAAGCTAAGGCACTGCGCGGAAGTAACTCTACGCAGCGTGAATATGATGGCAAGTTAGGAAATTCCTTCCTGAGATATAAACGACATGATAGAGATAAAATACCTTGAATTGGCTGAATCGGAGTTGATGAAACAAAACAACCAGTGTCATCATTTCAGCCAATGGAAGCTGAGTAGACCGTCTACGACGCTTACTACCGTTATTCAGCAAAATTTCATGCATTTTTGGCTCGAAGTCTTTACAAAAATCATCCATCAGGCAATAAAGTTCAGTAAGATTTTCCATCATTGTTTAACAATGCTCTACGCTTTAACCAGATTGTTAGAGTATTTTAACGAAATATGCGCATTCAACTATTTGAATAGCAAGACTTTCACTTTATTTCTTATCCCGAACTCAGGTTAATAATAATTATTTCATACTCTTTCGCTAGCTATCATTTTACGCTGCAATTTTTTTAATACATGAGAAACAGCAATAAAACCAAAACTAGCAGTTACCATTGTTGCCGCACCAAAACCAGCGGCGCAATCCATACGCATTGTTCCTCCAGCATTACTTTTAGCCTTACAAACGCTTCCATCACTTTGTGGGTAAACTAACTGTTCGGTTGAGAAAACACAATCAATACCCAATTTACCTTTATTTTTAACTATTTTAAAATCACTTTTTAATCTTTCACGTAATTTTGCTGCTAAGGGATCATGGATCGTTTTTGCTAAATCTTTGACTTGGATCTGTGTCGGATCAATTTGCCCACCAGCCCCTCCCGTTGTGACGACAGGTATTTTATGACGGCGACAATAAGCTAATAAAGCAGCTTTAGGCCGTATGCTATCAATAGCCTCAATCACATAATCAAATTGAATAGATATCAACTCAGCTAGATTGCTGGCCGAGACAAAATCATCAATAATATTAACTTGACATTCAGGGTTAATTTGCAAAATACGTGATTTCATCACTTCAACTTTTGATTGACCAATAGTGTCGCTTAATGCATGTAATTGCCGATTAATATTTGTCACACACACATCATCCAGATCAATCAGAGTAATAGTGCCGATCCCTGTTCTTGTTAATGCTTCCGCTACCCATGAGCCTACGCCGCCAATACCAACAACACAAATGTGAGAACGAGCAAAAAGCATTAATGCTTTTTGACCATAGAGGCGGCCAATACCTGCGAAGCGCCGCAACCAAGCATCTGAAAGGAGTAATTGCATGTCTAACCTTAGCTAACAAAAATAGCGTGTTCACCAATAATAAAAAAGAAACTAATTTATTAATTCAAATCCTGATTAATCTATTATGATAACAAAAACTGATTCGTTATCTATTCATCTGCATGGCATAGCCAATCATGTGATAACGACTAGAGCGTATTATCTGTATCATATTTATCAACTGAATTGCATTTTATTTTGTATATTTAAATTAGCAATAAATTATACCCTACCCCATTTGATAAGATAATTTCCGATAAAATATTTTACTGATTTAAGGTAATCATTAAATAACTATTTTTATATGACCATTAAAAAAATAATGGATTTATTTTTGTTGATTACATATTTCGCTATCGATTTTTTGCTGACAAAGTATATCAATAAGCATGATGGCTAATTTGCATAAAAGAACAAAAAACAATCATCAAGTCTATTTTATGTACAAGATATAAAAAATATCGCAATATTTAAGAAAAAAACTTGCATCGGATCTGATCCTGAGTATAGTGAGCCGCTATCGGACGCGGGATGGAGCAGCTTGGTAGCTCGTCGGGCTCATAACCCGAAGGTCGTCGGTTCAAATCCGGCTCCCGCAACCAATATTAAAAACCTTAATCATTTCAGACGCGGGGTGGAGCAGCTTGGTAGCTCGTCGGGCTCATAACCCGAAGGTCGTCGGTTCAAATCCGGCCCCCGCAACCACCTTTCATTCAATATCAAATTTGTTTCCCAACAAGATTATTATCTGTCTAATTAACTCGCTTAACGCAAAGCCAGTTTTCCGCCGTTGTCGAAATAAGTTTTAATACCCCGAAAAATAGATTCTGCCATCTGCTGTTGGAATTTTGCTGTCTTTAGTTTTCGTTCTTCTTCAATATTACTAATAAAAGCAGTTTCAACTAGAATGGACGGGATGTCTGGTGCCTTTAATACCGCAAAACCTGCTTGATCGACAATGTTCTTATGCAATTTGTTAACGTTACCCATCCGTTTAAGCACTTCTGTACCAAATTTCAAACTATCATTAATAGTCGCCGTCTGAACTAAATCAAACATGGTGTGATCAAGGTATTTATCACCACTTTTACTGACACCACCAATCAGATCTGCCTCATTCTGTGTTTGAGCTAAATAACGGGCGGTATTACTGGTTGCTCCTTTGGTCGATAATGCAAATACTGAGGAACCTCTCGCCTTACGATTAGTAAAGGCATCAGCGTGAATAGAAACAAATAAATCAGCTTGCATTTTCCGCGCTTTTGCAACTCGCACTTTTAAAGGAATAAAAACATCTTCATTACGAGTCATATAAACTTTCATCTTAGGTTCACGATTAATTAATATTTTTAATCTACGTGCAATTTGCAATACGATATCTTTTTCCCGCGTTTTATATTTTCCTATAGCACCAGGATCTTCTCCACCATGGCCAGGATCGATCATGATGATAATTGGCCTATCTCTCCCTGCTTTACCAGCTGGCTTTTTCGCTTTAACCGGCAACGTATTATCCAATTTACCTTTGTTATAATCTTCTAATAGCGCTAACAACGGATCATCATCAGTGTAAACACCTGAAGCAGGATAAAAATCAACCACTAAGCGATGTTTAAAACCAGCAACAGGCGCAATAGTAAACATTTGTGGATCAACATGAGTTTTTACTTCGAAAACTAAGCGAACCGTTTTTTGATCAAATTGGCCTACTCTGACTAATTTTAAATAAGGATCACGTGAACTGATTTGCTGGCTAATGCCCTGCAACACACTATTTAACTGCATATTTTCTAAATCGACAACAATACGATCAGGTCCAGATAAAGCAAATTGACGACATTTTAAAGCAATATTCGATTCTAACGTTACTCGGGTATAACTAGAGGCAGGCCAGATACGAATAGCAACTATACTTGAAGATGAAGCTAGCCCGAATGGACTAATACTTAACAGCATAGTAGCCACTGCACCTTGCAGAAGACGTCGTCTTGAAAAACCGTGATTTGAATGATCCATCGAAAAATCCACTTAAAGCATCAAATAATTATAAACCGCTCAATATTATCAACAACAAAAAAATAACTACACGAGTTTCGCACCAATAAAAAAACGCTCTATTTTTAAGTTTAATTCAGCATAATATATAAATAGACAAAATCTTATAAATTAAAAGCAACTTATTGTAATTTAAACAAATTTATGCGTTTTAGTAACTTGCAAATTAGCCATTGCTTTTAAGCCATTTCTGGAATTTTATATGCCTGTGCGAAACTTGTGAACTATAGAAAACTTTAACCAATCATTAATAAACTGTCATTAATAAATTGCTCTTTATAAATAATTAGCTACTAATATATTCTGAAGCAATAATAATGATTTTTCATGCATTTCTTCTTGCTATTTTGTGTCAAAAATCATAAAAATACTTTCATTAAGAACAGTCATTTATATGAGGAACATATGAAAGGACATCGTACTGATTTAGTTAATGGATTTCGCCACTCTGTTCCCTATATTAATATACATCGCGATAAAACCTTTGTTATTACATTAGACGGTAACTCTATCGCAGATAAAAATTTTGCTCATATAGCTAGGCGACTTAATTTTGATTACAGCATATGTATTAAAAACAGGTCATCGATAGTGCATCCTGTTTCCATCTTTCTACGTTTAGCTTGAGACCATTTATGTTCTATAGGATTTAAATCTGGTGAATACACAGGCAAATATTCTATCTGGTGTCCTGCGTTTATAATTGCCTGTTCAATATTCTTACCTTTGTGAAAGCTAGCGTTGTCCATAAAAATAACAGAATTTTCAGGAAGTTCTGGGAGCAATATTTTTGTGATCCAAACATAAAAAACATCACGGTTAATATTGCAATCAAATAATCCGATAGCAAAAAGGGTTGTTCCCAATAAAGCGCCAATAACATTTGTTCTTCCCTTAGCACCCCAGTTTTTCAGGCCAAAACAACGGTGACCTTTTGGGGAATAGCCGTGAGTTCGTGGAGTGTCATGTGAAAAACCACTTTCATCAATAAAAACAACAGATTTATCTTTTTTTTCATACTGTTGTCTTTTTTGCTGATGTGCCAGCCTGTCGCTTTCGTTGGTTTTTGGATGGAATAGAGTTTTTTTTATAGGTTAATCCCAGCTTTTTAAGGGATTGCCAAATAGTCTTTTTACAAACACCGAATCGCTCTGCCCGTTCCTTTTGGTAAGCATCTGGATACTGTTCCACATCTTTTGCTAAAGCATTTTTATCGAGCTTCCTCTTACGTGGCGTTGAATTTTTTGGCTCTGGTCGTTTAAGCCAACGTACTAAAGACGCTTTTCCAATACGGAATTGTTTCGCAGTTTCTCGAATTGTTAAACCTTCGGCTTTCCTTACAGATATTACTTTACGTCGAAAATCAATTGTATAACTCATAACACACCTTGTAATCAAAATTAAGTCGCCTAGCTATATTACACAGTCTGGGTATTCAACTAGTTATTGTTTATGGCATACGCCCACAGATAGATAAAAAACTCATAAACCATCAATATCCGGTAATCTACCATAAAAATATTCGCGTCACTGATGCAACCCTAGAGTTAGCTAAACAAATATCGGGGACATTACAATTGGATATTACTACTCTGTTATCAATGAGTCCCAACAATACCTCATTGCAAAGTGCCCATATAAATGTCGTCAGTGGTAATTTTAACCTGAGTTCGGGATAAGCATTATCAATATGCTTGAAGATATGTTCCTGCCACAGGTATCTTTGGTTTAGATGGAATTAAACAATATGCAACCAGCCCGGCTAATAAATTCAATACAAAGTTAGCAGGAGAGCGGTGCCGCGTATGCGCTATCTGACAAAGATTTTTTAACTCATCAAATACCGTTTCAATGACAGAACGATGACGCAAGATGGCTTTGTCGAAACAAGTCTGTTCAACAGGCTTCATTTTCTTCTTGACACGAGTTTCGCACAGGCATATAAAATTCCAGAAATGGCTTAAAAGCAATGGTTAATTTGCAAGTTACTAAAACGTATAAATTTGTTTAAATTACAATAAGTTGCTTTTAATTTATAAGATTTTGTCTATTTATATATTATGCTGAATTAAACTTAAAAATAGAGCGTTTTTTTATTGGTGCGAAACTCGTGCCTGAGATATAAACGGACATGATAGAGATAATATACCTTGAATTGTCTGAATCGGAGTTGATGAAACAAAACAACCAGTCTCATCATTTCAGCCAATGAAAGCTGAGTAGACCGTCGACGATGCTTACTACCGTTATTCAGCAAAATTTCATGCATTTTTGGCTCGAAGTCTTTACAAAAATCATCCATCAAGCAATAAAGTTTAGTAAGATTTTCCATAATTGTTTAACAATGCTCTACTCTTTAACCAGATTGTTGGAGTATTTTAACAAAATATGTGCATTCAACTATTTGAATAGCAAGACTTTCACTTTATTTCTTATCCCGAACTCAGGTTATCATAGAGCGAGAAAATATGATCATCGCTTGCGTAGCACTTTATGACTATTTAGCACGAGTTTCGCACCAATAAAAAAACGCTCTATTTTTAAGTTTAATTCAGCATAATATATAAATAGACAAAATCTTATAAATTAAAAGCAACTTATTGTAATTTAAACAAATTTATACGTTTTAGTAACTTGCAAATTAACCATTGCTTTTAAGCCATTTCTGGAATTTTATATGCCTGTGCGAAACTCGTGTTTAGAAGAAAAGTCTGGAGAAATGGCTTGCCTGGCTGTACATCCTGACTATCGTAATTTATCAAGAGGTGAAAAACTGCTTAAACACATTACTCTACAAGCCAAAAATTTAAATTTAGAAAAACTTTTTGTATTAACAACCCGAAGTACTTACTGGTTTCTAGAAAGAGGATTTTTCCCAGCAAAAGTTGATATGTTGCCAATAAAAAAACAAGCGCTTTATAATTATCAACGATGATCAAAATTTTTAATACTTAATATTAATTAAATACCATAAAATTAATTAAAAACTTAATTAATAAACCCAATTACAATAAAAAATGCACTATTTAAATGAATAACGTTTTCTATTGGTCTTAAGCAAAAAACAAAAAATATCGGCTCCTCTCTATTTAACAAAGAGAAGAGCTGAAAATAAAATAACGGTTAATTAATTATTTTTTATTGTTGCTGCAGGTGGTTCGACTACTTCACGAGTTTCGTACCAATAAAAAAACGCTCTATTTTTTAAGTTTAATTCAGCATAATATATAAATAAACGAAATCTTATAAATTAAAAGCAACTTATTGTAATTTAAACAAATTTATACGTTTTAGTAACTTGCAAATTAACCATTGCTTTTAAGTCATTTCTGGAATTTTATATGCCTGTGCGAAACTTGTGTACTTTTGAGATAAACCATCACGCACATTCCACATAGTTGAAAAATGCTTAACCATGTACTGTCGGCCGCTCCCCCCATTTTTAGCCACACTACCAATATTTAATGCCTGAGCATAGACGGTCGAGTCCAAAGGAGTACTAGGGGCAACTGATAGAAGACTCTTTACAAAACCTATCCCTCTATATTTATAGCTAGGCGACTTAATTTTGATCACAAGGTGTGTTATGAGTTATACAATTGATTTTCGACGTAAAGTAATATCTGTAAGGAAAGCCGAAGGTTTAACAATTCGAGAAACTGCGAAACAATTCCGTATTGGAAAAGCGTCTTTAGTACGTTGGCTTAAACGACCAGAGCCAAAAAATTCAACGCCACGTAAGAGGAAGCTCGATAAAAATGCTTTAGCAAAAGATGTGGAACAGTATCCAGATGCTTACCAAAAGGAACGGGCAGAGCGATTCGGTGTTTGTAAAAAGACTATTTGGCAATCCCTTAAAAAGCTGGGATTAACCTATAAAAAAAAACTCTATTCCATCCAAAAACCAACGAAAGCGACAGGCTGGCACATCAGCAAAAAAGACAACAGTATGAAAAAAAAGATAAATCTGTTGTTTTTATTGATGAAAGTGGTTTTTCACATGACACTCCACGAACTCACGGCTATTCCCCAAAAGGTCACCGTTGTTTTGGCCTGAAAAACTGGGGTGCTAAGGGAAGAACAAATGTTATTGGCGCTTTATTGGGAACAACCCTTTTTGCTATCGGATTATTTGATTGCAATATTAATCGTGATGTTTTTTATGTTTGGATCACAAAAATATTGCTCCCAGAACTTCCTGAAAATTCTGTTATTTTTATGGACAACGCTAGCTTTCACAAAGGTAAGAATATTGAACAGGCAATTATAAACGCAGGACACCAGATAGAATATTTGCCTGTGTATTCACCAGATTTAAATCCTATAGAACATAAATGGTCTCAAGCTAAACGTAAAAAGATGGAAACAGGATGCACTATCGATGACCTGTTTTAATACATATGCTGTAATCAAAATTAAGTCGCCTAGCTATAATTACGTCTTTTTGGTTATCACTTTGATTTTCTATAGGAAAAGCTCCGCAAATGCTATTAGTCTTAATTTTTGCGTGGTCTATTTGTACCACTTTATCAGTCGTTGAAAAATCATTAACAATCCCAACAGCTAATCCCGCTCGATAAAACCTGTCAGCTTGCTCAGTAGATTGAGATGTATTGGCAATAGTTAGAAGATATTGATTACTTTTAATTACCTCAAATAAATCATTTTCCTTTTCTTTTACCGCAAGTAGATCAATACTAGAATTTCCTACGGTTTTTAATTAAGAGCTAAGTTTATTCTCTGTATTCGTAGTCGTATCCATTAGCGCGGAAGCAACTGTTGATTAACCATTTGAGATGAATAATTCCCAATCTGAGATGCTGAATTTAACATTTTATTTGTATCCTCCCATCGAATAAGAATAAATCGCAAAGATATTTTGCAGCATCTCAAATATCAATCATTTATATTTCTAAAAAACAATCAATAGCAAAATTAAAATAATTGATATCAATAACTTACTAATTAATTAAAGCAAAAACTAAAGTTATATATCGCAATACTTCAATCCAGTTCGCTACAATTAAATATTTATTATTTTTTACTTTTATCGCTATTGATATTCACTATTAATAATATCAAACAAGATAACGAGTAAAATAGGCTCTACTTTCATTAAAGTAAGCGCTCAGTTAAACCACTGCGCCGTTCCGTTGAGGTCATTAACGCTTTAGCAAAAACATGACGTTCAGCATAAATCGTCAACTGAATTTTTGCTCTGGTAATTGCAGTATAAATAAGCTCTTTACTAATAATAGGGGTAAAAATCGGCGGTAAAACCAATGCGGCATGTTCAAATTCTGACCCTTGAGATTTATGTACTGTCATAACAAACGCAGTTTCATGCTGAGGCAAACGACTGGGTTGTATTCTTTTTATCACCCCATTAGGCAACTGAAAATAAGCTTTTAAATCTTGTTGACCATCCCGTAACATAACACCAATATCACCATTAAATAAGCCAAGAGGACGATCATTTTTGGTGATCATTATTGGGCGACCTTCATAGTTTTTATTCCAGCTATAGGCAGGCCGTCGAATACTTCCTTGACGATGTAAAAGCTGTTCTAATTTATCATTTAACCCTGTAACCCCGTATGGTCCTTCCCTCAAAGCAGCTAATAAACGATAACGATTAAAAGTAGTCAGGATTTCTTCGGGATCTCGACCCGTTTTTATCATATCCAGATAGCAACGGTAACATTCAGCAGCATCAAAAAGCAATTTGCCATATTTCTCAGACGAAGCAATTGAATGAAAAGCAATATCCGCATTTTGCTGCGCTGATAGTTGCTCAACCTGTCTAATATTACTTTGGTTAATTGCAATAGCAAGTCGCCCAATCCCTGATTGTGCATCAAAACGATAACTTTTTCGTAATAAACAAATCCTATCTTTAACCTCTGGCCCATCATTCGATATAAAATCAGATAAATTACAAGCTGTGATTTTAGTCAGTTGTGCCGCTCTTTCACGACTGTATCCCGATTCTGAAAAACGACAAAGATCGCCAAGGACAGCGCCCGCTTCAACAGAAGCTAATTGATCTTTATCACCTAGCAAAATGACACGGGCATGATCTGGTAGAGCTTCAATTAATCTAGCCATCATAGGCAGATCAACCATCGATGCTTCATCAATAATTAAAACGTCTAGCAAAAGTGGATTGTCTTTGTGATAACGTAATAATTGGCTATTGGGTTGAGCGCCTAATAATCGATGCACAGTCTGCGCTTGTTCTGGCATAACCGCATACTCATCAGCAGATAAATTCAGTTTTAATAATGCATTATTTAATGATTCAGTTAATCGAGCAGCCGCTTTTCCTGTCGGCGCGGCTAGCTGAATGATTAACTTTTCATCACTTAATTGGACTAAAGTAGCTAATAAACGTGCTACTGTCGTGGTTTTTCCTGTACCCGGCCCACCAGAAATAACTGCGATCCGACTGGTTACTGCAACAGCAACAGCTATTTTTTGCCAATCTTGCGTTTTCGAGGACGCAAAAAAACGAGTTAAAATAGTCGCTAATCGCTGTTCATCAACGGTTTCTAACAAATGGCGAGAAAAAAAATCAGCCACTAATCCTTCATCAGCCCACATCCGCTGAAAATAAAGTTTGTTATCTGATAATACTAATGGTTTTGCTGCTGATTGCGGTGCATCACAAATTGCATTACATTGTTTAAGCTCAGTATAAATCCTGCTACTATCAGGTGCTCCTGCCATTTCCCAGAGCATAAAAGCCATTTCCGCCTGTCTACCTTCAAATAAATAGGCGGGTTCGAGCTTATCAATAAATAAACAAACATGACCTGCTCGAGTTTCAGCACTTAATATTGCAAATATTAATAACAATAATGGGTTTTCATCATCAGCTAACCGAATAGCAAGTTGTATGTCTAAACAACTAAACAAATTAAGCTCAGCAGCTCGCTTTAGTAAAGTTATCATCATTGCTCACCTCAATTAGTTGCATTAAATAACTCATCCAGGCTATTAATAAGCGCATAAGTAGGAATAGTATGATAAATACCATAACCAGAGTTTTTATCATCAAATCCACGCAAAAAAAGGTAGATAACACCACCAAAATGTTTTTGATAATCATAATTAGGTAAACGATTCCGTAAATAACGATGCATAGCTAATGTATAAAGCTGATACTGTAAATCATATCTATGGTCAATCATAGCATTCTGTATGGCCTCCTGGCTATATGCCAGACCATTTTCCCCTAACCAATTTGATTTATAATCAAGCAGATAAAATTTGTCTTGCCAGCAAAAAACTAAATCAATATAACCTTTTAAAACGCCCGTTACTGGCTCAAAACTAAGCGGTGGGCAACGTTGAGATAAAACATCATATTGATGGGTTAGCCTATCTAATGCAGATGGCAATAACAATTTTTCTATCGGTAAATGAAATTGCATTTCATTTAATTGATTCTCAGGCGTGATCTTTGACAAGCTGAGGCTATCGCTAAGTAAAGGAGTGTCAAAAATATTTATTAGCCACATTTTAAGCACCGGTGCCCAATCAGCAGAAAAACCGGCTTGTTCTAATTTTTCAGTTAACCAAGACTCTTGTGGATGTTGATTAAATGGCGATAATTCCAACAGGGAATGCAAAAAAGTTCCTGCTGTGGCCCCCTTAGGAAAGGTATGAACACTCCACTCTGCTATTTCACCTTGAACCAATGAGCTGTCACCTTGCGCATCAACGTCCATTTTAGGTGCCAAATCTTGTATAGCAATCTCAATATTTATATCACTAGCAGTAAATTTATCAGAATACATATCATGATAGGTTAATCCTGAATAGCTCGTAACCCGCCAGGTATTTTGGATCTGTCCTGTAAAATTTCGAGCCAATAACTTCACGGGTGTATTTTCTTTCGGGTACCAAGGCGATAAGTTAATATCACTAACGGGTGTGATACTAATATTTTCACTCGCTAATGCACCTAGAGCATCACGCAATAAAGTCGCATTACCTGGTTGTCCATTTTGCAATAAGTAACCTAATGCGCTTTGATGCAAATCCGTATCACCATTTTCCCCACTAGGACGACCTTTTATTAAAGGTGCAATACCAACACTACAATGATATTTTGAGCGCGTTAGTGCAACATATAACAGCCGCAAATCTTCGGCTAAACGCTCTTCATTAGCCAGCCTGATGCTCTCTTTTTGTTGGGTCAGATCAAGGCAAGTTTGAAAATTATCACGATCATGGAACGTGGCCAATTTTTGCTGCGAGAATTGACAGGCAAAAGGTAACCAAACAATCGGGAATTCTAAACCTTTAGATTTATGGATCGTACTAATACTCACCAAGTGACTATCACTCTCTAGACGTATTTGCTGATTTTCTACTAACGGATCGGGGTGATCGATCTGCTGAGCTAACCAGCGAACTAAAGCATGCTCACTTTCAAGCTGTAATTCAGCTTCTTGCAACAATTCACTCAGATGCATCACATCCATCAAGCGCCTTTCGCCATCTATATTATCCATCAATAGATTTTCAGCAATTCGATGGTTAACCATAATAGCTCGTAATGCTGGCAAAATACCATATCGCTGCCAAATCGATAAATAATTGGCAAACTCTTCAACCCGTATCTCCCACTGATTTTCATCTTGATTTAATTGCTCAATATCTTGTGCACTTAGCCCGATTAAACGAGTAGCTAATGCACAACGCAGCGTACGCTCCTTTTCAGGTGAGAGCACGGCTTGTAATAACCATAATAGATCGCGCGCTTCATCAGTAGCAAAAACGCTTTCTTGATTAGAAAGAAAAACTGACGAAATATTAAATTTACTTAATGCTTCTCGTATCATTACTGCTTCGCGACGACTTCTGACTAACACCATAATATCCGCAGCTGTTACCGGCTGTTTTACATCATTTCGATACAGCCAGGTTGTTCCATTCTCGCCCCCTTTAAGCCAATCACAAATCTGACTAGCACATTGGTAGGCCATCGTTTGTTGATAGTCCAAGGTTGAAACCGTTTTTTTATCTAAATAACAAAAATTTAAAGCTGGTAATTTTGCTGTTTTATGAATAAATGCTAAATGCTGATTTGAAGAGGCTGAATCAACTGTGTTAAAAGGTATTTGCTCAAATAAAAACGGTTTTGTTGCCCGACTGAATAATTGATTAATAGCCGCTACCATACTTGGTGAAGAGCGCCAATTAGTATCAAGAGTATAGTGTGATTCAATCTGATCTTTAGCTTTAAGATAAGTAAAAATATCCGCCCCACGGAAGGCATAAATAGCTTGTTTAGGATCGCCGATAAATAACAAACCACAATGATTATGCCCCTGATAAATACGTTGAAAAATTCGATATTGTTGAGGATCAGTATCTTGAAACTCATCAACCATAACAACAGGGTAACGATTACGGATCGTGTTAGATAATCGCTCGCCACCTTCTGCATGTAGTGCCTGATCTAAATGACTTAATAAATCATCAAATCCAATTTCTCCACGTCGTCTTTTCTCCTTAACAATTGTTCGACGAACGTCAATAATCGCTTTTGAAATAATAATATCGCGTAATGTAAGTGATTGGTGCATCAAATTATCAATAGCAAGAAAAACCTCGTGTTCAGGCACTTGACCTGTCGGTGTTTTATCTATCAGTTCAGATTGGCAAAAACGAGCTAGTTCTTTAGGTGTTTTATAATCGACTGTTGCTGATTGAGCCCAACTTGTGACCGCGGCTACCCAACCCTGTAAATTACGGCGACTATAACTACGTTTATTAATAGCGGAATCAGTAATTAAATCAATGAAATTTGCTGAATTTAAAAGCCACAACGCTTTTACTTTTTTTATCGTGTCAATTAGGGTCTGATGACGCTGTTTTATTGATTGAGCTTCAATGGATTGGTTAACAAAAGTCGGAATATCACCTTGTAAATAAGGCTTTATTTCGGCTAAAAGTGCCTCTGGATCACTCCATTCATCAACAATAACTTTTGATATAGAATAATTCAGTGGATAACAGTTGCAGCGCCAAAAATCAGCACAAGCCTGTTTTTGTATGGTATGTTCATCTTTTATTATTGATTGATCAAATAGCATGCCTGACTCAAAAGCATTATGCACCAACATGCGTTGACAGAATCCATGGATAGTATAAATTGCCGCCTCATCCATTTGACGTTCAGCAGCAAGTAACCATTGAGCAGCTACGTTTTTATCTGCAATAAAAAATAGTAAGATTCGAAATATTGAATTTTCATCAAAACCAATACCATCTCTAATACAAGCCATTCTCATCTGATGAATATTGTGGCGAATACGTGATCGTAGCTCATCGGTTGCCGCTTCAGTAAAAGTGACTACTAAAATCTCTTCAACACTTAATGGGCGAGAAAATGCATTTTTTTGCCCAACACCTAATAACAATCGCAAATAGAGTAACGCTATCGTGTAGGTTTTTCCTGTTCCTGCTGAAGCTTCTATCAATCGCTGGCCATAGAGAGGCAAACAATAAGGATCCAGTTGATAAGCCTGTATTCGCCGATTACTCACTTAGCATCTACCTCAATTGGCAAAATCTTTTGTAATTCAGACGCAGTCGGATAAGTTATCCAATCTTTCAATTGAGCACAGCCTTCTTTATTAACCTCTTTGGCAATAATTTGTGAAACAAAAGCTAAACCTGTTTGTTGCAAAACGGCATTACTATAAAAAGTTAATAGATCTTGCTGTGTAACCGTTTTCAATACTTTGATTAATTTTTTTCTACTATCAAAAGCAAAATTATTCCTGGCAAAATCTGGTAGAAAACGATCTATCTCTTCATAAAAAGTTTGTGGAGGCTGTTCCATTTCCGTTAATAGTGCCTTTTTATATTGCTCAAATTCTTTTTTTGGCATTGCATTTAATTTTTTAAAGGCCAATTGATAAAAATTTTGATAGCGTGTATTCAAATACGCAGGGGTTTTATTATTACTTTGCAATAAAAAATCTAATCCCCATTGCTCACCAAGGCTAGTAGTAAAGGCAAAAACAGCATAGCCTAATTGTTCTTGCGTCCTAAGTTGCTCAAAAAACCAAGGATGTAAAATATTGGCCAAAATATTTGATAAGACAAATCCACTATAACCATCATATCCTGTCGGAATAAACATTTCTGCTAGCGCATTATCTGTACTATTTGCCTGATGTTGGAAATTTACTTTATTACGCGTTTCGCACCAATAAAAAAACGCTCTATTTTTAAGTTTAATTCAGCATAATATATAAATAAACAAAATCTTATAAATAAAAAAAAACTTATTGTAATTTAAACAAATTTATACGTTTTAGTAACTTGCAAATTATAGCTAGGCGACTTAATTTTGATTACAGCATATGTATTAAAAACAGGTCATCGATAGTGCATCCTGTTTCCATCTTTTTACGTTTAGCTTGAGACCATTTATGTTCTATAGGATTTAAATCTGGTGAATACACAGGCAAATATTCTATCTGGTGTCCTGCGTTTATAATTGCCTGTTCAATATTCTTACCTTTGTGAAAGCTAGCGTTGTCCATAAAAATAACAGAATTTTCAGGAAGTTCTGGGAGCAATATTTTTGTGATCCAAACATAAAAAACATCACGATTAATATTGCAATCAAATAATCCGATAGCAAAAAGGGTTGTTCCCAATAAAGCGCCAATAACATTTGTTCTTCCCTTAGCACCCCAGTTTTTCAGGCCAAAACAACGGTGACCTTTTGGGGAATAGCCGTGAGTTCGTGGAGTGTCATGTGAAAAACCACTTTCATCAATAAAAACAACAGATTTATCTTTTTTTTCATACTGTTGTCTTTTTTGCTGATGTGCCAGCCTGTCGCTTTCATTGGTTTTTGGATGGAATAGAGTTTTTTTTATAGGTTAATCCCAGCTTTTTAAGGGATTGCCAAATAGTCTTTTTACAAACACCGAATCGCTCTGCCCGTTCCTTTTGGTAAGCATCTGGATACTGTTCCACATCTTTTGCTAAAGCATTTTTATCTAGCTTCCTCTTACGTGGCGTTGAATTTTTTGGCTCTGGTTGTTTAAGCCAACGTACTAAAGACGCTTTTCCAATACGGAATTGTTTCGCAGTTTCTCGAATTGTTAAACCTTCGGCTTTCCTTACAGATATTACTTTACGTCGAAAATCAATTGTATAACTCATAACACACCTTGTAATCAAAATTAAGTCGCCTAGCTATAACCATTGCTTTTAAGCCATTTCTGGAATTTTATATGCCTGTGCGAAACTCGTGTTTATGCTGTTTATAAACAACGATAATATCCCCTCTCCACCAATTTTTACCTTTATTATTCAACAAATGAGAAATAGATTCAATAATATCAATTCCTTGCTTTTGTGTTAGATTGCCGAATACAATTGCTTGTAAAGCAGCATTGTCAATAGTCTCTTGGCGGTACTTTAGGATGTCATTTGCTGTGAGCGTTTCCAGGGCCTTTAAGCGCTGTTCTTGCTCGAAATAAGGTACTTTTTCTAAACGCTGTTTTGGCTGCATTGCCAACTCAAAGGCTTTAAGATTATTGCTAACTTCAAGCTGTTCCCTATACCATGATTTTGCTTGTGTAACTTCGTCGGCAGAAATTGTGAAGGTAAGAAATTCCTTAACCATTTTTGTCGTCAATTCCGCTAGATGTTGAGTATAACCACTAGTTTTCAATTGCAGGCCTAAATTTGAAGACACAACCAGTTCCATTCCGGCGACAGAAGCTTGGTAACTTAATGGAGATAATTTTAAAGAGGCCAGGTATTCTAATAACGCGCTACTAACTTGAGATTTTACCGTTTTATTACTCTGCTCATTACGTAAGTCTAAAGCAATTCCCCCTTTAGGCTCATCAGCAAAATATTGACTTGACATATAGACTACCCGCACATTTCCTCGCTCATATACCAATTCTGGATGCTGATAATGACGAGAACTTTTAATTAAAGAAAAATCATCAGCAATATAAGGATTTAATTCAGACCGTCGTTGATATTGTTGGGTGTTAATTTTATCAACTTGATAAGGAGCATTGAGAAAATAGGCTTCTTTATTATGTGGTTCATTCGGTGCGATAAACCAAATTCTGGCATTATAGGGAGTTAATTCTGCTAAACGGCTGCTTATTGCTTTAGGATCAAAACGATCAGCAATGTAATTAACATCAAGCACATGCGCAATTGGGATATTCAACATTTGATTAGATAGTTGCTGAATATAATTCATATCACGAACAATAGAATTATGTTGAAATGAAAGCTTTAGAACATTTGCGATCTTGTTAAAATAACCACTCTTAATACCTTGCTTCTTTTAATAAATCAATATAGGAAAATATTGCCGCAATAATCTTATCTCTATTTCCCAATCCCTTATCCGTTAATAAAACGTTTATTGAAAAAATGCCATTATTACGATCAACATCTGGTACAACTCAACATTAATCTCTTCAGCAAGACCATTCTTTAATAACCAATCAGCAAGGGTATTTTGACTTCGATTTCCTATCAAATAGCCAATATATTCATCTGACTTACTGCGAAATTCTGTTAAATTATTTGCAATACTAAATTCAAGTTGCAAAACTTTTTTAGGTTGTGCTGGCACATAATGAATTATTATTCCTTTTTCTTTATCGGTTATAGCGGGTACCGTTATCTCCGAAACAATAGCCTTTCGATTTGGAATACGACCAAAAGTTTCAGCTGCAATTTTAGCTAATTGACTCAATGAGTCATTGCCATACAAAATACCTTTCATTAAATTAGCTGAGTAATAGCGATAATAAAAATTCTTGAGCTCAGTCTGTAAATGGCTACCAGGTTTATCGCTTAAGGTTTCTAAATTTCCACCAGAAAAACGTGAATTAGGATGAGCCGGATTAAGTGTTTCAGAACGCACTTGCCATAATCGCATTTCATCGCGAGCACGTGCCATTGCTAATTCTGCATTGACTGCATTACGTTCTCGATCGGCGTTTTTAGGATCAAGTAATGGCTCGGCTAATGCACTTGCCAAGTGATCTGTGGCTGCTTTTAAAGCACCATTTTCAACTTCTAAATAGTAAGCAGTAAGATTAGAAGCCGTACTAGCATTATGATTGCCACCATGTTTTTGCAAAAATTCTGGTATTTCACTTGACTCAGGATAGCGTTTAGAGCCCATCAATACCATGTGTTCAAGGTAATGCGCCAGACCAAGTTGTTGATCAGGACTTTCCATTGTGCCAACTGGTAAGGTAACCGCAGCTAATGATTTACTGGCTTTAGAATCAGATATTAGCAATACAATCATATCATTAGAAAGTTTTATCGCCTGATACCCTCGAGTATCTTTTTCACTTTTGTTTATCCTATCAGCAAAACTTGCCAATTCTGCTTAGCAAAGCTTTACCGTACCAAATAGTAATAAGAGCACGACTATCATGTTTTTCATAACAACCCTTGTTACTTTAAGCATCTTAGTTACATCCTCTTTTTATTTTTTCTATAGATTGCCATTGGCAATAAATAAGTACGTGCCTTTTTTTGTATTGTTTCAAGCAAATTACTATCTATTTTACTGAAAGCACGACCAATATAGCTATCTTCCATTTCACCTGGCTGATTATAGGTACCTTGTAAGGAGTGGATAAGCTGCATTTTTGCTTTTTGCAAAACAGCCTCAGACTCAAAATCAAATTGTTCACTTTTTTTGTTATAGCATGACATTAACCAATTCCAGCCACTTTTATTAAAAAGTGGTAATGGCGAATTCATCCCCTCTTGATAACCATTAATAAGCTGTTGTAAATATACTTTCGCCTGATATTTGTCCACTGACTCAAAACACCATTCACTATTATCTCTTCCCCAATAGTAACTTTCACCAGATCTAACAGTTAAACAAAAAATTAAATGTTCTATCCATAGAGATAAACCATCATTAATCGTTAAATTTGCAGGACGATAACGAATAATACCATTTTGCTGAATATTTCGTAATTGTCCAGCCAAACGAATATTCTCAAAGGGTTCGACGAATAGTTTATTAAAATATTCATGACAATTTATCTTTACTTTATCAGCTAATGGCTGCATATCTTGGATCTGTTTTTCCCAATAAATTTGACCAAAATGTTCCGCCGGTAATCCACCCGTTGCGCGCAAAGTCGTTAACAGCTCCTCCAGTGACTCTTCATAAATCATCGCCTCAAGTAAGCGTTCATTATATTTATATCGTTGTAAATTATTTACAATAAAAGGTTCATTCTCCGGTAATTGTACTTCTTCATTAAAAAAATTAACTTTTAACCTTTGTTGAAAAAAAGCACGGATCGGGTGTCGATAAAAAGAGAGTAACTGCTCTAATAATATTTCATTGCCATGTTCTATCATTGGCGTTAACGGAGTACAGAATTCAGGCCGTGGATTACCTTGTTTTCTGGCTGCTGATAACCATTCACTGGCATAACTCTGATGAATGCTATTAGGCAAATAATTCTCTGTCGCAAAAGGTACTCGCGTATGTTTAGTCACTAAATGTTCTTTTACTCTATCAGCACTAAGATCAATATTTAAATGTTCATCACCCTCTAAACAAAAACTTTGGCTAATATAATCAAGTAATTCATTTACTAACACCGAGGGATTATGTGCTTGATTGTCACGTATAGCATGCCCAATATAGCTAACATAAAATAGTTGAGAAGCGGAATTTAAAGCTTCCAAAAATAAATAGCGATCATCATCTCGACGCTTTCTATCACCCCTTTGTGGCTGCTCAGCCATTAAATCAAAACCCAGTGGCGGTATTGAGCGTGGATATATCCTGTCGTTCATACCTAATAAACACACAACCTTAAAAGGAATAGAACGCATAGGCATTAGAGTACAAAAATTAATTGCCCCTGCAAGAAAACGTTGACTGATCTTTTCATCATCAAAACAGGTTGCTAATTCATCACGAATAAGCGATAGAGGAACTATTTCTTCATATTTTGCCACTATTCCAGTCTCAATCGTTTTTTGCCATTGCTGGAGCATAAATATGAATATCGCTTCAATTTGTTCATCAGTCTCAAAAAAAGCATCTAACAGGCATTGACATAATGGCAACCATTCTGACAATTTCCTTTCCTGATTAAGTTTACTTCTCCAACTAGCCAACGAATCAATAAATGTGGCAAGCTGCCCTGCTAATTTAGCGGATAACCCTGTACATTCATCATAAGGTAAAATTTTATTCCAAGTCCCTACATGACTATCCATCGCATAACCAAGCAACATTCTATTTAAACCAAAAGCCCAGGTATTTTGCCCTGTTGCTGGTAATTCCAGCATTGCAATGTTTTCATCATCAAGCCCCAACGGATACCTGATTCGTTAATCCATCGTCGCAATAAAAGTAATTCATCATCGTAAATAGAAAATCGACGAGCCAGTGCAGGCACTTCTAATAAAGCTAATACTTGTTCTGTCGTAAAACGACTTTGGGGTAAATCAAGTAACGAAATAAAAGCTTGCAAAATAGGATGTACCTGCCTGGCTTTTCTATCTGAAATAGAAAAAGGTAACCGACGTTCAGGGGACACATGACTAAACACCGCTTGGATATAAGGTGCGTAACTATCGATATCTGCCACCATTACAATTATATCTTTGGGTGTTAGATTTGGATCGTCTTCAAAGAGACGCAATAAATAATCTTGCAATATTTCAATTTCACGTTGTGGGCTATGGCATGAATGAAATGTCAATGATTTATCTTGTTTGCTTAATTGTCTTTTTGAAAGACTATTATTATAACTCGCTTCGGTTAAACCAAGTTGCTCATGATCTTCTAAATCTAAAATATCTCGCTGAACCTGGTGCAACAAACAATCACGTGGTAAATCTACAAAGGCAGCAACTTCATTAGATAGCTCCAACTGAGACAGAAAATAGAGGTTGTCACGGCCTAATTTACCCCAAGAAGCTAATAGCGGATTAGTCAGAAATTGTTCACCTTGTTGATTAAATAACGTATCAGGTGAACTTTCTCCCTTGAAACGCGAAATTTCATGGTTATTTCGATAATTTTTTAACTTGCGTCGTTCAAGTTTTGCCAAAGAAGCATAGCTCTGAATATCTCCCCAATAATAACGACATGGATTAGTAAACATTAAATGAATATCTATATGCTGGCCAAGGGCATTTAATGCCTGCAAATAAACCGGAGGTAATGCGGCGATACCACAGATAAATACACGTTTCGGCAACCTAATATGTGAAGGTAGATTAGCATGCAAACTTTGTATAAATTGCTTATAGAGATTTGCCCGATGCCATTTAGATTGATTAAGCTTTTCCGTATACTCTGTCAACGCTAACCAAAGACGTTTTTGCCATTGCTGATTATCACTTAATCCCTCAATTAGTTGTTTTTTACGCCAGCTTTCTAACCATTGGGGACGGTAAACTAAATATTGGTCAAACAGATCCGCAATCCGAGCTGATAACTGATACAACTTACGTTTATCCATATCCTCATTAAGATATTGTCTAAGAGGTTTGAATTCAGGTTTTTGTAGCAAGGAAGGTAAAATTGTCATTAATTTCCAAGTCATTGCCTTTTTGGTAAAAGCACTCTCTGGTGGGATATCAGATAAAACCCGAGTAAACATGTCCCAAATAAAAGTTGCCGGTAGCGGGAAAGAAATGTTAGCGGCAATTCCCAAGCTTTGCGCAAGCTCTATTTGTAGCCATTGCGACATACCTGGACTTTGAACCAAAATAATTTCTTGCTCAAACGGTTGGGTCAAAGGATTATTTTTGATCAAACTAGAAATAAGCTCTTTGTGAATATCTAATTGATTAGAATGATAAATTTGTAGCATAAGCTCTTCCTGACGAACAGTACCACTTTGATGTAGCAGTCAATTGGTTATAAGGCATCTTAAATGTAACTAATATCTGCTTACAATTATCTGTAATGTTCACGTAACGATATGATAAATCAATATTTCTAGGCATATCATTTGTTATATCGGTACTAATAGAGTCAATGTCTAGCATCGCTTCTCCACTTTCAAAAAAAGTGTGCATCATGCGAAATTACTGTGTTTTTTGCCATGCGAGAGAAAATCCAGCCATTAGATTATGAACATATTTTATTTAATGCGATAGCTGAAATAGCAAATAACGCTATAGCTACCATAATTTCGGTTATTGCCATTCCAGATTGCCTGTTAGGTTTAGAATGTTTCATTCACGAGTTTCGCACCGACAAATAAACAAGTTATTTATAAGTTCAATTCAACATAATATATAATTCGCAAAAATTGCTAATTCAAATATAACTTATTGAAACAAATATATATTTTATATTATTTAGTATCTTGCGGATAAAACATTATTTTAGCTATTTTTAGAACTTTATATGTCTGTGCGAAACTCGTGTCATTGACAAAATTCCGCTCTTTTAACTGGACAAAAATCCAACCACCCCTGTTTTAAAGGAACAAAACCAGATATGGCATTTTTATCTTTCTTGAGCCATTGATAAAGTGTAAATATAGCTTTACCCTCAAAAATAAGCATGGCCGGCTAATAGATAATAATCATTTTTATAGTAACGCAAACAACTTTTAAAATTAGCGCCTAACGATTGCTGACAAGACCACGTGGCATTTTTTTCCTTAGTCATAATCCAAGGTTGATATTTTCCCCAAGCCAATGCAGACTCAGCTTGCTCAAAAAAAAGCCAATAACTTCGTTCACTTTCCAACATCTGCAATATATTATTCTGATGATGATGCAACGCTTTTAACATTAATAAACTCACAGAAATAAGCATTATTATTGCCATTAATAAAATGCTCCCTTGCTGTTCAAACTTGTGAGGAAAAAAACAATTTATCTGTTTCATATCGATTGATTTCTTAAATAAATTTTTAGTTGCTATTCCCTTAATAGATCTGGATATGCTCGCGGAGACAAACTTAAACACAAGTTTCGCAATCTCCAAAAAAGAAGTATAAATTTAAAAACAAGAAAAAATTAGGGTGTTCATATTTTGTCCGGTTATCCATGCATTAAAAATATCTATAACACGAGTTTCGCACCAATAAAAAAACGCTCTATTTTTAAGTTTAATTCAGCATAATATATAAATGGACAAAAGCTTATAAATTAAAAGCAACTTATTGTAATTTAAACAAATTTATACGTTTTAGTAACTTGCAAATTAACAATTGCTTTTAAGCCATTTCTGGAATTTTATATTCCTATGCGAAACTCGTGCTAAAGACTTATGGCGATTAGTTCAACCTTCTATAGACAAAAAAAGCCCTTGCGTACTAATTGCCGATGATACATTGATTGCCAAAACACGTAGTAAAAAAATAGAGATGGTCCATTATCAATATTCAGGTAATGAACATGATGTTATTGCTGGCATAGGTTTAGTTAATTTACTTTGGCATAATCTATAGCTAGGCGACTTAATTTTGATTACAGCATATGTATTAAAAACAGGTCATCGATAGTGCATCCTGTTTCCATCTTTTTACGTTTAGCTTGAGACCATTTATGTTCTATAGGATTTAAATCTGGTGAATACACAGGCAAATATTCTATCTGGTGTCCTGCGTTTATAATTGCCTGTTCAATATTCTTACCTTTGTGAAAGCTAGCGTTGTCCATAAAAATAACAGAATTTTCAGGAAGTTCTGGGAGCAATATTTTTGTGATCCAAACATAAAAAACATCACGATTAATATTGCAATCAAATAATCCGATAGCAAAAAGGCTTGTTCCCAATAAAGCGCCAATATAGCTAGGCGACTTAATTTTGATTACAAGGTGTGTTATGAGTTATACAATTGATTTTCGACGTAAAGTAATATCTGTAAGGAAAGCCGAAGGTTTAACAATTCGAGAAACTGCGAAACAATTCCGTATTGGAAAAGCGTCTTTAGTACGTTGGCTTAAACGACCAGAGCCAAAAAATTCAACGCCACGTAAGAGGAAGCTCGATAAAAATGCTTTAGCAAAAGATGTGGAACAGTATCCAGATGCTTACCAAAAGGAACGGGCAGAGCGATTCGGTGTTTGTAAAAAGACTATTTGGCAATCCCTTAAAAAGCTGGGATTAACCTATAAAAAAAACTCTATTCCATCCAAAAACCAACGAAAGCGACAGGCTGGCACATCAGCAAAAAAGACAACAGTATGAAAAAAAAGATAAATCTGTTGTTTTTATTGATGAAAGTGGTTTTTCACATGACACTCCACGAACTCACGGCTATTCCCCAAAAGGTCACCGTTGTTTTGGCCTGAAAAACTGGGGTGCTAAGGGAAGAACAAATGTTATTGGCGCTTTATTGGGAACAACCCTTTTTGCTATCGGATTATTTGATTGCAATATTAACCGTGATGTTTTTTATGTTTGGATCACAAAAATATTGCTCCCAGAACTTCCTGAAAATTCTGTTATTTTTATGAACAACGCTAGCTTTCACAAAGGTAAGAATATTGAACAGGCAATTATAAACGCAGGACACCAGATAGAATATTTGCCTGTGTATTCACCAGATTTAAATCCTATAGAACATAAATGGTCTCAAGCTAAACGTAAAAAGATGGAAACAGGATGCACTATCGATGACCTGTTTTTAATACATATGCTGTAATCAAAATTAAGTCGCCTAGCTATAACATTTGTTCTTCCCTTAGCACCCCAGTTTTTCAGGCCAAAACAACGGTGACCTTTTGGGGAATAGCCGTGAGTTCGTGGAGTGTCATGTGAAAAACCACTTTCATCAATAAAAACAACAGATTTATCTTTTTTTTCATACTGTTGTCTTTTTTGCTGATGTGCCAGCCTGTCGCTTTCGTTGGTTTTTGGATGGAATAGAGTTTTTTTTATAGGTTAATCCCAGCTTTTTAAGGGATTGCCAAATAGTCTTTTTACAAACACCGAATCGCTCTGCCCGTTCCTTTTGGTAAGCATCTGGATACTGTTCCACATCTTTTGCTAAAGCATTTTTATCGAGCTTCCTCTTACGTGGCGTTGAATTTTTTGGCTCTGGTCGTTTAAGCCAACGTACTAAAGACGCTTTTCCAATACGGAATTGTTTCGCAGTTTCTCGAATTGTTAAACCTTCGGCTTTCCTTACAGATATTACTTTACGTCGAAAATCAATTGTATAACTCATAACACACCTTGTAATCAAAATTAAGTCGCCTAGCTATAACAACTGTTGAATCAATTCCTATTGATTATCGTATTTATGATAAAGATTCTGATGGAAAAACAAAAAACACGCACTTTTCCGAAATGCTCACTCTTGCTAAAAAAAAGGGATCATACCAGAAGCGGTAGTGATGGATGCCTGGTATTCTAGCCTGGATAATCTGAAATCAATTCGCTCTCATGGTTGGGTCTGGGTAACCACGCTGAGGAAAAACAGGATTGTTAACCATAACAAACAACTGAACAAATTAGACATCTCAGAAGAAGGAACTCCAACACAAGTTTCGCATAGGAATATAAAATTCCAGAAATGGCTTAAAAGCAATAGTTAATTTGCAAGTTACTAAAACGTATAAATTTGTTTAAATTACAATAAGTTGCTTTTAATTTATAAACTTTTGTCCATTTATATATTATGCTGAATTAAACTTAAAAATAGAGCGTTTTTTTATTGGTGCGAAACTCGTGTTAAAAATACAACTAAAAAACCTTTTTCACCCATGATCACCTCTTTTAAAGCAAATTGTGAAACTATTATCTGTTTGGGATCAAATAGGTTTATCTATCCTTGCCCTTCACAATCTACTCCGCTACGGTGTATTTCCAGCTTACCTCGATGCATACGATAGATAAATGAAAGCTTATATAAAATAATATTATAATATCAATAAGTTAACAAAAATAAAGTTATTTAAAATTATTTTTTCACCCCCGTGTGCTATCTTTGGCAAAATACCACAAGAACAAAACCGCAATCTCACACAAAGCCACTTACACGCAACCAACAATTAATGGTTAACAACTTCTTACAACGCTGCTAATATGATGCCCTTGGAGTGGGGCTGTTTGTTTACGGGTAAACAATGATTAGAGAAAGTGCGTTTGAAGCTACTAAATTAGTAACAAAGATCGTTAATCTAGCTGATGAGAAATTAAGTTATTCAGATAATGTATTCAATATAGCTTATGGAGTAGACAAAAACTTTCTATTTGGAGCTGGAGTCTCTATCACTTCGATACTAATGCATAACAAAGATATAGTTCTTCATTTTCATGTGTTTACTGACTTTTTTGATGGAGAGCAAAAAAGTCTATTTTCACAGCTAGCAAAAAAATATAACACCAAAATAACTATCTATCTTCTTGAGTGTGAAGAACTGAAAAAGCTACCAACAACCCCAAATTGGTCATATGCTACCTATTTTAGGTTGATTCTTGTCGATTATTTATCCTCAATAATTGACAAAGTACTTTATCTAGACGCTGATATTGTCTGTAAAGGTAATATAACTTCTCTAACTAAAATTAATTTCAATAACAACCAAATTGCAGCTGTTGTAGCTGATAGTGATAGAAAGAAAAGAAATAAGTCACCAGATACACATAGTTTAAATGAAAATTATTTCAACGCTGGACTAATGTTAATTAGCACTTCTCAGTGGTTTAAATCAGATGTTTCAAATAAAGCTATTGAATTGTTATCAAAAAAAATTTTACCTTATCTAGATCAAGATGCTTTGAATTTAATCTTGATTGACAAGACGATTTTTATCGACTCAAAATGGAACACCTTTTGTAAGATTGATTACGGATTAAGAAAAAAAATTCAGAAAATAAATGACAGTGTTGTTTTTATTCATTACATAGGAGTTACCAAACCTTGGCACGAATGGGCAACAAATTACCCTTCATCAAAATATTTCATCGATGCTAAAAATGCTTCCCCATGGATAGGAAAACCTCAAGTCAAAGCTAATAAATCACATTTATTTAAATATAAATACAAACACACTTTTTATCAAAAAAAGTATCTAACAGCTATTTTGGCATATTTAAATTATCTATGGAGAAGAATATTTGTCTAATATCAGCTAGTTGGTGGATATGGTGATTTATATTAATCAGGTTTTTCAGGCCTGTAGTAGCTCAGACTTAATCTGACAGTTACCGGTTATTTATACAGTATCTGTCAGGTTAAATTTGATTTAAATCTTTTGTATTAGTCTTAACTTAATCCGACAATTCTGATTTAAAAAAGAGCGTTACCGGTTTTAATTAACATCATTAGATAATTAAATAAAAGGTAATTCTATGTATCAAACAAATAATCCTATCATCAAACATAAAGTCGGGTTACTTAACCTCACTGAAGAGCTTAATAACGTCTCAAAAGCCTGTAAGATTATGGGGGTATCCCGAGATACGTTTTATCGCTACCAGGAACTTGTTAACGATGGTGGGATAGACGCTTTAATTAATCAAAATCGACGGGTGCCTAACGTAAAAAATAGAGTAGATGAACAGATTGAAAGCACTGTAGTTGAGTATGCGATTGAATACCCTGCACACGGTCAACACCGCAGTAGTAATGAACTAAGAAAAAAAGGGCATTTTTGTTTCGGGGAGTGGCGTTCGCTCTATTTGGCTGCGCCATAATCTCGAAAATTTTACAAAACGCCTAAAAGCGCTTGAAGATAAAATCGCAACAGAAGGAATTATCCTGTCAGAATCACAAATCAGTGCTCTAGAAAAGAAAGCGCAAGATGATGAAGCCTGTGGTGAGATTGAAACAGCGCATCCAGGTTATCTGGGTTCACAAGATACTTTTTATGTCGGTCATTTAAAAGGCGTTGGTCGTGTTTATCAACAAACTTACATTGATACTTACAGTAAAGTCGTTCATTAAAATAGTTGCTGAATAGAGACTTGCATTTTTTGTCACGCTATAGACAATAAAAAGAGGTTTAACTTAGAAAATAACGGTTTGAAATGATCAACAAAGAGCGGTTGTTACGAGATAATCGTTTATGTAAAGCAATCATTGGATTATCAGTCGAAGAATTGAAAAATTTAGCCGCTGAATTTTCAGCTTGTTATTTGATTTATCGGAAAAAGAATCGAAAAGATCACGAGCGGCAGATGGGTGCAGGGCAGAAAGGATTTATCCCAACCCCATTAGATAAACTACTTTTTATTTTATTGTATTTAAAATGTTATCCGACCTATGATTTGCAAGGACTTCTTTTTGGTTTAGATAGAACACGGGTATGTCGCTGGGTAAAAATATTATTGCCGGTTTTAGAGATGACCTTGGGGCGAGAATGTGTTTTGCCCGCTCGTCAAATTCGCTCTGCTGAGGAATTTTTTCGCGCCTTTCCTGGAGTTAAAGACGTCTTTATTGATGGGACAGAGCGACCTGTCCAAAAGCCTAAGAATCTGCGTCGGCGAAAAAAAATGTATTCGGGAAAGAAAAGACAGACCACTCGAAAAGGGCTTATTATAGCTAGGCGACTTAATTTTGATTACAGCATATGTATTAAAAACAGGTCATCGATAGTGCATCCTGTTTCCATCTTTTTACGTTTAGCTTGAGACCATTTATGTTCTATAGGATTTAAATCTGGTGAATACACCGGCAAATATTCTATCTGGTGTCCTGCGTTTATAATTGCCTGTTCAATATTCTTACCTTTGTGAAAGCTAGCGTTGTCCATAAAAATAACAGAATTTTCAGGAAGTTCTGGGAGCAATATTTTTGTGATCCAAACATAAAAAACATCACGATTAATATTGCAATCAAATAATCCGATAGCAAAAAGGGTTGTTCCCAATAAAGCGCCAATAACATTTGTTCTTCCCTTAGCACCCCAGTTTTTCAGGCCAAAACAACGGTGACCTTTTGGGGAATAGCCGTGAGTTCGTGGAGTGTCATGTGAAAAACCACTTTCATCAATAAAAACAACAGATTTATCTTTTTTTTCATACTGTTGTCTTTTTTGCTGATGTGCCAGCCTGTCGCTTTCGTTGGTTTTTGGATGGAATAGAGTTTTTTTTATAGGTTAATCCCAGCTTTTTAAGGGATTGCCAAATAGTCTTTTTACAAACACCGAATCGCTCTGCCCGTTCCTTTTGGTAAGCATCTGGATACTGTTCCACATCTTTTGCTAAAGCATTTTTATCGAGCTTCCTCTTACGTGGCGTTGAATTTTTTGGCTCTGGTCGTTTAAGCCAACGTACTAAAGACGCTTTTCCAATACGGAATTGTTTCGCAGTTTCTCGAATTGTTAAACCTTCGGCTTTCCTTACAGATATTACTTTACGTCGAAAATCAATTGTATAACTCATAACACACCTTGTAATCAAAATTAAGTCGCCTAGCTATATAAATAACGGGTAACTGTCAGATTAAGTCTGAGCTACTACACCTGGCTGTGTTTCAAAACGGACGACAGGTTTGGGAACAATGCTTGGTTTAAATTGACAAACAAATCGACGTAACTGAGCAATACCGCCGCCTTGATAGCCTCTTTCAACTACCTCATCAAATAGGACTGTTGCAGGGATCCAATCAGGTTTAGCCAATTCAATTCGCTGAAGCAAATAAGGTTTAAAGGGTGCCAGTTTACTCGATTGTTGACTTCTTTTAGCATAAGTTGGCATCTCCTGCTGTTGTAAATGATGTTTTACGGTGTTACGGGAAATGCCCAGTTCACGGGCCATTTTTCTAATGCTTTGTCCTTGTGCAAAACGAACATGAATATCCACAAATATCTCCTTGGTTAACATAAATTACCCGTACAAAAATGTACGAATAATACCACAAGTGGATCAGTTTTGCATGATCGGTGACATTAACACGAGTTTCGCACAGGCATATAAAATTCCAGAAATGGCTTAAAAGCAATGGTTAATTTGCAAGTTACTAAAACGTATAAATTTGTTTAAATTACAATAAGTTGCTTTTAATTTATAAGACTTTGTCTATTTATATATTATGCTGAATTAAACTTAAAAATAGAGCGTTTTTTATTGGTGCGAAACTCGTGTTAGATACTCTGGTTTGGCGTTATCAGAAGTAAGCCCATCGCCTTTATCTCATGACACTGTTAGCCGATGGCTAAAAAGTAGATGTTTTCGACCTAAAGACTTATGGCGATTAGTTCAACCTTCTATAGACAAAAAAAGCCCTTGCGTACTAATTGCCGATGATACATTGATTGCCAAAACACGTAGTAAAAAAATAGAGATGGTCCATTATCAATATTCAGGTAATGAACATGATGTCATTGCTGGCATAGGTTTAGTTAATTTACGTTGTCATAATCTAACAACTGTTGGATCAATTCCTATTGATTATCGTATTTATGATAAAGATTCCGATGGAAAAACAAAAAACACGCACTTTTCCGAAATGCTCGCTCTTGCTAAATACCAGAAGCGGTAGTGATGGATGCCTGGTATTCTAGCCTGGATAATCTGAAATCAATTCGCTCTCATGGTTGGGTTTGGGTAACCACGCTGAGGAAAAACAGGATTGTTAACCATAACAAACTACTGAACAAGTTAGACATCTCAGAAGAAGGAACTCCAATACACTTACGAGGCTACGGTTGGGTGACAGTTTTCAAATTTACAGCCAAAAACGGCCGTATTTATTACAGAGTAACAAACAAAGACAATCACACCCGTCAATACGTCAAATCTATCATGGATGCTCGTTGGTCTGTTGAAGTTTATCATCGAGAAGTTAAACAAAATTGTGGTATTGAACGCTGTCAGGCTCGCACGAGCCGAGCGCAAAGAAATCATATTTTTCTCGCTATTTCTGCGTGGTTTGAACAACATAAACGTCGTATATCTGAAAAAATAACCCTTTATCAACAAAATTGGGACGTAATCAAAAATGCTATTACTGAGCACATCCGTGTTTTATTAGCGTACCCTAATTAGGTTTGTGCGTAACTCGTGCTAGTATTAAAAAGATTATAATAAGATTTTTATTATTGAATAATATTATCTTTTTTATGATATGAAAATAATATTTACCAAATTCAGTAATAAAATAAATAATATTTTCTAAATAGTTTATTAATTTATTTTATTCTGATTATATTTCAAATTTGCCGTGTCGATTCTTTGCATAAAACACACCACTAGCAAAAAATATATAAATAAACTCACTTATTATCGATACAAATTTTAATTATGATTAGAGGAATTCAGTACTAAATTAATCAGGGCATGAATAAATATCCACGCACGGTATTAAATATGCCATGACAAAATAAATATTTGACTATAATAAATGACTTTAAAATTAATGTGCCAGTTTTAGCCCAATAATCCCAGCAAAAATTAGCCCCAGGCTTAATAAGCGGAATAAACTAGCTGATTCACCAAGAAAAATAATCCCAATTATCGCCGTGCCAACTGCACCAATACCTGTCCAAACAGCATATGCAGTACCTGTCGGTAATGTTTTTATTGCATAAGCTAATAACACTACACTTAACAACATGGCAACTAAAGTAATAATACTGGGGGTTAATCTGGTAAATCCTTGGGTATATTTCAATCCTATTGCCCAAACGATTTCAAGTAAACCGGCTATTAATAAAATTAACCAGGCCATCATTCCTCCTAACAACTAGGGTCGTCCCCAATAAAATGACATTTCTCAGTTCGTCCTGAGCAACAGATCAAACTGAAAAAATTATAACTAGGCAATATAATAACTGCAACACTATGTATAACCTGAGTTCGGGATAAGCATTATCAATTATGCTTGAAGATATGTTCCTGCTACCGGTATCTTTGGTTTAGGTGGAATTAAACAATATGCAACCAGCCCGGCTAATAAATTCACTACAAAGTTAGCAGGAGAGCGGTGCCGCGTATGCGCTATCTGACAAAGATTTTTTAACTCATCAAATACCGTTTCAATGGCAGAACGATGACGCAAGATGACTTTGTCGAAACAAGTCTGTTCAACAGGCTTCATTTTCTTCTTGATATTCGTTATAAGGTTAATTCCCATTGTTTTCAGTTGCTGTTTCAGTGAAGCCGATAAATACCCTTTATCCGCATACAAACAACCAGAAAGATCTTTTATCAGCTCAGGTAATGGTTTCCGATCATCTGCGTTTCCTGGTGTAAGTCGAAAACTGAGTATTTCCCCCAAATGATTGATAATTACATGAAGTTTGAAACCAAAGAACCAACCTGTTGAGGTTTTTCCTCGTTCAGCTATCCCATCGAAGACTTTATGCCGGCGAATCCGTAACCGACAGACCCGTGCACTTTCCCTTAATTGACTTGTAGTGGCATACTAAATTTGGCCACCTAAGTTGAGGTGATATTCTTACCTCATAATTTTTATAGGTGCCGAAATGAGTAAAATAATTACTGCTGAATTTAAATGTGAAACCGCCAAATTAGTCCTTGACCAAAATTACACCTACCAGGAAGCCGCGAAAGGCATGAACGTCAGTCTTTCAGCGATTAGCCGGTGGGTAAGAGCCCTTCGTTTAGAACGTCAAGGGCAAAACATCGCCTGGTCTGCCATTAACACCTGAACAAATTGAATTCAGAGAAATGAAGAAAAAAATCCACCGGCTGGAAATGGAGAATGACATCTTAAAAAAGGCTACTGCACTCTTAATGTCCGACTCACTGAAAAATTTTCGGTAGTTGAAAAGCTAAGAGTGCTTTATCCGGTGAAAACTTTGTGTCGTATTTTTAATGTTCACCGAAGCAGTTATCGCTATTGGTGTCGGCCTAAGGAGCAAGATATTGAGCGGACGATAAAACGTAGCCTAGTCAGCGAAGCGTGGAACGTTAGTGGCGGCTCTGCTGGCGCAAGGACTGTCGCCACGATGGTTACCAATACACACAACGTGAAACTTGGGCGGTGGTTAGCGGGTAAGTTGATGAAAGAATTAATCATCGTCAGTTGCCAAGAGCGAAAACATAAATACAACCGCGGTGGAAATGAACGTATTGATATTCCAAATCTGCTCAATAGGCAGTTCGCTGTTACAAAAAGCGTGTTGCTTAATAGTGAAATAAGGGTATTTCGGTGATTGAAGTAAATTTTAGGCTGTTCTGAGATGGAAATTCCAAAGACCGGCACTAAGGAGTAAAAAGGTATCATCAATAAAGGGTCTACGATTCCGTAAAATTTGGGTCATACAACCGAGGCGCTTGATACCCGCGATGGCGTGTTCAACCGTAATACGGATGCCCGAGATTATTTTATTTTCTTGTTTTTGTTCAGGCGATAAAGGTCTTTTTCGAGTTCCTTTTTTTGGGATTTGTGTATTAGGATGCTGTTTATCTATACCTTGAAAACCGGTATCGGCCCAGATGGTTACCTCAGGGGGAATATGGCGAATTATATCGACTTTATCGAGTAAGCGTTTATCGTGACGGCGCCCATTTTTGATCATGGGGATAAATCCAATTTTCCTCGTTTCGTCAGTCATATAGCTAGGCGACTTAATTTTGATTACAGCATATGTATTAAAAACAGGTCATCGATAGTGCATCCTGTTTCCATCTTTTTACGTTTAGCTTGAGACCATTTATGTTCTATAGGATTTAAATCTGGTGAATACACAGGCAAATATTCTATCTGGTGTCCTGCGTTTATAATTGCCTGTTCAATATTCTTACCTTTGTGAAAGCTAGCGTTGTCCATAAAAATAACAGAATTTTCAGGAAGTTCTGGGAGCAATATTTTTGTGATCCAAACATAAAAAACATCACGATTAATATTGCAATCAAATAATCCGATAGCAAAAAGGGTTGTTCCCAATAAAGCGCCAATAACATTTGTTCTTCCCTTAGCACCCCAGTTTTTCAGGCCAAAACAACGGTGACCTTTTGGGGAATAGCCGTGAGTTCGTGGAGTGTCATGTGAAAAACCACTTTCATCAATAAAAACAACAGATTTATCTTTTTTTTCATACTGTTGTCTTTTTTGCTGATGTGCCAGCCTGTCGCTTTCGTTGGTTTTTGGATGGAATAGAGTTTTTTTTATAGGTTAATCCCAGCTTTTTAAGGGATTGCCAAATAGTCTTTTTACAAACACCGAATCGCTCTGCCCGTTCCTTTTGGTAAGCATCTGGATACTGTTCCACATCTTTTGCTAAAGCATTTTTATCGAGCTTCCTCTTACGTGGCGTTGAATTTTTTGGCTCTGGTCGTTTAAGCCAACGTACTAAAGACGCTTTTCCAATACGGAATTGTTTCGCAGTTTCTCGAATTGTTAAACCTTCGGCTTTCCTTACAGATATTACTTTACGTCGAAAATCAATTGTATAACTCATAACACACCTTGTAATCAAAATTAAGTCGCCTAGCTATATCTGTAAGGAAAGCCGAAGGTTTAACAATTCGAGAAACTGCGAAACAATTCCGTATTGGAAAAGCGTCTTTAGTACGTTGGCTTAAACGACCAGAGCCAAAAAATTCAACGCCACGTAAGAGGAAGCTCGATAAAAATGCTTTAGCAAAAGATGTGGAACAGTATCCAGATGCTTACCAAAAGGAACGGGCAGAGCGATTCGGTGTTTGTAAAAAGACTATTTGGCAATCCCTTAAAAAGCTGGGATTAACCTATAAAAAAAACTCTATTCCATCCAAAAACCAACGAAAGCGACAGGCTGGCACATCAGCAAAAAAGACAACAGTATGAAAAAAAAGATAAATCTGTTGTTTTTATTGATGAAAGTGGTTTTTCACATGACACTCCACGAACTCACGGCTATTCCCCAAAAGGTCACCGTTGTTTTGGCCTGAAAAACTGGGGTGCTAAGGGAAGAACAAATGTTATTGGCGCTTTATTGGGAACAACCCTTTTTGCTATCGGATTATTTGATTGCAATATTAATCGTGATGTTTTTTATGTTTGGATCACAAAAATATTGCTCCCAGAACTTCCTGAAAATTCTGTTATTTTTATGGACAACGCTAGCTTTCACAAAGGTAAGAATATTGAACAGGCAATTATAAACGCAGGACACCAGATAGAATATTTGCCTGTGTATTCACCAGATTTAAATCCTATAGAACATAAATGGTCTCAAGCTAAACGTAAAAAGATGGAAACAGGATGCACTATCGATGACCTGTTTTTAATACATATGCTGTAATCAAAATTAAGTCGCCTAGCTATAGTAGTGGGTTATGTAGCGAATAATGGCTGACTGAGCAGTACTAAAGCTTTGGTAGCCAGTCGTTGGCACCCATTCGGTCTTCAGACTACGGAAGAATCGTTCCATCGGACTATTATCCCAACAATTCCCTCTGCGACTGATACTTTGGGTCATCTGATAACGCCACAATGCCTGCCTATACTGACGACTGGTATAATGACTTCCCTGATCACTATGGAACATCACCTGTTTGGATGCCCACGTAGTTCCCAAGCCATTTGTAGTGCTTTGGCGGTTAATTCTGAGTCTGGTGCAAATGACATTGCCCAGCCCACCGGTTTTCGGGCAAACAAATCCAATACCACAGCCAGATAGGCCCATCGTGAGCCTGTCCAAATATAGGTTACATCGCCGCACCAAACCTGGTCAGGCTTTAAAATAGTTGCTGAATAGAGACTTGCATTTTTTGTCACGCTATAGACAATAAAAAGAGGTTTAACTTAGAAAATAACGGTTTGAAATGATCAACAAAGAGCGGTTGTTACGAGATAATCGTTTATGTAAAGCAATCATTGGATTATCAGTCGAAGAATTGAAAAATTTAGCCGCTGAATTTTCAGCTTGTTATTTGATTTATCGGAAAAAGAATCGAAAAGATCACGAGCGGCAGATGGGTGCAGGGCAGAAAGGATTTATCCCAACCCCATTAGATAAACTGCTTTTTATTTTATTGTATTTAAAATGTTATCCGACCTATGATTTGCAAGGACTTCTTTTTGGTTTAGATAGAACACGGGTATGTCGCTGGGTAAAAATATTATTGCCGGTTTTAGAGATGACCTTGGGGCGAGAATGTGTTTTGCCCGCTCGTCAAATTCGCTCTGCTGAGGAATTTTTTCGCGCCTTTCCTGGAGTTAAAGACGTCTTTATTGATGGGACAGAGCGACCTGTCCAAAAGCCTAAGAATCTGCGTCGGCGAAAAAAAATGTATTCGGGAAAGAAAAGACAGACCACTCGAAAAGGGCTTATTATGACTGACGAAACGAGGAAAATTGGATTTATCCCCATGATCAAAAATGGGCGCCGTCACGATAAACGCTTACTCAATAAAGTCGATATAATTCGCCATATTCCCCCTGAGGTAACCATCTGGGCCGATACCGGTTTTCAAGGTATAGATAAACAGCATCCTAATACACAAATCCCAAAAAAAGGAACTCGAAAAAGACCTTTATCGCCTGAACAAAAACAAGAAAATAAAATAATCTCGGGCATCCGTATTACGGTTGAACACGCCATCGCGGGTATCAAGCGCCTCGGTTGTATGACCCAAATTTTACGGAATCGTAGACCCTTTATTGATGATATAGCTAGGCGACTTAATTTTGATCACAAGGTGTGTTATGAGTTATACAATTGATTTTCGACGTAAAGTAATATCTGTAAGGAAAGCCGAAGGTTTAACAATTCGAGAAACTGCGAAACAATTCCGTATTGGAAAAGCGTCTTTAGTACGTTGGCTTAAACGACCAGAGCCAAAAAATTCAACGCCACGTAAGAGGAAGCTCGATAAAAATGCTTTAGCAAAAGATGTGGAACAGTATCCAGATGCTTACCAAAAGGAACGGGCAGAGCGATTCGGTGTTTGTAAAAAGACTATTTGGCAATCCCTTAAAAAGCTGGGATTAACCTATAAAAAAAAACTCTATTCCATCCAAAAACCAACGAAAGCGACAGGCTGGCACATCAGCAAAAAAGACAACAGTATGAAAAAAAAGATAAATCTGTTGTTTTTATTGATGAAAGTGGTTTTTCACATGACACTCCACGAACTCACGGCTATTCCCCAAAAGGTCACCGTTGTTTTGGCCTGAAAAACTGGGGTGCTAAGGGAAGAACAAATGTTATTGGCGCTTTATTGGGAACAACCCTTTTTGCTATCGGATTATTTGATTGCAATATTAATCGTGATGTTTTTTATGTTTGGATCACAAAAATATTGCTCCCAGAACTTCCTGAAAATTCTGTTATTTTTATGGACAACGCTAGCTTTCACAAAGGTAAGAATATTGAACAGGCAATTATAAACGCAGGACACCAGATAGAATATTTGCCTGTGTATTCACCAGATTTAAATCCTATAGAACATAAATGGTCTCAAGCTAAACGTAAAAAGATGGAAACAGGATGCACTATCGATGACCTGTTTTTAATACATATGCTGTAATCAAAATTAAGTCGCCTAGCTATACCTTTTTACTCCTTAGTGCCGGTCTTTGGAATTTCCATCTCAGAACAGCCTAAAATTTACTTCAATCACCGAAATACCCTTATTTCACTATTAAGCAACACGCTTTTTGTAACAGCGAACTGCCTATTGAGCAGATTTGGAATATCAATACGTTCATTTCCACCGCGGTTGTATTTATGTTTTCGCTCTTGGCAACTGACGATGATTAATTCTTTCATCAACTTACCCGCTAACCACCGCCCAAGTTTCACGTTGTGTGTATTGGTAACCATCGTGGCGATAGTCCTTGCGCCAGCAGAGCCGCCACTAACGTTCCACGCTTCGCTGACTAGGCTACGTTTTATCGTCCGCTCAATATCTTGCTCCTTAGGCCGACACCAATAGCGATAACTGCTTCGGTGAACATTAAAAATACGACACAAAGTTTTCACCGGATAAAGCACTCTTAGCTTTTCAACTACCGAAAATTTTTCAGTGAGTCGGACATTAAGAGCGCAGTAGCCTTTTTTAAGATGTCATTCTCCATTTCCAGCCGGTGGATTTTTTTCTTCATTTCTCTGAACTCAATTTGTTCAGGTGTTAATGGCAGACCAGGCGATGTTTTCCCTTGACGTTCTAAACGAAGGGCTCTTACCCACCGGCTAATCGCTGAAAGACTAACGTTCATGCCTTTCGCGGCTTCCTGGTAGGTGTAATTTTGGTCAAGGACTAATTTGGCGGTTTCACATTTAAATTCAGCAGTAATTATTTTACTCATTTCGGCACCTATAAAAATTATGAGGTAAGCATATCACCTCAACTTAGGTGGCCAAATTTAGTATGCCACTACACTCCTTAGGCCGACACCAATAGCGATAACTGCTTCGGTGAACATTAAAATACGACACAAAGTTTTCACCGGATAAAGCACTCTTAGCTTTTCAACTACCGAAAATTTTTCAGTGAGTCGGACATTAAGAGCGCAGTAGCCTTTTTTAAGATGTCATTCTCCATTTCCAGCCGGTGGATTTTTTTCTTCATTTCTCTGAACTCAATTTGTTCAGGTGTTAATGGCAGACCAGGCGATGTTTTCCCTTGACGTTCTAAACGAAGGGCTCTTACCCACCGGCTAATCGCTGAAAGACTGACGTTCATGCCTTTCGCGGCTTCCTGGTAGGTGTAATTTTGGTCAAGGACTAATTTGGCGGTTTCACATTTAAATTCAGCAGTAATTAAGCCTGTTGCTAAATAAGGGCATTAATTAGAATTTATCAAAAAATTAAAAGTTGACTATAAAATAATCACACTTAAAATTGAAAATAATCCATTTTAGATTAAAAAATAAACCACTCTCGTGTTTTTGAGGTGTATGTGAGTCGTTTTTGTTTAAAGCAGCGTGAGTTCACTATTTGGCAACAGGCTTATTATTTTACTCATTTCGGCACCTATAAAAATTATGAGGTAAGCATATCACCTCAACTTAGGTGGCCAAATTTAGTATGCCACTACAGTGCTCTAGAAAAGAAAGCGCAAGATGATGAAGCCTGTGGTGAGATTGAAACAGCGCATCCAGGTTATCTGGGTTCACAAGATACTTTTTATGTCGGTCATTTAAAAAGCGTTGGTCGTGTTTATCAACAAACTTACATTGATACTTACAGTAAAGTCGTTCATTGTAAGCTTTACACAACAAAAAGCGCAATAACGGCGGCAGATTTATTAAATGACAAGGTTCTCCCTTTTTATTCCCAGCATGGGTTACCGGTGTTACGTATACTGACGGACAGAGGCTGTGAGTATTGTGGTAAAGTTGAACATCACGATTATCAACTTTATCTCGCTATCAAATTGATCATACAAAAACTAAAGCTCGTTCACCTCAAACTAATGGGATTTGTGAACGCTTTCATAAAACTGTATTACAAGAGTTCTATCAGGTGGCTTTTCGTAAGAAAATCTATAGGGCTTTAGATGAATTACAAGCTGATTTAGATAAATGGTTAGCGGAATATAATAACCAACGCACTCATCAAGAAAAAATGTGTTGCGGTCGAACTCCCATGGCAACTTTACACGATGAAAAACAACTTTGGAGAGAGAAAGATTTAAATCAAATTTAACCTGACAGGTACTGTATAAATAATCGGCAACTGTCAGATCAAGTCTGAGCTACTACAGATAATATTGATTTTTCTACCTTGTTTATTTTTTGCTTGTTGGTATTTAAGGCTTTTTCTTCTTTAGCATCAATAAGTAGAGGGATCGGTTTCTTACTACCAATGCGCGGATCTTTCTCCATTGATGGATAATTGTTATTTTGTGCGCTAGATCTTTCTTGATAACGACTACCTGCTCCACGCTTTTTTTTCTGTTTTTTTCGTTCACGACGGGCTAAACTTTAGCGATTCACGATTTTTTTTCATTTTATTAGCTGTTTTTTTCTTATGCTCCGACATAACGGGTTTTCTCTCATTGCTGATTTTCAATTCTATATTTAACACAATAATATGATATGTAGATGACTTATACTAGATACGGTAAAATTAGAATAAATAAAAACTTCGATATAATTATTATCGAAGTGATGTAAATAAATTATTCAGTTATTTATTAATGCTATTACGCATCAACCAAAATAATTTTTGCAATAAATAACAGCGAAACAATAACGACGGCCAAACCAATCTCACACGCCACCGTCCTGTCCCTATTTTCATGACACAGTAAAGCAATAAAACCTAATGCAATACCTTCTTAGTGATAAAAACTAAAAAGCATCATAACCGCCGTGATAAAAGCGGGTACCATACTGCTAGCGGTGAAATAAAAATTGTTAATAAAAATAGCGCGTCAACCACAATTGCGGTTAATCCAGTACGTCCACCTATCGCAACCCCAGAGCTACTTTCAATATAGGCAGTTACTGAAGATGTTCCCATTGCGCTGCCTGAGACCGAACTTAAACTATCAACATAAAGCGCCTGTTTCATCTGCGGAAATTTACCTGTCTTATCAGCCGACCCGCTTTATCGGTAACACCAATTAAGGTTCCTGAAGAATCAAAAAGGTTAATCAGCATGAAAGAGATAATGCCAGACAAAGCAATATCTAGTGAGCCAATCATATCAACATGTCCAACAACCGTCATGATGCTAGGTGGTAGCGCAAAAACACCATTATATTGGACATCACCGATAATCATCCCAATAAGCGTGGTGATCACAATAGAAACAAGCACCACAGCATAAATATTGCGCGCCGCTAACACGACAATGATAAAAAATCCCAAGATCCCCAATAACACATTCGATTGGGAAAAATTACCAATCGCCACCAGGGTATCTGGATTAGCAACAATAATGCCAGCATTTTTCAATCCCATCATGGCAATAAATAAACCAATACCACTGGTAATACCAACCCGTAAGCTTATGGGGATATGCGCAATGATCCAGTAGCGAATATGAAAAAGCGTTAAAAGAAATAAACCAACTGCTCCCCAGAAAATTGCTCCCATCACCACTTGCCAGGAATAGCCCATAGCACCAACACGACAAAAGCAAAAAAGGCATTTAATCCCATCGCAGGAGCAACAGCAACCGGTAAATTGGCGACGTACCTAACGCTGCAACCAGGCAGGTAGTAACAAAAACAGCTTTAATATCCATTCCCGCCATTGATAGAATTTGCAGGTTAACAAAAACGATATAAACCATTGTCAAAAACGTCGTCAATCCGGCAATTTCTGTTCGAACTGTTGTGCCATGTTCATGTAATTTAAACATACGCTGAAGCAGACTCTGTTGTCTGATCGATATTTAGCCTAATAAAAAAGTTTTTTTGCTCTATCCTACAATAAAATTAATCCAAATAGTTAATTATAAAACAGAAAAAGGAAAACAATATCTGACATAATAATGCGAATGAATATTCAACTCAGTCATTACGTTGAAATAAGGCTTCGTGGAACCAAAAAGAGAGTGATATAAATACCAACGAATAATCACCCATGTTACCAATCTTTCATTTACCTCTAAAAGTCACAAGATAGAATAACGGATATTAGAAACAAACCAACTGGTTTGGTTGCTTACCAGATAATAGAACCTGTGACGACCGATTTTTTTCTAAACAACGTAAGATTTGATTTGCTATCATCTCAAGTGAAAAACACATAATGAAATAGATTAAAGCAACAAATAGAAAAATTTCCATTGGATAAATCATTTCTCGATTATTTATTTGAGTGGCTAAAAATGATAATTCTGCCACTCCCACAATATAAGCCAATGAAGTATCTTTAATTAATGCAATCCACTGATTAATAAAAGAGGGGATCATCATCCGTAACGCTTGCGGCAGTATAATATTCCACAATACCGCCCAACGGGTAAAACCTAGCGACATCCCCGCTTGCCATTGCCCTTGACCTATAGCCAAAATACCTGCTTTTACTCCATGCGCTAAATAAGCTGATGTGATCAAAGCTAAAGCACAAATTACGGTCGTCAATTCAGGAATATCCGTACCTAGTAAAACAGGTAATAAAAAGTAACTCCAGAAAATTAACATGATGACAGGTATAGCCCGAAAAAAACCTAACACAGCTGCCAGTAAATTTGCCCACCAACCATTTAACATCGCCAATGCAATTCCACCAGCAATACCAAGAAAAATAGAGATACTTCCTGCTAATAAACTTATTAACAGAGTCAGTGCTGCACCTTCTAAAGGGCCATCAGGAAATGTACCAAATAACAGATAGCGCCAATTTTCAGCAATCACTGTAAAATCCATGTTAATATCCCTTTATTAATAGACGCTGCTGACGCCATTGTCCCCAAGCTTCCATCAAGGCAATAATGGCAATATAAAGAATTGTCGCCACACCAAACGCCGTAAAGGTTTGTAAACTTTGACTTTCAATCTGACGAGCAACATAAGAAAGTTCAGCAACACCAATTGCCATGATTAGGGAAGAATTTTTTACAATATTCATATACTGCCCCAATAAAGGCGGCATCGCGATTTTTAGCGCTTGGGGTAAAACAACATAACGCATGGCTTGCCAGCCAGATAAACCTAATGCTAATGCAGCAAATTTTTGTCCTTGCTTTACACCATAAATACCGGCTCTTAATTCTTCAGCAATAAAAGGCGTAGAGTAGAGGGTTAAGCCAATCACACCTGCCAAAAATTCAAATGATGGCCATGCGAGCTTAATATCGAGAATAGCGAGCAGATGTGGTGTATTTAGCCATTGCATAACTGATTCTGGTAATATCGTTCCAGCAGCAAAGTACCAAAAAAAAAGCTGTATTAATAATGGCGTATTACGAAATAGTGAAATATAACTAATTGCCAACCAACGCAATAATACGGTATGGCTATCTCTAGCAGCAACGACAACAAACCCTAGCAGGGTTGAGACGACTATGGCACAAAATGAGATCCAAATAGTAATGAGTAAGCCCTGCCAAATCCAATCAAGATATTCAGGGGCTAATAGCTGGGTAGAGAAAAAATGTTCAAACATTTATGCAACCTATCTATGATGAAGACACTCATTTAGGTATTTTTATTAAAAATAATATTTTTTTTACTTTTCTAATGGTGCAAATTTAAAATCACCACGAGGCAATGCTGCTTTAGTTTCTGGACCAAACCAACGATTATAAATTATTTCTGCCTGACCATTTTTTTCTAATTTCAATAAAGTATTATTTACCGCTTTAATCAAATTCGTTTCACCTTTAGCTGCTGCTAATGCCTGATATTCACGTGTAAGACTAAAAGGTGAGATCTCATAATCTGCTTTAATTTTTGCCGGTAAGTTCCCCAATAAACCAATCAGTTTGGCGTCATCTTGCGTAATAGCTTGTACATTGCCATTTCGTAATGCAGCAAAAGCAAGTGGGGTGTCATCGTAAGATATTACTTTAGTATTAGGATAGCGTTCACGTAGAGTAATTTCCTGCACGGTTCCTTTATCTGCACCGATACGCAAAGGAATAATATCATCAGCCGTTTTTAATACCCCAATACGTGCGATAAATTTCTGCCCAGTAGCAAAATCAGGCGTTGAAAACTCAACTTGTTTAGCACGTTCTTTGGTGATGGTAAAATTAGCACCAATCAGATCCACTTTACCGGCTGTTAATAGCGGTATTCGATTCGCTGGATTAGTTGGACGCAATACTAATTTAACACCAAAATCTTTAGCAATCGCTTCTGCAATATCAATATCATAACCCACCAATTTTTTAGTTTTAGCATCAATAAAACCAAAGGGAGGATTACTATCAAAAACAGCAATACGGATCACACCGGCTTTTTTGATACTTTCCAATTTATCTGCTTTTGCCAACCCGGTAACCAAAGCTAATGTGATAGATAATACAGTTGCAATAAGATTGAATTTCATTTTACTATTACCTTTTATTGTCAATTTTTTGTATATTTATATTTATATTTATATTTATATTTATTCAAGTCAAATTATCAATTCACAGTTAGAACATGAAATAATATAAAAATCTATGGTTATTCCAAAAAGGAATAACCATGAGCTAAAAAATAAACATTCAATCACGAGTTTCGCAATCTCCAAAAAAGAAGTATAAAGTTCAAAACAAGAAAAAATCAGGGTGTTTATATTTTGTCCGGTTATCCATGCATTAAAAATAATAAAACATTCTTACAAGTAAGCAGTGTAAGATACTCTGGTTTGGCGTTATCAGAAGTAAGCCCATCGCCTTTATCTCATGACATTGTTAGTAGCCGATGGCTAAAAAGTAGATGTTTTCGACCTAAAGACTTATGGCGATTAGTTCAACCTTCTATAGACAAAAAAAGCCCTTGCGTACTAATTGCCGATGATACATTGATTGCCAAAACACGTAGTAAAAAATAGAGATGATCCATTATCAATATTCAGGTAATGAACATGATGTTATTGCTGGCATAGGTTTAGTTAATTTACTTTGGCATAATCTAACAACTGTTGGATCAATTCCTATTGATTATCGTATTTATGATAAAGATTCTGATGGAAAAACAAAAAACACGCACTTTTCCGAAATGCTCGCTCTTGCTAAAAAAAGAGGGATCATACCAGAAGCGGTAGTGATGGATGCTTGGTATTCTAGCCTGGATAATCTGAAATCAATTCGCTCTCATTGTTGGGTCTGGGTAACCACGCTGAGGAAAAACAGGATTGTTAACCATAACAAACAACTGAACAAGTTAGACATCTTAGAAGAAGGAACTCCAATACACTTACGAGGCTATGGTTGGGTGACTGTTTCAAATTTACGGCCAAAAACGGCCGTATTGATTACTTAGTAACAAACAAAGAGAATCCCACCCGTGAATACGTCAAATCTATCATGAATGCCCGTTGGTCTGTTGAAGTTTATCATCGAGAAGTTAAAAAAATTGTGGTATTGAACGCTGCCAGGCTCGCACGAGTCGGGCGCAAAGAAATGAGAGTGTTCATAATTCTGTGTCAGGGGATTTTATATTTTGATTATACCATCTAGGCGCCCTTTAAAATAGATGGACAATTGAGCAATGGTTAACGCCCAGTTACTAATCGGCATAGTCCATTTGTTGGATACCTGATTGATGCCAATATAGAGTAATTTTAATAAGCTGTTTTCATTAGGAAAAGCCCCTTTGGTTTTAGTTAATTTCCTAAACTACCGATGAACCGCCTCTACTGCATTGGTCGTATAAATGGGTTTTTAATGGCTTTAGGGTATCGAAAATGAGCACTGAGCAACTCCCATTTACTTCGCCAGGATTCTAGCACTATCGGGTATTTTTCACCCCATTTCGTTTCCAATTCATCAAGGGCAAGCTCAGCAGCCGCTTTAGTATCTGCACGATAAACCGGCTTTAACACGAGTTTCGCACAAAACTAATTTGGGTACGCTAATAAAACACGGATGTGCTCAGTAATAGCATTTTTGATTACGTCCCAATTTTGTTGATAAAGGGTTATTTTTTCAAATATACGACGTTTATGTTGTTCAAACCACGCAGAAATTGCGAGAAAAATATGATTTCTTTGCGCTCGGCTCGTGCGAGCCTGACAGCGTTCAATACCACAATTTTGTTTAACTTCTCGATGATAAACTTCAACAGACCAACAGGCATCCATGATAGATTTGACGTATTGACGGGTGGGATTCTCTTTGTTTGTTACTATAAGCATGTTGCTCAATAGTGAAATAAAGTTGCTTAAAATAAAAACAAGTTAGATACATCTAAAAAATACAAAAATAGTTTATTTTTTAATCTTACATGGGTTATTTTTAATGCAAAAATTGATTATTTTATCATCAGCGGCTGTTTTTTTTGTAAGTCATAATTAATTTTGCTATTGAGCAACAGGCTTTATGTAATCAATACGGCCGTTTTTGGCTGTAAATATGATCCCTCTTTTTTTAGCAAGAGCGAGCATTTCGGAAAAGTGCGTGTTTTTTGTTTTTCCATCAGAATCTTTATCATAAATACGATAATCAATAGGAATTGATCCAACAGTTGTTAGATTATGCCAACGTAAATTAACTAAACCTATGCCAGCAATAACATCATGTTCATTACCTGAATATTGATAATGGACCATCTCTATTTTTTTATTACGTGTTTTGGCAATCAATGTATCATCGGCAATTAGTACGCAAGGGCTTTTTTTGTCTATAGAAGGTTGAACTAATCGCCATAAGTCTTTAGGTCGAAAACATCTACTTTTTAGCCATCGGCTAACAGTGTCATGATATAAAGGCGATGGGCTTACTTCTGATAACGCCAAACCAGAGTATCTTACACTGCTTTACTTGTAAGAATGTTTTATAGATATTTTTAATGCATGGATAACCGGACAAAATATAAACACCCTAATTTTTTCTTGTTTTTAAATTTATACTTCTTTTTTGGAGATTGCGAAACTCGTGTTTAAATCAGCCATAAAGGCTTTTTGGTCTTTACTGGCAATATAACGCACGAGTTTCGCACCAATAAAAAAACGCTCTATTTTTAAGTTTAATTCAGCATAATATATAAATAGACAAAATCTTATAAATTAAAAGCAACTTATTGTAATTTAAACAAATTTATACGTTTTAGTAACTTGCAAATTAGCCATTGCTTTTAAGCCATTTCTGGAATTTTATATGCCTGTGCGAAACTCGTGTAAATATTATTTCACCCGAGAAACATATTCACCGGAGCGGGTATCAACTTTAATTACCTCACCAATTTGAACGAATAGCGGGACTTTTACCACCGCACCGGTACTTAATGTTGCCGGTTTTCCGCCCGTACCTGCTGTATCCCCCTTTAAACCCGGATCGGTATCAACCACTGCCAGTTCAACAAAATTCGGTGGCGTGATAGCAATAGGCTGTCCATTCCATAATGTAACAATGCAATCAGCTTGATCGATTAACCATTTTGCATTATCACCGACTGCTTTTTCATCAGCAGCTAGTTGCTCAAAAGTCTCATTATTCATAAAATGCCAAAATTCACCATCACTGTATAGATAGGTCAAGTTCAGATCCATAACATCAGCACTTTCGACAGAATCAGTTGACTTAAATGTTTTTTCTAATAACTTATTAGAAATTAATTTACGGATCCGTACGCGAGCAAACGCTTGCCCTTTGCCTGGTTTGACAAATTCGCTTTCCACAATTGCACAAGGCTCGCCATCTAACATGATTTTAAGACCTGAGCGAAATTCATTGGTACTATAGGTAGCCATAGAAATCCTCTAAATTTTTTAAGTAAAAATGGCATAGCCAAAAAATGTTTAATATTGTAACTCAAAAAAGCCCTGCCAGAGAAGTCTGGCTACAACAACTTGCAGAAGCTGTCACTGATCCTGACGAATTTCTACGATTACTGTCACTACAAAATGATCCAGAATTGCGTGCTGGAAGTGCTGCTCGTGCTTTATTTCCACTGCGCGTACCTCACCCTTTTATTGCAAAAATGCGGATCGGTGATGCCAATGATCCCCTTTTACGGCAAGTTATTATGCTAAAATCTGAATTTAATCTTACACCAACATTTTCGACTGACCCGCTAAATGAGCAAAATAGTCCAATTCCAGGATTATTACATAAATATCAGGATCGCGTCCTACTATTAGTGAAAGGAGGTTGTGCTGTTAATTGCCGCTACTGCTTCCGGCGTCACTTTCCGTATGAAGAGAACAAAGGCAACAAACAAAATTGGCAGATTGCATTAAATTATATTCAACGGCATACTGAGCTTAATGAAGTTATTTTTTCAGGCGGCGATCCTTTGATGGCAAAAGATCATGAGTTAGATTGGCTAATGTCACAGTTAGAAACTATCCCTCATATCAAACGGCTTAGGATCCATAGCCGGTTACCGGTGGTTATTCCTGCTCGCATTACCACAACACTTTGCCAACGTTTCAATATTTCTCGACTACAGATTATTATGGTGACTCATATCAATCATGCCAATGAAATTGACAGTGAGTTTAGTCGCGCGATGGAACAGTTAAAACAGGTAAGTGTTACCTTATTAAATCAAAGTGTACTTTTGCGCGGTGTTAATGATAATGCTGACTGTCTCGCTAAATTAAGTAATAAACTGTTTGAAAATGGAATACTACCTTATTATTTACATCTATTAGATAAAGTCCAAGGCGCCGCCCATTTTATGGTAACGGATGAAGAGGCTCGCATCATAATGAAAGAACTGCTTACCCGTATCTCAGGCTATCTGGTACCGAGATTAACCAGAGAAATAGTTGGAAAATTGAGTAAAACACCGATTGACTTACAATTACGATAACGATTTAGCTACATGATAAAACTCATGACCCTATATTATTCAGGATCATGCATAGCATGCGTTATGGACACTTATAAACTTGTCCTATCATTTTACTATCAGTAGGAATAAAACTCGAGAGTAACGTTTCCGTTGGGCTATTAGCGCCATAAATAACATTGCCTCCCATCTCAGCAGCTTTATTGCGTAAATCATTTGCTGCGCCACGCAGTGAACTAGACTCACTATTTACGCCACTAAGCCAATTACTTTGAGTGCCGGTAACCGACCCTAAATGCTGACATTCACTTCCAGGCTGGGCATTAACAAAACGAACTTTTTCGCCTGCGGTGATAATTTTATTGGTTGTTGAACAGCCAGCCAAGACAAATAGTGTGGCACCAAGCAATACTTTAATTCGCATGTTGTTCCTCATTTACTTTTAGCTATATATTAATATCAACGCTTACATTACCGAATTTTTCTGCCAAATTAAGCTTATTATCAATAACAACATAATATCCAGCAAAATAGTTTGGCCATCAATCTTTTATACCAGCGTGTTAACAACATTTTACCCTATTCTAGTAAATATACTCGGTTAAATCATATTATCGCAAAATTAAATCATCTTATGTGAAAAAATAGACTTAAAGCCAATAACCAGCCGCTAGCAAACCCTTAATGAAATCAAACACGAGTTTCGCACCAATAAAAAAACGCTCTATTTTTAAGTTTAATTCAGCATAATATATAAATAGACAAAATCTTATAAATTAAAAGCAACTTATTGTAATTTAAACAAATTTATACGTTTTAGTAACTTGCAAATTAACCATTGCTTTTAAGCCATTTCTGGAATTTTATATGTCTGTGCGAAACTCGTGTCAAATAGCAAACAGATAAAAATTTGATAATAAAAAACCCCGAGTCAAAAGTTAAACTCAGGGTTCTTCTCGTGATAAGGATAACGATGTTAAAATTTTAATACCTTACATCATACCACCCATACCACCCATACCACCCATACCAGCAGCAGCACCTAGATCAGCTTTATCTTCTTTTGGTAAATCAGTTACCATAGCTTCAGTTGTGATCATAAGACCGGCGATTGAGGCAGCAAATTGTAAAGCGGAACGAGTAACCTTAGTTGGATCCAAGATACCCATGTCAAGCATGTCGCCATACTCTTCAGTTAAAGCGTTATAACCGTAGTTGCCTTTACCTTGCTTAACATTGTTAACAACTACAGCTGATTCTACACCCGCATTCTCAACAATTTGGCGCATAGGTGATTCCATCGCGCGTAGGGCGATGCGAATACCAACGGTTTGATCTTCATTGTCACCTTTCAACTTATCTAATGCAGCTGCAACACGAACCAGAGCAACACCGCCACCAGCAACAATACCTTCCTCTACGGCTGCACGAGTTGCATGCAACGCATCATCGACACGAGCATGTTTCTCTTTCATTTCAACTTCAGTTGCAGCACCAACTTTAATCACCGCAACTCCGACTGATAATTTAGCAATACGCTCTTGCAATTTTTCACGATCATAATCGGAGGTTGCTTCTTCACGTTGTTGCTTAATTTGTTCGATGCGGCTTGTAATCATGTTTTTTTCACCGATACCATCAATAATAGTGGTGGTATCTTTGTTAATAACGATGCGTTTCGCTTGACCTAAATCTTCTAGCGTCGCTTTCTCCAACTCCATACCGATCTCTTCAGAGATAACAGCACCTTTGGTTAGAATAGCAATATCCTGCAACATGGCTTTACGGCGATCACCAAAACCAGGGGCTTTTACCGCAGCAACTTTTACAATACCACGTAAATTGTTGACTACCAATGTCGCTAGTGCTTCACCTTCAACATCTTCAGCAATAATCAACAACGATTTGCCTGCTTTAGCGACAGCTTCCAATGCAGGTAACAATTCACGAATATTAGAAATTTTTTTATCTACTAACAAGATATAGGCATTTTCTAATTCGACAGAGCCCGCATCTGGCTTATTGATAAAATAAGGAGACAAATAACCGCGATCAAATTGCATACCTTCAACAACTGCCAATTCGTCTGCTAAACCGGAACCTTCTTCAACGGTAATAACGCCTTCTTTGCCAACTCTCTCCATTGCATCAGCAATTAATTTACCGACGGTTTGATCAGAGTTAGCCGAAATCGTACCAACTTGTTTAATCTTTTCATTATCAGCACACGGTTTAGATAATTTTTTCAATTCTTCAACTGCCGCAGAAACCGCTTTATCAATACCGCGTTTTAAATCCATTGGGTTCATGCCGGCAGCAACCGCTTTTAAACCTTCACTAACAATCGATTGAGCGAGTACTGTTGCTGTGGTTGTGCCATCACCTGCTGCATCATTCGCCTTAGATGCAACTTCTTTTACCATCTGGGCACCCATATTTTCGAATTTATCTTCTAACTCGATTTCACGCGCAACAGACACACCATCTTTAGTAATCGAAGGTGCTCCGAAAGATTTATCCAGAATTACATTACGGCCTTTCGGACCTAAAGTAACTTTAACTGCATCAGCAAGAATACTCACTCCACGAAGCATTTTTGCACGGGCGTCAATCCCAAATTTTACGTCTTTAGCTGCCATTGTTTCTTTCCTTTAAATTCATTCATTCTGAAGATCTAAGCGAGAAATTATTTTTCAACAATTGCCAGAATATCGCTTTCTGACATAATCAATACTTCGTCGTTATCAATCTTTTCTGTCTTCACGCCATAGCCGTCGTTAAAAATAACAGTATCGCCAATTTTCACATCTAACGGTTTATTTTCACCATTTTCTAAAATGCGACCGTTACCAACAGCTAGCACTTTGCCTCGAGTTGACTTACCAGCAGCAGAGGCCGTCAAAACAATGCCACCAGCAGATTTAGCTTCAACTTCTTCGCGCTTGATGATAACCCGATCATGCAATGGACGTATCTTCATTAATAGATCTCCTATAAATAAAATCCATATAAGGTAAATAAGGATGATACTAGTATGTCTTACTTAAACCAGTACCCTGTTTGACGAAATGGGGTCAATTAAAATCAGTTCAAGGGGGTATACAAAAAATTTTTCATTTTTTCTTTCTACATTTAAAAAAACAAAATCGTTAGTATTATTTATCATCATGATCTTCTTTTTTAGAAAATTTGTCTTCATGTTTAATGCTGTTTGATGGAGAATCAGATTTTCTATCAAATTCGCCTTCATAGGTATACCCTTTTGAAGAACGGTTAAAATTATCGTTAGCTGTTCCGGCAGAATAAAAATGAATATGCGGCATAAGCTTCACGACTATCAGTTTTTGGATCGGAGAAAATAGTAGTAACAAACCTAAAAAATCCGTAAAAAAACCGGGTATAATTAACAGAATACCGGCAATCACTAAGGCCACATTCTTAATCATCTCCTCGGCTGGATTCTCACCGACAGCTAATTTTTGACGTATTAACAATAAGTTCTTAATTCCCTGACTTTTTACTAAAGAAATTCCAAGGCATGAAGTTAAAACGACCAATATTAAAGTGGTTAATACACCTATGTTCTCAGCAACCCTAACAAAAATAACTGCTTCGATATAAATTAACAGGCATAAAAGTATGAATGGAAACCAACGCATACAATTCTCCTAATATTTGCTAATAAAACGCTAGCCTCTTGAATTAGCAAGATAAATTGTCTCAAAAAAATGAATATCACGATATTTTCTTTATAAGCATAAGCCGATAATACCTATATGATGTAGATCTATCATACATTTTTCAATGATAAAAAATTTTAATGTTTTAAATGAGTTATGTGAACGCGATCACACATATCATATTTAATTCACTAAGATGCATATATAGTATTCCATTTTATGACAATACCACTATTTCGGAATATATATCACGGTTATAATTAAAATCTTAGTTATTAATTTCAAATCTGACGTTAACATAATCCATTTTTACTATTTACATTACATATTCAATTAATAAATCGCCATTTAATTTTAAGAAGGTTTGTATGTCTAAAAGTATTCGTTCTGAAGAAGACCTATTAGGTAAACGAGATGTACCTGCTGAAGCCTATTATGGTATTCATACATTGCGTGCGATCGAAAATTTCTATATTAGCGACCGAACTATTAATCATGTCCCCGAATTTATTCGTGGAATGGTAATGGTAAAAAAAGCAGCAGCAATGGCAAATAAAGAACTAAAAACCATTCCACAAAAACAAGCAGATGTGATTATTAATGCCTGTGACCAAATTTTAAATAAAAGCAAGTGCATGGATCAGTTTCCAATAGATGTCTTTCAAGGTGGAGCCGGTACATCATTAAATATGAATACTAACGAAGTCCTGGCTAACATTGGTCTTGAATTAATGGGACATAAAAAAGGTCAATACCAATATTTAGATCCCAATGACCATTTAAATAAGAGTCAATCAACTAATGATGCCTATCCAACCGGCTTTCGAATCGCGGTTTATAACTCTATTACTAACCTAATTAAATCAATTACTCTACTTCAAGAAGGTTTTGAACAAAAAGCCAACCAATTTAAAGATATTCTTAAAATGGGTCGCACTCAATTACAAGATGCTGTTCCTATGACAGTAGGGCAAGAATTTCATGCATTTGCCACATTATTAAAAGAAGAAATAAAAAATTTACACCGCGCTAGTGAATTATTACTTGAAGTCAATCTTGGTGCAACCGCAATCGGAACCAGAGTCAATACCGCTGCCGGTTATCAAGAATTGGTGGTAAAAAAATTAGCTGAAGTAACAGGATTGCCCTGCATTCCGGCAGAAGATTTAATTGAAGCAACTTCCGACTGTGGTGCTTATATTACAGTACATGCAGGATTAAAACGCTTAGCCGTTAAACTATCAAAAATCTGTAATGATCTTCGTTTACTCTCTTCCGGCCCTCGTGCTGGTTTAAAAGAAATCAATCTACCTGAACTACAAGCGGGTTCATCTATTATGCCTGCTAAAGTCAATCCTGTTATCCCTGAAGTGGTTAATCAAGCATGCTTCAAAGTTGTTGGCAACGATACTTGTGTTACTATCGCAGCGGAAGCAGGACAATTGCAATTGAATGTGATGGAGCCGGCAATCGGCCAAGCAATTTTTGAATCTATTTCATTAATGAATAATTCTTGCCGTAATTTACTGGAAAAATGTATTAACGGTATTACCGTCAATAAAGAAATTTGCGAAAAATATGTTTTTAATTCGATTGGCATTGTTACTTATCTTAATCCATTTATCGGTCATCATAATGGCGATATCGTCGGTAAAATATGCGCTGAAACAGGTAAAAATGTTAGAGAAGTAGTATTAGAGCGAGGTTTACTAACAGAAGAACAATTAGACGATATTTTCTCTGTTGAAAATCTAAAAAATCCTCAGTATAAAGCTAAACGCTTTGATGACTAAATTAGCATGTTAACAATAAAAATTAATTCGTCTTAATTTTTAAGGCACGCTTTCTGCAAAGAAGCGTGCCTTTTACTTTACATACACAAAAAACAAACAAAATATTATCAATTACTTTAAGGAGTAAACATTATGCTAGGCGTAGAATTTATTATTGTTCTGCTGGCCATCTTTCTGGGAGCACGACTAGGAAGTATCGGTATAGGCTTTGCTGGCGGTCTTGGTGTCTTGATGCTGGCAATTTTAGGCGTTAAACCAGGAACAATCCCCTATGATGTTATTTCCATTATTATGGCTGTTATCGCCGCTATCTCTGCCATGCAAATTGCCGGCGGATTAGATTATTTGATTGATCAAACAGAAAAATTACTTCGTAAAAATCCTAAATACATTACCATCTTAGCGCCGATCGTTACCTATTTTCTGACTTTATTTGCAGGTACAGGTAATATTTCATTGGCAACATTACCTGTTATTGCTGAAGTTGCTAAAGAAAATGGTATTAAACCCTGCCGGCCCTTATCAACAGCTGTTGTCGCGGCACAAATCGGCATCACTGCATCACCGATTTCAGCTGCAGTGGTCTATATCGCTTCGGTTATGGAAAATCCTGCTATGGTTAGTAAACCCATTAGCTATATTAGCTTACTAGCTATTCTATTACCGGCAACTTTTTTAGCTATTTTACTTATGTCATTCATTATTTCTTGGTGCTTTGATTCTAAACTGGCTGATGATCCCATTTATCAACAACGTTTAGCCGCCGGATTAATAGAATTAAGAGGTTGTCAGTCTAAAAAAATTAAAGCTGGCGCGAAAAAGTCAGTGTTATTTTTTCTGCTAGGTGTCATATGTGTGGTTATTTATGCCATGATTAATAGCCCCAGTCTTGGTCTAATTGAAATACCACTAATGAATACGACCAATGCAATTTTGATTATTATGCTAAGTGTAGCGACCTTAATTACACTAAGTTGCCATGTTAAAACAGATGCCATTTTAAATTCTAGTACCTTTAAAGCAGGTATGAGTGCCTGTATCTGTATTTTAGGCGTAGCATGGTTAGGCGATACTTTTGTCCAGGCTAATATTGACTGGATAAAAGCCACTGCCGGTCAGCTTATTCATAATCATTCATGGATGTTAGCGGTGATATTTTTCATCTGTTCTGCACTACTTTACTCTCAGGCTGCAACGATTAAGGCGCTAATGCCAATAGCTCTTGCTTTAAACGTCAGTCCATTAACCGCGATTGCCTCTTTTCCTGCGGTTTCGGGTCTCTTCGTTTTACCAACCTATCCAACATTAGTTGCGGCCGTTCAAATGGATGACTCCGGTACGACTCGCATTGGTCGCTTTGTATTTAATCATCCATTTTTTATTCCTGGCATTATTGGTGTTTGCCTATCTGTCATTTTCGGCTTTTTGTTTGGTAGCATCATCCTTTAATGTTAGAAAAATCCGATTCAAGGACCTAAAGTCCTTGAATTTTTATCGTAACAAACAATATTCTTTAAACAAATTAGCCACTAAAACTTTTCCAATCGATAAACAGTAGGTTATAGTTCAATAATTATCTTATTTTTAAATTTAACAGCTATTTTTAAATCTATTATGCAGAGACGTGTTTATGTTTTAGGCTTATTACTAATACTGTGTGGGACATTCCTTTTATCAACCGCAGCATATGCTATTTTTGAAAAAGGAGGAATGAATCAATTGCTCTCTGCTGATCAAGCCTTCGTGTTTGATTTTGAACAAAAAGAAAACAAATTAATAGTGAACTGGCAAATACAGCCTGGCTATTATCTCTATCAAAAACAGATAAAATTCCTTCCCAGTCATGCCAAGCTCGGTAAATATCAATTACCAAAAGGAAAATATCATGAAGATGAATTTTTTGGTAAAACAGTTGTTTATTTTAATAATTTAGTTATTAATATTCCTATTATCCGTGCCACAGACCAAGCCAATATTGAAGTGAAATATCAAGGGTGTGCAGCTGCCGGCTACTGTTATCCTCCAGAAACAAAAATTATTCCACTTAGCTCCGTCATTGCCACCAAAAAATCGCTAGCCACCAATAAATTTGTTCAACTAAACGCTAACTCTTCAGCGAAAAAAGCGACTAGCGGAAAAACAGAGCAACCTTTTTCACCTTTATGGGCACTGCTATTCGGTATTGGTGTTGTATTTACTCCTTGCGTTTTACCGATGTACCCTTTAATTTCAGGTATTATATTAGGTAAGCAAAGACCCAAAAGTTTAATAAAAATCTTTTGGTTAGCTTTTAGTTATGTTCAAGGAATGGCTCTCACTTATACCCTGTTGGGGCTAATTGTTGCAGCGGCCGGTTTATCATTTCAAGCCGCACTTCAGCACCCCTATGTTTTGATCATAATTTCCATTCTGTTTATTCTGCTGGCATTTTCCATGTTTGGTTTTTATAACCTACAGCTAACATCTTCACTGCAAACAAAACTGATCAATTGGAGCGACCACCAAAAAGCAGGATCTTATTTTGGTGTATTTATTATGGGTGCACTGGCCGGACTTATCTGTTCTCCCTGTACCACAGCGCCACTCAGTGCTATTTTGCTTTATATTGCCCAAAGCGGAGATCTGTTAATCGGAGGTCTAACACTTTACCTATATGCATTAGGTATGGGGCTGCCACTCATTGGCATAATATTATTTGGCCATCGACTACTTCCTCGTAGCGGTCCTTGGATGCAATATGTTAAAGAAGCGTTTGGCTTTGTGATCTTAGCGTTACCCATTTTCTTACTCGAACGGATTTTTGGCGAGATCTGGAGTCTTAGGTTAAGCAGTTTATTAATAACTGCATTTTGTTTATGGGTATTCATCCTATTACTTAAGAAACATAACAGCCGGGCGCGGATTGGTCAGATCTTATTTTTACTATTGGCTATCATAGCAGCCCAACCGTTACAAAATGGAATTTGGCAAATATCTGCCATCTCAAGACCACAAAGCCATATGGATTTAAAGTTTAAACAAGTAAAAAATTGGCAAGAAATCAAACAAGCAATAAACAATAATACTAGCAAAATAGTTATGCTTGATTTTTATGCTGATTGGTGTGTCGCCTGTAAGGAGTTTGAAAAATACACCTTTAGTGATCCCAAGGTCAAAAGTAAACTGGATAATATGTTATTACTGCAAGCCAATGTGACAGAAAATAATGCTGAACAAAAATCTCTTTTACAATATCTCGATGTCTATGGATTACCCACTATTATTTTCTATGATGATAAAGGCATCGAATTACCTAATTCACGGGTTTATGGTTTTATGAATAGCAAAATGTTCTATCAGCATTTAGAACAAATTACGCAACGGCAAGGGAAATAAACATGCAACGTGAGCAAGTACTGAACTCTGTACTACAACTGTTAGAACAACACGGCCTTGGCTGTAATATTGAAATATTACTTAATAAACTTAAAATAGAATTTAATAAATCGCGTCAATTTTAGCCAAATGATGAAGCGTTGCTTTATGATTGTTTACGTCACCATAGTCAACAAATTGAGACCTGACACCGGCAGATACAACTCAATGACGAACTTTCGCCGGAAGAAAAACTATTAGCCCGTTAACCAGTGCTCAAAAAGTCAGCGATAATCGCTTTCTAGGCTGTCTATTTATCGCTGCATGCAGTATTTTCCCAGATCCTGAGCATCCAATTCATCCACGAGTTTCGCGCAGGCATATAAAATTCCAGAAATGGCTTAAAAGCAATGGTTAATTTGCAAGTTACTAAAACGTATAAATTTGTTTAAATTACAATAAGTTGCTTTTAATTTATAAGATTTTGTCTATTTATATATTATGCTGAATTAAACTTAAAAATAGAGCGTTTTTTTATTGGTGCGAAACTCGTGATTCTTACAAGTAAGCAGTGTAAGATAGTCTGGTTTGGCGTTATCAGAAGTAAGCCCATCGCCTTTATATCATGACACTGTTAGCCGATGGCTAAAAGTAGATGTTTTCGACCTAAACTAAAGACTTATGGCGATTAGTTCAACCCTCTATAGACAAAAAAAGCCCTTGCGTACTAATTGCCGATGATACATTGATTGCCAAAACACGTAGTAAAAAAATAGAGATGGTCCATTATCAATATTCAGGTAATGAACATGATGTTATTGCTGGCATAGGTTTAGTTAATTTACGTTGGCATAATCTAACAACTGTTGGATCAATTCCTATTGATTATCGTATTTATGATAAAGATTCCGATGGAAAAACAAAAAACACGCACTTTTCCGAAATGCTCGCTCTTGCTAAAAAAAGAGGGATCATACCAGAAGCGGTAGTGATGGATGCCTGGTATTCTAGCCTGGATAATCTGAAATCAATTCGCTCTCATGGTTGGGTCTGGGTAACCACGCTGAGGAAAGATAGGATTTTAACCATAACAAACAACTGAACAAGTTAGACATCTCAGAAGAAGGAACTCCAATACACTTACGAGGTTATGGTTGGGTGGCTGTTTTCAAATTTACAGCCAAAAACGGCCGTATTGATTACTTAGTAACAAACAAAGACAATCCCACCCGTCAATACGTCAAATCTATCATGGATGCCCGTTGGTCTGTTGAAGTTTATCATCGAGAAGTTAAACAAAATTGTGGTATTGAACGCTGTCAGGCTCGCACGAGCGCAAAGAAATCATATTTTTCTCGCTATTTCTGCGTGGTTTGAACAACATAAACGTCGTACATCTGAAAAAATAACCCTTTATCAACAAAATTGGGACGTAATCAAAAATGCTATTACTGAGCACATCCGTGTTTTATTAACGTACCCAAATTAGTTTTGTGCGAAACTCTTGCTAGTATGGCATTCGAAATCTACTTAGCAAAAAGATTTATGTCAACAAAAATTTAATATTACCGCGGTTTTAGTTAATAGTAAATTAGGTTGGAATTAAAAATTTATGGTGTCAATAGTCTCTGAATGCGACTGAATATAGAACATAACAATATGATAAATAAAAATAATATTCAAAAAAATTAAATGCTAAATTTTATAGTGATTTTTTTCTTTACATTTAAACATTACCATTGGTGATAACATATACGCAACAAAAATCCCACTACATGAAACAATACCAAAACTACTAATTGTTAAGCTATTACTAAAAATTAGTACACTTAACGTCAAAAGTGTTGTTATCATAGCTAGCGTAATAGTAAATAAAGAGCTAAGTGGTTCATTATTAGCGTTACTCAAAAAAAATGTATAATTAACACCAATACCCAGCACTAAAACCAAAGTTAATAACGAAAAAATATTTAGACAATGCCCAGTAAACGCAAGCATGGCAAGGCTACTGATTAATGACAATATTGAAGGTAATAAACTAATCATCCCATGACATAAGCCCAATTTAGCTATCATACAGGCAGCAATCACTCCAAGTGCCGCGAATAGCAATCCTGCAATAATCATACAATATAGTGTAAATACTTCATTAAATACCGCTTTACTATCTATCCATACTACTCCTGGAAGCACTTCAGCTAAGACTGAAAGTGCAACACTATTTTTGACGCCATCTACCGGAATCAAAATACCATTTCTACCATCCACCAAAGTTGTCCATATCAAACGCCAACTGTCACTGACTGAATTTTCAGCATTTTGCTCAATTTGATTTAGCATTACAGTCATCTTTAATTTTTCTAAGACATTAATTGTATAATGATTGGCTTGGTCTTCTATTATAGTAAGATCTCGAATAAAGGCCGTATCGGGATATTTATTTTGTTCTGAGTCAAACGGAATAAGATGATAATTTGTCAACCAACCACGTTTTTTCGCTATATTAAGTTTCATAATAAAAGCTTTAAGACGCTTAAATGTTTCTTTAGAATTATCACCATAGATTACAAACCATTTTTGATCATTATTGTCACTGGTTAAACTTATGATAACTTCCTGAGATAAAATTACTGAAGGCAATACCTGAAGCGAAGATGCATTATCATTAATTTTAAACATTGCCAATCCACTTAATGACACTACACCAACCAAAAGTGGTAATCCAATACGTAACATTTTGTATCGTTGCCAAGCTCTAAACCAGAGCGACATGAAAGTCTTAGCTGGTATTGTTCTTACTGGTATGCCACGACATAACCATGGAAACCAAAAAACAACCGTTAAATATGAGCCAATAAAACTTGCCGCAGAAAAAAATACCATTTGGCAAATTTCAGGAAATGGCGTAAACATCATAATAATATAAGCAGTTATAGTAGTAATAAGTACTAATAATAATGTCGCTTGTATTTTTTTAAGACTTTGCCAAGGATCTGTTTTATGGCCATAAAGCATCCGTTCTGTAAGATAGTAAAGGGGATAGTTTACAGATAATCCTATAATGCTTATATTCATTACTAACGTAATCAAATATAATTCACCAAAAACGAATAACGTAGTAATATTAGCAACTAGCGCACCAATACCAACTGATAAAAAACAAAGTAATAATGATTGAAGAGAACGAAAAACAATCAATATTAGTGCCCCCATTCCTAGTACGGCAATAGTGCCAAAAATAAAAATATCCTGTTCTATCTGCTGGTTCTTATAATCACTATACAGCATAGTACCACGTGATAAAATTTGTACCTGTGGATAATCAACCGTAAATTGTTTCGCTCGGGCTTCTAAATTCGTTACTAACTGATCAATCTTATGCATACTAAAAGATGAATCTATCAGCTCTCCATAAATCAGATACCAATATTGCCCGTGATAATCTTGTATTATAATCCAGCCATTTTGTAGACATAACTGACTAGTATTTTGTGCTAACTTTTGCCACGTATTAGGCATAAGTATTGGGGGATCAATAATAGAATTTTTGTTATTATCAGAAAAAACGTCATAAATTTGAGAAATTATCCACTGAGCATGCGCATTATTATGATTTTTTAATACTGGTTCCCCAGGAAGTTGTTCACCTTCACGACAATCCGAAAGAACGCTTTCTTCTAATTGTTTCCGCCGTTGAATATCAATTGGGCCTTTAACATAACTAATACCGGGTTCAAGGCGCAGCAATGCTAACCAATGTTCTGCAGCAGATGGATCTGGCTGTTTTCCCGGACTTATCAACCACATTAAATGTCGCTCGAACGGCTGCATAAAATCATTGTCAAGCGAGGCTGTCAAATCGTTTAATTTTTTTTGCGGTAACCATGTTAAAATATTGTCGCTAAATCGTACATTAGGTAGCAATGCTAATAATGCTATTAACAACAAACAAATAAAAAGCCATATCACTGCACCACAGTGCAAAAATTTATTAGGCAGAAATGGGTTATTCATCATTAATCAGTGTAAAAAGCATTCATCGATATTACCCAACAGCAGTATTAATCTGATAATTTTGTTTATCATCTAAAAGAAAAGCATTTAGATAAAATAAATTTTCAAAATAATTAACCTGGATGACATTATTTAATAATTTATTTATCAAGAAAAAATATAATAAAAATTTAAGTTCAAATATCGATAAACAAGTTTTCATTACGATGAGAAAACAGCAAAAAACTCTCACAAAATCACTCCCTGACGCTAAAACAAAAATATTCTTGCTATGCTTTCCATTAACCCTACTTTAATTTACCAGCGTAAAGCTACTTGTCCCCGCTTGAGTAAAAAACGTGCAATCATATAACTACTCCATCCTATAGAAGTAAGTAAAATTACCCTATCAAAAATCTATTAATAGTGTAAAGAAATATACACTCCATAAATGAATAGTTGGTTTTTTATTCTGAAATATTGTATTTTTAATATATAAAATAATATTCTATATTTTTATGAGAAAATGTTTTTTATAATTAATTAAATAAAAAGGGATTACTTCTCACTCACCAATAGTAAAAAAGAATTAGCATATCTTTTGTGCTTAATAAAAATTTGTCGTTTATATTTATTAGTTATACTTATGATTTAATAGTGACGACAATGTTGATTACAACAATTACCCTTCAGCTACCTTACTCAGGTTAACGTTGGCGATTATGTTTTAGTAAGGATCACCAAAATCAATAATAAACATTAATCATTTAATACTGTTATATTTACCCAACTTCTAAATACCTCACAATAAATTTTCATAGTAATATTAATTGCTATTTGTTCAGTAACAATCAGGATTTTCTTTCATCTAATACTTGTAAGATTATCTTGCTGCTGCGTATTAAACTAAGGCTGTTGCCGCGAATTAAAAACATAGCGCGTCAGGTATTCTTTTATGCTAAATTTTGACTTACAAGTAATGAACGTGTGGATCATGTTTACTATCATCAAAAAACTAATGAGAAAAAAACTCATAATCATAGCCGTTAGCCTAACTATCGCAACGCCACTACACTATTAACCTTGGCTAAAGAGCCAAAAAACTTCATTTATACCAGTGCAGGTGATTTCGAATCGGTATCAGCTATCTTAACCTGAGTTCGGGATAAGAAATAAAGTGAAAGTCTTGCTATTCAAATACACGAGTTTCGCTCCAATAAAAAAACGCTCTATTTTTAAGTTTAATTCAGCATAATACATAAATAGACAAAATCTTATAAATTAAAAGCAACTTATTGTAAGTTAAACAAATTTATACGTTTTAGTAACTTGCAAATTAACCATTGCTTTTAAGCCATTTCTGGAATTTTATATGCCTGTGCGAAACTCGTGTTGTAATGAATGGCATCGAGCCAGACAAAAAGATAGAGCGCCTCCAGAGTGCGTTGTTTCCAGGCTTTTAATTCAGGGAGTAATTTGTCAGTAATATGCGTAATAGCTCCATCTGATATTTCCAGTCCATATAATTCTGCAACATGTTTTTGAATATCACGATAACTCATGTCCTAATGCAAATAACCATAGGATTTTGTTATAGCTAGGCGACTTAATTTTGATTACAGCATATGTATTAAAAACAGGTCATCGATAGTGCATCCTGTTTCCATCTTTTTACGTTTAGCTTGAGACCATTTATGTTCTATAGGATTTAAATCTGGTGAATACACAGGCAAATATTCTATCTGGTGTCCTGCGTTTATAATTGCCTGTTCAATATTCTTACCTTTGTGAAAGCTAGCGTTGTCCATAAAAATAACAGAATTTTCAGGAAGTTCTGGGAGCAATATTTTTGTGATCCAAACATAAAAAACATCACGGTTAATATTGCAATCAAATAATCCGATAGCAAAAAGGGTTGTTCCCAATAAAGCGCCAATATAGCTAGGCGACTTAATTTTGATTACAAGGTGTGTTATGAGTTATACAATTGATTTTCGACGTAAAGTAATATCTGTAAGGAAAGCCGAAGGTTTAACAATTCGAGAAACTGCGAAACAATTCCGTATTGGAAAAGCGTCTTTAGTACGTTGGCTTAAACGACCAGAGCCAAAAAATTCAACGCCACGTAAGAGGAAGCTCGATAAAAATGCTTTAGCAAAAGATGTGGAACAGTATCCAGATGCTTACCAAAAGGAACGGGCAGAGCGATTCGGTGTTTGTAAAAAGACTATTTGGCAATCCCTTAAAAAGCTGGGATTAACCTATAAAAAAAAACTCTATTCCATCCAAAAACCAACGAAAGCGACAGGCTGGCACATCAGCAAAAAAGACAACAGTATGAAAAAAAAGATAAATCTGTTGTTTTTATTGATGAAAGTGGTTTTTCACATGACACTCCACGAACTCACGGCTATTCCCCAAAAGGTCACCGTTGTTTTGGCCTGAAAAACTGGGGTGCTAAGGGAAGAACAAATGTTATTGGCGCTTTATTGGGAACAACCCTTTTTGCTATCGGATTATTTGATTGCAATATTAACCGTGATGTTTTTTATGTTTGGATCACAAAAATATTGCTCCCAGAACTTCCTGAAAATTCTGTTATTTTTATGGACAACGCTAGCTTTCACAAAGGTAAGAATATTGAACAGGCAATTATAAACGCAGGACACCAGATAGAATATTTGCCTGTGTATTCACCAGATTTAAATCCTATAGAACATAAATGGTCTCAAGCTAAACGTAAAAAGATGGAAACAGGATGCACTATCGATGACCTGTTTTTAATACATATGCTGTAATCAAAATTAAGTCGCCTAGCTATATAGCGATATAAGACCTCACTGGTATAACGGTGGATTAACGCCAAACGAATCAGAGCGACTGTTCCGTGAACAGTCAGGTAGGGTGGCCAATTTTAGTTGACCACTACACAAGTTCCTGGTAGCGATAAAACGTATCTCGGGATACCCCCATAATCTTACAGGCTTTTGAGACGTTATTAAGCTCTTCAGCGAGGTTAAGTAACCCGACTTTATATTTATAGAATTACCTTTTATTTAATTATCTAATGATGTTAATTAAAACCGGTAACGCTCTTTTTTAAATCAGAATTGTCAGATTAAGTTAAGACTAATACATATTATCACCCGCAGAAGAGTTGGTATTATAGGAAAATGATGAACGTCTGGCCGTTACTAACTGATCTTGAAGAAGGTAAAAAGTTGGCCAAAGAGGAAATGGCTTATGTTGATGGTAAATTGGATCGCATTGATACTTTGCTGAAAATAGTTGGTATTGAGCTTGATGACGAAGAAGATGATGATAAACTGGATGCTATTATGCGGCTTTTGAAAGGGAAGTAAGCATTGTTTTTCATGACTATGTAATAGTAAAAATGGGTGTTATTGCCTAATAAAATAGTAATATTTATTACTGATCTTAAATAGTTTGGTTAATTGGATTATTATTCCATTTACATCATCTTAAGATAATCTCTCATAAGTTAAGATAGTAGCAACAAATACAGTAATGTGAGTCTGGCTATAAGATAGCAGATGTTATTATTAAAGGATAAAAATATGTCAGAGCAGGGTATTATTTGGGATCTTTCTCTTATTCAAAAATATAACTATGCTGGGCCCAGATATACATCTTATCCTACTGCGTTAGAATTTAATCAACACTATAGTGATAGTAATTTTGCTATTGCTGCCAGTCGCTATCCTGACAGGCCCCTGTCTCTCTATGTACACATTCCGTTTTGTTATAAGCTGTGTTATTTCTGTGGCTGTAATAAGTTGGTGACTCGGCATAAACATAAAGTAGATAACTATCTGCTGGTTTTAGCAAAAGAGATCATAGAACAAGCGAAATTATTTACTAATCGAACTGTTACCCAAATGCACTGGGGCGGTGGGACACCAACCTATTTGAGTAAATCCCAGATCAGTCAACTATTGGCAATGTTGAAATCACATTTTCATTTTGCCACCGATGCCGAAATATCAATTGAAATTGATCCGCGAGAAATAGAATTGGATGTTATTGATCACTTGCGCTACGAGGGTTTTAACCGCTTGAGTATGGGCGTACAGGATTTTAATAAACAGGTACAGCATTTAGTTAACCGTCAGCAGGATGAAGATTTTATTTTCGCTTTGATTCAACGTGCCAGAGACACGGGGTTTACTACCAGTATCGATTTGATTTATGGTTTACCGAAACAGACAGCGGAAACTTTTGCTTTTACTTTGGAGCGAGTATTAACCCTTTCGCCTGATCGTTTAAGTGTGTTTAATTATGCCCATTTACCGGCTCTCTTTGCTGCACAACGCAAAATAAAACCGCAAGATTTACCGACAGCGGAACAAAAACTGGCTATTTTGCAGCAAACGATTTTTACCTTGACACAAAATGGTTACCAATTTATTGGTATGGATCATTTTGCTAAACCTAACGACGAACTGGCTATTGCACAACGTAATGGGGTTTTACATCGTAATTTTCAGGGCTATACCACTCAGCAAAACTGTGATCTACTCGGACTTGGCGTGTCAGCAATTAGCATGTTAGGAGATCATTATGCACAAAATCAAAAAGATTTAAGCGCCTACTATCAGGCCATTGAAAATCATCAACATGCATTATGGAAAGGTTTATCTTTGACACAAGATGACTGTATTCGGCGTGATGTCATCAAAACTTTAATCTGCAATTTTCATTTAGATTATGGTCAAATTGAAGATTGCTATCAGATTGATTTTAAAAATTATTTTTCTGCAGATTTACAGTTATTACAACCGATGATAGCAGATAGTTTGGTGATTGTTGGTCAAAGACAGCTACAAATTACCCCTAAAGGCCGATTATTAATCCGTAATATATGTATGTGTTTTGATATTTATTTGCGCAACCAAATGCGTCAACGTCAATTTTCACGTGTAATTTAGCTGGTTACAGAGGATAGTCTAGCCGTACATTTCAGCTCTTTTTTACTACTCGATACTGTAGTGGCCAATTTTAGTTGACCACTACAAATCGGCAACCGACAGACCCGTGCACTTTCCCTTAATTGACTCAAACACTGCCGTTAAAGCTAAGCACTGCGCGGAAGTAACTCTACGCAGCGTGAATATGATGGCAAGTTAGGAAATTCCTTTCTGAGAAATAAACGGACATGATAGAGATAAAATACCTTGATGTATAAGAAATTAATACCCGAAATGGTTACTCATTAACCTGCGCCATGATGAAATCCTTTTTATTTTCTTCTAAATTTTGCCAAAATTATGTTGAAGGTTGAGATAAGGAACGGAATAGATGGTTAATTTGCAAGTTACTAAAACGTATAAATTTGTTTAAATTACAATAAGTTGCTTTTAATTTATAAGATTTTGTCTATTTATATATTATGCTGAATTAAACTTAAAAATAGAGCGTTTTTTTATTGGTGCGAAACTCGTTACATAATTAAAGTCTGGCAGCTCCCTACTCTCACATGGGGAGACCCCACACTACCATCGGCGCTACGGCATTTCACTTCTGAGTTCGACATGGGGTCAGGTGGGACCACCGCGCTATTGCCGCCAGACAAATTCTTTTTTATTTATCCCGTCTCATTTCGCTGCCTTTCAGCCTGCTCACCTACCTCAGTACGCGACCAAGTCTCTGCCATCAGCAAAATTCGACCAGATTCAATCTCTGAACAAGCTAAAATTCTCTCTCTCAAAAACACCTTCGGTGTTGTTAGGTTAAGCCTCTCGGGTCATTAGTACTGGTTAGCTCAACGTATCGCTACGCTTACACACCCAGCCTATCTACGTCCTCGTCTCGAACACCCCTTATAGGACATTACTGTCAGGGAAGACTCATCTTGAGGCAAGTTTCCCGCTTAGATGCTTTCAGCGGTTATCTCTTCCACACTTAGCTACCAGGCGATGCCATTGGCATGACAACCTGTACACCAGTGGTGCGTCCACTCCGGTCCTCTCGTACTAGGAGCAGCCCCCCTCAATCTTCCTTCGCCCACGACAGATAGGGACCGAACTGTCTCACGACGTTCTAAACCCAGCTCGCGTACCACTTTAAATGGCGAACAGCCATACCCTTGGGACCTACTTCAGCCCCAGGATGTGATGAGCCGACATCGAGGTGCCAAACACCGCCGTCGATATGAACTCTTGGGCGGTATCAGCCTGTTATCCCCGGAGTACCTTTTATCCGTTGAGCGATGGCCCTTCCATTCAGAACCACCGGATCACTAAGACCTACTTTCGTACCTGCTCGCGCTGTCACGCTCGCAGTCAAGCTGGCTTATGCCTTTGCACTAACCTCACGATGTCCGACCGTGATTAGCCAACCTTCGTGCTCCTCCGTTACGCTTTGGGAGGAGACCGCCCCAGTCAAACTACCCACCAGACACTGTCCTCAGCCCGGGTTACGGGCCTAAGTTAGAACATCAAACATTAAAGGGTGGTATTTCAACGTCGGCTCCATGCAGACTGGCGTCCACACTTCAAAGCCTCCCACCTATCCTACACATCAAGGCTCAATGTTCAGTGTCAAGCTATAGTAAAGGTTCACGGGGTCTTTCCGTCTTGCCGCGGGTACACTGCATCTTCACAGCGAGTTCAATTTCACTGAGTCTCGGGTGGAGACAGCCTGGCCATCATTACGCCATTCGTGCAGGTCGGAACTTACCCGACAAGGAATTTCGCTACCTTAGGACCGTTATAGTTACGGCCGCCGTTTACTGGGGCTTCGATCAAGAGCTTCGCCTTACGGCTTACCCCATCAATTAACCTTCCAGCACCGGGCAGGCGTCACACCGTATACGTCCACTTTCGTGTTTGCACAGTGCTGTGTTTTTAATAAACAGTTGCAGCCAGCTGGTATCTTCGACTGGCTTCCGCTCCGGATGCAAGACCCTTCACCTAATGCCAGCGTGCCTTCTCCCGAAGTTACGGCACCATTTTGCCTAGTTCCTTCACCCGAGTTCTCTCAAGCGCCTGAGTATTCTCTACCTAACCACCTGTGTCGGTTTGGGGTACGATTAATGATTACCTATCGCTTAGAGGCTTTTCCTGGAAGCTGGGCATCAACTACTTCACCACCTTAGTGGCTCGTCATCACGTCTCAGTGTTGTAGCAGTGCGGATTTGCCTGCACTACCCACCTACTCGCTTAAACCGGGACAACCGTCGCCCGGATAGCCTAGCCTTCTCCGTCCCCCCTTCGCAGTAACCCTTAGTACGGGAATATTAACCCGTTTCCCATCGACTACGCTTTTCAGCCTCGCCTTAGGGGTCGACTTACCCTGCCCCGATTAACGTTGGACAGGAACCCTTGGTCTTTCGGCGAGCGGGTTTTTCACCCGCTTTATCGTTACTTATGTCAGCATTCGCACTTCTGATACCTCCAGCAGACCTCTCAGTCCACCTTCTACAGCTTACAGAACGCTCCCCTACCCAACAACACCTAAGTGTCGCTGCCGCAGCTTCGGTGCATGGTTTAGCCCCGTTACATCTTCCGCGCAGGCCGACTCGACCAGTGAGCTATTACGCTTTCTTTAAATGATGGCTGCTTCTAAGCCAACATCCTGGCTGTCTAAGCCTTCCCACTTCGTTTCCCACTTAACCATGACTTTGGGACCTTAGCTGGCGGTCTGGGTTGTTTCCCTCTTCACGACGGACGTTAGCACCCGCCGTGTGTCTCCCGTGATAACATTCTTCGGTATTCGTAGTTTGCATCGGGTTGGTAAGTCGGGATGACCCCCTAGCCGAAACAGTGCTCTACCCCCGAAGATGAATTCACGAGGCGCTACCTAAATAGCTTTCGGGGAGAACCAGCTATCTCCCGGTTTGATTGGCCTTTCACCCCCAGCCACAAGTCATCCGCTAATTTTTCAACATTAGTCGGTTCGGTCCTCCAGTTAGTGTTACCCAACCTTCAACCTGCCCATGGCTAGATCACCGGGTTTCGGGTCTATACCCTGCAACTTAACGCCCAGTTAAGACTCGGTTTCCCTACGGCTCCCCTATGCGGTTAACCTTGCTACAGAATATAAGTCGCTGACCCATTATACAAAAGGTACGCAGTCACACCCTTTCGGATGCTCCTACTGCTTGTACGTACACGGTTTCAGGTTCTATTTCACTCCCCTCACCGGGGTTCTTTTCGCCTTTCCCTCACGGTACTGGTTCACTATCGGTCAGTCAGGAGTATTTAGCCTTGGAGGATGGTCCCCCCATATTCAGACAGGATAACACGTGTCCCGCCCTACTCTTCGAGCTCACAACACTTACCGCTTCAGATACGGGGCTATCACCCTTTATTGCGGGCCTTTCCAGACCCTTCTCCTGCGGTAAATTTTGATGTTGACTCTGGGCTGCTCCCCGTTCGCTCGCCGCTACTGGGGGAATCTCGGTTGATTTCTTTTCCTCGGGGTACTGAGATGTTTCAGTTCCCCCGGTTCGCCTCATTTGACTATGGATTCATCAAACGATAGTGCATCAATGCACTGGGTTTCCCCATTCGGACATCGCCGGCTAGTACGCTTCATATCAGCTTACCGACGCTTTTCGCAGATTAGCACGTCCTTCATCGCCTCTGACTGCCTAGGCATCCACCGTGTACGCTTAATTCGCTTAACCTCACAACCCGAAGGTGTCTTACGCTGCCTTTTTGCTAGGTTATGGGCACCTCTCCACCCATTCTTTATTGGGCAGTGCTCGCTGTGCGCTGGCCGTCTCGAATGGCTGACTGCTCGCTCATAACGCTTTCATCATGACAACAAAAACCCAACTGATTGGAGTTTTGAGAGTTCTCCACACTATTTTTCAATAATGTGTGTTTCAATTTTCAGCTTGTTCCAGATTGTTAAAGAGCATTATTATTCGCAGCATACTGTTGCCAGCCTGCTCTGAATAACTTTTTATCTATATTTTATCTTGCAATATGGTGGAGCTAAGCGGGATCGAACCGCTGACCTCCTGCGTGCAAAGCAGGCGCTCTCCCAGCTGAGCTATAGCCCCATTAAGATTGTCGTATCATTACACCTTCCTGCTAACCTTACCTTTCAGCCACATCCATCAGCAATGTTGGTAGGCCTGAGTGGACTTGAACCACCGACCTCACCCTTATCAGGGGTGCGCTCTAACCACCTGAGCTACAAGCCTAATGATACCTTCTGCTCAATCTTCATCAGACAATCTGTGTGAACACTCACATTCCATCTATCTAGGTAAGGAGGTGATCCAACCGCAGGTTCCCCTACGGTTACCTTGTTACGACTTCACCCCAGTCATGAATCACAAAGTGGTAAGCGCCATCCAAAAGGTTAAGCTACCTACTTCTTTTGCAACCCACTCCCATGGTGTGACGGGCGGTGTGTACAAGGCCCGGGAACGTATTCACCGCGACATGCTGATCCGCGATTACTAGCGATTCCGACTTCATGGAGTCGAGTTGCAGACTCCAATCCGGACTTTGACGTACTTTCTGAGTTCCGCTTCCCCTCGCAGGCTCGCCTCTCTCTGTATACGCCATTGTAGCACGTGTGTAGCCCTACTCGTAAGGGCCATGATGACTTGACGTCATCCCCACCTTCCTCCGGTTTATCACCGGCAGTCTCCTTTGAGTTCCCGACCGAATCGCTGGCAACAAAGGATAAGGGTTGCGCTCGTTGCGGGACTTAACCCAACATTTCACAACACGAGCTGACGACAGCCATGCAGCACCTGTCTCAGCGCTCCCGAAGGCACACCTCTATCTCTAAAGGCTTCGCTGGATGTCAAGAGTAGGTAAGGTTCTTCGCGTTGCATCGAATTAAACCACATGCTCCACCGCTTGTGCGGGCCCCCGTCAATTCATTTGAGTTTTAACCTTGCGGCCGTACTCCCCAGGCGGTCGATTTAACGCGTTAGCTCCGGAGGCCACAGTTCTAGACCACAACCTCCAAATCGACATCGTTTACAGCGTGGACTACCAGGGTATCTAATCCTGTTTGCTCCCCACGCTTTCGCACATGAGCGTCAGTCTTTGTCCAGGGAGCCGCCTTCGCCACCGGTATTCCTCCACATCTCTACGCATTTCACCGCTACACATGGAATTCTACCCCCCTCTACAAGACTCTAGCTAACCAGTCTTGAATGCCATTCCCAGGTTAAGCCCGGGGATTTCACATCCAACTTAATTAACCGCCTGCGTGCCCTTTACGCCCAGTAATTTCGATTAACGCTCGCACCCTCCGTATTACCGCGGCTGCTGGCACGGAGTTAGCCGGTGCTTCTTCTGTCGCTAACGTCAATTGCTAAGGCTATTAACCTTAACACCTTCCTCACGACTGAAAGTACTTTACAACCCGAAGGCCTTCTTCATACACGCGGCATGGCTGCATCAGGCTTGCGCCCATTGTGCAATATTCCCCACTGCTGCCTCCCGTAGGAGTCTGGGCCGTGTCTCAGTCCCAGTGTGGCTGATCATCCTCTCAGACCAGCTAGAGATCGTCGCCTAGGTGAGCCTTTACCCCACCTACTAGCTAATCTCATATGGGTTCATCCGAAGGTGTGAGGCCATAATGGTCCCCCACTTTGCTCCTTAGAGATTATGCGGTATTAGCCACCGTTTCCAGTGGTTATCCCCCGCCTTCGGCCAGATCCCCATACCTTACTCACCCGTCCGCCGCTCGCCGGCAAGGAAGCAAGCTTCCTTCCGCTGCCGCTCGACTTGCATGTGTTAGGCCTGCCGCCAGCGTTCAATCTGAGCCATGATCAAACTCTTCAATTAAAAGCTTGATGCTCAAAGAATGCTTTACTGACCGTAACGCGCTTTTGTTCAACTCGCTTTGCCGATGTTTTACCACCTTCGCCGTTGCCTACCAAAATAACGTTACTGCATATTAGTTCATATATGAATTAACTGTTTTGTCACTCTTCAAGACTTTAAAATCAAATATTTTTTGATGATGTCTTGCGAGTGCCCACACAGATTGTCTGATTAATTGTTAAAGAGCGTGCGACCTAGACCGCGAGGTGGCGTATATTACGCTTTTCACCTGTAAAGTCAAGTACACGAGTTTCGCACCAATAAAAAAACGCTCTATTTTTAAGTTTAATTCAGCATAATATATAAATAGACAAAATCTTATAAATTAAAAGCAACTTATTGTAATTTAAACAAATTTATACGTTTTAGTAACTTGCAAATTAACCATTGCTTTTAAGCCATTTCTGGAATTTTATATGCCTGTGCGAAACTCGTGAAGTAGTTATTTCTACTTTCTTTTCACTTCACTGACTAAAAATCTAATTATTTACTCTCAACCAGTAGGAGCGCATTATAGGCGCTTTTAAGCCGCTGGCAACCGTTATTTAAAAAATTTGTCTAATTGGTTTATATTTCAACAAATCGGCTTAAATAGAAATTTTTTCTAACCGATTAAAACCTTCATTTATCAGTACAAGAATAAGCTTTTCAGCTTCAACATCCATTTTAGTGCAATAGGCGATATTTTTACTTTTTGTCAAAATCAAATTTTGATGGTTATTGATTAACCAAATCGCTCGTCTGGCAATTGCAGCGCCTGAATCAATGAGTCTGGTTCCGTCAAGCAGCACTTCTTTTAGTTCTACCGATAATAACGGAAAGTGTGTACAACCGAGCACAATGATGTCAGGGGGTTCTTTCATTTTTAACCACGGTTTTACAATGCGCACTAACGCATCTTTTGAGATTACCTGGCCATGAAGTTTTTTTTCTGCTAATTCGACTAATTCTGATGAAGCGATCATCTCAACTTTACAATCAACGGCAAATCGGTCGATCAGTTCTCTAGTATAATTTCCATTAACAGTTACCTTAGTTGCTAATAATCCAATAACACCATTACGTGTTAATTTAGTTGCTGGTTTTATTGCGGGAACAACCCCAATAATTGGAAATTGGAAATGCGCTCTTAAAACAGGCAAACTGACCGTACTTGCCGTATTACAAGCAATAATTGCTATTGCTAACGCATGTTTTTGTTGAATTTGATCGATGAAGCGAATAATACGTTCAATAATAAATTCTGCACTTTTCTCTCCATAAGGAAAAGCATCATTATCAAAAGCATAAATACAGTGTAAATCTGGCAATAGCTGTCTGACTTCACGGTAAACAGATAACCCACCAACACCAGAATCAAAAATTAGAATAGTTGGCCGAGCCGTTTTCGACTGAGCAGAGGTTACTTTTTTTATTTCATTTTTCATTCATTTCATCACAATAATGAACAATATGCTGATAAGAGAATTGTTAGTAAAAATAGTCATGAGTAATTATACAGTAATAATAGATTGAATGAATCCTGTGTAGTTGTAATAATTGTCCGCTTGTTTTAAGACAATATTATAACGTATTTTTATTTTTGCATTACCGTCCAATATCGAAGAACTAAAACTTTACGACTCTTACTATCAATATTCAAAAAAGTAGGCTTTAAAAAAACCTTTGTAATTACTATCTATAAATCGTGCACCAAAGCTAGACTTCTCTTTCTTTTTCCCTACAATCTCACGATAGAAAATTTTTTATCAAGATGAATCTGAATACATGCTAAATAATTTGTCAATTACCCAATATAACTTGCAGTTAGCTGAAAAAATCAAATATTTAAACAGTATTATACTGCCGTTTAATTCACCTAAGCCAGAAATTTTTCGTTCTGATTTTTCCCATTATAGAATGCGCGCTGAATTTCGCCTCTGGCATGAAGGACAAGATTTATTTCATATAATGTTTAATCAAACGACTAAACAACATATAAGAATTGATCAATTACCTAGCGCTTGTAAATTAATTAATCAAATGATGCTTACTTTAATTCCATTAATTAAAACTATACCGCTTTTACGTTATAAACTCTTCCAAGTAGATTATCTATCAACATTAAGTAATAAGATTATTGTTTCATTAATTTACCATAAAAAATTGGAAGAAGAATGGATTGAACAAGCTAAACAATTACGTACCGCTCTAATTAATCAAGGTTTTGATATACAACTTATTGGACGAGCGGCAAAAACAAAAATTATATTAGAACAGGATCATATTGATGAGGTATTACCTATTGCAGGTAAGTCAATTATCTATCGCCAAATTGAAAATAGTTTTACCCAGCCCAACGCCAGAATAAATATCAAAATGTTAGAATGGGCGATTAATATTACTAAAAACACAAAAGGCGATTTACTGGAGCTTTATTGTGGAAACGGTAATTTTTCTATCGCACTAGCACAAAATTTTAATCGTGTTCTGGCAACCGAGATTGCAAAACCATCAGTAGCAGCGGCTCAATATAATATTGAAGCTAATAAAATTAATAATGTAAAAATTATTCGAATGTCAGCAGAAGATTTTACCCAAGCAATACGAGGTGAACGTCAGTTTAAACGCCTTGAAGGTGTTAATTTAACAAGTTATAAATGTGAGACTATTTTGATCGATCCGCCTCGCTGTGGTTTAGATGAAAAAACGCTTGAATTAGTACAAAAATATCCACGTATTCTCTATATATCCTGTAATCCTAATACACTCTGTCACAATTTAAATATACTCAATAAAACTCATAAAATTGATCGATTAGCGTTATTCGATCAATTTCCTTATACCCACCATATTGAATGCGGTGTTTTACTTGAGAAAAAACATATTTGACCTGAGTTCGGGATAAGAAATAAAGTGAAAGTCTTGCTATTCAAATAGTTGAATGCGCATATTTCGTTAAAATACTCTAACACACGAGTTTCGCACAGGCATATAAAATTCCAGAAATGGCTTAAAAGCAATGGTTAATTTGCAAGTTACTAAAACGTATAAATTTGTTTAAATTACAATAAGTTGTTTTTAATTTATAAGATTTTGTCTATTTATATATCATGCTGAATTAAACTTAAAAATAGAGCGTTTTTTTATTGGTGCGAAACTCGTGATCAACTCCGATTCAGACAATTCAAGGTATTTTATCTCTATCATGTCCGTTTATATCTCAGGAAGAAATTTCCTAACTTGCCATCATATTCACGCTGCGTAGAGTTACTTCCGCGCAGTGCCTTAGCTTTAACGGCACTGTTTGAGTCAATTAAGGGAAAGTGCACGGATCTGTCGGTTGCCGATTCTACTCCGATAGCTGTGTGTGATAACTTACGGATCCGCCGGCATAAAGTCTTCGATGGGATAGCTGAACGAGGAAAAACCTCAACAGGTTGGTTCTTTGGTTTCAAACTTCATCTAATTATCAATCATTTGGGGGGAAATACTCAGTTTTCGACTTACACCAGGAAACACAGATGATCGGAAACCATTATCTGAGCTGATAAAAAGATCTTTCTAGTTATTTGTATGCGGATAAAGGGTATTTATCGGCTTCACTGAAACAGCAACTGAAAACAATGAGAATTAACCTTATAACGATATCAAGAAGAAAATGAAGCCTGTTGAACAGACTTGTTTCGACAAAGTCATCTTGCGTCATCGTTCTGTCATTGAAACGGTATTTGATGAGTTAAAAAATCTTTGTCAGATAGAGCATACGCGGCACCGCTCTCCTGCTAACTTTGTAGTGAATTTATTAGCAGGGCTGGTTGCATATTGTTTAATTCCATCTAAACCAAAGATACCGGTGGCAGGAACATATCTTCAAGCATAATTGATAATGCTTATCCCGAACTCAGGTTAACTTACGGGTCAATAAAAACAATGAGTTACAGATAACTTATTGTTTTAAAAGCACTAAAAACCCAGCTTGCGCTAGGTTTTTTATTAAGAAGTTATTTAATTTTAGCTTCTTTATAAATCACATGCTTACGAACAAATGGATCGAATTTTTTCATTTCCAATTTTTCAGGCATAGTACGTTTGTTCTTCGTTGTAGTATAGAAGTGACCTGTACCTTCAGAAGAAACCAGTTTAATTTTATTGCGAATACCTTTAGCCATTCTTTAGCGCTCCTTAGTATTTCTCACCACGGGTGCGAAGTTCAGCAAGAACTGCGTCGATCCCTTGTTTATCGATTATACGCATGCCTTTTGCTGACACACGAAGCTTTACGAAACGTTTCTCAGATTCAACCCAGAAACGGTGAGAGTGCAGGTTTGGCAGAAAGCGGTGTTTAGTTGCATTCATTGCGTGTGAGCGTTTGTTACCACTCATCGGGCGCTTACCAGTAACTTGACAGACTCGTGACATGTCTATTTCTCCAAAAATCTAATCAGCTCGAGCTTTATATCGGGAATGACTGCTTCGTCAGACTTGGAAGCCTATCTCAGCAAATTTTCTTAATATAAAAAATAACTTAACTTCAGTAAAACTCACTGAGATAGGCTCTTCTTGTTAAACCCGAGATCCTAAAAGGTGGCGTAGTATACGCCCTCTAGCGCTTTCACTCAAGCCCAGAACTAATAAAGTTGCTATTTATTACACGAGTTTCGCAATCTCCGAAAAAGAAGTATAAAGTTCAAAACAAGAAAAAATTAGGGTATTCATATTTTGTCCGGTTATCCATGCATTAAAAATATCTATAAAACATTCTTACAAGTAAGCAGTGTAAGATACTCTGGTTTGGCGTTATCAGAAGTAAGCCCATCGCCTTTATCTCATGACACTGTTAGCCGATGGCTAAAAAGTAGATGTTTTCGACCTAAAGACCTATGACGATTAGTTCAACCTTCTTAATTTACACGAGTTTCGCACAGACATATAAAATTCCAGAAATGGCTTAAAAACAATGGTTAATTTGCAAGTTACTAAAACGTATAAATTTGTTTAAATTATAATAAGTTGCTTTTAATTTATAAGATTTTGTCTATTTATATATTATGCTGAATTAAACTTAAAAATAGAGCGTTTTTTTATTGGTGCGAAACTCGTGATTTAGACAAAAAAAGCCCTTGCGTACTAATTGCCGATGATACATTGATTGCCAAAACACGTAGTAAAAAAATAGAGATGGTCCATTATCAATATTCAGGTAATGAACATGATGTTATTGCTGACATAGGTTTAGTTAATTTACTTTGGCATAATCTAACAACTGTTGAATCAATTCCTATTGATTATCGTATTTATGATAAAGATTCCGATGGAAAAACAAAAAACACGCACTTTTCCGAAATGCTCGCTCTTGCTAAAAAAAGAGGGATCATACCAGAAGCGGTAGTGATGGATGCCTGGTATTCTAGCCTGGATAATCTGAAATCAATTCGCTCTCATGGTTGGGTCTGGGTAACCACGCTGAGGAAAAACAGGATTGTAACCATAACAAACAACTGAACAAGTTAGACATCTCAGAAGAAGGAACTCCAATACACTTACGAGGCTACGGTTGGGTGACTGTTTTCAAATTTACAGCCAAAAACGGCCGTATTGATTACATAGTAACAAACAAAGACAATCCCACCCGTGAATACGTCAAATCTATCATGGATGCCCGTTGGTCTGTTGAAGTTTATCATCGAGAAATTAAAATTGTGGTATTGAACGCTGCCAGGCTCGCACGAGCCGAGCGCAAAGAAATCATATTTTTCTCGCTATTTCTGCGTGGTTTGAACAACATAAACGTCGTATATCTGAAAAAATAACCCTTTATCAACAAAATTGGGACGTAATCAAAAATGCTATTACTGAGCATATCCGTGTTTTATTAGCGTACCCAAATTAGTTTTGTGCGAAACTCGTGTATTAGTCAAAAATATGGTTCTAGAGTAGGCCAAGTTCGACAAATGAAAGGCATTTTTTATGAGTGACGACAAAATGGTCAAGCAATTTTATATCTATCAAACGGCAAGCATTAGCGATTTTTTCGGTGACAATTTTATCCGCTAAACTGGGCTCTGGCACGAGTTTCGCACAGGCATATAAAATTCCAGAAATGGCTTAAAAGCAATGGTTAATTTGCAAGTTACTAAAACGTATAAATTTGTTTAAATTACAATAAGTTGCTTTTAATTTATAAGATTTTGTCTATTTATATATTATGCTGAATTAAACTTAAAAATAGAGCGTTTTTTTATTGGTGCGAAACTCGTGATTATATCTGAACGCCATGACGGGATCCTGTCAGTTTTTCTAAAGCGTAAATAAAGCCCGTTGCCGTCCGCTTTCCTTTCGAACCTTTCACCTGGCTTTATCCACGCCCTTACCTCTTTATCTGCAAATTTAGGCATTGTGCAATTTGCAATGTAAAGTAGTGGGTGTATCCATAAAAGTGCTTTGGATGCACCCCAACCATGCACTGTTGTGATCCCTTCTGCAATGATAGTAAAAAAGCCCATCAATACAAGGTATCTTCTGGTTTCATAATATGTTGTGAATCACTATAAATTGCTATTCAATATTTTGGATCTGCTCACGCATTTGTTCTATTAATACTTTTAATTCAACAGCAGAATTAGTCACTTGGCTATTAATAGACTTTGAGGCCAAGGTATTTGCTTCACGATTAAATTCCTGCATCATAAAATCTAACCGACGGCCAACAGCTTCTTGTTTTTTAAGAATATTACGTGTTTCTTTGACATGAGCATCCAGCCTATCAAGCTCTTCTGCAACATCAATACGTTGCGCTAATATGATAAGCTCTTGTTCTAATCGATTATTATCTATCTGAATTTCTACCTCCTCTAATTTTGTTTGTAAACGCTCACGTTGCCATTTTAAAATTTCAGGCATTTGACAACGAACAGCTTGAATTTCCCGACAAACAACATCTAGCCGTTGCTCAATTATTATTTTTAGCATTTTCCCTTCGCTTTCCCGATTGAGAATAAAATCATCTAAAGCAAGTTCTAATTCTTTAAGTAAATGCGTACAAATAACATCCAAATCCTGCTCTTGAGCCGACATAACACCAGGCCAGCGAAGAATTTCTAACGGATTAATTTCTCCTTCACCACTACTCTTTTTTACCCAGTTAGCAGTTCTAATCAATTGGTTAGCTAACTCTTCATTCAGCACTAATTCACTCAGTTGGTGTGAGCTAAGTTCAAAACGTAAACTACACTCTACTTTCCCTCGGGTTAATCGGGCACGTAGACGCTCACGAATAATAGGTTCCAGACTTCTAAATTGTTCCGGCAAGCGAATATGAGTTTCAAGATAACGTTGGTTAACGGAACGCAGCTCCCAAGCCGCATTTCCCCATTCACTTTTTATATCTCGTCGTGCGAAAGCGGTCATACTATGGATCATATTTCGTTCCTATAAATAAAAATTAAATTATAACCTTGAGTGAAACCATAGGATAGGCATTCAATGTCGAAGAACGTATAATGCGCCACCAACATTGTTTAAAACACCGTGCGTCCAGAGAATAGATGAAACTAATCAGGCGCGCCCTATAATAAAAATCACCCGCCAATATACTAAACATGCCGAAGGCTCTGTTCTGATTGGATTTGGTGATACCAAAGTATTATGTAACGCCACAATCGAAGAAGACGTTCCCCGCTTTTTAAAAGGCCAATCACAAGGTTGAATAACAGCGGAATATGGTATGCTACCATGGACAACAAATTCTCGTAATATACGCGAAGCAGCAAAAGGCAAACAAACGGGTCGCACCATGGAGATACAACGCCTCATTGCCCGTTCTCTGCGAGCCGCCGTTGATTTAAAACAATTAGGTGAAATACCATTACACTAGATTGTGATGTTATTCAGGCTGATGGGGGAACTCGTACGGCTGCAATTTCTGGTGCCTATGTCGCTTTAACTGACACATTAAATAAAATGGGCGCAGAAGGAAAATTGAAAAAAAGCCCACTTAAATCGATGGTTGCTGCGGTTTCTGTCTGCATAGTGGATGGCAAACCTATTTGTGATCTAGAATATATTGAAGACTCTGCCGCAGAAACAGATATGAATGTTGTCATGATGGATAATGGTAAAATGATCGAAATTCAAGGTACTGCCGAAGGTGAGCCATTTAGTCATGAAGAGCTGCTATCACTGCTTTCTTTAGCAAAAAATGGTTTACAAATTATTTTTACCGCCCAAAAAGAAGCATTTAGAACAATAAATTTTAATCATCTGTTTAACGGTCTTTTTATAGCTATTAATTAAAGTGAGAATAAATTAAAGAGGAAAATTTAATGAAAAGTTATCAGCGCGAATTTATTAAACTCGCCATGAAAAAAAAAGCATTAGAATTTGGTGAATTTACGCTGAAATCTGGTCGTAAGAGCCCCTATTTTTTCAATGCTGGCCTCTTTAATACAGGAAAAGATTTAGCTGCACTCGGTCATTTTTATGCCCAAGCGTTTATGGATCATAATCCTGCTTGTGACATTATTTTTGGTCCGGCCTATAAAGGTATCCCGATCGTAACAACAATAGTAGTTGCGCTATCTGAGCATTATCACTTTAATAAGCCTTACTGTTTTAATCGTAAAGAGGTTAAAAAACATGGGGAAGGTGGAGAATTAGTCGGTAGCCCATTAAAAGGAAATGTTGTGATCGTTGACGACGTTATTACAGCAGGAACTGCAATCAAAGAATCTACAGAAATAATTAAGCGACATAAAGCTAAACTTAGTGCTGTTATATTAAGTCTAGATCGTCAGGAGAAAGGTGAAAAGAATCTATCCGCCGTCCAAGAAACCGAAAAAAAATTCAAATGCAAGGTATTTTCTATTATTACTTTGAATGATTTAATTAATTATCTAAGTGAAAATCCGAATATGTCAACCCATTTAGCTACGATGAAAGCTTATCGTGAGAATTATGGTATCACTCCTTCTTAACAAATAAAAAAATTAGCAATTTTATTAACCTACTAGCATAAAAAAACTCCGCCCAAATATCAGGCGGAGTGAGTAGTACAATTAATTATTGCAACTGCGCCAAGATCATAGGCCAGCGTGCATCAAATTCTTTAGTTGGGCAATACCGAAATTCTGAACGTACAAAACGCGATAGCATACCCTCACAAAACACTAATAATTGAGATGCTAATAAACTCTCATCATAACTAAAACTTTGCTTATCACGTATTTTTCTTTCCTTTAAAACCTGTCTAAATTGCGCTTCGATACGTTCAAACAATTGGCTAATCCTATCTTGTAACTGAACTTGCTCAAACATCAACGCATGTGCCGTCATTATTCGTGTCAATCCAGGATTTTTCTCCGCAAAACCGAGTATCAACATTAAAATCAACCGAATACGCCTAATGGTGTCTTTTTCATCTTGCAGAATCAGATTAATCCGTGAAATTAAAGAATTTTCAATAAATTCAATAAGGCTATCAAACATTTTTCCCTTACTAGGGAAATGCCGATAAAGTGCTGCTTCAGATACACCAACATGACTTGCCAACTTAGCTGTGGTAATGCGTTGACTACCATCACTCGTTTCCAACATTTGCGCAAGCACCTGCAAGATTTCCTCACGCCTGTTTTTCTTCTTTGTTATCTCTTTTCCTACCATGGCGAAACAAGACCCCTGATAAAACAACAAAACAGACCACTCAATCCTTGCCTTTCATCATTTATAAAGCACAAAATTTAACAAATTTATAATATTTTGTAAATAACAAGATTATCATTGACGACCTGAATGACCAAAACCACCACTACCTCGTTTTGTCGTTTCAAAATCTTGTACCAGATCAAACTCAACTTGAACAATTGGTACAAAAACCATTTGTGCTATACGCTCACCTGGTTCAATAGTAAAACTTGTATCACCACGATTCCAGACTGAAACCTTCAATTCACCTTGATAATCAGAATCGATTAAACCGACTAAATTTCCTAATACAACACCATGTTTATGTCCTAAACCTGAACGAGGAAGAATGACTGCAGCTAATTGTTGATCTGCAATATGCACTGCTAATCCTGTAGGTAATAGCTCAGTTTGACCTGGTTCTAATTTAATAGCCTGATCTAAGCAAGCTCGTAGATCTAACCCAGCAGATCCTTCTGTCGCATAAGTTGGCAACGGAAATTTATTTCCTACACGAGGATCAAGAATTTTAATGTCTATTTTTTTCTTCATAACGTTGAAGTATCTCATCGAGTAAACGGTGACCAAGCTCTAATTTATGGCTATGTGGTAAATGTATCTCTTTATCTTCCCAAAATAAATTCAAGGCATTGCTTTCTGAATTAAATCCATGATCAGCTAATGAAACATCATTTGCACAAATAAGATCCAGATTTTTTTGGGTACGCTTATTACGGGCATATTCTTCCACATTTTGTGTCTCTGCTGCAAATCCAACGACATAAGGACGATTTTTAGTCAATTTACCAACACTTGCCACAATATCAGGATTTTTTACCAATGTCAGAGTAATTTCATCTGCCTGCTTTTTAATTTTTTCTTTTGTAAACTCTTTTGGTCGATAATCAGCAACTGCGGCACATCCAATAAAAATTTCTTGCTTATCAATTATATTATGTACTTGACTATACATCTCCAACGCACTGACAACATTAATACGTTTAACGCCTGCTGGTGTTGGTAAATTAACTGGACCGGTAATAAGTGTTACATTAGCCCCTCGTTCTGCAGCAGCTTGTGCTATCGCGAAACCCATTTTTCCCGAACTATGATTAGTCACAAAACGAACGGGATCAATTTCTTCTTGTGTTGGCCCAGCAGTAGTTGCCAAATGCAGGTTTACCATATCTAGCTTATGCTGAAAACTATTCTTAGCTAACTCAACAATAGCTAATGGCTCTAACATTCGACCAGTGCCAACATCACCACAAGCTTGACTACCTTCATCTGGACCCCAAACTAAAACATGGCGTTCTTTAAGTATTGCAATATTTTGCTGAGTAATATTAGCGCGATACATCTGCTGATTCATTGCCGGTACGACAGCTATTTTTGCCTCTGAAGCTAAACAGACCGTTGTTAATAAATCATTCGCCATACCAACGGATAAACGAGCAAGCAAATCTGCAGTTGCAGGCGCTAAAATAATTGAATCTGCCCATTTAGCTAATTCAATATGACCCATTGCAGCCTCTGCGGCAGGATCCAATAAATCATCAGCAACTGGATAGCCCGAAACAGCCTGTAGCGTCAACGGTGTAATGAAAGATTTGGCGGCATTCGTCATTACCACACGTACAATTGCACCATGGTCACGCAAACGACGAACTAATTCTGGTGTTTTATAAGCAGCAATACCACCACTAATGCCAAGTACGATATGTTTACCTGCAAGTTCTGCCATCATATATATCCAAATTCAAATGATGAGTCTACTGATATTACCATAAGCTGAAGTGTTAGGTGAGAATACCATCAATTTTTATCTATAAAAAAAACTTTTTTGCAAAACGCTACGCAACTGCGCTAGAAAATTTTGGCCCATATTTTGGCATGCTGTAACCTGTCAAAGCTACAAGGACATGAGTTTCGCACAGGCATATAAAATTCCAGAAATGGCTTAAAAGCAATGGTTAATTTGCAAGTTACTAAAACGTATAAATTTGTTTAAATTACAATAAGTTGCTTTTAATTTATAAGATTTTGTCTATTTATATATTATGCTGAATTAAACTTAAAAATAGGGCGTTTTTTTATTGGTGCAAAACTCGTGAAGGAAGATAGACAGGAAAAACATATGGACGAAATAAATTATGCACTTCAACTTAGAGAAAAGCTTTTAGCTTATGGGGCATCATCATTAAGTATATTAGTCTTAACTTAATCTGACAATTCTGATTTAAAAAAGAGCGTTACCGGTTTTAATTAACATCATTAAATAATTAAATAAAAGGTAATTCTATGTATCAAACAAATAATCCTATCATCAAACATAAAGTCGGGTTACTTAACCTCGCTGAAGAGCTTAATAACGTCTCAAAGGCCTGTAAGATTATGGGGGTATCCCGAGATACGTTTTATCGCTACCAGGAACTTGTTATAGCTAGGCGACTTAATTTTGATTACAAGGTGTGTTATGAGTTATACAATTGATTTTCGACGTAAAGTAATATCTGTAAGGAAAGCCGAAGGTTTAACAATTCGAGAAACTGCGAAACAATTCCGTATTGGAAAAGCGTCTTTAGTACGTTGGCTTAAACGACCAGAGCCAAAAAATTCAACGCCACGTAAGAGGAAGCTCGATAAAAATGCTTTAGCAAAAGATGTGGAACAGTATCCAGTGTAGTGGTCAACTAAAATTGGCCACCCTACCTGACTGTTCACGGAACAGTCGCTCTGATTCGTTTGGCGTTAATCCACCCTTATACCAGTGAGGTCTTATATCGCTATAGTAGTGGGTTATGTAGCGAATAATGGCTGACTGAGCAGTACTAAAGCTTTGGTAGCCAGTCGTTGGCACCCATTCGGTCTTCAGACTACGGAAGAATCGTTCCATCGGACTATTATCCCAACAATTCCCTCTGCGACTGATACTTTGGGTCATCTGATAACGCCACAATGCCTGCCTATACTGACGACTGGTATAATGACTTCCCTGATCACTATGGAACATCACCTGTTTGGGATGCCCACGCAGTTCCCAAGCCATTTGTAGTGCTTTGGCGGTTAATTCTGAGTCTGGTGCAAATGACATTGCCCAGCCCACCGGTTTTCGGGCAAACAAATCCAATACCACAGCCAGATAGGCCCATCGTGAGCCTGTCCAAATATAGGTTACATCGCCGCACCAAACCTGGTCAGGCTTTGTAACAGCGAACTGCCTATTGAGCAGATTTGGAATATCAATACGTTCATTTCCACCGCTGTTGTATTTATGTTTTCGCTCTTGGCAACTGACGATGATTAATTCTTTCATCAACTTACCCGCTAACCACCGCCCAAGTTTCACGTTAAGCCTGTTGCTCAATAGCAAAATTAATTATGACTTACAAAAAAACCAGCCGATGATGATAAAATCATCAATTTTTGCATTAAAAATAACCTATGTAAGATTAAAAAATAAACTATTTTTGTATTTTTTAGATGTATCTAACTTGTTTTTATTTTAAGCAACTTTATTTCACTATTGAGCAACATGCTTGTTGTGTGTATTGGTAACCATCGTGGCGATAGTCCTTGCGCCAGCAGAGCCGCCACTAACGTTACACGCTTCGCTGACTAGGCTACGTTTTATCGTCCGCTCAATATCTGGCTCCTTAGGCCGACACCAATAGCGATAACTGCTTCGGTGAACATTAAAAATACGACACAAAGTTTTCACCGGATAAAGCACTCTTAGCTTTTCAACTACCGAAAATTTTTCAGTGAGTCGGACATTAAGAGCGCAGTAGCCTTTTTTAAGATGTCATTCTCCATTTCCAGCCGGTGGATTTTTTTCTTCATTTCTCTGAACTCAATTTGTTCAGGTGTTAATGGCAGACCAGGCGATGTTTTCCCTTGACGTTCTAAACGAAGGGCTCTTACCCACCGGCTAATCGCTGAAAGACTGACGTTCATGCCTTTCGCGGCTTCCTGGTATAGCTAGGCGACTTAATTTTGATTACAGCATATGTATTAAAAACAGGTCATCGATAGTGCATCCTGTTTCCATCTTTTTACGTTTAGCTTGAGACCATTTATGTTCTATAGGATTTAAATCTGGTGAATACACAGGCAAATATTCTATCTGGTGTCCTGCGTTTATAATTGCCTGTTCAATATTCTTACCTTTGTGAAAGCTAGCGTTGTCCATAAAAATAACAGAATTTTCAGGAAGTTCTGGGAGCAATATTTTTGTGATCCAAACATAAAAAACATCACGATTAATATTGCAATCAAATAATCCGATAGCAAAAAGGGTTGTTCCCAATAAAGCGCCAATAACATTTGTTCTTCCCTTAGCACCCCAGTTTTTCAGGCCAAAACAACGGTGACCTTTTGGGGAATAGCCGTGAGTTCGTGGAGTGTCATGTGAAAAACCACTTTCATCAATAAAAACAACAGATTTATCTTTTTTTTCATACTGTTGTCTTTTTTGCTGATGTGCCAGCCTGTCGCTTTCGTTGGTTTTTGGATGGAATAGAGTTTTTTTTATAGGTTAATCCCAGCTTTTTAAGGGATTGCCAAATAGTCTTTTTACAAACACCGAATCGCTCTGCCCGTTCCTTTTGGTAAGCATCTGGATACTGTTCCACATCTTTTGCTAAAGCATTTTTATCGAGCTTCCTCTTACGTGGCGTTGAATTTTTTGGCTCTGGTCGTTTAAGCCAACGTACTAAAGACGCTTTTCCAATACGGAATTGTTTCGCAGTTTCTCGAATTGTTAAACCTTCGGCTTTCCTTACAGATATTACTTTACGTCGAAAATCAATTGTATAACTCATAACACACCTTGTAATCAAAATTAAGTCGCCTAGCTATAGCGGCAGGACAAACATATTTTGCGGTTTCAAGCGTGTTGCTTAATAGTGAAATAAGGGTATTTCGGTGATTGAAGTAAATTTTAGGCTGTTCTGAGATGGAAATTCCAAAGACCGGCACTAAGGAGTAAAAAGGTATCATCAATAAAGGGTCTACGATTCCGTAAAATTTGGGTCATACAACCGAGGCGCTTGATACCCGCGATGGCGTGTTCAACCGTAATACGGATGCCCGAGATTATTTTATTTTCTTGTTTTTGTTCAGGCGATAAAGGTCTTTTTCGAGTTCCTTTTTTTGGGATTTGTGTATTAGGATGCTGTTTATCTATACCTTGAAAACCGGTATCGGCCCAGATGGTTACCTCAGGGGGAATATGGCGAATTATATCGACTTTATCGAGTAAGCGTTTATCGTGACGGCGCCCATTTTTGATCATGGGGATAAATCCAATTTTCCTCGTTTCGTCAGTCATAATAAGCCCTTTTCGAGTGGTCTGTCTTTTCTTTCCCGAATACATTTTTTTTCGCCGACGCAGATTCTTAGGCTTTTGGACAGGTCGCTCTGTCCCATCAATAAAGACGTCTTTAACTCCAGGAAAGGCGCGAAAAAATTCCTCAGCAGAGCGAATTTGACGAGCGGGCAAAACACATTCTCGCCCCAAGGTCATCTCTAAAACCGGCAATAATATTTTTACCCAGCGACATACCCGTGTTCTATCTAAACCAAAAAGAAGTCCTTGCAAATCATAGGTCGGATAACATTTTAAATACAATAAAATAAAAAGCAGTTTATCTAATGGGGTTGGGATAAATCCTTTCTGCCCTGCACCCATCTGCCGCTCGTGATCTTTTCGATTCTTTTTCCGATAAATCAAATAACAAGCTGAAAATTCAGCGGCTAAATTTTTCAATTCTTCGACTGATAATCCAATGATTGCTTTACATAAACGATTATCTCGTAACAACCGCTCTTTGTTGATCATTTCAAACCGTTATTTTCTAAGTTAAACCTCTTTTTATTGTCTATAGCGTGACAAAAAATGCAAGTCTCTATTCAGCAACTATTTTTTCGACTAGGCGACAAGAGCTCGCAGATGATGAGGCATTTTAACCACTGAAGAAGATGAAAAAAGACTATTTCTACGTAATGAACTAAAAGAGTATAACAAGCTGTTAGTTGAAACAGTTCAGCGAGTAGGTGGAGAAGTAAATATTGATTTTACTATTTTCCAAAATCACGGTTATCAAGGTTTGTATGGTGGGCTAGAGCAGAAAGCAGTCCATCAGCGAAAGGAATTAAAAAAATCACATCGGATATTAGATCACATGGGGTCAATGGAGTTTACCGTAATTCAATGGCTGGCTATCGCCAGAGGTCACATTTTTAATGATGGCAATAAGCGTACCGCGTTTTTTGTTACCATGACTTTCCTCTACCGCAATGGTATCAATATCCGAGATAACGACAATACTTTGGAAAATTTAACGGTAGAAGCTGCTACCGGAGAAAAAACTGTTGATCAGTTAGCGCAGCAGTTAGGTGAGTTAGTAAATCGTATCGATCCAATTGGTTGAATAATCATTACTTTTCATATAGTTAACCAAAAATTAGCTTAGTAAAAATATAATCAAATAATGTTAGTAGTAAGCCACTATTCAGTACTGAAAATCATACTAGTTTATTAAGTTAAGGTATTTTTTAAAATTGTTAGCGTGGCTAAATAACGCACTTGTGTTGCTATGGTGTTGTTTTTTAAAACAGATATTGTTAATTAGTGACAGAACATTGAAAAATTCAATCATGATAAGCATCTATCGAAAAAATGTTGCTTATTTAGCGCATTTATTTTCATAAAGAATAAACCATTCATAATGTTTTTATATCGTAAAATTCTTAGATAATTTTAATATGTAGGATGTTCAATATATAACTAAATCACGAGTTTCGCACCAATAAAAAAACGCTCTATTTTTAAGTTTAATTCAGCATAATATATAAATAGACAAAATCTTATAAATTAAAAGCAAGTTATTGTAATTTAAATAAATTTATACTTTTTAGTAACTTGCAAATTAACCATTGCTTTTAAGCCATTTCTGGAATTTTATATGCCTGTGCGAAACTCGTGTTATAGAGCAATTGAGATAAGATTAAACTGGTTTTTAGAATGAAATATGGCTAATTAGTCGATATATTGATTTAATTATAAATAAATTTGTAAGCAAAAGTTTATTTCTTTGTTAAGGTTGATATATAAGTAAAAATTAAAGTTTTTCGAAGAAAAAATGAGTTATTAGTGGCAAATTATGATGAAAAAAACTATAAAGCCAGCAGAGACATCTTGCTTCTGCTGACTATATGGCTTTATGATATTGAGAAATAAATTTCCTGGTGTTGGCCAACTTGGCAGCCTGACCTTACATGAGGTCAGGTTTTTTTATTGCTTTTATATAAATCTAATAGCGACTTTACCTTTTTTTATGCTTCGATTGTAGTTAGACAAAAGTCTAGTTTTGTACTATACTTTTGCCCTGACACGGAAGTTATTATGCATTTGGGGGGAATTACTGGATGTTAAAGGCGTTTTTTGATAATGATACGATAAATAATGTAATAAAAAACTACTTAGATAAAGAATTAGCTGTTTTTGGGAAATTTAGGTATGCATATATAATCCTGAATAAAAGAAATCCAGCGGAAATGTATGCGATAACAAATTATCCAGATAAGTGGGTTGATATATATAAGGAAAGGAATTATCAACAAATAGATCCCGTTGTTATCTTTGCTCTTAATAGAGTTTCTCCTTTTGAGTGGGATAAAAGTTTGTCTGTTAATTCTAATATTGATTTCTCCAAAATTTTCAATGTTTCAAAAAATTATAATGTTGTAAATGGCTATACTTTTGTATTACACGATTATAATAATCACCTTGCTATGTTATCAATTGTGATGCTCAGTTCGGAAGTTGTGGAAATAGAAAAAAAGATAAAAGAGCATAAAAATGATTTGCATATGCTTCTTCTTGATGTTCATGAAAAAATCACCTCTCTGTATCGAGAGATGATTATACGAAACTATCAAAACCCAGCAAGAGGAAAAGATTGTTTTTCACCACGCGAAAATGAAATTTTATATTGGGCTAGTATGGGAAAAACTTACTCGGAAATTGCAACCATACTAGGTATAAAATTGGGTACAGTAAAATTTCATATTGGCAGTGTTGTGAAAAAATTAGGCGTTATGAATGCTAAGCATGCAATAAGACTAGGTGTCGAATTACAACTCATTAAGCCTATCTCCGAATGACGGATATATCAATGGCCATTTTTTTAAATTATTATTAACAAGTCTGTCATAATGCCTCCTTATTCTTCCAATTAACTTATTTTGATTTTTAGAATCTATAGGCAAAAGCAGTAGATACACTTTTTCATTTTTCTCTGATAAACCTTGTTCGATGATCGAAACTTCCCAACCGGATCGCTCTACTACTTTTAACATACCATGGCTGATAATAGTTAGAATCCCATCATAATCGCCTTTTTGCGCATAATTAATCATCGCTAAACATAGTATAAAAAAGACAGGATATTTGTCGCAATTTAGTTCTTTTGTTCGGTCTTTGGCCACAAAAAAGCGGCTTGATTCAATATAGTTTCCTTTAGGGAGGTTGAGATGCTTAAAAAAAGGGGCAAATGTGCCTGTGATCATATTAGGAAATTGCATTTCAATAAATCTAACACTACAGATAATGGTGTTACTTCTTACGCCAAATAGATAGTTAGCCTTGTCATTATCATATTCATCAAACTCCATGCCATTAATACAATTAACTGCCCAGTTAAGGCGATCTTTAAATGTTTCTTTTCTTAACGTAAATAATTCTTTTGATTTTTTTTCAGTCAAAAGGTTGTAGTTCACATCGAATATTTCTAACATTTTTTCTCCATTATTTCATTTACTCGCAGATCCTATATTTAAAATTACTAAAATATTTCTATCTAGCGATACTATTTTTCGATTTCCACTATGGGTAATAATGCCTGTTATATTTTGCCTTCTCTATAATTTTTTGTACACTAGTGGTGTTAAGTTTATATATGCGTTTTTCGATGGAACTAACTGACTTATAAGGAATATTTTAGATGAAGTGCAAATCGGAGGTGTAAATTAATCGGATAGTTTTTAATTAAAAGTTAAAATTTTTTATAGATAAAGTTAGGTATGCTAAAAAGACATAAAAAGCGTTTTATTGATAGCGTTAGTTTAAGAAAAGTAATCTATATATTTATAGTATAAAAAAATTAAACTATCTATTAAGATAACTGAATTATCCGCTAAATATATATTTTATTAACATAATGATTAGACATTTTTTTATTTAATTATTTTAATGATAGCATTTGTAATATTTATACTAAATTTTACCTTTATCAAAGAAAGTTAATAATTTAAGCATTCGGTAAAAGTTTTATCGTATAATAACAGTAAGCCGAATCAATTCAGCCAGTTATAGCCATAAGCAAAATGCATGAAATTATGGTTTTTATACTTGTAGCAATATATTAAATCAGAGGTCACCATGAACAAAAAAAAAGGAATAAAAAAAGTTGGCGTTTTAACCAGTGGTGGTGATGCGCCAGGAATGAATGCTGCTATTCGTAGTGTTGTGCGCATGGGACTCTCTGAAGATTTAGAAGTTTATGGTATCTATGACGGCTATATGGGACTTTATGAAAATCGAATAAAAAAACTCAACCGTTTTAGTGTTTCTGATATTATTAATCGCGGGGGTACTTTCTTAGGCTCTGCCCGTTTTCCTGAATTTCGTGATAGTGAGAAGGTAAGAACCCAATCTATTGATAATATGAAAAAACATAATATTGATGCCTTGGTTGTCATTGGTGGAGATGGCTCTTATCGTGGCGCAAAGAAGATCACTGAAGCGGGCTTCCCTTGTATAGGTGTACCCGGAACTATTGATAATGATGTTGCCGGTACTGATTATACGATTGGTTATTTTACCGCTTTGGATACCATTGTTGAAGCAATTGATCGTTTACGTGATACCTCAACTTCCCATAAACGTATTTCGATAGTTGAAATAATGGGGCGTCATTGTGGTGATTTGACTTTATCCGCGGCTATTGCTGGAGGCTGTGAGTTTGTGGTATTACCCGAAATACCTTTTGATAAGGAAGAGTTACTGACAGAAATTAAATCTGGCTTAGCAAGAGGTAAACGTCATGCGATTGTTACCATTACTGAACATATTTATGATGTTAATGAATTGGCAAAATATATTGAAAAAGCAACGGGGCATGAGACACGAGCAACGGTTTTAGGTCATATTCAGCGAGGAGGTAGCCCAGTAGCGAGTGATCGAGTTCTGGCATCCCGTATGGGCGCTTACTCTATTCAGTTACTTTTACAGGGATATGGTGGGCGCTGTGTTGGTATCCAAAATGATAAACTGGTTCATCATGATATTATTGATGCAGTTGAAAATATGCAACGTAAGTTTAAGCAGGATTGGTTAGATACGGCGAAGAAACTTTATTAACTGGTTTGAGCGGGTCGTAGCCGATAAAGTTTCGATATAAGCCTCATAAATTTATGAGGCTTATATGGTTTTATTGCGTGATGGTTGTATTTTTAGTCAGCCATTGCGTTATTCGTTGTTTCTCGTCATCATTGAGCCACATACCTAATTTGGTTCTACGCCAGATGACATCATCTAACTCTGTAACCCATTCATTTTCGACTAAATAACGCAATTCAGCTTCATATAAATTGTGGCCAAAAGCTTCACCTAGATCTGATAACGATTGTGCTTGTTTTAAGATCAAATTGCTATTACTACCGTAAGTGCGGGCATATCGCAATGCAATGCCTTCTGGTAACCATGGGTAGTGTTTGCGTAATAGTTGGGCATAACCGTCACGATCACAGCCTTCGATATCACCACCAGGTAGCGTTGCTTCTTTAGTCCACGCTTTGCCGGCATTAGGATAGTAATGAGCTAATTTATCTATCGCATGTTCTGCAAGTTTACGATATGTGGTTAATTTACCGCCGAAAACAGATAGTAAAGGTGCTTTTCCTTGTTCATCATGGATGTCGAGGGTGTAATCACGTGTAATAGCTTGAGGTGAATCAGATTCATCATCACATAATGGACGTACCCCAGAGTAAGTCCAGACAATATCTTGCTGTGTTAACTGTTTTTTGAAATGATCGTTATAAACTTTTAATAAGTAATTGATTTCATTATTATCTATGTGAACATCTTTTGGATCACCTTGATATTCGACATCGGTAGTACCGATAATAGAAAACTCGTCCATCCAAGGAATAACAAAGACAATACGATGATCTTCATTTTGTAAAATATAAGCTTGTGAGCCATCGTGTACACGGGGTACAACAATATGGCTACCTTTAATTAGCCGGATACCGTAGGGAGATTTTAATTGTAACCCTTCATCAAAGAAAGATTTAACCCAAGGTCCTGTTGCGTTTACTAATCCTTTTGCTTGCCAAGTTTCTTTTTTACCCGTACGTAAGCCTTCTGCTTCTACGACCCAAAGCCCATTCTCACGCCAAGCTCTCGTCGCTTTAGTGCGAGTTCGGACGTCACCTTTATGTCTGAGAATTTCTTGTGCATTGAGGACAACTAAGCGTGCATCATCTACCCAACAATCTGAATATTCAAAACCTTTTGTTAATTCTGATTTTAAGACAGAGTTTTTACCAAATTTTAGCCCTTTACTTCCGGGTAGACTGGTACGTTTACCGAGGTGATCATAAAGGAAAAGGCCAGCACGTATCATCCAAGCAGGACGAAGATGAGGTTGATGAGGTAGGCGAAAACGCATAGGGAAAACGATATGAGGAGCAAGCTTAAGCAAAACTTCACGTTCGGCAAGCGCTTCACTAACTAAACGAAATTCATAATGTTCTAAATAGCGTAATCCGCCATGGATTAGTTTGGAACTAGCAGAAGAAGTTGCGCTAGCAAGATCTTGAGCTTCTAATAGTAATACTGATAATCCTCGACCAGCAGCATCAGCGGCAATACCTGCACCATTTATACCACCACCTAGCACAATTAAATCTTTTGTTTTCATGCGTCCCCCAATGTTCGAGATTGCTCAAATATGTTCGCTTTCGCTCACAATTTTAATCAAATTAGATTCTAAAGCCAACTATTATTAAGTGGAGAAAAACCATTAAATTGATGCTATTTATCATTTATTGGAAAAATAGAGCAAAAATAGCAAACTAATTAAGAAGTATAGCCACAGAATAGAGCAGGAAATAAGAAAATCTCTTGCGACAAGTGAGCATTAGCATATTTCAAGTGTTACATTATGATGCTCAATCATTTTGTAGATGTTTGCAGGAGGTGCTTTGTCAGTAAAAAGATAATCAATCACCTCCATACTACCTAGGTTAACCATTGCATTGCGACCAAATTTTGAGTGATCAGTAACCAGCATAACGCAACGAGAATTTTCAATAATTGCTTTTTTTGTTCGTACTTCATGGTAGTCGAACTCGAGTAATGAACCATCTCCATCGATACCACTGATGCCTAAAATACCATAGTCAAGACGGAATTGAGTTATAAAATCTAAGGTTGCCTCACCAACAATTCCTCCATCACGGCTGCGAACTTCTCCTCCTGCTAAGATCAGACGAAAATCCTCTTTTGCCATAAGTAGGGTTGCAACATTAAGATTATTAGTGACGATCCTTAAATTTTTATGATCCAGCAAAGCATAGGCGACAGCTTCTGGTGTAGTACCAATATCAATAAATAGTGTAGCTCCATTGGGGATTTGACGGGCAACATGTTGAGCAATCCGTTCTTTTTCGCTCGACCACATCATCTTGCGATCGTGGTAAGCAGTATTAACAGAACTTGAAGGAAGCGCGGCACCTCCGTGATGGCGCTGAATTTTATTTTTTTCCGCCAGTTCATTGAGATCACGACGGATAGTTTGTGGGCTGACATTGAAATATTCAACTAACTTTTCAGTACTTACATAGCCTTGAATACGGGCAAGTTCGATAATAGTATCATGGCGTTGAGTTCGCTTCACAAAAACCTCAAGTATCACTATATGTATTGGTCATGTTTGGTATTATTTGGATTATGTCTATTATCTCATAATCCCATTAATAAACCGATAATTAACCCGGCAGTGTGTGCCGTGTTAGCTATTTTCATGCCAAAAATATCAAAGTAACCAAGAAATAACAATAAAACAGCAAATATCATTAACCCTCTTGGAATAGAAATACCTTTTTCTGGGTGACGTTCACCGGTTAACCAAACGTAGCCAATCAGCGAAAAAACTACGCCGGAAAGACCACCAAAAGCAGAGCCACTAAAGAGCGATTGCCCCCAATTACTAAAAAGAGCTGATACAATAACAATGACAAATAGTTTACCTGTACCCAATTGGCGTTCTACCTGACCACCTAAATACCACCACCACATTAAATTAAATAAAATGTGCATCAACGAAAAGTGAAGTAGGGCGGGGGTGAATATTCGCCAGATTTCAGTATACTGAGTACTTGATGGCCAGGCAAGATAAGCCATTACGGCGTCATTACCGGAAATTAACATCCAAATATAAATAAAAATAGATAAAAAGAAAACGATGATGGTTAGTGGCCCAGATTGTTTTTTTAAATAATCGACAGTTAGATAATTACGGTAGCCAAATTTTTTATCAATACGTCCCGTTTGCCAACTTGCTGCCTGATAACGTGAATTAAGAGGATCTTGCATAAACAGCTTCAGTTCTTGCTGCACTTGATCGAACTTATTTTCATCATGTAGCCAGAGATCAAAAAATTTTCCCCGTGGTTCTGCGCGCATTTCGATAACAATGTTTTGCATCGCAATATAATCAATAAATGCTTGTGCTAATCTAGGATTTGCTATAGAAATTAAATGGATCATAACCAGTTATATCGCTTACGAGAGTGAGTTGATGGTGTGTGGGTATTCTCTCAACCACGCATCAAAACCACCATTTATGCTATAAACAGTTTCGAAGCCCATATTAACTAAATATTGTGCTGCGCCTTGGCTACTATGGCCATGGTAACACATTACCATTATTACCGGCGTGTCAAAGTCTGTTTGCTTAATAAAGTTATTTAAGGTCTCATTCGTGAGATGGTAAGCGCCTTTAATATGCGCGGAATGAAAACTTTGTGGGTCACGAATGTCGACCATGATGATGTCACCTGTTTGCCAAAGTTTAAAGGCTTGTTCAACTGTAATTAATTGAAAATTATCCATAGTAATCTGCACAATATTATTTTACATTCAGAAAAACAAGATACTCTCTGTACTTTTAAAGAGTATCCATCATTGGCAAAAATGAGTAATTATTTTAATAATAAGAGTGATCACCACGCTGATGTTCGGTTAAATCTTTTACGCCTTTCAATTCGTCTGGGAACATATTTAGCAACTGTTTTTCAATACCTTCTTTTAAGGTAATATCGACCATTGAACAGCCATTACATCCTCCACCGAATTGTAGAATTGCATATCCATCGTCAGTGATTTCCATCAATGAAACCCGTCCTCCATGGCCTGCTAATTGAGGGTTAATTTGTGATTGAATAACATATTCAACTCGTTCAATCAGTGGAGCATCGTCAGCAACTTTTCGCATTTTCGCATTAGGCGCTTTTAGGGTAAGTTGAGCGCCTAATTGATCCGTTACGAAATCGATTTCGGCCTCTTCCAGAAAAGGTGCACTAATTTCATCAATATAAGCTGAAAGTTTATCAAATTTAAGTTCAATATCCGTCGCTTCGATAGCATCAGGAGGACAATAAGAGACCCCACATTCTGCAGAAGGTGTGCCAGGATTAATGACAAATACTCGAATTTGTGTACCAGGTTCTTGATTTGCCAATAGTTTGGCAAAATGAGCTTGTGCTGCTTCAGTAATATTAATCATAATCGATGCTCAAGTTTATCATCTTAGTATGTTTATCATACGCTCTTTTCCTTACTTTCTACAAGGTTCTGCATATTGCCCAGGCTTGAACTGAATTTGCTCCAGCACTAATCAGCAATTTAGCAACTTCATTCATTGTTGTTCCTGTTGTAATGACATCGTCAAGTACGGCAATATGGCGATCCTGAAACGATTTTTTTACCCTAAAAGCTTTACTAAGATTTTGGGTACGTTTTTTGGCAGAAAGTAGAGTTTGCTGTAGTGTAGCACGAGTGCGAATAATTGAATTAGTTTGAAATTGGCATCCTAACCAATAAGCTAATTGAGTTGCTATTAAACTGGCTTGATTAAATCCATGTTGCCAATGTTTACCATGACGAAGTGGGATCGCTATTATGATATAGCTAGGCGACTTAATTTTGATTACAGCATATGTATTAAAAACAGGTCATCGATAGTGCATCCTGTTTCCATCTTTTTACGTTTAGCTTGAGACCATTTATGTTCTATAGGATTTAAATCTGGTGAATACACAGGCAAATATTCTATCTGGTGTCCTGCGTTTATAATTGCCTGTTCAATATTCTTACCTTTGTGAAAGCTAGCGTTGTCCATAAAAATAACAGAATTTTCAGGAAGTTCTGGGAGCAATATTTTTGTGCTCCAAACATAAAAAACATCACGGTTAATATTGCAATCAAATAATCCGATAGCAAAAAGGGTTGTTCCCAATAAAGCGCCAATAACATTTGTTCTTCCCTTAGCACCCCAGTTTTTCAGGCCAAAACAACGGTGACCTTTTGGGGAATAGCCGTGAGTTCGTGGAGTGTCATGTGAAAAACCACTTTCATCAATAAAAACAACAGATTTATCTTTTTTTTCATACTGTTGTCTTTTTTGCTGATGTGCCAGCCTGTCGCTTTCGTTGGTTTTTGGATGGAATAGAGTTTTTTTTTATAGGTTAATCCCAGCTTTTTAAGGGATTGCCAAATAGTCTTTTTACAAACACCGAATCGCTCTGCCCGTTCCTTTTGGTAAGCATCTGGATACTGTTCCACATCTTTTGCTAAAGCATTTTTATCGAGCTTCCTCTTACGTGGCGTTGAATTTTTTGGCTCTGGTCGTTTAAGCCAACGTACTAAAGACGCTTTTCCAATACGGAATTGTTTCGCAGTTTCTCGAATTGTTAAACCTTCGGCTTTCCTTACAGATATTACTTTACGTCGAAAATCAATTGTATAACTCATAACACACCTTGTAATCAAAATTAAGTCGCCTAGCTATATCTGGTTTGCGCCAGCGTTGTTGGCAATATCCTTGTTGCCAATAGAGTAGAAATAAGCGTGCAAGGATAAAGGCGATTTGCGTTATCTTTTCATATTGTACTGCTGTACTAGCTAATGGTGGTATATAGGGAGTAATGGCGACAAGATTGTGCTAATAGGGCGGAGTTTGTAAGCAGCGACCGCAAGCAAGGGTGAATTGTTCAACGGGTAAAGCGCAGCGATGACAAACTCGTTTTAGATAAGGCAAATGTTTTAAACAGTAGTGACAAATGCCATGAAAGCGATATTTTAGTGTTTGGTGGCATAGCCAACAATACCAAGCCATTGTTAACATAATGATGTCATTTTATACCTATAAAGAGATAATAACTATGACGACACTGTTTTGGCAGCAGTTGGGTAAAGGAAAACAAGATATTGTGCTATTGCACGGATGGGGATTGAATGCAGAAGTTTGGCGTACCATTGAAGTGGAATGTGGTTCTCATTTTCGTCTCCATCTAGTTGACTTACCTGGCTATGGTCGTAGTAATCTTTTTCCACCGATGTCGCTACAACAAATGGCAGAGGTAATTTGGCAGAAAGCGCCTAAGCAGGCTATTTGGTTAGGTTGGTCGTTAGGCGGACTGATTGCTAGTATCATCTCACTTAACCATCAAGCTGAAATAGCAGGTTTAATAACAGTGGCTTCATCGCCCTGTTTTGGACAACAAGAAAATTGGCCAGGCATTAAACCTACGGTACTTAAGGGGTTTGAACAACAATTACAGGTTGATTTTCATCGTACTGTAGAACGTTTCCTTGTATTGCAAACATTGGGCACTAAAACAGCTAATGACGATATACGATTATTAAAATCGGTGATACTAGAGCAGCCGTTACCCTCTGTTGCCGTGTTAAACGCAGGTTTGGAAATTTTGCGAACAACTGATCTACGGCAATCTTTATTAACGTTAAATAAACCTTTTTTGCGTATCTATGGTGACTTTGATAGCTTAGCACCAAAAAAAATAGTACCAATGCTGGATAAATGGTTACCAAATTCGCCTTCGGTGGTAATAAAACATGCCGCCCATGCCCCTTTTATTTCTCATCCTAATCAGTTTATTCAATTGTTAGTCGATTTTTCGGATCAATTATATGGGGAGTCAGAATAAAAGCAAAAACATTATTTATGCTAATAAATTAGACACGAGTTTCGCAGCGATAAAAAAACGCTCTATTTTTAAGTTTAATTCAGCATAATATATAAATAGACAAAATCTTATAAATTAAAAGCAACTTATTGTAATTTAAACAAATTTATACGTTTTAGTAACTTGCAAATTAACCATTGCTTTTAAGCCATTTCTGGAATTTTATATGCCTGTGCGAAACTTGTGTTAGAGAGAAGTAACTTGATAAATTTTTAGGTTACACTTTTTTATTTCGGGACATTGTTTACAACTATGGCCCGTTAAACAGGATAATTGATCAATTTGTTCTAATTTTCCCATGGCCGCTAATTTATCTAACATAGCCTCAATCATAGGTAATGAAGCAGAGAATTTCTGACTAATTTGGTAAGCATCCGTTCTGCCATACAGCGCAACCATATCTCTGACTTGCAATAAACTGATCATCTCATTACCTCTAATGGCATGAACCACTTTGACTGTGGTTACATTTATGGACATTATGATGGAGTTTTAATGTTATGCGTTTACGTGAATGGCGCAACAATGCGATTAACAGTAAGTTAAATACGACGAGCATCCCAATAACCCACGCGCTATATTGTGGATGTTGTGAGAAAGTGGCTATTTGGTAGAACAAGGCAGAAACTGAATAAGCAACATTCAAGCCCCATAGAATAGAAAATGTCATCCAGTTTCGATTCGTTTCACGGGCAATGGCTCCTAATACAGAAATGCAAGGCACATAAAGTAGAACAAAGATTAGATAGCTATAGGCTGCTGATAAAGACGAGCCGAATCGTGCTGCCATAGCGCCCATTGTACTGCTATCCATATCACCATCACCTTTACTTGCTTCAATAGGATTGGATAAGACACTTAAACTGAATGTTTCTTTTAGACTATCCCAAGTTTCATTAACTGCATCCTCTAATTCATCTAACAGATTAAATTGCTCGGCATTAAAAAGTGTTTGAGTAATATTTTCGGCGGTGTACAGTGTATTCAATGTGCCGACAACCACTTCTTTAGCTAATGCGCCCGTAATAAGTCCAACGGTTGCTTGCCAATTATCATCATTGATACCGATAGGTTTCAGTAACGGGGTAACGGTTTTACTTACTGACGCTAATGCTGATTGGTTAATATTATCAACGACTTTACCGGACAAAGAAAAACTATTAAGTGCCCCGATAATCATACTGGCAATAATAATCACTTTTCCCGCTCTTAAGATAAAGCCTTTCAATCTTTGCCAGGTCTGTAATAGTAATGTTTTTAAGTGTGGTACATGGTAAACCGGTAATTCCATAATAAAAGGGGAGGATGCGCCCCGTGCAACAGTATATTTCAATAACAACCCTGTTAGGATAGCAATAACAATACCTAATAAATAAAGAGAAAAAACAATACTTGCGCCATTTTTGCCAAAAAAAGCGGCCGCAAAGACAGCAAAAATAGCCAGCCTGGCGCCACAAGACATAAAAGGCGCCATTAAAACGGTGATTAATCGTTCACGAGGGGTATCTAGTGTTCGTGCGCCCATAATAGCAGGCACATTACAGCCAAAACCGACAATCAAAGGAACAAAAGATTTACCAGGCAGACCTAGTGCTTGCATCAGTCTATCCATGACAAATGCTGCGCGTGCCATATAACCTGAGTCTTCCAATACAGAAAGGAATAAATACATTAAACCAATTTGGGGAACTAATGGCAAAACAGTGTTGATACCACCACCTACCCCTTGGGCAAGGAAAACCGTCAACCATTGTGGAAAGTTAAAAGTATGGCCAATCCATTGAATTCCATGGATGAAAATGGCTTCTGAGCCACCTTTAAAGAGCGGTTGTAATGCACCACCAATATTGATAGCAAGTATGAACATCAAATACATGATAAAAAGAAATATCGGCACCCCAAACCAGCGATTAAGTACTATGTTATCAATAAATTGCGTTAAGGCATTCGGTTTTACCGTTTCAGTATTAATAACTGCTTCGCAAATGGTGGCAATAGTTTGATAGCGTGCATTAGCGATGATGAGCTCAGGCTCTTCTTGTTGTTGATATTGTAAATGGGTTCTAATTTTATCTAATTTATCAGTGGAAATAGCGGTACGTTCCAAGCTATATATATCACCTTCTAAGATTTGTAGTACTAGCCAACGGCGCTGTTGATGATTGAATTTATTATGGTCGATAATTTGAGTTAAATTTTCCACTTCGGTGAGCAAAAAATCGGGATAGCGAATGAGGGTTGAAATAAGATTATTACTATGTTTATCAATCGCTTGTTTTAATTTGCTAATACCTTTTGCGCGAGTTGAGACTAGAGGGATAACAGGGCAACCCAGGCGTGTTTGAAGTTCATCAATATTAATATGAATATTTTGGTTTTCGGCAATATCCGACATATTAAGCGCGACGATACAAGGCACACCTAATTCAATAAGTTGTAATGTTAGATAAAGATTACGCTCGAGGTTAGCGGCATCGATAACATTGATCAACATATCCGCTTCGCCACTTAGGATGAAATGACAGGCAATTTGCTCATCGAGTGAGGTCTGTTCTGAAATAGTGGTTAGTGAATAGGTGCCAGGCAGGTCAACTAATTCAATATCATATTCCGAGGTTGCAAAGCGGCCAACCTTTCGCTCAACAGTGACACCAGACCAGTTGCCAACACGTTGACGAGCGCCTGTTAATTGATTAAAGAGTGTCGTTTTACCGGCGTTAGGGTTGCCAATAAGGCCAATAGTTAATGGTTTCATAGTTTTTGGTGTCAGATGAGTAATATGCAATAGGCTATGTTAGTTATCATAAAAATATTTTTATACCGCTTGGTTGCCGGCATCGTCCAAATTTAATAACGCAAGATCTTTTTTTCTTAAGATCAAATTCATACGGCGAGTTTCGATTTGAATAGGATCACCAAACGGCGCTATACGAATAACGTTAAAAAAAGATCCAGGTAACATGCCTAAAGAAAGTAACTTTTGACGGTAAGCTGGATTTATTTCTGCTGAAAATCCGACAATTTTGTATCGATGATTAGGAAGAATTGACATAGACACTTCCACTCTAGAGCCAAAAAAACAAAGATACCGCAAATGGGCACCAGACGAATAGTAAAATTAATGAAAAATATTATCATTCTTACATCAATAATGAAAATCATCATTACATGCTACTCGAATTAATTTAGCGCTTTTTTTAAATGAAAACAATTGATATTGATCAATAGTTCTCTAGAGAGTGAAGTATTGGCATCAAAATTAGTGTTAATTCATTAGTTTTTATTAAAAAAAACCATTTTCTAAAATTGCATATGCTAATAGTCTGATGTTAGATCAGACTATTAGCTATATATTAACGATTAACGCTTTTTATTGAGTGCTGCCGAAAGTGCATCACCCATTACACTATTAGCGAATAGCGTATTGTTGCATTGGGATGTTTTAGTTGAACTGGCTGAGGAGGCTTTTTTGCCTGTCTGTGGCTTATTACGATGTTGTTGTGGCGTATCTGCTATTTTTTCATCCAGACGCATGGTTAATGCAATTCGTTTACGGTTTAAATCAATATCGATAACTTTAACGGTGATAATATCCCCTGTTTTGACTAGAGAATGAGGATCTTTAATAAATTTATCGGACAGGGAGGAAATGTGTACTAAACCATCCTGATGAACGCCAATATCGACAAACGCACCAAAATTGGTCACATTGGTCACTGAACCTTCTAATATCATACCTACTTTAAGATCTTCCATGGTTTCAATGCCATCGATAAAAGAGGCTGTTTTAAATTCTGGCCGCGGGTCTCGTCCAGGCTTTTCTAATTGTTTTAAAATATCATTTACCGTCGGAATACCAAATTTGTCTGTAGTAAACAATTCTGGTTTGAGATTATTAAGCACGCTAGTGTTACCCATAATCGTTTTTAAGGGTTGCTTAGTGGTTAATAAAATTTTTTCTACGATCTGATAAGCTTCAGGATGAACTGTTGAGGAATCGAGAGGATTATTCCCTGCCATAATGCGTAAAAAGCCCGCGCACTGCTCAAAAGCTTTTGTACCAAGACGTGTAACTTCCAATAGTTGTTTGCGGTCATTAAAGCGCCCGTGTTCGTTACGCCAATTAACGACATTTTGGGCAATCGTTTTACTTAGTCCTGCAATATGTGAAAGAAGAGCAACAGAGGCGGTATTTAGATCAACACCGACTGAGTTTACACAATCTTCAACTACCGCTGTCAATTTTTTAGCTAGTAAAGTTTGGTTAACATCATGTTGGTATTGACCAACACCAATTGATTTGGGATCAATTTTTACTAATTCGGCTAGTGGATCTTGTAAACGGCGGGCAATAGAGACTGCGCCACGTAAAGAGACATCGAGTGCTGGAAATTCTTGAGCCGCTAACTCAGATGCCGAGTAAACTGAAGCGCCAGATTCACTAACGATTACTTTCTGGGCGGTAATTTGAGGGTACTGTTTTTTAACTGCGGCAAAAAAGCGTTCAGTTTCACGTGAGGCAGTACCATTACCAATAGCGACCAAGGCAACTTTATATTTCTCACATAAGGATGCAATAGTCGTTGCAGATTTAGTTGCTTGTCCGGTGTGAGGATAAATCGTGTCTGTAGTAATGAGTTTGCCTGTCGCATCAACAATAGCAACTTTGACGCCAGTGCGTAAACCAGGATCTAATCCCATGGTGGTATGCATACCAGCAGGCGCTGCCATCAAAAGGTCACGTAGATTACGTGCGAAAACATGAATCGCTTCTTCTTCTGCTTTTTCACGTAAGGTGCCCATCAATTCTGTTTCAAAATGTAACAGAATTTTAACTCGCCATGTCCAACTGATAACGGCTTTTCGCCATTTATCTGCTGGTGCATTATTTAAATGTAAGCCAAAGTGTTGGGTAATAATTTCTTCACAATAACTTTCTTTTGGTGGTGATTCAAATTGTGGATCGGCATTAAGTGATAATTGTAAAATACCCTCGTTACGGCCACGAAACATAGCAAGTGCACGGTGGGATGGGATATGCGAAATAAGCTCATGGTGATCAAAATAGTCGCTAAATTTTGCACCTATGGTTTCTTTACCTTCAATAACTTTTGCCGTTAAATGGGCATTTTTCCACAAATAATCACGAATTTTGCTAAGTAAATTTGCATCTTCAGCGAAGCGTTCCATTAAAATATAACGAGCACCATCGAGCGCAGCTTTAGTGTCATTAATATTTTTTTGTGGATCAATAAAGGTTTCGGCTATCTGCTCTGGTATATGTTGGGGCTCATTCCATAACCGCTTTGCGAGTGGCTCTAGGCCAGCTTCAATCGCTATTTGGCCTCGTGTCCTACGTTTGGGTTTATAGGGTAAGTAGAGATCTTCGAGCTCAGTTTTATTAAAAGTGTTATTAATCGCTTGAGCAAGTTCAGCCGTAAGCTTTCCTTGTTCATTAATCGATTTTAGGATAGTTTGGCGGCGCTCGTTTAATTCACGTAAGTAACTTAAACGTGTTTCAAGTTTACGTAGCTGGTTATCATCGAGTCCTCCTGTGACTTCTTTACGATAACGGGCAATAAAAGGAACAGTATTTCCTTCATCGAGTAATGTAATGGCTGAAAGTATTTGCGCTGGCGTTGTATCTAATTCATGTGCAATAATTTTGCTTAAGGATTTATTCATCATTTTAGTTTCTTCAATACTTAAATAGGACGCAATTAACGACTTATGTGCGCATTTATACGTGTTGAAAACAATAATTTCCAGTTAACATTATATTTGGATATTAGAACTTGATGTAGTGAACGAAAACTTTTTTTGAATTATATAGTAATTAGTTTAAATTAAGGTTAATTATACTGAGTTTTTATTGTGAAAAATAATTATATTACGCGTGAAGGGTGGAACAACCTCGAAAAAGAGTTGAAGTTTCTTTGGCGTGAGGAGCGGCCGAAAGTCACTCAAGCTGCATCAGAGGCAGCGGCGCTTGGTGATCGTTCAGAGAATGCGGAGTATATTTATGGTAAAAAGCGATTACGAGAAATTGATCGACGTATTCGATTTTTATCTAAACGTCTTGAAGTATTAAAAATAGTTGATCCCGATCCTCGGCAGGAAGGTAGCGTTTACTTTGGGGCTTGGGTAAAACTACAAGATGAAAATGGTGGTATTAAAGTTTTTCGTTTAGTTGGACTAGATGAATTTAATCCGGCTAAAAAATGGATTTCTATTAATTCACCAGTGGCAAGAGAATTATTAGGTAAACAAATTGATGATGAAATTACGGTGAATACGCCAAATGGTATTATTACTTATTGGATATTAATTATCAAGGAATTGAGTTGTAAATGATATAAAATTAAAAAAAATCAATAAAATGTAAATATTAATCTAAAAAAGCCTAATAGGAATTAGTTATATTATTATTGTCTTATTTGTTATTAAGACACTATATCTAGGGATCTTAAAAATATTTATGGAGTCAAAAAATGCAAGAAAATTATAAAATTCTTGTTGTGGATGATGATATGCGTTTGCGCTCTTCACTGGAGCGTTATTTAACTGAACAGGGTTTTCAAGTTCGTAGTACCGCCAATGCGGAGCAAATGGATCGTATTTTGACGCGTGAATCTATTCATTTGATTGTACTGGATTTGATGTTACCCGGTGAAGATGGCTTATCTATTTGCCGTCGTTTAAGGAGTCAAAATAATCCTATCCCAATTATTATGGTAACAGCAAAAGGTGAAGAAGTAGATCGGATTGTTGGATTAGAAATTGGGGCGGATGATTATATACCTAAACCGTTTAATCCCAGAGAGTTATTGGCTCGTATTCGCGCCGTATTACGACGTCAGGCAAATGAGCTGCCGGGTGCGCCGGCACAGGACGAGGCGGTAATTCGGTTTGGTAAATTCAAATTAAATCTAGGAACAAGGGAAATGTTTCAAGATGATGAGTCTATGCCATTAACCAGCGGTGAGTTTGCGGTTTTAAAAGTGCTGGTCTCTTATCCACGTGAGCCTCTATCTCGTGATAAATTGATGAGTCTTGCTCGAGGGCGTGAATATAGTGCGATGGAGCGTTCGATAGACGTGCAGATTTCACGTCTACGTCGAATGATTGAGGATGATCCTATTCATCCACGTTATATTCAAACGGTTTGGGGGTTGGGTTATGTATTTGTACCAGATGGTAGTAAAGCATGAAACGATTGCGTTTTTCCAGACGTAACACGTTTTCTCGTTCATTATTCGTTATTGTTACTTTACTGTTTGCTAGTTTAGTCACCAGCTATTTAGTTGTGCTTAATTTTGTTGTAATGCCGAGTCTTCAGCAGCTTAATAAAGTCTTAGCCTATGAAGTGCATACGTTATTAACAGAGAAAATTGAATTGCAAGATGGAAATGCAATTTTAATGCCTCCATCATTTGAGAAGAAAATCTATAAAGAACTGGGTATTAATTTTTATACCGAGTCGCGTGCTATGGCAAAAGGCTTACGTTGGGCAAGATATTATGAGGAATTAAGCCAGCAGATGGCGGAATATATGGGTGGCAAGGCGGATGTTCGTCTTGAAATTGCCAAAGAGCATCCTTTTTTATGGTTAAACTCTTATCTTGCCCCAAATGTTTGGATACGACTGCCTTTAACTGAAATAGGACAGAATCAGTTCGCCGTTGTATTTCGTTATACATTAGCTATTTTTTTAACCATTTTTGCTGTTACATGGCTTTATATTCGTTATCAGAGTAGACCATTATTTGTATTAGAAAGCTATGCCAAGCAAATGGGAAAAGGTGTCATGGTTCCAGCAATCAAGGAAGAAGGTTCATTAGAAATACGTTATGTCATCCGCGCTTTTAATCGTATGTCGTCAGGAATAAAAATGCTGGAAAATGATAGAACGATATTAATGGCAGGCGTGAGTCATGATTTGAGAACTCCGTTAACACGGATCCGTTTAGCGACAGAAATGATGAATGAAAAGGATCAATATCTAGCAGAATCAATTAACAAAGATATTGAAGAGTGTAATGCCATCATTGGGCAGTTCATGGACTATATATGTACAGGCAAGGAAATGAACATGGAGTTTTGTGACTTGAACAAAGTCCTACTTGAAACTGTTAATGCTGAGAGTAGTTTCCTGTCTAATATTGAGACGCAGATTAGTTCATCACCTATCATTATTAATGCTAATGTAATTGCCATTAAACGAGCAGTAACCAATATGCTGGTTAACGCCCTCCGCTATGGAAATGGTTGGGTAAAAGTCAGTAGTGGTGTGATAAAAGATCACGCCTGGTTTCAGGTTGAGGATGATGGCGCAGGACTTAAAAAAGAAAGTATTCAACATCTTTTTCAACCTTTTGTGCAAGGTGAAAGGGCAAGAAGTAATGGTGGTACAGGGCTAGGATTAGCAATTATTCGACGAATTATTGATGCTCATGATGGTGAAATTATTATAGATAAAAGTAAACGGGGAGGGTTATCTATACGGGCAACTTTACCATTAATGGAAAAATAAAAATCTATATTTTTATTTAGCCGTAATTTAACGGAAAATTTTATTATATTTTATAAAATCATATAATTCTTTGATTTTTGAAAATTTATTATATCGATATATAAGGCTATATTTTTAAATAAATTGATTATTTATTTAACAGTCATAAATAATACATCTTTCTGTCATCTAACTAACCTATTTTTTCCTCGTATTTTTTAACTCGTTACAATTAACAGAGTAATTTGTTTCTCTTTCATCTCAAACACGAGTTTCGCACAGGCATATAAAATTCCAGAAATGGCTTAAAAGCAATGGCTAATTTGCAAGTTACTAAAACGTATAAATTTGTTTAAATTACAATAAGTTGCTTTTAATTTATAAGATTTTGTCTATTTATATATTATGCTGAATTAAACTTAAAAATAGAGCGTTTTTTTATTGGTGCGAAACTCGTGACTTAGTAACAAACAAAGAGAATCCCACCCGTGAATACGTCAAATCTATCATGGATGCCTGTTGGTCTGTTGAAGTTTATCATCGAGAAGTTAAACAAAATTGGGACGTAATCAAAATTGCTATTACTGAGCACATCCGTGTTTTATTAGCGTACCCAAATTAGTTTTGTGCGAAACTCGTGTAATTAAAATGTAATGTTATGAAAATCAAATTAAACAATGTACGTCTGGCTTTTCCTGATTTATTTGAACCTTCTCAGTTTAGCGGTCAGAGTGAATTCAAATACCGTGCCACTTTCCTTATCGCCAAAAGTCGTATTGACCTGATTGAAGAAATCAAAGCCGTTATCAAACGTGTGATTGGGGAAAAATGGGACGCAAAGGATATCGAAAAAATCTATAACAGCATTTGTAATAATCCTAACCGTTTTTGCCTACGCAATGGCGATAACAAAGAATACGACGGCTACGCCGGAAACCTGTATATCGGCGCCAGCAACAAATCTCGTCCGTTAGTTATTGACCGTAACACTTCACCGTTAACCGCACAGGATGGTCGTCCCTACTCTAGCTGTTACGTTAACGCCACCATTGAGTTTTACGCCTATGACAATAACGGTAAAGGGGTTTCAGCGTCATTAAGAGGCGTTCAGTTTTTCCGTGATGGTGACGCCTTTACAGGGGGGGGGGGGCGGTGTGGCCTCCGTTGAAAAGTTTGATGATCTGAACATGGCTGAGAAGAAGAATTATTAGCCAGCTAACACATGTAGTGGTCAACTAAAATTGGCCACCCTACCTGACTGTTCACGGAACAGTCGCTCTGATTCGTTTGGCGTTAATCCACCATTATACCAGTGAGGTCTTATATCGCTATAGTATAGCTAGGCGACTTAATTTTGATTACAAGGTGTGTTATGAGTTATACAATTGATTTTCGACGTAAAGTAATATCTGTAAGGAAAGCCGAAGGTTTAACAATTCGAGAAACTGCGAAACAATTCCGTATTGGAAAAGCGTCTTTAGTACGTTGGCTTAAACGACCAGAGCCAAAAAATTCAACGCCACGTAAGAGGAAGCTCGATAAAAATGCTTTAGCAAAAGATGTGGAACAGTATCCAGATGCTTACCAAAAGGAACGGGCAGAGCGATTCGGTGTTTGTAAAAAGACTATTTGGCAATCCCTTAAAAAGCTGGGATTAACCTATAAAAAAAACTCTATTCCATCCAAAAACCAACGAAAGCGACAGGCTGGCACATCAGCAAAAAAGACAACAGTATGAAAAAAAAGATAAATCTGTTGTTTTTATTGATGAAAGTGGTTTCTCACATGACACTCCACGAACTCACGGCTATTCCCCAAAAGGTCACCGTTGTTTTGGCCTGAAAAACTGGGGTGCTAAGGGAAGAACAAATGTTATTGGCGCTTTATTGGGAACAACCCTTTTTGCTATCGGATTATTTGATTGCAATATTAATCGTGATGTTTTTTATGTTTGGATCACAAAAATATTGCTCCCAGAACTTCCTGAAAATTCTGTTATTTTTATGGACAACGCTAGCTTTCACAAAGGTAAGAATATTGAACAGGCAATTATAAACGCAGGACACCAGATAGAATATTTGCCTGTGTATTCACCAGATTTAAATCCTATAGAACATAAATGGTCTCAAGCTAAACGTAAAAAGATGGAAACAGGATGCACTATCGATGACCTGTTTTTAATACATATGCTGTAATCAAAATTAAGTCGCCTAGCTATAAAGACGTCTTTATTGATGGGACAGAGCGACCTGTCCAAAAGCCTAAGAATCTGCGTCGGCGAAAAAAAATGTATTCGGGAAAGAAAAGACAGACCACTCGAAAAGGGCTTATTATGACTGACGAAACGAGGAAAATTGGATTTATCCCCATGATCAAAAATGGGCGCCGTCACGATAAACGCTTACTCGATAAAGTCGATATAATTCGCCATATTCCCCCTGAGGTAACCATCTGGGCCGATACCGGTTTTCAAGGTATAGATAAACAGCATCCTAATACACAAATCCCAAAAAAAGGAACTCGAAAAAGACCTTTATCGCCTGAACAAAAACAAGAAAATAAAATAATCTCGGGCATCCGTATTACGGTTGAACACGCCATCGCGGGTATCAAGCGCCTCGGTTGTATGACCCAAATTTTACGGAATCGTAGACCCTTTATTGATGATACCTTTTTACTCCTTAGTGCCGGTCTTTGGAATTTCCATCTCAGAACAGCCTAAAATTTACTTCAATCACCGAAATACCCTTATTTCACTATTAAGCAACACGCTTTTTGGGTCATCTGATAACGCCACAATGCCTGCCTATACTGACGACTGGTATAATGACTTCCCTGATCACTATGGAACATCACCTGTTTGGGATGCCCACGTAGTTCCCAAGCCATTTGTAGTGCTTTGGCGGTTAATTCTGAGTCTGGTGCAAATGACATTGCCCAGCCCACCGGTTTTCGGGCAAACAAATCCAATACCACAGCCAGATAGGCCCATCGTGAGCCTGTCCAAATATAGGTTACATCGCCGCACCAAACCTGGTCAGGCTTTGTAACAGCGAACTGCCTATTGAGCAGATTTGGAATATCAATACGTTCATTTCCACCGCGGTTGTATTTATGTTTTCGCTCTTGGCAACTGACGATGATTAATTCTTTCATCAACTTACCCGCTAACCACCGCCCAAGTTTCACGTTGTGTGTATTGGTAACCATCGTGGCGATAGTCCTTGCGCCAGCAGAGCCGCCACTATAGCTAGGCGACTTAATTTTGATTACAGCATATGTATTAAAAACAGGTCATCGATAGTGCATCCTGTTTCCATCTTTTTACGTTTAGCTTGAGACCATTTATGTTCTATAGGATTTAAATCTGGTGAATACACAGGCAAATATTCTATCTGGTGTCCTGCGTTTATAATTGCCTGTTCAATATTCTTACCTTTGTGAAAGCTAGCGTTGTCCATAAAAATAACAGAATTTTCAGGAAGTTCTGGGAGCAATATTTTTGTGATCCAAACATAAAAAACATCACGATTAATATTGCAATCAAATAATCCGATAGCAAAAAGGGTTGTTCCCAATAAAGCGCCAATAACATTTGTTCTTCCCTTAGCACCCCAGTTTTTCAGGCCAAAACAACGGTGACCTTTTGGGGAATAGCCGTGAGTTCGTGGAGTGTCATGTGAAAAACCACTTTCATCAATAAAAACAACAGATTTATCTTTTTTTTCATACTGTTGTCTTTTTTGCTGATGTGCCAGCCTGTCGCTTTCGTTGGTTTTTGGATGGAATAGAGTTTTTTTTATAGGTTAATCCCAGCTTTTTAAGGGATTGCCAAATAGTCTTTTTACAAACACCGAATCGCTCTGCCCGTTCCTTTTGGTAAGCATCTGGATACTGTTCCACATCTTTTGCTAAAGCATTTTTATCGAGCTTCCTCTTACGTGGCGTTGAATTTTTTGGCTCTGGTCGTTTAAGCCAACGTACTAAAGACGCTTTTCCAATACGGAATTGTTTCGCAGTTTCTCGAATTGTTAAACCTTCGGCTTTCCTTACAGATATTACTTTACGTCGAAAATCAATTGTATAACTCATAACACACCTTGTAATCAAAATTAAGTCGCCTAGCTATACCTTTTTACTCCTTAGTGCCGGTCTTTGGAATTTCCATCTCAGAACAGCCTAAAATTTACTTCCAATCACCGAATACCCTTATTTCACTATTAAGCAACACGCTTACTGATTACACCGATCAGTGAGGGTGAAACATTGAAGAGGTTTAGTGTACAGAAAGGAAGTATCGTCATTGCTGATAGAGGATTCAACCATCGTGCGGGAATAAAGCATATTATTGAGCAGGGAGCAGATGTAGTGGTAAGAATGAATTTACTAGGGCTTCCGTAGCTTGACCTAGAAGGAAATAAGTTTGAACAACTTAAGCACCTTCGCAATCTGGCAAAGGGAGAATATGGCGAATGGCAAGCGATCATGAGCTCAGAGGGCAATATACCGTACGGGTATGCGCTTACCGTAAAACAGAAGCACAACGTATTGAAAGTGAAAGAAAATACCTGAAAAAAATTAGTAAAAATCAGAGAAAACAGAACCCTAAAGTACAAGAAATAACTGGCTATGTAGTGATAATCACCACGCTAAAAGAGCTAAGCAAAGAAGATATTTTAAAGCTTTACAGACTGCGATGGCAGATAGAGCTCGCTTTTAAACGGATGAAATCCTTAATGAAACTAGGGCATCTTAAAAAGAAAAATCCTATAGGGATAAAGGCATGGTTACAAGGAAAGCTGTTCCTTTCTTGTCTGTTAGAGCATCTGCTGGCAATCAGCAGACGTTTTTCCCCTCAAAAACTCCGATAAAGAACTTAATGATTCAGCTAGCAGATGGCAATCTATATCACTGATATTTAACCTGTTAATTCACGTTCTTTATCCCACAGTATCACTCTTTGAATGTATATCAAAGTTGGACAAAATACAGCGAGAGCTTAAAGGCTCTCGAAGTCGAAAGCGACAATATCAGACTTCATCATTGTCTCAATTTAAATTTGGTTAGCACTTATGGTGCTGAGGAATCCCCAGAAAACGAGACAGGCATAGCGTTATGTTGATCTACTGATTTGTGCCAACAATTCCATGAGATCACCGCTATGCCTGTTCGTAAAGTATGTCAGAATTTTTTCAGGGATGCCTTAGCACCTTTTCATCAATACCGACAAAATGCCCTGCTGGATGCCACTGTGGCGTTAATCAATGGAGCATCACTGACGCTGACCAGCCTCGGTCGTTTTTTGCCGGGGAGAGCACAGGTCAAAAATAAGATTAAATGTATTAGTCTTAACTTAATCTGACAATTCTGATTTAAAAAAGAGCGTTACCGGTTTTAATTAACATCATTAAATCACGAGTTTCGCACAGGCATATAAAATTCCAGAAATGGCTTAAAAGCAATGGTTAATTTGCAAGTTACTAAAACGTATAAATTTGTTTAAATTACAATAAGTTGCTTTTAATTTATAAGATTTTGTCTATTTATATATTATGCTGAATTAAACTTAAAAATAGAGCGTTTTTTATTGGTGCGAAACTCGTGGTTAATTTACTTTGGCATAATCTAACAACTGTTGAATCAATTCCTATTGATTATCGTATTTATGATAAAGATTCTGATGGTAAAACAAAAAACACGCACTTTTCCGAAATGCTCGCTCTTGCTAAAAAAAGAGGGATCATACCAGAAGCGGTAGTGATGGATGCTTGGTATTCTAGCCTGGACAATCTGAAATCAATTCGCTCTCATGGTTGGGTCTGGGTAACCACGCTGAGGAAAAACAGGATTGTTAACCATAACAAACAACTGAACAAGTTATAGCTAGGCGACTTAATTTTGATTACAAGGTGTGTTATGAGTTATACAATTGATTTTCGACGTAAAGTAATATCTGTAAGGAAAGCCGAAGGTTTAACAATTCGAGAAACTGCGAAACAATTCCGTATTGGAAAAGCGTCTTTAGTACGTTGGCTTAAACGACCAGAGCCAAAAAATTCAACGCCACGTAAGAGGAAGCTCGATAAAAATGCTTTAGCAAAAGATGTGGAACAGTATCCAGATGCTTACCAAAAGGAACGGGCAGAGCGATTCGGTGTTTGTAAAAAGACTATTTGGCAATCCCTTAAAAAGCTGGGATTAACCTATAAAAAAAACTCTATTCCATCCAAAAACCAACGAAAGCGACAGGCTGGCACATCAGCAAAAAAGACAACAGTATGAAAAAAAAGATAAATCTGTTGTTTTTATTGATGAAAGTGGTTTTTCACATGACACTCCACGAACTCACGGCTATTCCCCAAAAGGTCACCGTTGTTTTGGCCTGAAAAACTGGGGTGCTAAGGGAAGAACAAATGTTATTGGCGCTTTATTGGGAACAACCCTTTTTGCTATCGGATTATTTGATTGCAATATTAATCGTGATGTTTTTTATGTTTGGATCACAAAAATATTGCTCCCAGAACTTCCTGAAAATTCTGTTATTTTTATGGACAACGCTAGCTTTCACAAAGGTAAGAATATTGAACAGGCAATTATAAACGCAGGACACCAGATAGAATATTTGCCTGTGTATTCACCAGATTTAAATCCTATAGAACATAAATGGTCTCAAGCTAAACGTAAAAAGATGGAAACAGGATGCACTATCGATGACCTGTTTTTAATACATATGCTGTAATCAAAATTAAGTCGCCTAGCTATAGACATCTCAGAAGAAGGAACTCCAATACACTTACGAGGCTACGGTTGGGTGACTGTTTTCAAATTTTGAGCCAAAAACGGCCGTATTGATTACAGAGTAACAAACAAAGACAATCCCACCCGTCAATACGTCAAATCTATCATGGATGCCCGTTGGTCTGTTGACGTTTATCATCAGAAGTTAAACAAAATTGTGGTATTGAACGCTGTCAGGCTCGCACGAGTCAGGCGCAAAAATCATATTTTTCTCGCAATTTCTGCGTGGTTTGAACAACATAAACGCTGTATATCTGAAAAAATAACCCTTTATAAACAAAATTGGGACTTAATCAAAAATGCTATTACTGAGCACATCCGTGTTTTATTAGCGTACCCAAATTAGTTTTGTGCGAAACTCGTGATCAACTCCGATTCAGACAATTCAAGGTATTTTATCTCTATTATGTCCGTTTATATCTCAGGAAGGAATTTCCTAACTTGCCATCATATTCACGCTGCGTAGAGTTACTTCCGCGCAGTGCCTTAGCTTTAACGGCACTGTTTGAGTCAATTAAGGGAAAGTGCACGGGTCTGTCGGTTGCCGATTCTACTCCGATAGCTGTGTGTGATAACTTACGGATCCGCCGGCATAAAGTCTTCGATGGGATAGCTGAACGAGGAAAAACCTCAACAGGTTGGTTCTTTGGTTTCAAACTTCATGTAATTATCAATCATTTGGGGGAAATACTCAGTTTTCGACTTACACCAGGAAACACAGATGATCGGAAACCATTACCTGCTGGTTGTTTGTATGCGGATAAAGGGTATTTATCGGCTTCACTGAAACAGCAACTGAAAACAATGGGAATTAACCTTATAACGAATATCAAGAAGAAAATGAAGTCTGTTGAACAGACTTGTTTCAACAAAGCCATCTTGCATCATCGTTCTGTCATTGAAACGGTATTTGATGAGTTAAAAAATCTTTGTCAGATAGCGCATACGCGGCACCGCTCTCCTGCTAACTTTTTAGTGAATTTATTAGCCGGGCTGGTTGCATGTTGTTTAATTCCATCTAAACCAAAGATACCTGTGGCAGGAACATATCTTCAAGCATAATTGATAATGCTTATCCCGAACTCAGGTTATCTAATGATAGCTAATATTATTTTTATTCTAAAAATATATTAAATAATATAGATATAGACAATATTTCTCTAACATTCATAATATTAAAAATCATTTAAAAAACTAATATAAAAAACACCAATAAATAATTGCAATTTTTGGTTTACTGTAAAAAATTATTTATAATTTAATATTATGTTTTTCCTGTTCACGACGATACCAATAATAGGCTCCTCTGGCGATAATTCTAAGCTGTAAAATTAATCGTTCTTCCAAAAGCTGCCTTTTTTCCTGATCAATATCTAATGCTTCTGCCCCCGCACTAAATACTATAGTAACCATGGCTTCTGCTTCAATTTCAGTAAAATACCGAGGCATATTACTTTCCTGTTGCAAGTAGTCGGCCAATTCAGCAATAAAATGCTGAATTTCTCTGGCAACTGCTGCACGAAATTCAGCCGATGTACCTGAACGTTCACGCAGCAATAATCGAAAGGCATTCGGATTATTACCAATAAATTCCATAAAAGTAGCAACAGATGTTCGAATAACACTGCCACCTTTTGCAATACGCTGTCGTGCTTGACGCATTAATTGACGGAGCATAAGACCGCTTTCATCAACCATGGTCAATCCTAATTCATCAACATCACGAAAATGTCGATAAAAAGAAGTCGGTGCAATACCCGCTTCTCGGGCAACTTCACGTAAGCTGAGACTAGTAAAGCTACGCTCAGCACTCAATTGACTAAAAGCCGCTTCTATCAGAGAACGACGCGTTTTTTCTTTCTGTTTTGCTCTGACGCCTGTAATATTACTCACAGTAATTAATATACCTCTTCGATAATAATGTAACTAGGCTACTATACCAAATTTTAACAGATTTGCAGTGTCCTTAAGTTTAACTAGTATATAAGGAATTTCCGTTATTTATTAAAATGTAAAGCCTGAATCTTATATTTAAGCTTGATTAAAGAAGATAATGTTAATCTGAGTTGTCTATTCGTATTTACATAATAATAGGTTATACCGAATGCCACAGATTCAATTTGATACTATCGTTATTGGTTCCGGCCCTGGGGGAGAAGGTGCAGCAATGGGGTTGGTAAAACAAGGGAAAAAAGTCGCAGTCATTGAACGTTATAATAAAATTGGTGGTGGTTGTACCCACCGGGGAACCATTCCTTCTAAAGCGCTTCGGCACGCGGTCAGCCGAATTATCGAGTTTAATCAAAATCCATTATACAGCGATAAATCCCTGCTTTTACGATCTTCTTTCTCCGACATTCTTAAACAAGCCGAGACCGTAATTAATCAACAAACACATATGCGGCAAGGATTTTACGAACGAAATGGTTGCAAAATGTTTGCCGGTGAAGCCTCTTTCATTGACCAACATACTTTAAAAGTTCTTTATAATGATGGTACCTACGATACTCTATATGCTGAAAAAATCATTATCGCAACCGGCTCTCGTCCATATTGTCCACCCGATGTCGATTTTCAGCATTCACGCATTTACAATAGCGATTCAATTTTAACTCTCAATCATGAACCCCACCATGTTATTATTTATGGTGCAGGGGTAATTGGCTGTGAATATGCTTCAATTTTTAGAGGGTTAGGGGTAAAAGTTGATCTTATTAATACCCGTGATCACCTTCTGTCGTTTTTAGACCAAGAAATGTCAGATGCTTTATCATACCATTTTTGGAATAATGGTGTTGTTATTCGTCATAATGAAGAATATGAAAAAATCGAAGGAACAGATGATGGCGTAATTATTCATCTGAAGTCAGGTAAAAAGGTTAAAGCCGATTGTCTATTATATGCTAATGGCCGTACGGGAAATACCGATAATCTAAATTTAGAAGATATCGCTATTCCTATTGATAATCGAGGTCTGATTAAAGTTGATGCTACCTATCGTACTCATAATGAAAATATCTATGCTGTCGGCGATGTTATTGGCTATCCCAGTTTAGCTTCAGCGGCTTATGATCAAGGTCGTCTCGCTGCCCGCGCGATAACAACGGGCCACAGCGATACCCATTTAATTGAGGATATTCCAACCGGGATCTACACCATTCCAGAAATCAGTTCTGTCGGTAAAACAGAACAACAATTGACTGCCATGAAAATCCCTTATGAAGTCGGGCGTGCCCAATTTAAACATTTAGCCAGAGCACAAATTGCAGGAATGAATGTAGGCAGTTTAAAGATCCTATTTCATTGCGAAACATTAAAAATTCTAGGTATTCACTGCTTCGGTGAGCGTGCAGCAGAAATTATTCATATTGGCCAGGCAATTATGGAGCAAAAAGGTGAAGGTAATACTATTGAATATTTTGTTAATACTACCTTCAATTATCCAACTATGGCAGAAGCATTTCGGGTTGCCGCACTAAATGGGTTAAACCGTCTGTTTTAACCCAATGAGTCCAATATTAGTAGTAAGTAAACAATTAATTTTTACTATGGTATCGATACATTTGTTTACGAATTGCCTCAGCAAACTGCTCATGACAACTTCTAAGCGGTGAGCCAGGACGATAAATTAAAACAACCGAACGTGAAGGAACAGGGTTAATACAATCAAGATAATAAACACCATCACGTTTTATCTCTTTCGGTACAGATAAATTTGGCAATAGTGTTATACCACTTCCGGCTGCCACCATGTTACGTAATGTCTCTAAACTGGTGGCGCGAAAGTGGGTATCATCTTTTGCCCCGACCTGAAAACAATATCCCATCGCTTGATCACATAAACAGTGTCCATCTTCCAACATAAGTAATTTCTGGCCAACAAGCTCACGCATTTCAATTTCCTTACGATTGAACCATGGATGCCCTTCATAAATTGCTAATCGCATAGGTTCCTCATACAGAGGAATTTCAATAAAAGCTTCGGTCTCTTTCACTTGCGCTAATATTGCACAATCTAGTTTGCCATTATTTAATTGCGCTAACAAATGGTGTGTTTGTGATTCATGTAAATACATCTCCAATTTAGGAAATAAACGGTGTAATTCTGGAATGATGTGAGGTAAAAGATAAGGACCAATAGTAGGAATTAATCCTATGTGTAACGGGCCTGACATGCTTTCACCTTGTAAGGAAGCCATTTCCTGCAGTATTTTAACTTCTCGCAATACTGTTCTGGCTTGTTCAACTAATAATAACCCCTGCTGAGTAAACAGAACCTTTCGGCTTGTCCGCTCTAATAACATAACACCTAAATCGTCTTCCAATTTACGAATTTGACCGCTTAGGGTCGGTTGACTAACATGGCAAGCATCTGCAGCACGCCGAAAATGTTTATGCTCAGCTAATGCAACAAGGTACTCCAAATCACGAATATTCATGCCTACTCCTTCCCTAAATAGAAATTTGATAGAATCAACCTATCTATTCATCATAATGCATCCAGTTTTCCTATCAACGAAAAAATTCGGCAAAAAAATTTATCTTCATAATTCATAGACAAAAACGAATAAATTAAACGCTTTCGCGGTGAGTTGTTTAGCGCCAATAACTGATTCTACTAAGCAGCTAACATTTCACAACTAAGTTGCGACCATAAATCAATGCTTCAACACCCTATTTATTGAAATTCAGATTCACTAAGCATCGATTGAACACATCACCAATAAAGACTTCACTGAACTTTTATGATCAAATTAATGGTCATTGCTGAATTTAAATCGATATATTGAGATAATTATTTTATCAATAATATTATTATGTTAAAGCAAATATTTTTTTAATCCTTAAATAAAATCTTTATATCGAAATATATTAATCGACGATCCTATACGCCATTAATTTTCCTTTATCCTGTATATATTGTTGTTATCAATAAAAAGAAAATATTAGTATCATCAACCCTCTCATTAATAAATCTTGTACACTGAACTAACATTAATTGTTGTATTTTTATTCAATGAAATACATGAGTACTGAAATTTTAGTCATTAAGGCTGACAATAGTGAAAACCAAACTACCCACATTTATTGAGTTATACCGTCAATTAGTTGCCATACCATCAATTAGTTCTGTCGATGCAAGACGCGATCTAAGTAATGAAACATTAATTAATCTACTGGCAGAATGGCTTACGACTCTAGGTGGTAAAATAACAATTCAACCTGTACCAGATAGCCGCCATAAATTCAATTTACTGGCTACTTTTGGCCAAGGAGAGGCTGGATTACTACTTTGCGGGCATACTGATACGGTTCCTTTTGATGACGGGCGCTGGACAAAAGATCCTTTTCAATTAACGGAATATAAAGACAAGTTATATGGTTTAGGCACCGCGGTATGAAAGGTTTTTTCGCTTTTATTATTGATACTTTACGCAATGTCGATATTGATCAGTTAAAGCATCCCATCTATATTCTGGCAACCGCTGATCAAGAAACCACCATGACCGGAGCAGGTTATTTTGCTACAACTGTCAACGACGGCCGAAAAGTGATCCACTCTTTTACTCAAGATTAGATTCAGTGAATAATTCCGGCTTTTCTTTTCTGCACGAGTTTCGCACAGGCATATAAAATTCCAGAAATGGCTTAAAAGCAATGGTTAATTTGTAAGTTACTAAAACGTATAAATTTGTTTAAACTACAATAAGTTGCTTTTAATTTATAAGATTTTTTCTATTTATATATTATGCTGAATTAAACTTAAAAATAGAGCGTTTTTTTATTGGTGCGAAACTCGTGTTCTGTTTTAATTGATAGCTTTTTCCTTTTATCTGAATAACGTCACGAGCTTCGCACAAAACTAATTTGGGTACGCTGCTAATAAAACACAGATGTGCTTAGTAATAGCATTTTTGATTACGTCCCAATTTTGTTTATAAAGGGTTATTTTTTCAGATATACGACGTTTATGTTGTTCAAACCACGCAGAAATAGCGAGAAAAATATGATTTCTTTGCGCTCGGCTCGTGCGAGCCTGACAGCGTTCAACACCACAATTTTGTTTAACTCCTCGATGATAAACTTCAACAGACCAACGAGCATCCATGATAGATTTGACGTATTCACTGGTGGGATTGTCTTTGTTTGTTACTCTGTAATCAATACGGCCGTTTTTGGCTGTAAATTTGAAAACAGTCACCCAACCGTAGCCTCGTAAGTGTATTGGAGTTCCTTCTTCTGAGATGTCTAACTTGTTCAGTTGTTTGTTATGGTTAACAATCCTGTTTTTCCTCAGCGTGGTTACCCAGACCCAACCATGAGAGCGAATTGATTTCAGATTATCCAGGCTAAGAATACCAGGCATCCATCACTACCGCTTCTGGTATGATCCCTCTTTTTTTAGCAAGAGCGAGCATTTCGGAAAAGTGCGTGTTTTTTGTTTTTCCATCAGAATCTTTATCATAAATACGATAATCAATAGGAATTGATTCAACAGTTGTTAAATTATGCCAAAGTAAATTAACTAAACCGATGCCAGCAATAACATCATGTTCATTACCTGAATATTGATAATGGACCATCTCTATTTTTTTACTACGTGTTTTGGCAATCAATGTATCATCGGCAATTAGTACACAAGGGCTTTTTTTGTCTACAGAAGGTTGAACTAATCGCCATAAGTCTTTAGGTCGAAAACATCCACGAGTTTCGCACAGGCATATAAAATTCCAGAAATGGCTCAAAAGCAATGGTTAATTTGCAAGTTACTAAAACGTATAAATTTGTTTAAACTACAATAAGTTGCTTTTAATTTATAAGATTTTGTCTATTTATATATTATGCTGAATTAAACTTAAAAATAGAGCGTTTTTTTATTGGTGCGAAACTCGTGACATCTACTTTTTAGCCATCGGCTAACAGTGTCATGAGATAAAGGCGATGGGCTTACTTCTGATAACGCCAAGCCAGAGTATCTTACACTGCTTACTTGTAAGAATGTTTTGTAGATATCTTTAATGCATGGATAAACTGACAAAATATAAACATCCTAATTTTTTCTTGTTTTGAACTTTATACTTCTTTTTCGGAGCTTGAGAAACTCGTGATATATTGGGAATTTACCTTGCCGCATAATTGCCCAATCAACCTGCATTTGCTGCCCCGGTTTGGTTTCGAAACGGACAATCGGCTCAGCGAGTTCAGTAAGATTTTCCATAATTGTTTAACAATGCTCTATTGGACATATTCATGGCGGTGATGTGTAGTGGTCAACTAAAATTGGCCACCCTACCTGACTGTTCACGGAACAGTCGCTCTGATTCGTTTGGCGTTAATCCACCCGTTATACCAGTGAGGTCTTATATAGCTAGGCGACTTAATTTTGATTACAAGGTGTGTTATGAGTTATACAATTGATTTTCGACGTAAAGTAATATCTGTAAGGAAAGCCGAAGGTTTAACAATTCGAGAAACTGCGAAACAATTCCGTATTGGAAAAGCGTCTTTAGTACGTTGGCTTAAACGACCAGAGCCAAAAAATTCAACGCCACGTAAGAGGAAGCTCGATAAAAATGCTTTAGCAAAAGATGTGGAACAGTATCCAGATGCTTACCAAAAGGAACGGGCAGAGCGATTCGGTGTTTGTAAAAAGACTATTTGGCAATCCCTTAAAAAGCTGGGATTAACCTATAAAAAAAACTCTATTCCATCCAAAAACCAACGAAAGCGACAGGCTGGCACATCAGCAAAAAAGACAACAGTATGAAAAAAAAGATAAATCTGTTGTTTTTATTGATGAAAGTGGTTTTTCACATGACACTCCACGAACTCACGGCTATTCCCCAAAAGGTCACCGTTGTTTTGGCCTGAAAAACTGGGGTGCTAAGGGAAGAACAAATGTTATTGGCGCTTTATTGGGAACAACCCTTTTTGCTATCGGATTATTTGATTGCAATATTAATCGTGATGTTTTTTATGTTTGGATCACAAAAATATTGCTCCCAGAACTTCCTGAAAATTCTGTTATTTTTATGGACAACGCTAGCTTTCACAAAGGTAAGAATATTGAACAGGCAATTATAAACGCAGGACACCAGATAGAATATTTGCCTGTGTATTCACCAGATTTAAATCCTATAGAACATAAATGGTCTCAAGCTAAACGTAAAAAGATGGAAACAGGATGCACTATCGATGACCTGTTTTTAATACATATGCTGTAATCAAAATTAAGTCGCCTAGCTATATCGCTATAGTAGTGGGTTATGTAGCGAATAATGGCTGACTGAGCAGTACTAAAGCTTTAGTAGCCAGTCGTTGGCACCCATTCGGTCTTCAGACTACGGAAGAATCGTTCCATCGGACTATTATCCCAACAATTCCCTCTGCGACTGATACTTTGGGTCATCTGATAACGCCACAATGCCTGCCTATACTGACGACTGGTATAATGACTTCCCTGATCACTATGGAACATCACCTGTTTGGGATGCCCACGTAGTTCCCAAGCCATTTGTAGTGCTTTGGCGGTTAATTCTGAGTCTGGTGCAAATGACATTGCCCAGCCCACCGGTTTTCGGGCAAACAAATCCAATACCACAGCCAGATAGGCCCATCGTGAGCCTGTCCAAATATAGGTTACATCGCCGCACCAAACCTGGTCAGGCTTTGTAACAGCGAACTGCCTATTGAGCAGATTTGGAATATCAATACGTTCATTTCCACCGCGGTTGTATTTATGTTTTCGCTCTTGGCAACTGACGATGATTAATTCTTTCATCAACTTACCCGCTAACCACCGCCCAAGTTTCACGTTGTGTGTATTGGTAACCATCGTGGCGATAGTCCTTGGCCAGCAGAGCCGCCACTAACGTTCCACGCTTCGCTGACTAGGCTACGTTTTATCGTCCGCTCAATATCTGGCTCCTTAGGCCGACACCAATAGCGATAACTGCTTCGGTGAACATTAAAAATACGACACAAAGTTTTCACCGGATAAAGCACTCTTAGCTTTTCAACTACCGAAAATTTTTCAGTGAGTCGGACATTAAGAGCGCAGTAGCCTTTTTTAAGATGTCATTCTCCATTTCCAGCCGGTGGATTTTTTTCTTCATTTCTCTGAACTCAATTTGTTCAGGTGTTAATGGCAGACCAGGCGATGTTTTCCCTTGACGTTCTAAACGAAGGGCTCTTACCCACCGGCTAATCGCTGAAAGACTGACGTTCATGCCTTTCGCGGCTTCCTGGTAGGTGTAATTTTGGTCAAGGACTAATGGCGGTTTCACATTTAAATTCAGCAGTAATTATTTTACTCATTTCGGCACCTATAAAAATTATGAGGTAAGCATATAGCTAGGCGACTTAATTTTGATTACAAGGTGTGTTATGAGTTATACAATTGATTTTCGACGTAAAGTAATATCTGTAAGGAAAGCCGAAGGTTTAACAATTCGAGAAACTGCGAAACAATTCCGTATTGGAAAAGCGTCTTTAGTACGTTGGCTTAAACGACCAGAGCCAAAAAATTCAACGCCACGTAAGAGGAAGCTCGATAAAAATGCTTTAGCAAAAGATGTGGAACAGTATCCAGATGCTTACCAAAAGGAACGGGCAGAGCGATTCGGTGTTTGTAAAAAGACTATTGGCAATCCCTTAAAAAGCTGGGATTAACCTATAAAAAAAACTCTATTCCATCCAAAAACCAACGAAAGCGACAGGCTGGCACATCAGCAAAAAAGACAACAGTATGAAAAAAAAGATAAATCTGTTGTTTTTATTGATGAAAGTGGTTTTTCACATGACACTCCACGAACTCACGGCTATTCCCCAAAAGGTCACCGTTGTTTTGGCCTGAAAAACTGGGGTGCTAAGGGAAGAACAAATGTTATTGGCGCTTTATTGGGAACAACCCTTTTTGCTATCGGATTATTTGATTGCAATATTAACCGTGATGTTTTTTATGTTTGGATCACAAAAATATTGCTCCCAGAACTTCCTGAAAATTCTGTTATTTTTATGGACAACGCTAGCTTTCACAAAGGTAAGAATATTGAACAGGCAATTATAAACGCAGGACACCAGATAGAATATTTGCCTGTGTATTCACCAGATTTAAATCCTATAGAACATAAATGGTCTCAAGCTAAACGTAAAAAGATGGAAACAGGATGCACTATCGATGACCTGTTTTTAATACATATGCTGTAATCAAAATTAAGTCGCCTAGCTATATCACCTCAACTTAGGTGACCAAATTTAGTATGCCACTACAATGCAGTAAATCGAATTTGTGGGTGTTGTGAATTACATATCGATATTCGTCCACTACCCGGTCTGTCACTAAAAAATTTGGATGAATTATTACATGCCGCACTTAAACCGATTAAACATCGTTGGCCGGATCGCTTAACTATCGAGGAACTTTATCCGCCTATTCCCTGTTTTGAATACCCTATAAATCATAACATGGTGAAAATAATTGAAAATTTATTAGATAAAAAAGCTCAAACCGTTAATTACTTGCACCGAAGCGCCCTTTATTCAAATGCGATGTCCAACATTAATATTAAGGCCAGGTTCGATAGAGCAGGCTCACCAACCTGATGAATTTATTGAACTTAAATATATAAAACCGACAATTGAATTACTCACGAGTTTCGCACCAATAAAAAAACGCTCTATTTTTAAGTTTAATTCAGCATAATATATAAATAGACAAAATCTTATAAATTAAAAGCAACTTATTGTAATTTAAACAAATTTATACGTTTTAGTAACTTGCAAATTAACCATTGCTTTTAAGCCATTTCTGGAATTTTATATGCCTATGCGAAACTCGTGTTACTTTCACAAATGATATCCCATTTTTGCTTGATGTATAGCTAGGCGACTTAATTTTGATTACAAGGTGTGTTATGAGTTATACAATTGATTTTCGACGTAAAGTAATATCTGTAAGGAAAGCCGAAGGTTTAACAATTCGAGAAACTGCGAAACAATTCCGTATTGGAAAAGCGTCTTTAGTACGTTGGCTTAAACGACCAGAGCCAAAAAATTCAACGCCACGTAAGAGGAAGCTCGATAAAAATGCTTTAGCAAAAGATGTGGAACAGTATCCAGATGCTTACCAAAAGGAACGGGCAGAGCGATTCGGTGTTTGTAAAAAGACTATTTGGCAATCCCTTAAAAAGCTGGGATTAACCTATAAAAAAAACTCTATTCCATCCAAAAACCAACGAAAGCGACAGGCTGGCACATCAGCAAAAAAGACAACAGTATGAAAAAAAAGATAAATCTGTTGTTTTTATTGATGAAAGTGGTTTTTCACATGACACTCCACGAACTCACGGCTATTCCCCAAAAGGTCACCGTTGTTTTGGCCTGAAAAACTGGGGTGCTAAGGGAAGAACAAATGTTATTGGCGCTTTATTGGGAACAACCCTTTTTGCTATCGGATTATTTGATTGCAATATTAACCGTGATGTTTTTTATGTTTGGATCACAAAAATATTGCTCCCAGAACTTCCTGAAAATTCTGTTATTTTTATGGACAACGCTAGCTTTCACAAAGGTAAGAATATTGAACAGGCAATTATAAACGCAGGACACCAGATAGAATATTTGCCTGTGTATAGCTAGGCGACTTAATTTTGATTACAGCATATGTATTAAAAACAGGTCATCGATAGTGCATCCTGTTTCCATCTTTTTACGTTTAGCTTGAGACCATTTATGTTCTATAGGATTTAAATCTGGTGAATACACAGGCAAATATTCTATCTGGTGTCCTGCGTTTATAATTGCCTGTTCAATATTCTTACCTTTGTGAAAGCTAGCGTTGTCCATAAAAATAACAGAATTTTCAGGAAGTTCTGGGAGCAATATTTTTGTGATCCAAACATAAAAAACATCACGGTTAATATTGCAATCAAATAATCCGATAGCAAAAAGGGTTGTTCCCAATAAAGCGCCAATAACATTTGTTCTTCCCTTAGCACCCCAGTTTTTCAGGCCAAAACAACGGTGACCTTTTGGGGAATAGCCGTGAGTTCGTGGAGTGTCATGTGAAAAACCACTTTCATCAATAAAAACAACAGATTTATCTTTTTTTTCATACTGTTGTCTTTTTTGCTGATGTGCCAGCCTGTCGCTTTCGTTGGTTTTTGGATGGAATAGAGTTTTTTTTATAGGTTAATCCCAGCTTTTTAAGGGATTGCCAAATAGTCTTTTTACAAACACCGAATCGCTCTGCCCGTTCCTTTTGGTAAGCATCTGGATACTGTTCCACATCTTTTGCTAAAGCATTTTTATCGAGCTTCCTCTTACGTGGCGTTGAATTTTTTGGCTCTGGTCGTTTAAGCCAACGTACTAAAGACGCTTTTCCAATACGGAATTGTTTCGCAGTTTCTCGAATTGTTAAACCTTCGGCTTTCCTTACAGATATTACTTTACGTCGAAAATCAATTGTATAGCTAGGCGACTTAATTTTGATTACAGCATATGTATTAAAAACAGGTCATCGATAGTGCATCCTGTTTCCATCTTTTTACGTTTAGCTTGAGACCATTTATGTTCTATAGGATTTAAATCTGGTGAATACACAGGCAAATATTCTATCTGGTGTCCTGCGTTTATAATTGCCTGTTCAATATTCTTACCTTTGTGAAAGCTAGCGTTGTCCATAAAAATAACAGAATTTTCAGGAAGTTCTGGGAGCAATATTTTTGTGATCCAAACATAAAAAACATCACGATTAATATTGCAATCAAATAATCCGATAGCAAAAAGGGTTGTTCCCAATAAAGCGCCAATAACATTTGTTCTTCCCTTAGCACCCCAGTTTTTCAGGCCAAAACAACGGTGACCTTTTGGGGAATAGCCGTGAGTTCGTGGAGTGTCATGTGAAAAACCACTTTCATCAATAAAAACAACAGATTTATCTTTTTTTTCATACTGTTGTCTTTTTTGCTGATGTGCCAGCCTGTCGCTTTCGTTGGTTTTTGGATGGAATAGAGTTTTTTTTATAGGTTAATCCCAGCTTTTTAAGGGATTGCCAAATAGTCTTTTTATAGCTAGGCGACTTAATTTTGATTACAGCATATGTATTAAAAACAGGTCATCGATAGTGCATCCTGTTTCCATCTTTTTACGTTTAGCTTGAGACCATTTATGTTCTATAGGATTTAAATCTGGTGAATACACAGGCAAATATTCTATCTGGTGTCCTGCGTTTATAATTGCCTGTTCAATATTCTTACCTTTGTGAAAGCTAGCGTTGTCCATAAAAATAACAGAATTTTCAGGAAGTTCTGGGAGCAATATTTTTGTGATCCAAACATAAAAAACATCACGATTAATATTGCAATCAAATAATCCGATAGCAAAAAGGGTTGTTCCCAATAAAGCGCCAATAACATTTGTTCTTCCCTTAGCACCCCAGTTTTTCAGGCCAAAACAACGGTGACCTTTTGGGGAATAGCCGTGAGTTCGTGGAGTGTCATGTGAAAAACCACTTTCATCAATAAAAACAACAGATTTATCTTTTTTTTCATACTGTTGTCTTTTTTGCTGATGTGCCAGCCTGTCGCTTTCGTTGGTTTTTGGATGGAATAGAGTTTTTTTTATAGGTTAATCCCAGTTTTTTAAGGGATTGCCAAATAGTCTTTTTACAAACACCGAATCGCTCTGCCCGTTCCTTTTGGTAAGCATCTGGATACTGTTCCACATCTTTTGCTAAAGCATTTTTATCGAGCTTCCTCTTACGTGGCGTTGAATTTTTTGGCTCTGGTCGTTTAAGCCAACGTACTAAAGACGCTTTTCCAATACGGAATTGTTTCGCAGTTTCTCGAATTGTTAAACCTTCGGCTTTCCTTACAGATATTACTTTACGTCGAAAATCAATTGTATAACTCATAACACACCTTGTAATCAAAATTAAGTCGCCTAGCTATACAAACACCGAATCGCTCTGCCCGTTCCTTTTGGTAAGCATCTGGATACTGTTCCACATCTTTTGCTAAAGCATTTTTATCGAGCTTCCTCTTACGTGGCGTTGAATTTTTTGGCTCTGGTCGTTTAAGCCAACGTACTAAAGACGCTTTTCCAATACGGAATTGTTTCGCAGTTTCTCGAATTGTTAAACCTTCGGCTTTCCTTACAGATATTACTTTACGTCGAAAATCAATTGTATAACTCATAACACACCTTGTGATCAAAATTAAGTCGCCTAGCTATAATGATCAATTGATCGCTAAAAACCAAGAATATCAGTTGGTGGATAGCCAATTTAAAAATAATGGGGAGGGAACGATAACTGCATATGATAGCAGCAATGTTGATAACGCAAATCGCGATCCGGCGGTTAAATTACAAATTGATATGCGCACTAACAGTAACTTTATTGACAAAGGACAAGTAGTTTTTGGAGTTCAAAAAAATGATAAGCCAAGCGTTACTCCAAGTAGTGAAGTAACTCACTATCAATATGGCACTTTAAGCATCATTAAAGACGGCACTAGCACAATGCCTGCTGATTGGGCGAAAGTTTTTACACCACAATAAATCGCATAAAATCAGTCACGAGTTTCGCACAGGCATATAAAATTCCAGAAATGGCTTAAAAGCAATGGTTAATTTGCAAGTTACTAAAACGTATAAATTTGTTTAAATTACAATAAGTTGCTTTTAATTTATAAGATTTTGTCTATTTATATATTATGCTGAATTAAACTTAAAAATAGAGCGTTTTTTTATTGGTGCGAAACTCGTGTCAGTAATAATACCAAGTATGGTTACTGGTAATTACCTACAATAACAGGTTCTAATATAGGCAATAACAGAAATAAAAATAGTTAATTATAAATAAAATCCCTTGAAGATTAATTCAAGAGATTTTTAACCGCTGAATAGATTATTGTAATAAAGAGATATCAGCTACCTGTAAAAATAAATCACGCAACTGACTTAGTAAGGTCAGACGATTGATCCTGACTATTTGATCGCTATCCATCACCATTACATTATCAAAGAAAGCATCGATAACCTCACGCAGTGAAGCTAATTCAGTTAATGCGCTTTGATATTGTCCGTCAGCCAATAATGGTGCCAGTTTATCTTGTAAAACAACCAGATGAGCCGTTAAGGTGACTTCTTCGGGCGCTTTTAACACTGTCGCGGCAACATTGTCATTCAATTTTTCATCTGACTTATTCAGAATATTGGCAACCCGTTTATTAGCTGCCGCCAGTGCTTCTGCCGTTGGCAAAGTCCGAAAATGGGTAACGGCTTTCACACGAGCATCAAAATCTGCCGGTTTAGTTGGGCGACGAGCTAAAACAGCCTGGATAGTATCAATGCGGTAACCTTGCTCTTGATACCAGGCACGAAAACGTCCCAGCATAAACTCAACAACATCATCGACAACATTTTTATTGGTTAGCTTATTAGCATACAACTGAGCCGCCTGCTGAGTTAATGCTAATAAATCCAGATTGTAACCCTTTTCAACAATAATACGTAACACACCAAGCGCCGCACGTCGTAAGGCAAAGGGATCTTTATCGCCCTTAGGCGGTTGGCCAATACCAAAAATACCTACCAGAGTATCCATTTTATCTGCCAGGGCCAACGCAACCGCGACATGATTAGAAGGTAATTGATCACCAGCAAAACGGGGTTGATACTGCTCCTTGATTGCCACGGCCACATCTTCCGCTTCACCATCCCGACGGGCGTAATACATCCCCATAACACCTTGTGTGTCGGTAAATTCGAACACCATATTGGTCATCAAATCACATTTGGATAACAAACCGGCGCGAGTAGCATGATTGACATCGGCACCAATTTTAGCTGCGATCCAGCCGGCTAACACTTCTAAACGATCGGTTTTATCACGCAATGTACCAAGCTGTTTTTGAAATAAAACCGTTTCTAGTCGGGGTAAATATTCTTCTAAACGCTTTTTACAATCAGTTTTAAAGAAAAATTCAGCATCTGCCAAACGTGGACGGATCACCTTTTCATTACCAGCAATGATTTGCTGTGGCTCAGAAGATTCAATATTGGCAACAAAAATAAAATTAGCCATCAAATTACCAATCTGATCATAAACAGGGAAGTATTTTTGATCGCCTTTCATGGTATGAACTAACGCTTCCGCTGGTACAGACAAAAATTTCTGCTCAAATTTTGCGGTTAATACCACCGGCCATTCAACCAATGATGTTACTTCTTCGAGTAAACTATCGGACAATTCAACAGTACCGCCTAATTGCTGCTCTACCTTATTCGCTTCATGCTTGATTAAGGACTTACGCTCTTCATAATCAGCAATAACTTTACCACGTTCACGTAAGATCGCAGGGTATTGTTCTGCTGAATCAATAGTCAGTTCAGCTTCTCCCATAAATCGATGGCCACGGATCACGCGATCGCTCTGAATACCCAATACTTCACCTTCGAGCAGCTGATCACCCAATAACATGATTAAGGTATGAACAGGCCGGACAAATTGTGTTGCCTTGTCTCCCCAGCGCATCAGTTTTGGGATCGGTAACTGATTCAATGCACTCGCTATCATATCAACAAGCAACTCTTTTGCGGCACGGCCTTTACTGGTCGCACGATAAAATAACCACTCCCCCTTATCGGTGACCAAACGTTCTGCCTGCTCAACGGTGATGCCACAGCCACGAGCCCAACCTTCAGCGGCCTTCGTCGGTTTACCTGTCGCATCAAAAGCCTGACTAATTGCCGGGCCACGCTTCTCAACTTCACGATCAGCTTGATGTGCGTCCAAATTGGTTATTTTTAATGCTAAACGACGGGGAGAGGCATACCAAAGCACTTCACCATACTGCAGTTCAGCCTGTTCTAATTGATGTTTAAAATTTGCCGCAAATGATCCAGCTAATGAACGAAGAGCCTTCGGCGGTAACTCTTCTGTGCCGATTTCCACCAGGAAAGTCTGTTGCATAATGACAGCCTCTTAGTTCTTATTTTTACAAATTGGAAAACCTAATGCTTCACGAGCAGCATAATAAGCTGCTGCAACCCCTTTGGTTAAGGTACGAATACGTAAAATATAACGTTGCCGTTCAGTGACTGAAATAGCTTTACGTGCATCCAATAAATTAAACGTATGGGCAGCTTTTAAAATTCGTTCATAAGCGGGTAAAGGCAGTGGTGTTTCTAGTGACAATAAATATTGTGCTTCTTTTTCATATTCTTCAAAACATTTGAATAGAAAATCAACATTAGCATACTCAAAATTATAAGCCGACTGCTCAACTTCATTTTGATGATGAATATCACCATAGGTTGTTTTGCCTAACGGGCCATCAGACCAGACTAGCTCATACACACTGTCAACCGTTTGAATATACATAGCCAAGCGCTCAAGGCCGTAGGTGATCTCGCCGGTAACCGGTTTACACTCCAAGCCTCCGACTTGCTGAAAATAGGTAAACTGGGTGACTTCCATCCCATTTAGCCAAACCTCCCAACCAAGTCCCCAGGCTCCCAAAGTTGGATTTTCCCAGTTATCTTCAACAAAGCGGATATCATGAACAGTGGGATCTAACCCCAATGCTTTTAATGAGCCAAGATATAACTCTTGAATATTATCCGGTGAGGGCTTAATAATGACTTGAAATTGATAATAGTGCTGAAGACGATTAGGATTTTCACCATAACGTCCATCAGTTGGCCGACGAGATGGTTGCACATAAGCAGCAGCGATTGGCTCCGGGCCTAGTGCCCGCAAGCAAGTCATCGGATGCGACGTCCCTGCACCAACTTCCATATCCAATGGTTGAATAATGGTGCAGCCTTGACGCGCCCAGTAATCCTGTAATGTTAGGATCAATCCCTGAAAGGTTTTGGTATCAAACTTTTGCATGTTAGATTTGCGCGATAGATAGATTGTGATTTAAAAAAGTGATTCAGTATACCCTTTGGCGAACAGATATGCAGCACTGATTACACATTGATGTTGTTTTACATGAAAACAGCCTGATAAATCTTTAGTAATTTTAAGTTAGCTGATTGATTAACCCCATCACTAGTTAATCATTAACATTGAAAATTAATTCAAAGGTTATCAGCAAAAAAGATATTTTCAATTTGGCTTATTGCAATACTTTTGTTTTGCCTATTCATATGACTGCGCAAGGTTATTATATAAAATAAAATCATGGTCCGCTACAATTTCATTGCAATTTTAATAACAAAATCTGGCTCTAAATCATTAGCATTGATACTAATATAATAAAAATGGTCTTTACTACTATAAGATATGACGGTTTCACCAGTGAACACGGTGAAATTTCTCACAAAATGAATAAAATTTGTATCATTGCCGGCAATATTATGACTGGCATTATTCAGACGTTAATTGATCAAGTTCATCATAACGTCCAAAATGAATAAACTATTTCACCATTTTTAAACTGTAAACGAAGGTTATTATTCGCTATTGTAGAATCTAATATCTGTTGACTTACTTCATAGAATTGTTTGGCATTTCTTATATCCTCATTCCCGTTTTTATTAGAATCAAGCAGAGCCATTTCCTTATTGATAATATTGTGAAGTTTTTTAGTTAGATAATTTTTAATCATGAAAAACCTCTAATACATATCAACAAAATAATGTAATAAGATTGATATTAATATAAGAAACACTGTTTTTAAGTAAAAATTTAATTATATCAGTTGGTTAATTTGTAAATTACATCTAAACCGCAGCTTTCCAACTTTTAATACTTACTGCATTGAATAATAAAAACCGCCAATATAGCCAATGATTATACTCAGACTGAGTCGTTAATTATTTAGTATTTCCTGGCATCGAAAGGAGCCAAAAAGTTAATGTTTATTTGGCTTTATTGCTAATAAATTCACACTATCACGAATTTCGCACAGGCATATAAAATTCCAGAAATGACGTAAAAGCAATGGTTAATTTGCAAGTTACTAAAACGTATAAATTTGTTTAAATTACAATAAGTTGCTTTTAATTTATAAGATTTTGTCTATTTATATATTATGCTGAATTAAACTTAAAAATAGAGCGTTTTTTTATTGGTGCGAAACTCGTGACTATGTCTTATTGTTATTAATACTCAATAATGGCTCGTTCAGCTTAACTAACTCATTTTTCAAAAAACATTCACTTTCAAATATTATCATAATAAGATATGATATTTACTCATTTATTTTCTATTAAGATAATTAACATAACTTTTTGATATAACAAATTTTTGCTCATTAGCGTCGAATAAAATATTGCAGTAAAACGATTCAATATGAAACAATCCGTTAAATTAAAGTTGCAAAAACAGATGTAATTAACATGAAAATATTATTTTTAATGCTGACATTATTAACTCTAACCAGCTGCACTTCTACAGCCACAATCAACATTGATTGAGCTTGACAAAAAAAGTCGTGAGTTTAACCATTCAGCCCTGTTAAACATTAGTCATATTCAGCAGCTCAAGGCGTCTTCTAATAGTAGCCAAAAATGGCAATATTCGACATTTTTTCCTGCCACCGCTGAACAAGCATCCCCTGTTTATTATTATGCACTCGCTAACGCCCATAAAATTATTATTTATACCGACAATGCCAATTTTTGGCTTACAGTTAAAAATAAACTGCAAGCACAAGGAGCAATGGCAATTTAAAAAAATGTTTTTAGCAAAACAGGCTCAAATTACATTTATTAAAAACTAAAATAGCTAAAAATAAATTAAATAATCTTAATTAAAAATCATTCATTAATACTTCCTAAAGTAATATATTTCTATAACCTTTTGTTAACAAAGTAAATTTATTGATTTCTTATATTAAAATATGCCTTTATGAAAAAGATAACTAACTAATTCAGGATTAACTTTAACACTCAAGTTACAAAAATAATGCTCTTTTAATAACGAATAAAATAAAAATAATCATAATAAAAAGGCATTAATAGACTCGTTTGAATAATTTATTGCCAAATTTATAAAACCTACCATAAATTATAACTTTCCTCTTTTTTTAATTAATTAAAGTATCTATTTTTAGCAATCAAAATGCATTGCCCATTTAATATTAGCGCCTATATCGATATTATTGTCCTGGCAAGTAATAGCAATACTGATTAAAATCCCTATCATCAATTTATTAATATCCGATAATAGACCGATACCTCACAATAGGAGTAATAAAAAAATGACGCCACGACGCTGCCATTGGGTCACTAGCGATGAGGAATATATTGCCTATCATGATCAAGAGTGGGGAAAAGCAGAAAAAAATAGTCAGAAATTATTCGAAATGCTCTGCCTTGAGGGTCAACAAGCCGGTCTCTCTTGGTATACTATTTTGAAAAAACGTGTTGGCTATCGTGACTGTTTCTACCATTTTAATCCAACTAAAATTGCCAAAATGACGCAACAAGATGTTGATCGTTTAATGCAAGAACCCCGTATTGTGCGTAATCGCCTGAAAATTAATGCTATCATTACCAATGCTCAAGCTTACTTAGCCATGATCCAATCAGGTGAAGATTTTAGCCAATTCCTCTGGCAATTTGTCGATGGAAAAACACAAATCAACCATTGGCAACATCAGAGTAAAATACCTACTCATACCAATATTTCTGATCATCTTTCGATTGCTTTAAAAAAACGTGGCTTTAAATTTGTTGGTAGCACCATCTGTTACGCCTTTATGCAAGCAATCGGTATGGTAAATGACCATTTGAGCGATTGTATTTGTCGACAGAAAAAAAACGAGTAATAAAAATATCATTATGATAAATTTATAATCACAAAAATATAAAAGAATTATAATATCGTCTAACTAATTTGCTAATCCAGCCTTTATTATAGCGATAATACCAGAATATTGTTGCCATTTATTTAATAGTCACCTGCAAAGCTGATAAAGAAAAATATGATGCATTCACAATTTGGTAAAAATTTTTCCAATTTATCTAGTATCTCCCTGTTAATGAAAGATCTAAATGAACGATGGGTTCTTGTATTTTTGGTCGCTAAAAATAATGCCATAACTTTATACTCATCATAATGGCACTAGATAAAATAAATAACAGGGTTAGATACTGCAAAACACGTTCAGATAAACGCAACATTAAATATTTGGCCAACGGAATAGCCATTAATGATCCTATGCATAGGGTAAGTGCAAGAATAATGTGAGTATGTCCATTGCGCATATAAGCAATTGCTGATGAACCTGACAAAATAGTTGTTATAAAAATCGAGGTGCCAATCGCTTGTTTGATAGATAATTTTAGATAGCGTAGCAATAGTGGTATAGCTAGGCGACTTAATTTTGATTACAGCATATGTATTAAAAACAGGTCATCGATAGTGCATCCTGTTTCCATCTTTTTACGTTTAGCTTGAGACCATTTATGTTCTATAGGATTTAAATCTGGTGAATACACAGGCAAATATTCTATCTGGTGTCCTGCGTTTATAATTGCCTGTTCAATATTCTTACCTTTGTGAAAGCTAGCGTTGTCCATAAAAATAACAGAATTTTCAGGAAGTTCTGGGAGCAATATTTTTGTGATCCAAACATAAAAAACATCACGATTAATATTGCAATCAAATAATCCGATAGCAAAAAGGGTTGTTCCCAATAAAGCGCCAATAACATTTGTTCTTCCCTTAGCACCCCAGTTTTTCAGGCCAAAACAACGGTGACCTTTTGGGGAATAGCCGTGAGTTCGTGGAGTGTAGTAGTTCAGACTTGATCTGACAGTTGCCGGTTATTTATACAGTACCTGTCAGGTTAAATTTGATTTAAATCTTTTTCTCTCCAAAGTTGTTTTCCATCGTGTAAAGTTGCCATAGGAGTTCGACCGCAACACATTTTTCCTTGATGAGTGCGTTGGTTATTATATTCCGCTAACCATTTATCTAAATCAGCTTGTAATTCATCTAAAGCCCTATAGATTTTCTTACGAAAAGCCACCTGATAGAACTCTTGTAATACAGTTTTATGAAAGCGTTCACAAATCCCATTGGTTTGAGGTGAACGAGCTTTAGTTTTTGTATGATCAATATCATTGATAGCGAGATAAAGTTGATAATCGTGATGTTCAACTTTACCACAATACTCACTGCCTCTGTCCGTCAGTATACGTAACACCGGTAACCCATGCTGGGAATAAAAAGGGAGAACCTTGTCATTTAATAAATCTGCCGCCGTTATCGCGCTTTTTGTTGTGTAAAGCTTACAATGAACGACTTTACTGTAAGTATCAATGTAAGTTTGTTGATAAACACGACTAACGCCTTTTAAATGACCGACATAAAAAGTATCTTGTGAACCCAGATAACCTGGATGCGCTGTTTCAATTTCACCACAGGCTTCATCATCTTGCGCTTTCTTTTCTAGAGCACTGATTTTGTGATTCTGACAGGATAATTCCTTTTGTTGCGATTTTATCTTCAAGCGCTTTTAGGCGTTTTGTAAAATTATCGAGATTATGGCGCAGCCAAATTGTAGTGGTCAACTAAAATTGGCCACCCTACCTGACTGTTCACGGAACAGTCGCTCTGATTCGTTTGGCGTTAATCCACCGTTATACCAGTGAGGTCTTATATCGCTATAGTAGTGGGTTATGTAGCGAATAATGGCTGACTGAGCAGTACTAAAGCTTTGGTAGCCAGTCGTTGGCACCCATTCGGTCTTCAGACTACGGAAGAATCGTTCCATCGGACTATTATCCCAACAATTCCCTCTGCGACTGATACTTTGGGTCATCTGATAACGCCACAATGCCTGCCTATACTGACGACTGGTATAATGACTTCCCTGATCACTATGGAACATCACCTGTTTGGGATGCCCACGTAGTTCCCAAGCCATTTGTAGTGCTTTGGCGGTTAATTCTGAGTCTGGTGCAAATGACATTGCCCAGCCCACCGGTTTTCGGGCAAACAAATCCAATACCACAGCCAGATAGGCCCATCGTGAGCCTGTCCAAATATAGGTTACATCGCCGCACCAAACCTGGTCAGGCTTTAAGCGTGTTGCTTAATAGTGAAATAAGGGTATTTCGGTGATTGAAGTAAATTTTAGGCTGTTCTGAGATGGAAATTCCAAAGACCGGCACTAAGGAGTAAAAAGGTATCATCAATAAAGGGTCTACGATTCCGTAAAATTTGGGTCATACAACCGAGGCGCTTGATACCCGCGATGGCGTGTTCAACCGTAATACGGATGCCCGAGATTATTTTATTTTCTTGTTTTTGTTCAGGCGATAAAGGTCTTTTTCGAGTTCCTTTTTTTGGGATTTGTGTATTAGGATGCTGTTTATCTATACCTTGAAAACCGGTATCGGCCCAGATGGTTACCTCAGGGGGAATATGGCGAATTATATCGACTTTATCGAGTAAGCGTTTATCGTGACGGCGCCCATTTTTGATCATGGGGATAAATCCAATTTTCCTCGTTTCGTCAGTCATAATAAGCCCTTTTCGAGTGGTCTGTCTTTTCTTTCCCGAATACATTTTTTTTCGCCGACGCAGATTCTTAGGCTTTTGGACAGGTCGCTCTGTCCCATCAATAAAGACGTCTTTAACTCCAGGAAAGGCGCGAAAAAATTCCTCAGCAGAGCGAATTTGACGAACGGGCAAAACACATTCTCGCCCCAAGGTCATCTCTAAAACCGGCAATAATATTTTTACCCAGCGACATACCCGTGTTCTATCTAAACCAAAAAGAAGTCCTTGCAAATCATAGGTCGGATAACATTTTAAATACAATAAAATAAAAAGCAGTTTATCTAATGGGGTTGGGATAAATCCTTTCTGCCCTGCACCCATCTGCCGCTCGTGATCTTTTCGATTCTTTTTCCGATAAATCAAATAACAAGCTGAAAATTCAGCGGCTAAATTTTTCAATTCTTCGACTGATAATCCAATGATTGCTTTACATAAACGATTATCTCGTAACAACCGCTCTTTGTTGATTATTTCAAACCGTTATTTTCTAAGTTAAACCTCTTTTTATTGTCTATAGCGTGACAAAAAATGCAAGTCTCTATTCAGCAACTATTTTTTTGTAACAGCGAACTGCCTATTGAGCAGATTTGGAATATCAATACGTTCATTTCCACCGCGGTTGTATTTATGTTTTCGCTCTTGGCAACTGACGATGATTAATTCTTTCATCAACTTACCCGCTAACCACCGCCCAAGTTTCACGTTGTGTGTATTGGTAACCATCGTGGCGATAGTCCTTGCGCCAGCAGAGCCGCCACTAACGTTCCACGCTTCGCTGACTAGGCTACGTTTTATCGTCCGCTCAATATCTGGCTCCTTAGGCCGACACCAATAGCGATAACTGCTTCGGTGAACATTAAAAATACGACACAAAGTTTTCACCGGATAAAGCACTCTTAGCTTTTCAACTACCGAAAATTTTTCAGTGAGTCGGACATTAAGAGCGCAGTAGCCTTTTTTAAGATGTCATTCTCCATTTCCAGCCGGTGGATTTTTTTCTTCATTTCTCTGAACTCAATTTGTTCAGATGTTAATGGCAGACCAGGCGATGTTTTCCCTTGACGTTCTAAACGAAGGGCTCTTACCCACCGGCTAATCGCTGAAAGACTGACGTTCATGCCTTTCGCGGCTTCCTGGTAGGTGTAATTTTGGTCAAGGACTAATTTGGCGGTTTCACATTTAAATTCAGCAGTAATTATTTTACTCATTTCGGCACCTATAAAAATTATGAGGTAAGCATATCACCTCAACTTAGGTGGCCAAATTTAGTATGCCACTACAAATAGAGCGAACGCCACTCCCCGAAACAAAAATGCCTTTTTTTCTTAACTGCGGTGTTGACCGTGTGCAGGGTATTCAATGGCATACTTAACTACAGCGCTTTCAATCTGTTCATCTACTCTATTTTTTACGTTAGGCACCCGTCGATTTTGATCAATTAAAGCGTCTATCCCACCATCGTTAACAAGTTCCTGGTAGCGATAAAACGTATCTCGGGATACCCCCATAATCTTACAGGCTTTTGAGACGTTATTAAGCTCTTCAGCGAGGTTAAGTAACCTGACTTTATGTTTGTGATAGGATTATTTGTTTGATACATAGAATTACCTTTTATTTAATTATCTAATGATGTTAATTAAAACCGGTAACGCTCTTTTTTAAATCAGAATTGTCAGATTAAGTTAAGACTAATATAGATTATACCATCTAGGCGCCCTTTAAAATAGATGGACAATTGAGCAATGGTTAACGCCCAGTTACTAATCGGCATAGTCCATTTGTTGGATACTTGATTGATGCTAATATAGAGTAATTTTAATAAGCTGTTTTCATTAGGAAAAGCCCCTTTGGTTTTAGTTATAGCTAGGCGACTTAATTTTGATTACAAGGTGTGTTATGAGTTATACAATTGATTTTCGACGTAAAGTAATATCTGTAAGGAAAGCCGAAGGTTTAACAATTCGAGAAACTGCGAAACAATTCCGTATTGGAAAAGCGTCTTTAGTACGTTGGCTTAAACGACCAGAGCCAAAAAATTCAACGCCACGTAAGAGGAAGCTCGATAAAAATGCTTTAGCAAAAGATGTGGAACAGTATCCAGATGCTTACCAAAAGGAACGGGCAGAGCGATTCGGTGTTTGTAAAAAGACTATTTGGCAATCCCTTAAAAAGCTGGGATTAACCTATAAAAAAAACTCTATTCCATCCAAAAACCAACGAAAGCGACAGGCTGGCACATCAGCAAAAAAAACAACAGTATGAAAAAAAAGATAAATCTGTTGTTTTTATTGATGAAAGTGGTTTTTCACATGACACTCCACGAACTCACGGCTATTCCCCAAAAGGTCACCGTTGTTTTGGCCTGAAAAACTGGGGTGCTAAGGGAAGAACAAATGTTATTGGCGCTTTATTGGGAACAACCCTTTTTGCTATCGGATTATTTGATTGCAATATTAATCGTGATGTTTTTTATGTTTGGATCACAAAAATATTGCTCCCAGAACTTCCTGAAAATTCTGTTATTTTTATGGACAACGCTAGCTTTCACAAAGGTAAGAATGTTGAACAGGCAATTATAAACGCAGGACACCAGATAGAATATTTGCCTGTGTATTCACCAGATTTAAATCCTATAGAACATAAATGGTCTCAAGCTAAACGTAAAAAGATGGAAACAGGATGCACTATCGATGACCTGTTTTTAATACATATGCTGTAATCAAAATTAAGTCGCCTAGCTATAATGTCCTAAACTGCCGATGAACCGCCTCTACTGCATTGGTCGTATAAATGTGTTTTCTAATGGCTTTAGGGTATCGAAAATAAGCACTGAGCAACTCCCATTTACTTCGCCAGGATTCTAGCACTATCGGGTATTTTTCATCCCATTTCGTTTCCAGTTCATCAAGGGCAAGCTCAGCAGCCGCTTTAGTATCTGCACGATAAACCGGCTTAAAATCAGCCATAAAGGCTTTTTGGTCTTTACTGGCAATATAACGTAAGCTATTGCAAATTTGATGAACTACGCATAGCTGAACTTCTGTCTGCGGGAAAATACTGGCTATCGCTTCTGGAAACCCTTTTAATCCGTCAATACAAGCGATTAAAATATCTTGTATACCACGGTTATGTAAGTCAGTCAGAACGCTCAGCCAATGATGTGCTCCTTCTGTTTCAGACATATAGAGTCCTAACCATTCCTTATGCCCATCGGTGGTTAGTCCAAATACTGTGTAGATTGCCTTATTGATATAGTGACCATCATGTTTTATCTTGTAATGAATGGCATCGAGCCAGACAAAAGGATAGAGTGCCTCCAGAGGGCGTTGTTGCCAGGCTTTTAATTCAGGGAGTAATTTGTCAGTAATATGCGTAATAGCTCCATCTGATATTTCCAGTCCATATAATTCTGCAACATGTTTTTGAATATCACGATAACTCATGCCTAATGCAAATAACGATAGGATTTTGTTATCAATATCCTCTGATAATTTTGTCTGATTTTTCTTAATGAGCTGAGGCTCAAAAGCACCTGACCTGTCTCTGGGCGTTTTCAGTTCAAATTGACCTGATGTCGATTTAACCGTTTTTCGAGTATAGCCATTTTTACGCGTATCGATTGACGTTGTCGATAGTGTAGTGTTCTATTTCTGCCTGCAGGGCAGCTCCGGTCAGCTGTTTTATGAATGGTGTGAGTATTCCATCTGTACCGAGTAAATTTTTACCTGATTGTAATTGCTTCAACGCTTCATCAAAATTAAATGATTGATTTCTCATATGTCATACCTCTTTTTTTTGAGTTTAAGATATGACACAGATTTTGAACACTACCCATCCATACAAAAAAATAGGTTAAAACCGGTAATACAACAACTCCCCCACCAACGCCCGTTAAGCTAATAATTAACCTCGAAATTGCGCCAACTATCAATTCTGCTACGAAAAACATGATTAATTACCTTGCAGAGAGAATTTACATTAACCTGAGTTCGGGATAAGCATTATCAATTATGCTTGAAGATATGTTCCTGCCACAGGTATCTTTGGTTTAGATGGAATTAAACAATATGCAACCCGCCCGGCTAATAAATTCACTACAAAGTTAGCAGGAGAGCGGTGCCGCGTATGCTCTATCTGAAAAAGATTTTTTAACTCATCAAATACCGTTTCAATGACAGAACGATGACGCAAGATGGCTTTGTCGAAACAAGTCTGTTCAACAGGCTTCATTTTCTTCTTGATATTCGTTATAAGGTTAATTCCCATTGTTTTCAGTTGCTGTTTCAGTGAAGCCGATAAATACCCTTTATCCGCATACAAACAACTAGAAAGATCTTTTATCAGCTCAGGCAATGGTTTCCGATCATCTGTGTTTCCTGGTGTAAGTCGAAAACTGAGTATTTCCCCCAAATGATTGATAATTACATGAAGTTTGAAACCAAAGAACCAACCTGTTGAGGTTTTTCCTCGTTCAGTTATCCCATCGAAGACTTTATGCCGGCGGATCCGTAAGTTATCACACACAGCTATCGGAGTAGAATCGGCAACCGACAGACCCGTGCACTTTCCCTTAATTGACTCAAACAGTGCCGTTAAAGCTAAGGCACTGCGCGGAAGTAACTCTACGCAGCATGAATATGATGGCAAGTTAGGAAATTCCTTCCTGAGATATTAACGGACATGATAGAGATAAAATACCTTGAATTGTCTGAATCGGAGTTGATGAAACAAAACCACGAGTTTCGCACCAATAAAAAAACGCTCTATTTTTAACCTGAGTTCGGGATAAGGATCCTAATTTTTTATCACATATTCAAATAGTTAATTTAAAATAATTACATAAAACAGTATTAATTTTGGTTTTTTTCATGATTTTAGTAGAGAAAAATAGCTTCTTTTTTAACCTGCTATCACTAAGAATTTTCCTGCTTTTTTATCTTATTGATTTTAAAATATTTTTTGATAAATCGGCTATTTTTATTTTCTCACAACTATCGCTTATCCCGAACTCAGGTTATTTTTAAGTTTAATTCAGCATAATATATAAATAGAAAAAACCTTATAAATAAAAAACAACTCATTGTAATTTAAACAAATTTATACGTTTTAGTAACTTGCAAATTAACTATTGCTTTTAAGCCATTTCTGGAATTTTATATGCCTGTGCGAAACTCGTGAAAACAACCAGTGTCATCATTTCAGCCAATGAAAGCGGAGTAGACCGTCTACGACGCTTACTACCGTTATTCAGCAAAATTTCATGCATTTTTGGCTAGAAGTCTTTACAAAAATCATCCATCAGGCAATAAAGTTCAGTAAGATTTTCCATAATTGTTTAACAATGCTCTACTCTTTAACCAGATTGTTAGAGTATTTTAACGAAATATGCGCATTCAACTATTTGAATAGCAAGACTTTCACTTTATTTCTTATCCCGAACTCAGGTTACATTAGTGATCAAACGGGCCATCAGGAAAGTGATAGTTAACGATAAATATCAATCCTAAACATGAGGTTAAAATATGGCCAACATACCTGTTCATCAAAGCAGGAACATGATTACAGCCATCGTTCCGGATTTGATGTAAAAGGGAAAATTTATATAGGATGAACTGGAACTAAAATTTCAGTCGCAATAATAACAACCAATAGTCCAACTAAAACTGGAATAGACGTACGTTTAACTACCTCAAAAGGCGAAATTTTTGCCATCCCAGACACCGCAACCACTACGCCGGATACAGGTGACATTGTTCGACCAAGATTAGAGGCCTGTAACATAGGGATCACTAAGTAAGTTGGATTAATTCCCATTTTGTTGGCTAAACGTGGGATCAATTCAACAAAAGAGTAAAATGGCGCATTACCGGAACCGGTTGTCATCGCCGCCAACATAGTAATCACCACCAGAACAATCATCATCATTATAGAGCCAGAACCAAAAGATTGTGACAAATTAATCAAAGAGGAAATAAAACCGATAGTAGTTAATCCTTGCGCAAATACCCCTGCAGCCACTAGCAGTACGACAACTGAGACAAATGCATCAGCCATACCACGATAACAAACATCTAACCCATCAAACACCGTTTTTACTTTAAAACAGCGCACAAATTCAATCAAACTCGTTAGAATAATACAACCAACAATAATCGTAATAATATGTAATTGAAGTGCCCATTTACCATCAAAAATTAAAACCCCAATAATCGGTGTAAAAGGTAAAATAGCATAATAGTCAGGCGCTTTGGTCTTAATTTCATTAACATCAAGCTTTTCTGTTTTTACCTGCTCACGTCTGTCGAGATAGCGCTGCCAAAAAAAGTGGCTAATGGCCATAACAATAATTGCAATAATCGAAATCGGTAAAGTGGTTTTAAAAGCGAAATCGATTAGTGGCATGCCTGATGCTTTCGCTGCTAACACAACATCACCTGATGTAGGAGCCAAAATTATTGCCGCAGGTGAGGCACAGATTGCTGCAGCGGCGCCGCGACTAATGCCGACATTCACCATAATCGGAAATAGGGTCGCCATCAATAAGATCCCTAGTCCCGCTGCTGAAGACACAGCCAGTGACATTAAGCAAGCAACAATATAGGCTGCAACCATTAATGCATAGGGTGAATCAATCATTTGTAATGGCTTAGACGCTATTTTGGCCACAACATCATTAGCCCCGATATGAGTCATATAAGCAGCAAAACCACATAAGATCATAATCATCATCCCTAAATCACCACCACGGTTCATCAGTAGATATTTGATATATTCTAAAATATCGGTGGTTTTCCAACCTGTCACTGGCACATCATTCGGTAATATATTTTTCCCCATAATTGCGCTGATAATAAGCAGCAATATTCCGCCTATCATTAAAACACCGGTGGCCGAATAGCCTTTAATAATATAACGACCTATTCCAATCGTAACCAATACACCAATCAAGAGTTCCATCATTTCACTCCTCTACATCTACACCAAGGCCGTCAAAAAATAATAATAAAAAATTTATTTGATTATCATGGATATTATTTATATTAATAATAAAGTAACTATGAAAAAACAATTTACCAATTAAAGTTTGATTAATAACAGTATTAATCCTTGTTTCGCCTATTTTATCACCATTAAATACTAACTTTTAAGCAGTGTTATCAATTTTTATCTTTTTTTACCTATTTTTAGAACACAAAAGTATTTTTTATACCTAATTATAAGTATTTTTTATAAAAAAACCAAACTGTTACTAATATTTAACAATTAAAAACAAAATAATAATTCATAATAAACAATATATTATGTTATTAAGCGTCAAATTATTGCGGAGTGAGCAACAGAATACCATAATCAATTCTTATGCTTGATGTGATTCATCGATAATATAAGGTGCATTTTCATATGAAGAGATCATTAAAATATACAGCAGGGATTATTGATCTATTAGTAATTATTTATTTAGGCCAACCGCTTCAAACACGATCAAAACTTCAACTAATGAACCTACTGTTAATATTGTGCTTATCGGGGCCGGTATTATGAGTGCGACACTAGCAACATACTTAGCAGAATTGCAATCAGATTGGCAAATCCGCATGTATGAGCGACTAGATAGGATCGCGGGTGACACATCTAATGGCTGGAATAATGCAGGTACCGGTCATTCAGGCTTTATGGAAATGAATTATACACCTGAAAAAGATGGGCAAATTGATATCACTCAAGCAATAGAAATTGCCAATCAGAGGGTGTTCATAATTCTGTGTCAGGGGATTTTATATTTTGATTATACCATCTAGGCGCCCTTTAAAATAGATGGACAATTGAGCAATGGTTAACGCCCAGTTACTAATCGGCATAGTCCATTTGTTGGATACCTGATTGATGCCAATATAAAGTAATTTTAATAAGCTGTTTTCATTAGGAAAAGCCCCTTTGGTTTTAGTTAATTTCCTAAATTGCCGATGAACCGCCTCTACTGCATTGGTCGTATAAATGGGTTTTCTAATGGCTTTAGGGTATCGAAAATAAGCACTGAGCAACTCCCATTTACTTCGCCAGGATTCTAGCACTATCGGGTATTTTTCACCCCATTTCGTTTCCAGTTCATCAAAGGCAAGCTCAGCAGCCGCTTTAGTATCTGCACGACAAACCGGCTTTAAATCAGCCATAAAGGCTTTTTGGTCTTTACTGGCAATATAACGTAAGCTATTGCGAATTTGATGAACTACGCATAGCTGAACTTCTGTCTGCGGGAAAATACTGGCTATCGCTTCTGGAAACCCTTTTAATCCGTCAACACAAGCGATTAAAATATCTTGTATACCACGTTATGTAAGTCAGTCAGAACGCTCAGCCAATGATGTGCTCCTTCTGTTTCAGACATATAGAGTCCTAACAATTCCTTATGCCCATCGGTGGTTAGTCCAAGTACTGTGTAGATTGCCTTATTGATATAGTGACCATCATGTTTTATCTTGTAATGAATGGCATCGAGCCAGACAAAAGGATAGAGCACCTCCAGAGGGCGTTGTTGCCAGGCTTTTAATTCAGGGAGTAATTTGTCAGTAATATGCGTAATAGCTCCATCTGATATTTCCAGTCCATACTAATTCTGCAACATGTTTTTGAATATCACGATAACTCATGCCTAATGCAAATAACGATAGGATTTTGTTATCAATATCCTCTGATAATTTTGTCTGATTTTTCTTAATGAGCTGAGGCTCAAAAGCACCTGACCTGTCTCTGGGCGTTTTCAGTTCAAATTGACCTGATGTCGATTTAACCGTTTTTCGAGTATAGCCATTTTTACGCGTATCGATTGACGTTGTCGATAGGGAGTGTTCTATTTCTGCCTGCAGGGCAGCTTCGGTCAGCTGTTTTATGAGTGGTGTGAGTATTCCATCCGTACCGAGTAAATTTTTACCTGATTGTAATTGCTTCAACGCTTCATCAAAATTAAATGATTGATTTCTCATATGTCATACCTCTTTTTTTGAGTTTAAGATATGACACAGATTTTTGAACACTACCGCCAATCAATTTGAAATTTCCAAACAATTCTGGGCTTACCAACTAAAACACAGGGTTCTTCACCAATCCCAAACTTTTATAAATCCTGTTCCACGCATTGCCTTTGTTTGGGGAAAAGATGACATTAATTTCTTAGCAAAACGCTATGCAGCTATGATCAAAAATCCTATGTTTTATGGCATGAAATATTCTACCTCTGCGGAGGAAATTAAATCGTGGGCACAACTTATTATAACCTGAGTTCGGGATAAGAAATAAAGTGAAAGTCTTGCTATTCAAATAGTTGAATGCGCATATTTCGTTAAAATACTCTAATAATCTGGTTAAAGAGTAGAGCATTGTTAAACAATTATGGAAAATCTTACTGAACTTTATTGCCTGATGGATGATTTTTGTAAAGACTTCGAGCCAAAAATGCATGAAATTTTGCTGAATAACGGTAGTAAGCGTCGTAGACGGTCTACTCAGCTTTCATTGGCTTAAATGATGACACTGGTTATTTTGTTTCATCCACGAGTTTCGCACAAAACTAATTTGGGTACGCTAATAAAACACGGATGTGCTCAGCAATAGCATTTTTGATTACATGCCAATTTTGTTGATAAAGAGTTATTTTTTCAGATATACGACGTTTATGTTGTTCAAACCACGCAGAAATTGCGAGAAAAATATGATTTCTTTGCGCCCGACTCGTGCGAGCCTGACAGCGTTCAATACCACAATTTTGTTTAACTTCTCGATGATAAACTTTAACAGACCAACTGGCATTCATGATAGATTTGACGTATTCACGGGTGGGGTTCTCTTTGTTTGTTACTAAGTAATCAATACGGCCGTTTTTGGCTGTAAATTTGAAAACAGTCACCCAACCGTAGCCTCGTAAGTGTATTGGAGTTCCTTCTTCTGAGATGTCTAACTCGTTCAGTTGTTTGTTATGGTTAACAATCCTGTTTTTCTTCAGCGTGGTTACCCAGACCCAACCATGAAAGCGAATTGATTTCAGATTATCCAGGCTAGAATACCAGGTATCCATCACTACCGCTTCAGGTATGATCCCTCTTTTTTTAGCAAGAGCGAGCATTTCGGAAAAGTGCGTGTTTTTTGTTTTTCCATCAGAATCTTTATTATAAATACGATAATCAATAGGAATTGATTCAACAGTTGTTAGATTATGCCAAAGTAAATTAACTAAACCTATGCCAGCAATAACATCATGTTCATTACACGAGTTTCGCACCAATAAAAAAACGCTCTATTTTTAAGTTTAATTCAACATATAGCTAGGCGACTTAATTTTGATTACAAGGTGTGTTATGAGTTATACAATTGATTTTCGACGTAAAGTAATATCTGTAAGGAAAGCCGAAGGTTTAACAATTCGAGAAACTGCGAAACAATTCCGTATTGGAAAAGCGTCTTTAGTACGTTGGCTTAAACGACCAGAGCCAAAAAATTCAACGCCACGTAAGAGGAAGCTCGATAAAAATGCTTTAGCAAAAGATGTGGAACAGTATCCAGATGCTTACCAAAAGGAACGGGCAGAGCGATTCGGTGTTTGTAAAAAGACTATTTGGCAATCCCTTAAAAAGCTGGGATTAACCTATAAAAAAAACTCTATTCCATCCAAAAACCAACGAAAGCGACAGGCTGGCACATCAGCAAAAAAGACAACAGTATGAAAAAAAAGATAAATCTGTTGTTTTTATTGATGAAAGTGGTTTTTCACATGACACTCCACGAACTCACGGCTATTCCCCAAAAGGTCACCGTTGTTTTGGCCTGAAAAACTGGGGTGCTAAGGGAAGAACAAATGTTATTGGCGCTTTATTGGGAACAACCCTTTTTGCTATCGGATTATTTGATTGCAATATTAATCGTGATGTTTTTTATGTTTGGATCACAAAAATATTGCTCCCAGAACTTCCTGAAAATTCTGTTATTTTTATGGACAACGCTAGCTTTCACAAAGGTAAGAATATTGAACAGGCAATTATAAACGCAGGACACCAGATAGAATATTTGCCTGTGTATTCACCAGATTTAAATCCTATAGAACATAAATGGTCTCAAGCTAAACGTAAAAAGATGGAAACAGGATGCACTATCGATGACCTGTTTTTAATACATATGCTGTAATCAAAATTAAGTCGCCTAGCTATAATATATAAATAGACAAAATCTTATAAATTAAAAGCAATTTATTGTAATTCAAAAAAATTTATACGTTTTAGTAAGTTGCAAATTAACCATTGCTTTTAAGCCATTTCTGGAATTTTATTTGCCTGTGCCAAACTCGTGGATATTTTTAATGCATGGATAAACTGACAAAATATAAACATCCTAATTTTTTCTTGTTTTGAACTTTATACTTCTTTTTTGGAGATTGCGAAACTCGTGTTAATGTTAAATCTAACCATTAACTGGAATATTTGTGGACTACTTGGCGTCGGCAGTATCTGTTTAAATCCGCAAGTTGGCAGTACCACCCTTTCGTGATTGTAACCAATGATTGCTCAACCATCGCCGCGCCTAACATCAATTTTGGCAGCGCACCGTTAGTTAGCAGCTTTCCGAATGTGTCGCAAACCATTTCTATATACTTGCACTAAAGGTAGTCTGTACAATGTGGGGATAAACAATGGTACTAATTCCGTTAGCAATGTGCGTAATATGAAAAAGGGCATTGACTTGATCAGCTATGATATTTACCAAGGTACAACCAATACTCGCTGGGGATCGAGTGGTAGCGAATTGTGGTCTAGTGCCAATTCGACCACTATTAGTGCCGATCAGCTGACCAGTACCTACAATTATGTAGCGAAAGTGCTAACTGGCCAAGCTACCCCGAATCAATCCGGTAACTATAGCGATACACTAACGGTAAATGTCGCTTTTTGATTATCAGGGAGACTATAAAAAGCTGCCACCACTCGCAGCTATGGTAAATCGCCTGTAATAAAAACAGGCAATCGGCCATAATCAAAGCGCCAATCTTAAGCTGCTATTGGCGCCAGAATATGGGTAATTATCAATCGTGACCAAATAGATCGCGGGTATAAACTTTCTGTTTCACATCTTCTAGTTCCGGCACCAATCGATTGGCCAAAATAATATCGCACTGGGCTTTGAAATCGGCCAAATCGGTAATTACTTTGGAGTGAAAAAACTCGCTTTGTTGTAAAACCGGCTCATAAACCACTACTTCGATTCCCTTTGCTTTAATCCGTTTCATCACACCTTGTACTGCCGATGCGCGGAAATTATCCGAGCCAGCTTTCATCACTAACCGGTAAACGCCTACTTTTTGCGGATTTTGACTAATAATCGTTTCGGCAATGTAATCTTTACGCGTTCGATTCGATTCTACGATCGCATTAATCAAATTGTTTGGTACATCATCATAGTTAGCCAGTAGCTGCTTGGTATCTTTTGGTAAGCAATAACCACCATAACCAAAAGAGGGGTTGTTATAGTGGCTGCCAATACGCGGATCAAGTGAAACACCCTCAATAATTTGGCGACTATCCAATCCGCGGTTATGAGCGTAAGTATCTAACTCATTAAAATAGGCCACTCGCATCGCCAGATAAGTATTGGCAAATAATTTTATCGCTTCCGCTTCCGTGGAATCAGTAAATAGCACCGCGACATCTTTTTTCAGTGCGCCTTCTAATAATAAATCGGCAAAAATTTTGGCACGTTCGGAACGTTCACCCACCACAATACGAGAAGGATAAAGATTGTCATATAGAGCTCTGCCTTCACGTAAAAACTCTGGTGAAAAAATGATATTTTTATACCCTTTCTCTTGTTGCAAGCGGGCGACAAACCTCACTGGGATGGTTGACTTAATAACAATGGTAGCGGCTGGATTAATATGGTTTACATCATCAATCACCGCTTCTACAGAAGAAGTATTAAAATAATTAGTTTTGGCATCATAATCAGTCGGGGTAGCAACAATCACATAATCTGCCCCCTGGTAAGCCTGTTGTTTATCCGTCGTTGCCCTAAAGTTCAATTTTTTTTCTGTCAGGAACGCTTCAATTTCTTTATCCACTATGGGTGATTGCTGGTTATTCAGCATTGTTACTTTTTCAGCAATAATATCTAACGCAACCACCTCATGATGTTGCGCTAACAACATCGCATTCGACAGGCCAACATAACCTGTTCCTGCAATAGCAATTTTCAAAACTAACCTCTCAAATATTTAGGATCCAGGCTAAACGTGATAATAAGTCCGATACCAGTCAACAAACGTTTTTACCCCCTTCTTTAATCGAAATCTGTGGCCGATAACCGGTTAACGAAAACAAATCTTTGGTATCAGCCCAGGTGGTATGGACATCACCGGCTTGCATCGGCAGAATATTTTTAATGGCCTTTTGTCCTAATGCCTGCTCGAGAGCCGAAATAAAATCCAATAATTTTATTGGCTGACTATTACCAATATTATAAATACGATAAGGCACATCACAGCTAGCCGTTAAAGATTTATCGCTCTTTTTTGGCGGAATGACATCAGCAATAGATAATATTCCTTCAACAATATCTTCAACAAAAGTAAAGTCGCGGCTCAGATCGCCATTATTATATACATCTATCGGTTTCATCTCCAAAATAGCTTTAGTAAATTTAAATAATGCCATATCTGGCCGGCCCCAAGGACCATAAACAGTAAAAAAAACGTAACCCGGTGGTCGGCAAATTATACAGATGAGAGTAAGCATGCGCCATTAACTCATTAACTCTTTTAGTGGCAGCATAGAGGGAGATGGGATGATCAACGGACATATTGGTAAAACAAGGAAATTGATTATTGGTACCATATACCGAGCTGGAAGAAGCATAGATCAAATGAGGGATTTGGCCATAATAACAACCTTCCAATATCGACAAAAAACCAGTTAAATTACTATCTGCATAAGTGAAAGGATCCTTTAAAGAGTAGCGGACACCCGCTTGCGCTGCCAGATGGATCACTCTATCAAATTTACCTAAGGTAATCACTTCAATTACCTTTTCCCGCTCAATAATATCCAGCCGCAAAAACTGAAATTGCGAATAAATTGTTAAGCGCTCAAGGCGAGCTTTTTTAAACCAGGATCATAGTAATGATTAAGATTATCCAACCCAACAACATCATGACCATGTTGTAATAAACGCTGACATAACGTAAATCCAGTAAAACCGGCACATCCTGTTATTAAATATTTCATAGCTATTTTTAAGTTCTACACGAGTTTCGCAAGCTCCAAAAAAGAAGTCACGAGTTTCGCACAGGCATATAAAATTCCAGAAATGGTTTAAAAGCAATGGTTAATTTGCAAGTTACTAAAACGTATAAATTTGTTTAAATTACAATGAGTTGCTTTTAATTTATAAGATTTTGTCTATTTATATATTATGTTGAATTAAACTTAAAAATAGAGCGTTTTTTTATTGCACGAGTTTTGCACCGACAAATAAACAAGTTATTTTTTAAGTTTAATTCAACATAATATATAATTCGCAAAATTTGCTAATTCAAATATAACTTATTGAAATAAATATATATTTTATATTATTTAGTATCTTGCGGATAAAACATTATTTTAGCTATTTTTAGAACTTTATAGCTAGGCGACTTAATTTTGATTACAAGGTGTGTTATGAGTTATACAATTGATTTTCGACGTAAAGTAATATCTGTAAGGAAAGCCGAAGGTTTAACAATTCGAGAAACTGCGAAACAATTCCGTATTGGAAAAGCGTCTTTAGTACGTTGGCTTAAACGACCAGAGCCAAAAAATTCAACGCCACGTAAGAGGAAGCTCGATAAAAATGCTTTAGCAAAAGATGTGGAACAGTATCCAGATGCTTACCAAAAGGAACGGGCAGAGCGATTCGGTGTTTGTAAAAAGACTATTTGGCAATCCCTTAAAAAGCTGGGATTAACCTATAAAAAAAACTCTATTCCATCCAAAAACCAACGAAAGCGACAGGCTGGCACATCAGCAAAAAAGACAACAGTATGAAAAAAAAGATAAATCTGTTGTTTTTATTGATGAAAGTGGTTTTTCACATGACACTCCACGAACTCACGGCTATTCCCCAAAAGGTCACCGTTGTTTTGGCCTGAAAAACTGGGGTGCTAAGGGAAGAACAAATGTTATTGGCGCTTTATTGGGAACAACCCTTTTTGCTATCGGATTATTTGATTGCAATATTAATCGTGATGTTTTTTATGTTTGGATCACAAAAATATTGCTCCCAGAACTTCCTGAAAATTCTGTTATTTTTATGGACAACGCTAGCTTTCACAAAGGTAAGAATATTGAACAGGCAATTATAAACGCAGGACACCAGATAGAATATTTGCCTGTGTATTCACCAGATTTAAATCCTATAGAACATAAATGGTCTCAAGCTAAACGTAAAAAGATGGAAACAGGATGCACTATCGATGACCTGTTTTTAATACATATGCTGTAATCAAAATTAAGTCGCCTAGCTATATATGTCTGTGCGAAACTCGTGAAGTATAAAGTTCAAAACAAGAAAAAATTAGGATGTTTATATTTTGTCAGTTTATCCATGCATTAAAGATATCTACAAGACATTCTTACAGGTGAGCAGTGTGAGATACTCTGGTTTGGCGTTATCACGAGTTTCGCACAGGCATATAAAATTCCAGAAATGGCTTAAAAGCAATGGTTAATTTGCAAGTTACTAAAACGTATAAATTTGTTTAAATTACAATAAGTTGTAGTAGCTCAGACTTAATCTGACAGTTGCCGGTTATTTATACAGTATCTGTCAGGTTAAATTTGATTTAAATCTTTTTCTCTCCAAAGTTGTTTTCCCTCGTATAAAGTTGCCATAGGCGTTCGACCGCAACACATTTTTCCTTGATGAGTGCGTTAGTTATTGTTATTCGTCTAACCATTTGTCTAAATCAGCTTGTAATTCGGCTAAATTATCGAAGATTTTCTTACGAAAAGCCACCTGATAGAACTCTTGTAATACAGTTTTATGAAAGCGTTCACAAATCCCATTGATTTGAGGTGAACGAGCTTTAGTTTTTGTATGATCAATATCGTTGATAGCGTTGATAATCGTGATGCTCAACTTTACCACAATACTCACTGCCTCTGTCCGTCAGTATACGTAAAATCGGTAATCCATGCTGGGTGTAAAAAGACAGAACCTTGTCATTTAATAAATCTGCCGCCGTTATCCCGCTTTTCGTTGTGTAAAGCTTACAATGAACGACTTTACTGTAAGTATCAATGTAAGTCTGTTGATAAACACGACCAACGCCTTTTAAATGACCGACATAAAAAGTGTCCTGTGACCCCAAAAACCCTGATGTGCTGTTTCAATCTCACCATTGGCCTCATCATCCTGTGCTTTTTTCGAGTGCGCTGATTTGTGATTCTGACAGGATAATCCCTTCTGTCGCTATTTTATCTTCTAGCGCCTTTAGACGTTTTTTAAAATTTTCAAGATGATGACGTAGCCAAATAGAACGAACACCACTTCCCGAAACAAAAATTCCTTTTTTTCTTAGTTCATTACTACTGCGGTGTTCTCCGTGTTCAGGGGATTCAATCGCATACTCAACTACAGTGCTTTCAATTTGTTCATCTACTCTATTTTCTACAAGCCTGTTGCTCAATAGCAAAATTAATTATGACTTACAAAAAAACCAGCCGATGATGATAAAATCATCAATTTTTGCATTAAAAATAACCTATGTAAGATTAAAAAATAAACTATTTTTGTATTTTTTAGATGTATCTAACTTGTTTTTATTTTAAGCAACTTTATTTCACTATTGAGCAACATGCTTTACGTTAGGTACCCGTCGATTTTGATTAATTAAGGCATCGATCCCACCATCGTTAACAAGTTATTGATAGCGATAGAAAGTATCTCGGGATACCCCCATAATCTTACAGGCTTTTGATACGTTATGAAGCTCTTCAGCAAGGTTAAATAACCCGACTTTATGTTTGATGATAGGATTATTTGTTTGATACATAGAATTACCTTTTATTTTATTATCTAATGATTTTAATTAAAATCGGTAACTCTCTTTTTTAAATCACAATTGTCAGATTAAGTTAAGACTAATACGGCATGTCATTTTTCTATTAGCCATTAGTGAAGCTGACTATGAAGAAGCTATCGCTATTTATGAGTTATTTGTAACTTTCGTCAAAGAAAAAGCGACTAAAAGATTAATTAATAGTAGGAATTTCAATGATTTTCAGGTTATTGCTAAAGATAGTTTGAGTCGTATTAATTAATAATTTCCACTTAATAGTGGAAAAGTGGAAATAATAAATAAAAGTGTGATTTTTAGTGATCATTATCATAAGATAGGTAACTTTTTTATCTTTTTGCAAGTCACTTATTTTTAGTTTACTTTAAACTGGCAAGCCAAATTTCCAGAAATCAATTATTATTCAGTAGGCTATTTTCACTTAACGATCTCACTAAATAAACAAATAATTAATCAACTTTACATTACCTAATGTACTGATCTAAAACAAAAATAATAATATTCCAACGCGTTGAATAACAACATAAATAATAAAAAATTAGCCTTTGATTTAGTTAAACTTCCAGTTTGATTAAAATTAATTCTCTATTTTTGTCTTTATTTTTCCAGATATTTGTCAGTTTAAAGTGGAAATGTTTCCTCTCCAAAACCATACTGGAAAGAACTAAAGTTATTAACAATGGCAAAAGACCAGTTTTATATTAATTTCCAAATGGGATAGCGAAAGTTTATGAGTCAATCCTCAATTGTCTTTAATGTCGCAAAAGATAACCTGGATGTAGAAGAGACTGTCACCAATAAATTAATTTCTATTATTGATGGCTGGCTAAAAGCTCAAGGGGCCCATACAACTGATGTTCAACAACAGATGCTACGTTCTCACGTTAAAGCGATGGTAGAAAGAGCAAAAACAGGTGAGTCTTTACCTGAAGTGGATGTCTCACTATTTGAGGAAATATCCCCTGAATCAATTGCCTTAGCCGAGAAAGTTGTTAATACCTTGCCCGGTTTAGCTTACGAAGAGGCTTATCTGCTCTCAGTTCATTTTGAAGTAGCACGTTCTAACTCATAAAGATAATAGGAGAATTAAATATGAAACAGATCCATGTCGTTATTGGTGACCGTTTAGGCAAAGGACAAAAAGTAGCTACCGGTGTTGAAGCTGCCGGTGGTAAAGCAACAGTCATTCCCGGTGTTGCTGCTGATATGAAGTTAGGCGACGCAATGAAAGAGCATAATGCAGACTTTGGGATCTCATTTTGTGGTAGTGGCGGTGCCGGTGCCATTACTGCACAGACTAAGTATGGTTATAAAGCACGTTATGGAATGCGTTCTATTGAAGAAGGCGAAACAGCGATTGCAGATGGCTGTATTGTCCTCGGATTTGGTTTTATGGACAAAGAAGAGTTGGGCGAACGTTTAGTTAAAGCATTCAATAAGAAACATGGCAATGCATGATGAAACAGAAAATTGTAGTGGCCAATTTTAGTTGACCACTACACCCTATTAAAATGTGAGCAACAACAACGAGATGAACGAACTCGCAATCTCTTTAGTCGGATGGCGGGATTCCCAACGCACAAAGAACTTAGTACGTTCGATTTTAAGTTTGCAACGGGCGTTCCTAAGCAGCAAATACAGGAATTAAGCGCATTAACGTTTATTGAGCGTAATGAAAATGTAGTGTTGCTTGGCCAAAGCGGTGTAGGCAAAACGCATTTAGCTATTGGATTAGGATTAAAAGCAGTACAGGCCAAGAGGAAAACCCGCTTTACGACAGCGGCTGAACTGATGTTGCAACTCTCAACGGCTAAACGACAAAATAAGCTCAAACAATATCTATCACGTTCGGTGATGGCACCGAAGTTGTTGATCATAGATGAGATTGGATACCTACCGTTTGGGCGAGAGGAAGCAAACCTATTTTTCAATGTGATTGCCAAGCGTTATGAGCATAGCAGTGTTATATTGACGAGTAACTTATTATTTGGGCAATGGCCCAGTGCCTTTGCTGATGACGTAACATTAACCGCCGCTATGCTTGATCGTTTACTTCATCATTCGCATGTACTGCAATTGAGCGGTGAAAGCTATCGATTGAAAGAGTAAGCGGCGCTCAGGAGCAATAACCGAGTAAAATAGTGGATCAATTTTGATTGATCATATGTTAGCTAAAAAGTGGATCAGTTTTCGGTGATCGTTGACAGAATACAATAACCAACGCACTCATCAAGGAAAAATGTGTTGCGGTCGAACGCCTATGGCAACTTTATACGAGGGAAAACAACTTTGGAGAGAAAAAGATTTAAATCAAATTTAACCTGACAGATACTGTATAAATAACCGGCAACTGTCAGATCAAGTCTGAGCTACTACACGAGTTTTGCACAGCATATAAAATTCCAGAAATGGCTTAAAAGCAATGGTTAATTTGCACGTTACTAAAACATATAAATTTGTTTAAATTACAATAAGTTGCTTTTAACTTATAAGATTTTGTCTATTTATATATTATGCTGAATTAAACTTAAAAATAGAGCGTTTTTTTATTGGTGCGAAACTCGTGTATCAATTTTATTGCACTCTAAAAGTAAAACCCCATTGTAATTTTACTCACAATGGGGTTTTTTATGTTTTAGAGTCAGCCGATAAGCCGGGTTCTGTCGTGGACAACCATTCATCTAGGCCAGCACTTGCGCACTGACTCAAGCAGCCTACCCGGGTTCGATGCGGGCCGCATCTAGTGAACCCCTATTTGGCCTTGCTCCGGGTGGAGTTTACCGTGCCACAAACTGTTGCCAGTTGCGCGGTGCGCTCTTACCGCACCCTTTCACCCTTACCTGTGCTTAATAGCCATCGGCGGTTTGCTCTCTGTTGCACTAGTCGTAGGCTTTCGCCTCCCAAACGTTATCTGGCACCCTGCCCTATGGAGCCCGGACTTTCCTCCCCTTTATTAACAATTACCTAGGGTAATCAACAATAAAGCAGCGGTTGTCTGGCTAACTCCAACGCCGAATTATAGGGATTTAACATTAATTTGTATAGTTATTTATCACAATTGGCCAACAGCTAATCTACTTGATTGCACTATCAGCACTAACTTGTTGTTCAAGGCTATATTTATATAGTGCATTCTTCTTTAAACCATAAATTTCTGCCGTAATAGCTGCCGCCTTCTTTAACGGCAATGATTGCTGTAGTAACGCTAACGTTTTTTTCACCTCTGAGGAAATAGCTGCTTCACCCTCCTGTGGTGCTCTATATCCCTGAACCACCAATACCATTTCGCCACGAGAACGATTTTCATCAACTTTTACCCAATCAAGTAGTTCTCCAACCGGCAAACCATGAATAGATTCCCAGGTTTTTGTTAATTCGCGAGCTAAGACAACATAACGCTCAGCGCCCCAAATAGCGACCATATCTGCTAATGTGTCTAACAAACGATGTGGTGATTCATAAAAAATAAGTGTTCTCGACTCCTCCGTTAACGCTTGCAATACCTCTTGTCGACTCTTACGTTTTGCTGGCAAAAATCCCTCATAACAAAAGCGATCTGAGGCGATACCGGCAGTGGAAAGGGCCGTAATTGCTGCGCATGGCCCTGGCAAAGGAACTACCAGAATACCTGCTTGGCGACAAGATTTTACCAAATGATAACCAGGATCATTAATTAGCGGTGTCCCTGCATCAGAAACTAACGCTATACTTAGTCCCTGTTTTAATTGAGGAATTAATTGATCTGTTTTCTGTTGTTCATTATGATCATGTAAGGAAATCATGCGGGTATTGATAGCAAAGCGCTGCAATAATAAACCCGTACGCCGGGTATCTTCCGCTGCAATAAGATCTACCTGCTTAAGGATCTGCAATGCACGCAGAGTGATATCATCCAAATTACCAATAGGAGTTGGTACAATATATAGTGTTGATACCATTTCTACCTCTATATCTTGATTAGGTTCATTCATTGTTTATTCCGAATAACCAATTAAAATTGAGCAATAATAATTACATCACTGGACAAAGTATGCGTTCTTCAATTTTTGTTAAAAAAGGTTTGATATGTATAGCGATACTATCCTCTCTTTTGTTAGTAGGATGTCATTTCCCAGTAGATCAAAGTAAACCGACTGCCAATGCAACCTTACAAGCAAGCTCTAAAATCAGCCATTATCAATCAATTATTGATGCGGCTAATGGTACACCATCTGCTGAAGCTTTGCGTGCCTATATCGCGCAAGAACCCCTATTAAAAGATAAGGTTAATCACCAGAAAAATATTGATGCTTTTTGGCAAATGTTAATCAGTTTGCCTGCTGAACAAATTCAAAAATTAGCCGTTAGGGCAGATGAAAATGTCTTACAGGGTTGGGTTGATCTGCTTGATTTATACCATAATAACTACCAAGATCCGGGGGCATTACAAAATGCGTTTAATGACTGGAAAATACGCTATCCAGCCAATCCGTGTGTTAAAACTTCCCCAACAGCACTCATACAAATCATTCATCAATCTTCAATCAGTAGCAACCCTAAAATTGGTCTATTCTTGCCTTTAAGTAATAACGGTAAAATATTTGCTGAAGCGATTTTACAAGGTTTCCTTGATGCCCAAAAAGGTTTACCCATCGATCCGACAACCGCGACCAGCTCATCTGAGCAAAATAGCCAAAATAGTGATCCCGTTAAAAGTATTATTGATTCAATTACTAGCAGTAGCAATAATATGACGCAGGAAAACAATCCACAAACCCCATCGCTTGTTATTGACAATGTACCTATTAATAATCAACAGGTTAAAGTATACGATACCAATACTCAATCGATTGAGTCACTCCTGCAACAAGCTGAACAGGATGGCATTACCTTAGTCGTCGGGCCACTTTTAAAACCGGATGTACTTAGAGCTATTCAAATAAATACTCCATTAAATCTTTTGACATTAAATGAATTAGATAATGATAAAATGCCGCTTAAAAATAATGTCTGTTACTTTTCTCTGTCACCTGAAGATGAAGCGGTTAATGCGGCTCGCCATATGGCAAAAGAGGGCAAACATGTACCATTGATCCTGATCCCTTCTTCTCCTTTTGGGGAACGTATCGCAAATATATTTACACAAGAGTGGCAAAAATTGAAACAAACCCCAGTATGTAAACAAAATTTTGGTAATATTGATAGCCTAAAAGCTAGAACTGCTCAAAGTACTGGAATACAGATGATAGGCACTCCAATAGTAATTGCCGAACAGCAAAATACCAACGATACGGCAGAGGCGATTGATGCGGTGTATATTGTAGCCACAAGTGATGAATTGTCATTGATTAAACCGATGATAGATATCGCAACCGATAGTCGCACACGTCCAACGCTTTATGCCAGTTCTCGTAGTCATCAAACAGATTTAAGTACCGATTATTATCTGGAAATGGAAGGCTTACAATTTAGTGAAATCCCTTTACTTGCTGGCGCTAATTCCACTTTACTAACACAAGCTAATCAACGACTCTCTGCTGATTACTCCCTAATTCGTCTTTACGCTATGGGAATTGATGCCTGGTTATTAGCTAATCATTTCAATCAATTACAACAACATGATATTGAATTAAATGGAGCCACAGGCAAACTAAGTGTAAATAGTAACAATTGCATAATTTTTCGTACCCTACCGTGGTTAAAATTTAAACAAGGGACTGCAATTTATTAGCCGCAATGTGAGTTTCCCTGTTGGAGAAATTGATTTAGTTATGAAAGATCAAAACACTTGGGTGTTTGTTGAAGTACGCCTTCGCCGCCATGATAACTTCGGTAATGCATTAATGTCAGTAACTTTAAACAAACGAAAAAAAATACTTGCAGCCGCTAAATTATGGCTGCTTAAACAAAATGAAAACATAGAAACCGCTTTATGTTTATGTCGTTTTGATATTTGTGCTACTACCGGCAATCAATTTGAGTGGTTACCAAATGCCTTTAGTGACTATGATGCCATCCACTAATTATATGTAAGTAGGTCTTAACGTGTTGGAGAAAATTAAAGCCTGTTTTACCGAAAGTATTCAAACACAAATTGCCGCTGCTGAAGCATTACCCGATGCTATTTCTCGTGCAGCGATTATGATCGTTCACGCCTTACTAAATGGCAATAAAATCTTATGTTGCGGCAGTGGCGGCTCAGCAGTTATTGCACAACGCTTTGCGACCAGTATGATCAATCAATTTGAAGCTGAACGTCCGAGTCTGCCCGCTTTATGTCTTAACACAGACAATGCGATTATAACCTCGATCGCTAATGGCCAAAACCCCGAAGAGGTATATGCAAAACAAGTGCGTGCATTAGGCCAATCTGGTGACGTACTTCTTGCAATTGCGACCAAAGGTGATAGTCGCGTTGTGATAAAAGCGGTTGAAGCTTCACTCGCACGTGATATGACGATTGTGGCCTTAACCGGTCATGATGGTGGAGAATTAGCCGGCTTACTAGGTACACAGGATGTAGAAATTCGAATACCTTCGCAAAGAAGCATTAGAATTCAAGAAGTTCACCTATTAACAGTTAACTGTTTATGTGATCTAATCGATAATACACTTTTTCCGCATCAAGATGACTAAGGAGTAATAATGAGACTATTTCCTCTAATTACCATAATATGCAGTACCCTTTTATTACAAGGATGCATTGGGGCTGCTGTAATAGGCTCAGCGGCGGTCGCTACAAAAAGTGCGACGGATCCAAGAAGTGTCGGTCGCCAGGTCGATGATGGAACATTAGAAGCCCGCGTTAGTGCTGCTATTAACAAAGATCAAGAAATTACCCGCAATGCACGTGTTATTACTACAGCTTATGAAGGTAAGATACTGCTTACCGGCCAAGCGCCCGATCTTGCATTAGCCGAAAGAGCGAAACAGATAGCAACCAAAGTAGAAGGTGTTGAAGCAGTTTATAATGAGATCCGTCAGGCAACGCCGGTTGATCTTGGTACGGCTTCTAAAGATACCTGGATAACCACCAAAATAAAATCACAAATTCTTACCAGTGATTCGGTTAAATCATCAACCGTCAAAGTTATTACTGAAGGTGGAGAGGTATTTTTACTTGGTATTCTAACTCAACAAGAAGGAGCTGCTGCAGCAAAAATCGCCAGTGAGACAGATGGAGTTAAACGCGTAACTACCGCATTTACCTACCTTAATTAATATTTTTTCATTTAATATAAAAAGTGATTATCTTTCTAATTTGTTACCCTACAGCCTTGAGGCTGGGTAGCAAATTTTAGGGTAGCGCACTTTAGCTGCTATATTCTACGACGCTCAATAACCTTTGCTATCTTTAACGAAAATGAAATATTTTTAGCACCATTTTAAAATAGCCCAATCCTAAAAAAACCTACACCAACAAATTAAGCAACTTTCCTCGAGATTTAATCGCTTGTGTTATTACCTGAAGTTAATATATTGACAACAATAATTATTTTATATCTAAAGCATAACTCAATCACGAGTTTCGCACAAACCTAATTTGGGTATACTAATAAACCCCCTGATCTGCTCAGCAATAGCATTTTTGATTACATGCCAATTTTGTTGATAAAGAGTTATTTTTTCAGATATAAGGCGTTTATGTTGTTCAAACCACGCAGAAATAGCGAGAAAAATATGATTTCTTTGCGCCCGACTCGTGCGAGCCTGACAGCGTTCAATACCACAATTTTGTTTAACTTCTCGATGATAAACTTCAACAGACCAACGGGCATCCATGATAGATTTGACGTATTCACGGGTGGGATTCTCTTTGTTTGTTACTAAGTAATCAATACGGCCGTTTTTGGCTATAAATTTGAAAACTGTCACACCCAACCATAACCTCGTAAGTGTATTAAGGTTCCTTCTTCTGAGATGTTTAACTTGTTCAATTGTATATTAAGGTTAACAATCCGATTTTTTCTCAGCGTAGCTACCCAAACCCAACCATGAGCTTCAGATTATCCAGGCTAGAATACCAAGCATCCACATCGCTACCGCTTCTGGTATGATTCCTCTTTTTTTAGCAAGTGCGAGCATTTCGGAAAAATGCGTATTTTTTGTTTTTCCATCGGAATCTTTATCATAAATACGATAATCAATAGGAATTGATTCAACAGTTGTTAGATTATGCCAAAGTAAATTAACTTATAGTAGCTCAGACTTGATCTGACAGTTACCGGTTATTTATACAGTACCTGTCAGGTTAAATTTGATTTAAATCTTTCTCTCGCCAAAGTTGTTTTCCCTCGTATAAAGTTGCCATAGGAGTTCGACCGCAACACATTTTTCCTTGATGAGTGCGTTGGTTATTGTATTCGTCTAACCATTTGTCTAAATCAGCTTGTAATTCGGCTAAATTACCGAAGATTTTCTTACGAAAAGCCACCTGATAGAACTCTTGTAATACAGTTTTATGAAAGTGTTCACAAATCCCATTGGTTTGAGGTGAACGAGCTTTAATTTTTGTATGATCAATATCGTTGATAGCGAGATAAAGTTGATAATCGTGATGCTCAACTTTACCACAATACTCGCTGCCTCTGTCCGTCAGTATACGTAAAATCGGTAATCCATGCTGGGTGTAAAAAGGCAGAACCTTGTCATTTAATAAATCTGCCGCCGTTATCGCGCTTTTTGTTGTGTAAAGCTTACAATGAACGACTTTACTGTAAGTATCAATGTAAGTCTGTTGATAAACACGACCAACGCCTTTTAAATGACCGCCATAAAAAGTGTCCTGTGACCCCAAATAACCCGGATGTGCTGTTTCAATCTCATCATTGGCCTCATCATCCTGTGCTTTTTTTTCGAGTGCGCTGATTTGTGATTCTGACAGGATAATCCCTTCTGTCGCTATTTTATCTTCTAGCGCCTTTAGACGTTTTTTAAAATTTTCAAGATGATGACGTAGCCAAATAGAACGAACACCACTTCCCGAAACAAAAATTCCTTTTTTTCTTAGTTCATTACTACTGCGGTGTTATCCGTGTGCAGGGTATTCAATGGTATACTCAACTACAGCGCTTTTAATCTGTTCATCTACTCTATTTTTTACGTTAGGTACCCGTCGATTTTGATTAATTAAGGCATCGATCCCACCATCGTTAACAAGTTCTTGATAGCGATAGAAAGTATCTCGGGATACACCCATAATCTTACAGGCTTTTGAGACGTTATGAAGCTCTTCAGCAAGGTTAAGTAACCCGACTTTATGTTTGATGATAGGATTATAGCTAGGCGACTTAATTTTGATTACAGCATATGTATTAAAAACAGGTCATCGATAGTGCATCCTGTTTCCATCTTTTTACGTTTAGCTTGAGACCATTTATGTTCTATAGGATTTAAATCTGGTGAATACACAGGCAAATATTCTATCTGGTGTCCTGCGTTTATAATTGCCTGTTCAATATTCTTACCTTTGTGAAAGCTAGCGTTGTCCATAAAAATAACAGAATTTTCAGGAAGTTCTGGGAGCAATATTTTTGTGATCCAAACATAAAAAACATCACGATTAATATTGCAATCAAATAATCCGATAGCAAAAAGGGTTGTTCCCAATAAAGCGCCAATAACATTTGTTCTTCCCTTAGCACCCCAGTTTTTCAGGCCAAAACAACGGTGACCTTTTGGGGAATAGCCGTGAGTTCGTGGAGTGTCATGTGAAAAACCACTTTCATCAACAAAAACAACAGATTTATCTTTTTTTTCATACTGTTGTCTTTTTTGCTGATGTGCCAGCCTGTCGCTTTCGTTGGTTTTTGGATGGAATAGAGTTTTTTTTATAGGTTAATCCCAGCTTTTTAAGGGATTGCCAAATAGTCTTTTTACAAACACCGAATCGCTCTGCCCGTTCCTTTTGGTAAGCATCTGGATACTGTTCCACATCTTTTGCTAAAGCATTTTTATCGAGCTTCCTCTTACGTGGCGTTGAATTTTTTGGCTCTGGTCGTTTAAGCCAACGTACTAAAGACGCTTTTCCAATACGGAATTGTTTCGCAGTTTCTCGAATTGTTAAACCTTCGGCTTTCCTTACAGATATTACTTTACGTCGAAAATCAATTGTATAACTCATAACACACCTTGTAATCAAAATTAAGTCGCCTAGCTATATTTGTTTGATACATAGAATTACCTTTTATTTTATTATCTAATGATTTTAATTAAAACCGGTAACTCTAGTAGTGTTCAAAAATCTGTGTCATATCTTAAACTCAAAAAAAAGAGGTATGACATATGAGAAATCAATCATTTAATTTTGATAAAGCGTTGAAGCAATTACAATCAGGTAAAAATTTACTCGGTACGTATAGAATACTCACACCACTCATAAAACAGCTGACCGAAGCTGCCCTGCAGGCAGAAATAGAACACTACCTATCGACAACGTCAATCGATACGCGTAAAAATGGCTATACTCGAAAAACGGTTAAATCGACATCAGGTCAATTTGAACTGAAAACGCCCAGAGACAAGTCAGGTGCTTTTGAGCCTCAGCTCATTAAGAAAAATCAGACAAAATTATCAGAGGATATTGATAACAAAATCCTATCGTTATTTGCATTAGGCATGAGTTATCGTGATATTCAAAAACATGTTGCAGAATTATATGGACTGGAAATATCAGATGGAGCTATTACGCATATTACTGATAAATTACTCCCTGAATTAAAAGCCTGGCAACAACGCCCTCTGGAGGCACTCTATCCTTTTGTCTGGCTCGATGCCATTTATTACAAGATAAAACATGATGGTCACTATATCAATAAGGCAATCTACACAGTACTTGGACTAACCACCGATGGGAATAAGGAATTGTTAGGACTCTATATGTCTGAAACAAAAGGAGCACATCATTGACTGAGCGTTCTGACTGACTTACATAACCGTGGTATACAAGATATTTTAATCGCTTGTGTTGACGGATTAAAAGGGTTTCCAGAAGCGATGGCCAGTATTTTCCCGCAGACAGAAGTTCAGCTATGCGTAGTTCATCAAATTCGCAATAGCTTACGTTATATTGCCAGTAAAGACCAAAAAGCCTTTATGGCTGATTTAAAGCCGGTTTATCGTGCAGATACTAAAGCGCCTGCTGAGCTTGCCCTTGATGAACTGGAAACGAAATGGGGGTGAAAAATACCCGATAGTGCTAGAATCCTGGCGAAGTAAATGAGAGTTGCTCAGTGCTTATTTTCGATACCCTAAAGCCATTAGAAAACCCATTTATACGACCAATGTAGTAGAGGCGGTTCATCGGCAGTTTAGGAAATTAACTAAAACCAAAAGGGCTTTTCCTAATGAAAACAGCTTATTAAAATTACTCTATATTGGCATCAATCAGGTATCCAACAAATGGACTATGCCGATTAGTAACTGGGCGTTAACCATTGCTCAATTGTCCATCTATTTTAAAGGGCGCCTAGATGGTATAATCAAAATATAAAATCCCCTGACACAGAATTATGAACATCCTCGTAACTCTCTTTTTTAGATCAGAGTTGTCAGATCAAGTTAAGACTAATACACAACGGCTTGCCATTTCAATTACTTTTTTAACTAATTTATTGATTCCTTGCCATGCTTCATTTGGTGATGATGCTAACATATAAGCGGGTGTTGTTATTACTTTATTATCTTCATCAACCACAATATCATCAAAGGAGCAAATAATATGTTTTCCTCCCATTTGTTCTATTAGAGCAATAGTTTTTTTATCATTGCCTATTGTTAACTTAACCGCTTTATTTAAAATTTTAGGTAGCATAACAGGCGCAATACACATCAATCCCATGGGCTTACCTTGTTGGTGAATTTCGCGACAAAATGTTAATAAATCTTTATCTATTTCACAATCACTTCCTTTAATAGCAAAATTAGATAAATTTTTTGCTACCCCAAAACCACCAGGAATAATGACTGCACTAAATTTATTTGCATCTGCAGATGATAAAGGTGCTATTTTCCCACGTGAAATACGTGAAGATTCTACCATTATGTTCCTTTTTTCTTGATTTTTTTCTCCATTTATATGATTAATAACATCTAGTTGCTCTCTATTAGGCGCTAAAACACACATTTCAACATTATTTTTACTCAAAGATAACATAGTAAGTACTGATTCATGGATTTCGCTGCCATCGAATACACCACATCCGCTTAAAATTACTGCAATAGGTTTCATATTTGACTCCATTTGTAGTAGATTGTTACTAATTCATTTAATGCGATAACATGGAACTTGATCATAAATTTTAATGAATCTTGTAACAAAAACGATTATATTTGTTATGTTGATTGGCTGACAAAAAAATGAAGGTTTCTATTTTACTCACCATCTACATTGATTCATATCATAATTGGTGAGTAAAAAACGATTTCCCTGGTGTTGGCGCAATATTCGCGCACCCCAACTTCGGTTGGGGGTTATTTTTTTTCAGCGCCGACTAACCATCGCTTCAAAACTTTAACATCTTTTTGCCAATCTACTTTTAATTCATCAAACCATTCCTGAATATTATCCCACCAGGCAGGTAAATCAGGAGATTGGAGCTGTTGAGCTAACTGCTGGAGACGGCGCAAACCAACTGCACCTGTTGCACCTTTAATTTTGTGGGCTTCTACAACAATCCCATTTCGATCTTTGGCCACAATATTAGAATCCAATAAAGATAGGTATCCTGGCATCACATTTTCAAAGATCTTTATGCTCTCTTCAATCAGTTTTGGTCCAACTAATTCGAAGTATTGGTTGAGCATATTGATATCTAATACGTCATCATGATTAGCAAGTTGTTTTAGCGGAATGTTGATGGATTGATTTTTACAATCAATCAAATATTTTTCAATAATCTTTATTAATGCACTTACCGAGAGTGGTTTACTCAATACATCATCCATACCAGCAGCAAGATACTCTTTTTTGTCTTTCAATACATTAGCTGTTAATGCAATTAAAGGTGGAAGTTTATCATTAGCATAGATTTGACGAAACTGACGTGCAATATCGAGACCGGTCATATCAGGAAGTTGGATATCCAATAAAACCAAATCGTAGCTATCAATTTTGAACATTTTTAATGCTTCTTTTCCATTCATAGCAACATCAACGGTATGGCCTAATTTTTCTAATACAGATCGCGCGACGATGATATTTAATTCAATATCTTCCACCAAAAGAATATGCAACTTGGGTAGTAAAACAGCTTCTGGTGTTGGCGTTTCAACCGTTTTTGCAACAATTGGCGCTATAACGGATACAGTGAAGCAAGAACCTACCCCTAATGTACTATCGACCTGTATATCTCCCCCCATGCTTTGCGCTAACCGTTTAGAAACAGCAAGACCAATTCCAGTACCCGTTTCTGGTCGGCCACCAGCACTACCCTTTACCTGATAGTACATGGCAAAAATTTTTTTTTGCTCCTCTTTTGGGATTCCAATACCGCTATCAATAACCTGAATAAAAAGTTGCTCATGTCCTTCATACCAAATACGAACTTTGATCTCACCTTGTTGGGTAAATCTCACGGCATTACCGATTAAATTCCATAGTATTTGCCGTAACCGTGTTGCATCGGTAATGATCTTGCTCGGTAAATTTTCTTTTACTTCTAAGATAAATTTTAAATCTTTAGGTTGTACTAAAAGCCCCGATAAATTTTCAAGATCAGACATAAATTCATTAAAATCAATTTGTTGACTATCTAAACTAACCTTGCAGCGTTCAATCTTATCCATCTCAATAATATCATTGAAAATATTACCTAAAGTGATAGCGCTGACATGAATAGTTTTCAAATAATTTGTTTGTTCATTGGTTAATTCTGTATCGAGTAATATACGACTCAGTCCAACAATCCCATTAAGCGGCGTACGAAGCTCATGGCTGATGGTTGAAATAAACGTTGTCTTATCCCTACTGGCATTTTCTAACGCTTCCTGATAATGCTTACGCTCGGTAATATCGCGTCCAAACCCTACTAACCCATGACGTTTTCCAACCCGATCATAAAACGGGACTTTACGTATTTCAAAGCATGCTTTCCGTCCATCGGGATATACCAACCATTGTTCATAGGTCAGTGACACATTATGACGAAATACTTTTTCATCAGTTTCCAGCTCCTTTTCGGCAACTTCCTCACCATAAATTTCACGATAAGTTAGTCCAATAAGCTGCTTTTCACTGCGACCTGTCAATAATTCCATTGCTCGATTACAACAAGAAAAATCATTATTTTCATCACGATAATAAACAAGATCAGGTGATGCATCTAAAAATGATTGTAATAATATAGACTGCTGTTCAAACTCAAGTTGTGTCTGTTCTCGGCGCTTCATCTCTTTTTGCAATTTTTCTAATAATTCTAAATGCGCCTTTTGTATTTTTTCCCGCTCTGCAATTTCCAAATTGAGCTGAGCAATATTTCCTTTAAGTTTGTCAGTAAGCTCGGCATCACGCTTACGCATAACTTCTAATTTATCAACCATGCCTGATAAACGACGACGAGGCTCTTCAAGTTGTTCGACAACAACAGAAAGAAAATAGACCGCCCAAGGCGTAATAATCAATCCAAAAAAGATAGAGCGAACCAAATCAATATTATGAACATTGCCATATAATAAAATATCAACCGCGATCTGTAATACCATGGCTAATACGACAAGTGCTGTGGCTAATAGTAAGGAAAATCCAATTAAGCCAAGCTTCATCATTAAATCAACATAATATTGAGCAAGTCCTTTAAGCAGCTTCATACACACTCCGATACAAAAAATCAGCTTAAATCATAACTTATATAGATAAAAAACAGAGGGATCTAACATACATTATGAGGGATAATTTACATTTAGATTTTCATGAATAATGAATTAATTTATAAACGAAATTTTATAATTATCAGATAAATAAAAATTTAATAAACAAAAAATATAGATTTAAAAAAGAAAAAAGGGTAGTATTTGATACTCCCCTCAATCATGATATACCTTATTTTATAACACGTAGCGTCGGGCGTCGGCGTCCTTTCGGTGGCTCATCATCAGAAGATGAAATCGGCGTTATTTCTTGCGCTTCGTTTGATAGCTCAGTATCACTAACCAGTACTAAATTTTCACTTTGAGCAATAGAATTACCTGCACCACCCTCATATTCTGGCTCAGGTTCAAACATCATTCCTGCTCCATTTTCGCGCCCATAGATAGCAATAATAGCGCTCATAGGTACTTCAACATGGCGAGGAACGCCACTAAAACGGGCATTGAAGCTGACAATTTCATTAGTCAGTTCTAAATTACCGACGGCAGAAGGTGTAATATTTAAAATAATCTGTCCTTTATGCGCATATTCCATCGGTACATTTACGCCAAAAATATTAACATCCACAACTAAATGGGGTGTCATATTATTGTCGAGAAGCCATTCATAATGAGCCCTAAGAAGGTAAGGACGACGTGGCGACATTCCTAACAATTCCATAATAAATTAACCTGTGGTAGATAAAAGCATCTCACGCTCAGCTTCAGTTAATGAAGCAAGGAAAGAGTCTCGCTCAAATACACGTTCCATATAAGAACGAATGCCCTCTGTTTCTTTTCCTTTAGGGATGTCGATCTTCCAGTAAGGTAAACGCCATAAAAGGGGAGCTAAATAGCAATCAACTAGACTAAATTCTTCGCTCATAAAAAACGGTCTTTCTTTAAAAATTGGCGAGATTGCTATCAGTTCCTCCCTTAACTGCTTACGGGCAGCATCAACTTGAGGATCCTTATTTTCAATCTTATACATCAAAGAATACCAATCCTTGTCTATCCGATATATCATCAAACGACTATTACCACGAGCAACGGGATAAACAGGCATCAATGGTGGATGCGGAAAGCGTTCATCAAGATATTCCATAACAATACGGGAATCATACAATGTTAATTCTCTATCAACTAGCGTTGGTACTGTTTGGTAAGGATTTAGATCAATCAAATCTTGAGGCAAATTACCTGCTTCAACATTCTCAATCTCAACGCTCACGCCCTTTTCTGCCAATACGATCCGCACTTGATGGCTAAATATGTCGGTCGGGCCGGAAAACAGTGTCATTACCGAACGTTTGTTGGCAGCGACAGCCATGAAAACCTCCAAGTTTTATTAAAAAAGAATAAACAGCCATAATATAATTAATCAGGCTATTCTTACATATTTAAAATGCTGGTGAACCAACTTGCTCGGTTAACAGACATTTGACCTTTATTTATTAAACTACAATTAATACATGTTATTTCCACCAAATCTGGTGAGAAATAGATAAGAAAATAATGGCCTACAGTCTATCAGATTTTGTTCAATATGGGGGAAAGTTTGACAAGATTTTATGATAAATGTACAAAATTAAAGCTATTTTTTATTGAAAAAATTAATAAAAAAAATTAAATTAATAATCTCAAGATGATATAAATTTATAACATGCAAAAAGACCGCCTTTAGGCGGGCTTTTTGTTAATAATTTGTTGTAAAAACAAGAAATTAACGTTTAGAGTATTGTGGACGACGACGCGCTTTACGCAGTCCCACTTTCTTACGCTCAACAGAACGCGCATCACGAGTAACAAACCCAGCTTTACGTAGTTCTGAACGTAGTGTCTCGTCATATCCCATCAATGCACGTGTAATACCATGACGGATTGCACCTGCTTGACCAGAAATCCCACCACCTTTAACGGTAATGTATAGATCCAGTTTCTGCAACATATCAACCAATTCTAACGGTTGGCGAACAACCATTCGCGCCGTTTCGCGGCCAAAATATTCTTCTAGGCTGCGTTGATTGATAGTAATATTACCGCTACCTGACTTAATGAAGACACGTGCGGAAGAGCTTTTGCGGCGACCAGTGCCGTAGTATTGATTTTCAGCCATTGCCTATATCCATCCCGATTAAATGTCAAGAACTTGCAGCTGCTGTGCCGCGTGGTTGTGATCACTACCCGCATAAACTTTCATTTTACGGTACATCGCACGACCAAGAGGTCCTTTGGGTAGCATACCTTTAACTGCAATTTCAATTACACGCTCAGGGTGACGGGCAATCATTTCTTCGAAGGTCGCTTGTTTGATACCACCGATATAACCAGTATGGCGATAGTAGATTTTGTCTTCACGCTTGTTACCAGTAACAGCAACTTTTTCTGCATTAACAACAATGATGTAATCACCAGTATCGACATGCGGAGTATATTCCGCTTTATGCTTGCCGCGCAAACGACGAGCAATTTCAGTTGCAAGACGGCCTAAAGTTTTTCCATCTGCATCAACAACGTACCAGTCGCGTTTTACGGTTTCTGGTTTAGCTGTAAAAGTTTTCATTAAAGCTTACCCATATAGTAAGTTACATGTTGGCGAACACTCATATTTTAAAAAATACTTCAGCATGTTCACGCTAATTTTTGTCCAGTAAATCCTACTACCCCTTCGAGTAGTCAAGCTGACATTAATGCAAGATTTTTGGGAAATAAAAAACTTGCTGTAACGTGTGGGGTGGCAAGATTATAGAGAATTTTTTGCCAAAAATCGACCAAAAAAATAAATTTCTCGTCAATTTATTGTATTATTACCCGCTAATCAAGCTATATGAGGTAATTTTAGGTATTCTTCACTCTGCATTTCTTGCAATCTTGATAAACAACGTTGATATTCAAAACGTAACAAATGCCCTTGGTAAAGTTTATCCATTGCTACCTCAGCATTAATAATCAACTTAACTTTTCGTTCATAAAATTCATCAATCAGAGCGAGAAAACGCCTGGCTACATCTTCATGGAGTTCTGACATCAACAAAACATTATACAGTAGTACCGTATGATAATCTTTCGCTAAAACGATATAGTCATTTTGACTACGAGCATCTTCACATAATACTTTAAATTCAATCGATAAAATGCCTTCTGCGGTACAAATTGCCGGCATAGTACGATGATTAATCTCAAGAATAGGAAACCTAACTCCAGATTTGCCGGCTAATTTAATAAATATCTCATCCATACGATTGCAGTTCGCTTCACCAATTGGCGTAAGATAAAGACCGGCTTGCTTCAAAGTACGTAAACGATAATCAATACCTGCATCAACATTGATAATGTCACAATATTTTTTAATTTGTTCGATCGCGGGTAGAAAACGTGTTCGTTGCAATCCATTTCGATAGAGTTCATCTGGAGGAATATTAGACGTTGCTATTAAGCAAATGCCTCTGGCAAATAAAGCTTTCAATAACGTTGCCAAAATCATGGCATCAGTAATATCAGAGACAAAAAACTCATCAAAGCATAAAACATCGGTCCGTTTTTTAAATCTATCGGCAATAATTTCCAATGGATCTGGCTGACCTTGTAACTCAATCATTTCATTCTGCACTCGCCACATGAAACGATGAAAATGTAAGCGTAATTTTCTGCCATCTGGTAAACTCTGATAAAAAAGATCCATCAACCAAGTTTTACCTCGGCCAACACCACCCCACATATATAATCCCTGCACAGACTCACGATTTGTATGAGGTTTCTTAGCAAATAATTGGCCAATTTTATTTTTCAATGATAACTGAGATGTTTTATTAAGCAACTGATGATGAATAATATCTAAACGTGCTATCGCCTCACTTTGCACCTCATCAAATTGATAATCACCGGTAGCCAAAAACTGTTGGTAAAGTTTAGTGGGAGTCAACAATGCCATCAACGTGATACTCCTTAAAAATGTCATAATTTTATTGACCAATGAAACCAATCATAAACGTTATCACGAGTTTCGCACAGGCATATAAAATTCCAGAAATGGCTTAAAAGCAATGGTTAATTTGCACGTTACTAAAACGTATAAATTTGTTTAAATTACAATAAGTTGCTTTTAATTTATAAGATTTTGTCTATTTATATATTATGCTGAATTAAACTTAAAAATAGAGCGTTTTTTTATTGGTGCGAAACTCGTGGTTATATCGATAATCTTTGCTACTTTAATACCTCAAAATACTATGAAATCATTAGCAATAACTTTTCCCACTTTCACTTATGGCCTTTTAACAGGTATAGTGACTGCTATACTGTGAATTTATTTCTATGAAAATAAATGTTGTTTTGTTAATGAAGGAGTCAACATGACTTGGGAATATGCACTAATCGGTCTAATTGTAGGTTTCATTATTGGTGCACTAGTAGTTCGCTTCGGCAATACCAAGCTACGCAACCAACAAGCTTTACAAGCTGAACTTGAAAAGAAAAACCATGAATTGGAAGAATATCGTAAAGAATTGGTTAGCCATTTTGCGCGTAGTGCAGAGTTACTCGATAGCATGGCGCAAGATTATCGTCAACTCTATCAGCATATGGCGAAAAGTTCTCATGAATTGATGCCTAATATGCCAATACAAAACAACCCTTTTAACTATCGTTTGACTGAATCAGAATTAGACAATGATCAAGCTCCCGTTAATTTACCACCTAAAGATTACTCTGAAGGTTCTTCTGGCTTATTTCGCACAATAAAAGAAAAAAGAAGGTAAATTAGGTTACATATATTAATAAAATTGCATCTTTACTTAGTTTTGATGGTAGCGTATCCACCTGATAGAGTTATTTTGTTGTAAAAAATTAATATCATGTAAATACATGTAAAAAAACGATTACTACTATCTGTTGGCTGAACTTTTTTGCATAATTTAAAGTCTTAAACCTGCTGAGGCCTTATTCTATCCAGGATAGCAAATTACCTTAAATAAATTAGGTATGTAAGAGAATTGAATTCATGATGAAAAAAGAGAAACATTTTTTAACTATATTAGCTATGAGTATCAGTCTTTCACTCATAAATATACCTGCAGTAAGTCATTCTGCATCAATGCCACCAATTACTTTATCATCTGGTCAAGAATTACCTAGCCTAGCACCGATGCTAGAAAAAGTACTTCCTGCCGTAGTTAGTATTCGTGTATCTGGAACACATGTTCAAAATCAACAGCTACCCGAAGAATTTAAATTCTTTTTTGGGCCCAATTTTCCCTCACAACAACAAAGTATTCTCCCTTTTGAAGGATTAGGCTCCGGGGTTATTATTGATGCTGAAAAAGGTTATATCCTAACTAATAACCATGTCATCGATAATGCTAATAGCATCCAAATTCAGCTTAATGATGGCAGAGAAATTGACGTTAAGCTTATCGGCCGTGATCCTCAAACAGATATCGCCCTATTACAAATCAAGGATTCAAGTACAGCAAATCTGAAAAAATTGAACTTAGTGGCGATTAAAATAGCTGATTCCGATAAACTGCGAGTTGGTGATTTTGCTATTGCTGTTGGTAACCCTTTTGGCTTAGGTCAAACAACAACATCAGGCATTATTTCTGGATTGGGTCGTAGTGGTTTAAACGTAGAAAGTCTAGAAAATTTTATTCAAACTGACGCTTCTATTAATAGAGGTAACTCAGGTGGCGCATTAGTTAATCTCAATGGTGAACTGATTGGCATTAATACCGCTATTTTAGCGCCTAGTGAGGGTAGTATTGGTATCGGCTTTGCAATTCCGTCCAATATGGCTAAATCTCTTAGCGATCAAATTATCAAATATGGTAAAGTAAAACGTGGATTGCTAGGGATCAAAGGCATTGAAATGACTTCTGATGTAGCGAAAGCATTGAAGATTGATGTGCAAAAAGGGGCATTTGTCAGTGAAGTGATACCAAATTCTGCAGCAGCTAAAGCAGGCATTCAATCTGGTGATATTTTGGTTTCGATTAATAACAACTATGTCAATAGTTTCGCTGAATTGAAAGCTAAAATTGGCACTAGTGAAATCAGTAAGCAGATCACCATCGGTCTACTACGCAAAGGCAAGCCAATGGAAGTGAATGTTACCTTAAAAGATAGTGATTCCAGCAGTACGAAAGCCGAAATTTTAACCACATCACTAATGGGAGCCACTTTGAGCAATAGTACAATCAAAGGCACTAAAGGTGTTAAGGTCGATAACGTTTCGTCTAATTCACCTGCAGCCATGCTTGGCCTGGCAAAAGGTGATCTTATTATTAGTGCCAACGAACAACGGATAGAAAATATTAATCAACTGCGTAAAATTATTGAAACTAAACCTACTGCTTTAGCATTAAATATTTTACGTGGTGATCAAAATATCTACTTATTACTTCGCGGTAATAATATATTCAATTAATCACCCAGCAAACAGGTACTGGTACTGTTAACTATCGTACCTGTTTGTATTTATGGTATCCTGCTATTTTATTATCTCGTTTATCTTTTATTACAGAATACTTACTTATGTTCATCAAGCTTTTTCGTGCCGTCATTGTAGGGCTTGTTATCGCTACTATTTTGCTAATAGCTATTCCATCTATACGCCCAAAAGGACTCACTGACCTCCTCGACGGTAAAAAAGATGATCAACCAATTAGTTATAGTAAAGCGGTACGTAGAGCAGCACCGGCAGTTGTTTATGTTTATAGCAGCGGTACCGGTAGTTTTTCCCAAAATGGGCGCGAATTAACTGCATTAGGCTCTGGTGTCATTATGAGTAGTAACGGTTATATTATTACCAATAGACATGTCGTTAATAACGCGGATCAAATTCAGATTGCACTACCTGATGGATTAATTTTTGACGCACTCATCGTTGGCTCAGATAGCTTAACAGACTTGGCTGTTTTAAAAATAGACGCCGAAAATCTTCCTGTGATTCCGATTAACCCACAACGTAAAGCTCACGTTGGCGATATCGTGTTAGCCATCGGTAACCCCTATAATTTAGGACAAACGGTAACACAAGGAATTATGAGCGCCACCGGGCGTGTAGGGCTAAGTCCCACCCGCCGACAGAATTTTCTACAAACCGATGCATCTATTAATCATGGAAATTCAGGCGGAGCGCTAATTAATACTGAAGGTGAATTGATGGGAATTAATACACTCTCATTTGATCATTCAGAAAATGGTTTTACGCCTGAGGGGTTAGGTTTTGCTATTCCAACAGAATTAGCAACTAAAATTATGGAAAAACTTATTCGTGATGGGCGAGTGATCCGCGGTTTTATCGGTATCACTGCGCGGGACTTACCCCGTATTCGCTCTAACATTAACGATATTAATCAAATTAAAGGGCTACGTATTTTTCAGGTCGCGGCAAATGGCCCTGCAGAAAATGCCGGTATTCAAGTCGGTGACATTATTATTTCTGTTAATGGTCAGCCGGTTATCTCGGCTGCGGAAACAATGGATCAAGTTGCTGAAATTAGTCCTGGCAGTATCGTCCCTGTCACACTACTACGCAACGAAAAAACAATGACTGTCCACGTTAAAATTGAAGAGTACAATGAAGGTAAATCACTACTACAATAAGTAAGAATCAGCAGTCTAACTTATATTAGTCTTAACTTAATCTGACAATTATGATTTAAAAAAGAGCGTTACCGGTTTTAATTAACATCATTAGATAATTAAATAAAAGGTAATTCTATGTATCAAACATAAAGTCGGGTTACTTAACCTCGCTGAAGAGCTTAATAACGTCTCAAAAGCCTGTAAGATTATGGGTGTATCCCGAGATACGTTTTATCGCTACCAGGAACTTGTTAACGATGGTGGGATAGACGCTTTAATTAATCAAAATCGACGGGTGCCTAACGTAAAAAATAGAGTAGACGAACAGATTGAAAGCGCTGTAGTTGAGTATGCGATTGAATACCCTGCATACGGTCAACACCGCAGTAGTAATGAACTAAGAAAAAAAGGCATTTTTGTTTCGGGGAGTGGCGTTCGCTCTATTTGGCTGCGCCATAATCTCGATAATTTCACGAGTTTCGCACCAATAAAAAAACGCTCTATTTTTAAGTTTGATTCAGCATAATATATAAATAGACAAAATCTTATAAATTAAAAGCAACTTATTGTAATTTAAACAAATTTATACGTTTTAGTAACTTGCAAATTAACTATTGCTTTTAAGCCATTTCTGGAATTTTATATGCCTGTGCGAAACTCGTGAATTTTACAAAACGCCTAAAAGCGCTTGAAGATAAAATCGCAGACAGAAGGAATTATCCTGTCAGAATCACAAAATCAGTGCTCTAGAAAAGAAAGCGCAAGATGATGAAGCCTGTGGTGAAATTGAAACAGCGCATCCAGGTTATCTGGGTTCACAAGATACTTTTTATGTCGGTCATTTAAAAGGCGTTGGTCGTGTTTATCAACAAACTTACATTGATACTTACAGTAAAGTCGTTCATTGTAAGCTTTACACAACAAAAAGCGCGATAACGGCGGCAGATTTATTAAATGACAAGGTTCTCCCTTTTTATTCCCAGCATGGGTTACCGGTGTTACGTATACTGACGGACAGAGGCAGTGAGTATTGTGGTAAAGTTGAACATCACGATTATCAACTTTATCTCGCTATCAATGATATTGATCATACAAAAACTAAAGCTCGTTCACCTCAAACTAATGGGATTTGTGAACGCTTTCATAAAACTGTATTACAAGAGTTCTATAGCTAGGCGACTTAATTTTGATTACAGCATATGTATTAAAAACAGGTCATCGATAGTGCATCCTGTTTCCATCTTTTTACGTTTAGCTTGAGACCATTTATGTTCTATAGGATTTAAATCTGGTGAATACACAGGCAAATATTCTATCTGGTGTCCTGCGTTTATAATTGCCTGTTCAATATTCTTACCTTTGTGAAAGCTAGCGTTGTCCATAAAAATAACAGAATTTTCAGGAAGTTCTGGGAGCAATATTTTTGTGATCCAAACATAAAAAACATCACGATTAATATTGCAATCAAATAATCCGATAGCAAACAGGGTTGTTCCCAATAAAGCGCCAATAACATTTGTTCTTCCCTTAGCACCCCAGTTTTTCAGGCCAAAACAACGGTGACCTTTTGGGGAATAGCCGTGAGTTCGTGGAGTGTCATGTGAAAAACCACTTTCATCAATAAAAACAACAGATTTATCTTTTTTTTCATACTGTTGTCTTTTTTGCTGATGTGCCAGCCTGTCGCTTTCGTTGGTTTTTGGATGGAATAGAGTTTTTTTTATAGGTTAATCCCAGCTTTTTAAGGGATTGCCAAATAGTCTTTTTACAAACACCGAATCGCTCTGCCCGTTCCTTTTGGTAAGCATCTGGATACTGTTCCACATCTTTTGCTAAAGCATTTTTATCGAGCTTCCTCTTACGTGGCGTTGAATTTTTTGGCTCTGGTCGTTTAAGCCAACGTACTAAAGACGCTTTTCCAATACGGAATTGTTTCGCAGTTTCTCGAATTGTTAAACCTTCGGCTTTCCTTACAGATATTACTTTACGTCGAAAATCAATTGTATAACTCATAACACACCTTGTAATCAAAATTAAGTCGCCTAGCTATATCAGGTGGCTTTTCGTAAGAAAATCTTCGGTAATTTAGCCGAATTACAAGCTGATTTAGATAAATGGTTAGCGGAATATAATAACCAACGCACTCACCAAGGAAAAATGTGTTGCGGTCGAACTCCTATGGCAACTTTACACGATGGAAAACAACTTTGGAGAGAGAAAGATTTAAATCAAATTTAACCTGACAGGTACTGTATAAATAACCGGTAACTGTCAGATCAAGTCTGAGCTACTAAATCTAACTAAGCTACTGATTTTTACCTTAGTAAAATAGTAGATTATATTTTCTTTGCAATAATACGTTCTATATTGGCTCCTAAACTACGCAGTTTCTCTTCTATTTTCTCATATCCCCTATCGATATGATAAATCCGATCAACAGTTGTTTTTCCTTTCGCAATACATCCAGCAAGTACTAAACTAGCAGATGCCCGTAAATCCGTAGCCATGACTTGTGCACCCATAAGTTGTTCAACACCATGACAAACAACAGTATTTCCTTCTATTTCTGCATGGGCGCCCATACGAATTAACTCTGGGATATGCATAAAACGATTTTCAAAAATAGTTTCTGTTATTGTACTAACACCTTCAGCCACTAAATTAAGTAAGCTAAATTGTGCCTGCATATCGGTTGGAAAGCCCGGATGCGGTTCTGTTCTGATAGTCACTGCTTTTGGCCGCTTACCATGCATATCCAGCTGGATCCAATCCTCGCCAATTTCAATCTCTGCACCCGCTTCACGTAATTTAGCTAATACTGCATCCAATGTAGCTGGTTTAGTATTGCGGCAGATTACTTTACCTCCAGATATAGCAGCTGCAACCAGGAAGGTACCTGTTTCAATCCGATCAGGTAAAATTCGATAAATACCACCACCTAAGCGCGCAACTCCTTCAATAATAATGCTGTCTGTACCTGCACCCGTGATCTTTGCCCCTAATGAATTTAAAAAGTTGGCTGTGTCTTCAACTTCAGGTTCACGAGCTGCGTTTTCAATAACGGTTTTTCCTTCTGCCAGAGTTGCAGCCGTCATAATAGACACGGTGGCGCCGACACTAACTTTATCCATAACAATATTGGCGCCTTGCAAACGACCATCAACCGATGCTTTAACATAACCTTCATCTAAGGTAATTTTGGCACCAAGTTGTTCAAGCCCTGCAATATGCAAATCAACTGGACGCGCACCAATCGCACATCCTCCCGGTAGAGATACTTGGCCTTGACCGAAACGAGCCACTAATGGAGCCAAAGCCCAAATAGATGCACGCATCGTCTTGACTAATTCATAAGGAGCACAAAATTTATTAATACCACGTGCATCAACAAAAATAGCGCCATTACGCTCAACTTTTGTATCTAACTGATTAAGTAATTCAATTGTTGTATCAATATCTTTTAGCTTTGGAACATTTTGTAATTCAACGGGTTCTTCTGCTAAAAGCGATGCAAACAATATCGGTAGTGCCGCATTTTTTGCACCAGAAATCGAGACCTCTCCCATCAAACGAGTTGGCCCCTTTAATCGAAACTTGTCCATCAAGAAATTCTCTATGAGTAATATTTATATTATTAATGCAAAAGTATAGTCTTAAAACCATTAAGCTTACGATCTCTTTTCCATTCTGCGGGGGTATAAGCTTTAATTGATAATGCATGGATCCGATTATCTGCAATATATTCCATTAGTGGTGCATAAATCACTTGCTGCTGCTTAACCCTACTCATACCGTCAAACATTTCACCAACAGCAATTATTTGAAAATGACTACCATCGCCATTGACAATCACTTCATCAAGTTTCAATTGTTCTATTAATACTTGCTTTATTTCATTTGTATTCATAATTAAACTCAATTCTAACATTAAAGACAATCCATCTATCCTAATCGATCTATCATCTGCTGCAAATCAAACAAAACGCCCTTGGCATAAAAATGCACAAGAGCGCTTGCTTTATATATTAAACTATTTTTAAAATTTATGACCCAATTAGTTCATAAAATCCTCAAGTTTATAAAGCCTAATAAGGGTCTTAAAACGCTCACTAATACCTTCAAATACCCATTTATTCTCTGACTGCTGTTCTGATTTTAACCTAATAAACATAGCGAGTCCGGTAGAATCGATATGAGATAACTGGGAAACATTAATCGCGTTAATACCTTTTAGCAACTGATTTCTCTGTTGCCAAAAAGCCGGCAGAGTATCACGATCAAGCTCACCGGTTAAAATCAACATTTGACCTTTCTGCTCCCAAGTCAACATGGGTATCATGATTTTTTATTTTCCAGTGTAATGGGATTTTTTGCACTACTGAGCAACTCTTGTGTCAAGCCGTCAATACCTTTGGTACGTAAAATATTAGCCCATTCATTTTGTTTAGTTGTAATTAAACTAACACCTTCAGTAATCATATCATAAGCCTGCCAATAGCCAGTCTTGCTATTTTTACGCCATTGAAAATCAAGACGTACAGGTGGTCGGCCCTGTGGATCGGCAATTGTTACCCGAATAGCAACCACATTCCTATCACCCAGTGGTTGTTCTGGCGCAATTTGATATTGTTGCCCATGATACATTGCCAAAGCTTGCCCATAAGCTTGTTCCAAATAGGCTTCAATCGCCCGAAAATAAGCATCCCGTTGTGACGGGGTTGCACTACTATAATAAGATCCTAAGACTAATGCTCCTGCATACTTAATTTGTACATAAGGCATAAGTTCTTCACGAACAACCCTGCGTAGGTAATCTGGATTTTGCCGGATCATAGGCAGCTCGTTTTTTAAGCGGGTAAAAGTTTTAGCAGCGGCTTCTTGCATCAGTTTATATGGGTTGGTTTGATCTATCGCCATCGCAAACGGGGCAACCACTAACAAAGCCACTATTAAGAAACGTTTAAACATAAAATAGGTTCCTTTTCTTATCATATTAGATTGTTCATCATGGTGTCGTGGAAGATTTTTCGTTATTTCCGGAAACTGAGCTTGCTCTATTCGAACGATTAGGATCGCCACTTCTATATAAGAATTGCCCAATTAAATCTTCCAATATTATGGCAGGTTTAGTATCTTCAATGCGTCCACCGTCCTTAAGAAAGGTAATTCCCATATCAGGATCATAAAAACCCACATTAAGTGCTAAAAACTGCTCACCTAATAATCCCGCAGTAAGTATCGACAATGAGCTGTTGTCAGGAATATTATCATATTGACTAAAAATCGCTAAGGTAACACGTGGTGTATAAGTTTTCTTATCCAACATAATATCGACTATTCGGCCAACCACCACACCACCTATCTTTACCGGCGAGTTTACTTTCAATCCGCCTACATTGGTAAAAGAAGCAGTAACTTTATAAGTCGGTTGATTACCAAATGATTTAATACCTGCAACTTTTAAACATAAAAAGACAATTGCAGCTAATGCAATCAAAACAAATAGTCCAACTAGAATTTCACTTTTCTTACTTTGCATGAATTAATTCCCAAACATCAGTGCAGTAAGCACAAAATCTAAACCCAACACAGCTAATGACGAATGAACAACGGTTCTGGTTGTTGCACGACTTATCCCTTCCGATGTTGGGATGGCATCATAACCATTAAATAAAGCTATCCAGCTGACCGTAAAAGCGAATACCACACTTTTAATAAAACAGTTGAGAATATCCTTTTTCCACTCAATAGCAGATTGCATCGATGACCAAAAAAAACCTTCATCAATTCCTTTCCAATCAACACCGACTAGCGCACCACCTAATATGCCCACGGCGACAAAAATTAATGCCAGTAATGGCATACTGATCAGTCCCGCCCAAAAACGCGGCGCAATCACTTGACGTAATGGATCAACCGCCATCATTTCCAAACTAGAGATCTGCTCTGTTGCTTTCATCAATCCTATTTCTGCCGTTAATGCAGAACCTGCTCTACCAGCAAATAAAAGTGCGGTCACCACTGGCCCTAGTTCCCTTAATAAAGAAAGAGCTACCATCATGCCAAGACTGGATTCAGCACTAAACATGGTCAAGACTAAATATCCTTGTAAACCAAGTACCATGCCAATGAATAATCCCGATACAGCAATAATTAATAAAGATAAGACTCCTACATTGTAGAGCTGTTTTATTAATAATGGCCATTGTTTTGCAAATTCAGGTTTGCCAAATAAAGCCCGACATAACAAATAGCCAGCACGACCAAATGTCGCCACCATAGCTAGTGAACGATGGCCTAATGCGGCTAATGTATCAATTAGTATCATCCCATCACCCTAATAAATCTGCTGCATAATTTCCTGCCGGAAACTTAAATGGTACCGGACCATCTGCTATACCATCAAGAAACTGCCTAACCCGCGCATCCTTATTTTGTTGCAATTCTTTCGCTGTGCCTTCAGCAATAACATGTTGCTCTGCAACAATATAAGCTTTATCCGCTATGCTCAACACTTCTGGCACATCGTGAGAAACAGTAATACAAGTAATACCTAATGCATGATTAAGTTCATCAATAAGTTTAACCAAAACTCCCATGGTTATCGGATCTTGCCCAACAAAAGGTTCATCAAATAGAATTAATTGTGGATCAAGGGCAATAGCGCGTGCCAATGCTGCTCGTCGCGCCATACCACCTGATAGTTCAGCCGGCATAAGATTGGCCGCACCTCTCAACCCGACTGCCTCTAGTTTCATCATGACCACTGTTCGAATAATTTCTGCTGCTAAAACAGTGTGCTCACGTAAAGGGAAAGCAACATTGTCAAAAACATTCATATCAGTAAACAAGGCACCAGACTGAAACAACATACTCATTTTCTTGCGAGCAGCATAAAGTTCCGCGCGTGATAGTGTTGGAATATTAACACCATCAAACCAAATTTCTCCCTTATCTGGCTGTAATTGTCCACCAATCAAACGTAGCAAAGTTGTTTTTCCAATACCTGATGGCCCCATGATTGCCGTAATTTTTCCCCTGGGGATCGTCAAGCTCATATCGGTAAAAATCAGCCGTTGACCCCGAATAAAAGACATATCTTTGATTTCTACGATATTACCTACAGACTTCTTCATGACAATAATAGCCTTTCTGTCTAATTATCATTTAAGTATATTTACTCAGTATGGAACATATTACCTAAAAACTAGCATATATTCGCTATCAATATTATTGCCAATTTTACTTTTTTTCATTACATCGTCACAATAAACAAATTTTCAAATGTTATCATAGTGAAAAATGCTATTTTTTCTAATAATACAACGTACGGATAATATATTGATGACAGTAATACAAAGCGAGTGATATGAAAAAACGAGTCTTCTAAAGATCTATTAACCCATATAATTAAATTACTTATATCAAATTGGGGAATAAAAATGTCTGAAATTGATTTTCAAAAAACAGCGAAGAAGGTATTGGAGATTGAACGTAGCGGGCTTGCCAATTTGGAGCAATATATCAATGATGATTTTAACCAAGCTTGTGAACTGATTTTTAAATGTACTGGCAAAGTCGTTGTTATGGGGATGGGTAAATCAGGCCATATTGGCCGTAAAATTGCAGCCACATTAGCCAGTACAGGAACACCGGCTTTTTTTGTCCATCCAGGAGAAGCCAGTCATGGTGATTTAGGCATGATTAGTAGTCAAGATATTGTTCTGGCTATTTCTAACTCCGGTGAGTCAAATGAAATATTAGCACTCATTCCAGTGTTAAAACGCCAACATATTGCGCTAATTTGTATGACAAAAAACCCTGCTAGTAGCATGGGAAAAGCGACAGATTTTCACCTTTGTATCAAAGTACCGCAGGAAGCTTGTCCATTAGGTCTAGCGCCAACAACAAGCACAACAGCGATGTTAGTTATGGGAGATGCGATTGCGGTCGCTTTACTTGAAGCGCGGGGTTTTACCGCTGAAGATTTTGCACTTTCTCATCCAGGTGGCACATTGGGACGCAAACTTTTATTAAGAGTGAGTGACCTAATGCATACCAGGAAAAATATTCCAAATGTCATGAAACAGGCAACATTACAGCAAGCATTAGTGGAAATTACTCGCAAAAAACTAGGTATGGTTGTGATTTGTAATGAAGAAATGCAAATTGAAGGTATTTTTACCGATGGTGACTTACGACGCGTCTTTGCAATGAATATTGACTTAAATAATGCCAAAATTACCGATGTAATGACAGCCGGTGGTATTAGGGTAAAACCCGATATGCTAGCGGTTGACGCCTTAAATTTGATGCAACAACACCATATTACTTCCTTACTGGTGGCAAAAGCAGATACACTTATTGGTGTTATTCATCTGCATGATCTTTTGCAAGCTGGCATCATATAATTATTGGAAATAATACATGAATAATGGTAATAAAATAACAACCTGTTATGGCCCAATAGACCAACATATCGTTGAAAAAGCACGTCTTATAAAATTACTAATTTGTGATGTTGATGGTGTCATGACAGATGGCTTAATTTATATGGGGAATAATGGTGAAGAACTAAAAGCATTCAATGTAAAAGATGGTTATGGTATCCGTTGTTTACTGACCTCTGCAATTGAAGTTGCCATTATTACTGGACGTAAAGCTAAGTTATTGAAAGATCGTGCCAAAACACTCGGTATTAATTATTTTTACCAAGGGCAAAGTGAAAAAAAATTAGCTTATAATGATCTGATAACCCGATTAAAACTCCAACCTCAACAGATTGCTTATATTGGTGATGATTTAATTGACTGGCCTGTCATGTCGCAGATAGGGCTTTCGGTTGCTGTAGCTGACGCGCATCCAATGTTGTTAAGTAAAGCGCATTATGTTACATATCAAGTAGGCGGCAAAGGTGCGGTACGTGAAATTTGTGATCTGATTCTGCTTGCTCAAGATAAGATAGAAAATGCCCAAGGTTTATCAATATAGGCAAAAATGAAACAACGATGAGCAAATTTAAGTTTTGGCTTAACATTATATTAACACTAATTGTTTTAGCGCTTATTGGCTGGAACTTAGCTGATTTTAATCAATCAAAAGCACCCGCTATGGTTGATAACAGCCAACCAAATTATCAAACTGGTAATGCCATTACCCATGTCTATGATCCAATGGGTAAATTGGCCTATAAACTGATAATGGATGAGACACACCACTTTTCGAGTAATAAAACCAGCTGGTTTATTAATCCAGTATTAACAACTTATGACACAAAAAGTATCCCCACTTGGGCCGTACGCGCCAATAAAGCCAAATTAACAAACGACAACATGCTCTATTTATATGGTAATGTTCAAGTAAATAACTTAAATCCAACTTCAGATTTACAAAAAATTTTGACGGAAAATGCCATCGTTAACCTAATTACCCAGGATGTTTCATCTGATGATAAAGTCACAGTAATTGGTATCGGTTTACGATCAGTGGGTATGAAAATGCGCGGTAATATGAGAACGCATACCGCAGAGTTAATTGAAGATGTCAAAACCTATTATGAAATCCCCAATAAGCAAACAGCTCCCGAAGGAAACAACTAAAATAATGATATTGGCAAAAAAGATCTTCATTAATGTAGCATTGACTAGTTCAATATTCATATTAAGCTTGCCAGCAATAGCGCTGAGAAGTGATTCTCAACAACCCATTCAGATTGATTCAGTTAAACAGTCACTTGATTTAGAAAAAAATATTACCACATTTACAGAAAATGTTGTCATAAAACAAGGTTCTATAGATGTTCGAGCTGATAAAGTCGTTGTCACTCGTCCGAACGGCGATGCCAAAAAGATGGTTGTCGAAGCCTATGGTACGCCAGCCAATTTCTATCAATTACAAGATGATGGTAAACCGATCAAAGGTCACAGCGATAAAATACGTTATGAAATGGAGAAAGAGCTGGTTATCCTAACAGGTAATGCCTACCTTGAACAACTAGATAGCAATATTAAAGGTGACAAAATTACCTATTTAGTCCCAACCCAACAAATGGAAGCATTTAGTGATAAAGGGAAACGAGTAACGACCACACTGTTACCTTCCCAATTACAAGAAAAAGGCCCTGGGGTAAAAAGTACAAATAATAGTAAGAGTAAATAATAAAAAATGGCGAAATTAACTGCGAAACATTTGGCAAAAACATACAAAAACCGTAAGGTTGTTGAAGACGTCAGCCTGGAGGTCAGTTCAGGTGAAATCGTTGGTTTATTGGGACCAAACGGTGCAGGTAAAACGACAACCTTCTATATGGTAGTTGGTATCGTTCCTCGTGATACTGGAAAAATTGCTATCGACGATGAAGATATTAGTTTACTGCCGCTTCACGAACGGGCTCGTAGGGGAATAGGCTATTTACCACAAGAAGCCTCAATATTTCGCCGGCTAAACGTTTACGATAATCTGATGGCTGTATTAGAAATTCGTAAAGATTTAACATTCGAAGAAAAACAGCAACGTGCCGAAGAATTGATGGAAGAGTTTAGTATTACTCATTTGCGAAATAACCTCGGTCAATCACTTTCTGGCGGGGAGCGTCGCCGTGTAGAAATAGCCCGGGCATTAGCGGCTGATCCTAAATTTATTCTTTTAGATGAACCTTTTGCCGGTGTTGATCCGATTTCAGTATTAGATATAAAAAAAATAATCCAACACTTGAGAGATTATGGTTTAGGCGTATTAATAACCGATCACAATGTGAGAGAGACATTAGATGTCTGTGAACGTGCTTACATTGTCAGTCAAGGTCATCTTATCGCTCATGGAACTCCTAAAGCGATTTTAGAAAATGAACAAGTCAAACGCGTCTATTTGGGAGACGGTTTCCGCCTCTAACCGTGACTAATTAAAGTTGGTAAATTTTTTTATTATGTTATTCCCAAGGAGACTAAGCCAATTTTATGAAACAGAGTTTGCAACTCCGACTCAGTCAGCAGTTGGCGATGACACCACAGCTACAACAAGCTATTCGTTTGTTGCAACTTTCAACATTAGAACTTCAACACGAAATTCAGCAAGCTCTTGAAAGCAATCCTTTACTTGAACAAGATGACCTCTACCAGGAAATTGAAGCATCAGATATTAATGATAACGAACCAGCGGCACTAGATAGTTTTGACGCCATCGAACAAAATGATGTGCCAGGCGAATTACCTTTAGATACTAATTGGGAAGAAATTTATCCCTCAGATAACTATCCAACTCTAACCAATAATTTTAGTGACAATGATTTTCCTATCTACCAAGGAGAAACATTGCAAACGTTGCAAGATTATTTATCCTGGCAAGCATCATTAACACCTTTTACTGAAATAGATGCCGCAATTGCCACCGCCATTATTGATGCTGTGGACGATTCCGGCTATTTAAGCACCACTATTGAAGATATTTACGCGGGTTTAGCCCTAGCAAATATTACCCAGGAAGAAGTTGAAATTGTATTAAAACGGATCCAGCACTTCGATCCGATCGGCGTCGCAGCCAAAAATTTAAAAGACTGCTTACTAATTCAGTTATCCGCGTTACCTCGCGAGACTCCTTTTTTAAAAGAAGCTAAACTAATAATTAACGACCATTTAGAATTACTTGGCAATCGTGATTTTCGGCAACTTAGCCGAAAAACCAAATTAAAAGAAACGGCCTTGAAAGAAGTTATCGATATGATCCAACGATTAGATCCTAAACCTGGGCAAATCATTCAAACTAATGAACCACAATATATTGTCCCCGATGCTCTGGTTCGCAAAATAGATAATGACTGGCAAGTAGCTCTAAATACTGAAAACATTCCACGCTTAAAAATCAATCAACATTATGCTTCTCTAGGTAAATACTCTGATAATGAAAAAGATAATCAATTCATCCGTAACAACTTACAAGATGCGAAATGGTTAATAAAAAGTTTAGAAAGTCGTAATGAAACTTTATTAAAAGTTGCCCAATGTATTGTTGAAAATCAACAACAGTTTTTTGAATATGGTGAAGAGCATATGAAACCTATGGTACTAGCGGATATTGCTTATCAGGTTGATATGCACGAATCGACGATTTCCCGTGTCACATCGCAAAAATATCTACATAGTCCAAGAGGTATCTTTGAACTGAAATACTTTTTTTCTAGCCATGTCAACACTGATACCGGAGGAGAAGCCTCTTCTATCGCTATACGCGCGCTAGTAAAAAAACTTATTGCGACAGAGAACCCTGTAAAACCCTTGAGTGATAACAAATTAACAAGCATACTAGCAGAACAGGGTATTCAAATTGCTCGTCGTACAGTTGCTAAATATCGAGAGTCTCTATCCATTCCACCCTCGAATCAGCGTAAAAAACTGATTTGAATTAACTGAGAAGGAAGATACTATGGAATTTCAAATTACTGGCCAAAATATTAAAATTACGGAAGCATTACGCCAAACCGCGGAAGAAAAGTGTTCAAAACTTGAACAATATTTTGACCATATCAATGCTATTCATGTAATTTTAAAAGTACAGAAATTTAATCAAATTGCTGAGGCAACGGCGAAAGTGAATGGAGCAGAACTACATGCTTCTGCTCAAGAAGATGATATGTATGCGGCAATTGATGCCATGGTAGAAAAAATGGCGCGCCAGCTTACTAAATACAAAGAAAAATTGAAACAACATTAATCTGTGTTATTAAACAACAAGGGCACTATGACACTAAATAATGTAGATTATCGATGCTCGTATCGTTCATACCAGATATTCATTATGGATATCTGGTATAATTGCCCTAAGTGAATAAATTCAATGAACAGTGAAAAAAAATTATCATTAAGCTCGGTATTAACACCATCATGTACACTAAATAATGTACTTTGTACGAGTAAAAAACGAGCACTAGAAATTATTAGTGAAGTTGCTGCAATTGCACTGAATGTACCTGAAAGTGTCGTTTTTGACTCATTATTAACCCGTGAAAAAGTCGGCACAACCGGTATCGGTGGAGGTATTGCAATCCCACATGGCAAATTAAATGAAAGCAATTCATCCGACGCAGTTGGTGTTTTTCTCCATTTAGGTGAACCTATTGCTTTTGATGCCATTGATAATCAGTCAGTCGATTTACTGTTTGCATTATTAGTTCCTTCAGAGCAATGTAAAACACATTTACATACTCTCTCTTTAATTGCCAAACGGTTAGCTGATAAGAACCTATGTCGTCGTTTACGCGCTGCGCAAAGTAATGATGAACTCTATAAAATCATTACTGAATAACTGGTTTCTAAAAAATCTAAGCTAAATAATGATTTTTCATTGTGAAGAAACTTAAGGGGTATGACTCATGGTGCTGATGATAGTCAGTGGCCGTTCTGGTTCAGGTAAATCAGTTGCTCTACGGGCACTGGAGGATATGGGTTTTTATTGTGTTGACAATCTGCCCGTTATTTTACTGCCAGAATTGGCAAATTCACTTGCTGAACGACAAACTTCTGCGGCCGTGAGTATTGATGTTCGTAATATGCCAGACAACCCAACAATTTTCGAAAATGCGTTAAAAAATCTACCTGCTAGTTTTTCCCCACAATTACTTTTTCTTGATGCAGATCGTAATACGCTGATCAGAAGATATAGTGATACACGCCGTTTACATCCACTCTCCAATAAAAATTTATCATTAGAAAATGCTATTGATGAGGAAAATGATCTATTAGAGCCACTCCGCTCACGAGCAGATTTAGTTATCGACACCTCTGAAATGTCAGTACATGAACTGGCTGAAATGCTTAGAGCACGTTTATTAGGTAAACGGGAACGTGAATTGACCATGGTTTTCGAATCCTTTGGCTTTAAACATGGTATTCCGATCGATGCAGATTATGTGTTTGATGTCCGTTTTTTACCTAACCCACATTGGGATCCTAAATTACGTCCTATGACAGCTCTCGATCGTCCTGTTGCTGCCTTTCTTGACCGACACACCGAAGTGCATAACTTTATCTATCAAACACGTAGTTATCTTGAATTATGGTTACCCATGTTAGAATCTAATAACCGTAGCTATTTGACGATTGCTATCGGTTGTACCGGAGGTAAACACCGTTCAGTTTATGTTGCCGAACAACTGGCTGATTACTTTCGTTCTAGAGGCAAAAATGTTCAGTCGCGTCATCGGACGTTAGAAAAGAGAAAGTCATGACTGTCTATCACCGCATTATTATAAAAAATCAACAGGGTATGCAGGCCAGCAATGATGCTCTGTGAACTAATCCAACAATTTGAATCTTCGGTGCTGTTGCGCAATTGCCATAATATAGAAGCTCAAGCAGATAGTGTTATAGCAATGTTGATGTTAGACTCAGAACAAGGTAGTTATATCGATATTGAAGTAACCGGTCCAGATGAAGAGCAGGCAATAGCAATTATTCAATTTTTTCATCATAAACTTGAAGACGATTAACCAGTCTTTTTCAAAAAGTTTAATTAAATCAACGTTATTAGACAGCCACCTTTCACCGCTATCAACTACCTCAAAATTATGCGATATCTGCTAACACTATTATTCTCTCAATGTCATTTAATACGCTGTGGCAAATTGAGTAAAAGTCATTCTGCCACACTAAAATGCTACTGAGTTGGCATCAACCCCATCGATATAGCTAGGCGACTTAATTTTGATTACAAGGTGTGTTATGAGTTATACAATTGATTTTCGACGTAAAGTAATATCTGTAAGGAAAGCCGAAGGTTTAACAATTCGAGAAACTGCGAAACAATTCCGTATTGGAAAAGCGTCTTTAGTACGTTGGCTTAAACGACCAGAGCCAAAAAATTCAACGCCACGTAAGAGGAAGCTCGATAAAAATGCTTTAGCAAAAGATGTGGAACAGTATCCAGATGCTTACCAAAAGGAACGGGCAGAGCGATTCGGTGTTTGTAAAAAGACTATTTGGCAATCCCTTAAAAAGCTGGGATTAACCTATAAAAAAAACTCTATTCCATCCAAAAACCAACGAAAGCGACAGGCTGGCACATCAGCAAAAAAGACAACAGTATGAAAAAAAAGATAAATCTGTTGTTTTTATTGATGAAAGTGGTTTTTCACATGACACTCCACGAACTCACGGCTATTCCCCAAAAGGTCACCGTTGTTTTGGCCTGAAAAACTGGGGTGCTAAGGGAAGAACAAATGTTATTGGCGCTTTATTGGGAACAACCCTTTTTGCTATCGGATTATTTGATTGCAATATTAATCGTGATGTTTTTTATGTTTGGATCACAAAAATATTGCTCCCAGAACTTCCTGAAAATTCTGTTATTTTTATGGACAACGCTAGCTTTCACAAAGGTAAGAATATTGAACAGGCAATTATAAACGCAGGACACCAGATAGAATATTTGCCTGTGTATTCACCAGATTTAAATCCTATAGAACATAAATGGTCTCAAGCTAAACGTAAAAAGATGGAAACAGGATGCACTATCGATGACCTGTTTTTAATACATATGCTGTAATCAAAATTAAGTCGCCTAGCTATATTGAACGCTGTCAGGCTCGCACGAGCCGAGCGCAAAGAAATCATATTTTTTTCGCTATTTCTGCGTGGTTTGAACAACATAAACGTCGTATATCTGAAAAAATAACCCTTTATCAACAAAATTGGGACGTAATCAAAAATGCTATTACTGAGCACATCCGTGTTTTATTAGCGTACCCAAATTAGTTTTGTGCGAAACTCGTGTCTTTGTCAGATAGAGCAGAGCATACGTGGCACCGCTCTCCTACTAACTTTGTAGTGAATTTATTAGCAGGGCGGGTTGCATATTGTTTAATTCCATCTAAACCAAAGATACCTGTGGCAGGAACATATCTTCAAGCATAATTGATAATGCTTATCCCGAACTCAGGTTAAATAATATTTAACAAAGCGTTTATTCTGGGTGGCGATCCTTCAATAAACGGAGCGCATTTGCGGTCACTAATGCAGTGGCACCGGAATCCGCTAAAATAGCCATCCATAAGCCGGTTATGCCTAATAAACTGGTCACCAGGAAGATAGCTTTTAGTCCTAAAGCGATAGTAATGTTTTGACGAATATTGGCTCTGGTTGCTCGTGATAACATAATGATCTCGGCTAATCCAGTTAGCCTGTTATGAGTCAATGCCGCATCAGCGGTTTCAAGAGCGACATCCGTTCCATTACCCATGGCGATGCCAACATTTGCGGCCTTCATTGCGGGAGCATCATTAATACCATCGCCAACCATGAGTGTATGGTTGGTTTTACTGAGTGCTATAATGGCATTGACTTTGTCTTCAGGTAACAGCCCTGCCCGATAATCTAAACCAACTTTTTGCGCAATTGATTCAGCTGCCAGTGGGTTATCACCCGTTAACATGACGGTTTTAATACCCAGTTTTTGCAGTTTATTAACCGCATCAATGGCATCTGAGCGTAATGTATCTTGCATAGCAATAATGCCAAGTAGCTTGTTATCGACTAGTACCACAACAACAGTTTTACCTTGATTTTCAAGTGTTTTTACTGTTTGTTGCCATTGTATGGTTAATATATCGTCAGAGATTTTATTCGGTGCTGATACCAGAATATATTTATCTGCCAAATAACCTTCCACTCCAATACCAGCCAATGCTTTATGATTTTGGGCGGGTTCAACATTTATTTCTAGCGCTTGAGTCTTAGCCAAAATCGCTTTTGCTAAAGGATGGTGTGATCCGCTTTCGATTGAAGCGGTAAATTGCAATAGTGTTTCTTCGGTCACTGTTTCAGCGGTTATGATGTCAGTAACTTGTGGTTTCCCTTCGGTAAGTGTACCTGTTTTATCCAGGGCAACTTGGGTGACAGAACTTAATTGCTCTAAGGCTGCGCCACCTTTAATCAGGGCTCCTCGACGCGTTGCTGCTGCCAGAGCAGAAGTAATTGCCGCTGAAGTAGAGATCACTAAAGCGCAAGGGCAGCCTATTAACAGCAAGGTTAGACCACGATAGATCCATATGTCCCATGATTCAGCAAAAAATAGTGGTGGAATAATAATAATCAATGTTGCGACTAACATAATAAGGGGCGTGTAAATTTGGCTAAAACGATCAATAAATCGTTCAATTGGGGCGCGGCGTTCTTCAGCTTCTTCAATTAATATCATTATGCGATCGATCGCATTTTGACCTTGTTCAGATATTACTTTCATTTGTATAGCACGATCGATAGAAAGTGCGCCGGCTGATACTTTTTCCCCCGTTTTTCGTTCAATAGGCATTGATTCACCGGTTAATGCACTTTCATCAAAACTGGCAAATTCATTCACTAATTCAGCATCAGTGGGTAAACGGCCACCAGGAAGGATTTCAATGATATCGCCTGGTTGCAGTGTTGAGACAGGGACAGTGGTTTTTACACCATTTTTAATGAGCATCGCTTGTTCAGGAATAAGGGCCATTAAACTACTGATGCCTCGGCGTGTGCGTCCAGCGGCATATGACTCTAATCTTTCTCCTATCATAAACAACAACAGTACCATCGCGGCTTCTTCGCTTGCATTAATGAATAATGCGCCTATTGCCGCAACACTCATTAATGTTTCTATTGCAAAAAAAGTACCTGAGCGTATCAGTTGTATTGCTCTAACTGTAATCGGGTAGAGTCCATATAATGTTGTTAAAATAAAAGCAATTTGTCCTACTTTTACATCAATGAAGGAAATTCCCCAACTGATTAACATAAAAAATATTAAAATAATGATAGGGTTAGATTCACTAAATGGATTATTTTGCCTCTTTTTTGCGGCTGATTCGGTGGTATTGAGGTTATATAATTTGAAGCCCGCTTTTTGCACAGCTTTGATTACATCATCACGAACATCATCATCAGCATCGACAATTAACTTTTCGGTTGTAAACAGTACCTTTACTTGTTTGACATGATTGACCTTGCTAACGGCTATTTCAATTTTACGCGCGCAGCTTGCGCAATCCATACCACTTACAATCCAATGAAAGCGGTGCTTTTTTCTTGAAATAAAGGCATTACTTTTCTCATATGTAAGTGTGCATTCACTTATAAGGTTATATTGATTGGTATCACTGCATGCCTGCTGATCTGTAAGTTTAGTGTTACTCTTCGCAGGATGAAGTTCTTCATCAGCGCTATTTTTTGCCGATAGCGATACGGTTTTTTTGCTATGTTTGTGACCAATAACTTTCTTTTTATCGCTGCAGTGGCTATTGGTTGTGCAACATTTTGCAGTATGCTTATGTTGTTGATGGGTATGCACACACAGTATCCCCTTTTTAATTCACTCACTTAAAATTTCGTTTCTATGATTTACTTTACACTTTAGAGTTAACTCTAAAGTCAAACATAAAAGAGGGGATTTTTTGACAAAGAATGCTATTTAGCACGAGTTTCGCAAGCTCCGAAAAAGAAGTATAAAAGTTCAAAACAAGAAAAAATTAGGATGTTTATATTTTGTCAGCTTATCCATGCATTAAAGATATCTACGAAACATTCTTACAAGTAAACAGTGTAAGATACTCTGGTTTGGCGTTATCAGAAGTAAGCCCATCACCTTTGTCTCAGACACTATTAGTCGATGGCTAAAAAACAGGTGTTTTCGACCTAAAGACCTGTGGAGATTAGTTGAAACATATATAGACAAAAAAAGCCCTTGTGTACTAATAGCTGACGATGCACTAATTGCCAAAACACGTAGTAAAAAAATAGAGATGGTTCATTACCAGTATTCAGGTAACGAACATGATGTTATTGCTGGCATAGGTTTAGTTAATTTACTTTGGCATAATCTAACAACTGTTGAATCAATTCCTATTGATTATCGTATTTATGATAAAGATTCTGATGGAAAAACAAAAAACACGCACTTTTCCGAAATGCTCGCTCTTGCTAAAAAAAGAGGGATCATACCAGAAGCGGTAGTGATGGATGCCTGGTATTCTAGCCTGGATAATCTGAAATCAATTCGCTCTCATGGTTGGGTCTGGGTAACCACGCTGAGAAAAAATCGGATTTGTTAACCATAACAAACAACTGAACAAATTAGACATCTCAGAAGAAGGAACTCCAATACACTTACGAGGTTATGGTTGGGTGACAGTTTTCAAATTTACAGCCAAAAACGGCCGTATTGATTACAGAGTAACAAACAAAGACAATCCCACCCGTCAATACGTCAAATCTATCATGGATGCCCGTTGGTCTGTTCGAGAAGTTAAACAAAATTGTGGTATTGAACGCTGTCAGGCTCGCACGAGTCGGGCGCAAAGAATCATAGGTAGTGTTCAAAAATCTGTGTCATATCTTAAACTCAAAAAAAAGAGGTCACGAGTTTCGCACCAATAAAAAACGCTCTATTTTTAAGTTTTAATTCAGCATAATATATAAATAGACAAAATCTTATAAATTAAAAGCAACTTATTGTAATTTAAACAAATTTATACGTTTTAGTAACTTGCAAATTAACCATTGCTTTTAAGCCATTTCTGGAATTTTATATGCCTGTGCGAAACTCGTGGAGGTATGACATATGAGAAATCAATCATTTAATTTTGATGAAGCGTTGAAGCAATTACAATCAGGTAAAAATTTACCCGGTACGGATGGAATACTCACACCACTCATAAAACAGCTGACCGAAGCTGCCCTGCAGGCAGAAATAGAACACTACCTATCGACAACGTCAATCGATACGCGTAAAAATGGCTATACTCGAAAAACGGTTAAATCGACATCAGGTCAATTTGAACTGAAAACGCCCAGAGACAGGTCAGGTGCTTTTGAGCCTCAGCGCATTAAGAAAAATCAGACAAAATTATCAGAGGATATTGATAACAAAATCCTATCGTTATTTGCATTAGGCATGAGTTATCGTGATATTCAAAAACATGTTGCAGAATTATATGGACTGGAAATATCAGATGGAGCTATTACGCATATTACTGACAAATTACTCTGTAGTGGTCAACTAAAATTGGCCACCCTACCTGACTGTTCACGGAACAGTCGCTCTGATTCGTTTGGCGTTAATCCACCGTTATACCAGTGAGGTCTTATATCGCTATAGTAGTGGGTTATGTAGCGAATAATGGCTGACTGAGCAGTACTAAAGCTTTGGTAGCCAGTCGTTGGCACCCATTCGGTCTTCAGACTACGGAAGAATCGTTCCATCGGACTATTATCCCAACAATTCCCTCTGCGACTGATACTTTGGGTCATCTGATAACGCCACAATGCCTGCCTATACTGACGACTGGTATAATGACTTCCCTGATCACTATGGAACATCACCTGTTTGGGATGCCCACGTAGTTCCCAAGCCATTTGTAGTGCTTTGGCGGTTAATTCTGAGTCTGGTGCAAATGACATTGCCCAGCCCACCGGTTTTCGGGCAAACAAATCCAATACCACAGCCAGATAGGCCCATCGTGAGCCTGTCCAAATATAGGTTACATCGCCGACCTGGTCAGGCTTTGTAACAGCGAACTGCCTATTGAGCAGATTTGGAATATTAATACGTTCATTTCCACCGCGGTTGTATTTATGTTTTCGCTCTTGGCAACTGACGATGATTAATTCTTTCATCAACTTACCCGCTAACCACCGCCCAAGTTTCACGTTGTGTGTATTGGTAACCATCGTGGCGATAGTCCTTGCACCAGCAGAGCCGCCACTAACGTTCCACGCTTCGCTGACTAGGCTACGTTTTATCGTCCGCTCAATATCTGGCTCCTTAGGCCGACACCAATAGCGATAACTGCTTCGGTGAACATTAAAAATACGATACAAAGTTTTCACCGGATAAAGCACTCTTAGCTTTTCAATTACCGAAAATTTTTCAGTGAGTCGGACATTAAGAGCGCAGTAGCCTTTTTTAAGATGTCATTCTCCATTTCCAGCCGGTGGATTTTTTTCTTCATTTCTCTGAACTCAATTTGTTCAGGTGTTAATGGCAGACCAGGCGATGTTTTCCCTTGACGTTCTAAACGAAGGGCTCTTACCCACCGGCTAATCGCTGAAAGACTGACGTTCATGCCTTTCGCGGCTTCCTGGTAGGTGTAATTTTGGTCAAGGACTAATTTGGCGGTTTCACATTTAAATTCAGCAGTAATTATTTTACTCATTTCGGCACCTATAAAAATTATGAGGTAAGCATATCACCTCAACTTAGGTGGCCAAATTTAGTATGCCACTACACTCCCTGAATTAAAAGCCTGGCAACAACGCCCTCTGGAGGCGCTCTATCCTTTTGTCTGGCTCGATGCCATTCATTACAAGGTAAAACATGATGGTCACTATATCAATAAGGCAATCTACACAGTACTTGGACTAACCACCGATGGGCATAAGGAATGGTTAGGACTCTATATGTCTGAAACAGAAGGAGCACATCATTGGCTGAGCGTTCTGACTGACTTACATAACTGTGGTATACAAGATATTTTAATCGCTTGTATTGACGGATTAAAAGGGTTTCCAGAAGCGATAGCCAGTATTTTCCCGCAGACAGAAGTTCAGGCTATGCGTAGTTCATCAAATTCGCAATAGCTTACGTTATATTGCCAGTAAAGACCAAAAAGCCTTTATGGCTGATTTTAAGCCGGTTTATCGTGCAGATACTAAAGCGGCTGCTGAGCTTGCCCTTGATGAACTGGAAACGAAATGGGGTGAAAAATACCCGATAGTACTAGAATCCTGGCGAAGTAAATGGGAGTTGCTCAGTGCTTATTTTCGATACCCTAAAGCCATTAGAAAACCCATTTATACGACCAATGCAGTAGAGGCGGTTCATCGGCAGTTTAGGAAATTAACTAAAACCAAAGGGGCTTTTCCTAATGAAAACAGCTTATTAAAATTACTCTATATTGGCATCAATCAGGTATCCAACAAATGGACTATGCCGATTAGTAACTGGGCGTTAACCATTGCTCAATTGTCCATCTATTTTAAAGGGCGCCTAGATGGTATAATCAAAATATAAAATCCCCTGACACAGAATTATGAACACCCTCAAATTTATAGCCAAAAACGGCCGTATTGATTACTTAGTAACAGACAAAGAGAATCCCACCCGTGAATACGTCAAATCTATCATGGATGCCCGTTGGTCTGTTGAAGTTTATCATCGAGAAATTAAACAAAATTGTGGTATAGCTAGGCGACTTAATTTTGATTACAAGGTGTGTTATGAGTTATACAATTGATTTTCGACGTAAAGTAATATCTGTAAGGAAAGCCGAAGGTTTAACAATTCGAGAAACTGCGAAACAATTCCGTATTGGAAAAGCGTCTTTAGTACGTTGGCTTAAACGACCAGAGCCAAAAAATTCAACGCCACGTAAGAGGAAGCTCGATAAAAATGCTTTAGCAAAAGATGTGGAACAGTATCCAGATGCTTACCAAAAGGAACGGGCAGAGCGATTCGGTGTTTGTAAAAAGACTATTTGGCAATCCCTTAAAAAGCTGGGATTAACCTATAAAAAAACTCTATTCCATCCAAAAACCAACGAAAGCGACAGGCTGGCACATCAGCAAAAAAGACAACAGTATGAAAAAAAAGATAAATCTGTTGTTTTTATTGATGAAAGTGGTTTTTCACATGACACTCCACGAACTCACGGCTATTCCCCAAAAGGTCACCGTTGTTTTGGCCTGAAAAACTGGGGTGCTAAGGGAAGAACAAATGTTATTGGCGCTTTATTGGGAACAACCCTTTTTGCTATCGGATTATTTGATTGCAATATTAATCGTGATGTTTTTTATGTTTGGATCACAAAAATATTGCTCCCAGAACTTCCTGAAAATTCTGTTATTTTTATGGACAACGCTAGCTTTCACAAAGATAAGAATATTGAACAGGCAATTATAAACGCAGGACACCAGATAGAATATTTGCCTGTGTATTCACCAGATTTAAATCCTATAGAACATAAATGGTCTCAAGCTAAACGTAAAAAGATGGAAACAGGATGCACTATCGATGACCTGTTTTTAATACATATGCTGTAATCAAAATTAAGTCGCCTAGCTATATTGAACGCTATCAGGCTCACACGAGCCGAGCGCAAAGAAATCATATTTTTCTCGCTATTTCTGCGTGGTTTGAACAACATAAACGTCGTATATCTGAAAAAATAACCCTTTATCAACAAAATTGGGACGTAATCAAAAATGCTATTACTGAGCACATCCGTGTTTTATTAGCGTACCCAAATTAATTTTGTGCGAAACTCGTGTCTTTGTTAAAGGTAAGCCGGATCCAGAGATTTTTTTATAGCTAGGCGACTTAATTTTGATTACAGCATATGTATTAAAAACAGGTCATCGATAGTGCATCCTGTTTCCATCTTTTTACGTTTAGCTTGAGACCATTTATGTTCTATAGGATTTAAATCTGGTGAATACACAGGCAAATATTCTATCTGGTGTCCTGCGTTTATAATTGCCTGTTCAATATTCTTACCTTTGTGAAAGCTAGCGTTGTCCATAAAAATAACAGAATTTTCAGGAAGTTCTGGGAGCAATATTTTTGTGATCCAAACATAAAAAACATCACGATTAATATTGCAATCAAATAATCCGATAGCAAAAAGGGTTGTTCCCAATAAAGCGCCAATAACATTTGTTCTTCCCTTAGCACCCCAGTTTTTCAGGCCAAAACAACGGTGACCTTTTGGGGAATAGCCGTGAGTTCGTGGAGTGTCATGTGAAAAACCACTTTCATCAATAAAAACAACAGATTTATCTTTTTTTTCATACTGTTGTCTTTTTTGCTGATGTGCCAGCCTGTCGCTTTCGTTGGTTTTTGGATGGAATAGAGTTTTTTTTATAGGTTAATCCCAGCTTTTTAAGGGATTGCCAAATAGTCTTTTTACAAACACCGAATCGCTCTGCCCGTTCCTTTTGGTAAGCATCTGGATACTGTTCCACATCTTTTGCTAAAGCATTTTTATCGAGCTTCCTCTTACGTGGCGTTGAATTTTTTGGCTCTGGTCGTTTAAGCCAACGTACTAAAGACGCTTTTCCAATACGGAATTGTTTCGCAGTTTCTCGAATTGTTAAACCTTCGGCTTTCCTTACAGATATTACTTTACGTCGAAAATCAATTGTATAACTCATAACACACCTTGTAATCAAAATTAAGTCGCCTAGCTATAACAGCGGCCAATTTTATCGATGTATTACCTATGAAGCGATTGGTTTTGAAGATTCACAAGCAGGAATTACAGCCACGAGTTTCGCACCAATAAAAAAACGCTCTATTTTTAAGTTTAATTCAGCATAATATATAAATAGAAAACAACTTATTGTAATTTAAACAAATTTATACGTTTTAGTAACTTGCAAATTAACCATTACTTTTAAGCCATTTCTGGAATTTTATATGCCTGTGCGAAACTCGTGACAGCATTAAATTAGAGCGAATATTTTTTCTGTTGGCATATCGTCAAAAGACAATTTAGTGGGTGCTGATTTACGAGTAGATTCTTTTGAAAAAATTAATTTTGAGCAACTGCTATGTCTATAACTGAATGCTTTAATTATTTAATATAAATAGTAAACATTTACTAAAATAACGTATTTTCCATCTTTAGGTCAGGCAACAAACTAGTCATTGAGGTCGGTGATATATAGTTTTACTTATAAATGTTGACAGCGCTTTTTCACTGCCAGCATTTAGAACAACCATTACCTTAATACATTTAAGAATATGTAACGGGCATGTTTTGCAACTGCTGAATACTAAAATCAACAACAGGAAGCTCTGGAGAAAATAGATGTCTGGTAGTTTTATATGGAAATATTTTCCCTTTACTTACAATATGTTCCCTAATTTTTTTAGGGCAAAAAGGCTCACCGTTACACCAGTGGTAAACACTTACACATTCATAGGTATAATCAAGCATGACACAAGGAAGACATGCTAGACCTAACCGATATGCAGCACAATATCGATGATTACCATCCATAATAATCCCAGTTTGTTTTTCTATTGGGACAGTCGTTATCCATCTCTGACAGTGAATAATCTCCTCTACTAATATTTCTACATGTTCAATGTTGACCTCTTCAGATGGACGGATCAATACAAGTGGTCGCAATACTACGTTATATATCATGTTTACCTCATCTGATATCAGCAAGTACGTTAAGTAGGGTATCAATCTCTTCTTCACTGTTGTATGCATGCACAGATGCACGTACGACAGCGTCAAGTCCACGATTTTTCATATCAATAAATGTTGAATTAAATCGTGAACAGGAAACATTCATACGACGTGGATGAGTGGATAGATACTTTTGTACATTTTCTGGAATAATATTCTTGACGGTAAACGTAACAATCCCAGATAAATATTTCCCGCGATCATGTATCTGAATGTGAGGTAAATCCTTCAGACCGGTTCTAAGTTGTTTCCCAAGATGAAGAATTCGTTGAGTTATATTTTCTTGGCCTAATGATGTAGCATATGCGGCAGCAGCTCCCAGACCAAGACGATCCGCAATATTAGCTTCCCAGCATTCAAAACGACGTGCTCTATGATTAATGCGATAATGATTAGCACTTTCCAGCTTCGCGGCATGATGATCAAGCAATATTGGCTCTATTGTTGAGCTTAATATGTTATCTATCCATAGAAAACCAGTACCACGTGGAGCACGTAAGTATTTGCGACCAGAAGCGGTTAGTACATGACAGCCAATTTTTTTGATATCCAATGGTAAATGCCCAATTCCCTGGCAGGCATCCAGAAAAAACCATACGCCAGCTTCACGCGCGAGTGCGCCAATTTCCTCGACGGGTTGTATTGGCCCGCCATGTGTACCAAGCAATGGTAGGCTTATTAGTCGGACATTGGGATTATCCAATGCTTTCTTTAGGTGTTCCAGACAAACAGCACCGGTTTCATCTTCATTCAGTACTTTAACCTTTATACCATCTCGTTTTTGTCTTTGCAGATAAGGTATATAATTTCCTGCATACTCAGTTGTTGAGGTAAGAAGAATGTCACCAAATTTCAATGGTAAAGAATAAAATGCCATATTCCAGGCACGAGTCGCATTCTCCATCAGTGCGATATCAGCAGGTTTTGCATTGATAAGCCTTGCTAGTTCCTGATAGATATTTTCAATTGACTGTCGCTGGGTCACAGCAGCTTCATAGCCACCGATGATGATTTCTCTGGAGTAATGTTCCCTTATCGCACGTATAACTGGTTCAGGCATTAAACTTGCCCCCGCATTATTAAAATGGATGACATGCTCCGTTCCTGGAGTATCAGCGCGAAGCTGCGTCAGACAAAGTGTCACTATTATGCCCCTCTGCTTTCAGACTAACCATATATCCTGCTAAGTACGGAATGGGAAGGAATTCATGATGAAGACGACGGAATGTATCATCGGGATCAAGTTCACTGAATAGTTCAGGATGGATCCATTTTGCTAATTGCTGGATGGCAATGACATCGTAAGGACTGTTGTAGAACTGATGCCAAATAGCGAAAAATGCATTATTATGCTGAGCTGAACTGTTTTTATAGGCAGGGCGGGTAGTAAACCATGCTAGTCTAGTTTGGGCTTCTTTAATATTCGCACCAGGGCCGAGAGGTATCCATCGCCCACCAGGTACTGATGCCTGAAAATTACCACTGGTTAAAATTACAATATCGGGATTGGCTGATACTATCTGCTCTGGATTGATGGTAAAAAAGGAACCTGGAGATAACGATGCAGCTATGTTTTCTCCCCCAGCAAGTTTGACAAATCGCCCAAAACTTCCTTTACCAAACGTCATACAACACTCATCTGAATATCCTCCTAGACGCTCAAGAAACACTTTAGGTAAGGAAGACGTTAACTTATTTACCTGGGAGGTTACACGTTTTAGCTCCATATCACGGAATTGAAGGTAGGCGGTGGCAAGCTCCATTTTGCCAAACAGTTTGCCAAACAGTTTTACCGTCGGGGGAATATGTGCTATTGGTTCATAACGAAAGTCAACATAGACGATAGGGATCCCTGCGCTGGAAAGCGCCGCCTCATATCCTGAATCTACGATCGCTTTTCTTGCATCCATGTTCATGATGATAACGTCAGGTTTGAGGCTAATGGCCAGCTCTACATCGAAAGTTCCCTGTTCGCTACCACCAAAAGTAGGGATTTTTTCCAAAAGGGGAAAACGTTTTCGATACTGTTGCCATGTCGCTGGATCTGACTGAATTAAATCCTTTCTCCAGGCAACCACTCGCTTAGCTGGATTTTCCTTATCTAACATTGCAACAAGGTAAAGTTGTCGACCTTCGCCTAGGATCACGCGCTGAACCGGAAGTTTGACTGACACAGTTCTACCGAGGAGATCGGTCACCGGAGTAACTATTTGTTCCGCTTGCACACTGGAAGAAATTAGCAATATGGTAAAAAATAAAAACCCTACTATCATAGCTCATACCCTATAGTGTCAACGACGGCCGAAAAGTGATCCACTTTTAGGACTTATCAACGGTTGAATATTGATCCACTCTTTTACTCAAGATTAGATTCAGTGATAATTCCGGCTTTTCTTTTCTGTTTTAATCGATAGCTTTCTCCTTTTATCTGAATAACGTGTGAATGATGTAAAATTCTGTCTAACATTGCGGATGTTAAAGCGATGTCTCCCGCAAAAGTTTGCTCCCATTGACCGAAAGGGAGATTTGATCACGAGTTTCGCACAAAACTAATTTGGGTACGCTAATAAAACACGGATGTGCTCAGCAATAGCATTTTTGATTGCGTCCCAATTTTGTTGATAAAGGGTTATTTTTTCAGATATACGACGTTTATGTTGTTCAAACCACGCAGAAATAGCGAGAAAAATATGATTTCTTTGCGCTCGGCTCGTGTGAGCCTGACAGCGTTCAATACCACAATTTTGTTTAACTTCTCGATGATAAACTTCAACAGACCAACGGGCATCCATGATAGATTTGACGTATTGACGGGTGGGATTGTCTTTGTTTGTTACTATGTAATCAATACGGCCGTTTTTGGCTGTAAATTTGAAAACAGTCACCCAACCGTAGCCTCGTAAGTGTATTGGAGTTCCTTCTTCTGAGATGTCTAACTTGTTCAGTTGTTTGTTATGGTTAACAATCCTGTTTTTCCTCAGCGTGGTTATCCAGACCCAACCATGAGAGCGAATTGACTTCAGATTATCCAGGCTAGAATACCAGGCATCCATCACTACCGCTTCTGGTATAATCCCTCTTTTTTTAGCAAGAGCGAGCATTTCGGAAAAGTGCGTGTTTTTTGTTTTTCCATCAGAATCTTTATCATAAATACGATAATCAATAGGAATTGATTCAACAGTTGTTAGATTATGCCAACGTAAATTAACTAAACCTATGCCAGTAATAACATCATGTTCATTACCTGAATATTGATAATGGACCATCTCTATTTTTTTACTACGTGTTTTGGCAATCAATGTATCATCGGCAATTAGTACGCAAGGGCTTTTTTTGTCTATAGAAGGTTGAACTAATCGCCATAGGTCTTTAGGTCGAAAACATCTACTTTTTAGCCATCGACTAATAGTGTCATGTGATAAAGGCGATGGGCTTACTTTTGATAACGCCAAACCAAAGTATCTTACACTGCTTACTTGTAAGAATGTTTTATAGATATTTTTAATGCATGGATAACCGGACAAAATATGAACACCCTAATTTTTTCTTGTTTTTAAATTTATACTTCTTTTTTGGAGATTGCGAAACTCGTGCTTGATATTCGTTATAAGGTTAATTCCCATTGTTTTCAGTTGCTGTTTCAGTGAAGCCGATAAATACCCTTTATCCGCATACAAACAACCAGAAAGATCTTTTATCAGCTCAGGTAATGGTTTCCGATCTTCTGTGTTTCCTGGTGTAAGTCGAAAACTGAGTATTTCCCCCAAATGATTGATAATTACATGAAGTTTGAAACCAAAGAACCAACCTGTTGAGGTTTTTCCTCGTTCAGCTATCCCATCGAAGACTTTATGCCGGCGGATCCGTAAGTTATCACACACAGCTATCGGAGTAGAATCGGCAACCGACAGACCCGTGCACTTTCCCTTAATTGACTCAAACAGTGCCGTTAAAGCTAAGGCACTGCGCGGAAGTAACTCTACGCAGCGTGAATATGATGGCAAGTTAGGAAATTCCTTCCTGAGATATAAACGGACATGATAGAGATAAAATACCTTGAATTGGCTGAATCGGAGTTGATGAAACAAAACAACCAGTGTCATCATTTCAGCCAATGAAAGCTGAGTAGACCGTCTACGACGCTTACTACCGTTATTCAGCAAAATTTCATGCATTTTTGGCTCGAAGTCTTTACAAAAATCATCCATCAGGCAATAAAGTTCAGTAAGATTTTCCATCATTGTTTAACAATGCTCTATTCTTTAACCAGATTGTTAGAGTATTTTAACGAAATATGCGCATTCAACTATTTGAATAGCAAGACAAGACTTTCACTTTATTTCTTATCCCGAACTCAGGTTAAGATAACGTCTTACCGTATTTCGATAAATCCCCAATTTCATTGCAATCTTTCGATTACTCATGTCCTGTTTATGTAAAATTTTAATTTCCATAATCGTCTCAAAAATGATCATAGGCTCTCCTATTTTTAACCTGAGTTCGGAATAAGCGGTAGTTATGAGAAAATAAAATAGCTCATTTATCAATAAAAACCTTTTAAAATCAATAAAATGATAAAAAAAGAAAGATTTTTAGTAATGGTAGGTTAAAAAACAACCTATTCTCTCTTCTAAAATCATGAAAAAAATCAAAATCAAGCACATATTTTATGTAATACTTTTTAAGTAACTATTTGAATATATAATAAAAAAATTAAATTCCTTATCCCGAACTCAGGTTATTTTTAGGAGAGCAGATTAAACCCTGGGTCAGATTTCAACCGCTGGGGTGGATCATTTTTGCACCGTTGCTAACACTATAGATTTATTTGATTCTTTGGAGGAGTGGCTAACTTTCAACGTGATAAAAAATGTGATGAGATACATCACAGCGACACAAATAAACAAAGCAGGCAATCCTGGCCAAAGAAGAGTTACTCCGCCAAGAGCAATACCCGCAATAGAAGCAAACTGGCTTATACTTTGTGTCAGGCCAAGTACATAACTTTGTTTTCCCTTAGCCGCGGCACGAGATATTAATGCGGTTAGTACGGGTGTTGTTGCGCCAAGCAATACTCCCCACAAAAAATAGAGGGCAATAAACAACCCAGTTTGACGCACAGCTGCAAGCAGCAAGGTTATAAGGAAACAACCGATTATTATGCTCAACATACGCTTTAGGGTGGCGTGCATATTATGAGGTTCGAACCACCGTGCCCAAAATGTAGCAGAAACAATTACACCAGTAGCCTGTAGACCATATGCCAATCCTATCAGCCAGTTCGGAGCATTGAAAAGGCTGGTAACATAAAGTGAAAACGGGGTTTGCGTTATCATTCTGCTCATTAATAGCAGACTAAGAATAAGCAATAATCCAGCCATTGCTCTATTATTGACGGTGCGTAAAGTGCTTTTTTCTTCTAGGAGAGGGGAGGCGGACGATGCGCTTTTAGTCGGGCCATCATCAGGTAATACTAAGAGCACCAAAAGAGCACATAGAGCACAAATAATGGATGCACTCAGATTGATCCAGAAAAAGCTCAATAGATCGAGAATAGCTCCTCCAGTGATAGCACCCAAAAGTGCTCCTGTATTAGTAGAAACCTGCAACCATGCGAATAAACGTGTATGTTGTGATGCCGGTACCATGGCAATACCATAAGCCTGTGCTGGAGCGATATACCCGGCACAAGCGCCCTGAACAAAACGCAGAATAAGTACAATCCATACATCATTTGCGAAGGCGAGTCCTAACTGCGTTAGAGCAAGACCAGCCAGCGCGCGGATCATCATTGTTTTATTGCCGATCCTGTCACCAACGCGCCCCCAGAACGCGCTTGTCAATATAATGCCTAGCATAGGGGCAATATAAACACCGGTGCCGGCAAAACTCAGCAGTTCCTGCGATGTCATACTTGCTAAATGTAACGGCCAGAAAGGTCCGCTCATCTCCATTGCGCCCATTGAGAGCAATTGTACGATAAACAAGAACTGAACAATAAACACTACGCTACCTGTCACGCACATTCTTTTACCACCCTAATTTTCGGCCAGCTGACGGGGATAGGGACGGTGGCAGTGTTTTCCCCTATATACTCACAACACCAAAGATAGATTTCATTGATATAAGGCACTGGCACATTAAGACGTTTTCCAATAGCAACCAAAAGGCTAAGACCACAGGCAATATCTTCCTGAAAGACTCTATGGTGTTGATCAAAAACATATCCTTCTTCATTTTTAGCTTTAATGAGAGGGAGCGGAATTCCTTCGTATGCCTGATTCGTTCTTAGAACACTTAGCAATGTACGAGAATCAGCAATAAGATCACCGTAGGCCTCGACGATTTCCTGCTGCAAAGGTTGTACTGAGCTGAGATCGATGTGGAGTGCAGCTTCAGCTGCCTTACGTAGCAACTGATTTTCCTCATCACAACGGGCAAGGAAGTAGGCACCTAACTCTGGGCAATCATTCCACCAACAAGGGATATGGCTGAAGGAATGTTTGTGCCATTGCCCCCATGGACCGATTAAACCGTAAATTACGGAGCCATGCATAATTGGATTACCTGGAGTTAGGGTAATTTCGAGGTAATCAGCAAGTAGCATCACAGGTGATTCATAAAGTTGGTTTAGATAACCGATTAATATCTCAGCCATTTCTGGCTTTTCCCTACGGTGTAATGCAACATAAAGATGTAATTTAGCGCCACCAAGTTTGACACTTTTCCCCCTGATAAGCTCAAAAGCAATATGGGAAACATCTTTCATCCCCCATAATACGATGTTAGGAAGAGTTCCTAAACGATACTCTGCCAGCCAGTCAAAACCACCAAAACCAGGAATTGCACCGACAAACACCGGTTTATTACGTGGTAGTGCTGGCTGAATACGTCTTAGTACACTATCTCTTACATGAATTGGTGTAGTAATTATAATAACATCTGCGTCACGGCAAGCTTCATAAGGACACGCTGTTACACAAGAGGGACTCGCTTTTAATAGGGTTCCGTCATTCAATAACGCATGAATTTGCCCACCATTTTTTCTATAGGCCGCAGGAAATTCGGGTTGGCTGCTGAAAAGCGTAACGTCGACTTTAGGATTTTGACTGAATAAAACCGCTGTAAGGTGACCGGTATTACCAGCACCAAAGATAGTTACTTTCAGTTTACACTCAGCGATCATGATTTACACTCCAGAATTGCGGAAAAAGCAAACCAGTTATCAAGTTGATCCCAGATTTCTGGAGCAGTCAAATCTCGTTCTTTAAGCCATTCTTCATTGAAAATAGTGTGCAGATATTTTTCACCTCCATCAGCGATGACCAGCGCCACATTGCCCTTGATTATCCCTTTACCGATTAGTTCTAGCGCCTTATAAATTGCTCCCCCAGTAGAACCGCCAACCAAGAAACCAAAACGTCGAGCAAGATAACGGGCTGTTTCAAAAGCGCAAGCATCAGAAACCTGTTCGCCGTAATCAATGCAGCTATAATCTAGTACTAGACCAACCGTATCCCCTTTTGGTGTCCCTGTCCCTGACTGGTAATATGGCTTGCCTGGTTTACCAAATACGATGGAACCTTCCGGTTCAACAGCGATAGTGACAGTATCAGGATTATGAACCTTGAGCCCGTGTGCAATACCCGTTATAGAACCACCAGTGCCGACGCAGCCTACCCATGCGTCAACCCGACCAATTTGGTGGACAATTTCACGAACCAGATCAGCATACCCACCTGCGTTGGCGGCATTATCAGACTGATTCATAAAGACAGCACCTGATATTTCACTGGCGATCTCGGCAGCCATACGTTGGCGTTCAATAACAGCGACTTCATTTTCACCATAGTCACCTTTAACATAGCGGATCTCAGCCCCCAACGCTCGCATGATGGATATTTTGTCCTGAGCTGCATGGTGATCGACAACGGCGATAAATTTAAGACCGAATTCAATAGAGGCTAACGCTAATCCAATACCGGTGTTTCCAGAAGATGACTCAACAATCGTTCCACCCGGTTGGATGCGCCCAGATTTAAGTGCCGCAACAATCATATTTCTGGCCATACGGTCTTTCATACTACCACCAGGGTTATTTTTCTCGACTTTGATGTATAACCGTGAGTCTGCTTGTGTCAATGGCAACTGTATGACAGGAGTATTGCCTATTAAATCAGTTACTTTGCTGAAAATCATTTAAAAATTCCTTAATTGTCAACGGTGAACATCAATTTATTACTGGGATTCATCAATGCGGTAAGTCGTGTTGGGAGTGGATGACGATGGAATTGATTTTCCAGTAAATCCATCTGATAACCGGCAGTGTTAACAAATACCAAAAGATCCCCAGGTTGAGGTAAGTGAAGAAACGAAATCAGTCGATTAGTGATGACATCTTCATCCAGGCAACTATGCCCAGCAATCCATGCTTTCCCTGGTGAGTGATTTTGAGCGTGATTACTGGATCGAAGATGGATTGGATCGATTAGAAATTCAGAATTAAACCAGGTCTCGCAAGCACTGAAACTACTACCTTCAATAAATATAACAGAACTGTCATCGGTGTGAGGGCGGACTCGGCATACTCGAAATACGCTTATGGCGCTCTGATTTACCAGGCTTCTACCTGGCTCAATACAAAGTGTTAAACCTTCCTTACACAAAATATCAGATATACGATCACCTACAGAGTTTTGACTCTCTAGAAATACTGTTAACCATTGTTCAGCATTGAGTTCACCACCATATGGGTAAAAGCATGCAGGAACCTTACCCGTACGATAATCTGCAAATTTTTGTGAGGATAACCAAGTTTTGTAGCACTGACTTTCTACATACTGTACCGGTAACCCTCCTCCGATATCGATAATTCGAGGATCTAATCCAAGGTTACGGGCGTATGTAATTAAGGGTAAGGTGTCAAGCAAAGCACTAACCCTTGTTTCAGGGGCATAACCGCTGAGATGAAAATGAAAACCAGCAAGTTCTAGGTGCTTATTGTCTACCAGCGAGTGAAGAGCGATGATAATTTCATCGCTTAACATACCAAAACGGCTGGAGCAATTTGCATCTGGACGCAGTCGTAGCAATAGACTAATCTTTTCGAAATTTCCTCTCCAGATCTGAGCAAGTTCAATAATATCCCGTAGTTCCTGATAAGAATCTACCGCAATCCGTGCCCCCTTAAGAATTAGTTCCTGCAAAAAATCACGCGTTTTAGCCGGCCCAGTTGCGCACAGGTCAACTCCATGGCATCCAGCACGGATGGCATCATGTAATTCCTGGAGGCTGGAAACATCTGCACCAGCTCCAGCAGATACTGCAGCTTGTAGTAGTGCCTGTGATTTGTTAACTTTTACCCCATAATAAAATTTACTTTTAATACCGAAACTCTCTGTAACCGCAGCCATAGCTTTAAAATTATTAGCCATAGTATGCGGCCAGACGATATTGAGTGGCGAGCTATACATATCCGTTAAGCGGGTAAGAATTTCTGGCGACTGTAGTAACCAGTCAGTAATAACTGGATCGAGGTAGGGAGGCAAATCTTTGGCAAAGTTTACCTGCCAGGAAGTTTTTTGGGGATTAGCAATGTTGAGTAGTGAAGACATTTTTATTACCTCAAAAATCAACGGTTACTGAAGCAAGGAAAGTGCGTGGAGCGCCTTGTGCAATCGTGCTGTAGGAAGCAACGCCTGCCCAGTAATGACGGTCAAACACATTCTGCACATCAAAACGGAAGGTGGCCGGAATACTATAAACCTGAGTTTTATAGGCAACCCCCATATCTACTGTTATCCATGAACCAATGGACTGAGTGTTTACCTGATTGACATACTGTTTTCCGCTGTAATTGATTTGACTGTTCAGTGAAAGGCCATTTAATACTGGTAAGGCATATTTCACGCCTATGTTTGCCTGTACTGGAGATACGCCAACAGGTTTATTACCTCGAACACCAGAAGTTGGTAATTTAGTCAGTTCAGCATCAATCAATGAGAGACTTCCTGTCATGCGTAGCCCCTCCAGTGGTTCCCCAGAAAGATTCAGTTCGATCCCTCGGTTGCGTTGTTCATTGTTAGTGCTGAAGGTATTACTACTATCAATTGCTCCACTTGGTTTTGTTATTTGGAAGAGTGCAAGGTTAATCAGAAGTTCACCTTGATTATATTTGACCCCGACTTCGTACTGGTTTGAGCGATAAGGTCGCATAACCTGGCCTGCATTCTTCGCAGTTCCAGGAGCTATATCACCTTTACTGAGTCCTTCAATATAATTTGCGTATAGTGACAAAGATTGCCATGGTCGATAGACCAGTCCAAGCATTGTGGTAAAGGCTGATTCGTCATACGTTGAGGATCGTTCTCCGTTAGCGGAAAAATTATCGGAACGAACTCTTTGGAAGCGAATACCAGGGATAATATCAACATTGCCATCGAGAAGTGTTAGCGTATCGGCTAATGCCAGACCACTCAGTTGATTTGAAGATATTTTGGGTACATGAGTTGGGGTAGGTGGTATAGTGACATCTTCTGCTGTTGGAGAGTAAATATTGGAATTAACCTTTTGTCCCCATGTACTAGCAACAGCTAGGCGATCATGATAGTAACTGGCCTGAAATGTCATCTCATGTTCTACTGGTCCGGTTGTAAAATAGCTCTTAGCACCTGTTTCTAAGTTGTAACGATTAACATTAAAGCGAAAATTAGTAATAGTTGATACGACATCTCCCCGTTCATTGATAATGTTTGGTGTTTGTTCCGATATGCGTGAGACAAAAGAACGACTACCCCCTGCGTTAGCAAAAAAAGTTACATTATCATTAATGTCGTATTCAGTGTGGAGTAATACACCTTGGTCACGGATCTTCCACCACATTCCCTTTTGAGCAATGTTTGTCTTTCCATCTGGAGCTGCTGGAACATCAATATTTGGGGAAACGGTAAAAGGTCGGTTAGGTGATTTTGCGTGCTGATATTGATCCAGTAAGTCAAGAGATACCCGAAATCCACCTTTTGCATAATCAAGTGCAAGTGCCCCAAGAACTGCATTTTTGCTTGCATTATTTAGTGATAAATTACCACTATTACCTCCGCCATTAAAACGAATTCCCCACATTTCACCATCTGGTTTTAACCATAATCGGCCAACATCGATGTAGGTGCCAAATTGGCTATCTGATTCCCAGGTTGTTGTAATCTGAGTAACATCCCTATTGGTTGCACGTTTAGTTACTGCATTGATTACACCGCCAACACCGCCATTAGGTGACATACCGTAAAGCCCAGCACCTGGTCCCTTAAGCACCTCAATGCATTCAAGATATTGGGTTAATAGTTGATAGTTAGGAGCTACACCATAAACACCATTCAGTGCGACTTCACCAATGTTACCTTCACCAAGAGGAAATCCCCTTATTATAAAGGAATCCAGAATACCTCCTGAAAGAGCAGTAACACGGACTGACGAATCGTGTTGAATAACATCTCCAAGCGTTTTGGCTTGACGATCATTAATATATTTAGAAGTGTAACCTTTGATACTGAAAGGGGTATTTTGTACGTTTTTACTTCCTAACAGGCCAATATTGGCTCGTTGTATAATATCGCCATCGTCAGTTGCATTTGATGTTTTTCCGATAACAACAATAGGTTCCTCCTCGCTGGCAGCACTCAGCGTAATGTGGTTAGTAAGAACAAAAGTAGTAAGATGGCATAGCAAAATAGTTTTATTACGATTTACTGTCATTGCTTTATTCTCAGAAATCACTCTTATCAAGCGAGCAGAGGGTTATTAAGACCATGTTGTATACGGTAATCGGTATATTGTTGTAAATGCATTCTCATTAATGAACGGGTGAACCATGGATGATGCATGAAATGCTGTCGTTCCTGATCCCAGAATTCTTCATCAAGACGTGGGCGTAGTTCGTTGAAAACACGATCTAGTTCTTCACCGAGAATGCTCCACATCCGGTTGTCTGGAATGCGATAAAGATCGGTCAAAAACCAAGCAAGTTCATGTAAGTGACTAACAAAGCAAGCATCCACGATGAACGTTCTCACGGGTTCAATGTCGTCTTCAAATACAGTGGATAGAATACCAGGCCATGAATAAGGTTTAAGTTCATAACCTTGTTTACGAAGAGCAGGAGCCCAAGTGCGGCCATCACCAAAGTCACGAATAAGCACTGCCTGTGCAATACCCTTTTCATCAAACAGAATCTGAGTATTTTGTTGATGAGCTTCGAGAGCTACACCGTAAATCAGATACATTGCCAGGACAGGTTTAAGAACAATATACGCATAATCACGGAACCAGTTACTCGGATCCTGACCCGATAATTCAATAAATTCACTGATTACTGGTAGTGGTCGGTGTGGTAATTCGGTAAACAACGCCGCGACCGTTACTGCCAGCGTATTAGAATCTCTTTGCCAAGGTGATGTGTTGCGGAATACGACTGAAAGAAATTCACCTTCCGCATCATTTTTCCGTTCCGGATGAAGGAAATGCCATGCAGCCTCTTCACGGAAGCAATCAAGCATACCATCAAAGCCATTTTCCGCTTTTAAGATCGCATCAATGATTGAACTGATGCGTGGACCCATATGAATCGATTTAGCTTGCAAACTGCGCATTTCACTCGTCATCCAGATTGCGACTGGTAATTTGATAAAAGGCAATTTAGACGAGGTTGGTAGCATAGTCCTGAATGACATGGAAGGTGCTGTTTCAAGCATAGGGCCATCGGTCAGGAGTATTCCATCTTTAATTTCTTTTGCAAAATGTTTATGGATCCAGTGCTTGAGATGCCATGGATGGAGAGGAAGGGGAAGCCACATGTCAGGTTCGAGTCCTTCATTTTTCAACCACTCACACCATATCGGCCAAGTATCAGGAAAAACCTCTGAAAGCCATTGATGAATATCTTTAACATGAGGCATTTTTTCGCAATATGTCATGTCTGCTCGTAAAGCCCCTATACGAAGGGTAACTCGAGCACCAAATTCGGCAGATAAATCTTCAATATCCTGCTCATTCAATCCTGGACGAGATTTCCAGGTTGGATAGTAGGGATGTCCTTCCAGTGCTCCCCATTGATCGAGGAGAGTCGCTCCATCACGTATATCGTAGTGTGCCCTTACCCATTTGGTAAAAAATCTTTCATGATCCTTTTCCATTTTTTTGGCAATAGTTGCTCGCCAATTCTTCCTGTGTTTTCTAGCCATTCTGTCATTGTGGATGCTATTTGCGACATCATTATTGAATTGGTTTATCCCTTCCATGGTTGGCCTGAAATCAAGATCATTTAGAATAATGTCAATCAAATGTTCATGTGTTTGAATCTGTACTTTATGGCCATTGGAACTTTCAAGGAATATATTCCCTCTATTAATAATTGTATTTGCTGGATAAATTGTTGTTTTTTCAAAATGAAGTTTGCTAATACCATCAGAAAGAGGGTACGAAATGTGATTATTAGAAATAATAACTCTTGTTACATCCAATAACTTTTCTGCAAAAAGGCATCGGACTATTCTGGTAAGTGCGTTGCACATTGAATAATCAAATAAATTGGGATGATTATTCTCATTCGTGCTTAATTTCCCTGGCTGTTCCATCATTTTCTCTTTCTAGGTTAGAGTATTGAAACTATAAAGATCATACCTACTGAAAAAATAACACGAGTTTCGCACCAATAAAAAAACGCTCTATTTTTAAGTTTAATTCAGCATAATATATAAATAGACAAAATCTTATAAATTAAAAGCAACTTAATTGTAATTTAAACAAATTTATACGTTTTAGTAACTTGCAAATTAACCATTGCTTTTAAGCCATTTCTGGAATTTTATATGTCTGTGCGAAACTCGTGAATAATACTAATCACGTTACTAGTCTTGAAAAATTCGAGTCACTAAGTTAGCATCAAAATTAATTTATGTAAATAATAATAAATATTATTATCATTCGTATAATTTGTTGTCGTGGTATCGTGGCCAGTTTGCAAAATGGATAAAATTAATTTATTATCAAGAAATTAGGTGGTTTTTATGAAGGAATATGTCACATATCTTTTTGTCCCCACAAATAAAAAGGAGTTATTTTCTAAAGCTCTTGAATGCGGTGCCGACGCAATAATTATTGACCTACACGAGTTTCGCACAAACCTAATTTGGGTACGCTAATAAAACACGGATGTGCTCAGTAATAGCATTTTTGATTACGTCCCAATTTTGTTGATAAAGGGTTATTTTTTCAGATATACGGCGTTTATGTTGTTCAAACCACGCAGAAATAGCGAGAAAATATGATTTCTTTGCGCTCGGCTCGTGCGAGCCTGACAGCGTTCAATACCACAATTTTGGTTAACTTCTCGATGATAAACTTTAACAGACCAATGGGCATCCATGATAGATTTGACGTTGACGAGTGGGATTATCTTTGTTTGTTACTAAGTAATCAATACGGCCGTTTTTGGCTGTAGATTTGAAAACAGTTACCCAACCGTAGCCTCGTAAGTGTATTAAGGTTCCTTCTTCTGAGATGTCTAACTCGTTCAGTTGTTTGTTATGGTTAACAATCCTGTTTTTCCTCAGCGTGGTTACCCAGACCCAACCATGAGAGCGAATTGATTTTAGATTATCCAGGCTAGAATACCAGGCATCCATCACTACCGCTTCTGGTATGATCCCTCTTTTTTTAGCAAGAGCTAGCATTTCGGAAAAGTGCGTGTTTTTTGTTTTTCCATCAGAATCTTTATCATAAATAACCTGAGTTCGGGATAAGAAATAAAGTGAAAGTCTTGCTATTCAAATAGTTGAATGCGCATATTTCGTTAAAATACTCTAACAATCTGGTTAAAGAGTAGAGCATTGTTAAACAATTATGGAAAATCTTACACGAGTTTCGCAAGCTCCGAAAAAGAAGTATAAAGTTCAAAACAAGAAAAAATTAGGATGTTTATATTTTGTCAGTTTATCCATGCATTAAAAATATTGTAATAGCTCAGACTTGATCTGACAGTTGCCGGTTATTTATACAGTACCTGTCAGGTTAAATTTGATTTAAATCTTTCTCTCTCCAAAGTTGTTTTCCATCGTGTAAAGTTGCCATAGGAGTTCGACCGCAACACATTTTTCCTTGATGAGTGCGTTGGTTATTATATTCCGCTAACCATTTATCTAAATCAGCTTGTAATTCATCTAAAACCCTATAGATTTTCTTACGAAAAGCCACCTGATAGAACTCTTGTAATACAGTTTTATGAAAGCGTTCACAAATCCCATTGGTTTGAGGTGAACGAGCTTTAGTTTTTGTATGATCAATATCATTGATAGCGAGATAAAGTTGATAATCGTGATGTTCAACTTTACCACAATACTCACTGCCTCTGTCCGTCAGTATACGTAACACCGGTAACCCATGCTGGGAATAAAAAGAGAGAACCTTGTCATTTATAGCTAGGCGACTTAATTTTGATTACAGCATATGTATTAAAAACAGGTCATCGATAGTGCATCCTGTTTCCATCTTTTTACGTTTAGCTTGAGACCATTTATGTTCTATAAGATTTAAATCTGGTGAATACACAGGCAAATATTCTATCTGGTGTCCTGCGTTTATAATTGCCTGTTCAATATTCTTACCTTTGTGAAAGCTAGCGTTGTCCATAAAAATAACAGAATTTTCAGGAAGTTCTGGGAGCAATATTTTTGTGATCCAAACATAAAAAACATCACGATTAATATTGCAATCAAATAATCCGATAGCAAAAAGGGTTGTTCCCAATAAAGCGCCAATAACATTTGTTCTTCCCTTAGCACCCCAGTTTTTCAGGCCAAAACAACGGTGACCTTTTGGGGAATAGCCGTGAGTTCGTGGAGTGTCATGTGAAAAACCACTTTCATCAATAAAAACAACAGATTTATCTTTTTTTTCATACTGTTGTCTTTTTTGCTGATGTGCCAGCCTGTCGCTTTCGTTGGTTTTTGGATGGAATAGAGTTTTTTTTATAGGTTAATCCCAGCTTTTTAAGGGATTGCCAAATAGTCTTTTTACAAACACCGAATCGCTCTGCCCGTTCCTTTTGGCAAGCATCTGGATACTGTTCCACATCTTTTGCTAAAGCATTTTTATCGAGCTTCCTCTTACGTGGCGTTGAATTTTTTGGCTCTGGTCGTTTAAGCCAACGTACTAAAGACGCTTTTCCAATACGGAATTGTTTCGCAGTTTCTCGAATTGTTAAACCTTCGGCTTTCCTTACAGATATTACTTTACGTCGAAAATCAATTGTATAACTCATAACACACCTTGTAATCAAAATTAAGTCGCCTAGCTATAATAAATCTGCCGCCGTTATCGCGCTTTTTGTTGTGTAAAGCTTACAATAAAATAGTTGCTGAATAGAGACTTGCATTTTTTGTCACGCTATAGACAATAAAAAGAGGTTTAACTTAGAAAATAACGGTTTGAAATGATCAACAAAGAGCGGTTGTTACGAGATAATCGTTTATGTAAAGCAATCATTGGATTATCAGTCGAAGAATTGAAAAATTTAGCCGCTGAATTTTCAGCTTGTTATTTGATTTATCGGAAAAAGAATCGAAAAGATCACGAGCGGCAGATGGGTGCAGGGCAGAAAGGATTTATCCCAACCCCATTAGATAAACTGCTTTTTATTTTATTGTATTTAAAATGTTATCCGACCTATGATTTGCAAGGACTTCTTTTTGGTTTAGATAGAACACGGGTATGTCGCTGGGTAAAAATATTATTGCCGGTTTTAGAGATGACCTTGGGGCGAGAATGTGTTTTGCCCGCTCGTCAAATTCGCTCTGCTGAGGAATTTTTTCGCGCCTTTCCTGGAGTTAAAGACGTCTTTATTGATGGGACAGAGCGACCTGTCCAAAAGCCTAAGAATCTGCGTCGGCGAAAAAAATGTATTCGGGAAAGAAAAGACAGACCACTCGAAAAGGGCTTATTATGACTGACGAAACGAGGAAAATTGGATTTATCCCCATGATCAAAAATGGGCGCCGTCACGATAAACGCTTACTCGATAAAGTCGATATAATTCGCCATATTCCCCCTGAGGTAACCATCTGGGCCGATACCGGTTTTCAAGGTATAGATAAACAGCATCCTAATACACAAATCCCAAAAAAAGGAACTCGAAAAAGACCTTTATCGCCTGAACAAAAACAAGAAAATAAAATAATCTCGGGCATCCGTATTACGGTTGAACACGCCATCGCGGGTATCAAGCGCCTAGGTTGTATGACCCAAATTTTACGGAATCGTAGACCCTTTATTGATGATACCTTTTTACTCCTTAGTGCCGGTCTTTGGAATTTCCATCTCAGAACAGCCTAAAATTTACTTCAATCACCGAAATACCCTTATTTCACTATTAAGCAACACGCTTATAGAATTACCTTTTATTTAATTATCTAATGATGTTAATTAAAACCGGTAACGCTCTTTTTTAAATCAGAATTGTCAGATTAAGTTAAGACTAATACAAATGAAAACAGCTTATTAAAATTACTCTATATTGGCATCAATCAGGTATCCAACAAATGGACTATGCCGATTAGTAACTGGGCGTTAACCATTGCTCAATTGTCCATCTATTTTAAAGGGCGCCTAGATGGTATAATCAAAATATAAAATCCCCTGACACAGAATTATGAACACCCTCCCATCAGGCAATAAAGTTCAGTAAGATTTTCCATAATTGTTTAACAATGCTCTAATCTTTAACCAGATTGTTAGAGTATTTTAACGAAATATGCGCATTCAACTATTTGAATAGCAAGACTTTCACTTTATTTCTTATCCCGAACTCAGGTTAATATACAATTGAACAAGTTAGACATCTCAGAAGAAGGAACCTTAATACACTTACGAGGTTATGGTTGGGTGACAGTTTTCAAATTTATAGCCAAAAACGGCCGTATTGATTACTTAGTAACAAATAAAGAGAATCCCACCCGTCAATACGTCAAATCTATCATGGATGCCCGTTGGTCTGTTGAAGTTTATCATCGAGAAATTAAACAAAATTGTGGTATTGAACGCTGTCAGGCTCGCACGAGTCGGGCGCAAAGAAATCATATTTTTCTCGCTATTTCTGCGTGGTTTGAACAACATAAACGCCGTATATCTGAAAAAATAACTATTTATCAACAAAATTGGCATGTAATCAAAAATGCTATTGCTGAGCAGATCAGGGGGGGTTATTAGTTATACCATTAGGTTTGTGAGAAACTCGTGTATTAGTTAAAGATTATCTTCAGAAAAAGTATCAAAAATTAGGGTACATTCCGTACCCTATTGTGATGAAAGGTGAATAGAAAAGTTTATTCCTGTGAAGCGAGTTTTTTTTCGAGATAATGGATATTGGTACCACCTTTGAAAAAATTGCTGTCATCCATAATTTTTTGTTGTAATTCTATGTTAGTTTTAATGCCATCAATAATTAATTCAGATAAGGCATTTTTCATCCGAAGGATAGCAATTTCCCGGGTTTCACCATATGTGATCAGCTTACCAATCATAGAGTCATAGTAAGGTGGAACGGTGTAACCTGCATAAATGTGTGATTCCCAACGTATACCAAAACCACCAGGAATATGGAGGCGAGTAATTTTACCCGGACTTGGCAAGAAGGTATTTGCATCTTCTGCATTAATTCGGCACTCTATTGCATACCCATGAATTTTAACATCTTTTTGTTTAATAGATAGGGGTAAGCCAGAAGCGATCCTTAACTGTTCTTTAATCAGATCAACCCCAGTGATCATTTCCGTCACAGGATGCTCAACTTGAATACGCGTATTCATTTCAATAAAGTAGAATTCGCCATTTTCATAAAGGAATTCAAAAGTACCGGCACCACGATAATCGATATCAAGACAAGCTTTTGCGCAGCGCTCGCCAATGCTTTTACGCATATCAACTTTAATACCTGGTGCAGGCGCTTCTTCAACCACTTTTTGATGGCGACGTTGCATTGAGCAATCACGTTCTGCTAAATAAATCTCATTGCCTTGACCGTCAGCAAGTACTTGAATCTCAATATGGCGTGGATTTTCCAGGAACTTCTCCATATAAACCATACTATTATTAAAGGTAGCTTTGGCTTCGGCACGAGTTAGAGTAATGGCTTGTTCTAGCTCACTTTCGTTACGAACAACGCGCATACCGCGGCCACCACCACCACCAGATGCTTTAATAATAACTGGGTAGCCAATTCGATTAGCAATTGTTTTATTGGTTTTTATGTCATTTCCTAAAGGTCCGTCTGAGCCAGGAACACAAGGAACACCGGCTTTTTTCATCGCCTCAATGGCAGAAACTTTATCACCCATAAGTCGAATAGTTTCTGGTTTAGGACCAATAAATATAAAACCAGAGCGTTCCACTTTTTCGGCAAAGTCGGCATTTTCAGATAGAAAACCATAACCAGGGTGAATGGCTTCTGCAGCAGTAATTTCTGCTGCAGAGATGATTGCTGGAATATTAAGATAACTTTCAGCTGAAGCGGCAGGTCCGATACAGACAGTTTCATCAGCAAGTAATACATGTTTTAAGTCACGATCGGCGGCAGAATGCACGGCGACGGTTTTTATTTTTAGTTCTTTACAGGCACGTAAAATGCGTAAAGCAATTTCGCCACGGTTGGCGATAACAATTTTTTTAAGCATAGGATGCCTCGTTATTCGATGATAACCAATGGCTCGTCAAATTCAACCGCTTCTCCATTTTCCAGCAGAATTGCTTTAACTACACCTGCTTTGTCTGCTTCGATCTGATTCATCATTTTCATCGCTTCGACAATACATAGAGGATCCCCTAGCTTAACCGTTTGACCGACTTCAACAAATGGTTTTGCTTCTGGACTTGGTGCTCGGTAGAAGGTACCTACCATTGGCGAGCGAACAGTATAACCACTGATTTCTGCTTTTTTCTCATTTGTTGTTTCAGGTAAAATTTGAGAAGGTGCTATGGCGTTTGCTAAAGCCGGTTGATGCGTGGTTGGCGCTGCCATATACTGTTGTAAATTTGGTAAATTCTGCACGATTGTACGGCTAATACGCACTGATTCTTCACCTTCCGAAATTTCTAGTTCAGAAATGCCAGATTCTTCAACAAGCTCAATCAATTTTTTAATTTTACGAATATCCATAAGCTAATTCCGCATTTTTATTCTTTACATTTATTAGGTTGGGATTCATCAATGGTTGCTAATTCTTCAATATTTAATAAGAATTTAACCGCGGCTTCTAATGCAAAAATATAACCATCAGCATGGAAACCACAGATGACGCCGTTTGCAATATCGGAGAGATAGGAGTGATGCCTAAATGACTCACGTGCATAAATATTAGTAAGGTGGATCTCATAAAAAGGAATGGCAACGCTTAATATTGCATCTCGTACTGCCACACTAGTATGCGTTAATGCTGCAGGGTTAATCAATATAAAGTCGACTTTCCCTTGAGCTTGATGGATTTCATTAATAAGCTCATGTTCCGCATTAGATTGAAAATGACTTAATTTAACTCCTAATTGTTTTGCTTTTTGGCTCGTTTGGTTAACAATATCCTGAAGTGTAAGAGCACCATAGAATAGTGGTTCTCTAGTCCCCAGCATATTTAAATTTGGGCCATTTAGCAGCAAAATGTGGAAATCTTTTGCCATTTTGCGGGTATCTCCGACTGATAATTGATAATTAGACAACATAACTTGATGCTAATAGTTTGTCATCTTTTTCTCATAATGAAAACGTTTATTTTGACGACAAAGAGCGATATTATAAACATTTCATAGCAATTAGCAGCAAAATTTTAGTCTAATCAGCAAGCTTGTCTCTAATATTAGAAATTTAACGTATTTTTACCAGTGTCTGGCCAGTAATTTGGTTATTGATTACACGCGTTTCGCACCAATAAAAAAACGCTCTATTTTTAAGTTTAATTCAGCATAATATATAAATAGACAAAATCTTATAAATTAAAAGCAACTTATTGTAATTTACACAAAATTATACGTTTTAGTAACTTGCAAATTAACCATTGCTTTTAAGCCATTTCTGGAATTTTAATATGCCTGTGCGAAACTCGTGCTCTATTCCAACCTGTTAGGTCCTCGTATTGCCCTTACATTGATTTTACAAGGTCAGGCCAGTTCAGTGACTCAATTTAGTGTAGCCATGGCTAAAATATTACCATTAGCGTTAAAAGAATTAGGCGCTTACGCTAAAAACGAAACCAAACAAATGTTCGATCAAATAGATAATCTATGGTGGAATAGCAAAATGCATGTCCCTGAAAAATTTCTGGTCCTAAAACGAGACTATGAAACCAGAGTACACGTATACCAATCATGCCGCCAAAAAATATCCAACACGGACACAAATTGTCACTTCCTAAGAATTATAAACACTATAAGCTATCCCAATTTGCGCAACTACTACAGCTGTGGCCAACAAAATATTCTACTGCCTTACTAGCTAAAAATGGTTATTGGACACGTGAAGACTTTCCACAAATAGCAAAATTTACTGAAATTTGCGATAATTTGGAATTAAAGCAGCGATAAAATCATTAATTTCTGCTAAAAATATAGTAGTCCCCCATGTAATTAATTAAATAAGTTTAACTATCTTAATGTTTCATCAAAATATAACTTATTGTAAAATAATGATAAAAATTTTTTAATTAAAATTAACAAATTTAAACTAAAGTTTAATTAATAAATAGCCAATAATAAGTAGCACTTGTTAAATTTATCTGCTAGGATTTGTGCAAATTTTGTTCAACTTGAAACGAGGAGAAGCGCCATGCCCTCTCGAACGATGAGGACTAACGCCGTCTTCGCTTTCTTGGTGTTATTGTTTTCAACTAATTTTAGTTATTCATCAACCAGTACGAGTTTGTCTCTAAAAGAGTATTATCACAAACCTGTGCAGACAAAAGAACTAACTCGTCTGCCTGATATACGAAAATACCCTTCAGGAGCTGCTCGCAAGAAAGCGTTTTTAAAAGCGATTGTCCCAATAATTGAAAAGTACAACTACAACATCATGCAAGATCGCCAGTGGTTATTATCCAAACGTTACAATAAAAATTGGAACGCTGCTGATAAACAACGATTAAATCAAATTTGTACCAGTTATAATATACAATGCAGTTCACCTGCTAGCTTAAACTGGAACAAGCTGTTAAGTCGTATTGATATTGTTCCTACCCATTTTGTTGTTACCCAAGCAGCAACAGAATCAGGTTGGGGAGCTTCTGGCTTAGCACAGAAAAATAATAATTTGTTTGGCATGAAATGCGGTCGTAAATGTACCTACAGTCCAGGTACCATCAAAGGCTATGCGGTTTATTCATCTGTCGATGCATCTGTCAATGCATACTTAAGAAATTTGAATACCAATAATGCCTATCAGTTATTGCGCAATTCACGCGCACAGCAGCGTAGAACTCAGAATTCATTAAATACCAGTGTATTAATTGATAATCTGAAAAACTACTCACAACTTGGAGATAAATATAATCGTTATTTACAAAATATGTTCTCAAGTAACGAAGAGTTAATCACCCAAGTTCAGCAGAATATGACAAAGCATATTTAATCAACTTTGCTGTAATAATTACTAAAAATAAAATCCATACATAATAAATGTGTGGATTTTATTATTTTTTAAATGTTAACACCCTAATCCCTAACACAATAGCATCATTTAAAATTCATTTTATTCACTAACTTCAAAGAAAAACAAAAAATAGCATACCTATAATCACCCCAACAGTCCCTAAAATAGTTTCCATTAAAGTCCAAGTTTTTAATGTCGGACCCTCGGTAGCACCAGTAAACTTACTAAACAACAAAAATCCAGAGTCATTTACATGGCTTAGTACTATTGAGCCGCCAGATATACAAACTGCCAAAGCGGCTAAAATTGCGCGCCAGAATAACCTAACTCACTGAGCACCGGCAATATAAGTCCAATAGTCGTTAAACAAGCTACCGTCGCTGAACCTTGAATAATACGTACAGCAGCAGCTAATACAACACGAGTTTCGCACAAACCTAATTTGGGTATACTAATACATATTAGTCTTAACTTAATCTGACAATTCTGATTTAAAAAAGAGAGTTACCGGTTTTAATTAACATCATTAGATAATAGAATAAAAGGTAATTCTATGTATCAAACAAATAATCCTATCACAAACATAAAGTCGGGTTACTTAACCTTGCTGAAGAGCTTAATAACGTCTCAAAAGCCTGTAAGATTATGGGGGTATCCCGAGATACTTTCTATCGCTATCAAGAGCTTGTTAACGATGGTGGGATCGATGCCTTAATTAATCAAAATCGACGGGTACCTAACGTAAAAAATAGAGTAGATGAACAGATTGAAAGCGCTGTAGTTGAGTATGCGATTGAATACCCTGCACACGGACAACACCGCAGTAGTAATGAACTAAGAAAAAAAGGAATTTTTGTTTCGGGAAGTGGTGTTCGTTCTATTTGGCTACGTCATCATCTTCACGAGTTTCGCACCAATAAAAAAACGCTCTATTTTTAAGTTTAATTCAGCATAATATATAAATAGACAAAATCTTATAAATTAAAAGCAACTTATTGTAATTTAAACAAATTTATACGTTTTAGTAACTTGCAAATTAACCATTGCTTTTAAGCCATTTCTGGAATTTTATATGCCTGTGCGAAACTCGTGATCTTGAAAATTTTAAAAAACGTCTAAAGGCGCTAGAAGATAAAATATCGACAGAAGGGATTATAGCTAGGCGACTTAATTTTGATTACAAGGTGTGTTATGAGTTATACAATTGATTTTCGACGTAAAGTAATATCTGTAAGGAAAGCCGAAGGTTTAACAATTCGAGAAACTGCGAAACAATTCCGTATTGGAAAAGCGTCTTTAGTACGTTGGCTTAAACGACCAGAGCCAAAAAATTCAACGCCACGTAAGAGGAAGCTCGATAAAAATGCTTTAGCAAAAGATGTGGAACAGTATCCAGATGCTTACCAAAAGGAACGGGCAGAGCGATTCGGTGTTTGTAAAAAGACTATTTGGCAATCCCTTAAAAAGCTGGGATTAACCTATAAAAAAAACTCTATTCCATCCAAAAACCAACGAAAGCGACAGGCTGGCACATCAGCAAAAAAGACAACAGTATGAAAAAAAAGATAAATCTGTTGTTTTTATTGATGAAAGTGGTTTTTCACATGACACTCCACGAACTCACGGCTATTCCCCAAAAGGTCACCGTTGTTTTGGCCTGAAAAACTGGGGTGCTAAGGGAAGAACAAATGTTATTGGCGCTTTATTGGGAACAACCCTTTTTGCTATCGGATTATTTGATTGCAATATTAATCGTGATGTTTTTTATGTTTGGATCACAAAAATATTGCTCCCAGAACTTCCTGAAAATTCTGTTATTTTTATGGACAACGCTAGCTTTCACAAAGGTAAGAATATTGAACAGGCAATTATAAACGCAGGACACCAGATAGAATATTTGCCTGTGTATTCACCAGATTTAAATCCTATAGAACATAAATGGTCTCAAGCTAAACGTAAAAAGATGGAAACAGGATGCACTATCGATGACCTGTTTTTAATACATATGCTGTAATCAAAATTAAGTCGCCTAGCTATATCCTGTCAGAATCACAAATCAGCGCACTCGAAAAAAAAAGCACAGGATGATGAGGCCAATGGTGAGATTGAAACAGCACATCAGGGTTATTTGGGGTCACAGGACACTTTTTATGCCGGTCATTTAAAAGGCGTTGGTCGTGTTTATCAACAGACTTACATTGATACTTACAGTAAATCGTTCATTGTAAGCTTTACGCAACGAAAAGCGGGATAACGGCGGCAGATTTATTAAATGACAAGGTTCTGCCTTTTTACACTCAGCATGGATTACCGATTTTACGTATACTGACGGACAGAGGCAGTCAGTATTGTGGTAAAGTTGAGCATCACGATTATCAACTTTATCTCGCTATCAACGATTGGCAACTTTATACGAGGGAAAACAACTTTGGAGAGAAAAAGATTTAAATCAAATTTAACCTGACAGATACTAAGCGTGTTGCTTAATAGTGAAATAAGGGTATTTCGGTGATTGAAGTAAATTTTAGGCTGTTCTGAGATGGAAATTCCAAAGACCGGCACTAAGGAGTAAAAAGGTATCATCAATAAAGGGTCTACGATTCCGTAAAATTTGGGTCATACAACCTAGGCGCTTGATACCCGCGATGGCGTGTTCAACCGTAATACGGATGCCCGAGATTATTTTATTTTCTTGTTTTTGTTCAGGCGATAAAGGTCTTTTTCGAGTTCCTTTTTTTGGGATTTGTGTATTAGGATGCTGTTTATCTATACCTTGAAAACCGGTATCGGCCCAGATGGTTACCTCAGGGGGAATATGGCGAATTATATCGACTTTATCGAGTAAGCGTTTATCGTGACGGCGCCCATTTTTGATCATGGGGATAAATCCAATTTTCCTCGTTTCGTCAGTCATAATAAGCCCTTTTCGAGTGGTCTGTCTTTTCTTTCCCGAATACATTTTTTTCGCCGACGCAGATTCTTAGGCTTTTGGACAGGTCGCTCTGTCCCATCAATAAAGACGTCTTTAACTCCAGGAAAGGCGCGAAAAAATTCCTCAGCAGAGCGAATTTGACGAGCGGGCAAAACACATTCTCGCCCCAAGGTCATCTCTAAAACCGGCAATAATATTTTTACCCAGCGACATACCCGTGTTCTATCTAAACCAAAAAGAAGTCCTTGCAAATCATAGGTCGGATAACATTTTAAATACAATAAAATAAAAAGCAGTTTATCTAATGGGGTTGGGATAAATCCTTTCTGCCCTGCACCCATCTGCCGCTCGTGATCTTTTCGATTCTTTTTCCGATAAATCAAATAACAAGCTGAAAATTCAGCGGCTAAATTTTTCAATTCTTCGACTGATAATCCAATGATTGCTTTACATAAACGATTATCTCGTAACAACCGCTCTTTGTTGATCATTTCAAACCGTTATTTTCTAAGTTAAACCTCTTTTTATTGTCTATAGCGTGACAAAAAATGCAAGTCTCTATTCAGCAACTATTTTAATCTATCACGAGTTTCGCACCAATAAAAAAACGCTCTATTTTTAAGTTTAATTCAGCATAATATATAAATAGACAAAATCTTATAAATTAAAAGCAACTTATTGTAATTTAAACAAATTTATACGTTTTAGTAACTTGCAAATTAACCATTGCTTTTAAGCCATTTCTGGAATTTTATATTCTTGTGCGAAACTCGTGTCTATTATGCAAAAAAATTGAATGAATTAATCGAGAATAGTTTTTTGTCTAAAAGGAGTGAATTGTTATTATCAATTCGTAAATGGATTACGCTTTTTTGGCTATAAATGTTTGTATAGTTTTTGCTATCCCCCAAACACCGATAGCTCGTCGACTGAGTCGATAAAGTTTTTTAGGATGACGGATATTATAGAGTGCAATTAATGAAAAACTAGCAATGAGCAGTGGTTTGAAAACTAACATTTTTTGCCAGGTACGATCATAAGATGCAGTAATTGTTAACCAATGTTCAGACGTAGCTGATAACGCATTACGTTGCTGTTGAATATTAGTCAACAATTGCTGCTTTTTTAATACCAGTTGTTTACGTTTACTCAGTTTCATCTTCATTCTGTTTTAACTGTTTGATATCCTGTTTTAATTGTTCACGGGTTGCGGCTAATAGAGTCTTGCTATGGGCTATTTTTAATGTCCAGCAAGTACCTAATAACGCTAGGATAAGTAAAACAGCGGTTGTAATCGCAACGACTTGTATACGATAGGCTGGATCAACCATGAGAAAAATTAATACCAGCAAACTCATAAGGCCAAATGCGATCAATAGTAATGTGGTGCCGGCTAATAAAATCAGTTGGACAAAGGTCTGCTTTTCTTGTTCGAGTTCGACTGCAACAAGTTGCAGCCTTGTCTCAACCATATTAATAAGAATAGAACCTATTCGTTGTAAGGTGCTTAGCAAGCCTTTAGCCGGTCCATCTGGATGTTGATTTTCTCGCATATTAACGTTTAGCCAGTAAAATGCCTAATATAAGCCCGACAACGGCACCAACACCAACACCTGTCCATGGATTTTCATGTACATAATCATCAGCACGGCCGGCAACTTCCTTAGTTTGATGAATAATTTTACCGCCTACATCACTCAGTTTTTGGCGAGAATCATCTAACGCTTTTTCTGCTTTACGGCGAATTTTGTCAATTTCTGCTTTGGATTTATTTTCTGTATTGTGCAAAACTTCTTCCAAAGAATCCGCTAATGATTTTAATTCTGTACGCAGGTTTTCGGTATTTTTCATAACGTTAACCTCTCTCAATAAATAATGTTAATTTTTATCACTCTTATTCTTTGAGAATAGTAAAAGAACCAATAAAATCAATCTATATCTCATTTAAGGTAATTTAAAATTTGTTATATTGAAATATAAAAATAATTATACTGGTATGAAAATTTGATAAACGGTTTGACCGAAAGCTATGCTGTTACCAGGAAAGTAGGCAACAGCATTAAGTTAGGTTGGATTTAGGGATTACGGCGCTTAAATTTTTTCTTTAGTACTACGGCTATACTGCCTATTGTGCCAATAAAAAGCAAAACAACCGGGATCAGCATCAAAATACTCATGATTTGGCGTTCCTAGTATTGATTGAAAGAGTGGGCTTTTACCGAATACATAACCAATAGTGGTTAAAATCAATACCCAAAGTAATCCACTAAGCCAATTAAAAAACTGGAAGCGTTTATCAGGTAAACCGGATAGGCCGGCGATGGTAGGTAGGATGGTCCTGATAAAAGCAAAAAAGCGGCCAATAAGCAGCGCTGCCAAGCCATGGCGATGAAACAGGCCATAAGCACGTTGGTGATAATGTTCAGGTAAATGAGAAAGCCAGCTTTGCACAATTTTATTATTTTCTAGCCATTTACCCTGAAGATAGCCTACCCAGCAACCCAAACTGGTGCCTGCGGTTAAGATAATAACTGTCAATGGATAATTGATAGTGCCTTTAGCTATTAGGACGCCTACTAGAATAAGTAAACTGTCACCGGGTAAAAAAGCGGCAGGTAATATTCCATTTTCCAAAAATAATATTATAAATAATATAATGTCGATAGCCCATACTAAATGAAGGATTCATTAGCATATTGTAATCTTGATGCCAGAGTGCAAAAAAACTCTTTAACTAATTCCATCAAGTGTTTCCTAAATACCGTGATCTTTAAACCTAATTGGCAGTTATTACCTATTATCCCTTATTAGACACGAGTTTCGCACCGACAAATAAACAAGTTATTTATAAGTTCAATTCAACATAATATATAATTCGCAAAAATTGCTAATTCAAATATAACTTATTGAAATAAATATATATTTTATATTATTTAGTATCTTGCGGATAAAACATTATTTTAGCTATTTTTAGAACTTTATATGTCTGTGCGAAACTCGTGTTAGAGATAATGTGAATCTAGTTAAAAGGGTTGTAGTATGAGCCTAAATATTAAATTCAGATATAAGCATAATATATTTAGATTAGTGTAATACTCTAACAAAATCATAAATAACTAAATAGCAAATTTTTCGTTGAAATTGACTCTCTGTTTAATATTTTATTTTTTTACAATTCATGAAGTACATTTACCTATATCTTGTGTTTCGCTAGCAGATCTTTTATTTTAATAGCTAGCAAAGGGGAGTAACTTCTTTAGCCGGTCTATCGTCATTACGGTGTTATGTGCCCAGTAATCGGGCATCACAGGTGGATATCAAAGTAGCTTTTGTGTTGTAAGTAAACCTTGCCAGTGGGCAAGGTTTACTTATAATTTAAATTAGTGGAATAGAAACCTATGAAGACTAAAATGGATTATAGCGGCTGAGCCTTCTGCAGGAATCAGCCGTTTTTCGTTTCTAGGAGCTAAAATGCATTCTGTTGGTACTCCCGTATTATGGGCAATCTTTACTGTTGTTATTGCGATTATGTTACTTATTGATATTTCTTTACAGGGTAAGCATCCGGGAAGAGAAATAACAGTAAGACAGGCTGTTGTATGGAGTTTTATTTGGATTAGTTTGGCATTATTGTTTGCCCTAGGTTTATGGTTTTATTTTAAACAGACAACTAGCCTAACGATTGCTAACCGCCAAACAATGGCTTTTTTAACCGGTTATTTACTGGAAAAAGCGTTAGCTGTTGATAATGTATTTGTTTGGTTAATGCTATTTAATTATTTTTCAATCCCAGTCAATTTACAGCGCCGAGTTCTTATCTATGGTATCTTGGGTGCGATAGTATTGCGTACTATCATGATCTTTACAGGTAGTTGGCTAGTCTCTCAGTTTCACTGGGTTTTGTATCTCTTTGGCATTTTTCTATTATTTACTGGTATAAAAATGTTCTTTGTTAAAGAAAATGATCAATCGATTGATAAAAAACCACTAGTAAAATGGGTCGGTTCTCATTTACGCATGACAAATACTTTACATGGTGAGCGTTTTTTTATTCGTCAACAAGGTATTTTATTCGCTACTCCGTTGATTATGGTATTAATTTTAGTTGAGATTAGTGACATTATTTTCGCCGTGGATAGCATTCCTGCTATTTTTGCAGTAACCACGGATCCTTTTATTGTATTGACTTCAAATCTATTTGCGATTTTAGGCTTGCGAGCGATGTATTTTGTTTTATCAGGTATTGCTGAAAAGTTCTCTATGCTAAAGTATGGGCTATCTATTATCTTAATTTTCATTGGCATAAAAATGTTATTAATGGATATTTTTTATATTCCAACCGCTATATCGCTAAGTATTGTTGCAGGGATTTTAACATTAACGATATTCATTAATCATATTGTTAATAAATAAAAAAATTATTTAATTACAAAATAAATATCTTTAAATATTATAATGTTGTATCCCTTTATATTGATTAACAATGATAGAAAGGGATATTGCTACTTTCTCTATTAGTAAAATGAGTTCTACTAGTTAATTTATTAATAAAAGAGTTAGTTAATTGTTTATCTAATAAATCTGTTTTTATCTATCACGAGTTTCGCACAAAACTAATTTGGGTACGCTAATAAAACACGGATGTGCTCAGTAATAGCATTTTTGATTACGTCCCAATTTTGTTGATAAAGGGTTATTTTTTCAGATATACGACGTTTATGTTGTTCAAACCACGCAGAAATAGCGAGAAAAATATGATTTCTTTGCGCTCGGCTCGTGCGAGCCTGACAGCGTTCAATACCACAATTTTGTTTAACTTCTCGATGATAAACTTCAACAGACCAACGGGCATCCATGATAGATTTGACGTATTGACGGGTGGGATTGTCTTTGTTTGTTACTCTGTAATCAATACGGCCGTTTTTGGCTGTAAATTTGAAAACAGTCACCCAACCGTAGCCTCGTAAGTGTATTAAGGTTCCTTCTTCTGAGATGTCTAACTTGTTCAGTTGTTTGTTATGGTTATAGCTAGGCGACTTAATTTTGATTACAGCATATGTATTAAAAACAGGTCATCGATAGTGCATCCTGTTTCCATCTTTTTACGTTTAGCTTGAGACCATTTATGTTCTATAGGATTTAAATCTGGTGAATACACAGGCAAATATTCTATCTGGTGTCCTGCGTTTATAATTGCCTGTTCAATATTCTTACCTTTGTGAAAGCTAGCGTTGTCCATAAAAATAACAGAATTTTCAGGAAGTTCTGGGAGCAATATTTTTGTGATCCAAACATAAAAAACATCACGGTTAATATTGCAATCAAATAATCCGATAGCAAAAAGGGTTGTTCCCAATAAAGCGCCAATAACATTTGTTCTTCCCTTAGCACCCCAGTTTTTCAGGCCAAAACAACGGTGACCTTTTGGGGAATAGCCGTGAGTTCGTGGAGTGTCATGTGAAAAACCACTTTCATCAATAAAAACAACAGATTTATCTTTTTTTTCATACTGTTGTCTTTTTTGCTGATGTGCCAGCCTGTCGCTTTCGTTGGTTTTTGGATGGAATAGAGTTTTTTTTATAGGTTAATCCCAGCTTTTTAAGGGATTGCCAAATAGTCTTTTTACAAACACCGAATCGCTCTGCCCGTTCCTTTTGGTAAGCATCTGGATACTGTTCCACATCTTTTGCTAAAGCATTTTTATCGAGCTTCCTCTTACGTGGCGTTGAATTTTTTGGCTCTGGTCGTTTAAGCCAACGTACTAAAGACGCTTTTCCAATACGGAATTGTTTCGCAGTTTCTCGAATTGTTAAACCTTCGGCTTTCCTTACAGATATTACTTTACGTCGAAAATCAATTGTATAACTCATAACACACCTTGTAATCAAAATTAAGTCGCCTAGCTATATGGTTAACAATCCTGTTTTTCCTCAGCGTAGTTATCCAAACCCAACCATGAGAGCGAATTGATTTCAGATTATCCAGGCTAGAATACCAGGCATCCATCACTACCGCTTCTGGTATGATCCCTCTTTTTTTAGCAAAAGCGAGCATTTCGGAAAAGTGCGTGTTTTTTGTTTTTCCATCAGAATCTTTATCATAAATAACCTGAGTTCGGGATAAGAAATAAAGTGAAAGTTTTGCTATTCAAATAGTTGAATGCGCATATTTCGTTAAAATACTCTAACAATCTGGTTAAAGAGTAGAGCACACGAGTTTCGCACAGGCATATAAAATTCCAGAAATGGCTTAAAAGCAATGGCTAATTTGCAAGTTACTAAAACGTATAAATTTGTTTAAATTACAATAAGTTGCTTTCAATTTATAAGATTTTGTCTATTTATATATTATGCTGAATTAAACTTAAAAATAGAGCGTTTTTTTATTGGTGCGAAACTCGTGGGATAATCTTTCTTATTCAATGACCTCAACTTGATAACTGATAATCGGAGAATTATCATTAATGACATCTTGTCGACGTTGATCAAAAAAACGTTTCGTCGCTAGCATAATAATGCTAATAATAGTAATAAGGAATATAACCGATTTATTCACAATATTTTCCCAAGCTTTCATTATTCATATATTTAGTAACTATTATTGTCTATCCTCTAATAGGATCAATAATTTCTAATTAACCTTCTTAGTTAGTGGGGAAACCATGATCAGTTGGCCATTTCTTGCTGTGTTATTTTCTGGTTGGCTCTATATTGATGCTGCCTATCGCGGTCCACAATGGCAATGCTGGCTGTTTCGCCCAGTTACGCTATTATTGTTAGTATTTTGGGCCAGGAGTGCCGATTTTACTGATGCTGCCGGCTATCTGATCATGGCGGGTCTGTTGGTGATGCTAATTGCTGACAGCTGGCAAATGCTTTCCAAGGAACGCTTATTGCCCACTATTTTCTTGCTGTCTCTAAGCTACCTACTTTATACCATCAGTTTTGCTATGCAGATGAATTTCACTTTCTACTTGCCATTACTGACTATCCTACTAATCCTTAGTGTCATGGTATTAATTATAATCTGGGCACCTCTTGGTTCACTACGCGCACCTGCCATTTTTCTACTAACAATGTCATTCATTATGGCTTGGATAGCGGGTGAACAATATTTCGGTCTAGCAAGAGAACATAATTTTTCCATTATGATAGGTGCATTTTTACTTTTTATTGCCAACAGTATTTGGCTTATCGCCAACTTTCGTTATCCATTTAAAGCTTCTAAAGCAACAATTACCGCTTGCTATTTTATTGGTCAATTTTTCATTGTACGTTCGCTTTACTTATAAGTTGGATTAATAACCATTTTTCAGCTAAACACGAGTTTCGCACAAAACTAATTTGGGTACGCTAATAAAACACGGATGTGCTCAGTAATAGCATTTTTGATTACGTCCCAATTTTGTTGATAAAGGGTTATTTTTTCAGATATACGACGTTTATGTTGTTCAAACCACGCAGAAATAGCGAGAAAAATATGATTTCTTTGCGCTCGGCTCGTGCGAGCCTGGCAGCGTTCAATACCACAATTTTGTTTAACTTCTCGATGATAAACTTCAACAGACCAATGGGCATCCATGATAGATTTGACGTATTGACGGGTGGGATTGTCTTTGTTTGTTACTATGTCACGAGTTTCGCACAGGCATATAAAATTCCAGAAATGGCTTAAAAGCAATGGTTAATTTGCAAGTTACTAAAACGTATAAATTTGTTTAAATTACAATAAGTTGTTTTTAATTTATAAGATTTTGTCTATTTATATATTATGCTGAATTAAACTTAAAAATAGAGCGTTTTTTTATTGGTGCGAAACTCGTGTATGTAATTAATACGGCCGTTTTTGGCTGTAAATTTGAAAACAGTCACCCAACCGTAGCCTCGTAAGTGTATTAAGGTTCCTTCTTCTGAGATGTCTAACTTGTTCAGTTGTTTGTTATGGTTAACAATCCACGAGTTTCGCACCAATAAAAAAACGCTCTATTTTTAAGTTTAATTCAGCATAATATATAAATAGACAAAATCTTATAAATTAAAAACAACTTATTGTAATTTAAACAAATTTATACGTTTTAGTAACTTGCAAATTAACCATTGCTTTTAAGCCATTTCTGGAATTTTATATGCCTGCGCGAAACTCGTGTAAAAAAGGAGAAGGAATATAATGCGATTAAAAAAGGGGATAGAGGTACGCTTTATATGCAGGGAACAAGATTTGTTCGCTTTGAAGGCAAAGCCAATGCAAAATAGCTAAATTTATCAGCCAATAATGCATTGCCCTTGTAATTACTTGCGATTTATTTTTTTATAGTTAGTCAGTTTTTTGACTTTTCTGCCAGGCTAAAAGTTCAAAAACGCCGAATAGAAAGATTTTTATTTGCAGCCATCGAGGATGTTTTTCTGTTTTAGCAAAAGCGGTATGCAAAAAAATGGCTTGCATGGCATGCATAAAAATCATAAATATCATTGCTACATCTATAAAATATTTTAATGGTTTTGGAAACGGATGAATTAAATTAAACATCATGAATCCCCAAACAAAAACCATTAATAATTTTCCAGCATTTATTAACATGATATTTTCCAACTGATTATTGATTACGAATATAAAGACAGTAAGCGACTTGCCCAGCAACTTTTTTACGATGAAGCTGCCAATTTTTAGGTAACAAGGCTAAATTAGCTTCTGCTTCTGCCTCAACATAGATCCAACAATTTTCGCTTAACCAACCATTTTGTTCTAATAGCAAGGCTGTTTGTTGCAATAGATCTTTACGAAAAGGCGGATCAAGAAAAATGACATCATAGGCTGTGCCGTTCTGTGCCAGATAGTTCAATGTATCGCTATTAATCACTTGTACATTTTTTGCCTCTAATTTAGCTAGATTGGCCACAAGTTGTGTTGCGACGGAGCGCTCTAATTCAATTAAGGTAGCTGAAGCGGCATAGCGAGAAAGTGCTTCAATAGCTAAAGCGCCACTACCAGCAAAACAATCAAGGCAGCGAGCCTCCTGAATAACAGGCATTAACCAATTAAATAAAGTTTCTCTGATCCTATCTGTTGTGGGGCGTAAGCCCTCACTATAAAAAACAGGTAGTTTACGCCCTCGCCATTTCCCGCCAATGATACGAATTTGGCCACGTGATGCAGATTGTATTTTTCTTGCCATAATTTACATAGTTTAGTCATTACAGTTTGTTAATATAGGTGATAATAATACCAATGTTTATCGACAGCATGTACAACATAAAAATTATCGCTAATTTAACATGAAATGGGTGTCAGATATGTGTTGCAATCAAATCAAGTGATACACTGCCATCCTATTTTTATTATTTACATTGGTAACACCATATTTTTACCGCTAGGAGTGTAATGGCAGATGGCTAAAAAGAGAAAAAAAAGTTTTTTTTCCTGGCTAGGTTTAGGATCTGAAAATGAAGTGCAAGAAAGAGAGACAGAGCAACAATCCGAACCGAAAGTAGAAGACAGCTCTGAAGAGGTGACGGATGTAATAGCAACATCACAGCAGTTTGCAAAAGTAGAAAAGGGGCAACCTCAAGTAGCGGAAGAAAAAAACGATCAATGCCAAACAGCAGACATGAAAGCCGCAAAAATTGTTACACCTAGTCAGCAGATAACCACTTTGCAAGACATAGATGAACAGAAAAAAGTACCGCCGATACAACAGCCAAAAAAACCGACAAAAGAGAATTTCTTTGCGCGGTTAAGACAAGGTTTATTAAAAACGCGGCAGAATATGGGGGTCGGTTTTGTTAGTTTTTTTCGTGGTAAAAAAATTGATGATGAGCTATTTGATGAGCTAGAAGAACAACTTTTAGTTGCTGATGTGGGGCTAGAAACAACACGAAAGATTATAGATAGCCTAACTACCCATGCTAATCGTAAAGAGTTGAATGATGCTGCGATGCTTTATAGCAAATTGCGCGAAGAGATGGCCAATATCTTATTTGATGTTGATAAGCCATTGGTTATAGAAAATAAGCTACCTTATGTAATATTGATGGTTGGGGTTAATGGGGTCGGTAAAACCACAACAATTGGTAAGTTAGCCCACCAATATCAGGCAGAAGGTAAATCAGTAATGCTAGCGGCTGGCGATACATTTAGGGCAGCGGCGGTTGAACAATTGCAAGTTTGGGGAGAGCGTAACAATATCCCGGTTGTTGCTCAGCATACTGGCGCAGATCCTGCTTCAGTTATTTTTGATGCCATTCAGTCGGCGAAAGCGAAGGGAGTCGACATATTGATTGCTGATACTGCCGGACGATTGCAAAATAAAGCACATTTGATGGAAGAGTTGAAAAAAATTGTCAGAGTTATGCAAAAACTTGATCAACAAGCGCCTCATGAAGTGATGCTAACATTAGATGCGAGTACTGGTCAAAATGCAATTAATCAGGCTAAAATTTTTCATGAGGCAGTGGGGTTAACTGGCATTATTTTAACTAAACTTGATGGTACAGCTAAAGGTGGCGTGATTTTTGCTATTGCCGATCAGTTTAAGATCCCGATTCGCTATATTGGGATTGGTGAAGGCATTGATGATCTCCGGCCATTTGTAGCTAATGATTTCATCGAGGCGCTTTTTGTCCGAGAGGATTAATATCAATGATTCGCTTTGAACATGTTAGTAAAGCTTATCGTGGTGGCAAGCAAGCACTTCAGGGCGTTGATTTTCATATTCATCCTGGAGAAATGGCATTTCTTACCGGCCATTCGGGGCGGGGAAAAGTACCTTATTAAAGTTAATTTGCGGTATTGAACGCCCCAGTACTGGCCATATTTGGTTTGGTGGTCATCACATTAGTCGCTTAAAAAAACGGGAAGTCCCTTTTTTACGTCGGCAGATAGGTATGATCTTTCAAGATCATCATTTGTTGTTTGATAGAAACGTATATGACAATGTCTCAATGCCGCTGATTATTGCCGGTGCCAGCTCTGAGGATATTCGTCGTCGGGTTTCTGCCGCTTTAGATAAGGTGGGTTTACTTAATAGAGCGAAAAGTTATCCAATCCAATTATCAGGTGGGGAACAGCAGCGGGTAGGTATAGCTCGCGCAATTGTTAATAAGCCTAGTGTATTGCTAGCAGATGAGCCAACGGGTAATTTGGATGATGAATTATCTGAAGGCATTATGCGATTGTTTGAAGAATTCAATCGAGTTGGGGTAACAGTTTTGGTAGCCACTCATGATCTTGAGCTTATTGAGCGTCGTCATTATTCTATTTTGACATTAAGCGAGGGAAGAATGGTAGGAGGTCAAAATGGTTAAAAAACCTATCCATAAAATAGGCAAAGCCAAGGCATTGAAAGGAGGGTGGCGAGAGCAATGGAGCTATGCTTGGTTAAATACATTAGCTGATATGTTACGCCAGCCTTTAGCCACGCTTTTGACGGTGGCTGTTATTGCTATTTCGATAACGTTGCCCAGTCTTTGTTATATTGTTTGGAAAAATGTTTCACAAGCCGTGCAACAATGGTATCCCGCACCCCAATTAACCCTTTATTTGGATAAATCATTAGATGAAAAAGGCGCTGAACAGACAGTCGCTGAGCTTAAGCAATTAGATGGTGTTAAGAGTGTTAATTACCTGTCGCGGGAAGAAGCCATGATTGAGTTTTACAATTGGTCAGGATTCGGCCCAGCGTTAGACCTGTTGGAAGAAAATCCTTTACCGGCAGTAGCCATTATCACGCCTAAAATTGATTTTCAAAATTCACAATCATTGATAAACCTGCGTAATAAAGTAGGTCAATTAGCTGGAATTGAAGATGTTCGCATGGATGATAGTTGGTTTACCCGTTTAGCAGCATTAACAGGGCTGATTGGACAAATTGCCATGGTGATTGGTATTTTAATGGTTATGGCGGTATTTTTAGTGATAGGCAATAGTATAAGACTAAATATTTTTGCCCGTAGGGATACGATTAATGTCATGAAATTGATTGGAGCGACAGATGGTTTTATTATGCGTCCTTTTTTAAATAGTGGTATTATACTGGGATTCTTTGGTGCTTTACTCTCATTAATACTTTCTGCATTATTGATATGGCAACTGACCGGTATCGTTACACAGGTAGCGGGTGTATTTGGTACTACATTTCATATTCAAGGTTTTTTATGGGATGAGGTGCTATTAGTTATATTGATTGCCGCAATGATTGGCTGGTTAGCGGCTTGGCTGGCTACAGCTCAACACTTAAGACGTTTCACGCCAGAGTGATCATTATCAGCAGGAAAAGTGATTTGGATGATCAATATTGAACTTTTATGCTGACATTTTGTCGAAGTTAAAAGTTCAATGTAATTAAATCAAGGCAATTTTCTTCGATACCAAGCAGTGGTAAACTACTCGATATCAGATTAATCGCTGAGCAATGGAATCTGCTCAAATATAAACTTTTTTATTTAGAACTAACTCTTAGTTTATTGAATTCAAAGAGGATATCAATGACCAAAGATATGCAATCATTAGCATTAATTCCACAAGGTAGCATTGAAGCTTATGTGCGATCAGCTAATGCTTATCCGATGCTGACCGCAGAGGAAGAACAAGAATGTGCAAAACGGCTGCATTATCATGGTGATTTAAATGCGGCTAAACAGCTTATACTCTCTCATTTACGTTTTGTTATTCATATCGCGCGTAATTATTCAGGTTATGGATTGCCACAAGCGGATCTGATCCAAGAAGGTAATATCGGTCTAATGAAAGCTGTGCGTCGTTTTAATCCTGAAGTTGGCGTACGTTTAGTTTCATTTGCTGTTCATTGGATAAAAGCTGAAATTCATGAATATGTATTGCGTAATTGGCGGATAGTTAAAGTTGCCACCACTAAAGCTCAACGTAAGCTTTTTTTCAATTTGCGTAAGAATAAGAAACGTATCGGCTGGTTTAATCAAAATGAAGTCGATATGGTTGCCAAGGAGCTAGGCGTAACCAGCAAGGATGTTCGTGAGATGGAATCGCGAATGGCTGCACAAGACATGGCATTCGACATGAATGACGATGATGATCATGGTGAAAATACGACTATTGCCCCCGTTTTATATCTACAGGATAAATCTTCTGATTTTGCCGTTAGCATTGAGGAAGATAATTGGGAAAACCATGCTACTGATAAATTAACGCAGGCATTATCCACCTTAGATGAGCGCAGTCAGGATATCATTCGTGCGCGTTGGCTTGATGAAGAAAACAAGACCACTTTACAGGATTTAGCCGATAAATATAGTGTATCGGCTGAACGTGTTCGTCAATTAGAAAAAAATGCCATGAAAAAACTTCGGTTAGTAATGGAAGCTTAAAATAAACCACATTCGCGTGATGTAAAAACCTAGCTGAAATTTTTGTTATGTAGCCAATTTAAAGTTTGGCAATTAACTATATGAAAAGTTGTTGAAAGATAGAAAGGTAATAGTAAATTTATTTTGATTGTTACCTGTTAAAATAAAAAGGCATTTACCTGTGATGCTATCTTAGTCTTAACTTAATCTGACAATGCACATGGCTCTTTATATCAATTTAATAATTATCAAATCTACATTCTATTTTATGAAATTTTTGATTTTATTGATTGTTATTGAGTAAGGATTTAAAAAATTTAACTGTTTTTAATTAAGCGATATTTTTTCACTGTGTTTGCTAGTGAACGCAGGATATGCATAGGTATTAGCAAATTTATGCTAAATTTGGTAGAACCTGAAACTGAGCTGTCAGATCTGATTGCCTGTTAGTAGCCAATCGATTCGATCTAACATATAGAGCTGATTTCAACGTTGAGTAATTGGATTCTGCCGATTTTCTTTAGATCTGCCATTAGCTATCGCTATCGTTTCATCAAGTTTTCGTCTTATCTTCTATTTATATATTTGTTCAGTAAGTAGTAGGGTATAAACAATAACAAAAAAGCACTTATATAAAATATAAAAGTGCTTTTTAATCAGTATGTTAACCACTTATGGCTAGTTCATACCATATTTTTTCAATTTCTTACGTAGAGTTCCACGGTTGATGCTTAACATTAACGCAGCACGGGTCTGATTTCCACGGGTATATTGCATTACCATATCTAATAATGGTTTTTCCACCTCAGCCAATACTAATTCATATAAGTCATTAACATCCTGGTTATTAAGTTGGGCAAAATAGTTTTTCAGTGCTTGTTTAACTGAATCACGTAGTGGCTTTTGAGTTATTTGATCTTGTGAATTTACAGTAGCAACGGTTAGTACGTCAGAATTTCCGCGTTGTTCGAACATAGTTCTGTCAGCTCTTTTCTTTGATTTACGCAAAATTTTTCGAAATATGCCTCCAACACTTCCAGCTGTTCGCTGGCATCCTCCATGGTGTTGAATGTGCGCCGAAACTGGTCATCAGGTGCATGTTCTCTTAAGTACCAAGAGACATGCTTGCGTGCGATGCGGATTCCTTTGCTTAGACCGTAAAAGTCATGCAGCTCCTTAACATGCGCTTGCATTAAGCACTGCACCTCAAATAGGCATAGGTGGCAGTAACTCACCTGTTTCCAGGTAATGCTGGATTTCCCGAAAGATCCAGGGTCTTCCCTGAGCAGCCCTACCAATCATTAAGGCATCAGCCCCAGTATAGTCAAGCACTGCTCTGGCTTTAAGCGGGTCAGTAATATCGCCATTAGCGATAATAGGAATAGTAACATTTTGCTTAGCTGCTCGAATGCTGTCATATTCAGCTACACCATTAAATAAGCAAGAACGAGTTCTGCCATGAATAGTTACAGCTTGAATACCACAATGTTCGGCCAGTTGAGCTATTTTTATACAGTTCCGTTCTTCAGGAGACCAACCAGTGCGAACCTTTAATGTAACAGGAACATCAACCGCATTCACAACAGCTAATAGAATTTTCTCAATCAGCTCTGGATAGCGCAATAATGCTGAACCTGCTAACTTACGGTTCACTTTCTTGGCAGGGCAACCCATATTGATATCGATGATCTGAACACCATTTGCAGCATTAATTCGTGCAGCTGCTGCCATTTCATCGGGATCACTACCTGCAATTTGCACAGAACGAATGCCTAATTCATCACTATGGATCATTCTCAATCTGGATTTGTCTGTTTTCCAAACCTGAGGATTGGAAGAGAGCATTTCCGACACTGTCATATCAGCACCCATTGAGTAACACAGTGACCGAAAAGGCCTATCGGTGATACCCGCCATTGGTGCTGCAATGAGACAGTTTTTTATCTGATATTGACCAATATACATAGGCGATAAAAGAACACCATCCTGTGACTGCAAGGGCGCGTATATTACGCATTTTTTACGAGATATGAAAGGGCAAACTTTGAGCAAATTGATATTTCTTTGAAAAATTTTATCTTGATTTTTTTGATTACAAATAATATTCATAAAAATCAATATAATGAAAATTTCTGATTTGTTTTCAAATTTTGTTATTCTTTATCGTAAATTCCTTGTTAGGTTAGATTATCGCTGTTGATTGTATAAAAATCAACCTTGATCACTATTTTTATGATGGTTATTGAAAAGACATTATTTTGCATAAACAATAAAATAGTTGCTGAATAGAGACTTGCATTTTTTGTCACGCTATAGACAATAAAAAGAGGTTTAACTTAGAAAATAACGGTTTGAAATGATCAACAAAGAGCGGTTGTTACGAGATAATCGTTTATGTAAAGCAATCATTGGATTATCAGTCGAAGAATTGAAAAATTTAGCCGCTGAATTTTCAGCTTGTTATTTGATTTATCGGAAAAAGAATCGAAAAGATCACGAGCGGCAGATGGGTGCAGGGCAGAAAGGATTTATCCCAACCCCATTAGATAAACTGCTTTTTATTTTATTGTATTTAAAATGTTATCCGACCTACGATTTGCAAGGACTTCTTTTTGGTTTAGATAGAACACGGGTATGTCGCTGGGTAAAAATATTATTGCCGGTTTTAGAGATGACCTTGGGGCGAGAATGTGTTTTGCCCGCTCGTCAAATTCGCTCTGCTGAGGAATTTTTTCGCGCCTTTCCTGGAGTTAAAGACGTCTTTATTGATGGGACAGAGCGACCTGTCCAAAAGCCTAAGAATCTGCGTCGGCGAAAAAAAATGTATTCGGGAAAGAAAAGACAGACCACTCGAAAAGGGCTTATTATGACTGACGAAACGAGGAAAATTGGATTTATCCCCATGATCAAAAATGGGCGCCGTCACGATAAACGCTTACTCGATAAAGTCGATATAATTCGCCATATTCCCCCTGAGGTAACCATCTGGGCCGATACCGGTTTTCAAGGTATAGATAAACAGCATCCTAATACACAAATCCCAAAAAAAGGAACTCGAAAAAGACCTTTATCGCCTGAACAAAAACAAGAAAATAAAATAATCTCGGGCATCCGTATTACGGTTGAACACGCCATCGCGGGTATCAAGCGCCTCGGTTGTATGACCCAAATTTTACGGAATCGTAGACCCTTTATTGATGATACCTTTTTACTCCTTAGTGCCGGTCTTTGGAATTTCCATCTCAGAACAGCCTAAAATTCACTTCAATCACCGAAATACCCTTATTTCACTATTAAGCAACACGCTTAATAAAAGTAATTAGTTTGATAATTGTTACAATTTTGTGATTTTTTATAGCAGCAGATTTTTAGCAAAATTTTTATTGTCGGGTTAGCGCATTAGCATACACTAACCTCGCTTATGGCTAATCCGCTTTTTTTATTCCGGTTATTCGGCACCACCCTTCTTTTTCTATTATCGGCTCAATATTAAATTGTTGTTGGTAAGCGGTTATAACTGCTTCAGCCTGACTGTCTAATATTCCAGACAGTCCAAGTAAGCCATTTGGATTGGTTAATCCACCGATTGCACCAGCTAATTCGCGTAATGGGCCAGCTAAGATATTAGCAATAACAATATCCGCTTTTAGATCTTCAGGTTGATCTTTTGCCAAATACAGAACTAATTTATCGGCGACTCTATTTTGTTCGGCGTTGTTATGGCTAGCTAGGATAGCTTGAGGATCGATATCAATACCAATCGCTTTTTTGGCGCCTAGTTTAAGCGCGGCAATGGCCAGTATGCCTGAGCCACAACCAAAATCGATAACTGTTTTATCTTTCAAATTTAAGCTATCTAACCACTCTAAACAGAGTGATGTAGTAGGATGGGTGCCGGTACCAAACGCTAAACCAGGATCCAAAATGACATTAACCGCATTGGGATCAGGCGTATCACGCCAGCTAGGACAAATCCATAGTTTGTGTCCAAAACGCATGGGATGGAAATTATCCATCCATTCACGTTCCCAATCTTTATCCTCTATTTGTTCAATTTTATGAACAAAATTTTTACCCAATAAGGGGTAACTTTCAAGTTGGCTGATAACCTGCTCCATATCGCTTTCAGCATCAAATAAACCAATAACATCTGTATCTCCCCAAAGGCGAGTTTCACCCGGTAAGGGTTCAAAAACAGGGTTGTCGTAGCTATCCTGAAAGATGACAGAAACCGCTCCGGTTTCCGTTAATATATCACTTAAGGCTTCTGCCTGCTCGGCTGTCGAATTCAAACGTATTTGTATCCAGGGCATAAATATTCTCCACGAGTTTCGCACAGGCATATAAAATTCCAGAAATGGCTTAAAAGCAATGGTTAATTTGCAAGTTACTAAAACGTATAAATTTGTTTAAATTACAATAAGTTGCTTTTAATTTATAAGATTTTGTCTATTTATATATTATGCTGAATTAAACTTAAAAATAGAGCGTTTTTTTATTGGTGCGAAACTCGTGTTCTCTTGAGATCGTAGGTTATTAGTTCATTTTTATCGGTGTAGATAATGATTTTTTCTCACCAACAACATTACCGATTAAAAAAACAATCAAACTCAATAATAGAGCGGGTACGATGGGGTGAAAATTTAAAAATTTAACATCAAAGGCGGTCAATAATGTGTAAGAAAGGGCACCGAGGATCATTGAACTTAATGCACCAAAACGGTTTGCTTTTTGCCAATATAGCCCGAGTATTAATGGCCAAAGAAAAACAGCCTGTAATCCACCAAAAGCCAGTAAATTTAACCAAATAATCATTTGTGGTGGATGCCAGGCGGCTAATAGTAATAAAGCACCCAGAATGAGGGTAGAAGCACTTGAGATCCAGGTTAATTTTCTCTCTTTTTTTATCTCCTCTGGTGCAATATTTAAATATAGATCTTTTATAATAGTTGCTGAAGATTGGAGCAATTGTGAATTAATTGTTGACATAATGGCAGCCATTGGGGCTGCTAAGAAAATTCCTGCGGCGAACGGAGGTAAAACCGTGATCATTAATGTTGGGATGACCTGATCTGGGATCGTTAAATCCGGTAAAATAGCTCGACCTAATGCACCTGCTAAATGCATTCCCAACATTAAAATAACCATCACAATGGTACCGATGATGATCCCTCGGTGCATCGCTTGGCTATTTTTATAAGAAATGCAGCGAACAGCAGTATGTGGTAAGCCAATAACGCCAAAACAAACTAATATCCAGAAGGAAAACATAAATGGCATACTAAAGATGTTATCAGCACCTTGTGGCGTGATTAGTTTTGGATCAATCGTTTTTAGTGTCTCTGTTGCTGCGGCCAGACCGCCTGCCTTGTGAATAGTCGCAACCAGCAGAATAATGGTCCCTACTAACATAACAAAGCCTTGTATGGTGTCATTAAGGACACTGGCTCTAAAACCACCAAATGCAGTATAAAGCGCAATAGTGATGCCAAATATTAATAACCCTATTTCATAGGGGATATTTGCCGCAGTTTCAAGTAGACGAGCTCCGCCGATAAATTGAACTGTCATAGCACCGAAGAAAGCGATGAGTAAACTAATGCTAGCAATCCATACCAGTAAACGGCTTTGAAAACGAGCATACAGCATGTCATTAAGTGTCACCGCATTATAGCGACGAGCCAAAATGGCAAACTTTTTACCTAGTACACCAAGCGACAGCCAAATAGTCGGAACTTGAATTAAGGCAAGTAGCACCCAGCCAAGGCCATATTTATAGGCTGCACCAGGACCACCTATGAAAGAGCTAGCACTGATGTAGGTAGCAGTGATGGTCATCGCCAAAACAACCCCGCCCATAGAGCGATTACCTAGAAAGTATTCATGCAAAAATTCGCCTTTTTGACGTCGATGATAAGCATAAATAGACAGCAAACAAACCAATAATAAATAACCAATAAGTGGTAATAGAATTTCAATTTGCATCTTTATCTTCCAATGACATTTGTTTAAAAATGAATTTAACCATTAAGACACAAAGTAAAATAAAAATCAGAGGTAAATATAAACATGAAAATTCAAACCATAATGGCATCCCAGTTATTCCCATTTCCTCACCAGGGAGGTAGGCAGTCATAATCCAACTACATAAATAAGCAACAGTAAGAAAAACTGACCAACGAGCTTCTTTGTTGGATTGAAGAAAATGTTTGTCCATTGGTTCTCCTGGTAGTAAAAATTTAATCTGAGGGTTTGTATATTACACGAGTTTCGCAAGCTCCGAAAAAGAAGTATAAAGTTCAAAACAAGAAAAAATTAGGATGTTTATATTTTGTCAGTTTATCCATGCATTAAAGATATCTACAAGACATTCTTACAGGTGAGCCGTGTGAGATACTCTGGTTTGGCGTTATCAGAAATAAGCCCATCACCTTTGTCTCATGACACTAAGCCTGTTGCTAAATAAGGGCATTAATTAGAATTTATCAAAAAATTAAAAGTTGACTATAAAATAATCACACTTAAAATTGAAAATAATCCATTTTAGATTAAAAAATAAACCACTCTCGTGTTTTTGAGGTGTATGTGAGTCGTTTTTGTTTAAAGCAGCATGAGTTCACTATTTGGCAACAGGCTTACTATTAGTCGATGGCTAAAAAGCAGGTGCTTTTGACCTAAAGACCTGTGGAGATTAGTTGAAACATCTACACGAGTTTCGCTATCTCCAAAAAAGAAGTATAAAGTTCAAAACAAGAAAAAATTAGGGTGTTCATATTTTGTCCGGTTATCCATGAATTAAAAATATCTATAAAACATTCTTACAAGTAAGCAGTGTAAGATATTCTGGTTTTGGCGTTATCAGAAGTAAGCCCATCGCCTTTATCTCATGACACTGTTAGCCGATGGCTAAAAAGTAGATGTTTTCGACCTAAAGACTTATGGCGATTAGTTCAACTTTCTATAGACAAAAAAAGCCCTTGCGTACTAATTGCCGATGATACATTGATTGCCAAAACACGTAGTAAAAAAATAGAGATGGTCCATTATCAATATTCAGGTAATGAACATGATGTTATTGCTGGCATAGGTTTAGTTAATTTACTTTGGCATAATCTAACAACTGTTGGATCAATTCCTATTGATTATCTTATGTAGTAGATCTGACAGTTACCGGTTATTTATACAGTACCAGTCAGGTTAAATTTGATTTAAATCTTTCTCTCTCCAAAGTTGTTTTCCATCGTGTAAAGTTGCCATAGGAGTTCGACCGCAACACATTTTTCTTTGATGAGTGCGTTGGTTATTATATTCCGCTAACCATTTATCTAAATCAGCTTGTAATTCATCTAAAGCCCTATAGATTTTCTTACGAAAAGCCACCTTGTCACCGATCATGCAAAACTGATCCACTTGGTATTATTCGTACATTTTTGTACGGGTAATTTATGTTAACCAAGGAGATATTTGTGGATATTCATGTTCGCTTTGCACAAGGACAAAGCATTAGAAAAATGGCCCGTGAACTGGGCATTTCCCGTAACACCGTAAAACATCATTTACAACAGCAGGAGATGCCAACTTATGCTAAAAGAAGTCAACAATCGAGTAAACTGGCACCCTTTAAACCTTATTTGCTTCAGCGAATTGAATTGGCTAAACCTGATTGGATCCCTGTAACAGTCCTATTTGATGAGGTAGTTGAAAGAGGCTATCAAGGCGGTATTGCTCAGTTACGTCGATTTGTTTGTCAATTTAAACCAAGCATTGTTCCCAAAGCTGTCGTCCGTTTTGAAACACAGCCAGGTCAACAAATGCAAATCGACTTCACGACCATCCGGCGAGGCAAACGATCACTAAAAGCGTTTGTTGCAACGCTTGGCTACTCGTGTGCTACCTATGTAAAGTTCTTTGATAATGAGCGGACAGAAGCCTGGCAGCAAGGTTTAAAAGAAGCTTTCGACTATTTTGGTGGTGTGCCACAGCAAGTATTGTGTGATAACGCAAAAACACTCATCATCGAACGAGATGCTTATGCAGAAGGTGAACATAAATTGCATGTCGAAAGATTACGGGTTTAAATTGAGCGCTTGCAAGCCATACAGGGCAAAAACGAAAGGTAAAGTAGAGCGCTTTAACCACTATTAAAAAAACAGCTTTATCATACCATTAAATACCGCACTTCGTGCTCATAATCTTTGTAGTGGCATACTAAATTTGGCCACCTAAGTTGAGGTGATATGCTTACCTCATAATTTTTATAGGTGCCGAAATGAGTAAAATAATTACTGCTGAATTTAAATGTGAAACCGCCAAATTAGTCCTTGACCAAAATTACACCTACCAGGAAGCCGCGAAAGACATGAACGTCAGTCTTTCAGCGATTAGCCGGTGGGTAAGAGCCCTTCGTTTAGAACGTCAAGGGAAAACATCGCCTGGTCTGCCATTAACACCTGAACAAATTGAGTTCAGAGAAATGAAGAAAAAAATCCACCGGCTAATCGCTGAAAGACTGACGTTCATGTCTTTCGCGGCTTCCTGGTAGGTGTAATTTTGGTCAAGGACTAATTTGGCGGTTTCACATTTAAATTCAGCAGTAATTATTTTACTCATTTCGGCACCTATAAAAATTATGAGGTAAGCATATCACCTCAACTTAGGTGGCCAAATTTAGTATGCCACTACAATAGTATATCTCGCATGCCAAGGGAAGACTGGAGTTTTTTCATCAAGCCTGTTGCTCAATAGCAAAATTAATTATGACTTACAAAAAAACCAGCCGATGATGATAAAATCATCAATTTTTGCATTAAAAATAACCTATGTAAGATTAAAAAATAAACTATTTTTGTATTTTTTAGATGTATCTAACTTGTTTTTATTTTAAGCAACTTTATTTCACTATTGAGCAACATGCTTATCGCTCCCAGCATGGCGGATGGTGCTATTCGTAGCTCTTGTTTGTAAAAAGCGATCATGACTAAGCCGGCTTGTACTTTATCGGTTAAGGCACCATTGTTGCTTTTTACTGAATCCCTAAACCGCTCATAAACCTGAACTTCAAAAGCAGGGTCTATCCATGCGGCATAGCGAATAGCCACAAGTTCATCTGCCCAGCTTCCAGATTCAGTACCTCCTTTGATGATGTTGACCGAAGCTATTTTTGTAGCTTCGCTTAAAGATTGAACAAATGCGATTATTCCCTCCGATTTAAGAAAGTTTGATGGGCGTTGCGACTCGCTGGCTTTACCTTGCGCAACTGCCGCACGGTGTAAATCATTTAGACAATAACGCCCGAAAGCATCTTGACGAACAACGGTATTTTCAATAACAACTAAAAAATAGTTGCTGAATAGAGACTTGCATTTTTTGTCACGCTATAGACAATAAAAAGAGGTTTAACTTAGAAAATAACGGTTTGAAATGATCAACAAAGAGCGGTTGTTACGAGATAATCGTTTATGTAAAGCAATCATTGGATTATCAGTCGAAGAATTGAAAAATTTAGCCGCTGAATTTTCAGCTTGTTATTTGATTTATCGGAAAAAGAATCGAAAAGATCACGAGCGGCAGATGGGTGCAGGGCAGAAAGGATTTATCCCAACCCCATTAGATAAACTGCTTTTTATTTTATTGTATTTAAAATGTTATCCGACCTATGATTTGCAAGGACTTCTTTTTGGTTTAGATAGAACACGGGTATGTCGCTGGGTAAAAATATTATTGCCGGTTTTAGAGATGACCTTGGGGCGAGAATGTGTTTTGCCCGCTCGTCAAATTCGCTCTGCTGAGGAATTTTTTCGCGCCTTTCCTGGAGTTAAAGACGTCTTTATTGATGGGACAGAGCGACCTGTCCAAAAGCCTAAGAATCTGCGTCGGCGAAAAAAATGTATTCGGGAAAGAAAAGACAGACCACTCGAAAAGGGCTTATTATGACTGACGAAACGAGGAAAATTGGATTTATCCCCATGATCAAAAATGGGCGCCGTCACGATAAACGCTTACTCGATAAAGTCGATATAATTCGCCATATTCCCCCTGAGGTAACCATCTGGGCCGATACCGGTTTTCAAGGTATAGATAAACAGCATCCTAATACACAAATCCCAAAAAAAGGAACTCGAAAAAGACCTTTATCGCCTGAACAAAAACAAGAAAATAAAATAATCTCGGGCATCCGTATTACGGTTGAACACGCCATCGCGGGTATCAAGCGCCTCGGTTGTATGACCCAAATTTTACGGAATCGTAGACGCTTTATTGATGATACCTTTCTTACTCCTTAGTGCCGGTCTTTGGAATTTCCATCTCAGAACAGCCTAAAATTTACTTCAATCACCGAAATAATACCCTTATTTCACTATTAAGCAACACGCTTTAATTTTGACATAAAAATATTTCTCCGTAATGAAATGAATTAAGGTATTAACGTGAAAGATTTTGCAGATTGAACCCTAAACCCGTTATACTTCCCAAAAAGGAGGTATCGTTATGGGTCAGGTTGCATTTGATACACTACAGGCATCAGAAGAGCTTCAAACGGCTGGGCTTACTAGTCAGCAAGCTAAACTTGTTGTACGTAAATCACATGAGGTTGCTGATGTAGCGACTAAAGCTGATATTGCTGACGTTAAGCGTGATATAGCTGATGTCCGTAAAGACTTATCTGCTGAGATTGCTGATGTTCGTAAAGATATGGCTGCTCGTTTTGAGAAGACTGATGCTCAAATCGCTGATGTTCGCAAAGATATGGAAAATCGCCTTGACAAACTTGGATTGCAATTAACAGTGAGGCTTGGTGGCATGTTAATTTTGGCTATAGGTGCTGCTCTAACCGCTATACTTAAACTTGTCCACTAAATCCTTTCACTTGTTGCTGCTTCCATCTCGGCAACAAGAATTTCCTCAAATTTTCTAATCGCCTTATCATTGTACCGAAAAGACTCAACCTGCTTGTTACTGTAGGGTGATTTATCGAGATACATTTCACCATATTCTTTAACTTTCATGTTGTTATCGTTAGCCATCCGTCCTATTTTATTTGCTGAGACATTAAACATTTTACCAATCTGTTTTGCGGTGTAATGCTTCTCAGTGATGAGAGGTAAAGGAATAACTTCACTACCTGCGATAGGATTAACTAACCCAGCTATGATGGCTTGTTTTGCGTTATCGGAAAGATGAGTCGCCCATTCAAATATCCTTTCTGCGTTATCCATTTGAATTTGAATGGCTTTAGCCTGAATTTCTATCGCCTTTGCTTTACGGAATTCAGGTAATCCACTGCCTTCGTCTTTATGGGGTTTTATCTGCAAGATAGCTTGATTGAAATAATTATCTTCTAATGCTTCGAACCAATCCCACGCCTGATCAGTTTCAAGCATTTTTGCATGACGAGAAGCACCACGATCTGTCCATAAATACAGAACATTTGTATGTTTACTAACCAATCCTCTTAATGATGAATGGTTAATAAATAACCTTAACTCCTCACCTTCTATTTTGAAATAATGTTTGCCTTCTACGAAGCGATCTCTATAGCTAGGCGACTTAATTTTGATTACAGCATATGTATTAAAAACAGGTCATCGATAGTGCATCCTGTTTCCATCTTTTTACGTTTAGCTTGAGACCATTTATGTTCTATAGGATTTAAATCTGGTGAATACACAGGCAAATATTCTATCTGGTGTCCTGCGTTTATAATTGCCTGTTCAATATTCTTACCTTTGTGAAAGCTAGCGTTGTCCATAAAAATAACAGAATTTTCAGGAAGTTCTGGGAGCAATATTTTTGTGATCCAAACATAAAAAACATCACGATTAATATTGCAATCAAATAATCCGATAGCAAAAAGGGTTGTTCCCAATAAAGCGCCAATAACATTTGTTCTTCCCTTAGCACCCCAGTTTTTCAGGCCAAAACAACGGTGACCTTTTGGGGAATAGCCGTGAGTTCGTGGAGTGTCATGTGAAAAACCACTTTCATCAATAAAAACAACAGATTTATCTTTTTTTTCATACTGTTGTCTTTTTTGCTGATGTGCCAGCCTGTCGCTTTCGTTGGTTTTTGGATGGAATAGAGTTTTTTTTATAGGTTAATCCCAGCTTTTTAAGGGATTGCCAAATAGTCTTTTTACAAACACCGAATCGCTCTGCCCGTTCCTTTTGGTAAGCATCTGGATACTGTTCCACATCTTTTGCTAAAGCATTTTTATCGAGCTTCCTCTTACGTGGCGTTGAATTTTTTGGCTCTGGTCGTTTAAGCCAACGTACTAAAGACGCTTTTCCAATACGGAATTGTTTCGCAGTTTCTCGAATTGTTAAACCTTCGGCTTTCCTTACAGATATTACTTTACGTCGAAAATCAATTGTATAACTCATAACACACCTTGTAATCAAAATTAAGTCGCCTAGCTATATTGCGATTAAAATTATTTGAGATTATTTTAGCATCGGTGCCATATCCCTGAGCAAGCATATCAGTTGTGGATCACTCGCTGAGATTTATATTCGATGACAGGTAATTGAGTATTTTGAATTGTGACTAATTTAGACATAACTATTTCTCCGTAATTAAACGAATGGTTAGGGTGTTTTTGGAATTGAAAATGAGTGTGAATTTAGACTGAGATTTTAGCCGAAATTAGCTAAAATCAGAATTCACTATGAGCGGTAAGTAATTGATTTATAGTGAGTGAAATCGCTTGTTTTCGCGTGTAAATGCGTATATTAAATGAGCTATATATTTTTAAGTAATTGATATATAGATACATTATATTTATTTATTATCTTATGGAGTGTAAGCAAACAATAGCGTCAGGAGGTAACCATGCTTTTGTTGGATTTGACTACTACACGAGTTTCGCACCAATAAAAAAACGCTCTATTTTTAAGTTTAATTCAGCATAATATATAAATAGACAAAATCTTATAAATTAAAAGCAACTTATTGTAATTTAAACAAATTTACACGTTTTAGTAACTTGCAAATTAACCATTGTTTTTAAGCCATTTCTGGAATTTTATATGCCTGTGCGAAACTCGTGTACTATTTTCCACAAATTATGCGTTTTTTAGCTTTGGCAAAGACAAAATAAGTAAAAAATTATCCAAAATAGCTAAATGACTGTTATTATCATCAGTATCTCGGCATTTATTTGCCTAATTAATCGTCAATTACCGCAGAAAATAATATGACTCAATCTAATTATAATGCAGAGGCAATCGAGGTCCTCAGTGGTTTAGAACCTGTACGTCGTCGCCCAGGCATGTACACCGATACTTCTCGACCAAATCACCTGGCACAGGAAGTAATTGATAATAGCGTGGATGAGGTGCTTGCCGGTTATGCTAAACGTATCGATGTCATCTTGTATGAAGATCAGTCACTGGAAGTGATTGATGATGGCCGAGGTATGCCGGTTGATATTCATCCAGAAAAGAAGGTACCGGCTGTAGAGCTGATTTTGGGGCAGTTACATGCCGGGGGAAAATTTTCTAATAAAAATTATCAATTTTCTGGCGGGCTACATGGTGTTGGTATTTCAGTGGTCAATGCATTATCAAAACGTATTGAAGTAACTGTTAGTCGTGATAGCCAAATATACCGAATTGCTTTTGAAAATGGTGAAAAAGTTCAGGAACTTGAGGTAATTGGTAGTTGTGCTAAACGCACGACCGGTACCGGTGTCCGTTTTTGGCCTGATAGCCATTTTTTTGACACCCCACGCTTTTCTATTTCGCGTTTAGTGCACGTATTAAAAGCTAAGGCTGTGCTATGCCCTGGTGTTGAAATCGTCTTTAAGGATAAAATAAATAATACTGAGCAGACATGGCATTATAAAGATGGCTTGACCGACTATCTAATGGAAGCAGTGAACAGTTTAGTTACTTTACCTGAGAAAGCGTTTGTTGGTAATTTTGCCGGCCAAATAGAAATGGTCGATTGGGCCCTGCTTTGGTTACCAGAAGGTGGAGAACTATTAACCGAAAGTTATGTTAACCTTATTCCAACCACACAGGGGGGTACCCATGTTAATGGGTTACGCCAGGGCTTACTGGATGCGATGAGGGAGTTTTGTGAATACCGTAATTTACTTCCGCGCGGTGTGAAATTGACAGGTGATGATATTTGGGAACGCTGTGCTTATGTCCTATCAGTCAAAATGCAAGATCCACAATTTGCCGGCCAAACCAAAGAACGTCTTTCTTCTCGCCAGAGTGCTGCGTTTGTTTCCGGGGTAGTAAAAGATGCTTTTAGTTTGTGGTTAAACCAAAATGTTCAAGAAGCTGAGCAATTAGCGGAACTCACTATTTCAAGTGCGCAAAGGCGTCTGCGAGCAGCGAAAAAAGTTGTGCGCAAGAAACTGACCAGCGGGCCTGCGTTACCCGGCAAGTTAGCCGATTGTACGTCTCAAAATCTTAATTTTACTGAGCTATTTTTAGTTGAAGGAGATTCAGCCGGCGGCTCGGCTAAGCAGGCTCGTGATCGTGAATATCAGGCGATTATGCCGCTAAGAGGGAAAATATTGAATACTTGGGAAGTCTCTTCCGATGAGGTTTTAGCTTCACAGGAAGTCCATGATATTTCAGTAGCTATTGGCATTGATCCAGACAGCGATGATCTTAGCCAACTCCGTTACGGTAAGATTTGTGTTCTTGCCGATGCAGATTCAGATGGATTGCATATTGCAACCTTACTCTGCGCGCTTTTTGTTCGCCACTTTCCCGCTTTAGTAAAAGCAGGCCATATTTATATTGCTATGCCACCCTTATACCGTATTGATCTAGGTAAAGAAGTCTATTATGCCCTTGATGAAGGTGAAAAAGCCGCGGTCCTCGACAGACTAAGCTATAAGCGCGGGAAACCGAATGTTCAGCGCTTTAAAGGGTTAGGCGAAATGAATCCGACTCAATTACGCGAAACCACACTTGATCCCAATACACGACGTTTAGTGCAGCTCATTATTAATGATGAGAATTATCAAGAAACACTAGCGATGATGGATATGTTATTGGCGAAAAAACGGGCAGAAGATCGTCGAAATTGGTTACAAGATAAAGGCGATGCGATAGAAATTGAAGTGTAATCGACACTGTTAACCAGAGACTAAGGAATCAAATGAATGAGTGAGATAACTCACGATGGTGTAGAGCAGCAACCACTTTATACCTTTACCGAAAATGCCTATCTCAATTATTCCATGTACGTCATCATGGACAGAGCATTGCCATTTATTGGTGATGGGTTAAAACCTGTTCAGCGACGAATTGTTTATGCCATGTCTGAACTTGGTTTGAGTAATGTCGCTAAGTATAAAAAATCAGCTCGTACAGTCGGTGATGTATTGGGAAAATATCATCCGCATGGTGATAGCGCTTGTTATGAAGCCATGGTGTTGATGGCACAACCATTTTCCTATCGTTATCCATTAGTTGATGGTCAGGGAAATTGGGGAGCCCCTGATGATCCTAAATCGTTTGCGGCTATGCGTTACACTGAGTCAAGATTGTCAAAATACGCTGAAACGCTACTCAGTGAATTAGGATTGGGAACGGTATCCTGGACACCTAACTTTGATGGAACATTAATGGAACCCAAAACACTACCGGCAAGATTACCCAATATTCTGCTAAATGGCACGACAGGAATTGCCGTTGGTATGGCGACCGATATTCCGCCGCATAATGCTCGTGAGGTAGCAAGCGCGTTAGTTGCTTTACTGGAAAATCCAAAAGCTGATCTTAAAATGTTGATGGGTTTTATTCCCGCTCCTGATTATCCAACAGAAGCAGAAATTATTTCATCAAAAGAAGATATTCAAAAAATTTACCAAACAGGCCGTGGTTCTATTCGGTTACGTGCTGTATGGGAAATGGATGATGGTAATGCCGTTATTACTGCACTACCTCATCAAGTTTCAGGTGCTAAGGTGTTGGAGCAGATTGCTTCACAAATGCGCGCCAAAAAATTACCGATGGTAGAAGATCTACGTGATGAATCAGATCATGAAAATCCAACACGTTTAGTGATTGTACCTAGAAGTAATCGGATTGATTTAGAACAAGTGATGACACATTTATTTGCCACGACCGATCTAGAAAAAAGTTATCGGGTCAATTTGAATATGATTGGCCTGGATAATCGTCCTGCAGTTAAAGGACTGGTAGAAATTTTAAATGAATGGTTATTATTTAGACGAGAAACCGTACGTAATCGCTTAAATCATCGTTTAGAAAAAGTATTAAAACGCTTACATATCCTTGACGGTTTATTAATAGCTTATCTTAATATAAATGAGGTTATCCATATTATCCGTAATGAAGATGAACCTAAAGCAGTATTAGTGTCTCGTTTTGCGCTTTCAGAAACTCAGGCTGAATCTATTCTGGAATTGAAATTGCGTCATTTGGCTAAACTAGAGGAATTTAAATTACGTGGTGAGCAAGATGAATTAGCTAAAGAGCGTGATCAACTGCAAGCTATTTTAGGCTCTGAGCGTCGTTTAAACACCTTGATCAAGAAAGAAATTGAAACGGATGCCCAGACTTATGGTGATGATCGTCGCTCACCACTTAAGGAGCGTATTGAAGCAAAAGCCATGAATGAACATGATATTTTGCCTTCTGAGCCGATTATTATTGTCCTTTCTGTTATGGGATGGGTGAGAAGCGCAAAAGGCCATGATATTGATCCGACTAATCTTAACTATAAAGCCGGAGATGGTTTCCGTAGCGCAGCAAGGGGCAAAACGAATCAACCGGTTGTTTTCCTTGATAGTACTGGACGTAGTTATTCCCTTGATCCGCTTGATCTTCCTTCTGCTCGCGGACAAGGAGAGCCGCTTACTGGTAAATTGGCATTACCACCTGGCGCAACGATTGAACATGTATTGACTGCTCCCGAAGAGCAAAAATATTTGTTAGCATCGGATGCAGGTTATGGTTTTATTTGTACTTTTAGCGATTTAGTGGCAAAAAATAAAGCAGGTAAAGCATTAATTACCTTACCTAATAATGCAAAGGTACTAGCGCCATTGGAAGTCAATAATGAACAGCAAGATTTATTATTGGCAATTACTAACGCAGGGAGAATGTTAATATTTCCTATTAGTGATCTCCCTCAGCTCTCTAAAGGTAAAGGCAATAAAATTATTAATATTGTAGCGGCTCAATCAGCCAGCAGAGAGGATTTGCTAGTTTGGTTAATGTGTTTGCAGCCTCAGTCTTCAATTACCCTCTATTTTGGCAAACGAAAACTGAAATTAAATCCAGAAGATTTGCAAAAATATCGTGCTGAACGAGGTCGTAAAGGTTCTTCATTACCTCGTGGATTACAAAGTATTGAGCGTATAGAAGTAACTCCTCCTAGTAATGGATAATTTCGATTTTTTAAGGTGTGTGAAGTCACTTATCACTTGAGGTAAATATGTTAGCTATTGTTCGTATTATTATTGTGATCCTATTTACGATATTGGTTTGCGTGTTCGGTTGTTTTTATTGCTTATTCAGTCCAAGAAATCCACGCCATGTTATGCGCTTTGGCCGACTGTTTGGCAAATTATCTTATGTTTTTGGTATTACCATTATTAATCGGGTGCCTTCTGAAGCGAAAGATTATGGTCCTAGTATTTATATCGGTAATCATCAAAATAACTATGATATGGTAACTATGTCAAATGTAGTACAGCCAAATACCGTTACTGTTGGAAAAAAAAGCTTAGTATTTATCCCTTTTTTCGGTCAATTATATTGGTTGGCCGGTAATATTTTCATTGATAGGGCTAATCGAACTAAAGCGCACAATACAATTTCACAGGTTGTTAAGCAGATTAAAAAAAGAAAAATTTCTGTTTGGATGTTTCCTGAGGGAACCCGTAGTCGTGGTCGAGGTTTACTGCCATTTAAAACCGGTGCATTTTATGCAGCAATTGCAGCTGGGGTTCCGATAGTACCAGTCTGTTTATCTGAAACAGAAGGGCGCATTAAACTGAATCGTTGGAATAATGGAGTAGTGATTGTCGAAATGCTACCGCCTATTGATACAACAAAGTATAATCGGGAAAACGTGCGTGAATTAGCAGAATATTGCCATGATTTATTCAAAGCTAAAATTGCAGAATTAAATAAAGAAGTGGCAGAAATAGAACAAAAAATGAAATAAAGTTTAAGTTCATTTTTCAAGCAAATTAGTTTCTAAATTATCATATTTAACAATATATTAATATTTGGCGTTGTATCAATCTATCGTCTTAATGGAATATAGTTATCAAACAATTGTGATAATACAATTACTAGCGGATAGTAAGATAAGGATCTTTCCTAGATGAACAATAAATGGCGCTAGCTTATTAATGATTTTGTGGAGAAGATATGTCACTAAGTCGGCGTCGATTTCTTAAGCTATCAAGTATAGCTATGAGTGTTTCTATGCTTCCTGCTGCGGTTAGAGCAGAAAAAAATGAAGGGTATCCATTATTACCAATCCCACCTTTATTAGAATCTCATTTTGGTCAACCGCTGTTTCTTACGTTGAAAAAATCTTATTGGTCTTTTGATGGTAGCCATCGCACTAATACTATTGGTTGCAATGGTTATTATTTGGGGCCAACCATTCGAGTAGAAAATGGTAGTGATTTAAAATTGGTATATAGCAATCGACTTTCTGAAGAAGTAGCTATGACAGTTAGTGGGTTGCAAGTTCTAGGAACTCAAATTGGTGGGGCGGCAAGATTAATGTCACCCAATGTTGATTGGTCGCCGGTACTGCCGATCCGTCAACCGGCTACGACCTGTTGGTATCATGCTAATACACCTGGCAAGATGGCAAAACAAATTCATGATGGCTTGGTTGGTATGTGGATTGTGTCAGATAAAACCAGTAAGAATTTAAATATTCCTAATCATTACGGTGTTGATGATTTTCCTATTATTATGCAAGATAAACGGCTAGATAGTTTTGGCGTACCTCACTATAAAACAACAGCTGAAGGTTTTTTAGGTGATACTTTATTAGTTAATGGTGTGCAGGAGCCGTATATTAAAGTTGCTCGCGGCTGGCTCCGCTTACGGTTGCTTAATGCATCAAGTTCAAGGCGTTATATATTGGAAATCAGTGATAAGCGGCCATTTTATTTGATAGGCAGTGATCAAGGGCTGCTACCTGCTCCAGTAAGTATCGAAAGATTACCTATGGCGCCTGGCGAGCGTCGAGAAGTGTTGATTGATATGTCCAAAACAGAGTTATTGACAATAACGGCTGGAAGAGCAGCAGGGGTTATGGATCGTATTAAAGGACTTTTCGAACCGTCAACTTTATTAAATTCAACCAAAGTTTTAACCATTTGTTCTTCAGGATTATTATCCTTAGTGACAGATAATTTACCAGAGACTCTGGTTAATGACACGAGCCAAATCACATCGACGATCCGTAATCGTGAAGTGATCCTTAGCAAACCTTTTGGCATTAATGGTATGATGCGGGATGTAAATCGTATTGACTTAATCACCCAGCAGGGAGCATGTGAACGCTGGACGGTAAAAGCGCATGAACCGCAAGCATTTCATATTGAAGGTGTTCGTTTCAGAGTTATTAATCATAATGGCATTGTACCAGGGCCGGAAGATTATGGCTGGAAAGATACAGTATGGATAAATGGATACAGTGAATTATTAGTTAATATGCTACAGCCGTCTTATGATCATTTTCCTTTTTTGTATTTTAGTCAAAATTTAGAGAAAGCGGATAAAGGCTCAGTTGCGCAGATGGTGATCAATCCATCAGCTTAATTTATTTCTATAATATAGAATATTTTTGTGGCTGATTATAAAAAAAGTAATTGTATTATTTTATGTTTTGTTATTTCGATTGTTATTTATTATTTAAAATTATCTATATAATAGTAATTAATAATTTGATCGTTTTTATAAAAATGTAGATTTATCGAAGAGTGATTGGATTTATTAAATGTAAAATCCAATTTTCTATTATGCCAATATGGTGACCTAATGAATATTAGTTTAATCGCAGCAATGGCGGCGGATCAGGTGATTGGTTTGGAAAATAATATGCCATGGGTGTTATCCGGTGATTTAGCCTGGTTTAAGCGTAATACGTTAAATAAGCCAGTTATAATGGGACGTATAACTTATGAATCTATAGGTAAACCTTTACCTCAACGTTTGAATATTATTCTTAGTCATACTCATTCGAGTGATGATAATGGCGTTATTTGGGTTAACTCAGTTGATGAGGCACTAGCTGCAGCAGGAGAAGTAGAAGAAATAATGATTATAGGCGGGGGAAAAATTTATGAATTATTCTTACCTCTGGCGAATCGTCTTTATTTAACGCATGTAGATGCGGAAGTGATTGGTGATACCTATTTTCCTGTTTATGAGCCTAATGAGTGGGACTTTGTATTTACTGAATACCATGAAGCAGATGATAAAAATTCTCATAATTATTGTTTTGAAATATTAGAACGCCGCTCATAAAGCTAAGTGAGATTCTTAATGGTAATAAAAAATCGAAGGCTAATACTTCGGTTTTTTATTATTAATTTGAATTAGGTTATGTTAAATATATAAATAAAAATTAAATTTGTATTATTAATTAAATAATTTAAGTCAAATATTTATAAATAAGGGTCTATTCAAATAGCTTTTATAGCCATTATTTGTCATATTAAAACAAAATTAATTAATTTATTACTTATATTCCATTATCTGTTGCATAGCAGAATAAGCATAGTATTAGTTATCTTTTGGTAATTGCAGGCTGGTGAAAATACTTTTTATCTTCCCAGCGTAATAAAGTCAGTTTTCCTCCCCAGCAACAACCGGTATCAAGCCCATAAATACCTTCAGGTGTTCCTTTCCCTTCAAGGGAAGCCCAATGACCAAAAATAATGGCATATTCTGGTGGTATTTTTCGCGGCAGATCAAACCAAGGCTTTAAAGAAGGAGGTGTGTTTTCAGGTTTATTTTTCCAGGTCATGTTTAACTGACCATCAGAAAAGCAATAACGCATACGTGTTAGGACGTTAGTACTAAAGCGTAAACGGGATAACCCTGTTAGATTGGGTGACCAGTTGTTCGGTATATCGCCATACATGGAGTCGATAAATAAAGGATAGGTATCACTACTAAGAATAGCCTCTACTTCTTTGGCACACATCTGTGCTGTTGCTAAATCCCATTGTGGTGTGATCCCAGCATGTGCCATGATGATTTTTTTCTTATTGTCAACTTGTAATAATGGTTGACGTCGTAACCAATTAACTAATTCATCAGCATCAGGCGCTGTCCGTAATTTTTTCAGTTTGTCTTTGGGTTTATTATGGCTAATATTGGCATGTACACCGATAAGGTGGAGATCATGATTACCTAGTACCATTCTAACGGATGAGCCTAATGTTTTAATGTAACGTAAAACTTTGAGTGAATCCGGGCCACGGGAGACGAGATCACCGGTGAGCCATAAAACATCCTTTTGTGGTTCAAATTTCACTAGTTTGAGAAGTGCTTTAAGTTCACGATAGCAACCGTGAATATCTCCTATAAGATAAGTAGCCATAATTAGTTTATAACTGTTGGGATAGCAAGACGAAAGACTGGGATATCAACATAAAAATTTTTACCATCATTATCTAACATCACATAATGGCCCTCCATGGTTCCCATTGGCGTTTCTATAATAGCGCCACTGGTATAACGAAATTCGGCACTTGGTTGAATGATAGGTTGCTCTCCTACGACGCCCTGTCCTTGTACTTCGGTACGTTTACCATCACTATTGGTAATTAACCAATAGCGACTTATTAGCTGTACCGGCGTGCGGCCAAGATTGCGAATAGAAACCGTATAGGCAAAAACAAATCTGGCTTCTTCCGGTAAAGATTGATTTTCAATATAGACACTTTGAACTTGTATACAGATGTTAGGTTCATTTAGCATAGTGCCCCCAAAGTTTATCACTATTAGCGAGTGGTTTTAGCCAATTTGCTGGCTAACTTGCAATAATTTTCTACTGAAATATTTTCAGCGCGACAATTTGGATCAATACCTAATTGCTCAAAATCTTGCACGCTAAATAAATCACTTAAACTATTACGAATAGTTTTACGTCGTTGATTAAATGCCTGTGTAGTAATACGACTTAATAATTTGACATCACAAATAGGGTAAGGGTTTCGTTGATGAGGAATTAAATGCACGACAGCTGAATCCACTTTTGGCGCAGGTGTAAAAGCCGACGGAGGTACTGCTAAGATAGGGATTATCTGACAATAATATTGCGCCATAACGCTAAGGCGACCATATGCTTTAGTATTTGGTCCTGCGACTAAGCGATTTACAACCTCTTTTTGTAGCATAAAATTCATGTCAGCAATAGCATTAGTATATGTAAAAAGATGGAACATTAGCGGAGTTGAAATATTGTAAGGAAGATTACCGAACACTCTAAGGGGTTGACCTTTTTCTTTCGCTATTGCGCCAAAATCAATCGTCATTGCATCGTTTGGTATAATTGTTAGTTTAGCACTCAGCGCAGGGTGTGCAGCTAAACGGGCGGCAAGATCACGATCTAACTCGATTACCGTCATATTCTCTATAAGTGCACTAATAGGTAATGTTAGGGCGCCTAAACCAGGACCAATTTCAACAATAGCTTGATCAGGCTTTGGGTTAAAAGCAGTAATCATATTGTCAATAATAAATGGGTCAGTTAAAAAATTTTGCCCAAAGCGCTTACGGGCAAAGTGCCCTTGATGGATTCGTTTATTCATTGTTATTTTGTATCATGCTAATAGCTAATTTTAAGGCGGTTATAAAACTGTTAACATCTGCTTGCCCACTTCCTGCTAGCTCGATCGCTGTACCATGGTCAACCGATGTACGAATAAAGGGTAAGCCTAAAGTAATGTTTACCGCGTGGCCAAAACCTTGATATTTTAGCACAGGCAGACCTTGATCGTGATACATAGTTAAAATCACATCAGCTCGGTTCAGATATTTGGGTTGGAATAGTGTATCCGCAGGGAAAGGACCATAAAGCTGCAAACCTTCATGACGCAATTTCTCGATAACTGGGATGATAGTATCGATTTCCTCATGTCCCATATGTCCGCCTTCGCCGGCATGAGGATTTAATCCACAGATATAAGTGGCGGGTGTTTTAATGCCAAATTTAGATTTTAATTCTTCATTTAAAATATAAATAACTTCTTGTAGGCTTTGAAAAGTAATTGCATCGGGAACCTGTTTGATAGGTAAATGGGTTGTTGCTAGCGCAACGCGCAATGTTTTTGTCGCTAACATCATGACGACTTTTTTTGTTTTACTTCTGTCAGCAAAAAATTCAGTATGCCCGGTAAAGGGAATACCTGCATCATTGATAATTCCTTTATGAACAGGGCCGGTAACTAATGCTGAAAATTCACCAGTCATACAGCCATCGCAGGCGCGGCTAAGTGTTTCTATTACATAAGTGCTATTTCGTTTATTAAGTTGGCCTGCTTTGACCGGTGCAGGTAATTTTATCGGTAACACGGTCAATGTTTTGGCAGCTTGGTTGTTATTCGAAGTTCCTGGCGAATAAATAGTTAATTCTAATTTTAAGCCGAGTTGATCCGCTCGGCTTATTAGTAAGTCTGGATCAGCACAAACAACTAATCTAACCGGCCAATTTTGTTGAGCGAGTTGGATCAAAAGATCAGGACCTACCCCGGCCGGTTCACCGGGAGTGAGAACGATAGTATTAGTTTTTTTTTCATAAAGATTACTGTGCATCGCTATCATTAAGAATTTTTACATAGGCAGATGCGCGTAGTTCTTGCATCCAAATTTGCGCTTCTTCGTTAAATTTACGATTAAATAATAGACGATAGGCATGATCTTTCTGGGCTACATCGGTTTTATCAACTTGGCGAGTATCTTCCAGCTGAATAAGATGCCAGCCAAAAGAGGACTGGATTGGTTGACTTGTTTCACCTTTATTTAAACGCATTAAATCATCACGAAATGCTGGATCATAAACATTGGGCATATTCCAGCCAAGTTCACCACCACGTAATGCAGAGCCAGGATCTTGTGAGTATTTTTTAGCTGCTTCGGCAAAGGTTATTTGACCCGTTTTAATTTGCTGTGCAATTTGTTGTATTTTTGCATATGCCTGTTCGCTATTCATAATAGGTGAGAGCTTAATAAGTATATGGCGAGCTTTCACTTCGGTAACCGAAATTGGCATATTGCCACTTTGTATATCATTAAGTTTTAAGATATGAAAGCCGACACTAGAACGTATAGGTCCAATGATATCACCTTTTTTAGCTTGCTGAATTCGTTGAGCAAAAACGGTTGGCAATTCTTCAACTTTACTCCAGCCCATTTGCCCGCCTTTTAAAGCATTAGGATCGACAGAGTAAGTAATGGCCAGCTTACCAAAATCAGCGCCTTGCTTTAATTGGGCGATAATTTTATTTACTGTAGCCATCGCTGATTGACTTTGTTCATTAGTTGGATTTTCTGGTAATGGGATCAAAATATGGCTTAAGTTAACATTAGCATCTTGGCCAGCTTGTGAATTAAGTTGGGCAGCCAGTGAGTCTACTTCTTGCGGCAGGACGGTTATCCGTCGACGAACCTCATTATTACGTACTTCTGCGATCATCATTTCTCTACGAACATCGCTGCGGTAACTTTGTAAATTGATACCATCCATTGACAATCGTTGCTGTAGTTGGCCAACCGTTAATCTATTTTGGGCTGCAATATTGGCGATAGTAGCATCTATTGCTTGATCAGGGATCTGGATCTGCATTTTTTCGGCTATTTGCATAATAATTTTGTCAATGATCAAGCGTTCTAATATTTGGTGACGTAATGCATTTTCATCGGGAATTTGTTGTCCTGCATTTCTGGCGTTTATTCTTACTATATCTAGCATATTATCTACGTCACTTTGTAGCACAACTCCATCATTAACAATAGCAGTCACTTTATCCAATGGTTGTGGCGCGGCCAGTGTGGTAGTGCTGACTGTGAACAACAAGCTAATAATCAGTTTTCTCCAATAATTCATAAAATTCTCATTTTGTTCGATTATATTAAGGTTTGATCCTATTTCAGGTTTCTTCTATTTGATAGATGAAAATATCAATTTTATTAGAAGGCTCGTTGATAAGGTAAAATACCACTAGCAAGCATATCTTGACTTCCCAAATTATGATTATTATTTAGGCCTCTTAGTTCCACATTGATTGACCAGCGATTATCATAGTCACTACTGAAGTTTTGTTGTTGCCAGCCGACGATTTTACGCTCATAGCCCATATTAATTGACCAGCAGCACGTACTATATTGTAAACCGATTAATCGACTGGCGGGTTGGTTTTCTTTTAGATCATGATAGTATGAGCCAACAAAGCCCCAGCGATCACCTAAAGGCCAACTCACTACCAACCCCATTTGAGAAATTCCTTTTTGAAAGGCTGGTGCGGCGTCTTTGAGAGTTGCTTGAATATAATCGCGATCGACAAAGCGGTAATTTAGCTGAATTAAACGATCTGAATCCAGGCGATATTCGGTCACAACATTCCTCATCGTAATATCACCCAGCCGTCTATCATACTGGAGCCCACCGCGTAGTCCCCAGTTATCCGTTAAACGTAAATAAGCATCACCGGCCCATAGTAATGAACCGGTATTACTTTTATCTTCAATCGGTAAATCGGAATCTTCAGTTCTGGGCCGCTCAAAATAGTATATTTGTCCGACAGAAAAATTAAAACGTTCAGTTAATTCTTCATCATAAATACGTGTAGTGATACCGGTCGTCAATTGGTTAGCTGAAGTGATACGATCTAGGCCGCTATAAATGCGGTTACGAAATAAACCGTTATAGTCAGCCTGTAGTAAGGAGGAATCATAATTATTAATATCACTTTGGTCGCGATAAGGCACATAAAGATATTGCACCCGGGGTTCTAACGTTTGCACATAATTGCTATTTGTCAGCAGGTCACGTTCGAAAACCAGTTTCGCATCAGAAGTTACTGACGGTAAGACGCGAGTAACATGTTTTTTTAACGTGCCATTAGCCAGCTTGTCAGGGATATCCTGATCATAATAAGTTGCCATTACCCTTACAGTATTGTTAATACTGGCCCAATCATTTGCTAATGGCAGGTTCAATTCTGGCTCGATATGTAACCGAGTGGCATCAGGATTATTGGCCCCAACACTGGTAATACGCGCTGCTTGGGCATACGTTTTCAGATCAAATGGCCCTAGATCATATTTATAAAAATTTAGGTCTAATTGCGGTTCAGTTTTGTAAACTTTACTATTCGGTGAATCGACAAAAACCTGAAACTGTTTATGAGTTAAGGTTGCATTCCAGTTAGGTTGTGCATAACCGACATTTAATTTCTGAGTAACATAGCCGTCAGTACTATTACCGTATTTAGAGGTAAAATCAGTGAAATATTTTGGATCACTGACTTTGGTATAATCGATATTAAAACGCCATACTTGATTGAGTACGCCCGAATGACCCCAATATAGAAGCCAGCGATCATCAATATCACGAGCGGGATACTTGCCACTATTTTTATCTTTAATATAACTGCGGTCGTGTTTTAGCCAATCAACGGCAACGGTACCGGCTCCAGCAATCGTCAGATAACGAAACTCGTTATTCAGTTTTACGCCACGAAAGGTCATAAATTGTGGTGTAATGGTTGCATCGTAGTTAGGCGCGATATTCCAGTAAAAGGGTAGCGCGAAGTCTAAGCCTGAACCTTTAGAATAACTACCATTCGGTAGTAGAAAACCGGATCGACGTTTATTGCCAATCGGTAATTGTAAATAAGGGCTATAAAAAACAGGCACATTAGCAATGCGAAAACGTGCATTCCATATTTCGGCAACTTGTTCTTGGCGATCTAAAATAACTTCTGAGCCAACAACGCTCCAGCTATCATTACCTGGAAGGCAGGCAGTAAACATGCCTTTTTCTAAAATGGTGTAGCGATTTTCACCGCGCAATTTCATTTTATTTGCGTAGCCGCGACCCTGACGCCCGACCATCAAATAGTCACCTTTTTCGACATCGGTATCTTTATTACTAAGATTTGACCATGCCTTTGGCCCTTTTAGGATGATTTGTGGATCATCATAATGTACATTTCCTGTTGCTACTACCGTACGCAATGGGTTTTTACTTGTTGTCTCCGTTTGGGTCAATTTAACTTCATCGGCGGTGAGAGTCTGGTTACCTTGTTGAATATCTACATTACCTTTATACTCGATGAAATGGGGATATTCACCAGCCACATCTTCTGCGGTGATATGGATGGGTAGATCATTGGGATTACCTTTCACGATGGGTTTAGTATATACCGGTACCCCTAGCATGCATTGTTCTGTTAGATCAGTATGGGCCTGTTGGCTATGAACAGCTATCCAAATCATGGTAGCAAGTAGTGTCGGGTGACTTTTTTTCATCATTCTGTATGTAGTTCCTTCATCGATATTATCGTGTAGGCAAAAGTTCAACAATTAACGTACTTAACGGCTCTTGTCTGTATAAAACCATCAACTATATATTCAGGTTATTAGGCACAGAGTAGTATGATAATGCAAAATTATACTCAGGGCATTGGGGAATTGAGAAGTTTATGCGGTATTGGGGAAAAATTATTGGTGTTATGTTGGGGATCATGTCTGGCACTTATATTTGGGGTGTTATCATCGGTTTCATTATCGGTCATGCATATGATAAAGCATCAGAACAGCAAAATTTAGAGAAAACAGGCGCTAAACAGAGCCATCAGGCACTTTTTTTCGTCAGCACATTTCAGATTTTAGGCCATTTAACGAAAGCAAAAGGCCGAGTCACTGAAGTTGATATTCAACTAGCAACAAACCTGATGGACAGAATGCAGTTGCATGGTGATGCCAGAATTTCAGCACAAAATGCATTTAGAGAAGGTAAGGAACAAAATTTTCCTCTAAGACAAACGCTGAAAAAATTACGCCGCGCTTGTTTCGGTCGATTTGACCTTATCCAGATGTTTCTGGAAATTCAAATACAAGCTGCTTTTGCCGATGGCGCTTTACATCCAAATGAGCGAAAAGTACTGTTTATTATTGCTGAAGAGTTAGGCATTTCACATAATCAGTTTGAACAATTCTTACATATGATGGAAGGCGGTCGACGATTTGAGCATAGTAGTAACTATTCTTATGGTTCCAATCGCTATCGACATACTGCTCAAGGACCAACATTAGCGGATGCTTGTAAGGTATTAGGTGTGCAACCTGATGATGAACAAACCAAAATTAAACGTGCTTATCGTAAATTAATGGCTGAACATCATCCAGATAAATTGGTTGCTAAAGGATTACCACCAGAAATGATAGAAATTGCCAAACAAAAAGCACAATCCATTCAATTAGCTTATGATTTAATTAAAAAAGAGCGTCACCTTAAATAACATGAGTTCGGGATAAGCATTATCAATTATGCTTGAAGATATGTTCCTGCCACAGGTATCTTTGGTTTAGATGGAATTAAACAATATGCAACCAGGCCGGCTAATAAATTTACTACAAAGTTAGCAGGAGAGAGGTGCTGCGTATGCTCTATCTGACAAAGATTTTTTAACTCCACGAGTTTCGCACAGGCATATAAAATTCCAGAAATGGCTTAAAAGCAATGGTTAATTTGCAAGTTACTAAAACGTATAAATTTGTTTAAATTATAATAATTTGCTTTTAATTTATAAGATTTTGTCTATTTATATATTATGCTGAATTAAACTTAAAAATAGAGCGTTTTTTTATTGGTGCGAAACTCGTGAACTCATCAAATACCGTTTCAATGACAGAACGATGACGCAAGATGACTTTAAGCGTGTTGCTTAATAGTGAAATAAGGGTATTTCGGTGATTGAAGTAAATTTTAGGCTGTTCTGAGATGGAAATTCCAAAGACCGGCACTAAGGAGTAAAAAGGTATCATCAATAAAGGGTCTACGATTCCGTAAAATTTGGGTCATACAACCGAGGCGCTTGATACCCGCGATGGCGTGTTCAACCGTAATACGGATGCCCGAGATTATTTTATTTTCTTGTTTTTGTTCAGGCGATAAAGGTCTTTTTCGAGTTCCTTTTTTTGGGATTTGTGTATAGCTAGGCGACTTAATTTTGATTACAGCATATGTATTAAAAACAGGTCATCGATAGTGCATCCTGTTTCCATCTTTTTACGTTTAGCTTGAGACCATTTATGTTCTATAGGATTTAAATCTGGTGAATACACAGGCAAATATTCTATCTGGTGTCCTGCGTTTATAATTGCCTGTTCAATATTCTTACCTTTGTGAAAGCTAGCGTTGTCCATAAAAATAACAGAATTTTCAGGAAGTTCTGGGAGCAATATTTTTGTGATCCAAACATAAAAAACATCACGATTAATATTGCAATCAAATAATCCGATAGCAAACAGGGTTGTTCCCAATAAAGCGCCAATAACATTTGTTCTTCCCTTAGCACCCCAGTTTTTCAGGCCAAAACAACGGTGACCTTTTGGGGAATAGCCGTGAGTTCGTGGAGTGTCATGTGAAAAACCACTTTCATCAATAAAAACAACAGATTTATCTTTTTTTTCATACTGTTGTCTTTTTTGCTGATGTGCCAGCCTGTCGCTTTCGTTGGTTTTTGGATGGAATAGAGTTTTTTTTATAGGTTAATCCCAGCTTTTTAAGGGATTGCCAAATAGTCTTTTTACAAACACCGAATCGCTCTGCCCGTTCCTTTTGGTAAGCATCTGGATACTGTTCCACATCTTTTGCTAAAGCATTTTTATCGAGCTTCCTCTTACGTGGCGTTGAATTTTTTGGCTCTGGTCGTTTAAGCCAACGTACTAAAGACGCTTTTCCAATACGGAATTGTTTCGCAGTTTCTCGAATTGTTAAACCTTCGGCTTTCCTTACAGATATTACTTTACGTCGAAAATCAATTGTATAACTCATAACACACCTTGTAATCAAAATTAAGTCGCCTAGCTATAAAAGGCGTTGGTCGTGTTTATCAACAAACTTACATTGATACTTACAGTAAAGTCGCTCATGTAAGCTTTACACAACAAAAAGCGCGATAACGGCGGCAGATTTATTAAATGACAAGGTTCTCCCTTTTTATTCCCAGCATGGGTTACCGGTGTTACGTATACTGACGGACAGAGGCAGTGAGTATTGTGGTAAAGTTGAACATCACGATTATCAACTTTATCTCGCTATCAATGATATTGATCATACAAAAACTAAAGCTCGTTCACCTCAAACTAATGGGATTTGTGAACGCTTTCATAAAACTGTATGACAAGAGTTCTATCAGGTGGCTTTTCGTAAGAAAATCTATAGGGCTTTAGATGAATTACAAGCTGATTTAGATAAATGGTTAGCGGAATATAATAACCAACGCACTCATCAAGGAAAAATGTGTTGCGGTCGAACTCCTATGGCAACTTTAACACGATGGAAAACAACTTTGGAGAGAGAAAGATTTAAATCAAATTTAACCTGACAGGTACTGTATAAATAACCGGTAACCGTCAGATTAAGTCTGAACTACTACATCTTGCGAAGCTCACATGGCTGCGGGCAATCACAAACTTTTTCAATGCCAATATTACTTAATCCACCACAACTTCCTTGAAGTTCCTTGCGTTTAATAATATACCCAAGTGACATAGCAATAAAAACAAGCAGAAAGAAAACCAAAGTAGCGATAAATATTTTTAACATAATGACTCCGCTACATTTTTTTTACTAAATAAGGTTTAAATGCCGAACTATAACGTTCTTCGAAACCTTTATTAGTCGTAACGACCATGAAAACCGGTAAATTTAAACGTTCAGCTAACTCCATTCCTTTTTCAGCCCCCAACACATTTAGGCCAGTAGATAAACCATCTGCCATCATGCAAGTCGGGGCGATAACAGTAATAGAAATCAAATTATGAATAATCGGTCTACCGGTCTTCGGATCAATAGTATGTGAATAATAAACTCCATCTTGTTCAAAATAATTACGATAGTCACCAGAGGTAGCAACTGACATATTTCCAGGCTCAATAATTTCTTGTACCGACTGTTCTAGCCCTTTATCCGAAGGTTTTTCAATCGCAATACGCCACGCTACACCTTTACCATTATGGCCTTTTGTCCGGACTTCACCACCAATATCGACCATATAATTATCAATATTTTGTGACTCTAAATATTCTGCTATAACATCAACGCCGTAACCCTTAGCGATAGCTGAGAGATCTATATAGAGCTGAGGTATTTTTTTTATCAGGCTATTACCACTAATCGCAAGTTTATCAATACCAATCCATTGCCGGCGCAACTGCAGCGTCTCTTCCAGTGGTGCTTTGGTTATCCTTCCTTCAGGGCCAAATCCCCATAAATTAACTAATGGTCCGATAGTAATATCGAGCGCACCATTGGTTAATTTATTAATATGAATCGCTTCTTTAATCACTGTCATCATGCCTAACGAAACAGGAAATGGCGTATTTACATGTTGAAATTGATTAAATTGGCTTAATTCAGATTTAAGGCGGTAAGTTGACATTTGATTGTTAACTTCTTCTAAACGGCTGTCAATATCGTCACGCAATGTTTCCCAAAAAGGATGAGATGATTCACTGACATACTTAACAACATAGTAAGTTCCCATCGTTTGCCCTTGAATACTCTTTTGCTCTGTCTCAAAACAACCACAAAGCATGAAAATAGTAGATAAGGTAATAATCCAATTGAATAATTTATTTTTTAGCATAAAATTTTTTTAAGTATATTAAGTCCATATTAACTCAATGATTATACAAAAAGTTAAAATACCGGAAACAATCAACCACCAAAATCATCTAATAAAATATTTTCATCTTCAACACCTAAATCTTTAAGCATCTTAATAACTGCGGCGTTCATCTCAGGAGGACCACACATATAAAACTCACAATCCTCTGGCGCTGGATGATCTTTCAAATAGTTTTCATATAAAACGTTATGAATAAAGCAAGTATACCCTTGCCAGAGTTATCTTCAGGTATTCCATCTGATAGCGCAACATGCCAGGTAAAATTTTCATTATCAGCAGCTAATTGATCAAAATCTTCAACATAAAATAATTCACGTTTTGAACGAGTCCCATACCAAAAACTGATTTTTCGTTTAGATTTTAAACGCTTTAATTGATCAAAAATATGTGACCGCATTGGTGCCATACCCGCACCACCACCAATAAAAATCATTTCCGCATTTGGTTTCTTTAGCAAAAAATTCACCAAATGACCCAGAAATAGTAACTTTGTTGCCTGGTTTTAATGACCAAATATATGAAGACATAATACCTGGAGGTAAATCTGCAGCTTTCGGCGGAGGTGTTGCTATCCTGACATTTAACATGATAATCCCATGCTCTTCTGGATAATTTACCATCGAATAAGCTCTTACTGTCTGCTGTTTTACTTCAGAAACATAACGAAATAAATTGAATTTATCCCAATCTTCACGATATTCATCAGGTACATCAAAATCAGCATAAGAAACTTTATGTGGAGGACATTCGATCTGAATAAAGCCACCCGCCCGAAATGGGACAACTTCTCCTGCTGGAATCTTCAATTTTAATTCTTTAATGAAAGTTGCTTTATTCTCATTCGAAATAACTTCACATTCCCATTTTTTACACCAAAAATTTCCTCAGGTAATTCGATTTACAGATCCTGTTTTACATTAACTTGGCAAGCCAAACGACATCCAGCTCTAGCTTCACGCTTATTAATATAGGCGAGTTCAGTAGGCAGGATATCACTGCCACCATGCTTGAGTGTCACCCGACATTGGCCACAAGAACCACCCACCTCCACCACAGGCAGATGAAACAAAAATTCCCTGATTGGACAACTATTTAATAGCTTGTCACCTGCTGGCGCAGCAAAACTCTTTTCAGGGTCACCATTAACTTCAATTTTTACATCCCCTGTGTTTACTAACATACATGAGTTTCGCACCAATAAAAAACGCTCTATTTTTAAGTTTAATTCAGCATAATATATAAATAGACAAAATCTTATAAATTAAAAGCAACTTATTGTAATTTAAACAAATTTATACGTTTTAGTAACTTGCAAATTAACCATTGCTTTTAAGCCATTTCTGGAATTTTATATGCCTATGCGAAACTCGTGTATGTAATCAATACGGCCGTTTTTGGCTGTAAATTTGAAAACAGTCACCCAACCGTAGCCTCGTAAGTGTATTGGAGTTCCTTCTTCTGAGATGTCTAACTTGTTCAGTTGTTTGTTATGGTTAACAATCCTGTTTTTCCTCAGCGTGGTTACCCAGACCCAACCATGAGAGCGAATTAATTTCAGATTATCCAGGCTAGAATACCAGGTATCCATCACTACCGCTTCTGGTATGATCCCTCTTTTTTTAGCAAGAGCGAGCATTTCGGAAAAGTGCGTGTTTTTTGTTTTTCCATCAGAATCTTTATCATAAATACGATAATCAATAGGAATTGATTCAACAGTTGTTAGATTATGCCAAAGTAAATTAACTAAACCTATGATGCCAGCAATGACATCATGTTCATTACCTGAATATTGATAATGGACCATCTCTATTTTTTTACTACGTGTTTTGGCAATCAATGTATCATCGGCAATTAGTACGCAAGGGCTTTTTTTGTCTATAGAAGGTTGAACTAATCGCCATAAGTCTTTAGGCCGAAAACATCTGCTTTTTAGCCATCGGCTAACAGTGTCATGAGATAAAGGCGATGGGCTTACTTCTGATAACGCCAAACCAGAGTATCTTAACACTGCTTACTTGTAAGAATGTTTTATAGATATTTTTAATGCATGGATAACCGGACAAAATATGAACACCCTAATTTTTTCTTGTTTTGAACTTTATACTTCTTTTTTGGAGATTGCGAAACTCGTGCCCTATATACTCTTCACCCAATACTGCTACATGATGAATAACAGGGCCATCCTCTACTACTTGAGCGGGCACTCCTGCAATCGGGAGGTCGAGCCCTTTTTTAATTTTTATCATAAGAATTGCACAAGTTTATCAATTAAACCCTAAGCTAACGATTTCAAATGAAATCAGATAGCAACCAATAATTAAAAGGCTGTTGAATAATTGAAACAAGCCAGCTAATGAATATCCACTAATTAATTACAATTTACCTATTATTTTAACGCAGATGATTTTATCAGTTCCCTCGCTTTCTGTCTGATATAGCTAGGCGACTTAATTTTGATTACAGCATATGTATTAAAAACAGGTCATCGATAGTGCATCCTGTTTCCATCTTTTTACGTTTAGCTTGAGACCATTTATGTTCTATAGGATTTAAATCTGGTGAATACACAGGCAAATATTCTATCTGGTGTCCTGCGTTTATAATTGCCTGTTCAATATTCTTACCTTTGTGAAAGCTAGCGTTGTCCATAAAAATAACAGAATTTTCAGGAAGTTCTGGGAGCAATATTTTTGTGATCCAAACATAAAAAACATCACGATTAATATTGCAATCAAATAATCCGATAGCAAAAAGGGTTGTTCCCAATAAAGCGCCAATAACATTTGTTCTTCCCTTAGCACCCCAGTTTTTCAGGCCAAAACAACGGTGACCTTTTGGGGAATAGCCGTGAGTTCGTGGAGTGTCATGTGAAAAACCACTTTCATCAATAAAAACAACAGATTTATCTTTTTTTTCATACTGTTGTCTTTTTTGCTGATGTGCCAGCCTGTCGCTTTCGTTGGTTTTTGGATGGAATAGAGTTTTTTTTATAGGTTAATCCCAGCTTTTTAAGGGATTGCCAAATAGTCTTTTTACAAACACCGAATCGCTCTGCCCGTTCCTTTTGGTAAGCATCTGGATACTGTTCCACATCTTTTGCTAAAGCATTTTTATCGAGCTTCCTCTTACGTGGCGTTGAATTTTTTGGCTCTGGTCGTTTAAGCCAACGTACTAAAGACGCTTTTCCAATACGGAATTGTTTCGCAGTTTCTCGAATTGTTAAACCTTCGGCTTTCCTTACAGATATTACTTTACGTCGAAAATCAATTGTATAACTCATAACACACCTTGTAATCAAAATTAAGTCGCCTAGCTATAGAGCAAGTGATTTAGTTCAAGCAAATAAGAATAAATTTTTTAATATATTGAGAACACTTCGCAAAAAGCGATCATTTAAATCATTTTTCCGAAGAATGTCAGAATTTTTGGCAAAATAAGCCAAAAATGACAGGAGACAAAATTATTAATTTTTTAATATAAAAAACTACAATACAAATGTATGATTAATATTTGTGTATTTTTTTGTACAATATATCACTTTATGTATGGAAGCTTATGAAACTCTCTTTTTTTATTAGCATAGGGATCTTTTCCCTGTCATTTTTTATCAATAATAGCTACTCAGCGACAAAGTTATATTATCCATTAGATAGCAGTAATAACGGCAAAAAATATTTAAATAATTCAATATTTATTCAAATTTTCAAAGAAGAAAGACTGCTTGAACTCTATACTAAAAATGAAAAAGGCTTATTTTCACTGTTTAAAAGCTATCCAATCTGTAATTTCTCTGGTGGATTAGGACCTAAGAAAAGACAAGGTGACTTAAAGAGTCCTGAAGGGTTTTATCGCATTACACGCGCACAATTAAAACCTGATAGCAAATATTATCGCGCTTTTAATTTAGGTTTTCCCAATAAATACGACCAAGCTCATGGCTATACTGGCGCTTATTTGATGGTACATGGTGGCTGTAAATCAATTGGCTGCTACGCGATGACTGATCGCTATATAAATGAAATTTATCGTTATGTCGAAAATGCATTACAAAATGGTCAAGATGAAATACAGGTCAATATATATCCATTTAAAATGACTTCTACCAATATGAATCGCCATCGTAATTCACGTTACTATACCTTCTGGCGACAACTGCAACCCGCATATGAATATTTTACTAAAACAAATCAATTGCCGGTAATTAATATTCAGCAAGGACAATACTTAGTAAACAAATTTCCTAACCATCAATCATCGCCAGCTACAGCAGATGAAAGGCTACAATATGCGCTTACCAAAATGGAATAAGACAAAACTCCCCGGCTGAATTCGGTGCCAATTCTCATTACCAGTTAAAGGCTTGGTTGCAATCACTGAGACTATATCAGTTGTTTGCATATGTTGCTGAAAATCGATTTCAATATCATTATCAAGCAATTTTGCCTTACCAAAAGGTGCTTTGCGGGTAAGCCAATGCAAATCAGCTGAGCAATAGGCCACCATATATTGCCCATCTGAAATCAACATATTAAGTACCCCCATCAGTTTTAATTGATCAGCCAGTTTGGCAATAAACCGATATACAGTTAACCAGTTTGTCGGTTTTTTAGGGTATTTTTCTGCCAATTGATATAAAATCCAAAAAAATACCCACTCACTATCCGTCTTTCCAATTGGCCGATAATGCCCTACTGGTAATTTTTTATAACCCTCAAGTTGGCCGTTGTGTGCATAAGTCCAATTTCTGCCCCACAGTTGCCTGATAAAAGGATGGGTATTTTCTAATAACACATCGCCCCGATTTGCCTGGCGAATATGCGCAATAACTGCCTCTGACTTAATCGGGTACTCTTGCACAAAGCGTGCAATAGGCGATTGATAACATGGCTTGGGTTCTTTAAACGTTCGGCAACCTCGACCTTCTAAAAAGTGATCCCCCAACCATCTTTATGTGGCCCAGTCTGGCCTCCTCGCGGGATAAGACCACTTAAACTAAAATTAATATCTGTCGGGACACTAGCACTTATACCAAGCAATTCACACATAATGCCTCCTTTATTATTGCCAGAATGAAATTTCCAAATCTAAGCATAATCACGCTAACTAATCACATCTCTACCCGACAATATTGCCTAGCAATATTATTTCACCATTTCTTTTTCTATTAGCTGAATTAAGATATGGATCACTTTAATATGAATTTCTTGGATCCGATCGGCATAGCCAAAATGAGGTACTCTAATCTCAATATCAGCGGTTCCTGCCATTTTTCCACCCTCTTTACCTGTCAATGTGATCACTTGCATCTTTTTAGCACGTGCAGCCGCGATTGCCTTGATGATATTGCCAGAATTACCTGATGTTGAGAGCGCAAATAATATATCCCCTTCTTTACCTACAGCCTCTATATAACGGGAAAAAACATAGTCATAACCAAAATCATTACCAACGCAAGAGAGATGACTAACATCAGAAATCGCAATTGCTGGATAACCTGGACGATTTTCACGATAACGTCCGGTTAATTCTTCTGCAAAATGCATAGCATCACAGTGCGAGCCACCATTACCACAAGATAATACTTTTCCTCCCGCTTTAAAGGCGTTGGACAAAATAATCGCGGCTTGTTCAATTGCTTCGATATTTTCTCTGTTATTAAGAAAATTGTTCAATGTCACCGCCGCTTCTTTTAATTCAGCACAAATAAGCTCCTGATACATCATTTTTACTCCTAATAAAATATTATTTTTTTAACAATCCCAGTGTAACGGATTAAACTTTATGAAATAAATATCAATACCACTTATCACAACCAAGTTAAGCTCAATAAATAATTTGTGAACTTCATTGTAATTAATATGTAAAAATATTGATAAATAAAATTACATAGATTAAAGATAAGAAAAAAATAGATATGACCTCCGATGATTTGGCTTGATCATAATCAAGGAGTACCATTATGGCTCTACTCACTATTTTTCTATTTATCGGTTTAATCGGAATTCTTTGCTATCACAAAGCAAATCTATTATTTAGTAGCTTAATTATGGCTAGTACTGATTTATGGTATTTTTGGACATTATAGCTAGGCGACTTAATTTTGATTACAAGGTGTGTTATGAGTTATACAATTGATTTTCGACGTAAAGTAATATCTGTAAGGAAAGCCGAAGGTTTAACAATTCGAGAAACTGCGAAACAATTCCGTATTGGAAAAGCGTCTTTAGTACGTTGGCTTAAACGACCAGAGCCAAAAAATTCAACGCCACGTAAGAGGAAGCTCGATAAAAATGCTTTAGCAAAAGATGTGGAACAGTATCCAGATGCTTACCAAAAGGAACGGGCAGAGCGATTCGGTGTTTGTAAAAAGACTATTTGGCAATCCCTTAAAAAGCTGGGATTAACCTATAAAAAAAACTCTATTCCATCCAAAAACCAACGAAAGCGACAGGCTGGCACATCAGCAAAAAAGACAACAGTATAGCTAGGCGACTTAATTTTGATTACAGCATATGTATTAAAAACAGGTCATCGATAGTGCATCCTGTTTCCATCTTTTTACGTTTAGCTTGAGACCATTTATGTTCTATAGGATTTAAATCTGGTGAATACACAGGCAAATATTCTATCTGGTGTCCTGCGTTTATAATTGCCTGTTCAATATTCTTACCTTTGTGAAAGCTAGCGTTGTCCATAAAAATAACAGAATTTTCAGGAAGTTCTGGGAGCAATATTTTTGTGATCCAAACATAAAAAACATCACGATTAATATTGCAATCAAATAATCCGATAGCAAAAAGGGTTGTTCCCAATAAAGCGCCAATAACATTTGTTCTTCCCTTAGCACCCCAGTTTTTCAGGCCAAAACAACGGTGACCTTTTGGGGAATAGCCGTGAGTTCGTGGAGTGTCATGTGAAAAACCACTTTCATCAATAAAAACAACAGATTTATCTTTTTTTTTCATATAGCTAGGCGACTTAATTTTGATTACAGCATATGTATTAAAAACAGGTCATCGATAGTGCATCCTGTTTCCATCTTTTTACGTTTAGCTTGAGACCATTTATGTTCTATAGGATTTAAATCTGGTGAATACACAGGCAAATATTCTATCTGGTGTCCTGCGTTTATAATTGCCTGTTCAATATTCTTACCTTTGTGAAAGCTAGCGTTGTCCATAAAAATAACAGAATTTTCAGGAAGTTCTGGGAGCAATATTTTTGTGATCCAAACATAAAAAACATCACGGTTAATATTGCAATCAAATAATCCGATAGCAAAAAGGGTTGTTCCCAATAAAGCGCCAATAACATTTGTTCTTCCCTTAGCACCCCAGTTTTTCAGGCCAAAACAACGGTGACCTTTTGGGGAATAGCCGTGAGTTCGTGGAGTGTCATGTGAAAAACCACTTTCATCAATAAAAACAACAGATTTATCTTTTTTTTCATACTGTTGTCTTTTTTGCTGATGTGCCAGCCTGTCGCTTTCGTTGGTTTTTGGATGGAATAGAGTTTTTTTTATAGGTTAATCCCAGCTTTTTAAGGGATTGCCAAATAGTCTTTTTACAAACACCGAATCGCTCTGCCCGTTCCTTTTGGTAAGCATCTGGATACTGTTCCACATCTTTTGCTAAAGCATTTTTATCGAGCTTCCTCTTACGTGGCGTTGAATTTTTTGGCTCTGGTCGTTTAAGCCAACGTACTAAAGACGCTTTTCCAATACGGAATTGTTTCGCAGTTTCTCGAATTGTTAAACCTTCGGCTTTCCTTACAGATATTACTTTACGTCGAAAATCAATTGTATAACTCATAACACACCTTGTAATCAAAATTAAGTCGCCTAGCTATATTACGGCTTTTTAAGTCCATCAGCACGGATGCGAAAAATGTTAACGGAGGTTGTTTATCCTTTAGCCCAGCAAGATAAAAAACCCGCTAAAAAGTCACCTGGCGAAACATGTATCAACACGTCTTTAAAGTCGATCCACTTGCTTGTCTCTTATTGTGGGAAAAAATTACTTTTCGCAGGAATGAATTTTGGATTGAATCGTAAAGAACTTATGGCACGTCACCATGATCTGGCTTGTTTGCGGTGGCGATAAAAACTCACGACAGGGTAGATCTATCTTTTTGTTCAAAATTGATTAACAATTAATCGTGTTTTAACCATCTATTCCGTTCCTTATCTCAACCTTCAACATAATTTTGGCAAAATTTAGAAGAAAATAAAAAGGATTTCATCATGGCGCAGATTAATGAGTAACCATTTCGGGTATTAATTTCTTATACATCAAGGCTGGCGTATGTTAATGGAATGTCTTTCCGTCTAACGCCACGGGTGGCTTAAAAAGTGTCGCGCTGGCAATCGGGGCATACTCCTATATTCGCCGTCAATTCAAAGTACCTATTGGAAAAATGGGAGGTATTAAGAGCCTTTAGCACGTATCGCTGCTAATGCTTATTTAATGGATGCCGCTTCAACGTTAATTACGACGGCAATTATATCTGGCGAAAAACCAGCAGTCCTCTCTGCGATTGTGAAATATCACTGTACCCACCATCGAAGCCAAAGAGCCATTATTGATGCGATGGATATTGCTGGTGGTAAAGGAATTTGTATAGGTCCCGCAAATTTTCTCGCTCGCTTTTATCAAAGGGCTCCCATTGCTATCACCGTTGAAGGTGCCAATATTTTAACACACAGTATGATGATTTTTGGCCAAGGGGCTATTCGCTGTCATCCTTATATTTTGCATGAAATAACCGCAACACAAAATAACGATATTATCGCCTTTGATAAATTACTCTTTAGCCATTTAAGTCATGCAATAAGGAACCTATTGCGCAGTTTCTACTTGGGTATAATAACAAACGGCAGAACAAGCAAAGCACCAACAAAAGATAATACTCCACGAGTTTCGCACCAATAAAAAAACGCTCTATTTTTAAGTTTAATTCAGCATAATATACAAATAGATAAAATCTTATAAATTAAAAGCAACTTATTGTAAGTTAAACAAATTTATACGTTTTAGCAACTTGCAAATTAACCATTGCTTTTAAGCCATTTCTGGAATTTTATATGCCTGTGCAAAACTCGTGTACTCGCCGCTTCTATCAGCAATTGAATCGCCAAAGTGCTAATCTTGCCTTACTTGCTGATATTTCTATGGCCGTATTAGGTTGGCGGGTTAAAACGTCGTGAGTGGATTTCTGCCCGTTTAGGCGATATTTTAAGCCACCTCTATTTAACATCCGCCACACTAAAACGTTTTGAAGATGATGGCCGCCCAGCAATGGATTTACCTATTGTTGAATGGGTAATAAAAGATTGTCTATTTCAATCAGAAAAAGCCATGCAAGCACTGCTACGAAACTTTCCCAATCGTCTGGTTGCTATGTTAAGCCGTATTATCATTTTTCCATTGAGTTATCGTTATGCACCACCTAACGATCAACTTGATCATAAACTAGCAAAAATTATGATGACACCATCAGAAACACACGAGCGTATTGGTTGCGGTCAATATATGACGCCAAGTGAGCATAACCCTTATGGCATAATTAATGCCGCATTATCAGATATTATTGCCGCCGAACCAATTTTTGAACGCTTGACCAGTCAAGCTAGCCATAAGCCACACCTTACCAATTTAGATAAACTTGCCGAACAAGTATTCGCCGATGCTAAAATTAGCCAACAAGAAGCTGACATTTTACGTAAAGCAGAAGCTAGCCGTTTAAGATCGACACGAGTTTCGCAATCTCCAATAAAAGAAGTATAAAGTTCAAAACAAGAAAAACACGAGTTTCGCACCAATAAAAACTATTTTTAAGTTTTATTCAGCATAATATATAAATAGACAAAATCTTATAAATTAAAAGCAACTTATTGTAAGTTAAACAAATTTATACGTTTTAGTAACTTGCAAATTAACCATTGCTTTTAAGCCATTTCTGGAATTTTATATGCCTGTGCGAAACTCGTGATTAATAGAGAAAATAAGAATTAAAAATATCTATTTAGCTATAGTCTATTCATATAGGATATAGATAACAGCAGCGAGTTATGTAAATGAAAACTTTTTCCTGGCGTCATATAGAAATTTTTCGCGCGGTCATGACCACCAAAAACCTAACCGATGCAGCACAATTAGTTAGAACATCTCAGCCTACAGTCAGCCGTGAAATTAGTCGTCTAGAAAGTCTGTTACGATTTAAGTTATTTGATAGGATCAAAGGACGGCTATTGCCAACGGCTCAGGGATTAAGGTTATTCGCAGAAGTCGAACGTTCTTATTATGGATTAGAAAGGATCTATAATATGGCGGAAATTATCAGACAATTTGAGGGTGTTCATAATTCTGTGTCAGGGGATTTTATATTTTGGTTATACCATCTAGGCGCCCTTTAAAATAGATGGACAATTGAGCAATGGTTAACGCCCAGTTACTAATCGGCATAGTCCATTTGTTGGATACCTGATTGATGCCAATATAGAGTAATTTTAATAAGCTGTTTTCATTAGGAAAAGCCCCTTTGGTTTTAGTTAATGTCCTAAACTGCCGATGAACCGCCTCTACTGCATTGGTCGTATAAATGGGTTTTCTAAGTGGCTTTAGGGTTGTAGTGGCCAATTTTAGTTGACCACTACAAATATGCGTAATAGCTCCATCTGATATTTCCAGTCCATATAATTCTGCAACATGTTTTTGAATATCACGATAACTCATGTCCTAATGCAAATAACGATAGGATTTTGTTATCAATATCCTCTGATAATTTTGTCTGATTTTTCTTAATGAGCTGAGGCTCAAAAGCACCTGACCTGTCTCTGGGCGTTTTCAGTTCAAATTGACCTGATGTCGATTTAACCGTTTTTCGAGTATAGCCATTTTTACGCGTATCGATTGACGTTGTCAATAGGTAGTGTTCTATTTCTGCCTGCAGGGCAGCTTCGGTCAGCTGTTTTATGAGTGGTGTGAGTATTCCATCCGTACCGAGTAAATTTTTACCTGATTGTAATTGCTTCAACGCTTCATCAAAATTAAATGATTGATTTCTCATATGTCATACCTCTTTTTTTTGAGTTTAAGATATGACAGAGATTTTTGAACACTACCGACAATTTAGAGACACTCAACTTTCAATTGCCTGCTTACCGGTATTTAGTCAGTCGTTATTACCTAAAGCCTGTAAGCGGTTTCTACTCGATTACCCTGAAGTTAACTTTACCATTACCTCTCAAGAGTCACCTATATTAGAGGAATTGCTTTCGGCACAATATTATGATATCGGTTTGACAGAAACATCGGCAGATACCCACCGGCACCTATTGGTGATATTTTGACTAGCCTAAATGAAGTCGTTGTGTTACCTCCTATGCGCCCACTGAGTAAAAAAAATATTTAACTGCTAAAGACTTTAATAATGTTGCTTTTATTAGTCTTTCAATAACGGATAGTTATCGACAAGTCATTGATACATTTTTTGCAGAACAACATATTAGCCGGCGAATGATAATGGAAGTACATAATGATTCCTCTGTTTGTGCTATGGTAAGGGAAGGATTAGGTATATCAATCGTCAACCCATTTACCGTTATCGATTTTTCACAACATGATCCTGATAGCTTTTGCACCAGAACCTTTTATTAAACCCATTCCTTTCACTGTCAATTTAATTAAACCAATGCATCGGCCTTTTTCTGAAATTACCGAACGGTTTATTCAACGCCTAAAAATTACGATTAAAGAATTTGAAACTCAGTTACTGACTGCCTTTGATTATTGATTATTTTTAATCTGATCCATTAACCAACTTAAGTTTATAGAATTCAATAATAATCTTAATATTACTAACTTATTTTTAATTAACACATTGATAATTAAAAATAATTAGATTATTTTTTGATTATTTAATAATCTGTCATGCTGAGACAATAGGATCATTTCCTTAGTTAACTGTTTTATTGATAAATTGTCGATCCACAGTAATACTCTTTTATAAATGGGCGAAATTTGCCGAACTAGCGACTAAAATACTATTTGCTGGATAATTGTGAACATTAATGGTTATTAGAAACAAACTAAATTTTTATGCCACCAAATTTACTGGGGCAATAAAGGTAACAGATCTGGTGAAATCGTGTTGCTATCCAGTGTGGATACTCATTTTATGCCACACTTTACTGTCAATTGTATTATTTTTCTTTGAATTTTTACTATTTGCTATAAGTGATTAAACATTCCGTATTAAGGAAAACATTATGAAAGTTGTTTCCATCATTACAATGGCTACTCTCTTTACTTTCAGCGCATTAGTTCAAGCCACTAATTTGAAAATGTCAGTCTACAATCCAGGTGAAAAAAGTATTTTTCCCGTCTCTTCTGAAATTATTAGTGGTGATCACCAAGCAATCCTTATTGATGCACAATTTCAAAAAAAGTGATGCGGAAGAATTAGTTAATCGTATAAAAAAACTAAATAAAACACGAGTTTCGCACAGGCATATAAAATTCCAGAAATGGCTTAAAAGCAATGGTTAATAAGTTACTAAAACGTATAAATTTATTTAAATTACAATAAGTTGCTTTTAATTTATAAGATTTTGTCTATTTATATATTATGCTGAATTAAACTTAAAAATAGAGCGTTTTTTATTGGTGCGAAACTCGTGTAAAAAACTAACAACAATTTATATTAGTCATTCTGATCCCGATTATTATTTTGCACTAGAGGTCATTACTAATGCTTTTCCTAACGCAAAAGTATTAGCAACTGCCGAAACCGTTAAAGCGATAAAAGCGACCAAAGATGGTAAACTGGCCGATTGGGGACCTATATTGAAAGAACAGGCACCAACCAAGATTATTGTTCCTGATGTGTTATAAGGTAATACATTAGTGGTTGATGGTGAAAAAATTAAAATTCAGGGATCAAAATGTGCCGCACCTGATCGTACTTTTGTCTGGATCCCAAAACTTAAAGCTGTTGTTGGTGGCGTACTTGTCTCTGACAATATCCATGTCTGGACGGCTGATACACAAAGCAAAGCACCTCGCCAACATTGGCAACAAGCCCTAGAAAGTATCAAACAACTTAAGCCAAAAGTCGTTATTCCCTGTCATTACCTTGAACCATAAGCAAAAGATATTACTACCGTTACTTTTACACAAAACTATTTGAAAAAACTAGAAAAAATTTTAGCGAAAAGCAAAAATTCAATTGAAGTTATTGACATGATGCAGCAAGCTTACCCAAATTTAAAGGAGCCTGCTAGTCTTGAATTAAGCGCCAAGGTATTGAAAAGCGAAATGAAATGGCCACAATAATTTCGCGAGGAAAAAATGTCACCAATACACGAGTTTCGCAATCTCCAAAAAAGAAATATAAATTTAAAAACAAGAAAAAATTAGGATGTTCATATTTTGTCCGGTTATTCATGCATTAAAAATATCTATAAAACATTCTTACAAGTAAGCAGTGTAAGATACTCTGGTTTGGCGTTATCAGAAGTAAGCCCATCACCTTTATCTCATGACACTGTTAGCCGATGGCTAAAAAATAGATGTTTTCGACCTAAAGACTTATGGCGATTAGTTCAACCTTCTATAGACAAAAAAAGCCCTTGCATACTAATTGCCGATGATACATTGATTGCCAAAACACGTAGTAAAAAAATAGAGATGGTCCATTATCAATATTCAGGTAATGAACATGATGTTATTGCTGGCATAGGTTTAGTTAATTTACTTTGGCATAATCTAACAACTGTTGAATCAATTCCTATTGATTATCGTATTTAACCTGAGTTCGGGATAAGCGGTAGTTATGAGAAAATAAAAATAGCTCATTTATCAATAAAAACCTTTTAAAATCAATGAAATGATAAAGAAAGTAAAGAATTTTAGTAATGGTAAGTTAAAAAAATAACCTATTCTCTCTTCTAAAATCATGAAAAAAATCAAAATCAAGCACATATTTTATGTAATGCTTTTTAAGTAACTATTTGAATATATGAATAAAAAAATTAAATTCCTTATCCCGAACTCAGGTTATTTATGATAAAGATTCTGATGGAAAAACAAAAAACACGCACTTTTCCGAAATGCTAGCTCTTGCTAAAAAAAGAGGGATCATACCAGAAGCGGTAGTGATGGATGCCTGGTATTCTAGCCTGGATAATCTGAAATCAATTCGCTCTCATGGTTGGGTCTGGGTAACCACGCTGAGGAAAAACAGGATTGCTAACCATAACAAACAACTGAACAAGTTAGACATCTCAGAAGAAGGAACTCCAATACACTTACGAGGCTACGGTTGGGTGACTGTTTTCAAATTTGCAGCCAAAAACGGCCGTATTGATTACATAGTAACAAACAAAGACAATCCCACCCGTCAATACGTCAAATCTATCATGGATGCCCGTTGGTCTGTTGAAGTTTATCATCGAGAAGTTAAACAAAATTGTGGTATTAAACGCTGTCAGGCTCGCACGAGCCGAGCGCAAAGAAATCATATTTTTCTCGCAATTTCTGCGTGGTTTGAACAACATAAACGTCGTATATCTGAAAAAATAACCCTTTATCAACAAAATTGGGACGTAATCAAAAATGCCATTACTGAGCACATCCGTGTTTTATTAGCCTACACGAATTTCGCACCAATAAAAAAACACTCTATTTTTAAGTTTAATTCAGCATAATATATAAATAGACAAAATCTTATAAATTAAAAGCAACTTATTGTAATTTACATAAATTTACACGTTTTAGTAACTTGCAAATTAACCATTGCTTTTAAGCCATTTCTGGAATTTTATATTCCTGTGCGAAACTCGTGCAATAACCTTACACTATATTTTTGATCCTTTCTGTGGTTGGTGTTATGGCGCGTCTCCATTGATAGAAATTGCAGCTAGTCAGCCGAATATTAAACTACAACTTCATGGTGGTGTTATGCTGACAGGCCACAACCGAGTAAAAATAGACGATCAATGGCGTCAATTTTTGTTGGATACTGATAAGCAGGTAGCCGGTATAACGGGACAAGCATTTGGAGATAATTATCACCAAATGTTACAACAAAATGATGTAATACTTGATTCATTACCACCGATAACAGCAATTATTACCGCTAATAAATTAGCAGATAAAGGTTTAGCAATGTTAAAGGCCATCCAAACGCGCACTATATTGATGGTCTTCGGGTTAGTGACGAAAACATTTTATTGCAATTAGCCCAACAGATTGGACTAGACAAACAGTTATTTCAACAAACTTTTGCCATAAATAAAGATGAACCAACAAACAAGCATATCCAATCAAGTCGTACCTTATTACATCAAGTTGCTCGTTCCGGTTTTCCGACCCTAATTGCTCAGCATAATGAAAACCTGATGGTAATAAATTTAGATAAATATTTTACTCAACCACAACTATGGCAAAAATATCTGGAAAATTTATCGGCGGCTTCCTTATCATAAAAATTATTTATGCTTTTCCATGGATGGAAAGAGGTTAACTATTATTTATTTAGAATAATAAATTTAAAAACAATAAAAATGGAGCCTTTAGCAATTTAACGCAGCCTATTATTGTAAAGTTAAGCTGCGTTTAGAGATTATTTATTTACATTTATCAGTTAATTTAACCACTGCTGCTTTAATAATATCACGATTAATAGATGCAAATACTATCAAGCCTTTTGCACTTTCGTTATTTTTTAGCACTTTATTATGTAAATTCTCATCAATAGTATCTACCTTAAACTCTCTTGAGCCTAAAAAAGCTTTGAAACAATATTTAGACAAATCAATGTCTTTTTCAGAGGCATTTACCACCGTAACATCAAATGTTTTTGTGTAATAGGATTTTTTTGCAGAAGAGATACTACCGGTTTCTTTTTGGCTTGCAAATACCGTAATACCATCTGGCACAGATGCAATAATTGAAAATGAACAACAGAAAAGAAAAGATAATAACAAACTTACTTTTTTCATTTTAACTTTCCTCATATTTCATCTAACGAGTTAAAAGCACATAAAAATTAATAAAGTCTTTTTTCAATAAAAAATACCAGTCTAAGTTTAACAAAGTTACCCATAGCCCCAAATATCGATATGCTAACTTGTTAGAGAATAATTTTTATGAGCCAATCTTCTTTAAAATATTTAATCAACACTAAACTAAATACCTGCACTAGCTAATGCAGTGCCAAAAGCAATTTTATCTGGCTTATAGCGTATCTTGATCCATAAAAGAATGTAATATAAGAAGCCAAGACAAGCAGATAATAGCATTAAATAAGGTAAAATATATACCCCTAACCAAGCCCCATAAGCCGCCACAAGTTTAATATCTCTTTGTGCTAATCCTCTACGCTTAATAGCTAATTTAAAAAAACCATAAATAAACCAAAATATTAAATAACTAATCAAGGCACCATAAATAGCCAATAACAACTGTTCATTAGATTGCATGGCATGAAAAAGCAACGCTATAGCTAGGCGACTTAATTTTGATTACAGCATATGTATTAAAAACAGGTCATCGATAGTGCATCCTGTTTCCATCTTTTTACGTTTAGCTTGAGACCATTTATGTTCTATAGGATTTAAATCTGGTGAATACACAGGCAAATATTCTATCTGGTGTCCTGCGTTTATAATTGCCTGTTCAATATTCTTACCTTTGTGAAAGCTAGCGTTGTCCATAAAAATAACAGAATTTTCAGGAAGTTCTGGGAGCAATATTTTTGTGATCCAAACATAAAAAACATCACGATTAATATTGCAATCAAATAATCCGATAGCAAAAAGGGTTGTTCCCAATAAAGCGCCAATAACATTTGTTCTTCCCTTAGCACCCCAGTTTTTCAGGCCAAAACAACGGTGACCTTTTGGGGAATAGCCGTGAGTTCGTGGAGTGTCATGTGAAAAACCACTTTCATCAATAAAAACAACAGATTTATCTTTTTTTTCATACTGTTGTCTTTTTTGCTGATGTGCCAGCCTGTCGCTTTCGTTGGTTTTTGGATGGAATAGAGTTTTTTTTATAGGTTAATCCCAGCTTTTTAAGGGATTGCCAAATAGTCTTTTTACAAACACCGAATCGCTCTGCCCGTTCCTTTTGGTAAGCATCTGGATACTGTTCCACATCTTTTGCTAAAGCATTTTTATCGAGCTTCCTCTTACGTGGCGTTGAATTTTTTGGCTCTGGTCGTTTAAGCCAACGTACTAAAGACGCTTTTCCAATACGGAATTGTTTCGCAGTTTCTCGAATTGTTAAACCTTCGGCTTTCCTTACAGATATTACTTTACGTCGAAAATCAATTGTATAACTCATAACACACCTTGTAATCAAAATTAAGTCGCCTAGCTATAACACAAGTAATGGGTAGACTAATAAATCTGGCAAATAACCTGTCTGATGATCAATAAACGCAAGTAATACGCTAAACCAGACGAAAAAAAGTAAAATCACTATATGGCACGAGTTTCGCAAGCTCCGAAAAAGAAGTATAAAGTTCAAAACAAGAAAAAATTAGGATGTTTATATTTTCACGAGTTTCGCACCAATAAAAAACGCTCTATTTTTAAGTTTAATTCAGCATAATATATAAATAAACAAAATCGTATAAATTAAAAACAACTTATTGTAATTTAAACAAATTTATACGTTTTAGTAACTTGCAAATTAACCATTGCTTTTAAGCCATTTCTGGAATTTTATATGCCTGTGCGAAACTCGTGATTTTGTCAGTTTATCCATGCATTAAAGATATCTACAAAACATTCTTACAGGTGAGCAGTGTGAGATACTCTGGTTTGGCGTTATCAGAAGTAAGCCCATCGCCTTTATCTCATGACACTATTAGTCGATGGCTAAAAAGCAGATGTTTTCAACCTAAAGACCTGTGGAGATTAGTTGAAACATCTATAGACAAAAAAAAACCTTGTGTACTAATAGCTGACGATACACTAATTGCCAAAACACGTAGTAAAAAAATAGAGATGGTTCATTATCAGTATTCAGGTAACGAACATGATGTTATTGCTGGCATAGGTTTAGTTAATTTACTTTGGCATAATCTAACAACTGTTGGATCAATTCCTATTGATTATTGTATTTATGATAAAGATTCCGATGGAAAAACAAAAAATACGCATTTTTCCGAAATGCTCGCACTTGCTAAAAAAAGAGGGATCAAGCCTGAAGCGGTAGCGATGGATGCTTGGTATTCTAGCCTGGATAATCTGAAATCAATTCGATCTCATGGTTGGGTTTGGGTAACTACGCTGAGAAAAAATCGGATTGTTAACCGTAATATACAATTGAACAAGTTAGACATCTCAGAAGAAGGAACCTTAATACACTTACGAGGTTATGGTTGGGTGACAGTTTTCAAATTTATACACGAGTTTCGCACAAAACTAATTTGGGTACGCTAATAAAACACGGATGTGCTCAGCAATAGCATTTTTGATTACATGCCAATTTTGTTGATAAAGAGTTATTTTTTCAGATATACGGCGTTTATATTGTTCAAACCACGCAGAAATTGCGAGCAAGAAAAATATGATTTCTTTGCGCCCGACTCGTGCGAGCCTGACAGCGTTCAATACCACAATTTTGTTTAACTTCTCGATGTATAAGAAATTAATACCCGAAATGGTTACTCATTAACCTGCGCCATGATGAAATCCTTTTTATTTTCTTCTAAATTTTGCCAAAATTATGTTGAAGGTTGAGATAAGGAACGGAATAGATGGTTAAAAAACGATTAATTATTAATCAATTTTGAACAAAAGGATAGATCTACCCTGTCGTGAGTTTTTATCGCCACCGCAAACAAGCCAGATCATGGTGACGTGCCATAAGTTCTTTACGATTCAATCCAAAATTCATTCCTGCGAAAAGTAATTTTTTCCCACATAAGAGACAAGCAAGTGGATCGACTTTAAAGACGTGTTGATACATGTTTCGCCAGGTGACTTTTAGCGGTTTTTTTGTCTTGCTGGGTTAAGGGATAAACAACCTCCTTTAACATTTTTCGCATCCGTGCTGATGGACTTAAAAAGCCGTAATAGCGGATCATGTGAAACCATTTTTCTGGCACATGAGACGCAAACTGGGTAATAAATTCATCGGATGTCATGACCAGGTCTTCCTGTTTTTTCGTGCGGTGGCTCTTATAGCGTAACGTGATGTTATCTTCGCCGGAATAATGTTTTAAGCGACTGAGCGAGACAGGGGGGTTTATTTAGATAAAATCCGAGATAAAGGGTGACATGGGTAATATTAGAAAGAATATCAGAAAGATTAATATTCCACCCGCGCTTGTAGTGAGTGTTAAGTAATTGATTCTATGATGCTTTACTTCTTCCTTCAGCTTTAAGCTCATCGGGAATGGTGAGCGTGTAATAATGTTTTCTCAATAATGCTGTTATCCGATATCGCCACATTGTCATAATGTTTTCGCGATAAAAGCTGATATCCCGCCAGGTATTCTTTTTAGTCACCCCGCCGGCTGTGGTTGAAAAATGAATATGCGGATGCCATTTTTGGTCTCGTCCCCAGGTATGGATGGCAGTGAAAACGCCTGGGGTGATATTGAGGTCACGGCAGATGGTTAATATCACATCAGCGGCTAATCGATTCATTTCACCGAGAAGCCAACGGTTGGCGCGAATAATAGGGCAATATTCACAAGGCATGGTAAAAGTGATGTGCTGCCAAGGAAATTCGGGTAACCAAGCTAGCGTATTGTTAATCCATTGTAGGCAAGCTTTGACGCCACAATGGGGGCAGCTTCGACTTTTGCAGGTAAATTTAACCCGTTTCTCAGAATTACATTGAGGGTCAGGACAGCGCCAAATTGACCACCCCATAAGCGAAGTGCCGCAAGCCATAATCTTTACCATGGTTTCCATCACAACAGTGCGGACCCTATCAGGGGGTTGGCGATTAAGCCAAGTGAGCCAGCGTTGACCAAATTGAAAAACATGACTAAAACGCGGTGACATAAAAGGGACCAAAAGATTGAGACAATAGGTATCGGGTTATACCAGTACTAACAAGCAATGACAAGTCGTCGCCATAGGCGACCATCTTGATGATAAACTTCAACAGACCAACGGGCATCCATGATAGATTTGACATATTGACGGGTGGGATTGTCTTTGTTTGTTACTCTGTAATCAATACGGCCGTTTTTGGCTGTAAATTTGAAAACAGTCACCCAACCGTAGCCTCTTAAGTGTATTGGAGTTCCTTCTTCTGAGATGTCTAACTTGTTCAGTTGTTTGTTATGGTTATAGCTAGGCGACTTAATTTTGATTACAGCATATGTATTAAAAACAGGTCATCGATAGTGCATCCTGTTTCCATCTTTTTACGTTTAGCTTGAGACCATTTATGTTCTATAGGATTTAAATCTGGTGAATACACAGGCAAATATTCTATCTGGTGTCCTGCGTTTATAATTGCCTGTTCAATATTCTTACCTTTGTGAAAGCTAGCGTTGTCCATAAAAATAACAGAATTTTCAGGAAGTTCTGGGAGCAATATTTTTGTGATCCAAACATAAAAAACATCACGGTTAATATTGCAATCAAATAATCCGATAGCAAAAAGGGTTGTTCCCAATAAAGCGCCAATAACATTTGTTCTTCCCTTAGCACCCCAGTTTTTCAGGCCAAAACAACGGTGACCTTTTGGGGAATAGCCGTGAGTTCGTGGAGTGTCATGTGAAAAACCACTTTCATCAATAAAAACAACAGATTTATCTTTTTTTTCATACTGTTGTCTTTTTTGCTGATGTGCCAGCCTGTCGCTTTCGTTGGTTTTTGGATGGAATAGAGTTTTTTTTATAGGTTAATCCCAGCTTTTTAAGGGATTGCCAAATAGTCTTTTTACAAACACCGAATCGCTCTGCCCGTTCCTTTTGGTAAGCATCTGGATACTGTTCCACATCTTTTGCTAAAGCATTTTTATCGAGCTTCCTCTTACGTGGCGTTGAATTTTTTGGCTCTGGTCGTTTAAGCCAACGTACTAAAGACGCTTTTCCAATACGGAATTGTTTCGCAGTTTCTCGAATTGTTAAACCTTCGGCTTTCCTTACAGATATTACTTTACGTCGAAAATCAATTGTATAACTCATAACACACCTTGTAATCAAAATTAAGTCGCCTAGCTATAACAATCCTGTTTTTCCTCAGCGTGGTTACCCAGACCCAACCATGAGAGCGAATTGATTTCAGATTATCCAGGCTAGAATACCAGGCATCCATCGCTACCGCTTCTGGTATGATCCCTCTTTTTTTAGCAAGAGCGAGCATTTCGGAAAAGTGCGTGTTTTTTGTTTTTCCATCAGAATCTTTATCATAAATACAATAATCAATAGGAATTGATCCAACAGTTGTTAGATTATGCCAACGTAAATTAACTAAACCTATGCCAGCAATAACATCATGTTCATTACCTGAATATTGATAATGGACCATCTCTATTTTTTTACTACGTGTTTTGGCAATCAATATATCATCGGCAATTAGTACGCAAGGGCTTTTTTTGTCTATAGAAGGTTGAACTAATCGCCATAGGTCTTTAGGTCGAAAACATCTACTTTTTAGCCATCGACTAATAGTGTCATGAGATAAAGGCGATGGGCTTACTTCTGATAACGCCAAACCAGAGTATCTTACACTGCTTACTTGTAAGAATGTTTTATAGATGTTTTTAATGCATGGATAACCGGACAAAATATGAACACCCTAATTTTTTCTTGTTTTGAACTTTATACTACTTTTTTGGAGATTGCGAAACTCGTGTTATAGCCAAAAATGGCCGTATTGATTACTTAGTAACAAACAAAGAGAATCCCACCCGTGAATACGTCAAATCTATCATGGATGCCCGTTGGTCTGTTGAAGTTTATCATCGAGAAGTTAAACAAAATTGTGGTATTGAACGCTGTCAGGCTCCCACGAGTCGGGCGCAAAGAAATCATATTTTTCTCGCAATTTCTGCGTGGTTTGAACAACATAAACGCCGTATATCTGAAAAAATAACTCTTTATCAACAAAATTGGCATGTAATCAAAAATGCTATTGCTGAGCAGATCAGGGGGTTATTGTATACCCAAATTAGGTTTGTGTGAAACTCGTGTATGGCTAAGATCTGTGATCAGCAAAAATATGATAGTGAAAGGAATAAAAAGAGTAATAAAAAGGAGATATCTACTAGGAGAGTCATGCGATCTATAATTAAATAGATAAAGGGGTAAATAACTAACTAATAAATGGCTTAATGGTAATAAAATAATTGTTATAACAAATGCTTGAATCAACAGCCAATACGAAAAAGTGGTGAGCCCAGCTCGGGCTGGCGACAATCGCAAACAGAGAATCCCCTTTAGATCTCCATCTTGGACAAGTTATTTCTCGTGGGGAAAAAATGAAATTCACTACACGAGTTTCGCACAGGCATATAAAATTCCAGAAATGGCTTAAAAGCAATGGTTAATTTGCAAGTTACTAAAACGTATAAATTTGTTTAACTTACAATAAGTTGCTTTTAATTTATAAGATTTTGTCTATTTATATATTATGCTGAATAAAACTTAAAAATAGAGCGTTTTTTTATTGGTGCGAAACTCGTGCACTATTCAAAAATCAGTAGAACTGGGCGTCAATATCATTACTCCACTTATTTCTGAACGCTGTAATGTTAAATTAGATCCTGGGCGACTCATTAAAGACCAACAACAATGGCAGAACATTGCCATTTCTGCTTGCGAACAATGTGGACGTAACAAAATCCCCTTAATCCGTCCAGTCATGCCTCTTGAAGCTTGGTGCACAGAAAAAGATGATGCATTAAAAATTAATCTCCATCCTAAAGCCCAATCAAGTATTAATACACTGCCCGCAGCGGTAAATAAAATTAGGTTACTCATTGGCCCAGAAGGCGGGCTTTCGCCAGATGAAATAATAATGACAACTAATTACCAATTTACTAATATCCTACTTAGGCCTCGGATATTAAGAACACGAGTTTCGCACCAATAAAAAAACGCTCTATTTTTAAGTTTTATTCAGCATAATATATAAATAGACAAAATCTTATAAATTAAAAGCAACTTATTGTAAGTTAAACAAATTTATACGTTTTAGTAACTTGCAAATTAACCATTGCTTTTAAGCCATTTCTGGAATTTTATATACCTGTGCGAAACTCGTGAAGAACAGAAACCACTGCGTTAACTGCAATCACAGCATTACAAGTTCGCTTCGGCGATCTTGGTTAAGGAGACAAAATGTTCAAATTAGGTATTGTGATGGATCCCATCTCAACCATAAAAATTAAAAAAGATAGTAGTTTCGCTATGCTATTAGAAGCACAACGCCGTGGATATGAAATTCACTATATGGAAATGGACGATCTCTATTTATTACAAGGCGAAGCATTCGGACGTACCAGACAACTGATCAACATCAAACAAGATATTGCACAATGGTATGAATTTGGTGCTGAACAAGATATTGCTTTGAAAAATCTTGATGTTATTTTAATGCGTAAAGATCCCCCCTTTGATACTGAATATATTTATGCCACTTATATTCTTGAAAGGACAGAACAAGCGGGTAGTCTAATTGTCAATAAACCTCAAAGCCTGCGGGATTGTAACGAAAAATTATTTACCGCCTGGTTTCCTCAGTTAACACCTGATACGTTAGTAACCCGAAATAATAAAAAACTACGAGAATTCCATCAAAAACATGGTGATGTCATCTTTAAACCTCTGGATGGAATGGGTGGCGCATCGATTTTCCGTTTAAAGAAAGATGATCCTAATGTCAGTGTCATTATTGAAACATTAACTCAACATGGCCAGCGCTTCTGTATGGCTCAGGATTACTTACCTGCTATCAAGCAAGGTGATAAACGGGTGTTGGTTGTCGATGGTGAACCAGTTCCTTATTGCTTAGCTCGTATTCCTGCTCAAGGTGAAACGCGAGGAAATTTAGCGGCCGGAGGATATGGTGAAGCGAGACCATTGACAGAAAGTGATTGGAAAATTGCCAGAACGGTCGCACCTATATTAAAGGAAAAAGGATTAATTTTTGTTGGCTTAGATATTATTGGTGATCGCTTAACCGAAATTAATGTTACCAGTCCTACCTGTATACGCGAAATTGAAGCAGCATTTTCGGCTATATCAATTATAGGTATGTTATTTGATGCAATAGAAAAACGGATGACTGCAAAAACAGTAAATTAACCACAGCTAACACTACAGTTAACTGAATAATAAGATAGGATACTATAAATGTTTTCTATTGTTATAAAATATTAATATCTTACAGTCAGCCGAAAATAAAATTTAAACAATCGCGAATGTATTTCATTAATTATTTTTTAACTTTTAATTCAGGTATATTTTATTGATAATTCAGGAAAATAAGTTTAATAATATGAATTTACAAAACCACTTTCTCATTGCCATGCCAACGTTATTAGATCCGTATTTTCAAAAGTCGGTAGTTTATATCTGTGAGCATAATGAAAAAGGTGCTATGGGTCTCGTTATCAATAGACAAATTGAACAAATTTCAATCAATAGTATATTAAAAAATTTAAACATTAAAACGACAGAATACGATCATATAACTGAATTAAGTCAACCGGTTTTTTCTGGTGGCCCGATCGCAGAAGATCATGGTTTCATTCTACATTCACCACAAAATAGTTTTAGTTCTACCTTAAAACTTTCTGATGAAATTATGATCACGACGTCAAAAGACATTCTCGAAACTTTAGGCACTACCAAACAACCAGAAAAAACGCTTATCGCCTTGGGATATTCAAGCTGGGAACAAGGGCAACTGGAAAAAGAGATAATGGAAAATAGTTGGCTAACCGCCAAAGCAAATAACAATATCATTTTTCACACCCCCATTTCTGAACGTTGGCATGAAGCCGCTGCTTTAATTGGGATTGATATCTTTAATATTTCAAATCAAGCGGGTCATGCATAATGGCAAACAGAACAATTATTGCTTTTGATTTCGGTACACTGAGTATAGGTATCGCCATTGGGCAGGAAATTACAGCAACTGCACGCCCTTTAACTGCAATAAAAGCAAAAGATGGTAAGCCCAACTGGTTAGACATTAAAAAAATAATACAAGAGTGGCAACCTGAATTGGCTATCGTTGGACTTCCTCTCAATATGGACGGAACAGAGCAGCCAATAAGTAATCAAGCCCGTAAATTTGCTAATCGTCTGCATGGGCGCTTTGGTATCCAAGTTACATTACACGATGAACGCTTAACAACAATAGAAGCGCGAGCACAACTATTTAATCAGGGTGGCTATCGGGCGTTAAATAAAAGTAAGATTGATTCCATTTCTGCTGTCATTATTTTAGAAAGTTGGTTTGAACAACATGCTTAATCAGCATAATTACAATAAACTGTCACGCATAGCCGTGACAATGAAATTATATTTTTATCCTATTTCATTTTTATTTAGCATCTAAATTTTATGAATACAATCCAACAAAATCTGGTTAATGTCAAAAATCGTATTATACAAGCGGCAAAAAAATATCATCGAGAGCCCGAAGATATTACTCTGCTGGCCGTTAGTAAAACTAAATCTTGTGATGCAATTCAAGAGGCTATCAATGCGGGACAATACCAGTTTGGCGAAAATTATCTGCAAGAAGGGATAGAAAAAATTGCCTATTTTAGTAACAAACAAGATTTAATATGGCATTTTATCGGCGCACTACAATCCAATAAAAGTCGATTAGTAGCAGAGCATTTTGATTGGTGTCATACTATTAATAGATTAAAAATAGCACAACGATTAAATAATCAGCGTCCGATAAATAAAGCGCCACTAAACGTGCTAATCCAAATTAATATCAGTGATGAAATAAGTAAATCAGGTATCACACCAGCAGAGTTAGATAAATTAGCAGCTGAAATTGTATTATTACCAAACCTAAAATTACGTGGTTTAATGGCAATTCCAGCACCAAATAATGAGCTTAGCCAACAGATGTCAATTTTTCGTAGCACGGAAAATTTATTCAATCGGTTAAAAAAACAATATCCAGATATTGATACACTTTCAATGGGCATGACCGCAGATCTTGATATTGCAATTGCTTGTGGTTCAACATTAGTCAGAATTGGCACAGCTATTTTTGGTTCCCGATAATGAATCAATTTGAAAATCAAGGCAATCAATAAAAGGAGCAATATAATGCAACAGCGAAAAATTACCTTTATCGGCGCTGGGAATATGGCTCACGCGATTATTGCCGGATTAAATTCAGCTGGCTATCCGGCAAATAACATCACAGTCTGCTCCCCCACCACCAAAAATCGTGATCAACTTGTAAAAAAATATGGTATACATGGAAAAAGCGATAACAGTGATGCAAGCAAACATGCTGATGTTATTATGCTTGCTGTTAAGCCCCAGATTATGGAAACTGTTTGTCAACCACTAAAAGAACAGGTTAATTTTGCCAATAAACTGATTTTGACAATTGCCGCTGGAATTCCGGTGAAACGTTATCAACAATATCTCGCGCCTAACATAAATCTGGTGCGTGTTATGCCTAACACGCCATCTCTAGTGGGCCAAGGTGTTAGTGGTTTGTATGCCATGGATTCAGTATCAGAGAATGATAAAACTTTTGCCACAGAACTAATGGCAAGTGTTGGCAAAGTTTTCTGGCTGACTAACGAAACCGCAATTAATGATATTATTGCCGTTACTGGTAGTGCACCTGCTTACTTTTTCCTATTTATGGAATTAATGCAACAGGAGGCTGAACGACTTGGTTTTGATAGTAAAACAGCAAGAGAGCTGGTTTTATATACCGCCCAAGGTTCTGCTGCTCTGGCGGCAAGCAAATCAAATCTCTCTTTTGCGACACTAAGAGAACAAGTGACTTCGAAAGGCGGGACTACGGCTAAAGCCTTAGAGCGATTTTATCAAGCTAATTTATCTCAAATTGTCACCAACGCAATGCGTGCCGCAATCCGCCGTGCTGAAGAAATGGAAAAACAATATTGATTTATCAGGATAATTAAATGCAATTTTTAACTTTTATCGTACCAACCATTATTCAACTATACATTATTATTTTATTGCTACGAGTTTGGATGCAATGGGTCAGAGCAGATTTCTACAATCCATTTTCCCAATTTGTGGTCAAAACAACTCAACCGATTGTAGGCCCCTTACAGCGCTTTATTCCTGCCATTGGGGCGATTGATACCGCAACTTTATTGGTCGCCTATATTCTTACCATAGCCAATATGCTTTTTGTCATGTGGGCAACGAACACGCTTGCTTTAATCAGCATAGCGCTATTACCTATTAACTTTATTCAATTATTAACTTATGCCGGCAAGTTAGTTTTTTGTCTGATCTTAATTCGAGCTATTCTTAGTTGGATAAGCCAAGGCCGTAATCCTATTGATTATATGCTTATGCAATTAACTGAGCCTTTAATGTCACCTATTCGCCGTATTATCCCTGCTATGGGCGGATTAGATTTCTCAGCCATGATAGTAATGCTGATTTTGATTGCTTTAAATTATCTGCGCCTGGATATTCTGCTATTTATTGATCCGACTATTACCAGCATACTCTATTCAGTTGGCTATTTAATGTAAAGGCGAGCAAATTTCATGCATAAAGTGGTATTAGCAACGGGTAATGCCGGCAAGGTAAGTGAATTCTCTGAACTATTAAAAGAGTGTAACTTAAATATTATTGCCCAAACTGAGTTAGCTATTAGTGCAATTGAAGAAACTGGGCTAACTTTTATTGAGAATGCGATATTAAAAGCACGCTATGCGGCAAAAGCTTCTGGTTTCGCGGCCATTGCCGATGATTCAGGCCTTTCGGTTAATGCGTTAAAAGGTGCGCCGGGGATCTATTCAGCTCGCTTCGCGGGTGAAAATGCATCTGACGAAGAAAATTTGCACAAACTATTATCCATCATGAAAGATATTCCGGACAACCAACGCCAAGCTCAATTCCATTGTGTACTCGTTTATCTGCGTCATTTCGCCGACCCAACACCGATTATATGTCGCGGTATATGGCAAGGGGTGCTAACCCATGAACCTAAAGGTAGCAACGGTTTTGGTTATGATCCGATTTTTTATGACAGCAAACTAAAACTTACCGCAGCTCAATTAACTAAAGTGCAAAAAAATGCAGTATCGCATCGTGGGCAAGCATTAAAGATGTTATTAGGATCTTTAACTAATGCTTAAATTACCGCCATTGAGTCTGTATGTGCATATTCCCTGGTGCGTGCAAAAATGCCCTTATTGTGATTTTAATTCACATGCACTAAAAGGTGAGTTGCCCCAACAAGAATATGTCACACATCTACTAACCGATCTTCAAGCTGACCTTGCACTGATAAATGGTCGCCAAGTTAATAGTATTTTTATTGGTGGCGGTACACCCAGTCTACTTGACGTTAAGGCAATGCAATCTTTGCTTGATGGTATACGTCAAAGATTATCGCTGGCAGCTGATGCCGAAATCACCATGGAGGCAAATCCTGGTACCGTTGAGGCTGAACGTTTTAGCCAATATCAACAAGCTGGCATTAATCGGATTTCTATTGGAGTGCAAAGTTTTGCTGCCGATAAACTCACAAGATTAGGCAGAATACATGGCTCCGAAGAAGCTATCCAAGCCGCTTTTCTGGCTTCAGCATTAAATTTACGTAGTTTTAATCTTGATCTAATGCATGGTTTACCTGATCAGTCACTTGAACAGGCACTTTCTGATCTGCAACAAGCAATTGATTTATCTCCGCCCCACATTTCTTGGTATCAATTAACGATTGAACCGAATACCCATTTTGGTTCCTGCCCGCCAGTATTGCCTAATGATGATGCGCTGTGGGAGATTTTTTCAGAAGGACATCAGCTACTTAATAAAGCCGGATATCAACAATATGAAATATCTGGTTATGCCAAGCCTGGCTATCAGTGTCAGCACAATTTAAATTATTGGCGTTTTGGCGATTATCTAGGAATTGGCTGTGGCGCACACGGAAAAATCTCTTTTGCCGATGGTCGTATTTTGCGAACAATGAAAACGAAACATCCCCGTGGCTATCTATCGGGGAACTATCTCTATCAACAAAAGGAAGTAAACCAACCAGATAGGCCTTTTGAATTCTTTATGAATCGCTTTCGCTTGCTTGAGGCAGTAGTACCAAGACAGGATTTTATTGATTACACCGGTTTAGCGGAAAATATCATTCGTCGTCAACTTGATAACGCGCTGGAGCAAGGTTATATCACAGAAACAAAATCTAGCTGGCAGATCACCGAACAAGGCAAATTATTTCTTAATTCTTTGTTAACACTATTTTTATAAAGCCATTTACATCCCATTTAGTGTAGGATGTATAAGCATTATCAATTATGCTTGAAGAGATGTTCCTGCCACAGGAATCTTTGGTTTAGATGGAATTAAACAATATGCAACCCGCCCGGCTAATAAATTCACTACAAAGTTAGCAGGAGAGTAGTGCCGCGTATGCTCTATCTGACAAAGATTTTTTAACTCATCAAATACCGTTTCAATGACAGAACGATGACGCAAGATGGCTTTGTCGAAACAAGTCTGTTCAACAGGCTTCATTTTCTTCTTGATATTCGTTATAAGGTTAATTCCCATTGTTTTCAGTTGCTGTTTCAGTGAAGCCGATAAATACCCTTTATCCGCATACAAACAACCAGAAAGATCTTTTATCAGCTCAGGTAATGGTTTCCGATCATCTGTGTTTCCTGGTGTAAGTCGAAAACTGAGTATTTCCCTCAAAAGATTGATAATTACATGAAGTTTGAAACCAAAGAACCAACCTGTTGAGGTTTTTCCTCGTTCAGCTATCCCATCAAAGACTTTATGCCGGCGGATCCGTAAGTTATCACACAGCTATCGGAGTAGAATCGGCAACCGACAGACCCGTGCACTTTCCCTTAATTGACTCAAACAGTACCGTTAAAGCTAAGGCACTGCGCGGAAATAACTCTACGCAGCGTGAATATGATGGCAAGTTAGGAAATTCCTTCCTGAGATATAAACGGACATGATAGAGATAAAATACCTTGAATTGGCTGAATCGGAGTTGATGAAACAAAACAACCAGTGTCATCATATCAACCAATGAAAACTGAGTAGACCGTCTACGACGCTTGCTACCTTTATTCAGCAAAATTTTATGCATTTTTGGCTCGAAGTCTTTACAAAAATCATCCATCAGGCAATAAAGTTCAGTAAGATTTTCCATAATTGTTTAACAATGCTCTACTCTTTAACCAGATTGTTAGAATATTTTAACGAAATATGCGCATTCAACTATTTGAATAGCAGGACTTTCACTTTATCACGATTTTCGCACAAAACTAATTTGGGTACGCTAATAAAACACGGATGTGCTCAGCAATAGCATTTTTGATTACATGCCAATTTTGTTGATAAGAGTTATTTTTTCAGATATACGGCATTTATGTTGTTCAAACCACTGAGAAATAGCGAGAAAAATATGATTTCTTTGCGCTCGGCTCGTGCGAGCCTGACAGCATTCAATACCACAATTTTGTTTAACTTTTCGATGATAAACTTCAACAGACCAACGAGCATCCATGATAGATTTGACGTATTGACGGGTGGGATTGTCTTTGTTTGTTACTATGTAATCAATACGGCCGTTTTTGGCTGTAAATTTGAAAACTGTCCACCCAACCATAACCTCGTAAGTGTATTGGAGTTACTTCTTCTGAGATGTCTAACTTGTTCAGTTCTTTGTTATGGTTAACAATCCTGTTTTTCCTCAGCGGTGGTTACCCAGACCCAACCATGAGAGCGAATTCATTTCAGATTATCCAGGCTAGAATACCAGGCATCCATCACTACCACTTCTGGTATGATCCCTCTTTTTTTAGCAAGAGCGAGCATTTCGGAAAAGTGCGTGTTTTTTATTTTTCCATCAGAATCTTTATCATAAATACGATAATCAATAGGAATTGATCCAACAGTTGTTAGATTATGCCAAAGTAAATTAACTAAACCTATGCCAGCAATAACATCATATTCATTACCTGAATATTGATAATGGACCATCTCTATTTTTTATTACGTGTTTTGGCAATCAATATATCATCGGCAATTAGTACGCAAGGGCTTTTTTTGTCTATAGAAGGTTGAACTAATCGCTATAGGTCTTTAGGTCGAAAACATCTACTTTTAGCCATCGACTAATAGTGTCACGAGATAAAGGCGATGGGCTTATTTATGATAACGCCAAACCAGAGTATCTTACACTGCTTACTTGTAAGAATGTTTTATAGATATTTTTAATGCAATGGATAACTGGACAAAACATGAACACCCTAATTTTTTCTTGTTTTGAACTTTATCCTTCTTTTTCGGAGCTTGTGAAACTCGTGTTTATTTCTTATCCCGAACTCAGGTTACTATAGTATTCCTACGCTTACCATCTGCAAGGAGCTACTGCATACTGTAGCATGGTATTTTGCCCTGTACGATTATTACCTTGTAAGCACAATTCTCTCAAATTGTGATAATTACCACTTTGCAATGCATTTTTTAAAAGAGCACCTCTAAATTCACCATGTAAATTATCGCTATTAGAAAATTCTAAACTCCCCTCTTTGAAGCGGGCAATAAATTTTGCTGAATCAGCAACTTCTTCGATTGCACAAAAATTTTTATGGCTATACTTCGGGTTGTCTAGGTCTTTTTCAAGCTGCTGGCGTATTTTTTCATCATCGCTCATACATTGGATACTAGCCCTGATATAATCATCATTACTATCATTTCCACTACCAAAATATCAGGGTTATCAGATATATATTGGCGAAAAGCCATACCTGTCATAACTGCACAAAAAGCACCATAAGAGGTGGTTGGACTATCAACTATCTCATTAGTTTGATATACAGTATGTTCTGCGATCTGTAATCGATAATTCCATTTACCATATTCATTAGGTGGATCAGCATCAATGGTAAAATCTTTTTTGTGTTCAGGTTTGGCTAAATCAATCAATCGTTCAAATTTCAGTAGTTGTTTATTTTGTGAAGTATCATGGCATGCCGGCTGATTAATATGATCAAATAATATCTCTATTGCTTGCCGCTTCACGCTACCGTGAAAAAAGTCTTTAATCCGATCCCATAACCCCATATTTTGCGCTTCGCTTCAGCCAATGAATGTTTCTGCATTCATAACGCGATTAAGTCGACTTTCACTAAAGTTATAATTGTAATTATTGCCTAAATTCAATATGGTAGACATGCATTGTACTCCTATCAAAAGCAATTTTTTAGTAATTTATTTCATATAACCTGTTTTCATTTTAAGTTTTATACTTAATATTCTATTTTTGTTGAAAGTAATCACTAGTAAAACCGTCTATTTAACGATAAGCATTATTATGCTTACAAACTGTACTAATTTTTAGGATTGCTATATAGCTAGGCGACTTAATTTTGATTACAAGGTGTGTTATGAGTTATACAATTGATTTTCGACGTAAAGTAATATCTGTAAGGAAAGCCGAAGGTTTAACAATTCGAGAAACTGCGAAACAATTCCGTATTGGAAAAGCGTCTTTAGTACGTTGGCTTAAACGACCAGAGCCAAAAAATTCAACGCCACGTAAGAGGAAGCTCGATAAAAATGCTTTAGCAAAAGATGTGGAACAGTATCCAGATGCTTACCAAAAGGAACGGGCAGAGCGATTCGGTGTTTGTAAAAGACTATTTGGCAATCCCTTAAAAAGCTGGGATTAACCTATAAAAAAAACTCTATTCCATCCAAAAACCAACGAAAGCGACAGGCTGGCACATCAGCAAAAAAGACAACAGTATGAAAAAAAAGATAAATCTGTTGTTTTTATTGATGAAAGTGGTTTTTCACATGACACTCCACGAACTCACGGCTATTCCCCAAAAGGTCACCGTTGTTTTGGCCTGAAAAACTGGGGTGCTAAGGGAAGAACAAATGTTATTGGCGCTTTATTGGGAACAACCCTTTTTGCTATCGGATTATTTGATTGCAATATTAATCGTGATGTTTTTTATGTTTGGATCACAAAAATATTGCTCCCAGAACTTCCTGAAAATTCTGTTATTTTTATGGACAACGCTAGCTTTCACAAAGGTAAGAATATTGAACAGGCAATTATAAACGCAGGACACCAGATAGAATATTTGCCTGTGTATTCACCAGATTTAAATCCTATAGAACATAAATGGTCTCAAGCTAAACGTAAAAAGATGGAAACAGGATGCACTATCGATGACCTGTTTTTAATACATATGCTGTAATCAAAATTAAGTCGCCTAGCTATATCGGGTATTACACTGATTTTTGTCACTTACATATCCCAGATACAGCGACATTTATTTTGTCAGGCTAAATTTACCTAAAATGAAAAATGGGGATATTGAGCTTAACCTGACTAATATCTGCAACAATAACAGATAAAAACCAGATTAAACTTTATTGATTGGATAAATCTCGATTAAATTAAACGCTTAATTTAGTAATAACTTGGTTAAATTGCACGGTTAAAATAAAATATGTGATAGTTTAAAAAATTATTTCAACTTATTTAATAGATCAATACGAAGCTGCTCCATATGGGCAATTTTATGACAAACCTGTTGACCAAACTGGCGAAAATTATCTTCCTGCTTTTTCCATTCTAATTCTAAATCCTGCTGTAATCCGCTTAGTCCACCCAGCAAATTTTGCAGCGACTGGTTTGCATCACCACCCGTCAATAATTGTTTACGCCCCATTTCATTAATACTATCTTGCAATATTCCACCTAAACTTTCATTGAGTAAAATACGGCTGTCAGCTTCAATCGTTTTTAACTGCTGATGATGAAAGATCAGGCTATCGGCGCGTTGTTCAATAACCTTATCAATCTGCTTATCCAAATTTTGTTTTAGTATATTTAAGCGATTTCTCACTTGACTGTCCTGTCCCATCACCCGAATAACCAGATTATCGAGTATTTGCTCAGCTTCAACTAATTTCTGCTCAGTATGCTGTTTGATCCATGGTAAACCTGCACGAACCACGCTTTGATAACCAACAGCTTGTTCTCTTTGCATCGGGGTTAACGGCAATACTTTATTATTAAAGGTAACTTCACCATCAGGCGTGATCTGCAAATTCCCACTGACACCTTTTACTTGTATCTGCTGTTTGGTAATAATAATGTCATCTTTAAGATTTACAGAACATTGATGCTCTTTCGCTACGACAAAAGTTGCCATCAATAATGTACAAACAATTAATATAATACGTAACATATTTTCTCTTTTAACCCACAGCTTTGTATTGCCATATACTAAAAAACGGAGCGACCTATCCGTTGCGATAATAATTCTAAGGCAGCGCAACCTGCCAAAGAGTTCCCTGATTTATTCAATTCAGGTGACCATACCGCTACTGTAAAAGCATTAGGTACAACACAAATGATCCCACCGCCAACACCTGATTTACCCGGCATTCCAATACGAAAAGCAAATTCACCAGAACCATCATACATACCACAAGTCATCATCAAGGCATTAATTTGTCGGGCTTGAATTGGTGTGATGATCTGATCATTATTTAATAATCGTCCATTGTTGGCTAAATAATTAAAACATTGAGCCAATTCCACACAATTCATACTTAGCGAACAACAATGAAAATAAGTTTCTAATACCGCTAAAACATCGCTCTTGAAATTACCAAAAGATTTCATTAAATAGGCAATTGCTGCATTGCGACTCGCATGCTCCATTTCCGATTTCGCAACTTGGTTATCATAACTAATATCCGTTTGACCGGTAAGTGAACGAACAAACTCCAGCATTCGTTGCTTAGGTGTGCTAAACCGAAACTGCAACATATCAGTAATAATAATAGCCCCGGCATTAATAAAAGGATTCCGCGGTATACCCTTTTCCATTTCTAATTGTACCAATGAATTAAAGGGTAATCCTGACGGCTCTTTACCAACCCGACACCAAATTTCATCTTCCTGGTAACGGGTCATGGCTAAGGTAAGACCAAGTACTTTAGAAATTGACTGAATAGAAAAACGCTCATATGCATCACCGGCTGAAAATATCTCTCCTTCGACAGTACAAACAGCCATTGCCAAATGATGATTCGGCACTTCTGCTAACGCTGGGATATAATTTGCTACTTTTCCTTGTCCGATCAGAGCACGAACCTGTTGTAAAATATCTATGAGTAATGTATTAGAAAGCGTTGGGTTTAAAGTTTTCATATTTTAATACTATCCGATATTATTTTTACTTCCTATAAATTATCATGATAAAAATATAATCTATTTATTAGAATAATTTTTATCTATTTTCTATTTATGCTTAAAAAATTTAATTAATTTCAAAACTCATAATTATCAAATACCTATTATACAGCTAAATATCACTTAGTTAAGTTAATGACAAAAAAATCTAGTATTCACTATAATATAAAAAACATAATAAAATTTTAACTTATTATATAAAACATAACCACCCAACATTAAGCATCAGTAAAATTAATTAATATATTTAAACAGTTTAATGAATACAATGTAAAAATGGATAGCTAATTTAATATTTGTTTTAGCCAATATTATAAGCATGCTACTATTAGCCATTTGAAAAATATATTAATATTTTTTATATTTGTATAATAAATGGAATGGCAGACAACCAGTTTGATTGATATAAAGCTTATTAAAAATATATTGTTGTAATAAAAACAATATTTATTACTTAAAATTGAAATATTAGAATAATAATTCATTCTTTTTACTCAATCAGTTAATATAAATTTAATTTTCTCTTTATTTAGTATAAAAAATAAGATAGCATATTATTTGCCAATTAACCATCTTCTAATTAAAAGATATAAAAACTACATTTAAAATTGTTATAAAATACATTTATTTTTCTTTAATTATTATTAACTAAAAATACAGTTTTTAAAAAAAGTCTATTAATAAACTTATCTACGCCAAAAAAGTAATCTTTAAATATCGATTCTTCATTTAGACAAATTAAAGCATGCCAAAAACACTTACACAAGTTTCGCACAGGCATATAAAATTCCAGAAATAGCTTAAAAGCAATGGTTAATTTGCAAGTTACTAAAACGTATAAATTTGTTTAAATTACAATAAATTGCTTTTAATTTATAAGATTTTGTCTATTTATATATTATGCTGAATTAAACTTAAAAATAGAGCGTTTTTTATTGGTGCGAAACTCGTGACTTAGTCACAATAATCTGTCTAATAACATTTAAAGCTGATTGATCCCATCAAATAATTCAGAAGTAACCACCTTTTTCATACCGTGATTTTTTAACCATTCTTCTACTAATTTACGATGCTCTTCTGTACATCTGCCAGTTTTTTCTCCATACAGATCAATCCTTCCCAATCTAAGTAACCACTGGCGTCCATCGCTAAACCATTAGGCTGAATAAGCTCTATAATAAAGATATCAACCATACTATCAATCTTATCAACGGGCGTTTTAGCGGGAAAAGACCAATTTACTGAGAAACCAACCTCTTGAAATTCGTCTATATGTAGTTTTTTGCATAAACGACGGCTACGCTGTTTAGACATTATTTTATCCTCTCAAACATAAGATCAAATATTCCATGGCCTAACTGCTGGCCACACTTTTCAAATTTAGTCACCGGTCGCGTAGCGGGTCGCTGAACATAATCGCCTACTGCTGACAAATTTCGATAATCACTGATTTCACGCATTACATTTAACATATGCTCTGCATAAGGTCGCCAATCGGTTGCCATATGAAATATACCACCTAATTCCAATTTATGTAAAACAAGCTTAGCAAAGGACTGCTGAACAATTCGGCGCTTATTATGCCTTACTTTGTGCCAGGGATCAGGGAAAAAAAGTTGCACCATATTTAACGAACCATCTGGCAACATTTTCTCCAATACTTCAATTGCGTCATGACACATAACCCGTAAATTACTCAGATTGGCTTCTTTCGCCGCTGCCAAACAAGCACCAATTCCCGGTGTATGGACTTCAATACCGAGAAAATTTTTAGCCGGATTTTGTCCGGCCATGGCAACCAATGATGCCCCCATACCAAAACCAATTTCCAGGATCACCGGCGCATTATTGCCAAATAGTGAATTAAATGATAGAGGCTCACCGGTAAAATCTACCCCCATCTTAGGCCATAACATTTGCAGTGCATTTTCCTGACGAGGAGTTAATCTCCCCTGACGGCGGACAAAGCTACGAACACGACGTATTACTTTGCCCTCTTCATTAACTTTTGGAGTAATAACATTTTTCATCATAAGTATTGAGATTATTTTTACCAATTAATACTATTCATAATAGAGATAATTATATTATGAGCAGTTGAATATGAAAATGACAGGTAAAAAGCATTACTCTATTGACGGAATAAAAAACTTCATCAAAGCTAATATCTGGCTAAAGAGTAAATATTTATTCCTTGCGGAAAAAACAACTAGCAATGATACCATCGCTCATATCAAAAGCTACTTTTTATAAGACTGTTTAGGGTAAAGACTTTTTATATGGATACACTACAATTTTCGCAAGCTATACTTAACTGGTATCATCGTTATGGGCGCAAAACACTCCCCTGGCAACGAGAAAAATCCCCTTATCACGTCTGGTTATCTGAAGTAATGTTGCAGCAAACACAGGTTGCTACCGTGATCCCTTATTTTGAGAAATTTATTAGCCATTTCCCTGACATCACATCTTTAGCCAATGCCCCGCAAGATGAAATCTTACACCTATGGACTGGCCTCGGTTACTATGCCAGAGCCCGCAATTTGCATAAAGCAGCGCAACAAATTGTGGCTAAATATGATGGCCATTTCCCCAATAAATTCGAACAAGTTATTTCACTTCCAGGCATAGGACGCTCCACTGCTGGCGCTATTTTATCGTTATCTCAAAACCAACATTTCCCGATCCTGGATGGTAATGTAAAACGCGTGCTTATTCGTTACTATGGAATTGATGGTTGGCCCGGTAAAAAAGAAGTTGAAAACCAACTATGGGCTATCAGTACTCTGTTAACTCCCGCAAATGATGCTCAATATTTTAATCAGGCGATGATGGATATCGGTGCTATGATCTGTAGTCGTAGTAAACCTAAATGCGAACTCTGCCCGTTACAAAAAGATTGCCATGCTTTTATAAACCATAGCTGGCAAAATTTTCCAACCAAAAAACCTAAACAACAAATTCCCACCAAATGTGGCTGGTTTTTGATTCTACAATATGAAAATTCAATTTGGCTGGAGAAGCGTCCTCCTTCTGGTATTTGGGGAGGCTTATATATTTTTCCACAATTTAATACGCTTGATGCACTAAACGAGTGGCTTAATAATTCCGGTATTGTATATAACAAAATTGAGCAATTAATTACATTTCGTCATACCTTTAGCCACTTTCATTTAGATGTTATACCTATTTATGTCACTATTAATCAGTTTTCTGCTTGTATGGATGAAACACAAGGACTTTGGTATAACTTACAGCAAGATATAAAAATTGGCTTAGCAGCACCGGTTGAAAACTTACTTAAACAATTTAGATATTAACTTTACCGCTCTGAGGATCCACTTAATGAGTAGAACTATTTTTTGTACTTTTTTACAACGTGAAGCTGAAGGTTTGGATTTTCAGCTTTATCCTAGTGAAATAGGTAAACGGATTTTTAATCAAATATCTAAAGAAGCCTGGGGACAATGGATGAGCAAACAAACCATGCTGATCAATGAAAAAAAGCTTAGCACGATGAATCCTGAAGACCGAAAGCTACTAGAGCAAGAGATGGTAAAATTTCTGTTTGAGGGCCAAGAAATTCATATTGAAGGCTACACCCTGCCTAAAAAATAATTGTTAACCCCATCAGAATTTTTTCCATTCTGATGGTTTTTTATCTGACAAACTGTGAATGATATGAAAAAGCTGCTGCTCCCTCTGATCATTGTCCAACTTTTGCTGGCTTGCTCCAGTAAAAAAGAGAGCTCATTTCATCCTGAAGACATCAAAGATACCAATGGATTTGATATTTTAGTTCAGCAATTTGCTCACAATATTGAGAATATTTGGGGAATTCAGGAAGTTCTGATTGCTGGGCCAAAAGATTATGTCAAATATACTGATCAATACCAAACCCGTAGCCATATCAATTTTGACAGCGGCAGCATCACAATTGAAACCATCGCTGGCGTAGAGCCAAAGGAATACTTAAAAAAAGCCATTGTTACTACTCTATTGATGGGCGATGATCCAAGCTCCATTGATCTCTACTCTGGTATTAATAATATCGCTATCCGTAAAGAGCCATTTTTATATGGTCAAGTACTTGATCATACGAATCAACCGATCCGCTGGGAATGGCGAGCAACAAAATTTGCCGACTATCTATTAGAAAATAAATTACAGCGACGTCAGTCAGGATTACACGTCATCTGGTCAATTACTATCCAATTAGTGCCAAATCACCTGGATAAACGAGCTCATAAGTATTTACCATATATCCGCCAGGCAGCGGCAAAATATGGCGTTGATCAATCGTTGATCTTGGCAATTATGCAAATAGAGTCTAGTTTTAATCCTTACGCAGTCAGTCGCTCTGATGCTTTAGGTTTAATGCAAATTATGCCAAACACTGCTGGCAGAGACGTTTTTCGTGCCCAAGGAAAATCAGGCATACCAAGTCGCAATTATTTATTTGATCCTGCCAATAATATTGATCTGGGAACCGCCTATTTATCATTGCTACAAAACACTTATTTAGGTGAAATCACTAATGCCACCTCGCGCCGCTATGCGATCATCACTGCCTATAATGGTGGAGCCGGTAGTGTATTAAGAGTATTCCATAACGATAAAAAGCTGGCAGCACAGATTATTAACCAAATGCCACCAGGTGATGTTTACCAAACATTAGTGACTAAACATCCGGCTGCTCAATCACGTAATTATCTGATTAAAGTAAATAATGCGCAGAAAAATTATCGTTAACAGCCTTTTTACTTAGTTAAGTTGGTACCCTTATAATAAAGGGTACCATTTCTAATCGGCACGAGTTTCGCACAGGCATATAAAATTCCAGAAATGGCTTAAGCAATGGTTAATTTGCAAGTTACCAAAACGTATAAATTTGTTTAAATTACAATAAGTTGCTTTTAATTTATAAGATTTTGTCTATTTATATATTATGCTGAATTAAACTTAAAAATATAGCTAGGCGACTTAATTTTGATTACAGGGTGTGTTATGAGTTATACAATTGATTTTCGACGTAAAGTAATATCTGTAAGGAAAGCCGAAGGTTTAACAATTCGAGAAACTGCGAAACAATTCCGTATTGGAAAAGCGTCTTTAGTACGTTGGCTTAAACGACCAGAGCCAAAAAATTCAACGCCACGTAAGAGGAAGCTCGATAAAAATGCTTTAGCAAAAGATGTGGAACAGTATCCAGATGCTTACCAAAAGGAACGGGCAGAGCGATTCGGTGTTTGTAAAAAGACTATTTGGCAATCCCTTAAAAAGCTGGGATTAACCTATAAAAAAAACTCTATTCCATCCAAAAACCAACGAAAGCGACAGGCTGGCACATCAGCAAAAAAGACAACAGTACGAAAAAAAAAGATAAATCTGTTGTTTTTATTGATGAAAGTGGTTTTTCACATGACACTCCACGAACTCACGGCTATTCCCCAAAAGGTCACCGTTGTTTTGGCCTGAAAAACTGGGGTGCTAAGGGAAGAACAAATGTTATTGGCGCTTTCTTGGGAACAACCCTTTTTGCTATCGGATTATTTGATTGCAATATTAACCGTGATGTTTTTTATGTTTGGATCACAAAAATATTGCTCCCAGAACTTCCTGAAAATTCTGTTATTTTTATGGACAACGCTAGCTTTCACAAAGGTAAGAATATTGAACAGGCAATTATAAACGCAGGACACCAGATAGAATATTTGCCTGTGTATTCACCAGATTTAAATCCTATAGAACATAAATGGTCTCAAGCTAAACGTAAAAAGATGGAAACAGGATGCACTATCGATGACCTGTTTTTAATACATATGCTGTAATCAAAATTAAGTCGCCTAGCTATAGAGCGTTTTTTTATTGGTGCGAAGCTCGTGATCGGCAAAAAAGCTTCGAACAATTTTTATATACCACTTGTTAAGTTGTTGAAAAAACAAGCATGAGAAAGCTTATTGCAATAATTTTAATTGACGAAAATATCATAATCAGGTTTAATACGCCCTGTTGCCCGGATAGCTCAGTCGGTAGAGCAGAGGATTGAAAATCCTCGTGTCGGTGGTTCGATTCCGCCTCCGGGCACCATGATTTCAAGGGGTTACGGGAGTAGCTGTTTCCCCCTTCAGAATATCCTGTTTCGTAATTTGCATAACTATGAAATATGGCCGACATCGATACTCTCGACAAAAACTGTATTCAACCTGAGTTCGGGATAAGAAATAAAGTGAAAGTCTTGCTATTCAAATAGTTGAATGCGTATATTTCGTTAAAATACTCTAACAATCTGGTTGAAGAGTAGAGCATTGTTAAACAATTATGGAAAATCTTACTGAACTTTATTGCCTGATGGATGATTTTTGTAAAAGACTTCGAGCCAAAAATGCATGAAATTTTGCTGAATAACGGTAGTAAGCGTCGTAGACGGTCTACTCAGCTTTCATTGGCTGAAATGATGACACTGGTTGTTTTGTTTCATCAACTCCGATTCAGCCAATTCAAGGTATTTTATCTCTATCATGTCCGTTTATATCTCAGGAAGGAATTTCCTAACTTGCCATCATATTCACGCTGCGTAGAGTTACTTCCGCGCAGTGCCTTAGCTTTAACGGCACTGTTTGAGTCAATTAAGGGAAAGTGCACGGGTCTGTCGGTTGCCGATTCTACTCCGATAGCTGTGTGATAACTTACTGATCCGCCGGCATAAAGTCTTCGATGGGATAGCTGAACGAGGAAAAACCTCAACAGGTTGGTTTTTTGGTTTCAAACTTCATGTAATTATCAATCATTTGGGGGAAATACTCAGTTTTCGACTTACACCAGGAAACACAGAAGATCGGAAACCATTACCTGAGCTGATAAAAGATCTTTCTGGTTGTTTGTATGCGGATAAAGGGTATTTATCGGCTTCACTGAAACAGCAACTGAAAACAATGGGAATTAACCTTATAACGAATATCAAGAAGAAAATGAAGCCTGTTGAACAGACTTGTTTCGACAAAGCCATCTTGCGTCATCGTTCTGTCATCGAAACGGTATTTGATGAGTTAAAAAATCTTTGTCAGATAGAGCATACGCGGCACCGCTCTCCTGCTAACTTTGTAGTGAATTTATTAGCAGGGCGGGTTGCATATTGTTTAATTCCATCTAAACCAAAGATACCTGTGGCAGGAACATCTCTTCAAGCATAATTGATAATGCTTATCCCGAACTCAGGTTAATGTTACGTCATCAGCAAAGGCACTGGGCCATTGCCCAAATGATAAGTTACTCGTCAATATAACACTGCCATGCTCATAACGCTTGGCAATCACATTGAAAAATAGGTTTGCTTCCTCTCGCCCAAACGGAAGGTATCCAATCTCATCTATGATCAACAACTTCGGTGCCATCACCGAACGTGATAGATATTGTTTGAGCTTATTTTGTCGTTTAGCCGTTGAGAGTTGCAACATCAGTTCAGCCGCTGTCGTAAAGCGGGTTTTCCTCTTGGCCTGTACTGCTTTTAATCCTAATCCAATAGCTAAATGCGTTTTGCCTACACCGCTTGGGCCAAACAACACTACATTTTCATTACGCTCAATAAACGTTAATGCGCTTAATTCCTGTATTTGTTGCTTAGGAACGCCCGTTGCAAACTTAAAATCGAACGTACTAAGTTCTTTGTGCGTTGGGAATCCCGCCATCCGACTAAAGAGATTGCGAGTTCGTTCATCTCGTTGTTGTTGCTCACATTTTAATAGGGACAGTAAAAACTCTCCGTAGCTTTTGTCTTGGGCGATGCACTGTTCGGCAAGTGATGACCAATGAGTCGGAACAGAATTTAATTTCAATGACTCACACAGGTGTTCAATTTGTTCATGCAATAACATGTTCACCTCCCAGCAATGCTTCATATACGCTGATTGAGTGTTGCAAATTGACAGATTCAAGGGGCGGTACGATACGGATATTAAACGTATTAGTCTGCGAGATAGATTGGCAAATCCTTGCTGGTAAGGGAAGAAGATACTTAACTTCCTTAGCTAATCTGTTTGCTGGCTTTTCTAAGATTGTTCCATGAATCCGCTGATGTGAGACTCGTTCTAACCATGGACCCACTTTTGCATTGGCTATCTCGATATCCAGTTCAAGATTATGAGCATCAAGTGCGGTATTTAATGGTATGATAAAGCTGTTTTTTAAATAGTGGTTAAAGCGCTCTACTTTACCTTTCGTTTTTGCCCTGTATGGCTTGCAAGCGCTCAATTTAAACCCGTAATCTTTCGACATCTGAAGCATTTCGACATGCAATTTATGTTCACCTTTTGCATAAGCATCTCGTTCGATGATGAGAGCTTTTGCGTTATCACACAATACTTGCTGTGGCACACCACCAAAATAGTCGAAAGCTTCTTTTAAACCTTGCTGCCAGGCTTCTGTCCGCTCATTATCAAAGAACTTTACATAGCTAGCACGCGAGTAGCCAAGCGTTGCAACAAACGCTTTTAGTCACGAGTTTCGCACCAATAAAAAAACGCTCTATTTTTAAGTTTAATTCAGCATAATATATAAATAGACAAAACCTTATAAATTAAAAGCAACTTATTGTAATTTAAACAAATTTATGCGTTTTAGTAACTTGCAAATTAACCATAGCTTTTAAGCCATTTCTGGAATTTTATATGCCTGTGCGAAACTCGTGTTAGTGATCGTTTACCTCGTCGGATGGTCGTGAAGTCGATTTGCATTTATTGACCTGGCTGTGTTTCAAAACGGACGACAGGTTCGGGAACAATGCTTGGTTTAAATTGACAAACAAATCGACGTAACTGAGCAATACCGCCTTGATAGCCTCTTTCAACTACCTCATCAAATAGGACTGTTACAGGGATCCAATCAGGTTTAGCCAATTCAATTCGCTGAAGCAAATAAGGTTTAAAGGGTGCCAGTTTACTCGATTGTTGACTTCTTTTAGCATAAGTTGGCATCTCCTGCTGTTGTAAATGATGTTTTACGGTGTTACGGGAAATGCCCAGTTCACGGGCCATTTTTCGAATGCTTTGTCCTTGTGCAAAGCGAACATGAATATCCACAAATATCTCCTTGGTTAACATAAATTACCCGTACAAAAATGTACGAATAATATCAAGTGGATCAGTTTTGCATGATCGGTGACACCCGATTACAACGGCAGCAGCAGGTCCAACAACGCGGCCGGTTTAGCGATAGCGAAAAGGAGTATTGAGATGCCGATGGCTGCATTGGGACTTTTTGTTTTTCACCTTAAAACTACCCCTTATCAAACGTTACAAATCAACCGGCGCTGGCGCTACGGATTTAACAGTCAGCTCGGTATCCGGCCGGCTTATCAGTTTATTGGCAGCGATAATGACGATATTAGCCTCTCAGCCACCCTTTACCCGGAATTGACCGGCGGGAGACTGTCCTTGATTGCGTTGGAGGTGATGGCCGAAAGTGGCAAGGCTGGCCCTTTCTTGATGGTGAAGGCAATATTTACGGCATGTTCGTGATAGAAGAAATCAGCCAAAGCAAAAGTCTTTTTTTTGCCGATGGAGCACCTCGTAAGATTGAATTTACCCTTAAGTTAAAATGGGTCGATGATTCCTTCTCATCCATGTTTGGTGATTTAAATGAGCAAATTAAGGGACTTTTCTAATGCGCTTTTTCACCACTGCACGAGTTTCGCACAGGCATATAAAATTCCAGAAATGGCTTAAAAGCTATGGTTAATTTGCAAGTTACTAAAACGTATAAATTTGTTTAAATTACAATAAGTTGCTTTTAATTTATAAGATTTTGTCTATTTATATATTATGCTGAATTAAACTTAAAAATAGAACGTTTTTTTATTGGTGAGAAACTCGTGCACTGAAAACATCCCAGCATTTGCGCTAACGGCAGGCAGCAAAATATTAATCCTTTGATTAAAGGCCGATTGATGTCACTGACGCTGACCGATAATCGGGGATTTGAAGCCGGACGGCAAACTGGCTTTACCCCGACGCGGAGAAACTGTAGTGGTCAACTAAAATTGGCCACCCTACCTGACTGTTCACGGAACAGTCGCTCTGATTCGTTTGGCGTTAATCCACCGTTATACCAGTGAGGTCTTATATCGCTATAGTAGTGGGTTATGTAGCGAATAATGGCTGACTGAGCAGTACTAAAGCTTTGGTAGCCAGTCGTTGGCACCCATTCGGTCTTCAGACTACGGAAGAATCGTTCCATCGGACTATTATCCCAACAATTCCCTCTGCGACTGATACTTTGGGTCATCTGATAACGCCACAATGCCTGCCTATACTGACGACTGGTATAATAAGCGTGTTGCTTAATAGTGAAATAAGGGTATTTCGGTGATTGAAGTAAATTTTAGGCTGTTCTGAGATGGAAATTCCAAAGACCGGCACTAAGGAGTAAAAAGGTATCATCAATAAAGGGTCTACGATTCCGTAAAATTTGGGTCATACAACCGAGGCGCTTGATACCCGCGATGGCGTGTTCAACCGTAATACGGATGCCCGAGATTATTTTATTTTCTTGTTTTTGTTCAGGCGATAAAGGTCTTTTTCGAGTTCCTTTTTTTGGGATTTGTGTATTAGGATGCTATTTATCTATACCTTGAAAACCGGTATCGGCCCAGATGGTTACCTCAGGGGGAATATGGCGAATTATATCGACTTTATCGAGTAAGCGTTTATCGTGACGGCGCCCATTTTTGATCATGGGGATAAATCCAATTTTCCTCGTTTCGTCAGTCATAATAAGCCCTTTTCGAGTGGTCTGTCTTTTCTTTCCCGAATACATTTTTTTTCGCCGACGCAGATTCTTAGGCTTTTGGACAGGTCGCTCTGTCCCATCAATAAAGACGTCTTTAACTCCAGGAAAGGCGCGAAAAAATTCCTCAGCAGAGCGAATTTGACGAGCGGGCAAAACACATTCTCGCCCCAAGGTCATCTCTAAAACCGGCAATAATATTTTTACCCAGCGACATACCCGTGTTCTATCTAAACCAAAAAGAAGTCCTTGCAAATCATAGGTCGGACAACATTTTAAATACAATAAAATAAAAAGCAGTTTATCTAATGGGGTTGGGATAAATCCTTTCTGCCCTGCACCCATCTGCCGCTCGTGATCTTTTCGATTCTTTTTCCGATAAATCAAATAACAAGCTGAAAATTCAGCGGCTAAATTTTTCAATTCTTCGACTGATAATCCAATGATTACTTTACATAAACGATTATCTCGTAACAACCGCTCTTTGTTGATCATTTCAAACCGTTATTTTCTAAGTTAAACCTCTTTTTATTGTCTATAGCGTGACAAAAAATGCAAGTCTCTATTCAGCAACTATTTTAATGACTTCCCTGATCACTATGGAACATCACCTGTTTTGGATGCCCACGTAGTTCCCAAGCCATTTGTAGTGCTTTGGCGGTTAATTCTGAGTTGGTGCAAATGACATTAAGCCTGTTGCTAAATAAGGGCATTAATTAGAATTTATCAAAAAATTAAAAGTTGACTATAAAATAATCACACTTAAAATTGAAAATAATCCATTTTAGATTAAAAAATAAACCACTCTCGTGTTTTTGAGGTGTATGTGAGTCGTTTTTGTTTAAAGCAGCGTGAGTTCACTATTTGGCAACAGGCTTATTGCCCAGCCCACCGGTTTTCGGGCAAACAAATCCAATACCACAGCCAGATAGGCCCATCGTGAGCCTGTCCAAATATAGGTTACATCGCCGCACCAAACCTGGTCAGGCTTTGTAACAGCGAACTGCCTATTGAGCAGATTTGGAATATCAATACGTTCATTTCCACCGCGGTTGTATTTATGTTTTCGCTCTTGGCAACTGACGATGATTGATTCTTTCATCAACTTACCCGCTAACCACCGCCCAAGTTTCACGTTGTGTGTATTGGTAACCATCGTGGCGATAGTCCTTGCGCCAGCAGAGCCGCCACTAACGTTCCACGCTTCGCTGACTAGGCTACGTTTTATCGTCCGCTCAATATCTGGCTCCTTAGGCCGACACCAATAGCGATAACTGCTTCGGTGAACATTAAAAATACGACACAAAGTTTTCACCGGATAAAGCACTCTTAGCTTTTCAACTACCGAAAATTTTTCAGTGAGTCGGACATTAAGAGCGCAGTAGCCTTTTTTAAGATGTCATTCTCCATTTCCAGCCGGTGGATTTTTTTCTTCATTTCTCTGAACTCAATTTGTTCAGGTGTTAATGGCAGACCAGGCGATGTTTTCCCTTGACGTTCTAAACGAAGGGCTCTTACCCACCGGCTAATCGCTGAAAGACTGACGTTCATGCCTTTCGCGGCTTCCTGGTAGGTGTAATTTTGGTCAAGGACTAATTTGGCGGTTTCACATTTAAATTCAGCAGTAATTATTTTACTCATTTCGGCACCTATAAAAATTATGAGGTGAGCATATCACCTCAACTTAGGTGGCCAAATTTAGTATGCCACTACAAAGGGGGGCGATGTGCTACCCTTCGGTTTGGTGGTTTTTCTACAAAGGAAGACGTGAAACAAGGTCTCGGTTTTGTCTTGTTGTTAGAAGATAGCCAAGGAAAAATTAGCCATTTCGTTACAGAAATTAGATAAACAGAAAGAAAGCACGAAATGGCATTGTGAGTTTTTGATTTGGCCATTGTTGAGTTTGTGGTGGTGGACTTGGATATTTATTTTTGTTGGTAAATTATGATAATTTTCTCAGATGATGATGAAAAAAAGCGTATTTTAATCGAGAAATTAAAAGCAATCACAGTGGATGATTTTAATGCCTTTCTTCATCATAAAAACATCACAACAATGTGCAGTATGTGTCATCGAGCAGGTGAACAGATTATTGATGAGACGGATGTTAAGGATATTCCGAGTAAACCGTCGTCGAATCGATTCGTCACGTTTTTTCATCATCAACCCGTTATTCATGGCGATAGTGATATTAATTATTATTATAAACTAACGTGTAATCACTGTGGATACATTACTACGTATAACCTGAGTTCGGGATAAGCATTATCAATTATGCTTGAAGATATGTTCCTGCCACCGGTATCTTTGGTTTAGATGGAATTAAACAATATAGCTAGGCGACTTAATTTTGATTACAGCATATGTATTAAAAACAGGTCATCGATAGTGCATCCTGTTTCCATCTTTTTACGTTTAGCTTGAGACCATTTATGTTCTATAGGATTTAAATCTGGTGAATACACAGGCAAATATTCTATCTGGTGTCCTGCGTTTATAATTGCCTGTTCAATATTCTTACCTTTGTGAAAGCTAGCGTTGTCCATAAAAATAACAGAATTTTCAGGAAGTTCTGGGAGCAATATTTTTGTGTTCCAAACATAAAAAACATCACGATTAATATTGCAATCAAATAATCCGATAGCAAAAAGGGTTGTTCCCAATAAAGCGCCAATAACATTTGTTCTTCCCTTAGCACCCCAGTTTTTCAGGCCAAAACAACGGTGACCTTTTGGGGAATAGCCGTGAGTTCGTGGAGTGTCATGTGAAAAACCACTTTCATCAATAAAAACAACAGATTTATCTTTTTTTTCATACTGTTGTCTTTTTTGCTGATGTGCCAGCCTGTCGCTTTCGTTGGTTTTTGGATGGAATAGAGTTTTTTTTATAGGTTAATCCCAGCTTTTTAAGGGATTGCCAAATAGTCTTTTTACAAACACCGAATCGCTCTGCCCGTTCCTTTTGGTAAGCATCTGGATACTGTTCCACATCTTTTGCTAAAGCATTTTTATCGAGCTTCCTCTTACGTGGCGTTGAATTTTTTGGCTCTGGTCGTTTAAGCCAACGTACTAAAGACGCTTTTCCAATACGGAATTGTTTCGCAGTTTCTCGAATTGTTAAACCTTCGGCTTTCCTTACAGATATTACTTTACGTCGAAAATCAATTGTATAACTCATAACACACCTTGTAATCAAAATTAAGTCGCCTAGCTATATGCAACCAGCCCGGCTAATAAATTCACTACAAAGTTAGCAGGAGAGCGGTGCCGCGTATGCGCTATCTGACAAAGATTTTTTAACTCATCAAATACCGTTTCAATGACAGAACGATGACGCAAGATGGCTTTGTCGAAACAAGTCTGTTCAACAGGCTTCATTTTCTTCTTGATATTCGTTATAAGGTTAATTCCCATTGTTTTCAGTTGCTGTTTCAGTGAAACCGATAAATACCCTTTATCCGCATACAAACAACCAGAAAGATCTTTTATCAGCTCAGGTAATGGTTTCCGATCATCTGTGTTTCCTGGTGTGAGTCGAAAACTGAGTATTTCCCCCAAATGATTGATAATTACATGAAGTTTGAAACCAAAGAACCAACCTGTTGAGGTTTTTCCTCGTTCAGCTATCCCATCGAAGACTTTATGCCGGCGGATCCGTAAGTTATCACACACAGCTATCGGAGTAGAATCGGCAACCGACAGACCCGTGCACTTTCCCTTAATTGACTCAAACAGTGCCGTTAAAGCTAAGGCACTGCGCGGAAATAACTCTACGCAGCGTGAATATAATGGCAAGTTAGGAAATTCCTTCCTGAGATATAAACGGACATAATAGAGATAAAATACCTTGAATTGGCTGAATCGGAGTTGATGAAACAAAACAACCAGTGTCATCATTTCAGCCAATGAAAGCTGAGTAGACCGTCTACGACGCTTACTACCGTTATTCAGCAAAATTTCGTGCATTTTTGGCTCGAAGTCTTTACAAAAATCATCCATCAGGCAATAAAGTTCAGTAAGATTTTCCATCATTGTTTAACAATGCTCTACTCTTTAACCAGATTGTTAGAGTATTTTAACGAAATATGCGCATTCAACTATTTGAATAGCAAGACTTTCACTTTATTTCTTATCCCGAACTCAGGTTACGTATAGTGTTAGACCTGTATTACGGTGGTTAGTGGGGAATTAACGCTTGACTGTTTTGTCATGGTTTTTGGAATGGGGAGTGACATCCTTGCGTTCTTTTTCTGTTGAGAAATGTTAGACAGTTTAGATAAATATCTGCCATTTTTATTTTGGTATCCATTCTCTGTATACGGAAATTTTAGTTAATGAATATGTCGTCTTGATCAAGACTTAGAAGGTTGAAATAAATACATAAATTACCCCGATTTGCCGAAATTAATGCACTTTTGATCACACCTAAAACGGGGACGTTAATCACCTATACTGCTAGACAAAAATTAAGCACTAATTACGTATTTGTTTTTTTCATGATCACAAATACTGTAAAAAAGAACAGTGCTGCCAACCTGCTGCCAATATATAATTTTGGTCTTCTTTTTTAGTGCAGAAAAATGTTTCTAATAAGCTCTTTTTTATGAGTTAAATCATTGATAATAAAAAGTGTTTTTTTTCATGCTGCCCAAGGCGGGACTTGAACCCGAACAGCATTAAGGCCGAGGGATTTTAAAAACAATCGTACGATTTGAGAAAGTGAGTAACTAGAGCTGTTACAAAATATGAAAAACTGAAATGAATTATAAAATTATTTTTCTTGTTCTTGATTGTTTTTAGGATGGGGAAATACGAACTCCATGACTGGCTTCAATCAAGCGACGAGATTCTTCTTCGGAATAGCCATTTAAATCAATAATTTTTTTATCTGTATAAACTTCAATCCTAACATTACGTTGTTGATTGAACATTTTTAATATCCCTAATAACTTTTTTGTCACATCACCCTTTGAGAGTGTTTTAAATAATATTCTCAAAGGGCTTGGCGACTTTACTGAAAAACATAAAACTTCACCAACATCTAATCCGGCTTGTCTATATTCTAACATGAAATCGTCTTTTAAGTCATCGGGTAGAGACATATGGATAGAACTGTATTCAGGGATGATTTTAGAAGGTTTCGTGTTTCAATATCGTTGATAGACTTGGGATGACTTAAAATTACCGAGACATTTTTGCGACACTTTAAATTTAAAAATACATGTCATCTAAATTACTTTAATTTATTGTATTTAAAGGATAAATTTGGCGGCCCCTGCTGGATTTGAACCAGCGACCAAGCGATTACGAGTATATTGCCACCCTTCATCATAAAGTGTGATGCGAAAGTATGACGTAAAACGTGGGACAATTGACCATCAGGTAATTCTATATTGGCACGCTTAATAGCCGATCACGAGTTTCGCACAGGCATATAAAATTCCAGAAATGGCTTAAAAGCAATGGTTAATTTGCAAGTTACTAAAACGTATAAATTTGTTTAAATTACAATAAGTTGCTTTTAATTTATAAGATTTTGTCTATTTATATATTATGCTGAATTAAACTTAAAAATAGAGCGTTTTTTTATTGGTGCGAAACTCGTGCCGATCTAAAAGCATAATAGCAAGGGGTAAATAATTTTCCTTTTTTCTTCGGTAATTCGTTATATAGCTCAGAACTAATCGGAACTATTTGATTTCTTTTACCTTTAGTTTTTATAAAAGTAATTTTATATTTTGTTATTTGTGTATTAGTAAGACTTTCAGCTTCAGACCATCTTGCACCTGTTGATAGTGCTATTTTCACAACTAATAGCAAATCTTTCTCGCTGCTTTCAGAGAAAGATTTTAAAAGATCGTGTATTTGCTCATGAGTCAAGAATGCCATTTCTATTTCATCGGTACGGAATGCTCTGACATTTTCAATTGGATTATTTTTATTCCATTCACCAAGACGTCTAAGTTCATTAAAAACTGCTCTGAAATAAGCGAGTTCTAAATTGACGGTTCTAGGGGTAACAACTTGTTTTCGTGTATTACGTAATAATTTTCCTGATAAACGCAATTCCCTATATTTTGAAAAAATTTGAACGTTAAATTCAGACACTAGTGGATCACCCATTTTATCAGCAACCCAGTTCATAGTTTGAAAACGCCTTTTACCATCCATCACTTAGTGTGATACCATGAGATTTATACCAGATATCAATTAAATCTTTTAATTTACGTCGCTCCGTTCTTTCATCTTGAATCCAAGGCTTACCCTCAGCTTTATCCATTTCATAATGTTCATAAGCAAGAGCTTCTCTTTTAGTAGTAAACTTCTTACGAATTCGTTTACCTTTCTTGTTAGCCACCCGATTTTCTACGTAAAAATCAGCTATCCATTCTCCTGATGGTAATTTTCTAACTCCCATTGTGTTCTTATCCGTTGATCATAAATTCGCCGATTACACGGCCTATGACATGTATATCTGAGATATCACAATCAAAAGCCATACCGACACCAGATACTCTGACTCGTTTAATTGGAATGAGTGTCAAATCTCTAAAGCTGATTTTTCCTTCAATATCTACTAGCCATTTACCATCAAAAACATCTGAAAATTCACGATTAACTATTAAATGTTTTTCATTGTTTATAACACTGATGAGATCGTTCGGTAGGGGATTATTTTTAGGAAACATCCGTTTATCGATCATCACATGGCCTAATTCACAGATTTGTCTATCAACTAGTTTATAATTTTCTATTTCTAGGGTATCTAATATTGAATCATCAAATTTCTTTCCTTGACCAGATACTAACCATTCTAAATTTACACCTGTTTCAGCAACACAGCAGATAACCATATCCGCAGGGAAAATCCCTCTTTTATATCTAGAGGATAAGGAGCTAGCTGCCATATTAAAATGGACAGCTAACATTAATTTTGAATTGAATCCATATGCTTCAACAATTCGATCAAGGACTTCTCCGGCATCAACATCTGGGTTAAATTCGAATTTTGCCATATTTCACCATTAATTTTCTTTTTTTTATAAAAAATAACATTTACTTTTCGCTAAAAGATAATTGATATTTGTTTGAAATTAGATAATAAAGAATATTTCATCATATTTAGCGATATTGATAAACAGAATTAAACAGGAGTTTGCCTTATGCGTCCAAAGATTACAATTGTTATCCCTGAACCTTACTTACCTTTAGACGAATACTGTCGCCGTACTGGTATGGATAAAGGTACAGCTCGCCGTCTTATTGAATACGGTAAATTACCAATTAAACCTAAAGGTAACGGACTTGTTGAAATCAATATGGCTGCTTTAACTATTCAAGCCTTAAGTGTTTATGATGCTTTGGTTGAAGAATAGATGATCATTTATTTTTGGAGAATTAGCTATGTTTGATTATCAAGTATCCAAACAAGCAAAATTTGATGATGCTTGCCGTATGTTTCCGCTTTCTTAGTAAAGGTGAATTAGCTGATATAGCTAGGCGACTTAATTTTGATTACAAGGTGTGTTATGAGTTATACAATTGATTTTCGACGTAAAGTAATATCTGTAAGGAAAGCCGAAGGTTTAACAATTCGAGAAACTGCGAAACAATTCCGTATTGGAAAAGCGTCTTTAGTACGTTGGCTTAAACGACCAGAGCCAAAAAATTCAACGCCACGTAAGAGAAAGCTCGATAAAAATGCTTTAGCAAAAGATGTGGAACAGTATCCAGATGCTTACCAAAAGGAACGGGCAGAGCGATTCGGTGTTTGTAAAAAGACTATTTGGCAATCCCTTAAAAAGCTGGGATTAACCTATAAAAAAAACTCTATTCCATCCAAAAACCAACGAAAGCGACATGCTGGCACATCAGCAAAAAAGACAACAGTATGAAAAAAAAGATAAATCTGTTGTTTTTATTGATGAAAGTGGTTTTTCACATAACACTCCACGAACTCACGGCTATTCCCCAAAAGGTCACCGTTGTTTTGGCCTGAAAAACTGGGGTGCTAAGGGAAGAACAAATGTTATTGGCGCTTTATTGGGAACAACCCTTTTTGCTATCGGATTATTTGATTGCAATATTAATCGTGATGTTTTTTATGTTTGGATCACAAAAATATTGCTCCCAGAACTTCCTGAAAATTCTGTTATTTTTATGGACAACGCTAGCTTTCACAAAGGTAAGAATATTGAACAGGCAATTATAAACGCAGGACACCAGATAGAATATTTGCCTGTGTATTCACCAGATTTAAATCCTATAGAACATAAATGGTCTCAAGCTAAACGTAAAAAGATGGAAACAGGATGCACTATCGATGACCTGTTTTTAATACATATGCTGTAATCAAAATTAAGTCGCCTAGCTATAACAAGCTGAAAATTCAGCGGCTAAATTTTTCAATTCTTCGACTGATAATCCAATGATTGCTTTACATAAACGATTATCTCGTAACAACCGCTCTTTGTTGATCATTTCAAACCGTTATTTTCTAAGTTAAACCTCTTTTTATTGTCTATAGCGTGACAAAAAATGCAAGTCTCTATTCAGCAACTATTTTTGAGAAAAAAGACGCCATCGCCGCAGGAAAAATACAAGCCAAAAAGCAAACAGGCAACCCAAAAGCCCCTACCTCCGTATCAAAAGAAGAAAAAGACGCGCTGAACTGGTTTGAGCGAACCGTGTTAAAACCCATTGATGATTGGGGGAATCCATGAAACCGATTAGTCGTTGCTATTTATCGCATGATGAAGTGCACCTTGTTGATGCCAAAATCATGCTGGAGTTATCCGCTTGTGGACGGGGTTTTTTAACGGTAGAAACTGAAACGGATTACACTGGAAAATTAGTGAGGTTTGATACGGGCTACCCAAATTCACTGTATCGCTATTTCACGGGCTATGTCGAACGCGCTCAACCCACCGATAATGGTTTTCAAAAATTGTTCGTCCGTGAGTTGGTAGGTCTATTTGATAAAATGTGGCCGTGTTCATTTCAGCACCCCACATTAAAAAAAATTATCGATTATTTACAGGAAAATAGCGGATTGACGTTCATTCTACCCGATGTAAAATATAGCAATACGCCAATCCCCCACTTCACGCATAATGGAACTGGCTTTCAGTTACTCACCCATCTCGGAGCTGTTTTTAGTATTGAGGATTATGTCTGGTATCAAATGCCCGACGGTAAAGTGTTTGTCGGCAGTTGGGTAGACTCCATGTTTAAAAATGACAATCATGAAGTCCCCGCGCCATTTTCAAAAAAACAGGCCGCAGGGAATAGCGCGACATTTCCATTAATCCCAGCTTTACGGGCTGGAACGGTGGTAAACGGTAAACGTGTTAACAGGATCCAGCTTGAAAATGAAGATATTACCCTGTATAGCTAGGCGACTTAATTTTGATTACAGCATATGTATTAAAAACAGGTCATCGATAGTGCATCCTGTTTCCATCTTTTTACGTTTAGCTTGAGACCATTTATGTTCTATAGGATTTAAATCTGGTGAATACACAGGCAAATATTCTATCTGGTGTCCTGCGTTTATAATTGCCTGTTCAATATTCTTACCTTTGTGAAAGCTAGCGTTGTCCATAAAAATAACAGAATTTTCAGGAAGTTCTGGGAGCAATATTTTTGTGATCCAAACATAAAAAACATCACGATTAATATTGCAATCAAATAATCCGATAGCAAAAAGGGTTGTTCCCAATAAAGCGCCAATAACATTTGTTCTTCCCTTAGCACCCCAGTTTTTCAGGCCAAAACAACGGTGACCTTTTGGGGAATAGCCGTGAGTTCGTGGAGTGTCATGTGAAAAACCACTTTCATCAATAAAAACAACAGATTTATCTTTTTTTTCATACTGTTGTCTTTTTTGCTGATGTGCCAGCCTGTCGCTTTCGTTGGTTTTTGGATGGAATAGAGTTTTTTTTATAGGTTAATCCCAGCTTTTTAAGGGATTGCCAAATAGTCTTTTTACAAACACCGAATCGCTCTGCCCGTTCCTTTTGGTAAGCATCTGGATACTGTTCCACATCTTTTGCTAAAGCATTTTTATCGAGCTTCCTCTTACGTGGCGTTGAATTTTTTGGCTCTGGTCGTTTAAGCCAACGTACTAAAGACGCTTTTCCAATACGGAATTGTTTCGCAGTTTCTCGAATTGTTAAACCTTCGGCTTTCCTTACAGATATTACTTTACGTCGAAAATCAATTGTATAACTCATAACACACCTTGTAATCAAAATTAAGTCGCCTAGCTATATTGGCGCTTTATTGGGAACAACCCTTTTTGCTATCGGATTATTTGATTGCAATATTAACCGTGATGTTTTTTATGTTTGGATCACAAAAATATTGCTCCCAGAACTTCCTGAAAATTCTGTTATTTTTATGGACAACGCTAGCTTTCACAAAGGTAAGAATATTGAACAGGCAATTATAAACGCAGGACACCAGATAGAATATTTGCCTGTGTATTCACCAGATTTAAATCCTATAGAACATAAATGGTCTCAAGCTAAACGTAAAAAGATGGAAACAGGATGCACTATCGATGACCTGTTTTTAATACATATGCTGTAATCAAAATTAAGTCGCCTAGCTATATCTGACCCATTCAGACCCAAATATGCGGTTGATGTGCAGCTGCTCGATAGTGATGGTAACGAATCCGCCACACCAACATACAAAGCCGTGCCTTTGTAGTGGCATACTAAATTTGGCCACCTAAGTTGAGGTGATATGCTTACCTCATAATTTTTATAGGTGCCGAAATGAGTAAAATAATTACTGCTGAATTTAAATGTGAAACCGCCAAATTAGTCCTTGACCAAAATTACACCTACCAGGAAGCCGCGAAAGGCATGAACGTCAGTCTTTCAGCGATTAGCCGGTGGGTAAGAGCCCTTCGTTTAGAACGTCAAGGGAAAACATCGCCTGGTCTGCCATTAACACCTGAACAAATTGAGTTCAGAGAAATGAAGAAAAAAATCCACCGGCTGGAAATGGAGAATGACATCTTAAAAAAGGCTACTGCGCTCTTAATGTCCGACTCACTGAAAAATTTTCGGTAGTTGAAAAGCTAAGAGTGCTTTATCCGGTGAAAACTTTGTGTCGTATTTTTAATGTTCACCGAAGCAGTTATCGCTATTGGTGTCGGCCTAAGGAGCCAGATATTGAGCGGACGATAAAACGTAGCCTAGTCAGCGAAGCGTGGAACGTTAGTGGCGGCTCTGCTGGCGCAAGGACTATCGCCACGATGGTTACCAATACACACAACGTGAAACTTGGGCGGTGGTTAGCGGGTAAGTTGATGAAAGAATTAATCATCGTCAGTTGCCAAGAGCGAAAACATAAATACAACCGCGGTGGAAATGAACGTATTGATATTCCAAATCTGCTCAATAGGCAGTTCGCTGTTACAAAGCCTGACCAGGTTTGGTGCGGCGATGTAACCTATATTTGGACAGGCTCACGATGGGCCTATCTGGCTGTGGTATTGGATTTGTTTGCCCGAAAACCGGTGGGCTGGGCAATGTCATTTGCACCAGACTCAGAATTAACCGCCAAAGCACTACAAATGGCTTGGGAACTACGTGGGCATCCCAAACAGGTGATGTTCCATAGTGATCAGGGAAGTCATTATACCAGTCGTCAGTATAGGCAGGCATTGTGGCGTTATCAGATGACCCAAAGTATCAGTCGCAGAGGGAATTGTTGGGATAATAGTCCGATGGAACGATTCTTCCGTAGTCTGAAGACCGAATGGGTGCCAACGACTGGCTACCAAAGCTTTAGTACTGCTCAGTCAGCCATTATTCGCTACATAACCCACTACTATAGCGATATAAGACCTCACTGGTATAATGGTGGATTAACGCCAAACGAATCAGAGCGACTGTTCCGTGAACAGTCAGGTAGGGTGGCCAATTTTAGTTGACCACTACACTTTACCTTTGCCCATGGCAGGGGTTGAAAGTGGTCTGTTCCAGTTCCCCCCAGAAGGAACCATAGTCGAAATTGCGTTTGAAGGCGGTAGAGCTGATAAGCCCTTTATTCGTCAAACCCTCAGCCAAAATAATACCCTGCCAGATATATAGCTAGGCGACTTAATTTTGATTACAAGGTGTGTTATGAGTTATACAATTGATTTTCGACGTAAAGTAATATCTGTAAGGAAAGCCGAAGGTTTAACAATTCGAGAAACTGCGAAACAATTCCGTATTGGAAAAGCGTCTTTAGTACGTTGGCTTAAACGACCAGAGCCAAAAAATTCAACGCCACGTAAGAGGAAGCTCGATAAAAATGCTTTAGCAAAAGATGTGGAACAGTATCCAGATGCTTACCAAAAGGAACGGGCAGAGCGATTCGGTGTTTGTAAAAAGACTATTTGGCAATCCCTTAAAAAGCTGGGATTAACCTATAAAAAAAACTCTATTCCATCCAAAAACCAACGAAAGCGACAGGCTGGCACATCAGCAAAAAAGACAACAGTATGAAAAAAAAGATAAATCTGTTGTTTTTATTCATGAAAGTGGTTTTTCACATGACACTCCACGAACTCACGGCTATTCCCCAAAAGGTCACCGTTGTTTTGGCCTGAAAAACTGGGGTGCTAAGGGAAGAACAAATGTTATTGGCGCTTTATTGGGAACAACCCTTTTTGCTATCGGATTATTTGATTGCAATATTAATCGTGATGTTTTTTATGTTTGGATCACAAAAATATTGCTCCCAGAACTTCCTGAAAATTCTGTTATTTTTATGGACAACGCTAGCTTTCACAAAGGTAAGAATATTGAACAGGCAATTATAAACGCAGGACACCAGATAGAATATTTGCCTGTGTATTCACCAGATTTAAATCCTATAGAACATAAATGGTCTCAAGCTAAACGTAAAAAGATGGAAACAGGATGCACTATCGATGACCTGTTTTTAATACATATGCTGTAATCAAAATTAAGTCGCCTAGCTATACAACCCGGGGAGCAATTACAGCAACAACGCAAAGAAGTTTTTCAGCGCATGACGCAGGAGGGGAGTTGGCATCGTGAAACAGACCAAAGCATTAATGAATCATCGATGTTACGCACTGTCAACGCTGATAAAGAACAGCGCGAACTGGTTGTAAGAGAAACAACGGTACAGGCAACGGATACGCTTACCGTATTAGGTACCCGAAAACTGTTAGCGGGAGCAATCCAACATTTATCCGAGGGTGATTACGCAATAGCAACATCAAAAAACTATATGGCCAGCATTGAAAAAGATATGACGGTTAATGTTGGACAAAACTCAACAATAGAAATTGGTCAAAAGCTCATAGAGAAAGTCGGACAGATTAAGCAAAGTATTGCTGGTACACAACAACACATTATCGCGCCTGTAGTTTGGATAGGTAGCGAACAAATTAATGTTGCACAGCTGATGATAGATACACTAGAAGTCATTAAAGCGTTGGCAGAGCTAACCGCCGCACACACCCATAACAACACAGGCGCACCACTTAACGCATCATCAATCAAAAGCACTGGCCGTAAGTCAAACAATTTAAAAGAAAAATACTCGCCCGTTATTAGTTGTATTAGTCTTAACTTAATCCGACAATTCTGATTTAAAAAAGAGCGTTACCGGTTTTAATTAACATCATTAGATAATTAAATAAAAGGTAATTCTATGTATCAAACAAATAATCCTATCATCAAACATAAAGTCGGGTTACTTAACCTCGCTGAAGAGCTTAATAACGTCTCAAAAGCCTGTAAGATTATGGGGGTATCCCGAGATACGTTTTATCGCTACCAGGAACTTGTTAACGATGGTGGGATAGACGCTTTAATTAATCAAAATCGACGGGTGCCTAACGTAAAAAATAGAGTAGATGAACAGATTGAAAGCGCTGTAGTCGAGTATGCGATTGAATACCCTGCACACGGTCAACACCGCAGTAGTAATGAACTAAGAAAAAAAGGCATTTTTGTTTCGGGGAGTGGCGTTCGCTCTATTTGGCTGCGCCATAATCTCGAAAATTTTACAAAACGCCTAAAAGCGCTTGAAGATAAAATCGCAACAGAAGGAATTATCCTGTCAGAATCACAAATCAGTGCTCTAGAAAAGAAAGCGCAAGATGATGAAGCCTGTGGTGAGATTGAAACAGCGCATCCAGGTTATCTGGGTTCACAAGATACTTTTTATGTCGGTCATTTAAAAGGCGTTGGTCGTGTTTATCAACAAACTTACATTGATACTTACAGTAAAGTCGTTCATTGTAAGCTTTACACAACAAAAAGCGCGATAACGGCGGCAGATTTATTAAATGACAAGGTTCTCCCTTTTTATTCCCAGCATGGGTTACCGGTGTTACGTATACTGACGGACAGAGGCAGTGAGTATTGTGGTAAAGTTGAACATCACGATTATCAACTTTATCTCGCTATCAATGATATTGATCATACAAAAACTAAAGCTCGTTCACCTCAAACTAATGGGATTTGTGAACGCTTTCATAAAACTGTATTACAAGAGTTCTATCAGGTGGCTTTTCGTAAGAAAATCTATAGGGCTTTAAATGAATTACAAGCTGATTTAGATAAATGGTTAGCGGAATATAATAACCAACGCACTCATCAAGGAAAAATGTGTTGCGGTCGAACTCCTATGGCAACTTTACACGATGGAAAACAACTTTGGAGAGAGAAAGATTTAAATCAAATTTAACCTGACAGGTACTGTATAAATAACCGGTAACTGTCAGATTAAGTCTGAGCTACTACATATTAGTCAGTAATATTATCTATCATCCAGCGTTTGCCCACCAAGTGTGGGCTTTTTTATACCTGCAATAAAACAGCCTGATCTCGTTTATAAGCGCTTTTTGCGCCTTCCATGTCTACGACCATAAAATGCCATAAAGGTAATGCTGTGGATCAATTTTCAGTGATCGTTGACAAGCAATACGGGTCACATTTACTTTGGTGCTGACACCCCACGAAATAAAAGTTTTTACCACGTAAAACGCGCTACACCGCACCCGCCTGCACAATTTGGATCTAAACATTATTTCAGTTTTAACGTGCGACAAAATCTATCGCCAGAACCCGCTACGCCTAGAGCCTTTGAGAAAACTCCAAACTGAAATGTGTGAAAAGAATTTCAGTAAATTTCAATTTTGCAGGAGAATAAAAACGCCCAAATAAAAATAACTTATTAATATTAAAAGGATTTTTTATTTTACGTGGGATTTTGGTTAGGATAGTTAAAAAAGAAAAAACAAAAAATCATTTGATAACAATATGTTAAAGTAAAGACGTTACTGAAATCTAATGAATGATTTCCATTGGTTAGTATCAACTAAAGTTACTAGACATCGTCCTGCTTTTTGCTTAGCCGTCACACCGGATTCTTTTATGCTACAATGCGGACAATGTCTTTGCTGAACTGGTTACTTTTTTGTCGCACATTTTATACTTAACTAGTGTCATTTGCTTGCCATCGTCATAGGTTATTTTTTGTTATCTACCCGATATTGGCACACAAATCAAAAAAAACCTGCTGCCATTAACTCACAGATGCAAAAAAGCCACTCGTTAAAAAGTGGCTTAATGCACTGATAAATAAGTAAAATTTTGGTGGCCCCTGCTGGATTTGAACCAGCGACCAAGCGATTATGAGTCGCCTGCTCTAACCACTGAGCCAAAGGGCCTAAGTGGGATGCATTATACGTGCTGTTTTTGTGCGGGTCTAGTCTTTATAAATCATATGCTTGTTTTATAAACAAAATCAGTAAAATTAATGATTTTGCTGTGTGTAATTTATTTATTAACTATTTCAGTTTAAATTCATGGCCAATGACTGAACAAAAATAATTATTGATAAATTTGCATTCAAAAGTTAACAGCCAAGTTATGGATGAAATATAAACTAACTCATTAGGAAATCTGCAAAAGTCTATTGATAGAGTTTAAGTATTGATAATAGGTTATGAGCATAATTGATGTTGAACAACATCAAGAAAATAAATATTAAAAACTTATACGCCTTATCTTATAAGAAATAACAATCTGGATAAAATAAATAATCTGATTAATATAAATTATTGTATGACATTATTATGTTGAATTTAAAGAAAACGTTAGAAAAATTATATAGTATAAATTCGATATATCTGATTATATATCAATACTAATAACATATTCAGTAATATTAATATATATCTATTGTTGTAATACCATTAATCAAAAATAGGCCAATTGCATTTATTTTAAATTTAATACTATTAGGGAAATAGGAAGTATGGCATATATAAATATGGATACCAATCGTTGTTCAATGTTTACTAATTACGCAATAAATCTTAACCCGATAGAAGGAAAAGAATTAGCGACGTCACCGAAAGGCTTACTTGAACATATCACGAGTTTCGCACCAATAAAAAAACGCTCTATTTTTAAGTTTAATTCAGCATAATATGTAAATAGACAAAATCTTATAAATTAAAAGCAACTTATTGTAATTTAAACAAATTTATACGTTTTAGTAACTTGCAAATTAACCATTGCTTTTAAGCCATTTCTGGAATTTTATATGCCTGTGCGAAACTCGTGTCTAAATTTAACAATGCAAATTTCGATCATGCTTCATTAAACGAAGTAAACGTAAAACGCAGTACTTTTCAAAAAGCAATATTTACTGAAGCCAATTTAAGCCAATCAAACATAAGACTGTCTAATTTATCTGACACAAATATGCAGGATGCAAAATTAAATGACACAGATTTTCTCGGTTCAGCTTTTATATTAGCAAATATGAGCAGAGCTAATCTAACAAAGGCAAAAATGTTTTTTGTAAATATGACCGGAGCAACGCTAAATAACGCAAATCTATATCAAGCAGATTTAAACAATACGACTTTAAAGAAAGCAAGTCTAAAAGAGACCATTCTAATTGAAGCAAAGTTTAATAATGCAGATCTTGTAGGCACTGCTCTGGAAAAAGAAAATCTATCAGAAGCAATACCACGAGTTTCGCACCAATAAAAAAACGCTCTATTTTTAAGTTTAATTCAGCATAATATATAAATAGACAAAATCTTATAAATTAAAAGCAACTTATTATAATTTAAACAAATTTATACGTTTTAGTAACTTGCAAATTAACCATTGCTTTTAAGCCATTTCTGGAATTTTATATGCCTGTGCGAAACTCGTGAATACATAAAGATGCAAAATATAAAAAAACATCGGTACTGAACCATAGGTTACTAAGGGTTTTAACCATGGTAAATTTTGTTTTAACTCAAGTAACCGAAGCAGTAGTAAGCCAATACCCAGCGTCAACATAATGAATAATAAAGAAGGCGGATATTTGGTAATATTCAAAAAACTCATCATCGTATCCAGCCAAGAGCTCGCTAATATCCATGGTTTATCACCATAGATATTAATTGTTCTTAAACAAATAAAACCAACTAACAGGCCAACACCCCAGCAATTTAGTTTCTTCAATCGCTGTTGCTGATTACAACTTTCTGTAAACCATGAACCAGCCAAATAACTAAATATAATTAAACCAATCCATGGCAGTATTAGATAAGATGTACGCGCTTTGATACTGTCAGTAATCTCAACCCATCCTCTATCATGCAGTATTGCCCAGGGAATATGCATAAAATGATCGGTTGGGAATGGGAAATGCAATGTATCTAATAGATTATGACCTGCAATCAATAAAACAGTCAGTACTACCAACAGCCATCTTGGTAACCAAAGTAAAATTGCTAAGGCGATCATCAAAAACCCAATCGCCCATATGACCTGCAGAAAAACTTTTGCCGGCGGTAATTGAAAAGTCCAAGCAAAATTGATCAACGTGAGTTCAAGGATGACACGAGTTTCGCACAAGCATATAAAATTCCAGAAATGGCTTAAAAGCAATGGTTAATTTGCAAGTTACTAAAACGTATAAATTTGTTTAAATTATAATAAATTGCTTTTAATTTATAAGATTTTGTCTATTTATATATTATGCTGAATTAAACTTAAAAATAGAGCGTTTTTTTATTGGTGCGAAAGTCGTGATGATAAGAAATAACCCGCGTTTAAATAAAAATTGACTAGTGGCTAACTGGGAATATGTTTTTTTACTTCCATATAAATAAGCCGATAAACCGGTCAAAAAAATAAAAAAACGGCGCACAAAGATGAGTAGTAAATCGACTAAAAAAAGATCAGCCGGTGTTTCACCCGCTATCATTGGATCAGGGATCTGCATATGAAGGAAAAATGTTTCTCGCGCATGATCTAATAACATTAAAAGCATGACAATGCCTCTTAATGCATCGATCGATAATAATCGATTACTAATGTTGGACGGGCAAGTTATAGCGCAATTCATAGTAATGAAAACTCCCTGTGTGGCCTAGTTAAAATAAAAAATGCTTCATTAGTGATAAATAGCAAAATGATTATGTAATAATATAACATTATGCTATCGAATTAATTAATAAAAAACAATAACTATGCATCCCTGCACAAATAACAATTAATAATGCTGTCGCATCATTGTTTTTTTATTTAACTAAAAATAAATATTTTTATTACTTTTCATTAAAATGTGAAAATAATTAGTTAATAACATTAAGAAAAAATATTCACCAATTTATCAACAAATAAAACATTGTATTTTACATATATTTAATTAATTATTAAAATTACCCCAAATTATCTTACTATTTAGTCTTCAACAAAAAATAACTAAATGGCCAGACTATTATTTGATATTACACAGAAAAATATTGCTATATCCCGATTAAACCAAAATAAATACAAATAATTATAAATATTAATTTAATTTTAATTTTAATTTTAATTTTAATTTTAATTTTAATTTTAATTAACAAAATTGCATGATATTTCCCAAGATTAAAACATCTATCACTAAGATTTAATTATTTTACTTTAATCTACTATTAAGATCACATTTTTATATCAATTAGCTTACTTCCATTTTTTTATTTTGCCAACCTAGGCTTATATTTTTTCGTTTAGTAAATCAAAAAGCATTTTATTCGTGAACAAACTCATAAAAACAAAAATTACCATTAGATAAACATATCTGTTTTTATCTAAAGTTACATGCAAATTGAAACGATTCAGCTTGCATAAAATAAAACCTAAAATAGCTTTTGTGGTTTAAGTGTATAAAAACTGCAGCGTTTCACTCATTTATATGAATAGGAGAAAACATGTTTCATGTGCCTAAAAAAGATATCCATTTAGCACAAATTGCCGATCATAAACAACATGCCATCGCACAAGTTGCCCAAGCATTGATCAATGCGGGTTACGTTACGCCAGATTATCTAATGGGTATGCAAAAAAGGGAAAATCAAGCGTCAACTTATTTAGGCAATGGTATTGCGATTCCTCGTGGTACCGTAGAAACGCGCCATAATGTATTACAGACAGGTGTACAAGTATTTCAGTTTCCACAGGGCATAGATTGGGATAATGGCCACAAAGCTTATATTGTCATCGGCATAGCTGCTAAATCAGAGGAACATTTAACCTTATTACGACAACTGACACACATTCTAAGTGATGAAAATATTGCCAAGCAATTGGCAACCACGACATCAATAGACACAATATATAATATATTGCTTGCCCAAGAGTCGATTGATGATTTCATTTTCAACGCTTCCATGATCTCTTTAGATGTTAATACCGACCATATCATGACACTGCAAGCGTTAAATATTAATCACTTACAGGATGCAAATGCCATTAATAATGATTTTATCGTTGATGTGATCACTAATCCACCGCTTTATTTAGGCCAAGGTATCTGGCTGAGTGATAGTAAAAAAGGTAATCTAAAAACAGCAATGGCCATTGCGCGCCCTAAAGAACCTTTATCTCATCAAGATCATCAACTTTGCCTACTTATCACGCTATCATGCAAAGATAATCTAGCTAATAATACTTTAAATCACCTGGCCAATTTATTGATCGATAAAAAAATAGCGAAATTGTTACAAGCACCAGATGCCGTACAAGTATTTAGCTTGCTAACAACTGAAACAAACGAAGAAAAAGAGACATTATCCGTGAAGTTTACGTTAAACAATAAACATGGATTACATGCACACCCAAGTTCGTAATTAGTTAATATAGCTAGGCGACTTAATTTTGATTACAGCATATGTATTAAAAACAGGTCATCGATAGTGCATCCTGTTTCCATCTTTTTACGTTTAGCTTGAGACCATTTATGTTCTATAGGATTTAAATCTGGTGAATACACAGGCAAATATTCTATCTGGTGTCCTGCGTTTATAATTGCCTGTTCAATATTCTTACCTTTGTGAAAGCTAGCGTTGTCCATAAAAATAACAGAATTTTCAGGAAGTTCTGGGAGCAATATTTTTGTGATCCAAACATAAAAAACATCACGGTTAATATTGCAATCAAATAATCCGATAGCAAAAAGGGTTGTTCCCAATAAAGCGCCAATAACATTTGTTCTTCCCTTAGCACCCCAGTTTTTCAGGCCAAAACAACGGTGACCTTTTGGGGAATAGCCGTGAGTTCGTGGAGTGTCATGTGAAAAACCACTTTCATCAATAAAAACAACAGATTTATCTTTTTTTTCATACTGTTGTCTTTTTTGCTGATGTGCCAGCCTGTCGCTTTCGTTGGTTTTTGGATGGAATAGAGTTTTTTTTTATAGGTTAATCCCAGCTTTTTAAGGGATTGCCAAATAGTCTTTTTACAAACACCGAATCGCTCTGCCCGTTCCTTTTGGTAAGCATCTGGATACTGTTCCACATCTTTTGCTAAAGCATTTTTATCGAGCTTCCTCTTACGTGGCGTTGAATTTTTTGGCTCTGGTCGTTTAAGCCAACGTACTAAAGACGCTTTTCCAATACGGAATTGTTTCGCAGTTTCTCGAATTGTTAAACCTTCGGCTTTCCTTACAGATATTACTTTACGTCGAAAATCAATTGTATAACTCATAACACACCTTGTAATCAAAATTAAGTCGCCTAGCTATACAATAAAAAAATTTAACAGCAAAATCACTATTACTAATTTGGATGGGAGCGGAATTCCCGCTAATGGCCATAATATAACCTGAGTTCGGGATAAGAAATAAAGTGAAAGTCTTGCTATTCAAATAGTTGAATGCGCATATTTTGTTAAAATACTCTAACAATCTAGTTAAAGAGTAGAGCATTGTTAAACAATTATGGAAAATCTTACTGAACTTTATTGCCTGATGGATGATTTTTGTAAAGACTTCGAGCCAAAAATGCATGAAATTTTGCTGAATAACAGTAGTAAACGTCGTAGACGGTCTACTCAGCTTTCATTGGTTGAAATGATGACACTGGTTGTTTTGTTTCATCAACTCCGATTCAGCCAATTCAAGGTATTTTATCTCTATTATGTCCGTTTATATCTCAGGAAGGAATTTCCTAACTTGCCATCATAATTCACGCTGCGTAGAGTTACTTCCGCGCAGTGCCTTAGCTTTAACGGCACTGTTTGAGTCAATTAAGGGAAAGTGCACGGGTCTGTCGGTTGCCGATTCTACTCCGATAGCTGTGTGTGATAACTTACGGATCCGCCGGCATAAAGTCTTCGATGGGATAGCTGAACGAGGAAAAACCTCAACAGATTGGTTCTTTGGTTTCAAACTTCATGTAATTATCAATCATTTGGGGGAAATACTCAGTTTTCGACTTACACCAGGAAACACAGATGATCGGAAACCATTACCTGAGCTGATAAAAGATCTTTCTGGTTGTTTGTATGCGGATAAAGGGTATTTATCGGCTTCACTGAAACAGCAATTGAAAACAATGGGAATTAACCTTATAACGAATATCAAGAAGAAAATGAAGCTTGTTGAACAGACTTGTTTCGACAAAGTCATCTTGCGTCATCGTTCTGTCATTGAATCGGTATTTGATGAGTTAAAAAATCTTTGTCAGATAGCGCATACGCAGCACCGCTCTCCTGCTAACTTTGTAGTGAATTTATTAGCCGTGCGGGTTGCATATTGTTTAATTCCATCTAAACCAAAGATACCTGTGGCAGGAACATCTCTTCAAGCATAATTGATAATGCTTATCCCGAACTCAGGTTAATATAATGAGTGTCATTGGATTAGTTGCACGTCAAAATCATCGTATCCAATTTAAGATCAGTGGCCTTGACGCCCAAGCAACCTTACATGCTATTGAACAGGTCATTAGCGCTAATATGGATGAGGAAATTGCATGAAAAGTAAGGTTGCTACCATTACATTAAATCCCGCCTATGATTTATAGCTAGGCGACTTAATTTTGATTACAGCATATGTATTAAAAACAGGTCATCGATAGTGCATCCTGTTTCCATCTTTTTACGTTTAGCTTGAGACCATTTATGTTCTATAGGATTTAAATCTGGTGAATACACAGGCAAATATTCTATCTGGTGTCCTGCGTTTATAATTGCCTGTTCAATATTCTTACCTTTGTGAAAGCTAGCGTTGTCCATAAAAATAACAGAATTTTCAGGAAGTTCTGGGAGCAATATTTTTGTGATCCAAACATAAAAAACATCACGATTAATATTGCAATCAAATAATCCGATAGCAAAAAGGGTTGTTCCCAATAAAGCGCCAATAACATTTGTTCTTCCCTTAGCACCCCAGTTTTTCAGGCCAAAACAACGGTGACCTTTTGGGGAATAGCCGTGAGTTCGTGGAGTGTCATGTGAAAAACCACTTTCATCAATAAAAACAACAGATTTATCTTTTTTTTCATACTGTTGTCTTTTTTGCTGATGTGCCAGCCTATCGCTTTCGTTGGTTTTTGGATGGAATAGAGTTTTTTTTATAGGTTAATCCCAGCTTTTTAAGGGTTTGCCTAATAGTCTTTTTACAAACACCGAATCGCTCTGCCCGTTCCTTTTGGTAAGCATCTGGATACTGTTCCACATCTTTTGCTAAAGCATTTTTATCGAGCTTCCTCTTACGTGGCGTTGAATTTTTTGGCTCTGGTCGTTTAAGCCAACGTACTAAAGACGCTTTTCCAATACGGAATTGTTTCGCAGTTTCTCGAATTGTTAAACCTTCGGCTTTCCTTACAGATATTACTTTACGTCGAAAATCAATTGTATAACTCATAACACACCTTGTAATCAAAATTAAGTCGCCTAGCTATAGTCGGTATGTTAGACAATATTGAAAAAGGTGCCGTCAACTTAAAAATAGTTGCTGAATAGAGACTTGCATTTTTTGTCACGCTATAGACAATAAAAAGAGGTTTAACTTAGAAAATAACGGTTTGAAATGATCAACAAAGAGCGGTTGTTACGAGATAATCGTTTATGTAAAGCAATCATTGGATTATCAGTCGAAGAATTGAAAAATTTAGCCGCTGAATTTTCAGCTTGTTATTTGATTTATCGGAAAAAGAATCGAAAAGATCACGAGCGGCAAATGGGTGCAGGGCAGAAAGGATTTATCCCAACCCCATTAGATAAACTGCTTTTTATTTTATTGTATTTAAAATGTTATCCGACCTATGATTTGCAAGGACTTCTTTTTGGTTTAGATAGAACACGGGTATGTCGCTGGGTAAAAATATTATTGCCGGTTTTAGAGATGACCTTGGGGCGAGAATGTGTTTTGCCCGCTCGTCAAATTCGCTCTGCTGAGGAATTTTTTCGCGCCTTTCCTGGAGTTAAAGACGTCTTTATTGATGGGACAGAGCGACCTGTCCAAAAGCCTAAGAATCTGCGTCGGCGAAAAAAAATGTATTCGGGAAAGAAAAGACAGACCACTCGAAAAGGGCTTATTATGACTGACGAAACGAGGAAAATTGGATTTATCCCCATGATCAAAAATGGGCGCCGTCACGATAAACGCTTACTCGATAAAGTCGATATAATTCGCCATATTCCCCCTGAGGTAACCATCTGGGCCGATACCGGTTTTCAAGGTATAGATAAACAGCATCCTAATACACAAATCCCAAAAAAAGGAACTCGAAAAAGACCTTTATCGCCTGAACAAAAACAAGAAAATAAAATAATCTCGGGCATCCGTATTACGGTTGAACACGCCATCGCGGGTATCAAGCGCCTCGGTTGTATGACCCAAATTTTACGGAATCGTAGACCCTTTATTGATGATACCTTTTTACTCCTTAGTGCCGGTCTTTGGAATTTCCATCTCAGAACAGCCTAAAATTTACTTCAATCACCGAAATACCCTTATTTCACTATTAAGCAACACGCTTTTAGTTAAAACCCATGGATTATATCCAACAGGTAAAGGCATTAATGTTGCTAATACATTAAAAAATCTAAACATTAATGTCACTGTTGGTGGTTTTTTAGGGAAAGAAAATTTAACCGGTTTCCAACAGGATTTCAAGGAGCGCGGGATCATAAATCGTTTTCATGTCATCGAGGGTAGAACTCGAATTAACGTCAAATTGACAGAAAAAAATAGTGTAGTTAGTGATTTTAATTTTTCCGGTTTTGAAGTCAACAAACAGGATTGACAGCATTTTGCTGAACGTAGCACGCTCCGCGTGAGCGGCGCAGCTACGCTGCTTCGGGGATGTTAATAAGCTGAGTACTATTTTATACTCTGCGAAAAAATACCCATAGGGTAATTTACTCAAATATATATCCCGCGTCCTGCTAAACTGCTTTTCACCATCAATGACGGCTGGAATAAGTTCCTCGAAAAACACGGTAGACAGCGTCAGTTCGTGAACCCGTCTATCTGTCGAGCGTATGCTTGCCTGCGACACTTGTTCCATGCTATTGTTGCGCTTCGCCTGAATGCTCCCACAGCCGTTTTTTCTGCCAGAGCTGTAAATCAAAAGCCTGCAGCTCATGCGGCTTCAAAGCCACAGAGCTGTGGTTAGCACAGCAGGTTCATATTTTGCCTGATTGCGACTGGCAACATATTACTTTCACCATGCCTCATCTCCTTTTGTAGTGGTCAACTAAAATTGGCCACCCTACCTGACTGTTCACGGAACAGTCGCTCTGATTCGTTTGGCGTTAATCCACCGTTATACCAGTGAGGTCTTATATCGCTATAGTAGTGGGTTATGTAGCGAATAATGGCTGACTGAGCAGTACTAAAGCTTTGGTAGCCAGTCGTTGGCACCCATTCGGTCTTCAGACTACGGAAGAATCGTTCCATCGGACTATTATCCCAACAATTCCCTCTGCGACTGATACTTTGGGTCATCTGATAACGCCACAATGCCTGCCTATACTGACGACTGGTATAATGACTTCCCTGATCACTATGGAACATCACCTGTTTGGGATGCCCACGTAGTTCCCAAGCCATTTGTAGTGCTTTGGCGGTTAATTCTGAGTTGGTGCAAATGACATTGCCCAGCCCACCGGTTTTCGGGCAAACAAATCCAATACCACAGCCAGATAGGCCCATCGTGAGCCTGTCCAAATATAGGTTACATCGCCGCACCAAACCTGGTCAGGCTTTGTAACAGCGAACTGCCTATTGAGCAGATTTGGAATATCAATACGTTCATTTCCACCGCGGTTGTATTTATGTTTTCGCTCTTGGCAACTGACGATGATTAATTCTTTCATCAACTTACCCGCTAACCACCGCCCAAGTTTCACGTTGTGTGTATTGGTAACCATCGTGGCGATAGTCCTTGCGCCAGCAGAGCCGCCACTAACGTTCCACGCTTCGCTGACTAGGCTACGTTTTATCGTCCGCTCAATATCTGGCTCCTTAGGCCGACACCAATAGCGATAACTGCTTCGGTGAACATTAAAAATACGACACAAAGTTTTCACCGGATAAAGCACTCTTAGCTTTTCAACTACCGAAAATTTTTCAGTGAGTCGGACATTAAGAGCGCAGTAGCCTTTTTTAAGATGTCATTCTCCATTTCCAGCCGGTGGATTTTTTTCTTCATTTCTCTGAACTCAATTTGTTCAGGTGTTAATGGCAGACCAGGCGATGTTTTCCCTTGACGTTCTAAACGAAGGGCTCTTACCCACCGGCTAATCGCTGAAAGACTGACGTTCATGCCTTTCGCGGCTTCCTGGTAGGTGTAATTTTGGTCAAGGACTAATTTGGCGGTTTCACATTTAAATTCAGCAGTAATTATTTTACTCATTTCGGCACCTATAAAAATTATGAGGTAAGCATATCACCTCAACTTAGGTGGCCAAATTTAGTATGCCACTACAAAACTGGGTAATAAATTCATCGGATGTCATGACCAGGTCTTCCTGTTTTTTCGTGCGGTGGCTCTTATAGCGTAACGTGATGTTATCTTCGCCGGAATAATGTTTTAAGCGACTGAGCGAGACAGGGGGTTTCTTTAAGCGTGTTGCTTAATAGTGAAATAAGGGTATTTCGGTGATTGAAGTAAATTTTAGGCTGTTCTGAGATGGAAATTCCAAAGACCGGCACTAAGGAGTAAAAAGGTATCATCAATAAAGGGTCTACGATTCCGTAAAATTTGGGTCATACAACCGAGGCGCTTGATACCCGCGATGGCGTGTTCAACCGTAATACGGATGCCCGAGATTATTTTATTTTCTTGTTTTTGTTCAGGCGATAAAGGTCTTTTTCGAGTTCCTTTTTTTGGGATTTGTGTATTAGGATGCTGTTTATCTATACCTTGAAAACCGGTATCGGCCCAGATGGTTACCTCAGGGGGAATATGGCGAATTATATCGACTTTATCGAGTAAGCGTTTATCGTGACGGCGCCCATTTTTGATCATGGGGATAAATCCAATTTTCCTCGTTTCGTCAGTCATAATAAGCCCTTTTCGAGTGGTCTGTCTTTTCTTTCCCGAATACATTTTTTTTCGCCGACGCAGATTCTTATAGCTAGACGACTTAATTTTGATTACAAGGTGTGTTATGAGTTATACAATTGATTTTCGACGTAAAGTAATATCTGTAAGGAAAGCCGAAGGTTTAACAATTCGAGAAACTGCGAAACAATTCCGTATTGGAAAAGCGTCTTTAGTACGTTGGCTTAAACGACCAGAGCCAAAAAATTCAACGCCACGTAAGAGGAAGCTCGATAAAAATGCTTTAGCAAAAGATGTGGAACAGTATCCAGATGCTTACCAAAAGGAACGGGCAGAGCGATTCGGTGTTTGTAAAAAGACTATTTGGCAATCCCTTAAAAAGCTGGGATTAACCTATAAAAAAAACTCTATTCCATCCAAAAACCAACGAAAGCGACAGGCTGGCACATCAGCAAAAAGACAACAGTATGAAAAAAAGATAAATCTGTTGTTTTTATTGATGAAAGTGGTTTTCACATG
>NZ_LWMI01000005.1 GCF_001640365.1 Candidatus Arsenophonus triatominarum | reverse complement strand
TTTATGTAATCAATACGGCCGTTTTTGGCTGTAAATTTGAAAACAGTCACCCAACCGTAGCCTCTTAAGTGTATTGGAGTTCCTTCTTCTGAGATGTCTAACTTGTTCAGTTGTTTGTTATGGTTAACAATCCTGTTTTTCCTCAGCGTGGTTATCCAGACCCAACCATGAGAGCGAATTGACTTCAGATTATCCAGGCTAGAATACCAAGCATCCATCACTACCGCTTCAGGCTTGATCCCTCTTTTTTTAGCAAGAGCGAGCATTTCGGAAAAGTGCGTGTTTTTTTTCCATCAGAATCTTTATCATAAATACGATAATCAATAGGAATTGATTCAACAGTTGTTAGATTATGCCAACGTAAATTAACTAAACCTATGCCAGCAATAACATCATGTTCATTACCTGAATATTGATAATGGACCATCTCTATTTTTTTACTACGTGTTTTGGCAATCAATGTATCATCGGCAATTAGTACGCAAGGGCTTTTTTTGTCTATAGAAGGTTGAACGTCAAAAACATCGCCTCGGGTTCAAAGGGATAAGTCATTGACAAATTTCCGCTTAACACAAAAGCGACCGTGAGCCAGACAAACGTCAATGGAAAATAAAGACTGACATTCATTATCAGTTGCAAGCCATGCATGGCTGTTTTTTTAACGATTGACGCATTTTGTTCAACAGGCAAAATGGCGCTGCTTTTTGTACTCACCACATTAAGGGGTGGATGTTTGATGATGAGTTTCTGCGCTAACGTATTCATCACTTTATTCCTCTTTTGTTAATTGCGCACGGACGGAATTTCGACAGAAAAGACGGATGGCAAGCTGTAAAAAGCAAAGTATCAGCGTGATATAGCTAGGCGACTTAATTTTGATTACAAGGTGTGTTATGAGTTATACAATTGATTTTCGACGTAAAGTAATATCTGTAAGGAAAGCCGAAGGTTTAACAATTCGAGAAACTGCGAAACAATTCCGTATTGGAAAAGCGTCTTTAGTACGTTGGCTTAAACGACCAGAGCCAAAAAATTCAACGCCACGTAAGAGGAAGCTCGATAAAAATGCTTTAGCAAAAGATGTGGAACAGTATCCAGATGCTTACCAAAAGGAACGGGCAGAGCGATTCGGTGTTTGTAAAAAGACTATTTGGCAATCCCTTAAAAAGCTGGGATTAACCTATAAAAAAAACTCTATTCCATCCAAAAACCAACGAAAGCGACAGGCTGGCACATCAGCAAAAAAGACAACAGTATGAAAAAAAAAGATAAATCTGTTGTTTTTATTGATGAAAGTGGTTTTTCACATGACACTCCACGAACTCACGGCTATTCCCCAAAAGGTCACCGTTGTTTTGGCCTGAAAAACTGGGGTGCTAAGGGAAGAACAAATGTTATTGGCGCTTTATTGGGAACAACCCTTTTTGCTATCGGATTATTTGATTGCAATATTAACCGTGATGTTTTTTATGTTTGGATCACAAAAATATTGCTCCCAGAACTTCCTGAAAATTCTGTTATTTTTATGGACAACGCTAGCTTTCACAAAGGTAAGAATATTGAACAGGCAATTATAAACGCAGGACACCAGATAGAATATTTGCCTGTGTATTCACCAGATTTAAATCCTATAGAACATAAATGGTCTCAAGCTAAACGTAAAAAGATGGAAACAGGATGCACTATCGATGACCTGTTTTTAATACATATGCTGTAATCAAAATTAAGTCGCCTAGCTATAACATAAATTACCCGTACAAAAATGTACGAATAATACCAAGTGGATCAGTTTTGCATGATCGGTGACAGTGAAGAAGGTGCAATGTGGGTCAACTCGTCCGGCGCCTGGTTAGCCACGCCACAAAAATGCCAGGTTGTTAGTACAGTTGGTGCAGGCGATTTAATCTATGGCTTACTGATGCGACAAACAAGTGAGCATACATTGCGTTTGGCAACCGCTATCAGTGCCATATCAGTCAGCCAAGGTAATGTTAGGGGGCATGGATCGACAACAACTGACAAAAATGATGAACCGTGTTGAGCTGATCCCATTTCAAATATAAGGAATATCCTGATGAAAACAATTGCTATTGTCCATTCACCCCAAATGCCACAAAGAACCTATCTTGCTAAGCAAATATTATGTCAACAGATACAACAACAATCCTTAAAATTAACGGATAATATTGCAGAAGCGGAACTAATTATTGTTATTGGTGAAAATATATCTGATGAACGCCAATTAACTGGTAAAAAAGTTTTTTTACTGATGAAGCACAGACAATATGTAAGTCAGAAAAAATTCTCTCTATAGCCAAAAAAGAAGCGATTATTGTGAACAATGTCAATTTTACCAAACCAGCGGCGGCAAAAAATCAGCGTGTTTTAGCCGTGACTGCTTGTCCTACTGGAGTAGCTCATACTTTTATGGCAGCAGAAGCCTTAGAAATTGAAGCTAAAAAGCGCGGCTGGCAAATCAAAGTAGAAACACATGGTTCGGTAGGAACAGCAATGAAATTAGCTCAGCAGAGATCAATGACGCCGATTTTATTATTGCTGCTACGAATATTGAAGTTGATTTAACGAAATTTGCCGGTAAACGTATTTATCACACCTTAACGAGTGCCACCTTAAAAAGAACAGCACAAGAAATGGATAATGCATTAACTAAAGCTGAATATTATCAACCTCACAAAGTAAAAAATAGCTCAGACAAGTTCACGAGTTTCGCACAGGCATATAAAATTCCAGAAATGACTTAAAAGCAATGGTTAATTTGCAAGTTACTAAAACGTATAAATTTGTTTAAATTACTATAAGTTGCTTTTAATTTATAAGATTTTGTCTATTTATATATTATGCTGAATTAAACTTAAAAATAGAGCGTTTTTTTATTGGTGCGAAACTCGTGAAGTTAACTGAGAAAACAGCAACTCAAGTCTGAGCTATTACACATAATGATGGCAAAGAATGCAAAAAAAGTGATGGTATTATTTTGGTAGATAAATATTGGAATAAATAGAATTATCAATATTTGCAGTGATCTTAGCCAAATGGATAAAATTTTTGTGGCGCTAAATTTCCGTAGTAATTTACTTGATAAAAATGCGCCCGCCAGTAAAAAGAGGCCAATAATAGCAGAGTAGACACCGAATATTGAGGCGCTGGCACCAAATTTGAGCGTAAAAATAAAAGGCGCGGCAGTAACATAACAATAAATTAATGAAAAAGATGAACCGAGCGACAAACAGGATAAATAGAATTTAGGTTGGCAGGCGATATGTTGATATATATGGCAGGTTTTGTGCCAGGAAAAAGTTGTCCGTTTTTTACTTTTAATGTTTCAGGAAAAGCAAAAAAAACATAGACAATCGTGATTAGGGCGTAGATAAAAAATAAGCCAAATATACTACGCCACCCCCATAAATCATTGATGAAACCACCAATTAATGGTGATGCAATAGGCACAAAGCCTTCAATGGTAATGATAATACTACACGAGTTTCGCACCAATAAAAAAACGCTCTATTTTTAAGTTTAATTCAGCATAATATATAAATAGACAAAATCTTATAAATTAAAAGCAACTTATAGTAATTTAAACAAATTTATACGTTTTAGTAACTTGCAAATTAACCATTGCTTTTAAGTCATTTCTGGAATTTTATATGCCTGTGCGAAATTCGTGTACTATATAGCAGAGCGGCAACTGTACCTCGCGAAACATCACGCACCGCACTGACTGAGGTGACTAACGTGATTGAAATACTTAATCCTTGAATAACACGAATAACAAGAAAAGCAGGTAGATTATCTGTTTGTGTTAACATAAAGGTGGCGGTTGCATAGATAGCCACACCAGTTAACATAATTTTGCTGCGACTGATAGCATCTAAAAGCGGGCCAAAGATTAATTTTCCTAATCCGATTGCCAATGTGTAGACCATAATTGAAAGTTGGGTTGATGATAGACTTTTATTAAACACGAGTTTCGCACCGACAAATAAACAAGTTATTTTTAAGTTCAATTCGACATAATATATAATTCGCAAAAATTGCCAATTAATACATAATTTATTGAAATAGATATATATTTTATATTATTGAGTATTTTTCAGATAAAACGTTATTTTAGCTATTTTTAGAACTTTATATATCTGTGCGAAACTCGTGTTAAATTCTGCTGCGATGTCTGGGATAGACGGTAAATAAGTATCAACTCCTAAAATACCCATCGTAGTGAGCAGCGCTAAGCCAAAAGTACACGAGTTTCGCACCAATAAAAAAACGCTCTATTTTTAAGTTTAATTCAGCATAATATATAAATAGACAAAATCTTATAAATTAAAAGCAACTTATAGTAATTTAAATAAATTTATACGTTTTAGTAATTTGCAAATTAACCATTGCTTTTAAGCCATTTCTGGAATTTTATATGCCTGTGCGAAACTCGTGAAATAAAGAACTTTAGATTTTGCCTGTTAATTTTATTCATAAATATTTTCCTTAATTGAAAATTTTATTTCATGCATGCAGGAAAATTCAGATAGATATTCAAACGGAGTTGATGAGAAGTAGCAAACTTTTTTATTTGCTGTTGAGCATTAATTTAGGTTTTATCCGGTTTGCTCGTTTTTAAATGGTATTTCATTAAAGTGATACCAATTTAGCAAATTAAAATGTAAAAACATTGCAGTATACACGTTTTTAATTAGCAGCATGTTGATGAAAAAATAGATAGAAATTTACTTCGATGTCATTAAATTATTATGGAATATTGATATCTTAAAAAAACTATCACAATTTTAGAATAAGCCACGGAATAACAGGATGTTATTTTTACGCTAATTTTTATCGGCAAATATTTAGATTTTAATAATAGTAAAGGCTCGGTAACTAACCGAGCCTGTTGTTTATTATATATTGAGGACAACCTTGGCAATTTCGAAGTAAATAATCAGACCAGTACCATCAACAAGTGTTGTGATAAATGGTGCAGAAACTACCGCCGGATCAATACCACATCTTTTCAGTAATAATGGAATAACAGAAGAGACAATTGCTGACCAGAGAGTAATACAGACTAGTGACAGACTGATAACAATACAAATATCCCAACCGATATTCATAAAACTAGCACGCAGGATCCCAGCTGCTCCCAATGTGATGGCGATTAGTACCGCAGTTGACATTTCTTTACGCAAGATCTGCCATATGTGACTAATTGAAAGCTCTCCAATTGCCATTGAACGTACAATTGTTGATGAGATCTGAGTACCGCTGTTCCCACCTGTTCCCACCAATAGTGGAATAAAGAAGGCTAAAGCAATTACAGCCTCTAATTGATCTTTAAATGATTTAATGACTGTACTGGTATAAGCTTCCGCAATAAACAGTAAAAGTAACCAAACACTACGTTTTTTCCATAAAGCAAAAGGAGTCATTTGAAGATAGGGTTTATCTAACGGTAAACTACTACCTTGCAGTTGAGCATCTTCGGTTGCATCATCTTCCAATATGCGATCAATTTCTCGTTCGCTAAGTGCACCAACTAATAATCCTTTATCTAACACTGGTACTAGATCAAAACCACAGTCATGCAACGATTTTGCTAATTCAGTGCGTTTATCGCCAGGAGCAACAAAGAAAAAATTAGGTTGCATGAGTTGGTTGATACTATCACTTTCGTTAGGGTATTTTAATAGTGATTTCACTGATAAAATACCCATTAATTTATCATTAGTGGTAATGAAAATTTGGTTAGTAATACTATTATCCTCAAGTTTTTCCAGAAAAACTTTTTTTGCTTCAGCGACAGAAATATGTTCTGGTAGAGTTATATAATTCTGGGTCATATATGAAGCCGCAGTCGCGTTTGTCTGGTCTACATAATAGCGAGGTTTAAATGTATTTTGTTGGATAGGTAAAGCCATATAACAGTCCCCTATAGGTGTTAATATTTCTCACCGGGGCGAACTAACGTGGGAAATGGATCCCAACGTTTAGGTTTTAGCTTCTAACAACGTATTCCAAGCGGAAAGTTACTTTTGTAAGACCTTGATTCGATCATACCTGTTTTACCAATACAAGCCTGTCTCTATGCAAGTACGGCAGTAACTTTTGTTTGTTAGGTAGCCTCGCCATAACGAGATCGTTTATTGTATTTCACGTCAACAATGTTGAACGCCAGCGATTATAAATTTACTTATCCACGAGTTTCGCACAGGCATATAAAATTCCAGAAATGGCTTAAAAGCAATGGTTAATTTGCAAGTTACTAAAACGTATAAATTTTTTAAATTACAATAAGTTGCAATTAATTTATAAGATTTTGTCTATTTATATATTATGCTGAATTAAACTTAAAAATAGAGCGTTTTTTATTGGTGCGAAACTCGTGTTATCTTGATTACAATTTTTTCTTAAAGTTGTTTAGTTAAGATTTAACAAAATTAAATTTTAACCGAGAAAAATAAGGAAATATTGTTTTTATCTGATTATAAAGTAAAAGATATGATTGTTTGAAATATGAATGGAGAAAAATTAGCTGGTTTTTAATCGAAATATTATAAAAATTCTTAACTTTTTGTTTTTATTATCTTAAATAACTTCGTTTATTTTACATAAGTGTTTCTGGTGCCATAATAGTAAATGCGCCTTTAACAATTAAAATAAATACAGCTGCCCATATTGCCGCTGATAATAAGCAGATACTGTATACTTTAGTCCTATTCATTAATAACATGCCGGCGACTAATGGGATCATGTATCTCAATATTGCAATAAAACGTGAGGTAAACAACACCGTCATCCCTTGGTTTTGCAACTTGTTATGGGCATTATCAATAGTTGACTGATAGCGATTGAAAAATCGACTAAATAATTTTCTAGTAGTTATTTGATTACCCAAATAGTAGGAAATTATTGAACCTGAGGTTGCACCTAAAGTAATGGCCAACCAAACTAAACTAATATTCAGTTTTGGCAGACTGGCAGTAATACCCGTTAATAACATAACGGATGCAGGCGGAAGAAAAGAAGATAAAACAACGGTAGATTTGCTCATGGCGACGCTAAATAATATTGTAAATAACCATATTGGATGTAAATTAAACTCTAACCAAAATGCATTTAGATATGTCATAAATTCTTCTGTTTTCATTGCGTTTTTTCTCTTTAATTGGCTATTTTCGTCAGCAATAAGAAAATAATATAATCTATCTATATTAACCTGAGTTCGGGATAAGCATTATCAATTATGCTTGAAGAGATGTTCCTGCCACAGGTATCTTTGGTTTAGATGGAATTAAACAATATGCAACCAGCCCGGCTAATAAATTCACTACAAAGTTAGCAGGAGAGCGGCGCCGCGTATGCGCTATCTGACAAAGATTTTTTAACTCATCAAATACCGTTTCAATGACAGAACGATGACGCAAGATGGCTTTGTCGAAACAAGTCTGTTCAACAGGCTTCATTTTCTTCTTGATATTCGTTATAAGGTTAATTCCCATTGTTTTCAGTTGCTGTTTCAGTGAAGCCGATAATACCCTTTATCCGCATACAAACAACCAGAAAGATCTTTTATCAGCTCAGGTAATGGTTTCCGATCATCTGTGTTTCCTGGTGTAAGTCGAAAACTGAGTATTTCCCCCAAATGATTGATAATTACATGAAGTTTGAAACCAAAAAACCAACCTGTTGAGGTTTTTCCTCGTTCAGCTATCCCATCGAAGACTTTATGCCGGCGGATCCGTAAGTTATCACACACAGCTATCGGAGTAGAATCGGCAACCGACAGACCCGTGCACTTTCCCTTAATTGACTCAAACAGTGCCGTTAAAGCTAAGGCACTGCGCGGAAGTAACTCTACGCAGCGTGAATATGATGGCAAGTTAGGAAATTCCTTCCTGAGATATAAACGGACATGATAGAGATAAAATTCCTTGAATTGTCTGAATCGGAGTTGATGAAACAAAACAACCAGTGTCATCATTTCAGCCAATGAAAGCTGAGTAGACCGTCTACGACGCTTGCTACCGTTATTCAGCAAAATTTCATGCATTTTTGGCTCGAAGTCTTTACAAAAATCATCCATCAGGCAATAAAGTTCAGTAAGATTTTCCATAATTGTTTAACAATGCTCTACTCTTTAACCAGATTGTTAGAGTATTTTAACGAAATATGCGCATTCAACTATTTGAATAGCAGACTTTCACTTTATCACGAGTTTCGCACCAATAAAAAAACGCTCTATTTTTAAGTTTAATTCAGCATAATATATAAATAGACAAAATCTTATGAATTAAAAGCAACTTATTGTAATTTAAACAAATTTATACGTTTTAGTAACTTGCAAATTAACCATTGCTTTTAAGCCATTTCTGGAATTTTATATGCCTGTGCGAAACTCGTGTTTATTTCTTATCCCGAACTCAGGTATGATTTAATTGCTGACACGAGTTTCGCACAAAACTAATTTGGGTACGCTAATAAAACACGGATGTGCTCAGTAATAGCATTTTTGATTACGTTCCAATTTTGTTGATAAAGGGTTATTTTTTCAAATATACGACGTCTATGTTGTTCAAACCAAGCAGAAATAGCTAGAAAAATATGATTTCTTTGCGCTCGGCTCGTGCGAGCCTGACAGCGTTCAATACCACAATTTTGTTTAACTTCTCGATGATAAACTTCAACAGACCAACGAGCATCCATGATAGATTTGACGTATTGACGGGTGGGATTGTCTTTGTTTGTTACTCTGTAATCAATACGGCCGTTTTTGGTTGTAAATTTGAAAACAGTCACCCAACCGTAGCCTCGTAAGTGTATTGGAGTTCCTTCTTCTGAGATGTCTAACTTGTTCAGTTGTTTGTTATGGTTAACAATCCTGTTTTTCCTCAGCGTGGTTACCCTGACCCAACCCCAACCATGAGAGCGAATTGATTTCAGATTATCCAGGCTAGAATACCAAGCATCCATCACTACCGCTTCTGGTATAATCCCTCTTTTTTTAGCAAGAGCGAGCATTTCGGAAAAGTGCGTGTTTTTTGTTTTTCCATCAGAATCTTTATCATAAATACGATAATCAATAGGAATTGATTCAACAGTTGTTAGATTATGCCAACGTAAATTAACTAAACCTATGCCAGCAATAACATCATGTACATTACCTGAATATTGATAATGGACCATCTCTATTTTTTTACTACGTGTTTTGGCAATTAGTGTATCGTCAGCTATTAGTACCCAAGGGCTTTTTTTATCTATAGAAGGTTGAACTAATCGTCATAGGTCTTTAGGTCGAAAACATCTACTTTTTAGCCATCGACTAATAGTGTCATGAGATAAAGGCGATGGGCTTACTTCTGATAACGCCAAACCAGAGTATCTTACACTGCTTACTTGTAAGAATGTTTTATAGATATTTTTAATGCATGGATAACCGGACAAAATATAAACACCTTAATTTTTTCTTGTTTTTAAATTTATACTTCTTTTTTGGAGATTGCGAAACTCGTGGCTGATAGAATAGGATTATTTTTACTAAATTTAGTGACTTATGAGTAAATAAAAATTTAACTCATGTACATATGTTAGTGAGTGGCTGTTTGAATGGTAAATTGGCTGCTAGTGACAATCAATATCAAATAAATGAGATCTCTATTTAGTTAGCAGTCAGAACATCTATTTATTTTAAGACATTTGGCATTAAAATTAATACAGAGCCTGAACCGGTAAGTAAGATTGATACTACAATATTCTCTGTTTAATTTGAATATCGATTAATGATTATCTTTGTCATTAACAATATATTTTTTGTTAATGACAAAATAATTAGTTCACGAGTTTCGCACAGGCATATAAAATTCCAGAAATGGCTTAAAAGCAATGGTTAATTTGCAAGTTACTAAAACGTATAAATTTATTTAAATTACAATAAGTTGCTTTTAATTCATAAGATTTTGTCTATTTATATATTATGCTGAATTAAACTTAAAAATAGAGCGTTTTTTTATTGGTGCTAAACTCGCGTAGTTGAGTATTTTTTTATTCAATGAAGCGTCGACTTCTGATCTTTTTAAGTACGAATATAATATTGCGCTGATTAAAGTCCCACTGATAATTGCTAACAGATAAGCAATAATTGGTTGTACCGCCCCAGGGATCGACATAACAAACAGCCCACCATGCGGCGCCATCAGTGTTACATGAAAATACATCGATAATGCACCGGTAATTGCCCCATAAGCGCTAACCAAAAAATCATCACGATGTATTATAATTGCTTCTCATGGTTGAGAAGAGATGATGAAAATGACATCTACTACAAATTTGGCGTTTGACGACTGGGAAAAAATAACGATGCTCCTGCCTGATGGTTGGCAAGATAAAGCTCGAGAATGCGGTGCATTGAAATTTGGACGTCAATTTATTAGTTCTGCTCTTTTCTTTTGCTCAGGGTGTTGCTGATTTATTTTTGTAATGATTGCTCAATGCGTGAAACTGTCGCTCGAGCAGCTGCTGCAGGCTTAGTCAATATCTCAGATGTTGCGCTTCTAAAACGTATTGATAAATGCGGTGCGTGGTTCCAATGGATGACCGAAGGTCTCGTAAAGCAAACATCAGAGAATTTTGATATTCCTGAATCCATAAGCCATCGTCCACTTATTGCTGTAGATGGATCTGTGGTAAAAGAACCCTGAAGCCGTTCCCCTGAGAGGAGAATTCACTATGCAATGGATATCCGAACATTGAACTGTTACCAGTCACTGATTACACCGATCAGTGAGGGTGAAACATTGAAGAGGTTTAGTGTACAGAAAGGAAGTATCGTCATAGTTGATAGAGGATTCAACCATCGTGCGGAAATAAAGCATATTATTGAGCAGGCAGCGGATGTAGTGGTAAGAATGAATTTACTAGGGCTTCCGTTGCTTGACCTAGAAGGAAATAAGTTTGAACAATTCAAGCACCTTCGCAATCTGGCAAAGGGAGAATATGGAGAATGGCAAGCGATCATGAGCTCAGAGGGCGTACAATATACCGTACGGGTATGCGCTTACCGTAAAACAGAAGCACAACGTATTGAAAGTGAAAGAAAATACCTGAAAAAAATTAGTAAAAATCAGAGAAAACAGAACCCTAAAGTACAAGAAATAACTTATATTAGTCTTAACTTAATCTGACAATTCTGATTTAAAAAAGAGCGTTACCGGTTTTAATTAACATCATTAGATAATTAAATACACGAGTTTCGCACAGGCATATAAAATTCCAGAAATGGCTTAAAAGCAATAGTTAATTTGCAAGTTACTAAAACGTATAAATTTGTTTAAATTATAATAAGTTGCTTTTAATTTATAAGATTTTGTCTATTTATATATTATGCTGAATTAAACTTAAAAATAGAGCGTTTTTTATTGGTGCGAAACTCGTGAAATAAAAGGTAATTCTATGTATCAAACAAATATAGCTAGGCGACTTAATTTTGATTACAAGGTGTGTTATGAGTTATACAATTGATTTTCGACGTAAAGTAATATCTGTAAGGAAAGCCGAAGGTTTAACAATTCGAGAAACTGCGAAACAATTCCGTATTGGAAAAGCGTCTTTAGTACGTTGGCTTAAACGACCAGAGCCAAAAAATTCAACGCCACGTAAGAGGAAGCTCGATAAAAATGCTTTAGCAAAAGATGTGGAACAGTATCCAGATGCTTACCAAAAGGAACGGGCAGAGCGATTCGGTGTTTGTAAAAAGACTATTTGGCAATCCCTTAAAAAGCTGGGATTAACCTATAAAAAAAACTCTATTCCATCCAAAAACCAACGAAAGCGACAGGCTGGCACATCAGCAAAAAAGACAACAGTATGAAAAAAAAGATAAATCTGTTGTTTTTATTGATGAAAGTGGTTTTTCACATGACACTCCACGAACTCACGGCTATTCCCCAAAAGGTCACCGTTGTTTTGGCCTGAAAAACTGGGGTGCTAAGGGAAGAACAAATGTTATTGGCGCTTTATTGGGAACAACCCTTTTTGCTATCGGATTATTTGATTGCAATATTAATCGTGATGTTTTTTATGTTTGGATCACAAAAATATTGCTCCCAGAACTTCCTGAAAATTCTGTTATTTTTATGGACAACGCTAGCTTTCACAAAGGTAAGAATATTGAACAGGCAATTATAAACGCAGGACACCAGATAGAATATTTGCCTGTGTATTCACCAGATTTAAATCCTATAGAACATAAATGGTCTCAAGCTAAACGTAAAAAGATGGAAACAGGATGCACTATCGATGACCTGTTTTTAATACATATGCTGTAATCAAAATTAAGTCGCCTAGCTATAATCCTATCATCAAACATAAAGTCGGTGTAGTGGTCAACTAAAATTGGCCACCCTACCTGACTGTTCACGGAACAGTCGCTCTAATTCGTTTGGCGTTAATCCACCGTTATACCAGTGAGGTCTTATATCGCTATAGTAGTGGGTTATGTAGCGAATAATGGCTGACTGAGCAGCACTAAAGCTTTGGTAGCCAGTCGTTGGCACCCATTCGGTCTTCAGACTACGGAAGAATCGTTCCATCGGACTATTATCCCAACAATTCCCTCTGCGACTGATACTTTGGGTCATCTGATAATGCCACAATGCCTGCCTATACTGACGACTGGTATAATGACTTCCCTGATCACTATGGAACATCACCTGTTTGGGATGCCCACATAGTTCCCAAGCCATTTGTAGTGCTTTGGCGGTTAATTCTGAGTCTGGTGCAAATGACATTGCCCAGCCCACCGGTTTTCGGGCAAACAAATCCAATACCACAGCCAGATAGGCCCATCGTGAGCCTGTACAAATATAGGTTACATCGCCGCACCAAACCTGGTCAGGCTTTGTAACAGCGAACTGCCTATTGAGCAGATTTGGAATATCAATACGTTCATTTCCACCGCGGTTGTATTTATGTTTTCGCTCTTGGCAACTGACGATGATTAATTCTTTCATCAACTTACCCGCTAACCACCGCCCAAGTTTCACGTTGTGTGTATTGGTAACCATCGTGGCGATAAGCCGCCACTAACGTTCCACGCTTCGCTGACTAGGCTACGTTTTATCGTCCGCTCAATATCTGGCTCCTTAGGCCGACACCAATAGCGATAACTGCTTCGGTGAACATTAAAAATACGACACAAAGTTTTCACCGGATAAAGCACTCTTAGCTTTTCAACTACCGAAAATTTTTCAGTGAGTCGGACATTAAGAGCGCAGTAGCCTTTAAGCGTGTTGCTTAATAGTGAAATAAGGGTATTTCGGTGATTGAAGTAAATTTTAGGCTGTTCTGAGATGGAAATTCCAAAGACCGGCACTAAGGAGTAAAAAGGTATCATCAATAAAGGGTCTACGATTCCGTAAAATTTGGGTCATACAACCGAGGCGCTTGATACCCGCGATGGCGTGTTCAACCGTAATACGGATGCCCGAGATTATTTTATTTTCTTGTTTTTGTTCAGGCGATAAAGGTCTTTTTCGAGTTCCTTTTTTTGGGATTTGTGTATTAGGATGCTGTTTATCTATACCTTGAAAACCGGTATCGGCCCAGATGGTTACCTCAGGGGGAATATGGCGAATTATATCGACTTTATCGAGTAAGCGTTTATCGTGACGGCGCCCATTTTTGATCATGGGGATAAATCCAATTTTCCTCGTTTCGTCAGTCATAATAAGCCCTTTTCGAGTGGTCTGTCTTTTCTTTCCCGAATACATTTTTTTTCGCCGACGCAGATTCTTAGGCTTTTGGACAGGTCGCTCTGTCCCATCAATAAAGACGTCTTTAACTCCAGGAAAGGCGCGAAAAAATTCCTCAGCAGAGCGAATTTGACGAGCGGGCAAAACACATTCTCGCCCCAAGGTCATCTCTAAAACCGGCAATAATATTTTTACCCAGCGACATACCCGTGTTCTATCTAAACCAAAAAGAAGTCCTTGCAAATCATAGGTCGGATAACATTTTAAATACAATAAAATAAAAAGCAGTTTATCTAATGGGGTTGGGATAAATCCTTTCTGCCCTGCACCCATCTGCCGCTCGTGATCTTTTCGATTCTTTTTCCGATAAATCAAATAACAAGCTGAAAATTCAGCGGCTAAATTTTTCAATTCTTCGACTGATAATCCAATGATTGCTTTACATAAACGATTATCTCGTAACAACCGCTCTTTGTTGATCATTTCAAACCGTTATTTTCTAAGTTAAACCTCTTTTTATTGTCTATAGCGTGACAAAAAATGCAAGTCTCTATTCAGCAACTATTTTTTTTTAAGATGTCATTCTCCATTTCCAGCCGGTGGATTTTTTTCTTCATTTCTCTGAACTCAATTTGTTCAGGTGTTAATGGCAGACCAGGCGATGTTTTCCCTTGACGTTCTAAACGAAGGGCTCTTACCCACCGGCTAATCGCTGAAAAACTGACGTTCATGCCTTTCGCGGCTTCCTGGTAGGTGTAATTTTGGTCAAGGACTAATTTGGCGGTTTCACATTTAAATTCAGCAGTAATTATTTTACTCATTTCGGCACCTATAAAAATTATGAGGTAAGCATATCACCTCAACTTAGGTGGCCAAATTTAGTATGCCACTACACGGGTTACTTAACCTCGCTGAAGAGCTTAATAACGTCTCAAAAGCCTGTAAGATTATGGGGGTATCCCGAGATACGTTTTATCGCTACCAGGAACTTGTTAACGACGGTGGGATAGACGCTTTAATTAATCAAAATCGACGGGTGCCTAACGTAAAAAATAGAGTAGATGAACAGATTGAAAGCGCTGTAGTCGAGTATGCGATTGAATACCCTGCACACGGTCAACACCGCAGTAGTAATGAACTAAGAAAAAAAGGCATTTTTGTTTCGGGGAGTGGCGTTCGCTCTATTTGGCTGCGCCATAATCTCGAAAATTTTACAAAACGCCTAAAAGCGCTTGAAGATAAAATCGCAACAAAAGGAATTATCCTGTCAGAATCACAAATCAGTGCTCTAGAAAAGAAAGCGCAAGATGATGAAGCCTGTGGTGAGATTGAAACAGCGCATCCAGGTTATCTGGGTTCACAAGATACTTTTTATGTCGGTCATTTAAAAGGCGTTGGTCGTGTTTATCAACAAACTTACATTGATACTTACAGTAAAGTTGTTCATTGTAAGCTTTACACAACAAAAAGCGCGATAACGGCGGCAGATTTATTAAATGACAAGGTTCTCCCTTTTTATTCCCAGCATGGGTTACCGGTGTTACGTATACTGACGGACAGAGGCAGTGAGTATTGTGGTAAAGTTGAACATCACGATTATCAACTTTATCTCGCTATCAATGATATTGATCATACAAAAACTAAAGCTCGTTCATCTCAAACTAATGGGATTTGTGAAGGCTTTCAGTAAAACTGTATTACAAGAGTTCTATCAGGTGGCTTTTCGTAAGAAAATCTATAGGGCTTTAGATGAATTACAACCTGATTTAGATAAATGGTTAGCGGAATATAATAACCAACGCACTCATCAAGGAAAAATGTGTTGCGGTCGAACTCTCCTATGGCAACTTTACACGATGGAAAACAATTTTGGAGAGAGAAAGATTTAAATCAAATTTAACCTGACAGGTACTGTATAAATAACCGGTAACTATCAGGTTAAATATAATGAAAAATTTAAATTTTTTATACGATCCGTTAATAATCTCATCTATAGTTAGGATCATATTAATGAAAGATAGATGTTTAAATAATATTGTCATCTAATCTAATAGGAGGTTATATGAAAAAATGCCTATCGCTGATTGTGTCATACTTATTGATGATAATCGCTTTTCTGTTAATATCATCGATTTCATTCTACTGCATGTTTTTATTCGACTGGCATGACAAAGCCACTGGCTATTTATACCTTATTGGCGTGGTAATCGTATCGTTAATCCTGCTGTATTTATCTGATAAAATCAAATGCATTGCATGTCATCATAAACATGATCATATCTAGTTTGATGACACTCACTGTTTTTTCTACCTCTTTTGTCTAGGCTAAATATTTTTAATATTATTGCATTAAAAAAAGAGGCAAGAAAAAACAGTAAAACTATTTTTCAAGTTCAAGACAGTGAAATGCCATCCCAGTTCGAGCAGTTAATAACTCTCCCCAAGCAACGCGTTGTTCGTTACGCAATAAGCATACTCGTGTCTCTAACATCACCTTACCAGTCAAATTTTCGGCGGCAATAAGGGTATAAAGTTGTGCTAATGGCAAATCAATAGTGGCAATCTGAGCTAAATAGGGTATTTGGTTAAATGTAACCGTCGGTCGGATTTCTTTTACCCATAATTGATTAACATCGGTTAATGTCACGATAGCCAATGGTTCATGCCACCATAATAATGCTTCGCCTTGCCGAACATCCACATCATCAGCTAACCAATAACCATACTTATGACGAATATTTTCACAATCAGCAATAAAACCGGCTAACAATTTAACCGTCACTTGCACAGGCGGAGCTTGAAATGGCATCCAATCGGCGAAAGCTGCCTGCCACTTTTCTGATCCAATATTGACCACCGCAAACTGACATTCGTCTACCGTAATAACGGGATAAATGCCCTTAGGCAACCAGTAATTAATCGGCTGTTGGCTCAATTTTGCATTAACTGTTTCGCCAAGCAATGCAAACCAGGCTGCGCTAATGCAAGGAAATAAATCTTCAGTAACAAGCGTTGGATCAGCACTACCACTATAGGTTTGCAGCGCCTGCTGCCAATTAGAGTGGTCACACCAAATACCTGCCGAATCATTGGACAACCACGACCACCACTGACCATCCCCTTCAACATAAGCAAGCTGAATGCGACAATTACCTTTTGCCAAACCGGTAGTTAACCACTGGTAAAGCATTCGCTGTTCATTGTGCTCCATCTTCTATCTCCAAAGATGCTATAATATTTTTTATTATATATCAATAAATTACATTTATTTTATCACTATAATTCACTATGAATTATACTTCAATCCATCCATTATTTCTATCATCCTGATATTTAGCTGTCATTTCCGCTGGTTTATGGCCTAATAATTTTTGAGCAAATTCACTGCCATTTCTTTCTGTATATAATCTTGCAGATAAACTTCGGATTTCATGAAATGATGGCGGCGTACCTTCCCATGTTAAATTTGTTTTATCCCTTAATTTTGTAAATCCTTTTGATATTTTTTCTATTGAAACCTTTTTACCAGAATCATTGATAATATATTCTGAGTTGTTTTTGTTAATTTTTAATATAGTTCACGAGTTTCGCACCAATAAAAAAACGCTCTATTTTTAAGTTTAATTCAGCATAATATATAAATAGACAAAATCTTATAAATTAAAAGCAACTTATTGTAATTTAAACAAATTTATACGTTTTAGTAACGTGCAAATTAACCATTGCTTTTAAGCCATTTCTGGAATTTTATATGCCAGTGCGAAACTCGTGTCATCTTGGTGACGTGCCCTGTTTTGACGTATTTGACTGACTCTTTTTTCAAGAGACCTAGCCCGATCAGGTTTTCCATGGCACCTTGGGGCGTTTTGCTTTTCACCAGATTTTGATAAGCACTGTTTAATGAGGTGCCGGTTCGGTCACCGCCTAATTGCTGGATAAGATGTGATAGACTAAAATAGAACGCATCGGTGTTCATCTGTTTGACGGCGGTGCCACCTGTTTTTAGCATCGCCAAGTAATCTTCCGGCAAGACCATTCCACCACTGGCGGTCATCGATTTTGCCGTCATATCAACGGAGCGTTTAAATTGCGCTGGGGTGTTGATTTCATTACGTAACTCGGCAATTTTGAGCACAGAGGGTGACTGGTCGCGTAGCGTCTGGGCAGCAGATTCACTGACACCATGCGACGACATAAATTTAGTGGCGAATTGCAGGTTAAGCAACGTCGGCGAGACCAGTTCGGTTTCATGATAATCGCGTAATACTGAGTAAGCCTCTTTAATCACTTTCAGGTTTTCGGTGGTACTGTTACCAAAAATATGCATACCTTTGGCAAAATTTTCGGCGTCCGCCAGCATCGCCTCCCCACCACCAAGCGCTTTAAAGGAAATCGCTTTTTTTTGATAAATCGCCGCTTCATTGAGGGTCGGTTTGACCGCCATGGCCGTGGCGGTACCGGTGGCGACCATGCCCGCCCCGTGAGACAGTAGATTGCTTCGGCGGTTCATGCGCTATTGATAACGGTTTCTGGCGGTGGTGAGGTGTTTTTCGCGTGCTGAAATTTTGGCAAGCTGGCCTTCCTGACTTTTTAACGCTTGCGTATATTTCTGTGTTTCTTGTCGGATATGGACGGTGGCCTGGTCAGCGTGATTAACGGATAACCCCATTTTATCAAACGACGCCCGGATTTTTTGATTTTGGGTGAGAAAGCCCTGATATTGACGCTCGAGTTTCGCCACATTGGCCCACTGTTTTTCCAGCGCAGCCGTTTGTTTTTGAGTGGGGTTGGGTAGACCCGCCATCTCAAGCCCCATCATTTTGCCTTTCAGGCGGGCTTTTTCCAGCGTATTGATTTTGCCGCCCAGTGTCTGCAATTGGGTCAGTCTTTGGCTCCCTGATTAAGTTGCGTTAAGCGTTCACGCGTGCTTTTAAGCTGTTTCGCCAGTCGGGTATTGGCTGTTTTGGCTTTTTCAAAAGGGCCACTTAGCCTATCGATAGCACTTAAAATGACCTGTAAACGTAACTCTTTACTCATGCGACCCACTTCGTAAATACGCTTGATGCCGCCACATCAGCAACACCGCCAATGACAGTTGGCGGGTTTCAGAGGGTGGCCAGTGAAAAATGACTGCAATATCGGCTTCCAGTGCTTCGACGGTTAACGTGTCGGGAAGTCGGCCGTCACCGATTTCGGCAACAAAAAAAGCCCAAGCTCATTGGCGAGATTGAAAAAATCGCCCGGACTCATGTGTCGCATTTCCTGTTCCTTCAGGCTCGGGGGCATAATGCGGGGTAAGACTTTCATTACGGCATCGACATCCATCTGCATCAGCGGACTTAACTGGACTCCCCGCAGATCGCCGACTTGCGGTTTTCGAAGCGTCACCTGGCTAATGGGCGTTTCACCGCGCAGATGGGTTCTCCAGGTTTATTGTAGGGTATTGGGTGTTTTTTTCATGGTCACGAGTTTCGCACAGGAATATAAAATTCCAGAAATGGCTTAAAAGCAATGGTTAATTTGCACGTTACTAAAATGTATAAATTTGTTTAAATTACAATAAGTTGTTTTTAATTTATAAGATTTTGTCTATTTATATATTATGCTGAATTAAACTTAAAAATAGAGCGTTTTTTATTGGTGCGAAACTCGTGGTTATAAGCAAATGAGTAAAGTGCTGCCTGTGTGAGTGCATTGATACTGACCTTAATCAATGGGTCAACGTAACGTTTAACCGCGTTTAAATCGTCATTAAGCCACTTATCACACTCTTCTTGCGTGTACGTCCGATTGCGCGCAATATCGTTACCTGTGTGCCCATAACAAACCGAAAGCACACCGCCCCCGTCAAAATAGGGCTTGAATCTCAATCCTTCAAAATGGGTTATCATGCTTGAGGCCAAAAACAACGCACTACCGCCCGTTGCCATCCCTATTTTTTTCGGTATCATCATCATGGCATCCCTTTAATGTCACGCGCTTTTAGCCGGTACTCTTTGCGTTTGTAATACCAGTTGACCACACAGGTGATGACCGTGCAGACGATACCTATCAGGCCAACCCATTGATCAAGCGTAAAAAATCCCATGACACTGGTCAGAACGCTCCACACGTAAACCCTGGGGGTTGAATACTTTTCAAACATACGCATAACTCCCCCTTTTTCAGGATATCCATATCCTGTTTAGTCCCACAGGACAATCTGCGGACGATTTGACGTGGCCGCGTTAATTTCCGGTAATCGAATTTCAATGCCCATCGGCAATCTGGCAGCGTGGTTGCAAAGTCAGGGATTAACCTCAAGCACGCACTCAACGGTGCCAATGCAGGTGTCATAGTAGCGAAAACAAATTTCATCCAAACTCTCGTTTTGTTGACTCAGTACCTTCATATCAGCGCCACCACGTTATGACGCCGGGCTATCGCCCAGAGGGCATCGCGTCGGTAATCATCAATTGTGGGCGATAGACTATCGGCTTTTTTATGGCCTAATGCTTGCGTGTCGATATCCCGAAACCGTTCCGATAAGTTAGCCTTGGCCAAGCCAAACACCGCGCGTTCATACAGCAGGCAAAGCGCACTGTCGTCATTAATATACATGGCAGGAATGTCAGATAACTGATCAAATCCTTCACGTTTTTTCTGGATTTGCCAGTCCCGCAGTTCGCACGCCACTTCAATCATGGCATGGGTGAGTGCATCCTTGAGGTGCGAAGCGGTGATGGTGCCACCATTTTCACGCATTTTGGCGCGGTAAGTTTTCGGTGACACGGCAGGCCAGAAAGAGTCATCGGCCACCTGGGCGGTTTTTCCGGCGAAATAAAATCCATATCATCATCTCAATAGTTCGGGCGGTGGACAGAGAACATAACGCGGTCTTTCACTGTGCCGCCCGGGTGCGTGGGCACAACTCATGTTTTTGGTAAAGCGGTGTTGAGCGCTTTTTCCAGCTTTTTAATCTCTCCTTTGACGCCAACGCCTTGATGTATAAGAAATTAATACCCGAAATGGTTATTCATTAACCTGCGCCATGATGAAATCCTTTTTATTTTCTTCTAAATTTTGCCAAAATTATGTTGAAGGTTGAGATAAGGAACGGAATAGATGGTTAAAAAACGATTAATTGTTAATCAATTTTGAACAAAAGGATAGATCTACCCTGTCGTGAGTTTTTATCGCCACCGCAAACAAGCCAGATCATGGTGACGTGCCATAAGTTCTTTACGATTCAATCCAAAATTCATTCCTGCGAAAAGTAATTTTTTCCCACATAAGAGACAAGCAAGTGGATCGACTTTAAAGACGTGTTGATACATGTTTCGCCAGGTGACTTTTTTAGCGGGTTTTTTATCTTGCTGGGCTAAAGGATAAACAACCTCCGTTAACATTTTTCGCATCCGTGCTGATGGACTTAAAAAGCCGTAATATAGCTAGGCGACTTAATTTTGATTACAAGGTGTGTTATGAGTTATACAATTGATTTTCGACGTAAAGTAATATCTGTAAGGAAAGCCGAAGGTTTAACAATTCGAGAAACTGCGAAACAATTCCGTATTGGAAAAGCGTCTTTAGTACGTTGGCTTAAACGACCAGAGCCAAAAAATTCAACGCCACGTAAGAGGAAGCTCGATAAAAATGCTTTAGCAAAAGATGTGGAACAGTATCCAGATGCTTACCAAAAGGAACGGGCAGAGCGATTCGGTGTTTGTAAAAAGACTATTTGGCAATCCCTTAAAAAGCTGGGATTAACCTATAAAAAAAACTCTATTCCATCCAAAAACCAACGAAAGCGACAGGCTGGCACATCAGCAAAAAAGACAACAGTATGAAAAAAAAGATAAATCTGTTGTTTTTATTGATGAAAGTGGTTTTTCACATGACACTCCACGAACTCACGGCTATTCCCCAAAAGGTCACCGTTGTTTTGGCCTGAAAAACTGGGGTGCTAAGGGAAGAACAAATGTTATTGGCGCTTTATTGGGAACAACCCTTTTTGCTATCGGATTATTTGATTGCAATATTAATCGTGATGTTTTTTATGTTTGGATCACAAAAATATTGCTCCCAGAACTTCCTGAAAATTCTGTTATTTTTATGGACAACGCTAGCTTTCACAAAGGTAAGAATATTGAACAGGCAATTATAAACGCAGGACACCAGATAGAATATTTGCCTGTGTATTCACCAGATTTAAATCCTATAGAACATAAATGGTCTCAAGCTAAACGTAAAAAGATGGAAACAGGATGCACTATCGATGACCTGTTTTTAATACATATGCTGTAATCAAAATTAAGTCGCCTAGCTATAGCGGATCATGTGAAACCATTTTTCTGGTACATGGGTAGTGTTCAAAAATCTGTGTCATATCTTAAACTCAAAAAAAAGAGGTATGACATATGAGAAATCAATCATTTAATTTTGATGAAGCGTTGAAGCAATTACAATCAGGTAAAAATTTACTCGGTACGGATGGAATGCTCACACCACTCATAAAACAGCTGACCGAAGCTGCCCTGCAGGCAGAAATAGAACACTACCTATCGACAACGTCAATCGATACGCGTAAAAATGGCTATACTCGAAAAACGGTTAAATCGACATCAGGTCAATTTGAACTGAAAACGCCCAGAGACAGGTCAGGTGCTTTTGAGCCTCAGCTCATTAAGAAAAATCAGACAAAATTATCAGAGGGGATATTGATAACAAAATCCTATCGTTATTTGCATTAGGCATGAGTTATCGTGATATTCAAAAACATGTTGCAGAATTATATGGACTGGAAATATCAGATGGAGCTATTACGCATATTACTGACAAATTACTCCCTGAATTAAAAGCCTGGCAACAACGCCCTCTGGAGGCGCTCTATCCTTTTGTCTGGCTCGATGCCATTCATTACAAGATAAAACATGATGGTCACTATATCAATAAGGCAATCTACACAGTACTTAGACTAACCACCGATGGGCATAAGGAATTGTTAGGACTCTATATGTCTGAAACAGAAGGAGCACATAATTGGCTGAGCGTTCTGACTGACTTACATAACCGTGGTATACAAGATATTTTAATCGCTTGTGTTGACAGATTAAAAGGGTTTCCAGAAGCGATAGCCAGTATTTTCCCGCAGACAGAAGTTCAGCTATGCGTAGTTCATCAAATTCGCAATAGCTTACGTTATATTGCCAGTAAAGACCAAAAAGCCTTTATGGCTGATTTTAACCCGGTTTATCGTGCAGATACTAAAGCGGCTGCTGAGCTTGCCCTTGATGAACTGGAAACGAAATGGGATGAAAAATACCCGATAGTGCTAGAATCCTGGCGAAGTAAATGGGAGTTGCTCAGTGCTTATTTTCGATACCCTAAAACCATTAGAAAACCCATTTATACGACCAATGCAGTAGAGGCGGTTCATCGGCAGTTTGGGAAATTAACTAAAACCAAAGGGGCTTTTCCTAATGAAAACAGCTTATTAAAATTACTCTATATTGGCATCAATCAGGTATCCAACAAATGGACTATGCCGATTAGTAACTGGGCGTTAACCATTGCTCAATTGTCCATCTATTTTAAAGGGCGCCTAGATGGTATAATCAAAATATAAAATCCCCTGACACAGAATTATGAACACCCTCGGCACATGAGACGCAAACCGTGTAATAAATTCATCGGATGTCATGACCAGGTCTTCCTGTTTTTTCGTGCGGTGGCTCTTATAGCGTAACGTGTGTTATCTTCGCCGGAATGATGTTTTAAGCGACTAAGCAAGACAGGGAGTTTAGATAAAATCCGAGATAAAGGGTGACATGGGTAATATTGGAAAAAATATCAGAAAGATTAATATTCCACCCGCGCTTGTAGTGAGTGTGAAGTAATTGATTCCATGATGCTTTACTTCTTTCTTCAGCTTTAAGCTCATCGGGAATGGTGAGCGTGTAATAATGTTTTCTCAATAATGCCGTTATCCGATATCGCCACATTGTCATAATGTTTTCGCGATAAAAGCTGATATCCCGCCAGGTATTCTTTTTAGTCACCCCGCCGGCTGTGGTTGAAAAATGAATATGCGGATGCCATTTTTGGTCTCGTCCCCAGGTATGGATGGCAGTGAAAACGCCCTGGGTGATATTGAGGTCACGGCAGATGGTTAATATAGCTAGGCGACTTAATTTTGATTACAGCATATGTATTAAAAACAGGTCATCGATAGTGCATCCTGTTTCCATCTTTTTACGTTTAGCTTGAGACCATTTATGTTCTATAGGATTTAAATCTGGTGAATACACAGGCAAATATTCTATCTGGTGTCCTGCGTTTATAATTGCCTGTTCAATATTCTTACCTTTGTGAAAGCTAGCGTTGTCCATAAAAATAACAGAATTTTCAGGAAGTTCTGGGAGCAATATTTTTGTGATCCAAACATAAAAAACATCACGATTAATATTGCAATCAAATAATCCGATAGCAAAAAGGGTTGTTCCCAATAAAGCGCCAATAACATTTGTTCTTCCCTTAGCACCCCAGTTTTTCAGGCCAAAACAACGGTGACCTTTTGGGGAATAGCCGTGAGTTCGTGGAGTGTCATGTGAAAAACCACTTTCATCAATAAAAACAACAGATTTATCTTTTTTTTCATACTGTTGTCTTTTTTGCTGATGTGCCAGCCTGTCGCTTTCGTTGGTTTTTGGATGGAATAGAGTTTTTTTTATAGGTTAATCCCAGCTTTTTAAGGGATTGCCAAATAGTCTTTTTACAAACACCGAATCGCTCTGCCCGTTCCTTTTGGTAAGCATCTGGATACTGTTCCACATCTTTTGCTAAAGCATTTTTATCGAGCTTCCTCTTACGTGGCGTTGAATTTTTTGGCTCTGGTCGTTTAAGCCAACGTACTAAAGACGCTTTTCCAATACGGAATTGTTTCGCAGTTTCTCGAATTGTTAAACCTTCGGCTTTCCTTACAGATATTACTTTACGTCGAAAATCAATTGTATAACTCATAACACACCTTGTGATCAAAATTAAGTCGCCTAGCTATATCACATCAGCGCTAATCGATTCATTTCACCGAGAAACCAACGGTTGGCGCGAATAATAGGCCAATATTCACAAGGCATGGTAGAAGTGATGTGCTGCCAAGGAGCTTCGGGTAACCAAGCTAGCGTATTGTTAATCCATTGTAGGCAAGCTTTGACGCCACAATGGGGGCAGCTTCGACTTTTGCAGGTAAATTTAACCCGTTTCTCAGAATTACATTGAGGGTCAGGACAGCGCAAAATTGACCACCCCATAAGCGAAGTGCCGCTTTACCATGGTTTCCATCACAACAGTGCGGACAGTATCAGGGAGTTGGCGATTAAGCCAATTGAGCCAATTGAGCCAGCGTTGACCAAATTGAAAAACATGACTAAAACGCGGTGACATAAAAGGGACCAAAAGATTGAGACAATAGGTATCGGGTTATACCAGTACTAACAAGCAATGACAAGTCGTCGCCATAGGCGACCATCTTGGAAAAGCCTCAAAGCGCGTTTTAAGGTGTCGAGTGCGGTTTCTAGCAAACCATTATCGCGCTGACAAAAACCCACCCATTTATACAATTCAGCTCTGACCACATCGGGCATATCTTCCTCATCCGTTAAGGTGACGGTTTGCTGTAAAGGCGACAATTCAAGCGGCTGGCTCTGCTGGTAAGCGAGTTTTGCCGCTGCCGCCATTTCCTCCGCAATGGCGCAACCGGTAGTGCGAGTATGTCCAGTGGGCATTAAAAGCCCGTGCGCCAACGCATATTCGGCGATAGCCAGGGCGCCTTCAATCTCACCGGCATCAATGCGCCAGAGCATCACCATCATCAGCGTGTCGTCCTGATGGCCGTCGCCGTTTTCCAATACCCCGCTAACCCAGGGGGCATAACGGGGTAACACGGTTTTTTATATTCGGCTTTTCGTTCGGTTGACTGAATACGCTTTAACTGACGTTTGTCCTGCTGAAACATCAACTGAACTTGCTGTGTGGCCGCATCCCATAATGGATGCGCGCCCTCAGGTTTCTCACCCAACAAGAGCTGCTGGTGACATTGCCAGGGGGTTAGCATTAGCCACCGCCTTGATTAGCCTGACCGCTGCCCGCTTGTCCGCTTTGCCCATTACCACCCGCAACGGCGGTCTGGGCTTTCTCTTCGGGTAAGATTTCAATATTTTCGACCAGTGCCACACCGCGATAATCTTCCACCACATAGGCTTCATTGACCAACTCATAATTTTCAATACGGTCACGCTCTGGGGTGTCTTTGATTTGTTGGCGGCGGGTGTCTTGCTGATAGTAAATGGATAAATTATCCAAACGGGTGATAAGCAAGGATTTGTCGGGGAAGAAAGGGGCGCGGATGGCCGGTAATCCACCGAGGCGTTTTTGACTGACAATCACATCGGCGGCCAGCATTTCGCTATTAGCCTGTTCTTTGTTAACAATCGGAAAATATTTATCGGCAAGCAGCGATCGACCACAAATAATTACTAAATCAGTATCATCCTGATACACTTCATCAATCACCCGTTCAACGGTGTCCATCACCAGCGCATCCAAATTTTTGTAATCGCCTTTTTCGCCAATGCGGATGGTGTTTGAGGCCACTTTGCCTTGACTATCAGTGATGTTGGCCATCACATGGGGCGGTGCATCGTTGCGAATTTTTTGCAACCAACCGATATTCACATCCTGCAATTTGGCATTTTGGATAAGGTCTGAGGTTTTTTCCCGCTTGATGCCGTTAAAACCTATCATAATGCGGTCAAGCGCCTGACGGCGAACAATCGCATCGCGGATACAGCGCTGAAAATCGTTAAATTTGGCCCACACATCGAGCTTGGCATAGCTGATGGCGGTATCGAAATTGGTTTGATAGCAATAATAGTCAATGGCGTTCAGCGCCGTCGGGTCAATCGTTTCACGACTTTTGCTACTGGTATCCGTGGTTCCCGCCACCGTTGAGCCAATCCCGAGACCAATCACCTGACCTTGCTGTTCAACCACCGGTACCAGGTTAATTTTTTGCAAAAAACCGGCACTTTGCTGGATTTGACTCTCCAGTACCTGCACTTTGGACGGTTCGATATTCACTTTCCCTGCAAAATCTTGCGGCGAAACGTGATAAATTTCCCCCAAGCGGCTTAAGTACTGATCGAATTTAAATTTGGTTTCTTTTCTCATCGTCTTCTCGTTAGCAGTTGGTCAGAGTATCGGTATCGCGTATTCGACCCAGTGAAGCAGGGCGCGTCGGTGTTTCTTCTTGTGCTAGGGTTGCCGTTAATGTCGTCAGTTCCGTCTTCAGTTGTTGGTGCTTTTCTGCACTCAAATTTTTTAGCACGGTTAACGCGGCACCTAAGTCGGCAATTTGCTGTTCACTCTTCGCCTGCTGAATATCACTAAAGGTCTGCGTTTGCTCATTGCGCTCTCGTCCAAATAAGGCTTTAACTTTTTCAAGTAGACTTAATGACGGGTTGGGAACCGCGGTCGTTTCGTCGATAAATTCGAGCAGGGTTTCTTCAGCGGTGGTAAAAACGCTATGGGGGGATAATTTGCGATCAGCGAGACAATGAGGCTTACCGTGACTGAATTCCAGCATACTGCTGCCAAGACTGGCTGGATTATCCTTCACCGCGAGGCCGACGAGATAGGCTTTCCCTGTATCGGCGAAAGCCGTATCAATTTCGACCGGGGTGTAAACTTTTTGCCGTTGTTTATTCATGGTAATCAATTCATCGGTGGGCGATAACACCCCGTAAAGTCCGAGCTTGCCAGCTAATTCCCCTTCTTTGATTTCTTCGGTATAGACCGAAAGCACATCGCCAAAACAGGGCATCCAGGGGGATTTTAAATGTTCAAGGTTGATCCGTGCCCCGAAAGTGTCCGGGTCATAGTTTTTTTCAATATCGCACGAGTTTCGCACAGGCATATAAAATTCCAGAAATGGCTTAAAAGCAATGGTTAATTTGCAAGTTACTAAAACGTATAAATTTGTTTAAATTACAATAAGTTGTTTTTTATTTATAAGGTTTTTTCTATTTATATATTATGCTGAATTAAACTTAAAAATAGAGCGTTTTTTTATTGGTGCGAAACTCGTGTATCGGTTAGCCATTCTCGCTGGACTTTTCGCCCGTCGGTGGTGGCACCTTCCACACAGATACGAATAGGTTTCGTTTTTTTCATTACACAGGCTCCCGCCAGGGTAGAGTTTGTTGACATCATGGGCATAGCATCAAAAAGATAAGAGAGGGAAACAAGGCGGGGTGATTGTTTGAGCCGTCAAACAAATTTTAAGCCAGGCAGGCCGTGGGCAATCTTCGTTATGCTACCTGCATGAAAAATGAAAATCCCTTTTTACGACACCGCGCCCGACAACTGGCTTTATAGCTAGGCGACTTAATTTTGATTACAGCATATGTATTAAAAACAGGTCATCGATAGTGCATCCTGTTTCCATCTTTTTACGTTTAGCTTGAGACCATTTATGTTCTATAGGATTTAAATCTGGTGAATACACAGGCAAATATTCTATCTGGTGTCCTGCGTTTATAATTGCCTGTTCAATATTCTTACCTTTGTGAAAGCTAGCGTTGTCCATAAAAATAACAGAATTTTCAGGAAGTTCTGGGAGCAATATTTTTGTGATCCAAACATAAAAAACATCACGATTAATATTGCAATCAAATAATCCGATAGCAAACAGGGTTGTTCCCAATAAAGCGCCAATAACATTTGTTCTTCCCTTAGCACCCCAGTTTTTCAGGCCAAAACAACGGTGACCTTTTGGGGAATAGCCGTGAGTTCGTGGAGTGTCATGTGAAAAACCACTTTCATCAATAAAAACAACAGATTTATCTTTTTTTTCATACTGTTGTCTTTTTTGCTGATGTGCCAGCCTGTCGCTTTCGTTGGTTTTTGGATGGAATAGAGTTTTTTTTATAGGTTAATCCCAGCTTTTTAAGGGATTGCCAAATAGTCTTTTTACAAACACCGAATCGCTCTGCCCGTTCCTTTTGGTAAGCATCTGGATACTGTTCCACATCTTTTGCTAAAGCATTTTTATCGAGCTTCCTCTTACGTGGCGTTGAATTTTTTGGCTCTGGTCGTTTAAGCCAACGTACTAAAGACGCTTTTCCAATACGGAATTGTTTCGCAGTTTCTCGAATTGTTAAACCTTCGGCTTTCCTTACAGATATTACTTTACGTCGAAAATCAATTGTATAACTCATAACACACCTTGTAATCAAAATTAAGTCGCCTAGCTATATTGGCGCTTTATTGGGAACAACCCTTTTTGCTATCGGATTATTTGATTGCAATATTAATCGTGATGTTTTTTATGTTTGGATCACAAAAATATTGCTCCCAGAACTTCCTGAAAATTCTGTTATTTTTATGAACAACGCTAGCTTTCACAAAGGTAAGAATATTGAACAGGCAATTATAAACGCAGGACACCAGATAGAATATTTGCCTGTGTATTCACCAGATTTAAATCCTATAGAACATAAATGGTCTCAAGCTAAACGTAAAAAGATGGAAACAGGATGCACTATCGATGACCTGTTTTTAATACATATGCTGTAATCAAAATTAAGTCGCCTAGCTATAGAAGGCTACAGCCCGAGTCAGATTGCGCATATGTTGGGGCAAAATTTCTCTACCGTGCATAGCTGGAAACGTCGAGACCAGTGGAATGCGCAAAATGCCACGCAGGCCGTCAAATGAGCCTGGAGGCGCGGCTTTGTCAGTTAATTGGTAAAGCGCACAAAGATGGTAAAGATTTTAAGGAGATTGACCTGCTTTATCGGCAAATGGAGCGCCAGTGTCGGATTGAACAATACCAACAAGGCGGTACGGAAAGCCGACGTGATAAAAAAAATAACCGTTCCTCCTCAGAAAAGAATGCGTTTAGCGATGACCAAATAGAGGCGCTTTTACAACATTTTCACCAACATCTTTTTGATTACCAAAAGCACTGGTATCAGGCGGGATTAACGTATTCGATACGCAATATTTTAAAATCGCGCCAGATAGGCGCAACCTGGTTTTTTGCCCGCGAGGCATTGATGGATGCGTTAACCACCGGACACAATCAGGTCTTTTTATCGGCCAGTAAATCCCAGGCGCATGTTTTTAAGGATTACATTATCAAAATGGCTCAGGAAGTGGATGTTGCTTTAAAAGGCGATCCTATCGTGTTAGCTAATGGCGCCACGCTTTATTTTCTTGGTACCAATGCCCGGACTGCCCAGAGTTATCACGGCAATCTTTATCTGGATGAATACTTCTGGATCCCGAAATTCCAGGAGTTACGTAAAGTTGCTTCGGGCATGGCGATGCAGAAAAAATGGCTCCAGACCTACTTTTCAACCCCGTCGAGCCTGACGCACAGTGCTTACCCGTTTTGGTCTGGCAAATTGTTTAACAGGGGAAGGTCGAAAAAAGACCAGATTGATATCGCCATCAGCCACCAGGCGTTGGCGAAGGGGCGCTATGGTGAGGATGGCCATTGGCGACAAATCGTGACGTCAGACGATGCTACTGACGGCGGCTGTAACCTGTTTGACCGTGAAGGGTTAAAAAAGCGCTACAGTCCCGATGAATATCAAAACCTGTTGATGTGTGAATTTGTTGACGATATCGACTCGCTGTTTTCGTTTTCACTGATGCAAGCCTGTCAGGTGGATAGCTGGGACGTGTGGCAGGATCTCAGTCCCTTAATGTCACGGCCTTATGGTACACAAAGCGTCTGGATAGGCTACAACCCGGCCAAAGGCTCCCAGCACGGTGACAACGCAGGGTGTGTCGTCATTGCCCCACCCACCACACCTGGTGGGAAATTTCACATTCTGGAATATTTTCAATGGCGCGGCCTGGACTTTCGCGTTCAGGCGGCGGCTATCCAACAACTGACCACCCGTTATCAGGTCGACTATATCGGGCTGGATGCAACTGGCATCGGCCACGGTGTCCTGCAATACGTGCGCGATTTTTCCCCCAGGTCAAAAAATTTATCTATAACCCAGCGCTGAAAAATGCGTTGGTGTTAAAAGCCTATGATATCATCAGTCATCACCGATTGGAATATGATGCGGGGGCGCAGGATATTACCCGTGCCTTTATGGCGATTAGGCGCGCAACGACCGCCAGTGGTAACCGTCCCACCTATGAAGCAGACCGCAGTGAAGATGCCAGCCTCGCCGATTTAGCCTGGGCAACCATGCATGCGCTGTGTACCATGAACCGTTAACCGGTGATGGCCAGCAACACAAACCCATTATCGAGCTATTTTAATATGCGAAAAACGAAAAAACGCACGCTCACCGCCCCCCAAAAACCGTCAGTAGATGCCTTTACCTTTGGTGACACGGTGCCCGTCCTTGACCGACGCGAGATTTTTGATTACCTGGAATGTTCACTTATCGACAATTACTACGAGCCGCCGATAAGTTTTGAAGGCTTATCGCGACTTTTTCGGGCTGCTGCCTATCATAGTGCCATTTATGTTAAACGCAATATTTTAAGTAGTACTTTTGTGCCACACAAACTGCTAAGCCGTCAGGACTTTGACCGTTTTGCACTGGATTTTCTGATTTTTGGCAATGCGTATCTGGAACGGCGAAAAAATGGGTTAAATAAAACGATTGAGTTAAAATCCATCCCCGCTAAACTCACACGGCGCGGTGAGGATTTAGCCACTTATTGCCTTTTGCACGCAGGTTTTGACAGTGTGCCGTTTACTTTTCAAAGGGGGCAGGTTTTTCATTTGCTTGAGCCGGATATCAATCAGGAAATCTACGGCCTACCCGAATATCTGGCCGCCATGACTGCCATTTTACTCAATAAGCCTGTTGCTCAATAGCAAAATTAATTATGACTTACAAAAAAACCAGCCGATGATGATAAAATCATCAATTTTTGCATTAAAAATAACCCATATAAGATTAAAAAATAAACTATTTTTGTATTTTTTAGATGTATCTAACTTGTTTTTATTTTAAGCAACTTTATTTCACTATTGAGCAACATGCTTAATGAATCGGCGACCCTTTTTCGCCGTAAGTATTATCTCAACGGCTCCCATGCCGGCTATATTCTCTATATCAGCGATGCGGCGCAAAATTTACAGGATATCGACAACATCAGCGAACAGTTAAAAAGCCGTAAAGGGATGGGAAATTTTCGTAATCTGTTTTTATATGCCCCAAACGGCAAAAAGGATGGCATTCAAACCATTCCTTTATCAGAAGCCGCCGCGAAAGATGAATTTTTAAATATTAAAAACGTTAGCCGCTCACCGTGTGCCCCCACAGTTAATGGGCATTATGCCGCAAAACGTCGGGGAATTTGGGGACGTACAAAAAGCGGCTAATGTGTTTATCCGCAACGAACTACATCCGTTACAGCACAAAATGCAGCAACTTAATGAATGGCTCGGCGAAGAAGTGATTCAATTTTCTCCTTACGCTCTGAATCGCGAAGAAAATTAACGCCTACTCTTTGAGTAAGGGGCTTTTAGCTGCATCTCTGAAAGCCCCGTTGATTGCTGAATGATTTTTTATCCACCCGGTTTGGGATAACCTGAAGTCTATCTTTTCTTACATTAGACTTCTAAAATCTCATCAGTTTAATGGGTTATTTTCAAAAAACTTTCGTAAAGTTGTAACATCTCTTAACGCACCCGTTGAAATGGGTTGCTTTAAATTATTTATATTTGTTGCTGTAAGATTTTCAAAAAATGCTTTTCTGGCTTTAACAAACTCGCCGCTTCTTGTCCTTGCGTGTGATGGATCAACTTCATTGGCTGCTTTCTTTTCTTCTACTGATTCACTATGAATATTACGGTTATCGTGTAAAACAGGTAATTCAACATCATTTAATTGCTTGAATGATGTTATTATTTCTTTGGAAAATTCTTTTCGTTTATTTATCTTTTCAATGTCGAGAATTTGTTCAGCGCCCCAAAATAAGGATGGATAAATCGATCCGGTTAATATCAAATATTTATTAAAACGACTGGTTTTATCGTCTTCAGCTGAATCGTAAGCATCCGCATATAAACCAAGAATCATTTCAAACATTTTCCTTTCTTCAGGGATCATTGATTGAACCTTTTTATTAAAAATAGATAAAAATTCTTCTTGTCCGCTTTCCATTTCTACTAACATCGCGTCATCGATTGGGCTTATTCTTTTACATTCATCTGAAAGAATTTTTCCTATCGAACGTACTGAGTGGTTTTCAAAATTAATGTTTCCTTCATTGAAAGCCTTTTTGGCATTAAGAAAGTCAGTATGGTTAGCTGCAACCCTAAATAAACCGTCACTTTTAGAGTTTCTTTTACCTTCACTATCTATTTGATAAGTAGTTTTTAGATAATCACAGAGATTGCTCATATACGTATTTCGTTCTGCTTGTTTATCGTAACATACGGAATCGAGTTTGGTGAATTGTAATTGTGCACCCTTTAGATTTGAAAAACTTAAATCTGAGTTAGATAAGTTTACATCATGCAATTGCGCACCCCTTAAATCAATTCCTGATAAATCTCTGTTAGAAAGGTCAGCGTTTGCTAAACAAATATTTCCATCATTTGTTAACCAAGCTTGATTTTTAGACAAACCTTCACGTTTCATTAATAACTGAATCGTACAAAAATTATTAAAGAATTTTTCATCAATTCCTTTTTCAGCTGCTTTACCTTGAACGTTGATAGACACATTATCATTCTCGTTTGAAAAAGTAACGTCTTTACCTAAAAAATTAAATTTCAGCTTTTTTGGAATTTCGTATCGATCTAAACCATTAGATTGTTCGAGAGTATCGACAATTTTTGAACAGAACTCGTTATATTGTTTAGTAAGTTCTTTTCTTACTCCTCCGAATGTAATGAAATCAATAATATGTTCCAGTATTGTAGTAGGCGATGTTGCTTTTTTAACATCCATATCATTGATACCTAAATTACTTTCCATAAATTTGGCGTAATGATCTATATTAGTTTTGATATAAGACATTTTTATTCCCTTGGTTTTTTATTAAAAAATTATCTAATTTATTTTTTTATCCTACACGCATTCCACATCCAGAATATCACCAATTTTGCGTTTTTAAGATGACAATAATCGGTAAAAGATAATAGATTGTTATAATGAATACATTTATGTGAGAATCGGTTAATTAATTTATTTCTTCTTAGTTATTTCAAGTTTTTCTTGTGTATAAATTATTAAAAAATATATTTTTTTATCTAATCAATTATTTATTTATTTATCATTTTTGTTTTATTTTTTATCAGGTAATCACCTGAATTTAATGTACAGAGTGGAAATTACAAATTGGTCATCCTTTTTATTTTCGAGATCGGTTTGGAAAAACATGAAAAATCGCAGTGGTAGCCCCGCCGCGCCTGCCCGTTAAAGGTGTCGTTTTTTGTGCAGTTGCACAACGCTATTCAGATTAGACCAGTACTGGCCTTTCCGGTGATTTTAGAGGGGCAAAAATTTGTGCGTTTTTGTGCAAATCCATGCACTTATTTTTTATAAAACACGAGTTTCGCACAGGAATATAAAATTCCAGAAATGGCTAAAAGCAATGGTTAATTTGCAAATTACTAAAACGTATAAATTTTTTAAAATTACAATAAGTTGCTTTTAATTTATAAGATTTTGTCTATTTATATATTATGCTGAATTAAACTTAAAAATAGAGCGTTTTTTTATTGGTGCGAAATTCGTGTAAAAAATAAAGACCTTAAAAAACAAAAGAAAAGCCCTATTAGAATTTAACATTTTAACGAAATGTTAAATTATTTTTCTCTAAAAAAAAAGGGTATGCGTCGGAAAACGGTTACAACAGTTACAATGCGCAAAAAAACACTTAACTATATGATTAAAATACTATTTATTTGTAACCTTAAAGTGGTTACAACAGGGTTACAAAATAGCGTGAAAAAGTTACATCATTACAAATCAATAAGTTATGTTTTTATCTTTAAACGTTTTGTAACCGTTTGATTTTTTCATAACATCTAATAATATCAATTCATTATAGTAGATTTTTATTTTTGTAACCATTGTAACCGTTTTCCGACACATACCCCAAAATTTTGAAAATATATAATAGCGATTAAATAATAAACAGTTATGTTAAATAAATATTAACGTTTATGTATGATGAATATCTTGCTATTTCGGCTATGAGTTAATCGTTTGTGGTGATGTCTGGAAAATATCGCTAAACGATATTGCTTAAGTCGCTTAGCGAATTTAAATAGGTATTGGTATAGCTAGGCGACTTAATTTTGATTACAGCATATGTATTAAAAACAGGTCATCGATAGTGCATCCTGTTTCCATCTTTTTACGTTTAGCTTGAGACCATTTATGTTCTATAGGATTTAAATCTGGTGAATACACAGGCAAATATTCTATCTGGTGTCCTGCGTTTATAATTGCCTGTTCAATATTCTTACCTTTGTGAAAGCTAGCGTTGTCCATAAAAATAACAGAATTTTCAGGAAGTTCTGGGAGCAATATTTTTGTGATCCAAACATAAAAAACATCACGATTAATATTGCAATCAAATAATCCGATAGCAAAAAGGGTTGTTCCCAATAAAGCGCCAATAACATTTGTTCTTCCCTTAGCACCCCAGTTTTTCAGGCCAAAACAACGGTGACCTTTTGGGGAATAGCCGTGAGTTCGTGGAGTGTCATGTGAAAAACCACTTTCATCAATAAAAACAACAGATTTATCTTTTTTTTCATACTGTTGTCTTTTTTGCTGATGTGCCAGCCTGTCGCTTTCGTTGGTTTTTGGATGGAATAGAGTTTTTTTTATAGGTTAATCCCAGCTTTTTAAGGGATTGCCAAATAGTCTTTTTACAAACACCGAATCGCTCTGCCCGTTCTTTTTGGTAAGCATCTGGATACTGTTCCACATCTTTTGCTAAAGCATTTTTATCGAGCTTCCTCTTACGTGGCGTTGAATTTTTTGGCTCTGGTCGTTTAAGCCAACGTACTAAAGACGCTTTTCCAATACGGAATTGTTTCGCAGTTTCTCGAATTGTTAAACCTTCGGCTTTCCTTACAGATATTACTTTACGTCGAAAATCAATTGTATAACTCATAACACACCTTGTAATCAAAATTAAGTCGCCTAGCTATAATGGGTAACTAAGGAAGAAATTTTTTAAGTTTATTCTCTAAAAATTTTACTTTATTGTATTCTGTTGTAATCAAGTTAAATTTATCCTCCACGAGTTTCGCACCAATAAAAAAACGCTCTATTTTTAAGTTTAATTCAGCATAATATATAAATAGACAAAATCTTATAAATTAAAAGCAACTTATTGTAATTTTAAAAAATTTATACGTTTTAGTAACTTGCAAATTAACCATTGCTTTTAGCCATTTCTGGAATTTTATATGCCTGTGCGAAACTCGTGTCCTCAATATTCTTTTTGAAAGATAACCCTAGACTTATCATTAATACGATGAAGATTATCATACTGATAAGCATTAACCCTGATAATAGATTCTTCCGTTTTATATGATTTTTTATTTCCTCAATATCTTTTTGAATATCAACTAATGAAATTTCTTTATTTATCTTCGGTCATGAATTTATCTTATCGATAGTTAATTTTATTTATAGTCAAAAAGAAAGACTAAGCTACTTGATGACTGGTTTAACGTTCAGTGTATTACCATTAATGGAAATGACTTCCACTTCAGTACCTGCACTCAGTTCAATACTACAATAAATACGCCATCTGCAACGCTCACACGACTATAACCATTATTAATCGGTCGATTAGCGTTGCTCGTAAGCCAATCATTTGTTGATCCCGTTGATTTAACCTCCCTTGCTGTGGTTTACTCATTTTATTTAACCAATACCACCAAACAAATGCAGTAACGACCGTTAAAACTGAGAAAAGCAGGCCTTGAAATACCCAACTGAAGGGGATAAGCCACACTAAAATACCCACGATAACAGCAGCAATACCGCTCCATAACAGATAACCGCCTGCACCTAACATTTCAGCTATTAACAGCATGCCACCAAGTGATAGCCAAAACCCGTATGGATTTGCTGCAATCTGTTCAAGCATAGTTATTTACCTTTGGTACTTTTAGTCTCACTGATAAGTTCGGCAATCCCACCAATCGCACCCATTAAATTGCTCGCTTCCAGTGGCATCATAATCACTTTATTGTTAGTCGCGGAACCAATTTGCTGCAACGCATCCGTATATTTTTGAGCAACAAAATAGTTAATAGCTTGAATATCACCGGTTGCAATCGCATCGGATACCATTTTAGTCGCCTGGGCTTCAGCCTCTGCTGCTCGTTCACGCGCTTCAGCTTGTAAAAATGCAGATTGGCGCTCCCCTTCAGCTTTTAATATCTGGGATTGTTTTTCACCTTCTGCCCGTAAAATAGCAGCTTGACGTACCCCTTCTGCCTCCAGAATATCTGCACGTTTAGTTCGTTCCGCTTTCATTTGAGCATTCATAGCAGAAATAAGCTCAGTCGGCGGACGAACATCACGGATCTCTATACGAGTGATTTTAACACCCCAAGGATTGGTCGCTTCATCAACAATATGCAGTAAGCGACTATTGATACTATCTCGTTGTGATAACATTTCATCCAATTCCATTGAGCCTAATACTGTACGAAAGTTAGTCATCGTTAAATTGACAATGGCTAATTGCATATTACTCACTTCATAAGCGGCTTTCACTGGGTCGATGACCTGCATAAAACAGACAGCATCAATAGTAACATTAGCATTATCACGGGAAATCACTTCTTGGGAGGGAATATCGAGTACCTGCTCCATCATATTAATTCTTCGGCCAACACGATCCATAAACGGTACAACGATGTTTAAACCTGGCATCAATGTTTTCGTATAGCGCCCAAAACGTTCGACTGTCCACTGATAGCCTTGGGGCACAATTTTAACAGAAGAAACTACAACGATAAGCGCGACAATAATAAGGATTGGGATAACTGTTAACATATTTATGTCCTGTCAGGAGAGAGATAGGTTTCTATATTACTTGACAGAAAGTTAAATGTAACCATCCCTGATAGCTAACCAGTCAATTCCTGATTCAGGGATAGTAAAATGTGCAGGATCAAGATGAATCTAAATAATACACGAGTTTCGCACCAATAAAAAACGCTCTATTTTTAAGTTTAATTCAGCATAATATATGAATAGACAAAATCTTATAAATTAAAAGCAACTTATTGTAATTTAAACAAATTCATACGTTTTAGTAACTTGCAAATTAACCATTGCTTTTAAGCCATTTCTGGAATTTTATATGCCTGTGCGAAACTCGTGTATATTTATCTATCCAAGTTGTTACAGTAATACTAGGTGTAGTTTTTTTAATTCTTTATAGTTTACTATTGATACAAAGCAATTGACGTGTCTGTTGTTCAGCAATAATTGTATTTGTTTCGATGGCAATTTGCTTAGCTTCAGTTTCCATAGAGCCTAAACTATAAGCGTGTTGCTTAATAGTGAAATAAGGGTATTTCGGTGATTGAAGTAAATTTTAGGCTGTTCTGAGATGGAAATTCCAAAGACCGGCACTAAGGAGTAAAAAGGTATCATCAATAAAGGGTCTACGATTCCGTAAAATTTGGGTCATACAACCGAGGCGCTTGATACCCGCGATGGCGTGTTCAACCGTAATACGGATGCCCGAGATTATTTTATTTTCTTGTTTTTGTTCAGGCGATAAAGGTCTTTTTCGAGTTCCTTTTTTTGGGATTTGTGTATTAGGATGCTGTTTATCTATACCTTGAAAACCGGTATCGGCCCAGATGGTTACCTCAGGGGGAATATGGCGAATTATATCGACTTTATCGAGTAAGCGTTTATCGTGACGGCGCCCATTTTTGATCATGGGGATAAATCCAATTTTCCTCGTTTCGTCAGTCATAATAAGCCCTTTTCGAGTGGTCTGTCTTTTCTTTCCCGAATACATTTTTTTTCGCCGACGCAGATTCTTAGGCTTTTGGACAGGTCGCTCTGTCCCATCAATAAAGACGTCTTTAACTCCAGGAAAGGCGCGAAAAAATTCCTCAGCAGAGCGAATTTGACGAGCGGGCAAAACACATTCTCGCCCCAAGGTCATCTCTAAAACCGGCAATAATATTTTTACCCAGCGACATACCCGTGTTCTATCTAAACCAAAAAGAAGTCCTTGCAAATCATAGGTCGGATAACATTTTAAATACAATAAAATAAAAAGCAGTTTATCTAATGGGGTTGGGATAAATCCTTTCTGCCCTGCACCCATCTGCCGCTCGTGATCTTTTCGATTCTTTTTCCGATAAATCAAATAACAAGCTGAAAATTCAGCGGCTAAATTTTTCAATTCTTCGACTGATAATCCAATGATTGCTTTACATAAACGATTATCTCGTAACAACCGCTCTTTGTTGATCATTTCAAACCGTTATTTTCTAAGTTAAACCTCTTTTTATTGTCTATAGCGTGACAAAAAATGCAAGTCTCTATTCAGCAACTATTTTTATGAAACTTTCCAGTGAATGGATGCTTGTATTGCCAATAGATTTTTCCATTTCTTTTACCTAATTTACGATATAAGTTAGGAATTGTTATTTTATGTGTATTAGTCTTAACTTAATCCGACAATTCTGATTTAAAAAAGAGCGTTACCGGTTTTAATTAACATCATTAGATAATTAAATAAAAGGTAATTCTATGTATCAAACAAATAATCCTATCACAAACATAAAGTCGGGTTACTTAACCTCGCTGAAGAGCTTAATAACGTCTCAAAAGCCTGTAAGATTTGGGGGTATCCCGAGATACGTTTTATCGCTACCAGGAACTTGTTAACGATGGTGGGATAGACGCTTTAATTAATCAAAATCGACGGGTGCCTAACGTAAAAAATAGAGTAGATGAACAGATTGAAAGCGCTGTAGTCGAGTATGCGATTGAATACCCTGCACACGGTCAACACCGCAGTAGTAATGAACTAAGAAAAAAAGGCATTTTTGTTTCGGGGAGTGGCGTTCGCTCTATTTGGCTGCGCCATAATCTCGAAAATTTTACAAAACGCCTAAAAGCGCTTGAAGATAAAATCGCAACAGAAGGAATTATCCTGTCAGAATCACAAATCAGTGCTCTAGAAAAGAAAGCGCAAGATGATGAAGCCTGTGGTGAGATTGAAACAGCGCATCCAGGTTATCTGGGTTCACAAGATACTTTTTATGTCGGTCATTTAAAAGGCGTTGGTCGTGTTTATCAACAAACTTACATTGATACTTACAGTAAAGTCGTTCATTAAAATAGTTGCTGAATAGAGACTTGCATTTTTTGTCACGCTATAGACAATAAAAAGAGGTTTAACTTAGAAAATAACGGTTTGAAATGATCAACAAAGAGCGGTTGTTACGAGATAATCGTTTATGTAAAGCAATCATTGGATTATCAGTCGAAGAATTGAAAAATTTAGCCGCTGAATTTTCAGCTTGTTATTTGATTTATCGGAAAAAGAATCGAAAAGATCACGAGCGGCAGATGGGTGCAGGGCAGAAAGGATTTATCCCAACCCCATTAGATAAACTGCTTTTTATTTTATTGTATTTAAAATGTTATCCGACCTATGATTTGCAAGGACTTCTTTTTGGTTTAGATAGAACACGGGTATGTCGCTGGGTAAAAATATTATTGCCGGTTTTAGAGATGACCTTGGGGCGAGAATGTGTTTTGCCCGCTCGTCAAATTCGCTCTGCTGAGGAATTTTTTCGCGCCTTTCCTGGAGTTAAAGACGTCTTTATTGATGGGACAGAGCGACCTGTCCAAAAGCCTAAGAATCTGCGTCGGCGAAAAAAAATGTATTCGGGAAAGAAAAGACAGACCACTCGAAAAGGGCTTATTATGACTGACGAAACGAGGAAAATTGGATTTATCCCCATGATAAAAAATGGGCGCTGTCACGATAAACGCTTACTCGATAAAGTCGATATAATTCGCCATATTCCCCCTGAGGTAACCATCTGGGCCGATACCGGTTTTCAAGGTATAGATAAACAGCATCCTAATACACAAATCCCAAAAAAAGGAACTCGAAAAAGACCTTTATCGCCTGAACAAAAACAAGAAAATAAAATAATCTCGGGCATCCGTATTACGGTTGAACACGCCATCGCGGGTATCAAGCGCCTCGGTTGTATGACCCAAATTTTACGGAATCGTAGACCCTTTATTGATGATACCTTTTTACTCCTTAGTGCCGGTCTTTGGAATTTCCATCTCAGAACAGCCTAAAATTTACTTCAATCACCGAAATACCCTTATTTCACTATTAAGCAACACGCTTATTGTAAGCTTTACACAACAAAAAGCGCGATAACGGCGGCAGATTTATTAAATGACAAGGTTCTCCCTTTTTATTCCCAGCATGGGTTACCGGTGTTACGTATACTGACGGACAGAGGCAGTGAGTATTGTGGTAAAGTTGAACATCACGATTATCAACTTTATCTCGCTATCAATGATATTGATCATACAAAAACTAAAGCTCGTTCACCTCAAACTAATGGGATTTGTGAACGCTTTCATAAAACTGTATTACAAGAGTTCTATCAGGTGGCTTTTCGTAAGAAAATCTATAGGGCTTTAAATGAATTACAAGCTGATTTAGATAAATGGTTAGCGGAATATAATAACCAACGCACTCATCAAGGAAAAATGTGTTGCGGTCGAACTCCTATGGCAACTTTACACGATGGAAAACAACTTTGGAGAGAGAAAGATTTAAATCAAATTTAACCTGACAGGTACTGTATAAATAACCGGTAACTGTCAGATTAAGTCTGAGCTACTACATTTTATGAGAGCGACGTCTGGCTGCCATCTAAAATTATCCTTTGGAGTTTTTCGTTATAGTTTTTTGCTAATTGGGGTTTGGCAACAATTCCAATATATCGTGCTTCGTGATCTACCATCCATTTGCGCCCTACTTTTATTGCAGGGGGTGAAATCATGTTAGCCTTTGCGTATATTTTTTAAAATTCTTTCACTAGGGGCATTTGCACCAAACTCAAGTTTTGCCCATCAGCTTTCATTGGCTGAAATGATGACACTGGTTGTTTTGTTTCATCAACTCCGATTCAGCCAATTCAAGGTATTTTATCTCTATCATGTCCGTTTATATCTCAGGAAGGAATTTCCTAACTTGCCATCATATTCACGCTGCGTAGAGTTACTTCCGCGCAGTGCCTTAGCTTTAACGGCACTGTTTGAGTCAATTAAGGGAAAGTGCACGGGTCTGTCGGTTGCCGATTCTACTCCGATAGCTGTGTGTGATAACTTACGGATCCGCCGGCATAAAGTCTTCGATGGGATAGCTGAACGAGGAAAAACCTCAACAGGTTGGTTCTTTGGTTTCAAACTTCATGTATAGCTAGGCGACTTAATTTTGATTACAAGGTGTGTTATGAGTTATACAATTGATTTTCGACGTAAAGTAATATCTGTAAGGAAAGCCGAAGGTTTAACAATTCGAGAAACTGCGAAACAATTCCGTATTGGAAAAGCGTCTTTAGTACGTTGGCTTAAACGACCAGAGCCAAAAAATTCAACGCCACGTAAGAGGAAGCTCGATAAAAATGCTTTAGCAAAAGATGTGGAACAGTATCCAGATGCTTACCAAAAGGAACGGGCAGAGCGATTCGGTGTTTGTAAAAAGACTATTTGGCAATCCCTTAAAAAGCTGGGATTAACCTATAAAAAAAACTCTATTCCATCCAAAAACCAACGAAAGCGACAGGCTGGCACATCAGCAAAAAAGACAACAGTATGAAAAAAAAAGATAAATCTGTTGTTTTTATTGATGAAAGTGGTTTTTCACATGACACTCCACGAACTCACGGCTATTCCCCAAAAGGTCACCGTTGTTTTGGCCTGAAAAACTGGGGTGCTAAGGGAAGAACAAATGTTATTGGCGCTTTATTGGGAACAACCCTTTTTGCTATCGGATTATTTGATTGCAATATTAACCGTGATGTTTTTTATGTTTGGATCACAAAAATATTGCTCCCAGAACTTCCTGAAAATTCTGTTATTTTTATGGACAACGCTAGCTTTCACAAAGGTAAGAATATTGAACAGGCAATTATAAACGCAGGATACCAGATAGAATATTTGCCTGTGTATTCACCAGATTTAAATCCTATAGAACATAAATGGTCTCAAGCTAAACGTAAAAAGATGGAAACAGGATGCACTATAGCTAGGCGACTTAATTTTGATTACAAGGTGTGTTATGAGTTATACAATTGATTTTCGACGTAAAGTAATATCTGTAAGGAAAGCCGAAGGTTTAACAATTCGAGAAACTGCGAAACAATTCCGTATTGGAAAAGCGTCTTTAGTACGTTGGCTTAAACGACCAGAGCCAAAAAATTCAACGCCACGTAAGAGGAAGCTCGATAAAAATGCTTTAGCAAAAGATGTGGAACAGTATCCAGATGCTTACCAAAAGGAACGGGCAGAGCGATTCGGTGTTTGTAAAAAGACTATTTGGCAATCCCTTAAAAAGCTGGGATTAACCTATAAAAAAAACTCTATTCCATCCAAAAACCAACGAAAGCGACAGGCTGGCACATCAGCAAAAAAGACAACAGTATGAAAAAAAAGATAAATCTGTTGTTTTTATTGATGAAAGTGGTTTTTCACATGACACTCCACGAACTCACGGCTATTCCCCAAAAGGTCACCGTTGTTTTGGCCTGAAAAACTGGGGTGCTAAGGGAAGAACAAATGTTATTGGCGCTTTATTGGGAACAACCCTTTTTGCTATCGGATTATTTGATTGCAATATTAATCGTGATGTTTTTTATGTTTGGATCACAAAAATATTGCTCCCAGAACTTCCTGAAAATTCTGTTATTTTTATGGACAACGCTAGCTTTCACAAAGGTAAGAATATTGAACAGGCAATTATAAACGCAGGACACCAGATAGAATATTTGCCTGTGTATTCACCAGATTTAAATCCTATAGAACATAAATGGTCTCAAGCTAAACGTAAAAAGATGGAAACAGGATGCACTATCGATGACCTGTTTTTAATACATATGCTGTAATCAAAATTAAGTCGCCTAGCTATAATTATCAATCATTTGGGGGAAATACTCAGTTTTCGACTTACACCAGGAAACACAGATGATCGGAAACCATTACCTGAGCTGATAAAAGATCTTTCTGGTTGTTTGTATGCGGATAAAGGGTATTTATCGGCTTCACTGAAACAGCAACTGAAAACAATGGGAATTAACCTTATAACGAATATCAAGAAGAAAATGAAGCCTGTTGAACAGACTTGTTTCGACAAAGCCATCTTGCGTCATCGTTCTGTCATTGAAACGGTATTTGATGAGTTAAAAAATCTTTGTCAGATAGCGCATACGCGGCACCGCTCTCCAGCTAACTTTGTAGTGAATTTATTAGCAGGGCGGGTTGCATATTGTTTAATTCCATCTAAACCAAAGATACTGGTGGCAGGAACATATCTTCAAGCATAATTGATAATGCTTATCCCGAACTCAGGTTAATAAACAGTTGCCTTATTAAACCACAATAAAAGCATATAGCTAGGCGACTTAATTTTGATTACAAGGTGTGTTATGAGTTATACAATTGATTTTCGACGTAAAGTAATATCTGTAAGGAAAGCCGAAGGTTTAACAATTCGAGAAACTGCGAAACAATTCCGTATTGGAAAAGCGTCTTTAGTACGTTGGCTTAAACGACCAGAGCCAAAAAATTCAACGCCACGTAAGAGGAAGCTCGATAAAAATGCTTTAGCAAAAGATGTGGAACAGTATCCAGATGCTTACCAAAAGGAACGGGCAGAGCGATTCGGTGTTTGTAAAAAGACTATTTGGCAATCCCTTAAAAAGCTGGGATTAACCTATAAAAAAAACTCTATTCCATCCAAAAACCAACGAAAGCGACAGGCTGGCACATCAGCAAAAAAGACAACAGTATGAAAAAAAAGATAAATCTGTTGTTTTTATTGATGAAAGTGGTTTTTCACATGACACTCCACGAACTCACGGCTATTCCCCAAAAGGTCACCGTTGTTTTGGCCTGAAAAACTGGGGTGCTAAGGGAAGAACAAATGTTATTGGCGCTTTATTGGGAACAACCCTTTTTGCTATCGGATTATTTGATTGCAATATTAATCGTGATGTTTTTTATGTTTGGATCACAAAAATATTGCTCCCAGAACTTCCTGAAAATTCTGTTATTTTTATGGACAACGCTAGCTTTCACAAAGGTAAGAATATTGAACAGGCAATTATAAACGCAGGACACCAGATAGAATATTTGCCTGTGTATTCACCAGATTAAAATCCTATAGAACATAAATGGTCTCAAGCTAAACGTAAAAAGATGGAAACAGGATGCACTATCGATGACCTGTTTTTAATACATATGCTGTAATCAAAATTAAGTCGCCTAGCTATAAAAGAGATCCAAGGATTATTAATAAAAAAGGCGAGATAACAATAAGTCTCTCGCCTTTAATATATGATTAATCAATAACAGTAAATTTAAGCCTGGCCTTTAACTTCTTTTAGACCATTAAAAGGCGCTTTTTCACCTAACACTTCTTCAATACGGATTAATTGATTATATTTAGCAACTCGATCAGAACGGCTCATTGAACCTGTTTTAATCTGGCCCGCTGCTGTTCCTACTGCCAAATCTGCAATTGTAGCGTCTTCAGTTTCACCTGAACGATGTGAGATAACCGCAGTGTAGCCGGCATCTTTTGCCATCTTAATTGCTGCTAAAGTTTCGGTTAAGCTACCAATCTGATTGAATTTAATTAAAATAGAATTAGCAATTCCTTTTTCAATGCCTTCTTGCAAAATCTTAGTATTAGTAACAAATAAATCATCACCAACTAACTGAATTTTGTCTCCTAACACTTTAGTCTGGTAGGTGAAACCATCCCAATCTGACTCATTAAGACCATCTTCAATAGAAACGATAGGATATTGTTTGGTTAATTCTTCTAGATAGTGGGTAAATTCTTGTGAAGTAAAAGTTTTACCTTCACCTTTCAACTCATAGTTACCCGTTTCCTGGTTGTAAAATTCTGAGGCGGCACAATCCATTGCTAAAGTAATATCTTTACCTAACTCATAACCTGCTGCTTCTACGGCGTCCTTAATTGCGGCTAAAGCTGCGGCATTAGATTCTAAATTTGGTGCATAGCCACCTTCATCGCCGACCGCTGTATTCATCCCTTTGGCTTTTAACACTTTTGCCAAGTGGTGAAAAACTTCTGATCCCATCCGAACTGCTTCTTTCAAGCTTTTTGCGCCCACTGGCTGGATCATAAACTCTTGAATATCAACGTTGTTATCCGCATGTTCGCCACCATTGATAATATTCATCATTGGTAAAGGCATAGAGAATTTACCCTGCGTGCCATTCAATTCAGCAATATGCTCATATAAAGGCATACCTTTCGCTGCCGCAGCCGCTTTTGCATTAGCCAGTGAAACGGCCAAAATCGCATTAGCACCGAATTTAGATTTATTTTCTGTACCGTCTAATTCGATCATGATTTTATCGATATTAGCCTGATTTTTGGCATCTTGGTCGATCAATGCACCAGCAATTGGACCATTTACTGCTGTAACTGCCTTCAAAACGCCTTTACCTAAAAAGCGATCTTTATTACCATCACGTAGCTCTAATGCTTCTCGTGAACCGGTCGATGCACCAGATGGTGCCGCTGCTAAACCAACAAATCCGCCTTCTAAATGAACCTCTGCTTCAACAGTCGGATTACCACGGGAGTCGATGATTTCACGCCCGATGACTTTAACGATTTTGGACATTAAATTTTCCTCAGTACAAGTTAAATTTCAGCCAATGGTAACAAATTAATACCATTAGCCCATATCTCTTTTTAGATGGCCTTGCTGATATTCCTTTGCGGCTTTAATAAAACCAGCAAATAACGGATGGCCATCCCTTGGTGTCGAAGTAAATTCAGGATGAAACTGACAAGCGACAAACCAAGGATGGTTAGGATCCTCGATAATTTCCACTAGCTTATTGTCCGCTGAGCGTCCTGCAATACGTAAACCCGCTTCTTCAATACGCGCCAAAAACATATTATTAACTTCATAACGGTGGCGATGCCGCTCCATAATTGTGTCGCTGTTGTACAACTCACGGACTTTACTACCTTTCACTAAATGGCATAATTGGCCACCTACTCGCATCGTACCGCCAAGATCGCTCTTCTCATTACGAACTTTAATATTACCACTGTCATCAGACCATTCCGTAATTAAAGCAACAACCGGATATGGACAATCTGGCGCAAATTCTGTTGAGTTTGCCCCTTCCATACCAGCAACATGACGGGCATATTCAATCAGAGCAACCTGCATTCCCAGGCAAATACCCAAATAAGGAATATTATTTTCACGTGCGTAACGTGCTGCCATAATTTTGCCTTCGACACCCCGTTCACCAAAACCACCTGGAACCAGGATAGCATCAAGTCCTTTTAGTAGTTCGGTACCACGCGTTTCAATATCTTCAGAATCAATCAGTTTGATATTCACTGTTAAACGATTTTTTAAACCGCCATGTTTTAACGCTTCAATAACCGATTTGTAAGCATCAGGTAACTCTATATATTTACCTACCATGCCAATAGTTACCTTACCTACCGGATTGGCTTGCGCATCAATAACCTGTTCCCATTCAGATAAATCAGCCGCTGGGCATGCAAGTTCAAATTTCTCACAAATATAATCATCTAACTGCTGAGATTCCAATAATGCAGGAATTTTATAAATTGAATCAACATCCTCTAATGAAATAACCGCTTTTTCCGGTACATTGCAGAAAAGCGCAATTTTTGCCCGTTCATTAACCGGAATAACCCGATCTGAACGGCAAATTAGCACGTCTGGCTGAATACCAATAGAAAGAAGTTCTTTTACTGAATGTTGGGTCGGTTTGGTTTTAACTTCACCTGCAGCAGGTAAATAAGGCACTAAAGTAAGATGCAGGAAAAGAGTGTGTTTACGACCAACATCAACCGCTAATTGGCGAATTGCTTCCAAAAAAGGTAAAGATTCAATATCGCCTACTGTACCACCAACTTCAACCAAAACGATATCGTGACCTTCTCCGCCACGAATAATCCGGTTTTTGATCTCATCAGTAATATGAGGAATAACTTGAATGGTTTCGCCCAAATAATCACCACGACGCTCTTTACGTAATACTTCAGAGTATACGCGACCGGTTGTGAAATTATTACGGCGTATCATTTTAGTACGAATAAAACGTTCATAATGGCCCAGATCAAGATCAGTTTCTGCACCATCTTCGGTAACAAAAACTTCTCCATGTTGGATTGGGCTCATCGTGCCTGGATCAACATTAATATAAGGATCCAGTTTCATAATAGTAACATTCAGTCCACGCGCTTCAAGTATAGCAGCCAAAGAAGCTGCGGCAATGCCTTTGCCCAGAGAGGATACTACCCCGCCGGTTACAAAAATATAATTTGTTTTCATGCTAAACCTGAAAATTTAGGTGTAAAAGACGATGAATATAACAGGACGGGAAAGCAGTATACCCTAACCTTAAATCTGCTACAAATGTTCTAAACCTACTAAGGTTAATTTCATCAATAATCTTTCAATATCAAGAATTAGCTTATGCAAATTCCTGTCAATAAATAGCTGCTCGATTATAACATCCTAACTAATACTTAATCCATTCAGCTAAAAATAATAATCACTCTTTTTTAATTTGTTGCCAAAGTTTTTCCATTTCATCTAATGTAGCATTTTCTAATAAACCGCCTTTGTTTAAGATCAGTTTTTCTACTCGGCGAAAACGGCGTTCAAATTTACGACACGCTTTTTGTAATGCTAATTCAGATTCATGGCCAAGATGGCGCGATAAATTAACCACCGCAAAAAGTAAATCACCAATTTCTTCTTCAATATGTGATTGACTCGGTTCAGGCTTATTTATTTCTGCCAAAACCTCTTCAATTTCTTCATGAACTTTGGCTAATACCGGGGCAAATTTGTCACAATCAAAACCGACAGCCGCACAGCATTTTTGCATTTTGTTGGCTTTCATTAATGCAGGGAGTACTTGTGGAATATCATCTAAAACTGAATGCTGATTTTTTGCGGCTCGTTCTTTGACTTTATTTTTTTCCCAATTATATATTGCTTTATCGCTATTAATAATCGATTGTCCAGCAAAAATATGGGGATGACGTGATATTAACTTTTGACTGACGATTTGGCAGATTTCATTAAAATCGAATAATTTTTGTTCTTTTGCAATCTGGGCATAAAAGACAACATGAAACAGTAAATCACCCAATTCTTCTTTTAAAGCAGCAAAATCTTGTCGTCCAATAGCATCAACAACTTCATAAGTTTCCTCCAGCGTATAAGGTGCTATTGCGGCAAAAGATTGCACTTTATCCCATATACAACCATGTTCAGGATCACGTAACTGAGCCATAATCAATAACAATTGTTCTATTGCAGCTGAGTCCGTTTGCATGTTATTTCCATCCAAAGTTAATAAAGTTCAAAAACCAATCAATGCGCCGCTTGCTAAAACATGATGTTATAGTTACGACTTAATATAACGTTTAGCCTCAAATACATCAGGGAGTTGATTTAATTTCGCTAAAATACGACCTAAAACAGGTAAATGATTGATTTCAATATTTAAATCGATAGTCGCCAATTGTTGTTTGACATCACTACGACTACTAACACTTAAAACATTTACTTTTTCATTAGCAAGAATAGTCGTAATATCTCTTAATAATCCACTACGATCATTAGCAATAATTCTCAGCCCTAATGAGTAACCACTAGCGTAGTTTTCACCCCAAATAGCATCGACGATTCTTTCTGGTGCATGCAATTGTAGCTCGATCAGTTGCTCACAATCGATACAATGGATCGAAATACCTCGACCTTTAGTAATAAAACCAACAATATCATCACCAGGAATTGGCTGACAGCAACGAGCAATGTGGTGCATCAAGTTGCCAACACCTTCTACCACAATTCTACCACTATCTTTTACTGGCAAGCGGATAGAAGACATTTTAGCTTCCAGTGTTTTTAAGGCGGCGCGGTCTGCTTCTTCGGCAGTGGTTTGGCTAAACTTATTCTGTAAAAAATTTACCAGTTGATTAATACGAATATCACCAACACCAATACCTGCCAGAATTTCATCCAATGAGTTAACGTTGTAGCGGGTTAATAACAACTTTTCAGCCTCTTTTATACTTACCGCCAGATGATTAAGTTCGTTATCTAATATTTGTCGCCCTGCCTGAATATTCTTATCACGCTCCTGCTTACGAAACCAATTGTGGATCTTAGCGCGACCGCGGTTTGTCGTAACGTAGCCTAAATTTGGATTGAGCCAGTCACGGCTAGGATTGGGATATTTTTGCGTAATAATTTCAATTTGATCTCCCATCTGTAAGTGATAACTAAAAGGAACAATCCGGCCGCTGATCTTAGCGCCAATACAACGATGACCGACATCACTATGAATATGGTAGGCAAAATCAAGTGGGGTTGAGCCAGCAGGCAAATCAATGACATCACCTTTAGGTGTAAAAACATATACGCGATCATCAAAAACCTGGCTACGAACCTCATCAAGCATTTCCCCTGAATCAGCCATCTCTTCCTGCCAGGCTATCAATTTTCTTAACCAAACAATACGATTTTCATAGCTACTGCCTTTGCCAGTTATAACCGCGCCTTCTTTATATTTCCAATGTGCGGCAATACCTAATTCAGCATTTTCGTGCATTTGTCTGGTCCGAATTTGTACTTCAATCGCTTTACCATTTGGCCCTAATACCACAGTATGAATGGATTGATAGCCATTCGGTTTAGGGTTAGCAACATAATCATCAAATTCATCAGGTAAATGACGAAAATGGGTATGCACAATACCTAATGCAGCGTAACAATCCTGTAAACGTTCAACGATAATACGCACAGCGCGCACATCAAACAGTTCATCAAAGGCCAGATATTTTTTTTGCATCTTCCGCCAGATGCTATACATATGCTTCGGGCGGCCATAAATTTCTGCGGTAATACTTTCCTGTAACATAAAATGTCGCAGTGACGAAACAAAATCATCAATATATCGTTCACGATCGATACGACGTTCATGGAGTAATTCAGCAATCTTTTTATATTCATCTGGGTGTAAATAATGAAAACAGAAATCTTCTAGCTCCCATTTCAATTGCCCAATGCCTAAACGGTTGGCCAAAGGAGCATATATATTTAAGCACTCTTTTGCTGCTAAGACTCTTTCATCTTCAGAGCGTTCCCTTACCTCGCGTAAATGGGCAATACGTTCTGCTATCTTAATCACCACGCAACGAAAATCTTCCACCATAGCGAGCAACATCCGACGAATATTATCTACCTGGGTAGAACTTTTTTCACCTAATTTGCTAGCATTCAATTGGCGAATGGCGTCCATCTCCATCACACCTTTAACCAATCCGTGAATCGATTTACCAAATTCAATATTAATAATTTCCTCAGTGACAATTTTGGCATCAACTAAGGGAAACAGCATTGCCGCACGCAGACTATCGAGATCCATGCTTAATGTTGACAGGATTTCTCCCATCTCTATGCCACGCCAAAGCAATAATTGACGATGTTCATGTTGCTGAACTTTGCTATAGCAATAATGCCAAAGTTCAATTAACTTTTGTTCTGAGTCATTGTTGGTAAGTTTGAGACTGGCAACCCACTTATCAACGGCAAATTCTCCTGCAGATGTCAAATGAGCGTTTCTAATTGCAACCATAATCTTTCCTTGCCTATTTGCTTAAATCGCGACAAAAAAGTGCCATAGACTCTAGATGACTAGTATGCGGGAACATATCTAACATCCTGACACTCATAAGTTGATAACCGGTTGTAAGTAATTGTTGACTATCTTTTACTAATGTCGTTGGGTTACAGGAGATATAGACCACCCGTTCTGGCTTAAATTTGATAATATGTGGCATTACGCCCATAGCACCGGCGCGTGCAGGATCTAATAAGATTTTATTAAAGCCCATTTTTGCCCAAGGTTGACAGTTTATGTCAAACTCGAGATCAGCTTGATAAAACTCAACGTTGGTTAATTGATTTAAACTAGCGTTATACCGTCCTTGCGCCACCAATTCAACGACACCTTCAACACCATTAACATGACGTGCAATAGGTAAGGTAAAATTACCCATGCCACAAAATAGATCCAAAACCCTATCTTGCGGCTCAAGCGCTAACCAATCCAACGCTTGAGCAACCATTTTTTTATTAATTTCAGGACTTACTTGAATAAAATTCTGTGGATCAAATATCAATTTCACATTCTCAATAGAATAATAAGGCTCACTATCATTACTTGCTAAACTAACAAATTTAAGCCGATTGGCACTATTATCAACCAAATAAACATTGAGATTATAGCGCCAGGCAAAAGCAGTTAATATGTAGTAGCTCAGACTTAATCTGACAGTTACCGGTTATTTATACAGTACCTGTCAGGTTAAATTTGATTTAAATCTTTCTCTCTCCAAAGTTGTTTTCCATCGTGTAAAGTTGCCATAGGAGTTCGACCGCAACACATTTTTCCTTGATGAGTGCGTTGGTTATTATATTCCGCTAACCATTTATCTAAATCAGCTTGTAATTCATTTAAAGCCCTATAGATTTTCTTACGAAAAGCCACCTGATAGAACTCTTGTAATACAGTTTTATGAAAGCGTTCACAAATCCCATTAGTTTGAGGTGAACGAGCTTTAGTTTTTGTATGATCAATATCATTGATAGCGAGATAAAGTTGATAATCGTGATGTTCAACTTTACCACAATACTCACTGCCTCTGTCCGTCAGTATACGTAACACTGGTAACCCATGCTAGGAATAAAAAGGGAGAACCTTGTCATTTAATAAATCTGCCGCCGTTATCGCGCTTTTTGTTGTGTAAAGCTTACAATGAACGACTTTACTGTAAGTATCAATGTAAGTTTGTTGATAAACACGACCAACTCCTTTTAAATGACCGACATAAAAAGTATCTTGTGAACCCAGATAACCTGCGCTGTTTCAATCTCACCACAGGCTTCATCATCTTGCGCTTTCTTTTCTAGAACACTGATTTGTGATTCTGACAGGATAATTCCTTCTGTTGCGATTTTATCTTCAAGCGCTTTTAGGCGTTTTGTAAAATTTTCGAGATTATGGCGCAGCCAAATAGAGCGAACGCCACTCCCCGAAACAAAAATGCCTTTTTTTCTTAGTTCATTACTACTGCGGTGTTGATCGTGTGCAGGGTATTCAATCGCATACTCGACTACAGCGCTTTCAATCTGTTCATCTACTCTATTTTTTACGTTAGGCACCCGTCGATTTTGATTAATTAAAGCGTCTATCCCACCATCGTTAACAAGTTCCTGGTAGCGATAAAACGTATCTCGGGATACCCCCATAATCTTACAGGCTTTTGAGACGTTATTAAGCTCTTCAGCGAGGTTAAGTAACCCGACTTTATGTTTGTGATAGGATTATTTGTTTGATACATAGAATTACCTTTTATTTAATTATCTAATGATGTTAATTAAAACCGGTAACGCTCTTTTTTAAATCAGAATTGTCGGATTAAGTTAAGACTAATACAACATTTTCAGCTCTACATTGGCTCTGACGAAATCCCATGCGTAAACGACGCTCTGCATGCTGGTATAGCTAGGCGACTTAATTTTGATTACAGCATATGTATTAAAAACAGGTCATCGATAGTGCATCCTGTTTCCATCTTTTTACGTTTAGCTTGAGACCATTTATGTTCTATAGGATTTAAATCTGGTGAATACACAGGCAAATATTCTATCTGGTGTCCTGCGTTTATAATTGCCTGTTCAATATTCTTACCTTTGTGAAAGCTAGCGTTGTCCATAAAAATAACAGAATTTTCAGGAAGTTCTGGGAGCAATATTTTTGTGATCCAAACATAAAAAACATCACGATTAATATTGCAATCAAATAATCCGATAGCAAAAAGGGTTGTTCCCAATAAAGCGCCAATAACATTTGTTCTTCCCTTAGCACCCCAGTTTTTCAGGCCAAAACAACGGTGACCTTTTGGGGAATAGCCGTGAGTTCGTGGAGTGTCATGTGAAAAACCACTTTCATCAATAAAAACAACAGATTTATCTTTTTTTTCATACTGTTGTCTTTTTTGCTGATGTGCCAGCCTGTCGCTTTCGTTGGTTTTTGGATGGAATAGAGTTTTTTTTATAGGTTAATCCCAGCTTTTTAAGGGATTGCCAAATAGTCTTTTTACAAACACCGAATCGCTCTGCCCGTTCCTTTTGGTAAGCATCTGGATACTGTTCCACATCTTTTGCTAAAGCATTTTTATCGAGCTTCCTCTTACGTGGCGTTGAATTTTTTGGCTCTGGTCGTTTAAGCCAACGTACTAAAGACGCTTTTCCAATACGGAATTGTTTCGCAGTTTCTCGAATTGTTAAACCTTCGGCTTTCCTTACAGATATTACTTTACGTCGAAAATCAATTGTATAACTCATAACACACCTTGTAATCAAAATTAAGTCGCCTAGCTATATTGAAGACCAAACCGCGCTCTACGGCGATATCCATACTCACTACCTGCAATAACTGGCAATGATTTTACCGCACTGCCCGTTTCACGTTGAAATAAATTCTAACCTACTGATTTTCGCAGCACGTTGAAGAGCCGGCGTCACATGTTGTTGTTGAAAACCACCACAGATGCCAAAATGACGACAAAAAGGCGCCACCCGATCAAGACTATCAGTCAATCGTTTGCTCATTTTTGCCTTGGCAAATTACCTTTTCTCTTCTGTAAGTTGAATTTGTGCTTGCTCACCAGGAAGTAAATCAGTAATAAAAATTATTTTTCCTTGATAATGCGCTACACCTTGACCCTTAACATCAAGACTTTCAGCTATTACTGCCAAATTATCGGATTTAACTTTACGCTGTTTTGAAGAATAAAATTGTACCATATCATTAAAGGTATAAAATTTTGTTAGTCTATTAACAAAGAAACTGCCATCTCATATATTATCGGAAAATTAAGTTCACTTTATTCATTTTCTCAATGAGGATGAAGAATAGTATCACATCTCGAAACAATTGATGTAAATTATCCACCATTAAATTATTAATTATTTGTAATTTAAAGAAATAAAACAATAGATTTTTTTATTTTTGTAAAAAAATAAAAAAAAATGAAATAAATTCTCAAAAATCAAATAAACCAATATAATATTGCTAAATAATGTTATAAATTTATAACATACACAAGTTTCGCACAGGCATATAAAATTCCAGAAATGGCTTAAAAGCAATGGTTAATTTGCAAGTTACTAAAACGTATAAATTTGTTTAAATTACAATAAGTTGCTTTTAATTTATAAGATTTTGTCTATTTATATATTATGCTGAATTAAACTTAAAAATATGAACGTTTTTTTATTGGTGCGAAACTCGTGACATAATGAAGTTTATTAAAATCTCAATTTCTGAATTATGTTATAACTAAATTGTTATCTAATTTCTAATAATAAATGCTATCAAAATCACTTTAATTATATAAATAGAGTAATTTAGATTACAATGATTTTTAAATTCAAAACATTTTTCACTTATCAGACCTTAAATCAGTATTTAACACGAGTTTCGCACAAAACTAATTTGGGTACGCTAATAAAACACGGATGTGCTCAGTAATATCATTTTTGATTACGTCCCAATTTTGTTGATAAAGGATTATTTTTTCAGATATACGACGTTTATGTTGTTCAAACCACGCAGAAATAGCGAGAAAAATATGATTTCTTTGTGCCCTGCTCGTGCGAGCCTGGCAGCGTTCAATACCACAATTTTGTTTAACTTCTTCGATGATAAACTTCAACAGACCAACGGGCATCCATGATAGATTTGACGTATTGACGGGTGGGATTGTCTTTGTTTGTTACTCTGTAATCAATACGGCCGTTTTTGGCTGTAAATTTGAAAACAGTCACCCAACCGTAGCCTCGTAAGTGTATTGGAGTTACTTCTCTGAGATGTCTAACTTGTTCAGTTGTTTGTTATGGTTAACAATCCTGTTTTTCCTCAGCGTGGTTACCCAGACCCAACCATGAGAGCGAATTGACTTCAGATTATCCAGGCTAGAATACCAGGCATCCATCACTACCGCTTCTGGTATAGCTAGGCGACTTAATTTTGATTACAGCATATGTATTAAAAACAGGTCATCGATAGTGCATCCTGTTTCCATCTTTTTACGTTTAGCTTGAGACCATTTATGTTCTATAGGATTTAAATCTGGTGAATACACAGGCAAATATTCTATCTGGTGTCCTGCGTTTATAATTGCCTGTTCAATATTCTTACCTTTGTGAAAGCTAGCGTTGTCCATAAAAATAACAGAATTTTCAGGAAGTTCTGGGAGCAATATTTTTGTGATCCAAACATAAAAAACATCACGGTTAATATTGCAATCAAATAATCCGATAGCAAAAAGGGTTGTTCCCAATAAAGCGCCAATAACATTTGTTCTTCCCTTAGCACCCCAGTTTTTCAGGCCAAAACAACGGTGACCTTTTGGGGAATAGCCGTGAGTTCGTGGAGTGTCATGTGAAAAACCACTTTCATCAATAAAAACAACAGATTTATCTTTTTTTTCATACTGTTGTCTTTTTTGCTGATGTGCCAGCCTGTCGCTTTCGTTGGTTTTTGGATGGAATAGAGTTTTTTTTATAGGTTAATCCCAGCTTTTTAAGGGATTGCCAAATAGTCTTTTTACAAACACCGAATCGCTCTGCCCGTTCCTTTTGGTAAGCATCTGGATACTGTTCCACATCTTTTGCTAAAGCATTTTTATCGAGCTTCCTCTTACGTGGCGTTGAATTTTTTGGCTCTGGTCGTTTAAGCCAACGTACTAAAGACGCTTTTCCAATACGGAATTGTTTCGCAGTTTCTCGAATTGTTAAACCTTCGGCTTTCCTTACAGATATTACTTTACGTCGAAAATCAATTGTATAACTCATAACACACCTTGTAATCAAAATTAAGTCGCCTAGCTATATTATATTCCGCTAACCATTTATCTAAATCAGCTTGTAATTCATTTAAAGCCCTATAGATTTTCTTACGAAAAGCCACCTGATAGAACTCTTGTAATACAGTTTTATGAAAGCGTTCACAAATCCCATTAGTTTGAGGTGAACGAGCTTTAGTTTTTGTATGATCAATATCATTGATAGCGAGATAAAGTTGATAATCGTGATGTTCAACTTTACCACAATACTCACTGCCTCTGTCCGTGTCAGTATACGTAACACCGGTAACCCATGCTGGGAATAAAAAGGGAGAACCTTGTCATTTAATAAATCTGCCGCCGTTATCGCGCTTTTTGTTGTGTAAAGCTTACAATGAACGACTTTACTGTAAGTATCAATGTAAGTTTGTTGATAAACACGACCAACGCCTTTTAAATGACCGACATAAAAAGTATCTTGTGAACCCAGATAACCTGGATGCGCTGTTTCAATCTCACCACAGGCTTCATCATCTTGCGCTTTCTTTTCTAAAGCACTGATTTGTGATTCTGACAGGATAATTCCTTCTGTTGCGATTTTATCTTCAAGCGCTTTTAGGCGTTTTGTAAAATTTTCGAGATTATGGCGCAGCCAAATAGAGCGAACGCCACTCCCCGAAACAAAAATGCCTTTTTTTCTTAGTTCATTACTACTGCGGTGTTGACCGTGTGCAGGGTATTCAATCGCATACTCGACTACAGCGCTTTCAATCTGTTCATCTACTCTATTTTTTACGTTAGGCACCCGTCGATTTTGATTAATTAAAGCGTCTATCCCACCATCGTTAACAAGTTCCTGGTAGCGATAAAACGTATCTCGGGATACCCCCATAATCTTACAGGCTTTTGAGACGTTATTAAGCTCTTCAGCGAGGTTAAGTAACCCGACTTTATGTTTGATGATAGGATTATTTGTTTGATACATAGAATTACCTTTTATTTAATTATCTAATGATGTTAATTAAAACCGGTAACGCTCTTTTTTAAATCAGAATTGTCGGATTAAGTTAAGACTAATACAGCTTATATCGAAGCGCGCTCTTGCGAGCGTTTTGCTAAACTCGCTCCTCATCTTGAAACACCCTTAGCTAAATTCTATATTTCACTACTCAGATCAGAATTTCGCCACTATCAAGATTATTTAGTTTTAGCACAAGCTATTTCTAGCGAAAATATTCAGCAGCGGATCGAATATTTTGCTAACATCGAGGCTGAATTGATCCAAACGCCGGATAGCGATTTTAAATTTCACAGTGGCGTTCCCGCCTGATGTCAAACAAAAAGGTGGGTTTTCCTCCCACCTTACTTAATATTAACGATCTTGAAAAGATATTAGGTCTTAAAGAAAGATTCCATACTAAGACCTTGATTATGCAAAATATCTTTTAATCGGCGCAAACCTTCAACCTGTATCTGACGAACACGTTCTCTAGTAAGACCAATCTCTCGCCCCACCTCTTCTAACGTTTCCGATTCATAACCTAATAAACCAAAGCGGCGCACTAATACTTCACGCTGTTTTGCATTAAGTTCAAACAGCCATTTAACAATACTTTCTTTCATATTGTTAGCTTGGATAGTTCCTTCTGGCCCTGAATCGTTATCATCAGATAACACATCAAGTAACACTTTATCTGAATCACCACCGATTGGAGTATCAACAGAAGAAATCCGCTCATTTAGCCGTAACATCCGGCTAACATCATCCACCGGTTTGTCTAAGCGTTCTGCAATTTCTTCGGCACTTGGCTCATGATCAAGTTTCTGAGCCAATTCTCTTGCAATACGCAAATAAACATTTAACTCTTTAACGATATGAATCGGTAAGCGGATAATTCGCGTCTGATTCATAATTGCTCGTTCAATAGTTTGGCGGATCCACCATGTTGCATAAGTTGAAAAACGAAAACCCTTTTCCGGATCAAATTTTTCAACCGCCCGAATTAATCCAAGATTGCCTTCTTCAATCAGATCCAGTAGGGCAAGACCTCGATTACTATAGCGACGAGAAATTTTTACAACCAAACGTAAATTACTCTCAATCATACGCTGACGTGATGCTGCATCACCACGTAAAGCGCGCCTTGCATAAAATACTTCTTCTTTCGCTGTCAGAAGAGGTGAATATCCAATCTCACCAAGATAAAGCTGAGTTGCATCTAGAACACGTTGATTAATATTCTGAAATAAATCTGAATCATCATCTTGCTCTAGATTTAAGTCCTCTTCTTTTAGCAAGCTTTCATCGAAAGCTTCCGCATCCATGCTAGTTTCGTCTAAATCGTCATATAACTCGTTAACTTTTAGCGAATTTTGGCTCATCAGTCACTCCTACCCATTGATAATGCAGACAACATTGACAAGCAATCTGTCCAAGTTATCGTTGCGAAAGATAACGCAACGGGTTTACTGATTTTCCCTTGTAACGAATTTCAAAATGTAATCTTACCGAACTTGTACCGGTGCTACCCATAGTGGCAATCTTTTGCCCTGCCTGAACCTCCTGTTGATCACGAACTAATATAGTATCATTGTGAGCATAGGCACTCAGATAGTCATCGTTATGTTTTATTATTATAAGATTTCCATATCCACGTAATGCATTTCCAGAATAAACCACTTTTCCTGCTGTAGTTGCAAAAACAGGTTGACCGCGCGATCCGGCAATATCAACACCTTTATTTCCGCGCTTCACAGCAGAAAAAGATTCAATCACTTTCCCTTCGGCCGGCCAGCGCCACTTACCTACTGTATTGACTACGCTGTTACTATTTAACCCCGAAGATGCTGTTGTTGCGGGCGGCGTAGAAGGTGTTAGTGGCTTGGATGCTCTCGGTAACATCTTTCCTGAATTTTGCTTACTGACAGATGAAGCATACGCATTAGTTGACTGAGAATCAACATTTGTATTGTTAGTATTCGGAGTACGATTAGCAACTACCATTTCTGAGTCGGTAGAACTACTACCAATATTAAGTACTTGCCCAATATTTAAACTATAAGGTTCTGCAATTTTATTACGTTGCGCTAGATCACGATAATCATTGCCTGTTATCCAAGCAATATAAAACAGCGTATCACCTCGTTTAACAGTATAGGTGTTACCACTATAGCTTCCTTTTTGGATATTATCATAATTTCGGTTATAAATTATTCGACCATCGGTGTTAGTCTTAGGTGCTGGTATCACTGGCTGATATACCGGCTTATTTATACTATTATTTTGATTACTAACAGAAATATTTTTAGGAGAAGAGGGTATTGGCGTATTTTTTGATGATGTATTGACAGCAGGATAAGTATCAATTGGGCGGCTACTATCTTGGACACTACTAATTGGCGCTGCTGGATGATATGGTGTCGAGCACCCTATTAACACTGTGCCTGTTATTATACAGATAGTTGCCCATCGAATAGCAAATTTTGGGCTGTTAAAATTCATACTTCTTCTCCCATGAAGATAAATCTTGAATAAAAATCGATAATGTAAGTCATGATCGACAATTTATTGCAATAGCTAAATAATAAATTATTATGCTTACTTAAAGCAGAGATTAATAAAACCTTAAATTATCTATCGCTAAAATATTACCTATTTCATGCCAAACTTCCAGGAATTAAAGGAACAAATCGCACTGACTCTACCGTTGTAGCATGAAAATCATTACCCTGACGTTTAATGACTTTTAACATCTGTTTTTTCTCACCGACAGGTAATACCATGCGGCCACCATCTTTCAATTGTTCAAGCAACACGAGTGGGAGTTCTGCCGGCGCCGCAGTGACAATGATTCCATCAAAAGGCCCCTTTGAAGCCCATCCCATCCAGCCATCGCCATGACGGGTTGAAATATTATGAAGATCAAGTTGTTTTAATCTACGTTTAGCATTCCATTGTAGTCCCTTGATCCGTTCTACCGAAAAAACCCGCGCGACAAGATGAGCTAAAATGGCTGTTTGATAACCCGACCCTGTGCCTATCTCTAAAACATGATCCGAAGGAGAAAGCGTAAGTAACTCTGTCATACGAGCAACAATATAGGGTTGCGAAATAGTCTGAGAAAAACCTATAGGTAAAGGAATATTTTCATAAGCTTTATGTGAAAGTGCTTCATCGACAAAACGCTCACGAGGAACTTTTGCAATAGCTGCCAATAGACCTTCATCTTTAATCCCTTGATGACGTAATTGTGTCAATAAATCTCTCATTGACCGTTTTAGCATTCCTCACTTGCCTCTGCTTTTAATAACCAATCTTTAACAACTTGCTGATCCTTATGAGCAGTTAAATCCACTTGTAATGGTGTAATAGAAACATAACCCGCCGATACTGCAGCAAAATCAGTATCTGGACCCGCATCAGATATTCCTCCAACTGGCCCTAACCAATAGACCGTATCGCCCCTTGGATCTTTAGATGGATCAACTTTTTGAGCTGCATGACGACTACCACAGCGTGTTACTTTGTAACCTTTAATTTCCGATAAAGGAATATCAGGAACATTAATATTAAGAATATTACCCGCTTTTAATGGCGTTTTCTGTAATAATTTTAATAAATGACAAGTTACTTCTGCTGCTGTTTGGTAGTGTGTTTCACCATTCAATGAAACCGCAAGTGCAGGTAAACCAAGATGACGTCCTTCTGTCGCCGCTGCAACGGTACCTGAATAAATAACATCGTCACCTAGGTTGGGGCCATGATTAATACCCGAAACGACGATTTCAGGAGAGGGTCGAATAAGCTGATTAACGCCTAAATAAACACAATCCGTTGGCGTTCCTTGTACTGAGATGTCTCCATTGTCTAACTTGGCTATTCGTAATGGTTTATGAAATGTTAATGCGTTTGATGCCCCACTTCGGTTTCTATCAGGTGCAACAACCTGAACGAAATAATGTTTACGTAATGCAGTAGCAAGCGTTTGGATGCCAGTTGCTGTTACACCATCATCATTACTTAGCAATATCCTTAGCATTATTGTATCCCGTTGATTTATATTGAACGTTATATTAAGAACCAGGCTATTTTATCCAACTATTATCATCTATGATAAAAAAAGATTATGGGTTGAAAATAGCGTCAATAATAGATTACAGCAAGAATATCATTAAGTAACAATAAAACACATCAAATTACGATAGAAAAATGGAGGTCTAATATTAGCGTATGTGAATATAATAAAATAACAATATAATTTTGTTTGTTTTAACAACTACCTGAAAAATAATAAAATATCTAATTACAATTATCAATTTTTAAATAACATAAATAAGATAAGCCAAAATAATATCCAATAAAAATACTATCTTAACCAAATATCTAACTAGCAATACATCAATCAATAAAAAAAAATTTCTAATAAATATTAAAAATGTATAAAGAGTTGTTGACTAAATACTATCAACACTACCGGTCAATAACGAACAAAATAAGCAAGTTAACTTTTTACAACAACAGAAATAACACTGCCCAATGTATTAACCGCTAATTTTTTATTAAACTTTTGTCGGTTGAATTCTAATATTTTCACTTAATCTTAAAATCTATTGGGCAAATTTGATTAGCTATTTTCAGCCTCTTTTATTTTGACTTTAGTTAATAACAGCATTTATTAATTAAGAGTTGCAAGCAATCTGTTACATCTGACTGATAATAGCAAAATAAAAATTTTGCCTTAATGCCGCTTATTGCAAAAGAAGGCTTAATGCCTTTAAAAACAAACTGACAACATAATTGTTAAATTTTAAATCTTATTATATTTATATAACCTGAGTTCGGGATAAGCATTATCAATTATGCTTGAAGATATGTTCCTGCCACAGGTATCTTTGGTTTAGATGGAATTAAACAATATGCAACCAGCCCGGCTAATAAATTCACTACAAAGTTAGCAGGAGAGCGGTGCCGCGTATGCGCTATCTGACAAAGATTTTTTAACTCATCAAATACCGTTTCGATGACAGAACGATGACGCAAGATGGCTTTGTCGAAACAAGTCTGTTCAACAGGCTTAATTTTCTTCTTGATATTCGTTATAAGGTTAATTCCCATTGTTTTCAGTTGCTGTTTCAGTGAAGCCGATAAATACCCTTTATCCGCATACAAACAACCAGAAAGATCTTTTATCAGCTCAGGTAATGGTTTCCGATCTTCTGTGTTTCCTGGTGTAAGTCGAAAACTGAGTATTTCCCCCAAATGATTGATAATTACATGAAGTTTGAAACCAAAGAACCAACCTGTTGAGGTTTTTCCTCGTTCAGCTATCCCATCGAAGACTTTATGCCGGCGGATCCGTAAGTTATCACACACAGCTATCGGAGTAGAATCGGCAACCGACAGACCCGTGCACTTTCCCTTAATTGACTCAAACAGTGCCGTTAAAGCTAAGGCACTGCGCGGAAGTAACTCTACGCAGCGTGAATATGATGGCAAGTTAGGAAATTCCTTCCTGAGATATAAACGGATATGATAGAGATAAAATACCTTGAATTGGCTGAATCGGAGTTGATGAAACAAAACAGCCAGTGTCATCATTTCAGCCAATGAAAGCTGAGTAGACCGTCTACGACGCTTACTACCGTTATTCAGCTAAATTTCATGCATTTTTGGCTCGAAGTCTTTACAAAAATCATCCATCAGGCAATAAAGTTCAGTAAAATTTTCCATCATTGTTTAACAATGCTCTACTCTTTAACCAGATTGTTAGAGTATTTTAACGAAATATGCGCATTCAACTATTTGAATAGCAAGACTTTCACTTTATTTCTTATCCCGAACTCAGGTTATTTATATAATAAGATTTATCATCAACAACATTATTTTTAACCGAATACTATTCAGCAATATCAATAATATTTTCAGTATGATTGATTAATTAATTCTCGTCACGAGTTTCGCATCAATAAAAAAAACGCTCTATTTTTAAGTTTAATTCAGCATAATATATAAATAGACAAAATCTTATAAATTAAAAGCAACTTATTGTAATTTAAACAAATTTATACGTTTTAGTAACTTGCAAATTAACCATTGCTTTTAAGCCATTTCTGGAATTTTATATGTCTGTGCGAAACTCGTGCTCGTATCACACTGGTGGCAAAACTACCCTTAGGTAATGAAAAAGACAATTTCAAGGTTTGCTGCTCTAACCATTTCCAATGCATATTCTGTGGAACAACAATGATCGCTCGTCGAACCAAATTTGTTCGTTCAGCTTGCAGCAGCGGCAATAAAATAGAAAAATGAGTTAAACATTGCTGTTCAAACAGTTTCGCTTCTGATTGAGTTCCTAATTCTTTTTCACCATATAGCGGAGCGGTAATTTGAATTTCGCCAGCCTGCAATCTTAGTTGTAATTGAGATAACTCTTCACTCTTAGCAACGAACCAACTACCACTACCGGTTAATTGCATAACATCACCGTCCATTATCTGACGTACTTTATTATTAATCATACGTTCGCTGACGATAAAATTAAATATAACACTCCGAACGGCAGAAAGATAAAAACTACGTTTATTACGCTGCTTGACTTCAATTTCACCTTTTGCCCAACGCTCAGCTTGCACGAGATTATTACACGCTCGACCAAAACGCTGCTCACCAAAATAGTTAGCTACCCCCAATGTTCTAATTTGCTGCAAACGTGTTTCCACTGCTTGTTGATCACTAATATGTCGAATAGTTAACTCAAAATCATTGCCTTTTAATGAACCAATACGTAATTTACGTTTCTGTGTCTTTTCACTAGCAAAATTTCACATCCTGCAAGTGAAAACTGGCTAAAATCGGGATCATCCTTTCCTGGCAAATGAAGACAAAACCACTGTTCCGTCACTGCTTGCCTATCTTTTAATCCAGCATAACTGACACTACGTGGAGAAATACCAACAAATCGAACCAAATGGTCGGCTACAAATAAAGTATTACAGCCCTTTTTTCTAAGATACATCAGCAAGTGTTCACCCTCACCTTCAGGTTAAAATCCCAGATCTTCACGTACAATAAAATCTTCTGCCGTTAATTTTATTGCTCCGCTTGCTACTGGTTTACCATGCAGCCACTGAAGTGCTGTCACCATCACGACTATTATCCTTTACCAATAAAGCCATTGCTGCGCAAGCAATGCCTTCTTTTCTACCAATAAATCCAAGTTTCTCCGTCGTGGTAGCCTTAACATTGACATCATCAATATGGCAACCTAGATCATCTGCTATATTTTTGCGCATATCAGCAATATATGGCCGCATTTTGGGTACTTGAGCAATAATTGTGATATCAAGATTACTAATACAATATCCTTTTTTCAGCACCTGCGAATACGCCTCGCGTAACAAACCGCGACTATCGGCATCTTTAAAAGCCGGATCGGTATCAGGAAAAAGTTTACCGATATCGCCTAATGCTGCTGCTCCAAGAATAGCATCTGTCACTGCATGTAAGGCGACATCACCATCGGAATGCGCTATTAATCCTTGTTCATAGGGAATTTTCACTCCACACATTGTAATTGGGCCATCTCCACCAAATTTATGTACATCAAATCCATGTCCAATCCGCATGAACGATACTCCTAACAATAGTCTTATAAAGCGCGAGAAAGGTAGAATTCTGCTAACATCAAATCTTCTGGTTGAGTAACCTTTAAATTATCCACTCTACCTTCCAGCAATTGAGGATGGTAACCGCAATATTCAAGCGCCGAAGCCTCATCGGTAATTACCGCTTTTTGCGCTAATGCTTGAGTCAAACAGTTTTTGATTAATGCTAAAGGAAAAAATTGTGGCGTCAGTGCATGCCAAAGTTCACTCCGTTCAACAGTATGACTAATATCTATTTTTCCTTGAACTGAACGTTTCATTGTATCTCTTACTGGCGCTGCCAAAATACCACCATAAGAAGACTGTTGATTATCAATAAAACGAATAATACTATCTAAATCAGTTTGATGTAAGCAAGGTCGAGATGCATCATGAACTAAAACCCAACAGGGATCTAGCTGTAAATTGTCTGATAAATAATTCAGTCCAGCCAAAACTGAATCAGCTCTTTGACAACCACCAACGACTGTTTTAATTTTTGCATTTTTTGCAATCGCTAATTGATGAAAAAAGATATCATCCTTATTTAACAAAACAATAATTTGGGAAATTCTTGGCTGCTTAAGTAAGGCAGATATGGTATGCTCAATAATCGTTTTTCCCGCTACTTTCAAATATTGCTTGGGACAATCCGCTTTCATACGATTACCAATACCAGCGGCAGGTATTAAAGCAGCAATTTGCACTTTATGATTAGATATAAATTTATTCATTGTTCTAGACTGTTTTCTTATGAATTACTACTTTTTCGTCATAATATTTTTAAATAATTTTGTGGCCGGAAAAAATATTATTAATTAAAAATTTTATTTATGGTTTGGAAAAGCATTCTCATTCACTATTCGATAAAAAGACTCTCCAGGTCTAATCATACCAAGCTCAGAACGGGCTCGCTCCTCAATAGCTTCACGTCCCTCATTCAAATCGTCTATTTCAGCAAATAAACGTTCATTGCGTACTTTAAATGTCATGTTCAACGTTTCTAGCGCTGCAACTTCACTTTTTATACGCAAATAGTCATGGACACCATTTTTACCAAACCATAATGAATATTGTAACCAGCAAAACACCGCCAACAATATCAGTGCTAATTTACGCATCGAAGCCCCCTAAGACTCACTTATCATCCCACAACTTACCCTATGACGCTACCTATCACAGATAAGTTATTAATAAAAAAATTCATAAATAAATATGAAATAGAGTCAAACGGGTCTTTTTATTGACAAAGTATAGCTTAGCTATATGTCAAAAAAAGTTTGTTTTTACTATCTAACAAGTTGATCAATTTAAAATATTTTGTTAGTTAACTGTTTTTTTATTTAAAGTAAAAAATTATGCTGAAAAATTCTTTCATTCTATTTTTATATTCATCAAGTTATCACTCAAGGTCAAAATAACTTGCTAAAAAAAGAGGGATCATACCAGAAGCGGTAGTGATGGATGCCTGGTATTCTAGCCGGGATAATCTGAAATCAATTCGCTCTCATGGTTGGGTCTGGGTAACCACGCTGAGGAAAAACAGGATTGTTAACCATAACAAACAACTGAACAAGTTAGACATCCCAGAAGAAGGAACCTTAATACACTTACGAGGTTATGGTTGGGTAACTGTTTTCAAATTTACAGCCAAAAACGGCCGTATTGATTACATAGTAACAAACAAAGACAATCCCACCCGTGAATACGTCAAATCTATCATGGATGCCCGTTGGTCTGTTGAAGTTTATCATCGAGAAGTTAAAGAAAATTGTGGTATTGAACGCTGTCAGGCTCGCACGAGCCGAGCGCAAAGAAATCATATTTTTCTCGCTATTTCTGCGTGGTTTGAACAACATAAACGTCGTATATCTGAAAAAATAACTGTAGTGGTCAACTAAAATTGGCCACCCTACCTGACTGTTCACGGAACAGTCGCTCTGATTCGTTTGGCGTTAATCCACAGTTATACCAGTGAGGTCTTATATCGCTATAGTAGTGGGTTATGTAGCGAATAATGGCTGACTGAGCAGTACTAAAGCTTTGGTAGCCAGTCGTTGGCACCCATTCGGTCTTCAGATTACGGAAGAATCGTTCCATCGGACTATTATCCCAACAATTCCCTCTGCGACTGATACTTTGGGTCATCTGATATAGCTAGGCGACTTAATTTTGATTACAAGGTGTGTTATGAGTTATACAATTGATTTTCGACGTAAAGTAATATCTGTAAGGAAAGCCGAAGGTTTAACAATTCGAGAAACTGCGAAACAATTCCGTATTGGAAAAGCGTCTTTAGTACGTTGGCTTAAACGACCAGAGCCAAAAAATTCAACGCCACGTAAGAGGAAGCTCGATAAAAATGCTTTAGCAAAAGATGTGGAACAGTATCCAGATGCTTACCAAAAGGAACGGGCAGAGCGATTCGGTGTTTGTAAAAAGACTATTTGGCAATCCCTTAAAAAGCTGGGATTAACCTATAAAAAAAAAAACTCTATTCCATCCAAAAACCAACGAAAGCGACAGGCTGGCACATCAGCAAAAAAGACAACAGTATGAAAAAAAAGATAAATCTGTTGTTTTTATTGATGAAAGTGGTTTTTCACATGACACTCCACGAACTCACGGCTATTCCCCAAAAGGTCACCGTTGTTTTGGCCTGAAAAACTGGGGTGCTAAGGGAAGAACAAATGTTATTGGCGCTTTATTGGGAACAACCCTTTTTGCTATCGGATTATTTGATTGCAATATTAACCGTGATGTTTTTTATGTTTGGATCACAAAAATATTGCTCCCAGAACTTCCTGAAAATTCTGTTATTTTTATGGACAACGCTAGCTTTCACAAAGGTAAGAATATTGAACAGGCAATTATAAACGCAGGACACCAGATAGAATATTTGCCTGTGTATTCACCAGATTTAAATCCTATAGAACATAAATGGTCTCAAGCTAAACGTAAAAAGATGGAAACAGGATGCACTATCGATGACCTGTTTTTAATACATATGCTGTAATCAAAATTAAGTCGCCTAGCTATAACGCCACAATGCCTGCCTATACTAAGCGTGTTGCTTAATAGTGAAATAAGGGTATTTCGGTGATTGAAGTAAATTTTAGGCTGTTCTGAGATGGAAATTCCAAAGACCGGCACTAAGGAGTAAAAAGGTATCATCAATAAAGGGTCTACGATTCCGTAAAATTTGGGTCATACAACCGAGGCGCTTGATACCCGCGATGGCGTGTTCAACCGTAATACGGATGCCCGAGATTATTTTATTTTCTTGTTTTTGTTCAGGCGATAAAGGTCTTTTTCGAGTTCCTTTTTTTGGGATTTGTGTATTAGGATGCTGTTTATCTATACCTTGAAAACCGGTATCGGCCCAGATGGTTACCTCAGGGGGAATATGGCGAATTATATCGACTTTATCGAGTAAGCGTTTATCGTGACGGCGCCCATTTTTGATCATGGGGATAAATCCAATTTTCCTCGTTTCGTCAGTCATAATAAGCCCTTTTCGAGTGGTCTGTCTTTTCTTTCCCGAATACATTTTTTTTCGCCGACGCAGATTCTTAGGCTTTTGGACAGGTCGCTCTGTCCCATCAATAAAGACGTCTTTAACTCCAGGAAAGGCGCGAAAAAATTCCTCAGCAGAGCGAATTTGACGAGCGGGCAAAACACATTCTCGCCCCAAGGTCATCTCTAAAACCGGCAATAATATTTTTACCCAGCGACATACCCGTGTTCTATCTAAACCAAAAAGAAGTCCTTGCAAATCATAGGTCGGATAACATTTTAAATACAATAAAATAAAAAGCAGTTTATCTAATGGGGTTGGGATAAATCCTTTCTGCCCTGCACCCATCTGCCGCTCGTGATCTTTTCGATTCTTTTTCCGATAAATCAAATAACAAGCTGAAAATTCAGCGGCTAAATTTTTCAATTCTTCAACTGATAATCCAATGATTGCTTTACATAAACGATTATCTCGTAACAACCGCTCTTTGTTGATCATTTCAAACCGTTATTTTCTAAGTTAAACCTCTTTTTATTGTCTATAGCGTGACAAAAAATGCAAGTCTCTATTCAGCAACTATTTTACTGACGACTGGTATAATGACTTCCCTGATCACTATGGAACATCACCTGTTTGGGATGCCCACGTAGTTCCCAAGCCATTTGTAGTGCTTTGGCGGTTAATTCTGAGTCTGGTGCAAATGACATTGCCCAGCCCACCGGTTTTCGGGCAAACAAATCCAATACCACAGCCAGATAGGCCCATCGTGAGCCTGTCCAAATATAGGTTACATCGCCGCACCAAACCTGGTCAGGCTTGGTAACAGCGAACTGCCTATTGAGCAGATTTGGAATATCAATACGTTCATTTCCACCGCGGTTGTATTTATGTTTTCGCTCTTGGCAACTGACGATGATTAATTCTTTCATCAACTTACCCGCTAACCACCGCCCAAGTTTCACGTTGTGTGTATTGGTAACCATCGTGGCGATAGTCCTTGCGCCAGCAGAGCCGCCACTAACGTTCCACGCTTCGCTGACTAGGCTACGTTTTATCGTCCGCTCAATATAGCTAGGCGACTTAATTTTGATTACAGCATATGTATTAAAAACAGGTCATCGATAGTGCATCCTGTTTCCATCTTTTTACGTTTAGCTTGAGACCATTTATGTTCTATAGGATTTAAATCTGGTGAATACACAGGCAAATATTCTATCTGGTGTCCTGCGTTTATAATTGCCTGTTCAATATTCTTACCTTTGTGAAAGCTAGCGTTGTCCATAAAAATAACAGAATTTTCAGGAAGTTCTGGGAGCAATATTTTTGTGATCCAAACATAAAAAACATCACGATTAATATTGCAATCAAATAATCCGATAGCAAAAAGGGTTGTTCCCAATAAAGCGCCAATAACATTTGTTCTTCCCTTAGCACCCCAGTTTTTCAGGCCAAAACAACGGTGACCTTTTGGGGAATAGCCGTGAGTTCGTGGAGTGTCATGTGAAAAACCACTTTCATCAATAAAAACAACAGATTTATCTTTTTTTTCATACTGTTGTCTTTTTTGCTGATGTGCCAGCCTGTCGCTTTCGTTGGTTTTTGGATGGAATAGAGTTTTTTTTATAGGTTAATCCCAGCTTTTTAAGGGATTGCCAAATAGTCTTTTTACAAACACCGAATCGCTCTGCCCGTTCCTTTTGGTAAGCATCTGGATACTGTTCCACATCTTTTGCTAAAGCATTTTTATCGAGCTTCCTCTTACGTGGCGTTGAATTTTTTGGCTCTGGTCGTTTAAGCCAACGTACTAAAGACGCTTTTCCAATACGGAATTGTTTCGCAGTTTCTCGAATTGTTAAACCTTCGGCTTTCCTTACAGATATTACTTTACGTCGAAAATCAATTGTATAACTCATAACACACCTTGTAATCAAAATTAAGTCGCCTAGCTATATCTGGCTCTTTAGGCCGACACCAATAGCGATAACTGCTTCGGTGAACATTAAAAATACGACACAAAGTTTTCACCGGATAAAGCACTCTTAGCTTTTCAACTACCGAAAATTTTTCAGTGAGTCGGACATTAAGAGCGCAGTAGCCTTTTTTAAGATGTCATTCTCCATTTCCAGCCGGTGGATTTTTTTCTTCATTTCTCTGAACTCAATTTGTTCAGGTGTTAATGGCAGACCAGGCGATGTTTTCCCTTGACGTTCTAAACGAAGGGCTCTTACCCACCGGCTAATCGCTGAAAGACTGACGTTCATGCCTTTCGCGGCTTCCTGGTAGGTGTAATTTTGGTCAAGGACTAATTTGGCGGTTTCACATTTAAATTCAGCAGTAATTATTTTACTCATTTCGGCACCTATAAAAATTATGAGGTAAGCATATCACCTCAACTTAGGTGGCCAAATTTAGTATGCCACTACACTTCAGCGAGGTTAAGTAACCCGACTTTATGTTTGATGATAGGATTATTTGTTTGATACATAGAATTACCTTTTATTTAATTATCTAATGATGTTAATTAAAACCGGTAACGCTCTTTTTTAAATCAGAATTGTCAGATTAAGTTAAGATTAATATACATGATGCTCCTGAGACGGATAGCCACTCCAGTCTACGGCGATTACACACAAAGATAACTGCCGTGTTAGCATTGAGGTGATACTACTGAAAATTAATGGAATATCGCGATGAAGGGATTCATTACCCATGAGGCGATCAACACGTTTAATCTTATTTTTGACCTGTGCTCTCCCCGACAAAAAACGACCGAGGCTGGTCAGTGTCAGTGATGCTCCATTGATTAACGCCACAGTGGCATCCAGCAGGGCATTTTGTCGGTATTGATGAAAAGGTGCTATGGCATCCCTGAAGAAATTCTGACATACTTTACGAACAGGCATAGCGGTGATCTCATGGAATTGTTGGCACAAATCAGTAATCACATAACGCTATGCCTGTCTCGTTTTCAGGGGATTCCTCAGCACTCAAGGGGCATAATATTAGCAGCGTTGGGGGAAGTAGTTAACTATTCGTTATTAGTTGCGTGTTAGTGGATTTGTGACAGATTGCGGTTTTGTTCTTGGTATTTTGCCAAAGATAACACACGGGGGTGAAAAAATAATTTGTACATATGTGTGTACATAAAAATAAATTAAAATGTACTTATTTTATTTAAGTAATATGATTAATAAATCATAATTAAATTAATAGGTTATTTTTATTTTACGATCGATATAGCTTGCCCCATAGCCAATTGAATCATTGGCTAAGTTACCATAAAGTCAGCTCATTTTTAGCAACCTGCTGCAATCTATCACTGAGTAATTCTCCATCTGGAAAGCGTAGCTGAGGGGCAATTTCTGCTAAAGGATAAAGCACAAATTCTCGTTCTTTAAGGCCATAATGAGGGATAGTTAAATGCGTTGTCTGAATAACCTGTTGGCCGTATAACATAATATCCAAATCGAGAGTTCTTGGCCCCCAACGATCGGCTTTACGCATTCTACCATGCATTAATTCAATCGATTGGGTATGTTCAAGTAGGGTTTCGGGCAATAACTCAGTATCTAACGCGATAACGGCATTGAGATAGTCAGGCTGATCTTGTGGCTCCATAGGTTTAGAGCGATAGAAAGAAGAAACAGCAATTGGTTTGGTATTCGGTAATTGCTGTAATTCTCTAATGGCACTTTGTACTTGTTGTAAGGGGTCATCTAGATTGCTGCCAATGGCGATATAAACACGTTGCATATTTAATTAACTCTGTTGTTTTTTATCGGTTTACGGTTGGTGTGATTTCGATGACGTGTCCAGTTACGACGATGAGTCGGTATACTACCTAGCTCTGAGATCATTTCATGCTGTAGGTTATTATTGGCTTGTTGAAACTCAGCCCACCAATGGGCCAGTTCTTCTAATTCACGTCGTTGTTCCACGTTGGCGCGTAGCTCCAGGAGATCAAACGCTGCGCGAAATTTTGGATGTTCAAGTAGTTTATCTGCTTTTTTCCCTTGGCGCCGTGGTAGTCGCAATTGTAGCTGCCAGATATCGCGCATTGTTGAGGTAAGCCGTTTAGGGATAGCAATAGAACGGCATTGCTCATCGAGAATATCATTCATTGCGATCGCAAAGGCTTCGTAATAGGGTAAGCCGCTTTCCTGAGAAAGTCTTTCTGCATGTTCTACCAGTGGGTACCATAACATGGTAGCAAATAAGAATGCAGGATTAACGCGTTTATTATTTTTTATTCGATAATCAGTATCTTGCAGCACCTGATTAATAATAAGTTCCATCGGTGAATCATCATTGGCGGTGAAGTGTCGTTCAACTAACGGAAACAATGATTGAAAGAGACTATAACGCCTTAATTGTTGATAGGTTTGATAACCTTGACCGGTCTGAAGTAATTTGAGCGACTCTTCAAATAGACGTGCAGATGGAATGTCTTTTAATAAAAATGCCAGTTGTGGAATAGGCTTGGCAGTTTCAACATCAATTTGCATATTCAGTTTGCAGGCAAATCGAATAGCGCGTAGCATCCTAACGGGATCTTCTCGATAACGGATTTTTGGATCACCTATTAAGCGAATAGTGCCATTTTTTAGATCCTCAAATCCACCAACATAATCGCGTAGGGTAAAATCGTTAATTCGGTAATATAGGCTATTGATGGTAAAGTCGCGTCGAATGGCATCGTCTTCAATGTTGCCAAAAATATTATCTCTCAGTAATATACCATTTTGTGCTTGGTGAGCCATATCTTTATTATTAGTATCAGTTTGCTCATGAGAACTACGAAAAGTAGCAACTTCGATGATTTCATAACCAAACATGATATGCGCTAAACGAAAACGGCGTCCGACTAAACGACAATTACGAAATAATTTGCGAATTTGTTCAGGTGTCGCATTTGTAGTAACGTCGAAGTCTTTAGGTTTTTTACCTAATAGTAAATCTCTGACGCTACCACCGACCAGATAGGCTTCATAGCCAGCATTATTTAGACGATAAAGCACTTTCAGTACATTGTCACTGATGTCTCTTCGCGAAATAGGATGCTTATCGCGCGGAACTATGGATATTGAAGTATTTATAGCAGAAGCGGGTGTCTGTTTATCTGCTAATTGAGCACTTTTAATGATTTTTGTACTCCGATATCTTTTTGTTAGTAAAGCTTTTACTTTAGTTTTGGACCTAGTGTCAGTCGCAGAACTATCATGAGATTTCTGTTTACTTCGATTATTCTTTTCTTCTCGTATCAATAAATTACGACAGAAATTGGCTACCCGGGTAAAAATAATACACCTCGATATCTAATGCAATTTTAGTTAAAAAATAAATACTAATAATTAATCATATCTTATAGGATTTTTTTTGAGAATGCCTAAGTAGGATAAAAATTACTAATTAATCATAATAGGTAACAATTCTCCCGCCTGGTTGGATGCTATAGCTAGGCGACTTAATTTTGATTACAAGGTGTGTTATGAGTTATACAATTGATTTTCGACGTAAAGTAATATCTGTAAGGAAAGCCGAAGGTTTAACAATTCGAGAAACTGCGAAACAATTCCGTATTGGAAAAGCGTCTTTAGTACGTTGGCTTAAACGACCAGAGCCAAAAAATTCAACGCCACGTAAGAGGAAGCTCGATAAAAATGCTTTAGCAAAAGATGTGGAACAGTATCCAGATGCTTACCAAAAGGAACGGGCAGAGCGATTCGGTGTTTGTAAAAAGACTATTTGGCAATCCCTTAAAAAGCTGGGATTAACCTATAAAAAAAAACTCTATTCCATCCAAAAACCAACGAAAGCGACAGGCTGGCACATCAGCAAAAAAGACAACAGTATGAAAAAAAAGATAAATCTGTTGTTTTTATTGATGAAAGTGGTTTTTCACATGACACTCCACGAACTCACGGCTATTCCCCAAAAGGTCACCGTTGTTTTGGCCTGAAAAACTGGGGTGCTAAGGGAAGAACAAATGTTATTGGCGCTTTATTGGGAACAACCCTTTTTGCTATCGGATTATTTGATTGCAATATTAACCGTGATGTTTTTTATGTTTGGATCACAAAAATATTGCTCCCAGAACTTCCTGAAAATTCTGTTATTTTTATGGACAACGCTAGCTTTCACAAAGGTAAGAATATTGAACAGGCAATTATAAACGCAGGACACCAGATAGAATATTTGCCTGTGTATTCACCAGATTTAAATCCTATAGAACATAAATGGTCTCAAGCTAAACGTAAAAAGATGGAAACAGGATGCACTATCGATGACCTGTTTTTAATACATATGCTGTAATCAAAATTAAGTCGCCTAGCTATATCTAATTGCCAATTAATAATAGTTGTTTGTGATAAAAAATTTAGTGCATCAACTAAAATAGGCCTCGGATCGTTCATCGGTAGCGGCGGGGTATGATTTCGTTTAGAAAGTTTATTATGAGAACGATTTAATACTAGTAGTAAATGCACATAATCGGATTGCGGAAAAGCCAGATAGCGATAGAGAGAAATTTGTCTAAAGGTTGGTGCAATGAGATCCGCACCACGAACAACTTCGGTAATACCTTGGTCATGATCGTCAATAACGACAACAAGATTATAAGCAAATAAATTATCTTTTCGAACAATAAATGAAATCTTCTTTTGCCAAAGAGCAAGGCGCTACATAATCACCTTGTAATTGATCATAAAAGCCATACACCGGTTTTGATTGTATTATCCTCAAAGCAGCGGCAGAACAAGATAAACCAAGATTGCGACAATGAGCGTCGTAATAACCACCAATAGTATTAATACGTTGGCGGGTACAGTGTAGTGGCATACTAAATTTGGCCACCTAAGTTGAGGTGATATGCTTACCTCATAATTTTTATAGGTGCCGAAATGGGTAAAATAATTACTGCTGAATTTAAATGTGAAACCGCCAAATTAGTCCTTGACCAAAATTACACCTACCAGGAAGCCGCGAAAGGCATGAACGTCAGTCTTTCAGCGATTAGCCGGTGGGTAAGAGCCCTTCGTTTAGAATAAGCGTGTTGCTTAATAGTGAAATAAGGGTATTTCGGTGATTGAAGTAAATTTTAGGCTGTTCTGAGATGGAAATTCCAAAGACCGGCACTAAGGAGTAAAAAGGTATCATCAATAAAGGGTCTACGATTCCGTAAAATTTGGGTCATACAACCGAGGCGCTTGATACCCGCGGGCGTGTTCAACCGTAATACGGATGCCCGAGATTATTTTATTTTCTTGTTTTTGTTCAGGCGATAAAGGTCTTTTTCGAGTTCCTTTTTTTGGGATTTGTGTATTAGGATGCTGTTTATCTATACCTTGAAAACCGGTATCGGCCCAGATGGTTACCTCAGGGGGAATATGGCGAATTATATCGACTTTATCGAGTAAGCGTTTATCGTGACGGCGCCCATTTTTGATCATGGGGATAAATCCAATTTTCCTCGTTTCGTCAGTCATAATAAGCCCTTTTCGAGTGGTCTGTCTTTTCTTTCCCGAATACATTTTTTTTCGCCGACGCAGATTCTTAGGCTTTTGGACAGGTCGCTCTGTCCCATCAATAAAGACGTCTTTAACTCCAGGAAAGGCGCGAAAAAATTCCTCAGCAGAGCGAATTTGACGAGCGGGCAAAACACATTCTCGCCCCAAGGTCATCTCTAAAACCGGCAATAATATTTTTACCCAGCGACATACCCGTGTTCTATCTAAACCAAAAAGAAGTCCTTGCAAATCATAGGTCGGATAACATTTTAAATACAATAAAATAAAAAGCAGTTTATCTAATGGGGTTGGGATAAATCCTTTCTGCCCTGCACCTATCTGCCGCTCGTGATCTTTTCGATTCTTTTTCCGATAAATCAAATAACAAGCTGAAAATTCAGCGGCTAAATTTTTCAATTCTTCGACTGATAATCCAATGATTGCTTTACATAAACGATTATCTCGTAACAACCGCTCTTTGTTGATCATTTCAAACCGTTATTTTCTAAGTTAAACCTCTTTTTATTGTCTATAGCGTGACAAAAAATGCAAGTCTCTATTCAGCAACTATTTTAATGTCAAGGGAAAACATCGCCTGGTCTGCCATTAACACCTGAACAAATTGAGTTCAGAGAAATGAAGAAAAAAATCCACCGGCTGGAAATGGAGAATGACATCTTAAAAAAGGCTACTGCGCTCTTAATGTCCGACTCACTGAAAAATTTTCGGTAGTTGAAAAGCTAAGAGTGCTTTATCCGGTGAAAACTTTGTGTCGTATTTTTAATGTTCACCGAAGCAGTTATCGCTATTGGTGTCGGCCTAAGGAGCCAGATATTGAGCGGACGATAAAACGTAGCCTAGTCAGCGAAGCGTGGAACGTTAGTGGCGGCTCTGCTGGCGCAAGGACTATCGCCACGATGGTTACCAATACACACAACGTGAAACTTGGGCGGTGGTTAGCGGGTAAGTTGATGAAAGAATTAATCATCGTCAGTTGCCAAGAGCGAAAACATAAATACAACCGCGGTGGAAATGAACGTATTGATATTCCAAATCTGCTCAATAGGCAGTTCGCTGTTACAAAGCCTGACCAGGTTTGGTGCGGCGATGTAACCTATATTTGGACAGGCTCACGATGGGCCTATCTGGCTGTGGTATTGGATTTGTTTGCCCGAAAACCGGTGGGCTGGGCAATGTCATTTGCACCAGACTCAGAATTAACCGCCAAAGCACTACAAATGGCTTGGGAACTACGTGGGCATCCCAAACAGGTGATGTTCCATAGTGATCAGGGAAGTCATTATACCAGTCGTCAGTATAGGCAGGCATTGTGGCGTTATCAGATGACCCAAAGTATCAGTCGCAGAGGGAATTGTTGGGATAATAGTCCGATGGAACGATTCTTCCGTAGTCTGAAGACCGAATGGGTGCCAACGACTGGCTACCAAAGCTTTAGTACTGCTCAGTCAGCCATTATTCGCTACATAACCCACTACTATAGCGATATAAGACCTCACTGGTATAACGGTGGATTAACGCCAAACGAATCAGAGCGACTGTTCCGTGAACAGTCAGGTAGGGTGGCCAATTTTAGTTGACCACTACACAGCGACAGTAATAGCAGCCATGGTACTGCTTTAGCTGAGTTAAAATGTCACAGTAAATATCATGGCGTTGTGATTGATAGATTATTTTACCATCCCAATGTAAACCATAATGATCTAAAGTTTTTAAAATGCGAGAAGCAGCACCCGGCACTTCTCTAGTGGTACCGATGTCATCGATCCTAACATACCACTTTCTTTGCTTTTTTTAGCTTGTATGTTAGCTACCAAGCGCAGTAACTAACGAACAAAATGGAGATCACCTGTGGGTGATGGAACAAAGCGTCCAATATAAGGTGGAATGTTAGTAATTATTGAATTACTCATTTATTTCAAAAGAATACGGTACACTTTTGTGTACCGTCGTATTTTTATGGTGTAAGATTATTGGCTAACCCGCCATCTGTTTTTCACGCATTTCAGCTAATGTTTTGCAATCAATGCATAAATCAGCTGTTGGACGAGCTTCTAAGCGGCGGATACCAATTTCAATCCCACAGCTTTCACAATAACCAAAATCTTCATCATCAACTTTTTTTAGCGTCTTCTCGATTTTTTTTATCAACTTACGTTCGCGATCGCGATTACGTAACTCAAGGCTAAATTCTTCTTCCTGTACCGCTCTATCAACGGGATCAGGGAAATTTGCCGCTTCATCCTGCATATGAGTTACAGTGCGGTCGACTTCATCTCTGAGTTGATTGCACCATGTTTCGAGAATGCGCCTAAAATGTGCCAATTGGGCATCGTTCATGTACTCTTCGCCAGGCTTTTCTTGGTAAGGATCTACCCCAGCGATGGCGAGAATGCTTAAGGACGAGGTTTTAGGTTTTTGCCCTTCTTGCATAATGCTTCTCCTACACACGCAATATTCAAAAGAGCCCCTCAAGGGGGAAACTAAGTCCGCTATAAATAACAGAACACTCTATACTTGGCAATGGTTCTTACAATTCGTTTTACTATAACAGGGTGATGCGCGTGTTATCTGTCTTTATTTGTATATAAAACGAATTTTGCCTAAAAGAATATAATAGCTTGGTTTATTGAATAAATGGTATTTTTTTATCCATTGCTAGCCCTTTTTCTGATATTTTAATCTGATAGCAGAGTATTTCAATACCAACATTTGTTGCTTGCTGTAAGAGCGCAGCATATTGACAATCAATATGGCTTGCAACGGACATTTTCTTTATACCAGTATGAAGTACGGCAAAGAACAAAACTGCTCTTTCGCCTCGTTCGGCTATTAAAGATAGTTCACGTAAATGTTTTTGCCCTCTTATTGTAACAGCATCAGGAAAATAACCGATATTGTTTTCTAGTAAGGTGACTGATTTTACTTCAATATAGCAATTAACTTGCTGTTTTTTCTTTAGAAGGAGATCGATTCGACTATTTTCGTCGCCATATTTCACTTCCCTGCTAATGTTAGCATAATCGGATAATTCCGGAATTTTATTTTCCGCTATAAATTGACTAATTAAATCATTTGCTCGATGAGTATTGACACAAATCCAATCGCCAGTTTGTGTTTGTGTCAGTTCCCAGCTATGTGGATATTTTCGCTTAATATTATTGGATGTTGAGTACCAAACTGTATCTCCGGGTGTTGCACAGCCTGTCATGGCACCTGTATTGGCGCAATGAATGGTTAGTAATTTACCTGCGGGTGTAATAACATCAGCAAGAAAACGTTTATAACGCTTTACTAATTGGGCTGATTCTAGTGGCGGGAACCAATACATTGCTAGCTACTCCGGTTGTGATAGACACGGCTAAAGGCAAAGTAATGCTACAATATTTGGCACTAAAAGTTAATAATTGTTGCTTTTTTATATAAATTAATGGATAGATAGTCTTCATTTAATATGATAGTAGGTAATAATGTTATCATCACATCAGAGTATAAAACTACTAGTTTGGCGGATGTTTATTATTTAATTATGACACGAGTTTCGCACAGGTTTCGCACAGGCATATAAAATTCCAGAAATGGCTTAAGAGCAATGGTTAATTTGCAAGTTACTAAAACGTATAAATTTGTTTAAATTACAATAAGTTGCTTTTAATTTATAAGATTTTGTCTATTTATATATTATGCTGAATTAAACTTAAAAATAGAGCGTTTTTTTATTGGTGTGAAACTCGTGTATGGTAAAAATGCTATTTTAATGAGATATATGAAAGAAATATCTGTAAGTTATGATTAAACTCTTGGACTAAAAATAAACTAATAGTGAATAAAGATTGATTTTATACCATGCATGACAAAGATAATTATGAACCTATTGGGCGCAGATCTAAGAAAAAGCCCACTGGTAAAAAATCAAAATCTCATCAAAATAATCGGTTAGACAACTATGATTATGAGTATGAAGATATTGATGACAACGAGGAAGAAGAACTAATGGCAAGTAAAGACAATAAGTCTCGGCCACCTAAAAGTAGATGGCGTTGGTTTTGGTTGTTTGTCAAAATTGCCATAGTCTTGGCATTGCTAGTTGGTGTCTATGGTATCTATTTATATCAGAAAATCAGTGATCGTCTTGATGGTAAAGTTTGGGATCTACCGGCTGCAGTTTATGGCCGAATGGTTAATCTTGAACCGGGGATGAATTACAGTAAAGAAGAGATGATTCGATTATTAGATGGCATGCAATATCGCCAGGTAAATAAAATTACTTTACCCGGTGAGTATATTGTTAAAGATAACACGATAGAAATGTTACGCCGGCCATTTTCCTTTCCTGATCAAAGAGAAGAACAGATTTTAGCTAAATTAAGTTTTGATCATGCTCGGCTCACCAATATTACTAATATGGAAAATGGGCGTTCGTTTGGTTTTTTTCGACTAGATCCTAAACTTATCACTATGATGCAATCGGCGAACAATGAGCAACGCTTAGTCTTGCCGAGAGAAGATTTTCCTGATTCTTTAGTCAAAATATTACTTGAAACTGAAGACCGACATTTTTATGAGCATGACGGGGTAAGTATTTATTCTATTGGGCGTGCGGTTATTGCTAATTTAATGGCTGGTAAGACGGTTCAGGGTGGTAGTACGCTAACTCAACAATTAGTTAAAAACTTATTTTTAAGTAATGAAAGAACGTTAATACGTAAAGCCAATGAAGCTTATATGGCGATTTTAATGGATTCTCGCTATAGCAAAGAACGTATTCTTGAACTGTACTTAAATGAAGTTTATTTAGGACAAAGCGGCGATGACCAAATTCGGGGTTTTCCCCTTGCTAGCCTCTACTATTTTGGTCGTCCAATCGATGAGCTGAGTATTGATCAACAAGCGCTATTAGTCGGTATGGTGAAGGGAGCATCACTATATAACCCATGGCGCAACCCTAAATTGGCGCTAGAACGTCGTAATTTAGTGTTAAAGTTGTTGGAAACGCGTGAAATTATCGATCATGTAATGTATAATATATTGAGTGCTCGTCCTTTAGGCGTTAAACCCAGAAGCGGTGTTTTGACACCTCAACCCGCCTTTATGCAACTCGTTCGGCAAGAATTAGTTGAAAAATTGGGAGATAGAGTAAATAACCTTTCTGGAGCTAAAATCTTTACTACTTTAGATCTAGTCTCGCAGCAAGCAGCTGAAAATGCCGTCGAACAGGGGATAGCCGATTTACGTAAAACACGTAAGTTGCCTGATCTGGAAGGCGCGATGGTGGTCGTTGACCGTATTAATGGCGAAGTTCGTGCTATGGTCGGTGGCTCACAACCACAATATTCTGGTTTTAACCGAGCGTTAAATGCTCGCCGCTCAATTGGTTCACTGGCTAAGCCGTCAACTTATCTCACTGCATTAAGTGAACCAGACCGTTTTCGTTTAAATACTTGGGTACCTGACGAGCCGATTAGCGTCAAATTTGATAATCAAATATGGGAACCGAGAAATTATGATCGCCGTTTTCGGGGGCAGGTCATGTTGATTGATGCTTTGGCCAGCTCGCTGAATATTCCGACGGTGAATGTTGGCTTGAATGTTGGCTTGGATCAGGTTAGTAAAGTATTAGTAAGTCTTGGTGTGCCAAGTAATGCGATAGAAAAAGTGCCGGCAATGTTATTAGGTGCGTTGAACTTAACGCCAATGGAAACGGCGCAAATGTTTCAAACCATTAGTGGCGGCGGCAATCGAGCGGCATTATCGGCATTACGCTCCGTGATTGATGGTGATGGCAATGAGCTTTATCAAAGTTATCCATCTGCGGAGCGGGCAGTATCTCCGCAGGCAGCTTATCTAACACTTTATGGTATGCAACAAGTGGTTGAGCGCGGAACATCTCGTTCATTAATGAATAAATTTGCTCAATATCACTTAGCCGGTAAGACCGGGACAACAAATGATCTACGCGATAGTTGGTTTGCTGGTATCGATGGTAAGGAAGTGGTGATTGCTTGGACTGGTCGTGATAATAATGGTCCGACAAATCTTACTGGTGCAAGTGGTGCATTACATCTATATCGTCGTTATTTAGAAAATCAGACTCCATTGGCATTGGATAATCGCTCTCCCGATGGAATTATGGAGATGCGAGTAAATACCAATGGCAGTTTTAACTGCGCAGGTGGTGGAGATCGTATTTTGCCAGTATGGACAGAGGATCCTCAAGCATTATGTCAGCAAGGGGTACAAGTATTGAAGCCAAACCTGAACTTAAATGAACAGCAGAGCAAAAGTAATGATGCACCTGCTTGGGTGAAGGAGATGTTTGGACAGTAATAAAAATCTAGTAAACCGGCGCTATGCTAAAAAATTGGCGCCGGTTTTTTTATGATTTAATAAATGATTAGTTCATCTTATTAAAAGCATTTTCTGCTGCTTTAATTGTGCGATCAATATCTTCATCACTATGCGCAATGGACATGAAACCCGCCTCAAAGGCAGAAGGTGCCAAATAAACGCCTTCCTCTAACATTAAATGGAAGAATTGCTTAAATTTCTCAATATCACATTGCATGACATCCTGATAGAAGTTAACTTGTGGTGCTGCTGTAAAAAATAGGCCAAACATGCCACCAACATGATTAACAACCAACGGAATAGCAGTTTGTTGCGCTTTTTCTTGTAAGCCTGTAACAAGTTTTTTCGTCAGTTCTGCTAAGCGTTTATGGGTATTGGGTTTAGCAACTTCAGTTAGGCAAGCAAGGCCTGCTGCCATCGCTAATGGGTTGCCTGATAAGGTACCGGCTTGATAAATTGGCCCTATTGGAGCGAGTTTTTCCATCAATTCGCGGCGGCCACCGAATGCTCCAACAGGCATACCACCGCCGATTATTTTACCTAAACAGGTCAAATCAGGTTTAACTTGATAATGTGCTTGTGCGCCACCTAAGGCAACCCGAAAGCCGGTCATCACTTCGTCGATAATTAATAGCGCGCCAAATTGATCGCATAATGTACGTAGTCCAGGCAGGAATTTAGCCTCAGGTAGGATACAATTCATATTGCCTGCTACTGGCTCTACAATGATAGCAGCGATTTCTTGCGGATATTGGGCAAAAGTACGCTGAACTGAATCTAAATCATTAAATGTACAGGTAAGAGTATGTTTGGCAACATCAGCGGGAACGCCAGGAGAATTAGGTTGACCAAAGGTTAAAGCGCCTGAGCCTGCTTTAACTAATAGGCAGTCGGCATGTCCATGATAACAGCCTTCAAATTTAATAATCTTGTCACGCCCTGTATAACCGCGAGCGAGCCGTATGGCACTCATTGTGGCTTCTGTGCCTGAATTTACCATACGAACCATTTCGATGGATGGAATAAGTTGACTAATAATTTCTGCCATTTTTACTTCAATGGTGGTCGGGGCACCAAAACTAAGGCCATTTTCTGCCGCTTGGATGACCGCTTGCTTAATTGTGAGGTGATTATGACCTAAAATCATCGGCCCCCAAGAACCGACGTAATCGATATAAGCTTTGCCATCAACATCATAAATATAAGCACCGTCAGCTCGCTGAATAAATAGTGGATAGCCGCCAACACTATTAAACGCCCGAACCGGTGAATTGACACCGCCAGGAATAAATTTTTTGGCTTTTAGGTAAAGTGTTTCAGATTGACTCATTAAATAACTCCAAGTATTGGTCCAGCAGAAATTTTGCTCATATCTTAAAGCAGTATTGGCAATAAACCAAATAGCAAATGTAGCGAGAATTTTTTTAAATCAGTTAATTTCGGCTGGATCTTGAATCAATTGGCCGGCTGTTAGATAATCATTCCTTGTCCAATGAAGTATTGATGCTTCCTGCGTCTATTGATTGGCAGGTCGGCCTGGAGTTAGAAATGAGTAATGATACTGCACTGCCTATACAGTTTACTGATGCTGCAGCGAATAAAGTTAAAGCGTTGATTGCGGATGAGGAAAATCTCAATTTGCGTTTGCGCGTCTATATTACTGGTGGAGGCTGTAGTGGTTTTCAATATGGTTTCACCTTTGATGATAAAATGAATGAAGGTGATTTAACGATTGAAAAGCAAGGCATCGAACTAATCGTTGATCCTATGAGTTTACAGTATCTGGTTGGCGGTTGTGTTGATTATATTGAAGGATTAGAAGGGGCAAGGTTTGTTGTAACCAATCCAAATGCGAAAGCAACTTGTGGTTGCGGTTCTTCATTTAGTATTTAATCGCTTAACTTACTAAGGGTAATTAATAACCCTTAGTATGGGGATCTAGCCGAAGTGGTTGTTAATAGCTCATTTACGGTTTTGGCTTGAGTTAGCTAAATTAGCCAGCATAGTTTGCACCAATAGGCTTGATTGACGAGCCGCGACAGGCAAAAATTCCTCAAAAGAGAGATGAGACTCTTTATCAGCGACATCAGAAATTGCACGCACAACAACGAATGGGATATCAAATTGATAACATACATGACCAATTGCGGCGCTTTCCATTTCAACAGCGATGGCAGTGGGAAAAGTCTGGCGAATATAGGTTAGCTCTTTCGCGCCATTAATAAAGCTATCACCACTACAAATCAAACCGCGAACAGCATGTAAATCTAATTTTTCAATATACTTTTCGGCCAGTTCTTGTAATTTTTTATCCGCTTTAAATGTGGCCGGACATTGTGCCATTTGGCCTAGTTGGTAGCCAAAGGCGGTGATATTGACATCATGATAGCAAACTTCGGTTGAAACCACGATATCACCAACCTGCAAAGCAGGTACTAACCCACCGGCGGAGCCAGTGTTAATAATAAATTCAGGGGAAAAATGTTCTATTAGTAATGTTGTTCCCACTGCCGCAGAAACTTTACCAATGCCTGATTTTAATAATGCGATATCAAGATCATCAAATTTTCCGCAGTAAATTTCGCAGCCAGCCCGTGATAATGTCAACTGAGCATTGATTTGCTTGCGCAATAATGCCACCTCTTGCTCCATTGCACCTATTATTGCAACTTTCATTGTGTCATACTCATAGTTGATTAATTAGACATGTTGTCAGATCCGTGCCATTGTAACATTGAAAAGAGAAAAAAAGTTAACTGTGATCCATTAGCTGGGGATATTTCATCATCGGGAGGGGAAATGTCCAAGATTGATTTTAGGCAAAAGCTCAATTTTCTTCGTAAATATAGTGATTACAATGTTGATGCAAAGAATGAGGAACAAGTTAATCGTCAATTTGAAAGTGATCGAGGGCGCATTATTAATTCTGCCGCAATACGCCGATTACAACAGAAGACGCAAGTCTTTCCTTTAGAACAAAATGCGGCGGTTCGAAGTCGTCTGACGCATTCGTTAGAAGTGCAGCAAATTGGCCGTTTTATTGCAAAGACTGTGATAAGCCAATTGAAAAAAAAGAAATTGCTGGCAACTTATGGTCTCTCTGAGCGCCTTGATGCGTTTGAAAGTTTGATTGAAATGGCATGTTTAATGCATGATATTGGCAACCCACCTTTTGGTCATTTTGGTGAAGCCGCCATTAAGGGCTGGTTTTCAACATTACTTGACGCTGAATTTATTTCTACTAAATCAAAGGCCATAGATCAATGCCAAATTAATTTTCTACAACTAACAAATGAATCTAACAAGGATTTGCTTCGTCGCCAATTACGTAAAGATCTTTGTCAATTTGAAGGTAATGCTCAGGGACTTAGAATGATCCATCAATTATTAAAATTGAACCTGACTTATGGCCAAATTGGCTCAATCTTAAAATATACTAAAGGTGCTTATCAACTGGATAAAATCCCTAAAGATTTTGATTATTTAACTAAAAAACCGGGCTATTATTGGTCAGAAGATAGTTTTATCAAAGAGTTGTACCGTCAGTTGGATATGAAGCCATATTGTCGTTTCCCGCTTTCCTACATTATGGAAGCGGCAGATGATATCTCTTATTGTATTGCCGATTTGGATGATGCGGTAGAAAAAGGTATTTTTAGTGTTGATAAGCTGTTGGAATATTTACGGCAAGGTTGGTTGGAGGCAGTTAAAAAAGCAAAAGGTGATTTATTTGAACAGACAGTAGAAAAAGCTTACAAAAGTATTAATCACAATGAAACAAGACGTAGCAAGCAAGATCAATTTTTTATGTATCTTAGAGTTAATATTATTAGTAAATTGGCGTCGTATAGTGCTCATCGTTTTATTAAACATTTAGCTAAAATTTATGCCGGAAGTTTTAATAGTGCCTTATTAGAAGATAAAAGTGATGAACATCATCTATTGGAGGTATTGAAAGGCGTTGCCTATAAACATGTATTTACGCACCCGGAAGTTGAACAATTAGAATTACAAGGTTATCGAATAATTAGTGGTTTACTAAATTTTTATCGCCCATTATTATTAATGCCACGTGCTGATTTTACTCAGCTTTATCAAGATAAGTATCACAAGAAGTATTTCATCGAAACACGTCTATTGCATAAATTATCAACTAAACATTGTGTAGCTTATGGTGAAGCCATTGAAGGAATTTGCACTACTGATGAGACAGAAAAAGATATATTAGAATTTTATTATCGAGCGCGTCTTATACAAGACTATATTAGCGGTATGACAGATCATTATGCTTATCAAGAATATCGAAAATTTACAGTGAAAAATTAAAAAATGTTATGTTATTAAATTAAATAACGAAAATAAGCATTGCTTAAATATATAGATTGGAAAATATTTTAAGTAATGCTTTAGAATAGACATATTAATTAAACACGAGTTTCGCAATCTCAAAAAAAGAAGTATAAATTTAAAAACAAGAAAAAATTACGGTGTTCATATTTTGTCCGGTTATCCATGCATTAAAAATATCTATAAAACATTCTTACAAGTAAGCAGTGTAAGATACTCTGGTTTGGCGTTATCAGAAGTAAGCCCATCGCCTTTATCTCATGACACTGTTAGCCGATGGCTAAAAAGTAGATGTTTTCGACCTAAAGAACTATGGCGATTAGTTCAACCTTCTATAGACAAAAAAAGCCCTTGCGTACTAATTGCCGATGATACATTGATTGCCAAAACACGTAGTAAAAAAATAGAAATGGTCCATTATCAATATTCAGGTAATGAGCATGATGTTATTGCTGGTATAGGTTTAGTTAATTTACGTTGGCATAATCTAACAGCTGTTGAATCAATTCCTATTGATTATCGTATTTATGATAAAGATTCTGATGGAAAAACAAAAAACACGCACTTTTCCGAAATGCTCGCTCTTGTTAAAAAAAGAGGGATCATATAGCTAGGCGACTTAATTTTGATTACAAGGTGTGTTATGAGTTATACAATTGATTTTCGACGTAAAGTAATATCTGTAAGGAAAGCCGAAGGTTTAACAATTCGAGAAACTGCGAAACAATTCCGTATTGGAAAAGCGTCTTTAGTACGTTGGCTTAAACGACCAGAGCCAAAAAATTCAACGCCACGTAAGAGGAAGCTCGATAAAAATGCTTTAGCAAAAGATGTGGAACAGTATCCAGATGCTTACCAAAAGGAACGGGCAGAGCGATTCGGTGTTTGTAAAAAGACTATTTGGCAATCCCTTAAAAAGCTGGGATTAACCTATAAAAAAAACTCTATTCCATCCAAAAACCAACGAAAGCGACAGGCTGGCACATCAGCAAAAAAGACAACAGTATGAAAAAAAAGATAAATCTGTTGTTTTTATTGATGAAAGTGGTTTTTCACATGACACTCCACGAACTCACGGCTATTCCCCAAAAGGTCACCGTTGTTTTGGCCTGAAAAACTGGGGTGCTAAGGGAAGAACAAATGTTATTGGCGCTTTATTGGGAACAACCCTTTTTGCTATCGGATTATTTGATTGCAATATTAATCGTGATGTTTTTTATGTTTGGATCACAAAAATATTGCTCCCAGAACTTCCTGAAAATTCTGTTATTTTTATGGACAACGCTAGCTTTCACAAAGGTAAGAATATTGAACAGGCAATTATAAACGCAGGACACCAGATAGAATATTTGCCTGTGTATTCACCAGATTTAAATCCTATAGAACATAAATGGTCTCAAGCTAAACGTAAAAAGATGGAAACAGGATGCACTATCGATGACCTGTTTTTAATACATATGCTGTAATCAAAATTAAGTCGCCTAGCTATAACCAACGCACTCATCAAGGAAAAATGTGTTGCGGTCGAACTCCTATGGCAACTTTACACGATGGAAAACAACTTTGGAGAGAGAAAGATTTAAATCAAATTTAACCTGACAGGTACTGTATAAATAACCGGCAACTGTCAGATTAAGTCTGAGCTACTACATATAAGCGCCAATGATCAATTTATCAATTAATGTGTTCAGTTCATGATGGCTAACATTAACATGACTAAATAACCCTTTAGCATAACGACCGGCACTGATAGTTTGATATTTGATATCTCTTTCCGTCATTATTTCCAGCACTTGATAAAAATGGTGGAGTTCTTCTTTAATTAATAACACCATTTTATCAATCAGAGATTGGCTATAGCTTGTGTTTTTCTTTCCTCGGATCGATTTGGATAACTGATTTTTTCCTTTTAGCGTATCAATATTGCCAATTTTCTTATAAGCAAAATCTTCGAAAGGTTGTAACCATTGTAAGAGTGTATAACTGCTCTGTTCATCAACGGCATATTTTCGCAACAGTAGCATAGCACTTTGGGCGGCTTTTAGTTCACACAACAGGTGATCGCATAAAATAATCGCTAAGTTTTCTGGCTGACTCGCTTTGTCTATCCACGCTTGCGGTGTTTTGCAGGCTAAAAAATGGTGAATTGGATCAAGTAATTTTGCATCATATAACATAATTATTTCACCATTTCTTTTAACCGATAAATCAATTCTAGTGCTTGACGAGGTGTTAATGTGTCAGGATTTAACTTTTCGAGAGTTTCAATGGCCGGTGAAACCGTCTTTTCCACTACTTTTGCTAGTTGTGAATTATCAATAGATTTATTTGCTGGCAGCGTGGAGAGCGTTTCTAGCTCGATTAATTTCTGTTTTGCTCGTTGAATAACCTTGGCGGGGACACCAGCCAATGAAGCCACCGCTAAGCCATAGCTTTTACTGGCAGCGCCTTCTTGAACGTTATGCATAAACGCAATCGTGTCGTCATGCTCTATTGCATCCAGATGAATATTAACCGCACCTTCCTGCTTATCTGCCAAATTGGTTAATTCAAAATAATGCGTAGCAAATAACGTCATAGCTTTAATCTGGCTAACCAGATTTTCCGAACAAGCCCAGGCAAGTGAAAGACCATCATAGGTTGAGGTACCGCGACCAATTTCATCCATTAATACCAGACTTTGTTCTGTCGCATTATGGAGGATATTAGCGGTTTCTATCATTTCCACCATAAAAGTTGATCGACCGGCAGCAAGATCATCCGACGCACCAACCCGAGTGAAGATCCGATCAATCGGGCCAATAATCGCTTTTTCGGCTGGCACAAAACTACCTATATAAGCAAGCAGTGTAATTAGGGCTGCTTGACGCATATAAGTACTTTTACCGCCCATATTGGGGCCAGTAATAATTAACAACCGGCGTTGTGGCGACAGGTCCAGTGGATTAGAAATAAATGGCTCACTAAGTACCTGCTCAACGACTGGATGGCGTCCAGCAACAATTTCTATGCCAGGTTTCTCATTTAATATTGGGCAGCGATAGTCCAAAGTCTCGGCGCGCTCTGCCAAATTATTGAGTACATCTAATTCTGCTAACGCTTCGGCGCTAGTTTGCAATGCTGACAAATGGGGTAATAACAGATCAAACAGTTCTTCATAAAGCTTTTTCTCAATTGCTAATGCTTTACTTTTAGAAGTTAGCACCTTGTCTTCATATTCTTTCAACTCAGGGATAATATATCGCTCGGCATTTTTTAGGGTTTGGCGACGAACATAATGGATAGGTACCAGATGACTTTGTCCACGACTGACTTGCAGGTAATAGCCATGCACCGCATTAAAGCCGACTTTTAGGCTATCAATGCCTAATTTCTCTTTTTCCCGCAATTCAAGTTTTTCCAAGTAATTACTGGCACCATCGGCCAGTGTACGCCATTCATCAAGTTCGCTATGATATCCGGTTGCGATCACTCCTCCATCTCGTATTAACACCGGCGGTGTGTCAACAATGGCTTCTTCCAATAGTGTTTGCAGCGATTCAAAGGAGCTAATGCGTGACTGCAAGTTTTTCAAATAGGGAAATTCAATCTTATCTAATATCGCGTGAATATCGGCAAATTGTTGGAAAGCATGACGCATGCGAACCAGATCCCGAGGCCGGGCTGAACGGAGTGCTAAACGAGCAAGTATCCGTTCTAAGTCACCAATTTGGCGTAGAAAAGGTTGTAATTCGAAATGATAAGATTGGAGTCCTGCTATCGCTTGTTGGCGATTGAATAATTTATTTAGATTGCGCAACGGACTATGTAGCCAACGTTTTAGCATCCGGCTACCCATCGGCGTTACGCACTGATCCAGTATCGCAGCTACCGTATTCTCGCTACCACCTGATAAATTTTGTGTTAATTCAAGATTACGACGCGTAGCGGCATCAAGGATAATGGTCTCTTTTTGCTGCTCCATGGTAATACTATGGATATGGGGCAATGCTGTACGTTGGGTATCTTTAACATATTGCAGTAAGCAACCCGCTGCGCGTAATGCTAATGTCGCTTTTTCAACTCCAAACCCCATCAGATTCTGGGTACCAAATTGTAGATTCAATTGTTGTCTAGCGGTGTCTAATTCGAACTCCCATAATGGGCGACGACGTAGCCCTTTATTATTTTCAAATAGTGCAACATCGACAAAATTCTCTGGATAGAGCAGTTCTGCCGGTCGGGTACGTTGTAATTCAGCGCTGATGGTGTTGATATCAGCCATTTCACTGATAATAAAACGGCCGGAAGTGATATCTAAAGTGGCATAGCCATAAAGATTATCTTCTTGCCAAATCGCGGCTAATAGATTGTCCTGACGTTCTTGTAGTAATGCTTCATCAGTAACGGTTCCTGGCGTTACGATGCGAACAACTTTACGTTCGACGGGGCCTTTGCTGGTGGCGGGATCACCGATTTGTTCACAGATAGCAACCGACTCGCCTAACTGAACTAATTTGGCTAAATAACTCTCTACGGCATGATGAGGTACGCCAGCCATCGGAATGGGTTGCCCTGCCGATTGCCCACGCTTAGTTAATGAAATATCAAGTAATTGGGCTGCTTTTTTGGCATCATCAAAGAATAATTCATAAAAATCACCCATCCGATAAAATAACAAAATATCAGCATGTTGTGCCTTAAGGCGTAAATATTGCTGCATCATTGGGGTATGGGAGGCGAAGTTTTGCGAATTAGTCATAGTTTTTATTTTTTAACTCTTTGAGTTGTAATATTGCCGGTAAGGCTTGCTTGCTGAATGCTATTTTAATTAAACCCGAACAATTTGCTGTGTAAAGGGTTTGTTTTAAAATAGATTGTCCGCTTGTTAGCAAAATCTACCCACTTATGAAAAATTTTCTTCACTATACTATGGATAAGCAATAACCAGAAGTCACGGCGATGAAAAAATAGTGCTCACAAAATTAGCCCCATAAAGGTTCTATGGCAAATTTATTGACTAAATTGCGAATGGAGTGGAGAAAACAGATGTAACTGTTATTTGGTTGCTTGCGTCATAGCAGTGAGTATAGCTATCAGATAAGCTCTTTGCGAAAACAAATAACGCGTTCTGTTTCATCAAAGCTCCAATTTTGATGGGCTTCATGTGACAGTTTATTGTCAATTTCGGCATCGGAACAGAGTTCATCAAACCCCTTTGCAATCAGAACGGTGGTTATTTTATTGATCAACGCCTGACCAATACCTTATTGACGGTATTCAGGCTTAACCCAGATACCTTCCAAAAAGGGAACCGGTTGTTTGGTGCAGCCGTTGGCATATTCCCGTAGGCAAATTTCGGCAAAACCGACTGCCTGACGGTTTAGCATAGCGATATATCCTGCATTTTGCTTGCTATTTAGCATTTTATCTATGTCACTAAGATGGGCATCACGGGCATGTGTTGGTCCCATAGTTGCAGACGCATAGCTGCCCAAACCGTACGGTCGTTTTTCTCCATCTTTCTAATCATTATTGACATACCGTTTTCTATTTTTTAACAGCGACAAAATTATTTTTTAGCTGGATAAAAGCTACACCGAATTTGAACGGCTTTATTTGTTCCTTATTTTATTAACAATATTATTTAATTGCGACATATGGCTAAATCAAATTGGTTTTATTTGGTTTATAAAGTGTTTAGCAACCTAAAGGCTATTTCTCTGTTATTAAGATTTATTGGTTTGTCGCATTAATCATTATTACATTTTTTATTTCTAACTAGCCAAGAAGTTTATTTTATTGTTGAGCAAAATTAATTTCTATTAATGCGACAAAACCAGTTAATTTTTAGGCCAACTTTTGATAACGAGCAAAAAAAGAGTGGACGTCTTTAGCATTAGCGTTCAATAAATTATCATCGATAATTTTGTCGGCATAATAAGCGGTAAAACGTCCACAATCGTTACCATTAAGCAGGGCTTGATGTCCAAGATGCTCGCTAGTGACGGCAAAATCTTTGTCTAAATCAAGCTCCTTTTCTGCCAATAGCTGTTTGGTTAAATGTCCTGCGCCATTATAAAAAGTATCAAGCAATGGGCCTTTTGAATCATGGATTTTAGCCGATTGAATTTTACCTGCATGCATATCGACTTCTAGTAAGACAAAATGGCCTCGAGTACTACCGCAGAATTTATTGCTTTGGGCGATCGGTACTAAGACTTTGACTTGCTCGTGGGGATAGGCTTTTTTAATTTCACTCAGCGTCTGTGCAGCAGTACGGCCACCGGATAATAGATCCTGCATTAGATTAGGGTTAGTTAAATCATGGCAAGCAGAAGAGACAATATAAGTTATACCATCCTTTTGCTTGCTGCGGTAGCCAACTTGATTTGTTCCGCCGAATTCAAAATGAGTTTTTGCTTGCCAGCCATTTGTTGGGTTGAAGATATCATTTAAGGCAGAATTTAGTTTTGAGCAACTTAATTTCTCACCGAAAGTGCCAGTTAAATAATTGAAAAAATTACGCATCCAGGAACAAAAACCGAACTTTTCTGGCGGAGGTGGCTTGCTAAACTCAGCTGATAAGCTGTGACCAGCAGTAGAAATATCACCCCAATGACCCGTTGGATTGGGATTTGGGTGACTGTTTGAAATATATAGCATAATTTTAAATCCTTAATTAGCAACAGAATTATTATTTCATTTTAACGCTATTTCAAAACATCAGTGACTTGTCTATTGGCTGAGATAAGTTTGAGTTTCTACAATAATTTTTCCAATAAAATTTATTTATTAATATCAGGATTAAACCTTACTTATTATAAATATCGTTTACCGCTATCATCACTAATGGCAAGACTGCTCGATTTTATCTTACTAAGCTGGCTGTGTGGCAGTTTCTATCTATATTTTATCACTGTGATGTGCAGCCGTCATCTTATCTCATTTTTGACATTTCGTCCAAATTAATTAAATAAAAAAATACAATGGATTATTGAATTTCATTTTCCAGTCAGTTAGAGTAGCTTTAATCGAAAAACAAAACGATTAGAATGTGACCGAATTTTTCGTTTAGCAAATTGGTTACCTGAACGAGCAGCCAAAATAAATAATCGTGCATTAACCTCTCACCCCAGTACATTTACCCATACTGCTACCGGCATCGGTAAAAAAAACAAACTTTTGTAACGCCAATCCTATACCAAGAAGACAGACAGAATGACGGTTTTCTACACTCAGGTAATGTAAGATGATGTGAAACCATCGATTCAGTCGGTAATACCGCAGAAATGGTTATTGAGAATTTTGTTCGTATTAAACTAGCTGATGGAGCATCTCTACTTGATTATATTGAAAACGAAACGGATTTAGCAAAATCGCTCTTATCCATAGTAGGCCAAGACTATAATACCCTTAGAACTAACTTGTTAACCATTAAAGCTCAGCATAAAGAGCCATCAACCAGTTCCAAAATAAAACAGGTCTATTTCCCAATTGACGATGGATATCACCTATTATAGCTAGGCGACTTAATTTTGATTACAAGGTGTGTTATGAGTTATGCAATTGATTTTCGACGTAAAGTAATATCTGTAAGGAAAGCCGAAGGTTTAACAATTCGAGAAACTGCGAAACAATTCCGTATTGGAAAAGCGTCTTTAGTACGTTGGCTTAAACGACCAGAGCCAAAAAATTCAACGCCACGTAAGAGGAAGCTCGATAAAAATGCTTTATCAAAAGATGTGGAACAGTATCCAGATGCTTACCAAAAGGAACGGGCAGAGCGATTCGGTGTTTGTAAAAAGACTATTTGGCAATCCCTTAAAAAGCTGGGATTAACCTATAAAAAAAACTCTATTCCATCCAAAAACCAACGAAAGCGACAGGCTGGCACATCAGCAAAAAAGACAACAGTATGAAAAAAAAGATAAATCTGTTGTTTTTATTGATGAAAGTGGTTTTTCACATGACACTCCACGAACTCACGGCTATTCCCCAAAAGGTCACCGTTGTTTTGGCCTGAAAAACTGGGGTGCTAAGGGAAGAACAAATGTTATTGGCGCTTTATTGGGAACAACCCTTTTTGCTATCGGATTATTTGATTGCAATATTAACCGTGATGTTTTTTATGTTTGGATCACAAAAATATTGCTCCCAGAACTTCCTGAAAATTCTGTTATTTTTATGGACAACGCTAGCTTTCACAAAGGTAAGAATATTGAACAGGCAATTATAAACGCAGGACACCAGATAGAATATTTGCCTGTGTATTCACCAGATTTAAATCCTATAGAACATAAATGGTCTCAAGCTAAACGTAAAAAGATGGAAACAGGATGCACTATCGATGACCTGTTTTTAATACATATGCTGTAATCAAAATTAAGTCGCCTAGCTATATCTTCAAGCATAATTGATAATGCTTATCCCGAACTCAGGTTAATTTATAAGATTTTGTCTATTTATATATTATGCTGAATTAAACTTAAAAATAGAGCGTTTTTTTATTGGTGCGAAACTCGTGTTTAAGCTGGTTTATCGTGCAGATATTAAAGCGGCTGCTGAGCTTGCCCTTGATGAACTGGAAACGAAATGGGGTGAAAAATACCCGATAGTGCTAGAATCCTGGCGAAGTAAATGGGAGTTGCTCAGTGCTTATTTTCGATACCCTAAAGCCATTAGAAAACCCATTTATACGACCAATGCAGTAGAGGCGGTTCATCGGCAGTTTAGGATATTAACTAAAACCAAAGGGGCTTTTCCTAATGAAAACAGCTTATTAAAATTACTCTATATTGGCATCAATCAGGTATCCAACAAATGAACTATGCCGATTAGTAACTGGGCGTTAACCATTGCTCAATTGTCCATCTATTTTTAAGGGCGCCTAGATGGTATAATCAAAATATAAAATCCCCTGACACAGAATTATGAACACCCTCGTGATCGTTGACACTACCATTCTAGCTTCAGTGTTTGATGTAACAACACGACCACAAATTTTAGCCATACACGCGCTTGGTGTGACACAGGAATAATATAACTCTATTTCACCTTTATCATTCATTGATCAGGATCGGTGTGCCAGCCCATTCTCTGCTGGTAGGTAAAACCCCTTCTTGCATCACTCGACCACCGAATTCCCAACTTTGGCCATTTCTTGAATACCAGTAACAGATACGAGAACGGCCATGACAATCACTTGTTATATAGTATCGACCATCTTTATATTTGGATAAATCTGGACGTCTTTCAGCCGTTAACGTAAAAATGATTGACCATCCATTAACCGAAACAATCGTTCCATCGAAATTCATTAGCGGCATGGTATCCCAGATAAACAACGTTTCATCCATAACAGGAAAATTATAATCAATAAGGGGTTGAGTCGTGGTTGGATCATCAATACAAACTTTAAGAGTATCAGCTCTAGTCCAACGACTACTTTTAAATTCTATGTTAGTCATTTATATCCTCAAAATAAATATCCTACAAAACACATTAATAAAAAATTTAATAAAGTCATTTTTTTATTTTGTTACTTATTAAAAATAATTTTGATATTTTTTAATTTGACATTAAAAATAATGTTTTTTTATTAATACATTAAAATATTTCCAAGTTTATTTTGTTATTTTAATGTTTATTTTTAAATTAAAATTTAATTAAAAAAATAAACATACATTTTAAAAAAATAAATGAAAAATTGCCATTAGCATTTTCCAAGATATTCACCCTATTGCTAACATAGTGAAAATTTTAGCGCTAAATTGCAACATTCAACGATAAATAGTAAAACTTTCAATACCAACGCCTAAAATAGACTAGCGAAAACTTGTTTTAACACGAAACAACTTTAATGCTTTTTAACAGTAATTATTCTGCTATCATCATTATTGATAATAGAATTCAATACTACTAAATTTTACAGAAAAACGAATTTATTATCAGCTGCATCTACATCAGCTAATAACATAATCTTGAGTTAAGGCGATTATATATAGGAGAAATAGTTATCCAATAACTGGAAATGAATATCTATTTAATGAAAAAATGGCTATTATCTGTTCGGCAAAACTTTGTTCGTCACTAGGTATATCCTTAGCCAATAACGCTTCTAATGCTAATTTTATCCCAGCTGGCGAGACCCCTGTCAAATTGCCACTAAAATATTCTGCAAACAATTGTAAAAGAACATCAACACTTATTTTTTTATAATTGATAACAACGCCAATAACAGCATAAAAAATTTATTTTTTATTATAGTAAATAATTATGTGAAAAATATAAACGATTGATACAATTCAATTAAGTAAAACATAGTATGATGCACTAGTATAAATTTAGCTAAAAAAAACCAATTCCTATCGAAAAAATGGGGGCAATAACTATTTATTGGTTATTAAAAAGAAAAATAAATATGCAGTTTATTTTTCTATAGGGACGAAGAGGATTCTATTTGTAATTTGATCATTATTATTGCAATTCCTAGTCTTAATATACAGTTTAAAATAAATTAGATACACACTAACGCTTATTTTTAGTTACCATTAAACAATTTCCCATACTATAATAGTCCTCCCAGAAATTAATTCTGGAATTAACAAAATAGCTTTCTATAGAGATATCGAGTACCTTTGAAACTTTGATCAACCATTCAACATTAATCTTAACTTCACCTCTCTCATAACGAGAGAGATGTTGTTGGCTTATACCTAATAATGCTGACAGATCTGCTGCCGAAATTTGCAATTTTTGTCTTTTTTTTCTTATCATTTGTCCAATATTATAATTTATACAATGCACAATATTCACCATCAAATGAGACATTTAGCATAATGGTATATTAACTAAAATGTTAATCATAATCATGATGAGAAAATTAATAAATACTGAAATATAACATTTAAAGAAAATAAAAGACTAACTTATGATAAACAATTTATTTTTTATTAAAAATAATAGTTGATAACAATTGATATCAACAATTCAAGTAGTTATTTAAACTTTTTTTAAATAAAACATAATCAATATTATATCGTGATATTGTAGTAACTTTATTTCTTAACATATAAATTGGTTGATAATCAGGAGCTCCAATCCGTTCAATTTGGCTACAGACCATCTTTCTTTGATTTTCTTGCTGCATAAAATTTTTCAAAATACGCCAAAAAGAGTTATATTCGGCTGTAGTTAACAAAGCTAAATTTTCAGTCAATAAATCATGATGAACTTTTCTGGCATAAAAAGTATTTATACGATTTGCATCGTAATAAGTATAACTCCCGGCTAATAGATAGAGGAAGATACCATTTTTATATTGATTTATTTTTATGTAATCTACCATTCCTTTATACAAAACAATCGGTGTAGATTTATTTAGATTACTTTTTATTTTTTCACATTCTAAATTATTATATAAATCGCTGCCTGAAAAATTACTCTGATCACGAAAATTATGGCAACCACTGATAGTACTAACAAGCAATGACAAGTCGTCGCCATAGGCGACCATCTTGATTTTTCAGCAATTGAACATGCTTTATTATGTTCAGCCAATATCTCTTTTTTTAATAAAACATTATCTATTATATTGATATCTTTTTGCATACACGAGTTTCGCACAGGCATATAAAATTCCAGAAATGGCTTAAAAGCAATGGTTAATTTGCAAGTTACTAAAACGTATAAATTTGTTTAAATTACAATAAGTTGCTTTTAATTTATAAGATTTTGTCTATTTATATATTATGCTGAATTAAACTTAAAAATAGAGCGTTTTTTTATTGGTGCGAAACTCGTGTAAGAAACTTTCCCGCCGATTTCGCCACATAAGCTAAAGCAATAACGGCAGCAACCCCGCGACCACCGCCGTTACAACGCCCTTTGTTATCCCACATATATCAGTTCCGGCTGCCTTATCGATCACTTTTAACAAACCACCCAGTGGTGTATATTCCAATATCGCATCAACAACTTTATCTAACATCTCTATTAATGGCATAAAAACATGCTCCTATCGGTTAATGATCGACCGGTCGCTTTTTCAGCGATAAAATCTGCCGCTAATAACGCTACACCAACGCCCATCAAAGCAATTCCAGCGCGCCGCCAAATAACGCGCACTGACTGCCCCAAGAGCCATAACCAAACCATCAAGGATTTGCCTCCTACACACATTTAGCTATTTTTTGCGTTTGTTCGGCTTTACGTACCTGCTGGTCAAATTCTTCAAATTGGCGTTTCAGTTCGTTTTGATTAGCCATGGCCCGTTTACGATTAATCTCAAGATCATCCTTTAATTTATCAACTGCACAATTACTTATATTAATAATTAGTATTGATAAAATTTTTAACAATTCATCTGTATTTAAGAGAGTTTCTTTAATATGTTGTTCAATAGGTTTATCACATTCTATTCTGTCTGCTGCTTTGAATTGACTCAATTTATTAAGCGCATCCCGTACATTGAGCTATGTCTTTCATAGCAGTCTCACACTCATTTGCATACATCACATATGTGTTGTTTAATTCGACTAAGTCAGTTTTTTTGTTGAATAAATTCAGCAAGAGCATCAATTTCTTCTGCTAACTGGTTTTCTAATGCTAAATCTCTATCAGCTAAGCTTTCTTTTTAAATTTTTATAATCTATCTGTTTGTTATTTTCTGATCATTTTTTTTAGCACTAACCTGAGTTCGGGATAAGGAATTTAATTTTTTTATTATATATTCAAATAGTTACTTAAAAAGTATTACATAAAATATGTGCTTGATTTTGATTTTTTTCATGATTTTAGAAGAGAGAGTAGGTTATTTTTTAACCTACCATTACTAAAAATCTTTACTTTTTTTATCATTTCATTGATTTTAAAAGGTTTTTATTGATAAATGAGCTATTTTTATTTTCTCATAACTACCGCTTATCCCGAACTCAGGTTAAAAATAACCTGAGTTCGGGATAAGGATCCTAATTTTTTATCACATATTCAACATAGTTAATTTAAAATAATTACATAAAACAGTATTAATTTTGGTTTTTTTCATGATTTTAGTAGAGAAAAATAGCTTCTTTTTTAACCTGCTATCACTAAGAATTTTCCTGCTTTTTTATCTTATTGATTTTAAAATATTTTTTGATAAATCGGCTATTTTTATTTTCTCGCAACTATCGCTTATCCCGAACTCAGGTTAGTACTAAGTTCTTTTTCAAGCTCATTCTTACTCAATTGTAGTCCTTCAAGCTTGATTTTGATGCTACTTAAAAGCGCTAATTGTTGTTGATGTTCATGATTCAACTGATCTATTTCATTAGATAATTGATTAGCATTTTCAGTCTTAGCCTTTAATTTAACATTAAACAGTTCAATTCTGACACGAGTTTCGCAAGCTCCGAAAAAGAAGTATGAAAGTTCAAAACAAGAAAAAATTAGGACGTTCATATTTTGTCCGGTTATCCATGCATTAAAAATATCTATAAAACATTCTTACAAGTAAGCAGTATAAGATACTCTGGTTTGGCGTTATCAGAAGTAAGCCCATCGCCTTTATCTCATGACACTGTTAGCCGATGGCTAAAAAGTAGATGTTTTCGACCTAAAGACCTATGGCGATTAGTTCAACCTTCTATAGACAAAAAAAGCCCTTGCGTACTAATTGCCGATGATACATTGATTGCCAAAACGCATAGTAAAAAAATAGAGATGGTCCATTATCAATATTCAGGTAATGAACATTATCACGAGTTTCGCACTGGCATATAAAATTCCAGAAATGGCTTAAAAGCAATGGTTTATTTGCAAGTTACTAAAACGTATAAATTTGTTTAAATTACAATAAGTTGATTTTAATTTATAAGATTTTGTCTATTTATATATTATGCTGAATTAAACTTAAAAATAGAGCGTTTTTTATTGGTGCGAAACTCGTGTACTGATATTTAATTATTGTAATTAAGTTAATACTATAATTAGTAAATGTTTATTTACAGAAATGGATAAATACGATTTATTGTATCAATGTTAAACCAAAAAGGGAGAGTTGGTAAAACAACCCTAAGTATCAACATAGCTGCTAAGTTAGCTATTGATAGAAACAAAATACTTCTAATTGATGCTGACCCTCAAGGTAGTGCTTTAGATTGGGCATCAGCCAGAAATGAAGAACCGCTATAGCTAGGCGACTTAATTTTGATTACAGCATATGTATTAAAAACAGGTCATCGATAGTGCATCCTGTTTCCATCTTTTTACGTTTAGCTTGAGACCATTTATGTTCTATAGGATTTAAATCTGGTGAATACACAGGCAAATATTCTATCTGGTGTCCTGCGTTTATAATTGCCTGTTCAATATTCTTACCTTTGTGAAAGCTAGCGTTGTCCATAAAAATAACAGAATTTTCAGGAAGTTCTGGGAGCAATATTTTTGTGATCCAAACATAAAAAACATCACGATTAATATTGCAATCAAATAATCCGATAGCAAAAAGGGTTGTTCCCAATAAAGCGCCAATAACATTTGTTCTTCCCTTAGCACCCCAGTTTTTCAGGCCAAAACAACGGTGACCTTTTGGGGAATAGCCGTGAGTTCGTGGAGTGTCATGTGAAAAACCACTTTCATCAATAAAAACAACAGATTTATCTTTTTTTTCATACTGTTGTCTTTTTTGCTGATGTGCCAGCCTGTCGCTTTCGTTGGTTTTTGGATGGAATAGAGTTTTTTTTATAGGTTAATCCCAGCTTTTTAAGGGATTGCCAAATAGTCTTTTTACAAACACCGAATCGCTCTGCCCGTTCCTTTTGGTAAGCATCTGGATACTGTTCCACATCTTTTACTAAAGCATTTTTATCGAGCTTCCTCTTACGTGGCGTTGAATTTTTTGGCTCTGGTCGTTTAAGCCAACGTACTAAAGACGCTTTTCCAATACGGAATTGTTTCGCAGTTTCTCGAATTGTTAAACCTTCGGCTTTCCTTACAGATATTACTTTACGTCGAAAATCAATTGTATAACTCATAACACACCTTGTAATCAAAATTAAGTCGCCTAGCTATATTCACGGTTGTTGGTTTACCCAAACCTACTCTTCATAAAGAAATTAAATCTTTAATCAAAGATTATAATTTTATTTTAATTGATTGCCCTCCCAGGTGCACTAATTTAGCGCGTTCTGCAATATTAGCCTCTGATTTAGTTTTGATTCCTGTTCAGCCTAGTCCATACGATATTTGGGCAGCACAAGAGGTTATTGATTTAATTAAAGAAGCTATTATTTTTAAAGATAAACTTAAATATACCTTTGTTGTTAATCGTAAAATAAAAAATACAGCGATTGGGGGAGATGTCACTGAAGCTTTATCGCAATATGAAACAAAGGTTTTTTGCTCAGTGGTTTCTCAACGTGTCATTTATGCCGAAACTGCTGCTTCTGGAAATGTTGTTTTTGAATCCGATCCAGATGGAATTTCAAGTAAAGAAATATCTAAAAATAGTTGCTGAATAGAGACTTGCATTTTTTGTCACGCTATAGACAATAAAAAGAGGTTTAACTTAGAAAATAACGGTTTGAAATGATCAACAAAGAGCGGTTGTTACGAGATAATCGTTTATGTAAAGCAATCATTGGATTATCAGTCGAAGAATTGAAAAATTTAGCCGCTGAATTTTCAGCTTGTTATTTGATTTATCGGAAAAAGAATCGAAAAGATCACGAGCGGCAGATGGGTGCAGGGCAGAAAGGATTTATCCCAACCCCATTAGATAAACTGCTTTTTATTTTATTGTATTTAAAATGTTATCCGACCTATGATTTGCAAGGACTTCTTTTTGGTTTAGATAGAACACGGGTATGTCGCTGGGTAAAAATATTATTGCCGGTTTTAGAGATGACCTTGGGGCGAGAATGTGTTTTGCCCGCTCGTCAAATTCGCTCTGCTGAGGAATTTTTTCGCGCCTTTCCTGGAGTTAAAGACGTCTTTATTGATGGGACAGAGCGACCTGTCCAAAAGCCTAAGAATCTGCGTCGGCGAAAAAAAATGTATTCGGGAAAGAAAAGACAGACCACTCGAAAAGGGCTTATTATGACTGACGAAACGAGGAAAATTGGATTTATCCCCATGATCAAAAATGGGCGCCGTCACGATAAACGCTTACTCGATAAAGTCGATATAATTCGCCATATTCCCCCTGAGGTAACCATCTGGGCCGATACCGGTTTTCAAGGTATAGATAAACAGCATCCTAATACACAAATCCCAAAAAAAGGAACTCGAAAAAGACCTTTATCGCCTGAACAAAAACAAGAAAATAAAATAATCTCGGGCATCCGTATTACGGTTGAACACGCCATCGCGGGTATCAAGCGCCTCGGTTGTATGACCCAAATTTTACGGAATCGTAGACCCTTTATTGATGATACCTTTTTACTCCTTAGTGCCGGTCTTTGGAATTTCCATCTCAGAACAGCCTAAAATTTACTTCAATCACCGAATACCCTTATTTCACTATTAAGCAACACGCTTCTAGTTTAGTCGATGAGATTTTGGAGTTTTAAATGGCTAAAAAAATTAATTTTAAAACAAAAGATATTAAAAAGAATGTGGATGATTCAGCCAAAACATTCAATACGTAATACACCTCAATCTAATCAAAGTAATGAGTCATTAATTCCTGATTTTGATGATGACATCCCCTTCTAGAATTAAAACTCAAAAAAAAAACGCCAGATATTCATTATCTGGCGTAGATGGATAGAAAAATCTAATTATTGAGTATAGCAGAATTTCAAAATAACGATTTTCGGGTGCAAATTTGAAAAAAAGTGAAATTTTTTAATCACGTCACGAGTTTCGCACCAATAAAATAACGCTCTATTTTTAAGTTTAATTCAGCATAATATATAAATAGACAAAATCTTATAAATTAAAAGCAACTTATTGTAATTTTAATAAATTTATACGTTTTAGTAACTTGCAAATAAACCATTGCTTTTAAGCCATTTCTGGAATTTTATATGTCTGTGCGAAACTCGTGAACAGGTTTCTTGGGCTGCGGTTTTGCTACCTTTTTTGGTTTCGGTTTTTTTACCTATTTTTTAGATGCAGCATTCACCCAGACCTTTTACGGTAAACTGGGTTACTTTGGGGTATGCTCTTCCTGTGAAGCCTTTCTTGGGCGATTGAGGGTTAATTTCTTGCGTTCCGTCATCTTTATCTTTAAACATGTTAATCATTTCGGCATCAGTCAAACCCGTAAATTTTATCACAGATTGCCGATCCATACCTGTTATTAGCATTTGCTTTGCTATCTCAAGCTGAGCTTCAAGTTTTCCTTCCTGACGGCCTTCTGCTTTACCTTGTTGTATACCTTTTTGGATTCCGATCTCTTCAATTTGTTGAGCAATAGTCATAAGTGCTCCTTCGTGTTTCTCTGATTGTTTGGCTATCTCAGTCACGAGTTTCGCACCAATAAAAAAACGCTCTATTTTTAAGTTTAATTAAGCATAATATATAAATAAACAAAATTTTACAAATTAAAAACAACTTATTGTAATTTAAATAAATTTATACGTTTTAGTAACTTGCAAATTAACCATTACTTTTAAGCCATTTCTGGAATTTTATATGCCTGTGCGAAACTCGTGTCAGTAATAAATTCCATAGGTTTTTGTGCGTTTCCTCCCTGAATGAGATAGTTAACAGGGTGATAACCTGATTATCGGTATAATAATTATATGACAACAATTTAACAATACTATCCAGTAGCTCGGTCATATCCCGTCTTCGAATGTGTTTTTGTAATAATTCCAATAAAGCCATTCGCTTATGTTGCATAATCTCACCATCGTCAAGGGTAGTAACATCTGCTAACTTAAAGGGATTGGTGTAGATACGCTCTGCTAGTTTTCTATCTTCAAAACAGTCAAGCCAATGAGTACTATAGGGGTGAGGGCTTTGTTCACCGCAATAAAACAGGGTGGGAAAAACCAGCGGCAACTCTTTGTGACCGGCCTCTAAATGCTTCTGCATGGCTGCCATGCTATAACGCATGAGTCGCCATGCCATGAGTTTATCAGGGGTGGACTGGTGCTCTATTCAGTAGGTAGATATAGCCTTGCCCCTGTTGGGTATTAACTGAATAGAGAATATCGCTCTGGTAATTTTTCATCTCACTATCGATAAATGAGCCAGATTCCACTTTGAGGCTGTTTAAATCACATAGTGATTTAATCTCCTTAGGTAGCCAGACATCAAAGAAGTCTTTGGCGGTCTCTTTTTCACTTAAAAATTGCTTGAATATACTATCGTGGGAAGTTAGGGTGAATTTTTTATTCATCTTGTAATATTCGCTTTTAATTTGGAGTAAATTTTTTACTCATCTAATATTTTCACTGTTTACATAACAAATTGCATCATAACAAACAAATAGGCTATATTGAATGGGCAATCTTTTCATTACATAGCAGTAATCCTTCATGCCATCAAAACACCTCGTTAACCTCACGGGGTGTTTTTTTGCTAAAATCAAAAGTTCCTATAACGCATTGTGAGCAACGATAAAATTTTTTCTGTACTTTAATCCATACGTTTTTCGAGAAAACTGCTTAGGATGAATTACAGGCACGAGTTTCGCACAGGCATATAAAATTCCAGAAATGGCTTAAAAGTAATGGTTAATTTGCAAGTTACTAAAACGTATAAATTTGTTTAAATTACAACAAGTTGTTTTTAATTTGTAAAATTTTGTTTATTTATATATTATGCTGAATTAAACTTAAAAATAGAGCGTTTTTTATTGGTGCTAAACTTGTGTTAAAGAACAAAGAGTATGGAGATTAAAATTTAAAATATAACTTAATGAAAATAATAATTTTTTATTTATTGACTAAAAATTAAAGAATAAGTAAAGTATCTTTCGAAAATGTCTAGTGAATTAATTACGCATGATCAGGTTTGTTATTTTATTTAGATTTTAAACGTAAATGGAATTAACCTACTATGTCAATAAACTTAAACAATGTTAATTATAAATCTAATGTTTATTTCGATGATACACATAACCTCAAAAGTACCAATCTTTTGGAAAAATTATCTACGGAAGGAAAAAATTTAAATGCTGTTGAAAACCATGAACAAAAAAATTCTCCAAGATACTTAACTCATATTCCATCTGATATAGAGCTCACCTCTATGGAAAAGAGGTTAATGGAAGATCTTTATGATGAAAGAGAATTATTTTTAAAAACAAGTTATCCACATAGCCAAAAAACTTTAATTACAGCAATTAAAGTAATCGATAAACTAATTGACAATCCAGAAAAAAACATAATCAACCTTAGTTTATTATCAAAATATATTGAAAGTCTATATCATAGAATTAATACATCAGATCCATATTGGAGCACAACAAATAATATTGCTTCAAAATCATTACAGAAAATAGGAAACTATCTATCTCAAACATATAAAACTTTGCCACAAGCATCAACAGAACCAAATAAGGATTTGTTAAAATTAACAGAATCTTGGGTGGCAGCAACAACAGAAATGATTAGAAATAACATACAAGGAAATAATTTAACCACAAATTATTCTAATATTCATACCATATTAAAATATCATGTTTCAAATCAAGAAAATCTATTAAAAAACTACACTTTTTCAGTAAATTTGGGGAAAATTATAAATTTACTTTGTTACATAAGACCAGGAACACCAGAAAGCCAACTCTTATCTAAAAATAAAGAAGTAACAGAAGTCACCTTATTCAATACCATTAGCCAATCTTTAGAAATTATTGATGAAAAAAAAGATAAATTTCCACTTTATCATTTACGTTGTAGTATGGATGCATTAGCTCATATTATAAATATTGAAAAAAATAATAATCCTAGTACTTGGACTCTAACACGCGATGATATAGATTCCAAATTGGAATTTATACTAAAAAACTATAAAAATCTCCCTGCTAAAAGTGATTTACGTGAAGAGATTAATGTAGTTATCGCTAAATACTTAGAAGATACTGGAAGAAATATTGAAAAAAATAACGGAAAAAACTTTTATGGCTTTATTAAACAAATTAAAGAAGAAGAGTTTATTCCTCATAGTTTTAAACTTAACAATGGATATAAAGTAATATCTTCTGATAATTTTAATAGCGAAGAAAGAAATAAACTTAATATTATAGCCGATAAAGTTTTACATAATTTTTATAATACGTTTGGAGAAAATAAAGTAAAAGACGATCACTCCAAACCATTAGAAATTATTGTAATGAAGAACAAAGAACTTTATAACCGTTATGGTAATTATCCTTTTCGTATAGATACTAACAATGGAGGTATTTATATTGAAGGAAATCCTAAAAATCCTAATAATCAGCCTCGCATCTTTGTTTACATGAAAGGAAATGATGTTCATAATTTTGGACATGAAATTGTTCATTATCTTGATGGTAAATATAATAAGTATGGTGATGGTGGAGAATTTTCCTCTGAAGAAATTTCATGGTGGACTGAAGGGCTTGCTGAATATATATCCCACGGTGAAAAAAATAAATATGCAAACCAAACTCTGATGTATTGCCCGCTTAATAAGCGACCCACCTTAGATCAAATTATTGACATTGATAACTTTTCTGCTAATGGTAAAAACGAAAGATTATATGCTTGGCCATATTTTGTTCATAAATTTCTTGATAGCTCCCCACAACGTCGCTCTGTTCGTCGTGAATTAGTACACGCTCTTAGACAACCAATTCAATTAGAAAATAATAACTTATCCTATTCAAGATTATTAAATAAGTTCGGAAAACAATACAAAAAAGAATTTGATCATTGGTTAGATCAACAAGCAAATCATTTAAGAAGTATAAATAAAAATTCGCATTTTAGGAGATATAGTTAAATTTAACTATAAAATAATAGAAACTATTATTCGCGCTTGATTTGTTCATTAATCAGGCGTGCGTATTTTTACACGTATTACGAAATACCGGAAAAAGAAAAACCACAAAAAAATAACTATTGGTCAAAAATCTCAACCAGAAGTTATTGAGCACAAAAAATAACCTTATTAAGCCCCTAATTTCAGGGACTTTTAAATAAAAAACCTGAGTTCGGGATAAGCATTATCAATTATGCTTGAAGAGATGTTCCTGCCACAGGTATCTTTGGTTTAGATGGAATTAAACAATATGCACACAACCAGCCCGGCTAATAAATTCACTACAAAGTTAGCAGGAGAGCGGTACCGCGTATGCTCTATCTGACAAAGATTTTAACTCATCAATACCGTTTCAATGACAGAACGATGACGCAAGATGGCTTTGTCGAAACAAGTCTGTTCAACAGGCTTCATTTTCTTCTTGATATTCGTTATAAGGTTAATTCCCATTGTTTTCAGTTGCTGTTTCAGTGAAGCTGATAGAATACCCTTTATCCGCATACAAACAACCAGAAAGATCTTTTCACGAGTTTCGCACTAATAAAAAACGCTCTATTTTTAAGTTTAATTCAGCGTAATAAATCTTATAAATAAAAAGCAACTTATTGTAATTTAAACAAATTTATACGTTTTAGTAACTTGCAAATTAACCATTGCTTTTAAGCCATTTCTGGAATTTTATATGCCTGTGCGAAACTCGTGATTTTATCAGCTCAGGTAATGGTTTCCGATCATCGGTGTTTCTGGTGTAAGTCGAAAACTGAGTATTTCCCCCAAATGATTGATAATTACATGAAGTTTGAAACCAAAGAACCAACCTGTTGAGGTTTTTCCTCGTTCAGCTATCCCATCGAAGACTTTATGCCGGCGGATCGGTAAGTTATAGCTAGGCGACTTAATTTTGATTACAAGGTGTGTTATGAGTTATACAATTGATTTTCGACGTAAAGTAATATCTGTAAGGAAAGCCGAAGGTTTAACAATTCGAGAAACTGCGAAACAATTCCGTATTGGAAAAGCGTCTTTAGTACGTTGGCTTAAACGACCAGAGCCAAAAAATTCAACGCCACGTAAGAGGAAGCTCGATAAAAATGCTTTAGCAAAAGATGTGGAACAGTATCCAGATGCTTACCAAAAGGAACGGGCAGAGCGATTCGGTGTTTGTAAAAAGACTATTTGGCAATCCCTTAAAAAGCTGGGATTAACCTATAAAAAAAACTCTATTCCATCCAAAAACCAACGAAAGCGACAGGCTGGCACATCAGCAAAAAAGACAACAGTATGAAAAAAAAGATAAATCTGTTGTTTTTATTGATGAAAGTGGTTTTTCACATGACACTCCACGAACTCACGGCTATTCCCCAAAAGGTCACCGTTGTTTTGGCCTGAAAAACTGGGGTGCTAAGGGAAGAACAAATGTTATTGGCGCTTTATTGGGAACAACCCTTTTTGCTATCGGATTATTTGATTGCAATATTAACCGTGATGTTTTTTATGTTTGGATCACAAAAATATTGCTCCCAGAACTTCCTGAAAATTCTGTTATTTTTATGGACAACGCTAGCTTTCACAAAGGTAAGAATATTGAACAGGCAATTATAAACGCAGGACACCAGATAGAATATTTGCCTGTGTATTCACCAGATTTAAATCCTATAGAACATAAATGGTCTCAAGCTAAACGTAAAAAGATGGAAACAGGATGCACTATCGATGACCTGTTTTTAATACATATGCTGTAATCAAAATTAAGTCGCCTAGCTATATCACACACAGCTATCGGAGTAGAATCGGCAACCGACAGACCCGTGCACTTTCCCTTAATTGACTCAAACAGTGCCGTTAAAGCTAAGGCACTGCGCGGAAGTAACACCCTACGCAGCGTGAATATGATGGCAAGTTAGGAAATTCCTTCCTGAGATATAAACGGATATGATAGAGATAAAATACCTTGAATTGGCTGAATCGGAGTTGATGAAACAAAACAACCAGGTCATCATTTCAACCAATGAAAATTGAGTAGACCGTCTACGACGCTTACTACCGTTATTCAGCAAAATTTCATGCATTTTTAGCTCGAAGTCTTTACAAAAATCATCCATCAGGCAATAAAGTTCAGTAAGATTTTCCATAATTGTTTAATAATGCTCTACTCTTTAACCAGATTGTTAGAGTATTTTAACGAAATATGCGCATTCAACTATTTGAATAACGAGTTTCACACAGGCATATAAAATTCCAAAAATGGCTTAAAAGCAATGGTTAATTTGCAAGTTACTAAAACGTATAAATTTGTTTAAATTACAATAAGTTGCTTTTTATTTATAAGATTTATTATGCTGAATTAAACTTAAAAATAGAGCATTTTTTATTGGAGCGAAACTCGTGTCTGAGTTTTAATTTGTCGCCTTGAAGATCGACACTAATTTTTTGCATTTCAGCTAATACTAATAATAAATTACCTTTTTCTGACAGCGAAAATTTAGCTTTCTAAATCTGCGGAATATCTATTGAATTATCAGATACATTTTTATTGCTAAACTCTGATGTTAGAATTAATTCTAATTTAGCTTTATTATTTAATTGGATACTTTCTTTGGAAGAAATAGTAATTTTATCTTTAATAACGCTGGCAGTTTCATTAAAACGATCAGCATTGACATTCTCATTATTAAAAAAATTTTTTCTCATATTAAATGTATCTATCTCTCCCATATAATAACCCCTAATTAAAAATATAAAACATTAAGAAATTGAAGTTTCTGTTTCTGATAATCTAGCTTCTTTAATAACTTTTCGATAAACTTCCGCTTTTTTTACTAATTTAACATCCGTACTTTCATTACAAACTAAATCAAAACAATAAAGTGCCTTAGCAATATCTCCCATTTGCAAATGGCATTGCCCTGAATAAAAAACAGGGCAATGATTGTTTTTTGCCATTACATAAGATAAAGCATAAATATCACAGGCTTTGGAATAATCCTTTTTAAGCTGATAAACAACACCTAAACCAATGAAATAATCAGCATTTTTTAAATCGTACATACATAGAAATTTAAAAAACTTTTCAGCTTCATCAAGCCTACCCTGTTGATAAAATTCATAAGCATGCGCATAAATATTCTCTATAACATTCTCATTTATTTCATAAATATCTTTTAGTGTGGCACCCGTATTCATAACGGTCAGAATAGTTTCTTCAAGACCAAAACTATCTTGTTCATCCTGAGTAAGAGATATTTTTTCATTATTATAGCGCATAGTAAATCTCCTGAATTGCTATTAGCATTCATTTACATAATTAAAACAGATAAATAAATCGTGTTCACATAAATAACGCTCATAAAAAATGTTAACTCTTTATGTAACCTCGCTATCCTATCCCACTCATTTTCAACTTTTTGCAACCAACTTAAAATTTTACACGAGTTTCGCACAGGCATATAAAATTCCAGAAATGGCTTAAAAGCAATGGTTAATTTGCAAGTTACTAAAACGTATAAATTTGTTTAAATTACAATAAGTTGCTTTTTATTTATAAGATTTTGTCTATTTATATATTATGCTGAATTAAACTTAAAAATAGAGCGTTTTTTTATTGGTGCGAAACTCGTGACTAAGTAATCAATACGGCCGTTTTTGGCTATAAATTTGAAAACTGTCACCCAACCGTAACCTCGTAAGTGTATTAAGGTTCCTTCTTCTAAGATGTCTAACTTGTTCAATTGTTTGTTATGGTTAACAATCCTGTTTTTCCTCAGCGTGGTTACCCAGACCCAACCATGAGAGCGAATTGATTTCAGATTATCCAGGCTAGAATATCAGGCATCCATCACTACCGCTTCTGGTATGATTCCTCTTTTTTTAGCAAGAGCGAGCATTTCGGAAAAGTGCGTGTTTTTTGTTTTTCCATCGGAATCTTTATCATAAATAACCTGAGTTCGGGATAAGAAATAAAGTGAAAGTCTTGCTATTCAAATAGTTGAATGCGCATATTTCGTTAAAATACTCTAACAATCTGGTTAAAGAGTAGAGCATTGTTAAACAATCATGGAAAATCTTACTGAACTTTATTGCCTGATGGATGATTTTTGTAAAGACTTCGAGCCAAAAATGCATGAAATTTTGCTGAATAACGGTAGTAAGCGTCGTAGACGGTCTACTCAGCTTTCATTGGCTGAAATGATGACACTGGTTGTTTTATTTCATCAACTCCGATTCAGCCAATTCAAGGTATTTTATCTCTATCATGTCCGTTTATATCTCAGGAAGGAATTTCCTAACTTGCCATCATATTCACGCTGCGTAGAGTTACTTCCGCGCAGTGCCTTAGCTTTAACGGCACTGTTTGAGTCAATTAAGGGAAAGTGCACGGGTCTGTCGGTTGCCGATTCTACTCCGATAGCTGTGTGTGATAACTTAGGGATCCGCCGGCATAAAGTCTTCGATGGGATAGCTGAACGAGGAAAAACCTCAACAGGTTGGTTCTTTGGTTTCAAACTTCATGTAATTATCAATCATTTGGGGGAAATACTCAGTTTTCGACTTAACACCAGGAAACACAGATGATCGGAAACCATTACCTGAGCTGATAAAAGATCTTTCTGGTTGTTTGTATGCGGATAAAGGGTATTTATCGGCTTCACTGAAACAGCAACTGAAGACAATGGGAATTAACCTTATAACGAATATCAAGAATAAAATGAAGCCTGTTGAACAGACTTATTTCGACAAAGCCATCTTGCGTCATCGTTCTGTCATTGAAACGGTATTTGATGAGTTAAAAAATCTTTGTCAGATAGAGCATACGTGGCACCGCTCTCCTGCTAACTTTGTAGTGAATCTATTAGCAGGGCTGGTTGCATATTGTTTAATTCCATCTAAACCAAAGATACCTGTGGCAGGAACATATCTTCAAGCATAATTGATAATGCTTATCCCGAACTCAGGTTGTAGTGGTCAACTAAAATTGGCCACCCTACCTGACTGTTCACGGAACACTCGCTCTGATTCGTTTGGCGTTAATCCACCGTTATACCAGTGAGGTCTTATATCGCTATAGTAGTGGGTTATGTAGCGAATAATGGCTGACTGAGCAGTACTAAAGCTTTGTAGCCAGTCGTTGGCACCCATTCGGTCTTCAGACTACGGAAGAATCGTTCCATCGGACTATTATCCCAACAATTCCCTCTGCGACTGATACTTTGGGTCATCTGATAACGCCACAATGCCTGCCTATACTGACGACTGGTATAATGACTTCCCTGATCACTATGGAACATCACCTGTTTGGGATGCCCACGTAGTTCCCAAGCCATTTGTAGTGCTTTGGCGGTTAATTCTGAGTCTGGTGCAAATGACATTGCCCAGCCCACCGGTTTTCGGGCAAACAAATCCAATATAGCTAGGCAACTTAATTTTGATTACAGCATATGTATTAAAAACAGGTCATCGATAGTGCATCCTGTTTCCATCTTTTTACGTTTAGCTTGAGACCATTTATGTTCTATAGGATTTAAATCTGGTGAATACACAGGCAAATATTCTATCTGGTGTCCTGCGTTTATAATTGCCTGTTCAATATTCTTACCTTTGTGAAAGCTAGCGTTGTCCATAAAAATAACAGAATTTTCAGGAAGTTCTGGGAGCAATATTTTTGTGATCCAAACATAAAAAACATCACGATTAATATTGCAATCAAATAATCCGATAGCAAAAAGGGTTGTTCCCAATAAAGCGCCAATAACATTTGTTCTTCCCTTAGCACCCCAGTTTTTCAGGCCAAAACAACGGTGACCTTTTGGGGAATAGCCGTGAGTTCGTGGAGTGTCATGTGAAAAACCACTTTCATCAATAAAAACAACAGATTTATCTTTTTTTTCATACTGTTGTCTTTTTTGCTGATGTGCCAGCCTGTCGCTTTCGTTGGTTTTTGGATGGAATAGAGTTTTTTTTATAGGTTAATCCCAGCTTTTTAAGGGATTGCCAAATAGTCTTTTTACAAACACCGAATCGCTCTGCCCGTTCCTTTTGGTAAGCATCTGGATACTGTTCCACATCTTTTGCTAAAGCATTTTTATCGAGCTTCCTCTTACGTGGCGTTGAATTTTTTGGCTCTGGTCGTTTAAGCCAACGTACTAAAGACGCTTTTCCAATACGGAATTGTTTCGCAGTTTCTCGAATTGTTAAACCTTCGGCTTTCCTTACAGATATTACTTTACGTCGAAAATCAATTGTATAACTCATAACACACCTTGTAATCAAAATTAAGTCGCCTAGCTATACCACAGCCAGATAGGCCCATCGTGAGCCTGTCTAAATATAGGTTACATCGCCGCACCAAACCTGGTCAGGCTTTGTAACAGCAAACTGCCTATTGAGCAGATTTGGAATATCAATACGTTCATTTTCACCGCGGTTGTATTTATGTTTTCGCTCTTGGTAACTGACGATGATTAATTCTTTCATCAACTTACCCGCTAACCACCGCCCAAGTTTCACGTTGTGTGTATTGGTAACCATCGTGGCGATAGTCCTTGCGCCAGCAGAGCCGCCACTAACGTTCCACGCTTCGCTGACTAGGCTACGTTTTATCGTCCGCTCAATATCTGGCTCCTTAGGCCGACACCAATAGCGATAACTGCTTCGGTGAACATTAAAAATACGACACAAAGTTTTCACCGGATAAAGCACTCTTAGCTTTTCAACTACCGAAAATTTTTCAGTGAGTCGGACATTAAGAGCGCAGTAGCCTTTTTTAAGATGTCATTCTCCATTTCCAGCCGGTGGATTTTTTTCTTCATTTCTCTGAACTCAATTTGTTCAGGTGTTAATGGCAGACCAGGCGATGTTTTCCCTTGACGTTCTAAACGAAGGGCTCTTACCCACCGGCTAATCGCTGAAAGACTGACGTTCATGCCTTTCGCGGCTTCCTGGTAGGTGTAATTTTGGTCAAGGACTAATTTGGCGGTTTCACATTTAAATTCAGCAGTAATTATTTTACTCATTTCGGCACCTATAAAAATTATGAGGTAAGCATATCACCTCAACTTAGGTGGCCAAATTTAGTATGCCACTACATTAACGCCAAACGAATCAGAGCGACTGTTCCGTGAACAGTCAGGTAGGGTGGCCAATTTTAGTTGACCACTACACAAACATAAAGTCGGGTTACTTAACCTCGCTGAAGAGCTTAATAACGTCTCAAAAGCCTGTAAGATTATGGGGGTATCCCGAGATGCGTTTTATCGCTACCAGGAACTTGTTAACGATGGTGGGATAGACGCTTTAATTAATCAAAATCGACCGGTGCCTAACGTAAAAAATAGAGTAGATGAACAGATTGAAAGCGCTGTAGTTGAGTATGCGATTGAATACCCTGCACACGGTCAACACCGCAGTAGTAATGAACTAAGAAAAAAAGGCATTTTTGTTTCGGGGAGTGGCGTTCGTTCTATTTGGCTGCGCCATAATCTCGAAAATTTTACAAAACGCCTAAAAGCGCTTGAAGATAAAATCGCAACAGAAGGAATTATCCTGTCAGAATCACAAATCAGTGCTCTAGAAAAGAAAGCGCAAGATGATGAAGCCTGTGGTGAGATTGAAACAGCGCATCCAGGTTCTCTGGGTTCACAAGATACTTTTTATGTCGGTCATTTAAAAGGCGTTGGTCGTGTTTATCAACAAACTTACATTGATACTTACAGTAAAGTCGTTCATTGTAAGCTTTACACAACAAAAAGCGCGATAACGGCGGCAGATTTATTAAATGACAAGGTTCTCCCTTTTTATTCCCAGCATGGGTTACCGGTGTTACGTATACTGACGGACAGAGGCAGTGAGTATTGTGGTAAAGTTGAACATCACGATTATCAACTTTATCTCGTTATCAATGATATTGATCATACAAAAACTAAAGCTCGTTCACCTCAAACTAATGGGATTTGTGAACGCTTTCATAAAACTGTATTACAAGAGTTCTATCAGGTGGCTTTTCGTAAGAAAATCTATAGGGCTTTAGATGAATTACAAGCTGATTTAGATAAATGGTTAGCGGAATATAATAACCAACGCACTCATCAAGGAAAAATGTGTTGCGGTCGAACTCCTATGGCAACTTTACACGATGGAAAACAACTTTGGAGAGAGAAAGATTTAAATCAAATTTAACCTGACAGGTACTGTATAAATAACCGGTAACTGTCAGATCAGGTCTAAGCTACTACAGATAAACTGACAAAATATAAACATCCTAATTTTTTCTTGTTTTGAACTTTATACTTCTTTTTCGGAGCTTGCGAAACTCGTGAATAGAATCGATATCTTTATAATCTATATTAACCTTATTAAATTCTTGATAACTGGTTTTCACTACTGGCAGTAACACAAAAAATGACAACATTAATGCAATACCATTTAATACTATATTAGAAGGAATTTGCTGTAGTCCTAAAAGGTTCCTAGCCATAATAAAAACAATAGAAAATTTTATATAGCATGTGCCAGTCGCTATAATAAATGGTAATAAGGCTGAAAACGCCAATAGGGTAATCAGAGAAATATCATTATTCATAATTTCTACTTTTACTCTCTGTATTAACAATTGTTTATTTTTCGTTATGAAATAAATGAGTGATCTCTACACCCAATCTATCTTCAATCCAAATTATATTTCCTTTTGCAATTAAAACCCCATTAGCAACAATTTTAACATTATTTTCTGCGGCTAAGTCACATGGTAGTACCTTACCTTGAAAAATACTTTCCAATTCTGATAAAGGAATTTTGTTTTTTTGTAAAATATATTCAAGTGTAATGGGTATATCACCTTTAGAGCTTAATTTATCACTAGATTCTATTAGATTATCATCGTCATTGATTGTATCATCAATATTATCATTATAAAAATTTGTATTTATCATATAGACTCCATTATCGTTAGTAATATGTCCAATAACTTTATTTTGAATAACCACATCATGTGTTTGCTGATTCACAAATAAAATATCACCCACATTAACCTTATTTAAAGTTAATACAGTTATGTTGCTGAATCCCATTCTTAAAATTAGTTCCACTGGGATATGATCACATTTATATTTTTCTAATTTACTTACATGATTCAAGTTATTATCAACACAATGGATCCAGATATTACCATAATCTGTTCTAAGCATAGCGATGATATTTTTATAATCGCTATCATTACAATTAACTTTTCCATTACCATATAAAGTATTAAATTCTAATTCAGAAGGTAAAAATTCATTTAATGTATAGCTATTAAAAAAAAGCGCTTCTGATTCATCAAATTTCTAGGCATACATAGATAAACCGTTTAAATCTGGTTTTATTAATTCTAACCATTCTCTAAGGTCTATGATCCCTTTCCAATTTTATTGGTAGAAAAAGATAATAATAATTCTCCATTTGGTAATGGAAATCTTTTTTGACTAATTCCTTTTTTTGCCAAGTAATTAATAATTGTTTTAAATTAATTTCCTTGTGGCTTTTTATAGGAAAATAATTTTTTATCATTCCTCACCCTCAAAAAATTTTTGGTATTTATCGCTTTTTTCATTAAATTCATCTTTATTATCTTTTCTTATAATAAGAAGATTTTTTTCAGAGTTACTATTATTATTCAAATAACTATGAATTCTATTATCAACCAATGAATCTGATGGGTTAAAGCTAAATATTGGATAACATTGAAATTATTTTTTATACATTTATTTTTTTGTAAATTTTCCAGTGATGGTAGTTCTATTTTTTTATTAAAAGTTCTTTTAGATAAAATAAGTCTTGAATGGTCATTGCAATCAATGTTATTTTTATAACTTATTGGCATTGTTTCATAACTTGGTGTTAAATTCATTTCTTGATAGTTAAATAAATTATTTACGCTAATTTGTTTGTTCTGCCCGCGAGATCCTAAACCAACAAAGTTAATTATATAATCTGCATCGATTGTATTATTGATACTTAATTTATTGGCAATATTTTCTTTTTTTATAACAGTCACTAGTTTCGCACAGGCATATAAAATTCCAGAAATGGCTTAAAAGCAATGGTTAATTTGCAAGTTACTAAAACGTATAAATTTGTTTAAATTACAATAAGTTGCCTTTAATTTATAAGATTTTGTCTATTTATTATGCTGAATTAAACTTAAAAATAGAGCGTTTTTTTATTGGTGCGAAACTCGTGACAGTATGTTCATGTTTTATAAGGTGTATCTGGCCAGATTTTTTATGATTACTAAAGTTATCATTTTTTATTTCCTCTATATTTCCAGAAGCTTTGAATATTGACTGATTACTTATTATAATATTAGCATCAGATAATCTTAAAGAAATATTATAAAGTTGATTATCTACTATTGTATTATCTTTTTCTTCATTTTTCATTAAGATATCAGTTTCATCAACATCACTAATATAGTTAACTTCATCAAGATCATCGCTATATCTACAATCATAAAATATAGTATTATCATATAATAAATTAATATCATTAATTTTTGATAAATAGATTTTAGATAATGGTTTATTATTTTTTATATTTTCTTTAATGATATCATCTAATGAGCATGTTCCATTTTGCTTTGATTGTATATTATAAGTTTTTATTGAGCTGACTTTTGGCATAAAGAACTTCCTCTATTTCATTTTCTTCAATAAGATATTTCCTTTGAATAATTTTAAACATTTCTTTTTCAATAAAAAAATATACTTTTCGCTTTTCATATGTAAAAATTTTTAGTATTTAATTTTTCTTTATTTTCTAAAATAACAACTTGATGATCAGCTTCCTTTTTTGCTTTATCCAATTTTAAATCTATTAATTTATGATTAAATACCGCCACGAATTTCGCACCAACAAATAAACATGTTATTTTTAAGTTCAATTCAACATAATATATAATTCGCAAAAATTGCTAATTCAAATATAAATTATTGAAATAAATATATATTTTATATTATTTAGTATCTTGCGGATAAAACATTATTTTGGCTATTTTTAGAACTTTATATGTCTGTGCGAAACTCGTGACCGCTTGTTTTCTTTTTATTGAAAATAACTCATCTCTTGATAATAATCCCACATTATTAATATCTGCTAATAAATTATTAATAAATAAAATTTCTTTATTAAAATAGTTGCTGAATAGAGACTTGCATTTTTTGTCACGCTATAGACAATAAAAAGAGGTTTAACTTAGAAAATAACGGTTTGAAATGATCAACAAAGAGCGGTTGTTATGAGATAATCGTTTATGTAAAGCAATCATTGGATTATCAGTCGAAGAATTGAAAAATTTAGCCGCTGAATTTTCAGCTTGTTATTTGATTTATCGGAAAAAGAATCGAAAAGATCACGAGCGGCAGATGGGTGCAGGGCAGAAAGGATTTATCCCAACCCCATTAGATAAACTGCTTTTTATTTTATTGTATTTAAAATGTTATCCGACCTATGATTTGCAAGGACTTCTTTTTGGTTTAGATAGAACACGGGTATGTCGCTGGGTAAAAATATTATTGCCGGTTTTAGAGATGACCTTGGGGCGAGAATGTGTTTTGCCCGCTCGTCAAATTCGCTCTGCTGAGGAATTTTTTCGCGCCTTTCCTGGATTAAAGACGTCTTTATTGATGGGACAGAGCGACCTGTCCAAAAGCCTAAGAATCTGCGTCGGCGAAAAAAAATGTATTCGGGAAAGAAAAGACAGACCACTCGAAAAGGGCTTATTATAGCTAGGCGACTTAATTTTGATTACAGCATATGTATTAAAAACAGGTCATCGATAGTGCATCCTGTTTCCATCTTTTTACGTTTAGCTTGAGACCATTTATGTTCTAGGCAAATATTCTATCTGGTGTCCTGCGTTTATAATTGCCTGTTCAATATTCTTACCTTTGTGAAAGCTAGCGTTGTCCATAAAAATAACAGAATTTTCAGGAAGTTCTGGGAGCAATATTTTTGTGATCCAAACATAAAAAACATCACGATTAATATTGCAATCAAATAATCCGATAGCAAAAAGGGTTGTTCCCAATAAAGCGCCAATAACATTTGTTCTTCCCTTAGCACCCCAGTTTTTCAGGCCAAAACAACGGTGACCTTTTGGGGAATAGCCGTGAGTTCGTGGAGTGTCATGTGAAAAACCACTTTCATCAATAAAAACAACAGATTTATCTTTTTTTTCATACTGTTGTCTTTTTTGCTGATGTGCCAGCCTGTCGCTTTCGTTGGTTTTTGGATGGAATAGAGTTTTTTTTATAGGTTAATCCCAGCTTTTTAAGGGATTGCCAAATAGTCTTTTTACAAACACCGAATCGCTCTGCCCGTTCCTTTTGGTAAGCATCTGGATACTGTTCCACATCTTTTGCTAAAGCATTTTTATCGAGCTTCCTCTTACGTGGCGTTGAATTTTTTGGCTCTGGTCGTTTAAGCCAACGTACTAAAGACGCTTTTCCAATACGGAATTGTTTCGCAGTTTCTCGAATTGTTAAACCTTCGGCTTTCCTTACAGATATTACTTTACGTCGAAAATCAATTGGATAACTCATAACACACCTTGTAATCAAAATTAAGTCGCCTAGCTATAACATTTGTTCTTCCCTTAGCACCCCAGTTTTTCAGGCCAAAACAACGGTGACCTTTTGGGGAATAGCCGTGAGTTCGTGGAGTGTCATGTGAAAAACCACTTTCATCAATAAAAACAACAGATTTATCTTTTTTTTCATACTGTTGTCTTTTTTGCTGATGTGCCAGCCTGTCGCTTTCGTTGGTTTTTGGATGGAATAGAGTTTTTTTTATAGGTTAATCCCAGCTTTTTAAGGGATTGCCAAATAGTCTTTTTACAAACACCGAATCGCTCTGCCCGTTCCTTTTGGTAAGCATCTGGATACTGTTCCACATCTTTTGCTAAAGCATTTTTATCTAGCTTCCTCTTACGTGGCGTTGAATTTTTTGGCTCTGGTTGTTTAAGCCAACGTACTAAAGACGCTTTTCCAATACGGAATTGTTTCGCAGTTTCTCGAATTGTTAAACCTTCGGCTTTCCTTACAGATATTACTTTACGTCGAAAATCAATTGTATAACTCATAACACACCTTGTAATCAAAATTAAGTCGCCTAGCTATATAACTGACGAAACGAGGAAAATTGGATTTATCCCCATGATCAAAAATGGGCGCCGTCACGATAAACGCTTACTCGATAAAGTCGATATAATTCGCCATATTCCCCCTGAGGTAACCATCTGGGCCGATACCGGTTTTCAAGGTATAGATAAACAGCATCCTAATACACAAATCCCAAAAAAAGGAACTCGAAAAAGACCTTTATCGCCTGAACAAAAACAAGAAAATAAAATAATCTCGGGCATCCGTATTACGGTTGAACACGCCATCGCGGGTATCAAGCGCCTCGGTTGTATAGCTAGGCGACTTAATTTTGATTACAAGGTGTGTTATGAGTTATACAATTGATTTTCGACGTAAAGTAATATCTGTAAGGAAAGCCGAAGGTTTAACAATTCGAGAAACTGCGAAACAATTCCGTATTGGAAAAGCGTCTTTAGTACGTTGGCTTAAACGACCAGAGCCAAAAAATTCAACGCCACGTAAGAGGAAGCTCGATAAAAATGCTTTAGCAAAAGATGTGGAACAGTATCCAGATGCTTACCAAAAGGAACGGGCAGAGCGATTCGGTGTTTGTAAAAAGACTATTTGGCAATCCCTTAAAAAGCTGGGATTAACCTATAAAAAAAACTCTATTCCATCCAAAAACCAACGAAAGCGACAGGCTGGCACATCAGCAAAAAAGACAACAGTATGAAAAAAAAGATAAATCTGTTGTTTTTATTGATGAAAGTGGTTTTTCACATGACACTCCACGAACTCACGGCTATAGCTAGGCGACTTAATTTTGATTACAGCATATGTATTAAAAACAGGTCATCGATAGTGCATCCTGTTTCCATCTTTTTACGTTTAGCTTGAGACCATTTATGTTCTATAGGATTTAAATCTGGTGAATACACAGGCAAATATTCTATCTGGTGTCCTGCGTTTATAATTGCCTGTTCAATATTCTTACCTTTGTGAAAGCTAGCGTTGTCCATAAAAATAACAGAATTTTCAGGAAGTTCTGGGAGCAATATTTTTGTGATCCAAACATAAAAAACATCACGATTAATATTGCAATCAAATAATCCGATAGCAAAAAGGGTTGTTCCCAATAAAGCGCCAATAACATTTGTTCTTCCCTTAGCACCCCAGTTTTTCAGGCCAAAACAACGGTGACCTTTTGGGGAATAGCCGTGAGTTCGTGGAGTGTCATGTGAAAAACCACTTTCATCAATAAAAACAACAGATTTATCTTTTTTTTCATACTGTTGTCTTTTTTGCTGATGTGCCAGCCTGTCGCTTTCGTTGGTTTTTGGATGGAATAGAGTTTTTTTTATAGGTTAATCCCAGCTTTTTAAGGGATTGCCAAATAGTCTTTTTACAAACACCGAATCGCTCTGCCCGTTCCTTTTGGTAAGCATCTGGATACTGTTCCACATCTTTTGCTAAAGCATTTTTATCGAGCTTCCTCTTACGTGGCGTTGAATTTTTTGGCTCTGGTCGTTTAAGCCAACGTACTAAAGACGCTTTTCCAATACGGAATTGTTTCGCAGTTTCTCGAATTGTTAAACCTTCGGCTTTCCTTACAGATATTACTTTACGTCGAAAATCAATTGTATAACTCATAACACACCTTGTAATCAAAATTAAGTCGCCTAGCTATATTCCCCAAAAGGTCACCGTTGTTTTGGCCTGAAAAACTGGGGTGCTAAGGGAAGAACAAATGTTATTGGCGCTTTATTGGGAACAACCCTTTTTGCTATCGGATTATTTGATTGCAATATTAATCGTGATGTTTTTTATGTTTGGATCACAAAAATATTGCTCCCAGAACTTCCTGAAAATTCTGTTATTTTTATGGACAACGCTAGCTTTCACAAAGGTAAGAATATTGAACAGGCAATTATAAACGCAGGACACCAGATAGAATATTTGCCTGTGTATTCACCAGATTTAAATCCTATAGAACATAAATGGTCTCAAGCTAAACGTAAAAAGATGGAAACAGGATGCACTATCGATGACCTGTTTTTAATACATATGCTGTAATCAAAATTAAGTCGCCTAGCTATATGACCCAAATTTTACGGAATCGTAGACCCTTTATTGATGATACCTTTTTACTCCTTAGTGCCGGTCTTTGGAATTTCCATCTCAGAACAGCCTAAAATTTACTTCAATCACCGAAATACCTTATTTCACTATTAAGCAACACGCTTATTGATTTCCTTTATCTCATTTTCAATTATCATTATTTTATTATCTAAGTTTTGCAGTAAAATATCGTTCTGATTTGTTTTTTGACATATTAAAGTATGCCTTTTTTTTACATTACGATAAAATCTCATACATCTCTTGTTTTATTGATTCAAAGGATTTTTTTTCATCTAGGATTGTATAAGCCAACTATTTATTTTGTTATATTTATATAATATCTCATCGTTTTCACCTTCTTTATATTCTCCTAAATCAATAAATATTTTCAATTCTTCAATTTTACCACGAGTTTCGCACCGGAATATAAAATTCCAGAAATGGCTTAAAAGCAATGGTTAATTTGCAAGTTACTAAAACGTATAAATTTGTTTAAATTACAATAAGTTGCTTTTAATTTATAAGATTTTGTCTATTTATATATTATGCTGAATTAAACTTAAAAATAGAGCGTTTTTTTATTGGTGCGAAACTCGTGATGGTAAAATGTTCTTTTGATGGAATAACAACACTCTCTTTTGAGATCCCTATCGATTCACCGATTAGCCCTAGTATTACAGTATCTTTTCGAAAACCAAGAACTTGTGCCTTAGCAATAATTTTTGTGTCTCGCCAATTTTTATGAATATGGCAAATTTCACCAATTTCACAATCAAGCAATATTGGCTTCAATCACTGTTCCTAATAGCGACTGAATCTTATATATTCTATGGCTTAAAGTAATTTTATTGATTAACAAAGCATCTCTGAATAATTATTTATTAAGTGGAAGAATTCCTCTAACGCCGCAGAAAAGCTGGCTCCATCGGCTAAATATGCAGGTGCTACGACGCCTGCCAAATTAATATATTGATTACGAGAAACTAATTGTAACTGTTTTGTCACGGTAAACAGGCATTCTTCCATTAATTTATTTAATATCTTTTCGCTTAATTGATAAATCAAATTACTGCTCACTTCGCAAAGAGGGCTCCACAGCCATACACAATTATCATCAATACTTATATTGATATCTAATGAATCACTAAATTCTAATGTAATCGTTGAATGTCCATCAAAGTCAGAAATTAAATTTTTATCACAACCACTATGTGCCAGCGCATCACGAACTAATAAGGCAATATCAATATGCATACTCTCTCCATTTAGTTTTAAATCGTTCTCAATACATTTACGGAAACCGTTTCTGTTAATTCACCAAAAGAAATAACATCCACATTGTTAAATTTATTTTCAACAAACTTTTTTAAAAATCTTCTAATATCAACTGAACATAAAATCACGAAATCATTATAAGATAACGGCATGCTATCTAATGCTAATGATATTTTATCTAATAAATATTCAGATTCTTTAGGTTCTAAATTCAAAAAAGCACCGGCCGAAGTATTTCGTATATTACTTCGAATAACCTCTTTATTTTCATTTGATAATAAAATAACGTTTAAATTATTTCCTCGCAAAAATTTATGACAAATATATCTTCCTAATGCACTACGAATATGTTCAACAAGTAAAATAACATCTTTCTCCTTTGGCGCCCATTGTGCAATAGTTTCCATAATTAATTTCATGTTTTTTATTGATATTTTTTCATTAATTAGCCGTTGTAATATTTCTGTTATTCTTTGAATAGTTGCATGCCTTACGACTTTTTTTATAAGATCTGGATATCTTTCTAAATTATCAATTTCTTGCTTAGCTTCTTGTATACCAAAATATTCGTGTACATAACGAGTGAGTATATTGGCTAAATTAAAATAAATTTCATCTATATAATGGTGACATAAATAGCCTATTTCTTTTATTTTTTCATAATCCGTTTCATTTATCCAAATATCATTATTAATAGTAATCTTGTCGATCCCAAGATGTTCAATTTCAACTGTCTTATCAATAAGACGATATCCATCATATCTAATATAAAATTGATCTGCTTTTATTTCATTAATTAATAGCACTATGGTATTTTCTTCTAAATCATCAGAATCACTTATTATGATATCAGGCAAATTTATTCCATAATCTAGATAAAATTTATTTTTTAATTTGACAGAAATATTTTCTTTTTTTAAATTTTCAATTACGCTTTTATTAACAACCAAAATCAAAGGGATCGTTTCATTTATTTTTTTATTAATCACCCCTTGATTATCTATCACTAAGTCCGTTATTTCATTTTTTTCAATCAATGCCGTATCTTCTTTATTTGGTTTATTTCTTTTAAATTGAAGATAATACATGCTAACTAATATTGCCGAAATCAATAAAAAAACAATAAAAGGAAAGCCAGGTAAACTGCCAATGCTCAATGTAATAATTGCTGAAATAATCAAAATTAAGGGATTAGTTAATAATTGGTTAATGATTGTTCTACCTAAGTTTTCATTATCACTATTAACTCTGGTAACAACAAAACCTGCCGCAACCGCTATTAATAAAGCAGGTATTTGTGCAACCAATCCATCACCTACCGTCAAAATCGTATAGGTTGCTAAAGCATGCGAAAAATCCATATGATGTTGGCTAATACCAACACTAATGCCGCCAATAAAATTTATGAAGATAATAATAATACTCGCAATTGCATCACCTTTGATAAATTTCATTGCACCATCAAAGGATCCATACAGCTGGCTTTCCCGTTCGACAACACTGCGACGACGTTTAGCTTCTTCTGCAACACGTTCTGAACCTTTGGTAATAACCATAAATTGTACAATAGTAACTATGGCAAAAATGACAACCCCTACAACTAAATTATCAGCAATAACAAATTGTCCAAATACAGCGACAATCTCCCCTGCATCAGCTTCACTTAATATTAATCGACTTGTACTAACGGTTAGGGATAATTTAAATAATGTGGTTATCAATAAAATAGCAGGAAATGATGAAAAATTTAGTATTCTATTTACATAAAATGAAGATAAAAATACTAATGCGGATAAAATAATATTTAACGCGATTAAAAAATCAACTAAATATGTAGGTAAAGGAATTACCAACATCGAAATGATGATAAAAACTAAAATTAATACAAACAGCTCTGAATGTCTTTTTATTTTATTTAGAAATTTATTCATATTTACTCAAATATTATAGTGATTTATACTATCTTAAATAAAAAAATTATTTAATTTTTCTATCAACTGATCTTTTATTATTTCTTTATCATTCGTATTAATAAAAATACATAGTGGTAATTTTTTTATTAAATTATAAATTAATTGAGTTATTTTTCTTTTATCTTCATTACCACTATCCACTTTTAATAATAAATCTAGAAAATCACCTGTAGCATTAGGTTCTTCAAGTACACCAATAAAAAATAATACTATGTTTAACTCCCGAAAGGGAATTGCTTTACTTTTATAATAGTTAATTAAAGATAAAATAAAGAATTTATCACATGACTTTATTGTCTTTATTTGATTTAATCTTGACAGTAGATTACCAAATTCTATTCGGCTACAACTGGGATCATTGGAATTAATATCAGTAATTGTTGCATTTTCGATAAATTGCAAAATTATTTTTCGATTTTGTGTTCCATAGGTTGAAATCCAGCTACCATAAATTTGTATCTCATATAAATCCGTTTCAATAAATTGTCTATAACTTTCACGCAGTAAATAGGGTTCAACATCTATTTTGGAACTAAATATACGTGCTTTAAGTGCAACATTAATTCCTGATTTTAATCGTTTTTTATTCGAGGTTTGTTCTACATAACTTAATACATCTGTTATTTTTTTTCTTTTTTTTTCATGTAGCATATTACGCCTAATTAAAGCTCGTAATACAATTACTAAATCACTATCATCAGTTATTAACTTTCTAAGCTGTGCTACTAAATTTTGGGGAGAAATTTTCGGAGCAGATAAAATATTTACTACTTTATCGATTTCATCATCCAAAACATAGTCAAATTCATTACAATTTTCTAATTCGCTTTTTCTAACTAATTTTCTTCTCTGTCTAGTTTGCGATAGTAATAGTGCTTTTCCTTGTTCATTACCAAATTTTTTTTGATTATATTGATGCCTTTCTTCAATTTTGCACTCGCTTTCATCGTCGAGTGCCTCGTATCGATCCACTTTTTCCTGAGTATTCACTTTTTCCATAATTAATTTTTGTCTATGACGCAGCATATACTGAACAATATTATAAGAATTATTTATGCTATTACTCATCAACGATTACTCGAAAAATTTGACATCCAATTTTCTAATTTATTATCAAATCTATCTTCTATTACTTTTTTAGCAATATTTTCCGCACTCAAACCTAAAGGATTAATAATCTCTTTAGGTTGTATAAGAAATACTCTCACCAAACTATCCTTTTTTTCAGTAGTATATCGAAATATATTACCTAAATAAGGAATATATCCCAGTAATGGTATTTTTCTTCTATCATTTCTATGTTCATCATGAGTATAACCACCAATTAATAAACTTTTACTCTGAGGTACTCTAGCAATAGTACTAATATCTGTTCGTCCTATTTCTGGTAAATGATCAGTTAACTGTTGCCCTCGGTTTCCGTCTTGAACGGTAATCATCATTTCTATTTGATTATCAAGAGTAAACCTAGGTAATACACTAATGGCTGTATCATAAGTAACATTTTTTAAATCTGTCGCTCTTTCTCCAATTAATTTAGTATAAAAAGTTCGTATTATCAAATATTGCTGGAATATTTTCTTGTGTTAGAACTATTGGCCGAGAAACAATATTTGCTTTATCATTCCTTGTTAATGCAAATATATCTGCCATAAAACTAGCTCCATCAATAGTGCTTGTTCCTGCATTTATCGATATACCTAATTTTTGCCCAATATTAACACTACCACTCCATTTTATACCAAGCTGATCAAGCGCTTTTTTTCTATATCAATAATCCATACCGATAGTTCTTATATGCCTTTTAGTGATATCTAGCTGTTGTTCTACAATCTTTCGTAAATAATTTACTTGTTCTTTATTACCTTTTATTAATAAGCTATTACCAGGATTAGATATAATAGAAACCGCACCTTTATTTAACGATAAATCTTCTATTTAGTGATGAATTATTATTCTGATTAGCTAAATCATCTTGATTTTTTTTAGAGTATGCGTTTTTAATTTTGGAATATTACTATACTACTTGAAGTATCCATCAATTTATTTATTATTGATGCCATTCTTGGAATAATAATATCATTAAGCCTATATTGATAATGACGATCCTCTATAAATGTATTATATAATGGCACAATTGCTATTTTTTCTTGGCCATCAAAGCTTGTAGTCACATCATCTAAAAACTGAGCAGTATTAATTATCGTCTCAATATAGACTGGCGGCCCAGATATATAAAATAAACGATTTTTGCTACCTGAGCGCAATGGGTAACGTTCATCATACAGACCTGAATCTTTTAAAAATTTTTTATCTCAGAAATTGTCGTATTATGTAAGGTAATAACAGTATCACGCATTTCAATTGCACCAAAAATATATATTACTTGATATTATCGTACCACATCAAATTAAGTTGCTGAGTAATTTCTTTTAAAGTATCCAGTGGATATTTAAGATTAAAATCGCCAGTTATTTTCTTTTTTACAGCAAGCTGACTAACTACGACTGGTTTATTAATAACCGAAGATAAGGCATCAAAAACACCACGTATAGTTTCCATTTTTAGCAATATAACCTAGATTCGATATTTTGCTCTGTTGCAGCTTTAGAACTGTACAATAATATGAAATTTAAAAACACTAAAAAAATTAATATACTGCTATCTTTTCTTATCAGTAATTTCTTCATCGGTGACACTAGATCCTTTCCTTTGATAGTATCTTTTTAACCGGCTCGGACTTATCCCCAAAAAACTCTTCACTTCATCAGAAAAATGAGACAAATTGGAATAACCATATTTAAAAGCTATTTGTGTAATATTATGATTTTTATCGTTTAAATCTAATAACGCATTAACTAATCGCCATTTTTTTAACTCGGTTTTAGGAGAATTACCTAATGCATTTCCTGCTAATTTTCTAAAGTAAGAAACAGATAATCCATATTTTACACTCATTTTCTGTAATTTTTGGTTTCCTTCTAACATCGATTCTTCAAGCAGAAAACTGACAATACGATATTCTTCATTTTGGCGTAACAAAGAAGAAAACCTTTCTGCTTTTTTTTCTTTATTAATTTGTTGACTCAAAAACCAATATTCAAGATTTTTTTGTTTTTTATAAGTATCAAAATTAAAATTAATAAAAGCAGAAAGGTAATTATTATTAAAATTATGGATTTGATTATTTGCTTTATCAATAAAAGCCTGCATTTTAGCTAAATGTAAGATATTTTCTTTTTTTAACCTGATTTCACCCGATAGAACATCTATTTTAGAAGGTAAAATCATCATGATCCCACTATCTCCAATATCGAAACAGCAAATTTCTTGATTTCCTTTTGAACTAATACGAAGTTCTGTTTTACTTACTGCAGTAACATAATAAAGAACTGGATTTTCTAATAAAATTTCGTCATATTTTACCCACATAGATTCACTCTGCCGCAAAACTTGCTCCTTAACATGAAACCAGCTTCTAGCAAAAAACACGATCTTATTAAACCTTAAAATAACCCAAAGATCACAACCAAATTATGACGAAATCATGACTATTTACATTTAATGTTCAATGTTAAACGCTGAAAACTATCCTTTATTGTATTTGAAGAACAAATACCCTCTTTAAATACAGGTAATATTCTGCCAATACTTTGCATATAAAGTCCACTTTGCCGCTTATCATGGTTAGGAATTTCGTATAAATAATCATTCTTTGCATTTAAACCAATAAGTTTTACATCACTATTAAAACAATATCCTTTACCATAAATGGTTATAATCAAATTTTCCTGTTTAAACAATTTTCTTAACGAATATATGCAACGAACAACTGATTCATCTTTTACTTCGCCACCTTGCCAAACATAAGCAACGATATCATCTTTCTTTATAATCTTTTTACTATTAGCCACTAGACAACTTAATGCCCTTAACTCTTTAGGGGGTACTGCAATAATTTCTCCATTTTTCATCAGCATTTCATTGCAATGCAATCGATAATCTAAAAATTGAAAAACTAAATCTCGATGTTTCATAATAAGCATCCTCTTCTACAACTTTTAATAGTCTAAGTTAATAGCCATCCTTGAAAAGGGTATCCATAATAAAATTGCCCTACACTATCCGTTATTCTACAGACTTTTTATTATTTACATTTAAAAATGATTGAAGGTTAAACAACTCTTACCACTAATTATGAATAAATTTAAATTTTTTAATTCCATTACTTAACTCCGCTAATGAAAACAAGAAACAGTATGATTTTTATAATAAATAAAATATATGGAAGTATAATAATATATTATAATAGTTATCTATTACAAGAAAAGATTAAAGTCATATTACCTTAATTATGCAATTTGTTTTTATCGATCCGTTTACGCATTATTGATAGCCTAAAACTATCAAAAAAAAACAAACATTTTAATAACTAATATTTTGTTCACTCTATAAAAGTTAGCTATTCTTTACCGCTTGCAACTAGCCACTTTCCTCTTATTGTAAGTGATAATTTTATTTTTAAGGTATTTTTTTATTTTCTTTAAGCACTAATTAATGATAGTAATTATCTTTATAAGCTTTCATTGATAGATTTTAACACTAAAATAAAATCAAAATATGACTATTTCATCTAACATGATAAATGGAAAATTATTTTATATTGTGAATAAAAAATTTATACAATAAAATTTAACTTACATTATGATTATATATTATATAAATATAACAATATTTTATTTTTATTTAGAAATATTTAGTTGGTTTTTATATAAAAACATTAATATCAAAACGTAATGAAAATAAAAGAATAGAATAGATTATTTTTAAAAATAATTCATACGAATATTATGAGGTCTATATTTTCTTTTTAGTTGTAATATTTCTTATTTCCCAATGTATCATTATAAATATTACATTTTTAGTAATTTAATATTATAAAAACAAAATATATATTACATTAATAAAAAAATAAATAAAATATTTGTTATTTTATAAAATATGCCATTACTCCTTAGCATATTCATGTAGGATAAATACAGCAGTATAAATATATCAAATAGACCCTTTCGTTAACACGAATCTATTATAATTCTATCCATTTATACAACTATACTTATTGTTATATAATGAATTAACACTGATTAGAAAAAAATATAAGGATTATAATGGCAAAATTTTCAACTATTTTAATTCATGGTGGGAACCAGCTTGATAAAGCTAATAATGCGCTTTTCCCCACTATCACCACAGCAAGTAGCTTTATTCAACAAAATATTGATATAAATTGTGAATTTAGCTACTCAAGAATTAAAAATCCAACTCGCTATGCATACGAAACGTTACTTGCCGATATTGAAAAGGGTATTTATGCTACCGCAACCGCATCTCGGGCGTCGCTGCAACATTACTAGTATTAAATTTGCTACCACAAAACTCTCATATTGTTGCCATGCAAGGTGTCTATGGCGGTACTTACCGTATATTTGAAAAGTTAATCAAAGAAACAAGTGGTCATCAAGTTGATTATATTGATCTTAATAACCTCCAACTAGTCAAAGAGCATTTACGCAATAACACCCGTCTAATTTGGATAGAAAGCCCTACTAATCCGCTATTAGAACTTGTTGATATCAGTAAAATTTGTCAGTTGGCAAAAGAAAATAACATCATAACCTGTGTCGATAATATTTTTGCTTCTGCCTGGAATCAAAAATCTCTTGAATTAGGCGCTGATATTGTCATGCTGTCTACCAGTGAATACATAGGCGGACACTCAGACTTAATCGGTGGCGCCGTTATCACTAATCAATCTACAATAGCCGATAAAATTGATGTTATTAAAACAACCATCGGTGCTATTGCTTCACCTTTTGATGCTTATCTTGCATTAAGGGGATTAAAAACTTTAGATCTTCGCATGACAAGACAATGCGCTAATGCACTGACAATTGTCAAGTTTTTAAATAATCATCGTAATATCACCACGAGTTTCGCACCAATAAAAAAACGCTCTATTTTTAAGTTTAATTCAGCATAATATATAAATAGACAAAATCTTATAAATTAAAAGCAACTTATTGCAATTTAAACAAATTTATACGTTTTAGTAACTTGCAAATTAACCATTGCTTTTAAGCCATTTCTGGAATTTTATATGCTTGTGCGAAACTCGTGATCACAAAAGTATACTATCCAGGGCTATCAGATAATCCTCAGTATCATATTTGTCAGACACAAATGAAGACTGGTGGCGCTGTTGTTACCATTAACATTAATGGCAATCGAGATAACGTAAAAAAATATTATCAGCAAATTGCAATATTTTGTTCTGGCCGAGTCATTAGGTGGTGTTGAAAGCATGGTAAATCATTCAGCAACCATGTCCCATGCCGCTATAACTGAAGATGAAAGAGTAAAAATGGGTATTTACGATACAACATTACGTCTATCCGTAGGGATAGAAGATATCGATGATCTACTTAACGATTTAGAGCAAGCACTTAATTTTTAATATTCAGCTAGAGACAGGGTATCGCAATGAATGACTACGGAATTTGGACAGTAATTACGCCGCTTATCACTATTATACTCGCGATAATAACACGCCAAGTGATCTTATCGTTATTAATAGGTATTTTAGTTGGTTATACCGTTATTAACGATCACAATATTTTGTTAGGCATTCAAGCAACACTAACAGGAATTATTGCTACTTTTGCCTCCCCCGGCAATACACAAACTATTATTTTTATTTTGTTAATTGGCGGAATTATGCGGTTAATTAGCGTCACCGGCGGTGTTAGAAGTTTAGTATATTTACTAACCAATAAAACGCGTTTAATAAAAAATAAAAAAGCAATTCAACTGCTAGCCACGTTTATTTCAATAATCATTTTTATTGAGAGTTCTATTAATCAATTAGTCGCTGGAGCTTCCACTAAAAATATTGCTAGATATTATGGTGTTTCCGCAGAAAAAATGGCCTATATTATTCAAACCTCTGGTGTCTCAATATGTTCTTCTGTCATGATCAATGGTTGGGGAGCGGCCATGATGGGGGTTATTGGCGTACAAATCTCTAAAGGTTTTATTTCTGGCGAACCATTCGAAATCCTTGCTACAGCTATGCCATATAATATTATGGCTTGGTTATCACTAGCTTCAGTACTATTTTATATCCTCACCGATTATTCATGGGGGCCGATGAAAATAGCTGAACAAAAAGCGATTGCCAATCAACATGAATCTCATCAGCCATCTTCCATGGCTGATGAGGAAGTCATTGATCATCCAGCAACCCACACTGTATTGAACTTTTTTATTCCTATTCTGGCAACGGTTTTAATGGTACCTATCGCTCTATATATCACCGGTAATGGCGAGTTCACTAAAGGCAGTGGCTCAACCTCTGTTTACTGGGCAGTTATGTTTGGTACTTTAGTCTCGTTTATCTGGTTTTTAGCCCGCCGCATTTTGACGATCGAAAGTTTCTTTAAGGAAATTTATATCGGTTACGCCAGCATGATCAAAATTAGTTCAGTCATGATTTTAGCTTTTTTAATGGGCAATGTTTCTGCCGATCTTAATACTGGTGCTTATATTGCACAAATTTCTTCGGGCGTGTTGCCGGCAGGGGTTTCGATAGCTTTTATTTTCTTAATCAGCGCTATCATGTCATTAGCAACCGGCACTTCATGGGGAACTTTTTCTATCATGATCCCAATTGGCGTGCAATTAGCGCTTTCCGTTAATATGCCTACCGAATTAATGATCGGAGCAGCGATTACCGGCTCAATTTTTGGTGATATGATTTCGCCAATTTCTAGCGACGCCATCGTTGCTTCAATGGCAACTGATTGTGATCATATTGAACATATCAGAACACAGATGCCTTATGCTATTGTTACCGCAATAATCGTATTAATTATTTATCTTTATTTAGGATTCAGCCAATAAGACAAAATGGCATGCATAGAGAAACAGCGCTATCAATAAAGATGTAAGATGAATTAATAACATTTATAATACGCTGCAAATATTATTATGAAAAAAATTATACGATTAATTATAATTTATGTAGCAATAGCAAGGAGAAGGTGTGCAATATCAACAGCCTATTCGTCGTTTAAGGCGATTACGTCAAACAGAAACAGTTCGCGCTTTATTTAAAGAAACAATTTTAACGCTAAATGATCTTATATTGCCCATTTTCGTGGAAGAAGAAATTAAAGATTATCAGCCTATTGCAACTATGCCTGGGGTTTTTCGTATCCCGGAACACAAGTTACCTTATGAAATCGAACGGATCGCTAAAGCAGGGCTCAAGTCAGTGATGTTATTTGGCATTTCCCATCATCTTGACGAAACAGGTAGCGATAGCTGGCAAGAGCATGGTTTAGTTGCTCGTATGTCAAAAACCTGCAAGGATAGCGTACCCGATATGCTAGTCATGTCAGATACTTGTTTTTGTGAATACACCTCTCACGGCCACTGTGGTGTTTTAGGTAGCAATGGCGTTGATAATGACGCAACATTACTCAACCTCGGCCAACAAGCAGTCACTGCAGCAAATGCTGGTGCTGATTTTATTGCGCCCTCTGCCGCAATGGACGGGCAAGTCAGGGCAATTCGTGAGGCGCTGGATAAAGCAGGTTTTACTAATACCGGTATTATGTCCTATTCAACCAAATTTGCATCTAACCTTTATGGCCCTTTTCGCGAAGCGGCAGGCTCTTACTTAATTGGTGATCGCAAAAGTTATCAAATGGATCCAATGAATCGTCATGAAGCAATTAGAGAATCATTGATAGATGAGCAAGAAGGTGCTGACGTTTTAATGATAAAACCTGCTGGTGCTTATCTCGATATTATTCGTGATATTCGTGAGCGAACTGAACTACCATTAGCGGCTTACCAGGTCAGCGGTGAATTTGCCCAAATTAAATTTGCTGCTCAAGCAGGCACGATTAATGAAATCGATGTTGCGCTAGAAACATTAGGTGCCATCAAACGTGCCGGTGCTAATCTGATTTTGAGCTATTTTGCGTTAGATTTAGCAGAAAAAGAGTGTCTTTAAGCAATTTAGGTTGACAAAAATTGTTAGATGCTAGCGATTCTGAATTAATTGGTAAATCAGTATACCAAGGTAAGTTACCAATAAGGTACTAACCACATGAATTAAGATTTCCAAAAATCCATGATAGTAGCGCTGTTGCTGAAAGGAGAGCATAACTTCCAATGAAAAGGTAGAAAAAGTTGATAAACCACCACAAAAACCGGTCATTACCATCAATCGCCACTCAGGTGATAGGGTATAATGGTTAGCAAAATAAGCAAAAGCAAGACCTAATATAAAACTAGCAATAACATTTGAGAGATAAGTCCCTAATGGTAAAAGTGCAATTAATGGATTTAACTTGGTTGACAAAAGCCAACGTGAGATACCACCAAGCGCAGAGCCTATTGAGGTCGCCAAAAAGATTTTAATCATAAATTATTTCATCCAATAGAACACATCAGCAGCAATATTTTGTGCCATTTTTTCTATAGTAGCAATCGCATTGATATAACAAATAATTAATAGTAAATAATACAATATAGCTAGGCGACTTAATTTTGATTACAAGGTGTGTTATGAGTTATACAATTGATTTTCGACGTAAAGTAATATCTGTAAGGAAAGCCGAAGGTTTAACAATTCGAGAAACTGCGAAACAATTCCGTATTGGAAAAGCGTCTTTAGTACGTTGGCTTAAACGACCAGAGCCAAAAAATTCAACGCCACGTAAGAGGAAGCTCGATAAAAATGCTTTAGCAAAAGATGTGGAACAGTATCCAGATGCTTACCAAAAGGAACGGGCAGAGCGATTCGGTGTTTGTAAAAAGACTATTTGGCAATCCCTTAAAAAGCTGGGATTAACCTATAAAAAAAACTCTATTCCATCCAAAAACCAACGAAAGCGACAGGCTGGCACATCAGCAAAAAAGACAACAGTATGAAAAAAAAGATAAATCTGTTGTTTTTATTGATGAAAGTGGTTTTTCACATGACACTCCACGAACTCACGGCTATTCCCCAAAAGGTCACCGTTGTTTTGGCCTGAAAAACTGGGGTGCTAAGGGAAGAACAAATGTTATTGGCGCTTTATTGGGAACAACCCTTTTTGCTATCGGATTATTTGATTGCAATATTAACCGTGATGTTTTTTATGTTTGGATCACAAAAATATTGCTCCCAGAACTTCCTGAAAATTCTGTTATTTTTATGGACAACGCTAGCTTTCACAAAGGTAAGAATATTGAACAGGCAATTATAAACGCAGGACACCAGATAGAATATTTGCCTGTGTATTCACCAGATTTAAATCCTATAGAACATAAATGGTCTCAAGCTAAACGTAAAAAGATGGAAACAGGATGCACTATCGATGACCTGTTTTTAATACATATGCTGTAATCAAAATTAAGTCGCCTAGCTATAATAATTTGTTAGCATTCCTAGTAGCTGGAAATTATGCCACCCTACCGCCAAAATTCACGTCTTTGATCGCATTAATCGTGATAAGTTAAAATGACTTAAAGTGTATACCTCAATATCGTTTTCTCTTTTCATTTGCCACCATAACTTTTGCGTTTCCACTTGGCAACAGTGGTCAATTAGCGCTTAAGCATAAAATTTAATGATTAAAAGTAGAGGCATTAATTAAAGCGTAAAAATACCATTATGGTTGCATTAATACCCATCGATGAAAATGAAAGTATAGTGATAAACAGATAGATATTTTACTTAATAGTGGTGTAATGATAGGATGCCTACCCGTCACTACCCTAGATATTAACGCTGTCGCTAACTTAACTAACCTGAGTTCGGGATAAGGATCCTAATTTTTTATCACATATTCAAATAGTTAATTTAAAATAATTACATAAAACAGTATTAATTTTGGTTTTTTTCATGATTTTAGTAGAGAAAAATAGCTTCTTTTTTAACCTGCTATCATTAAGACACGAGTTTCGCACAGGAATATAAAATTCCAGAAATGGCTTAAAAGCAATGGTTAATTTGCACGTTACTAAAACGTATAAATTTGTGTAAATTACAATAAGTTGCTTTTAATTTATAAGATTTTGTCTATTTATATATTATGCTGAATTAAACTTAAAAATAGAGCGTTTTTTTATTTGTGCGAAACTCGTGATGTTCCTGCCACAGGTATCTTTGGTTTAGATGGAATTAAACAATATGCAACCCGCCCAGCTAATAAATTCACTACAAAGTTAGCAGGAGAGCGGTGCCACGTATGCGCTATCTGACAAAGATTTTTTAACTCATCAAATACCGTTTCAATGACAGAACGATGACGCAAGATGGCTTTGTCGAAACAAGTCTGTTCAACAGGCTTCATTTTCTTCTTGATATTCGTTATAGCTAGGCGACTTAATTTTGATTACAAGGTGTGTTATGAGTTATACAATTGATTTTCGACGTAAAGTAATATCTGTAAGGAAAGCCGAAGGTTTAACAATTCGAGAAACTGCGAAACAATTCCGTATTGGAAAAGCGTCTTTAGTACGTTGGCTTAAACGACCAGAGCCAAAAAATTCAACGCCACGTAAGAGGAAGCTCGATAAAAATGCTTTAGCAAAAGATGTGGAACAGTATCCAGATGCTTACCAAAAGGAACGGGCAGAGCGATTCGGTGTTTGTAAAAAGACTATTTGGCAATCCCTTAAAAAGCTGGGATTAACCTATAAAAAAAACTCTATTCCATCCAAAAACCAACGAAAGCGACAGGCTGGCACATCAGCAAAAAAGACAACAGTATGAAAAAAAAGATAAATCTGTTGTTTTTATTGATGAAAGTGGTTTTTCACATGACACTCCACGAACTCACGGCTATTCCCCAAAAGGTCACCGTTGTTTTGGCCTGAAAAACTGGGGTGCTAAGGGAAGAACAAATGTTATTGGCGCTTTATTGGGAACAACCCTTTTTGCTATCGGATTATTTGATTGCAATATTAATCGTGATGTTTTTTATGTTTGGATCACAAAAATATTGCTCCCAGAACTTCCTGAAAATTCTGTTATTTTTATGGACAACGCTAGCTTTCACAAAGGTAAGAATATTGAACAGGCAATTATAAACGCAGGACACCAGATAGAATATTTGCCTGTGTATTCACCAGATTTAAATCCTATAGAACATAAATGGTCTCAAGCTAAACGTAAAAAGATGGAAACAGGATGCACTATCGATGACCTGTTTTTAATACATATGCTGTAATCAAAATTAAGTCGCCTAGCTATATAAGGTTAATTCCCATTGTTTTCAGTTGCTGTTTCAGTGAAGCCGATAAATACCCTTTATCCGCATACAAACAATCAGAAAGAGCTTTTATCAGCTCAGGTAATGGTTTCCGATCATCTGTGTTTCCTGGTGTAAGTCGAAAACTGAGTATTTCCCCCAAATGATTGATAATTACATGAAGTTTGAAACCAAAGAACCAACCTGTTGAGGTTTTTCCTCGTTCAGCTATCCCATCGAAGACTTTATGCCGGCGGATCCGTAAGTTATCACACACAGCTATCGGAGTAGAATCGGCAACCGACAGACCCGTGCACTTTCCCTTAATTGACTCAAACAGTGCCGTTAAAGCTAAGGCACTGCGCGGAAGTGACTCTACGCAGCGTGAATATGATGGCAAGTTAGGAAATTCCTTCCTGAGATATAAACGGACATGATAGAGATAAAATACCTTGAATTGGCTGAATCGGAGTTGATGAAACAAAACAACCAGTGTCATCATTTCAGCCAATGAAAGCTGAGTAGACCGTCTACGACGCTTCATGCATTTTTGGCTCGAAGTCTTTACAAAAATCATCCATCAGGCAATAAAGTTCAGTAAGATTTTCCATAATTGTTTAATAATGCTCTAATCTTTAACCAGATTGTTAGAGTATTTTAACGAAATATGCGCATTCAACTATTTGAATAGCAGGACTTTCACTTTATTTCTTATCCCGAACTCAGGTTAGTCATTGGTGAATCGACAAGTCGAAACCGCATGAGTTTATATGGATATGGCCGCCAAACAACACCACTGTTAAGCGCATTAAAAGCACAAAACCCAAATAATTTCAAAGTATTCAACGACGTAGTTACCTCACGCCCTTACACTATAGCTAGGCGACTTAATTTTGATTACAGCATATGTATTAAAAACAGGTCATCGATAGTGCATCCTGTTTCCATCTTTTTACGTTTAGCTTGAGACCATTTATGTTCTATAGGATTTAAATCTGGTGAATACACAGGCAAATATTCTATCTGGTGTCCTGCGTTTATAATTGCCTGTTCAATATTCTTACCTTTGTGAAAGCTAGCGTTGTCCATAAAAATAACAGAATTTTCAGGAAGTTCTGGGAGCAATATTTTTGTGATCCAAACATAAAAAACATCACGATTAATATTGCAATCAAATAATCCGATAGCAAAAAGGGTTGTTCCCAATAAAGCGCCAATAACATTTGTTCTTCCCTTAGCACCCCAGTTTTTCAGGCCAAAACAACGGTGACCTTTTGGGGAATAGCCGTGAGTTCGTGGAGTGTCATGTGAAAAACCACTTTCATCAATAAAAACAACAGATTTATCTTTTTTTTCATACTGTTGTCTTTTTTGCTGATGTGCCAGCCTGTCGCTTTCGTTGGTTTTTGGATGGAATAGAGTTTTTTTTATAGGTTAATCCCAGCTTTTTAAGGGATTGCCAAATAGTCTTTTTACAAACACCGAATCGCTCTGCCCGTTCCTTTTGGTAAGCATCTGGATACTGTTCCACATCTTTTGCTAAAGCATTTTTATCGAGCTTCCTCTTACGTGGCGTTGAATTTTTTGGCTCTGGTCGTTTAAGCCAACGTACTAAAGACGCTTTTCCAATACGGAATTGTTTCGCAGTTTCTCGAATTGTTAAACCTTCGGCTTTCCTTACAGATATTACTTTACGTCGAAAATCAATTGTATAACTCATAACACACCTTGTAATCAAAATTAAGTCGCCTAGCTATATCGAAGTGTTACAACAAGCATTAACTTTTGCCGATCAATTACACCCAGAACTTTATAAAACAGCTCCTTCGTTAATGAATATGATGAAGCAAGCAGGTTATAAAACTTTCTGGATCACCAATCAGCAAACCATAACTCAGCGTAATACGATGTTAACCGCATTTTCGCGCCGACAGATAAACAATATTATCTAAACACCGATATGGCGCAAAGTCACGCCAATATGACACATCAGTATTAGCACCATTCAATGAAGTATTAAAAGATCCAGCAGAAAAGAAATTCATCATTGTCCATTTACTTGGCACCCACATGAAATATGCCTATCGTTACCCTAAAGATGAGGGAATATTTGATAATAAAACAGATACTATGCCCACCAATTTGGGTAAAAGTGATCAAGCCGATTATAACGACTATGATAGTGCACAACACTTCAACGATAAGGTAGTGGCAACACTAATTAGAGATTTTGCTGCATCTAACGAAAACGGTTTTTTAGTCTATTTTTCTGATCTTGGAGAAGAAGTTTTTGACACACTGCCACATCATATATTAGGTCGTAATGAAGCAGCACCAACCCGCCCTACTGTATGAGCTCCCTTTTATTATCTAGCAATCACCCCAATGGATTAATACTCACCAACGCCATTTAGATACCATGGTAAATAGGCCCTGCAGTATTATGCATTTGATCCACACTTTGTCAGATTTAGCCGGGCTTGATTATGATGGATTGGATGTCAGTAAAAGTGTCATTAACAAAGATTTTCAACCTTCTCCCCGCTATATTGGTGATCCTTATAACAAACAACAACCACTAAAAACCTATGATCAACTAAAAAAATAGTCCTTTGATTTATTCCTCTCCCCTGGTTAATTCTTAGGGGAGACTAACACCATTAATCATAAAATTTATAGATACAAATCATATCTGATAACCAGTTTTAACCTGGCTAATTTTCAAACAATTTGCTAGTGGCATACTTTTGTTTAAGATATCAATTAATCAATAACTAAAAAGCTAAATTTTAGTTAATAATGGTAAAAAAAGTCAAATAGCCGCTATTACTAGAACATTTTATTAATTAAATAAACTAATAATATCAGCTCGTTAAGTCACAAAATTTAAAATTATTCATTAAATTATATGGTTTGTTCACTTTAATACTGTTATGGTTATCATTCTGCACTGTAGTATTACAGACAAAATAAAAATACTAACGTGCTTAATAATAAATAATCTAAATCATTTTTGACATGAAATTTAACACTTAATTAAATAACAAATAATCAATATAAATATTCAGTTAACTTGATACTAAACATGTATCTATACTAGGATATTGTATCAATTTCGATAAAAACAAATCGATATTATTTCTCATTTTAAATACATTTATTTAACACAATTAAAGGAAAGGATAACTTAGGTAATAACACTGAAATACTAATTCAGGGCTTCACGAGTTTCGCACAGGCATATAAAATTCCAGAAATGGCTTAAAAGCAATGGCTAATTTGCAAGTTACTAAAACGTATAAATTTGTTTAAATTACAATAAGTTGCTTTTAATTTATAAGATTTTGTCTATTTATATATTATGCTGAATTAAACTTAAAAATAGAGCGTTTTTTTATTGGTGCAAAACTCGTGGGTTTGTTAAATAATATGAGATCTAATACCGGCCTGACTAAAACGGAATCATTATGAAATCGAAAAGTTTAACCACTTGGATTATTGTAGGCCTGATCGCAGGGATAATAGTTGGATTTGCATTAAATTCATTCACCAATACAGACGTAACCGCCAGCTACGCCAAAAATATTTCGATCATTACAGATATTTTTTTGCGTTTGATTAAAATGATTATTGCACCATTAATTATTTCAACTTTGATCGTCGGGATCGCCAAAATGGGTGATGCCAAAACGTTAGGGCGTGTTTTCTCAAAAACGTTGTTACTGTTCATGGTCGCATCTTTCATTTCAATTACCATTGGCTTGGTTATTGTTAATATTCTTACACCAGGAGTAGGTATCAATTTCGTGGCAGATACCAATTCAACGGTGACAAATATCGAACCAACGACCTTTTCTTTCCACAATTTTATTGTCCATGCTATACCTACTAGTATCATTGATGCGATGTCGCGTAATGAGATTTTACAGATTGTAATTTTCTCAATTTTTATGGGATGCAGCTTATCTGCCATAGATAAAAAAGGTGAACCGATTATTAAAATTCTAGATTCACTGGTTTACGTAATGTTAAAGCTGACAAGCTACGTTATGCTTTTTGCCCCTATTACTGTTTTTGCTGCTATCTCAGCCATGATTGCTGAACGCGGATTGAGTGTACTGATCAGTACTAGCATTTTTATGGGAGAATTTTACTTTACTCTAGCGTTACTCTGGGTGATCTTAATTGGGGTATCCGTGTTAATCGTTGGCCCATGCATTTTACGCTTAGTCAAAAACATCATGGAACCGGCTTTACTCGCTTTCACCACTTCAAGTTCTGAAGCGGCTTTTCCTGATACTTTAGAAAAGCTGGAACAGTTTGGTATTTCTAATAAGATTGCTAGCTTTGTTTTACCAATTGGTTACTCATTCAACCTTGTTGGTTCAATGGCTTATTGTTCATTTGCAGTTATCTTTATCGGTCAAGCATGTAATATCCATTTAAGTATGGGTGAACAAATCACTATGTTGTTGATTTTGATGCTGACATCTAAAGGTATGGCTGGTATACCAAGGGCATCGTTGGTCGTTATTGCAGCGACACTAAGTAAATTTAATATTCCAGAAGCCGGCTTAATTTTATTAATGGGTATTGATCCTTTCTTAGATATGGGACGTTCAGCAACTAATGTCATGAGTAATGCCATGGGATCGGCACTGGTTGGTCGCTGGGAAGGTGAACACTATGGCGACGGTTGCTGAAGCACACCGAAGAAAAATCCGATAATTTTTTTTTACAGATAAAATCAGTTTGAAATCTTAATAATAGATAATATTCCAGCTAAATAGAACAACAAGACGCGCCTATGGGCGCGGCTTATTTACTTAAGATATAATATGCTTGATTGATTTTAAGTATTTAATTAATTCAACTTAAGAAGGATTAGCCATTTTCATTTTTAGTACAATTACTGATGGTAATTTTTTTTCATTCTTCTAATTCTCATCTATGCTTAATGGATAACGGACATAAGCTACAGAGTTATACATATCAAGTTGTTATGTTGTTAAAATCTTATATCCAGTCTTATGTCTTTATCTAATAGATGTATCTATAATGTTAAAGTCTTTTTATTGATTATACACTTATTTATGATCGTCCATGAATATAGAGAAAGGAACCTATCAATGAACAAAAAAATTCTAAGTATGCTAATCTTGGCGGGTATAATAACTGCTGTTACTGCTTGTGATGAATCACCTAAAGTAGGCGATGCCATCCAACAGACCAAGGAAAGCGCTGAACAAATAAAACAGTCTGGTGCAGAAAAAGCTAAAAAAGTGGTTAATGATGCGAAAGAAGCTGCAACCGACATAAAAAATAAAGCTGCTGAAGAAGCTGATAAACTATCAACAAAAGCAGACCAATTAAAAGAAACAACCAAACAAAAAACATCAGAGTTGCAACAAAATATTTCAGATAAAGCCACTGAAGCCACAAATCAAGCCAAAGAAAAAGCAACCCAAGTTAAAGAAGGGGTTAATTCTGAAGTACAGACATTATCTGATAAAACAGCAGCGGCTAAAGATAATCTGACCAATAAGGCAAACGCTTTAAGTGAAAGCGCTAAAGAAAAAGCGGCAATCATGCAACAAAATTCTCAATCACAAAAACAATAAAATTCAATTAGTTTAATGAATTAAAAGAAAATATTATTAAAAAGTTAATTGTAGTTAGAACCATCGAAATAAGAATAATATTGTTTTACACTTCCTTCTAACCTGATAAGGCCAGTATTTCTCTGGCCTCTTTTTTTAACTTAGCAAGATTGATCATAAAAATTTATAATAATTTGAAATTAATACTGTGACATGTTCATTGAAATAGTTGCCAGATTTATTACACCAAAAATAGTTTACGAAAATAGTATATTCGCAATGTCTTTACCCAGAGCCCAAATTGGTGGTAATAGCTGCGACATAAATAGCATGATATTTTCACTAGTCATGATAAGCTATTAGATAAACATTGAATTAACAGAAAAATAAAAATTCAGTTTTATACTTTTTTAAAACAAATAGTTATTAGAGTATTTATTTTACTATTGTTTATATAGGTAACAGCTAAGCAAATAAAACTAATTCGATTTTACTAAATTAATCAGGCTTAACCAGAAATGAGTTAATATCATCAGCAAAATATTTTCATTCAATATCACCGATTTACAAAAATAAAATCCAAGCTAATCATTTGTTCTTGTTAATAATACTAACGTTATTAACTTAAGAACGCTAATATAACTACCATAAAATAATATCGTATATTAGTCTTAACTTAATCTGACAGCTCTGATTTAAAAAAGAGCGTTACCGGTTTTAATTAACATCATTAGATAATTAAATAAAAGGTAATTCTATGTATCAAACAAATAATCCTATCATCAAACATAAAGTCGGGTTACTTAACCTTGCTGAAGAGCTTAATAACGTCTCAAAAGCCTGTAAGATCATGGGGGTATCCCGAGATACGTTTTATCGCTACCAGGAACTTGTTAACGATGGTGGGATAGACGCTTTAATTAATCAAAATCGACGGGTGCCTAACGTAAAAAATAGAGTAGATGAACAGATTGAAAGCGCTGTAGTTGAGTATGCGATTGAATACCCTGCACATGGTCAACACCGCAGTAGTAATGAACTAAAAAATAGTTGCTGAATAGAGACTTGCATTTTTTGTCACGCTATAGACAATAAAAAGAGGTTTAACTTAGAAAATAACGGTTTGAAATGATCAACAAAGAGCGGTTGTTACGAGATAATCGTTTATGTAAAGCAATCATTGGATTATCAGTCGAAGAATTGAAAAATTTAGCCGCTGAATTTTCAGCTTGTTATTTGATTTATCGGAAAAAGAATCGAAAAGATCACGAGCGGCAAATGGGTGCAGGGCAGAAAGGATTTATCCCAACCCCATTAGATAAACTGCTTTTTATTTTATTGTATTTAAAATGTTATCCGACCTATGATTTGCAAGGACTTCTTTTTGGTTTAGATAGAACACGGGTATGTCGCTGGGTAAAAATATTATTGCCGGTTTTAGAGATGACCTTGGGGCGAGAATGTGTTTTGCCCGCTCGTCAAATTCGCTCTGCTGAGGAATTTTTTCGCGCCTTTCCTGGAGTTAAAGACGTCTTTATTGATGGGACAGAGCGACCTGTCCAAAAGCCTAAGAATCTGCGTCGGCGAAAAAAAATGTATTCGGGAAAGAAAAGACAGACCACTCGAAAAGGGCTTATTATGACTGACGAAACGAGGAAAATTGGATTTATCCCCATGATCAAAAATGGGCGCCGTCACGATAAACGCTTACTCGATAAAGTCGATATAATTCGCCATATTCCCCCTGAGGTAACCATCTGGGCCGATACCGGTTTTCAAGGTATAGATAAACAGCATCCTAATACACAAATCCCAAAAAAAGGAACTCGAAAAAGACCTTTATCGCCTGAACAAAAACAAGAAAATAAAATAATCTCGGGCATCCGTATTACGGTTGAACACGCCATCGCGGGTATCAAGCGCCTCGGTTGTATGACCCAAATTTTACGGAATCGTAGACCCTTTATTGATGATACCTTTTTACTCCTTAGTGCCGGTCTTTGGAATTTCCATCTCAGAACAGCCTAAAATTTACTTCAATCACCGAAATACCCTTATTTCACTATTAAGCAACACGCTTTAAGAAAAAAAGGCATTTTTGTTTCGGGGAGTGGCGTTTGTAGTGGTCAACTAAAATTGGCCACCCTACCTGACTGTTCATGGAACAGCCGCTCTGATTCGTTTGGCGTTAATCCACCGTTATACCAGTGCGGTCTTATATCGCTATAGTAGTGGGTTATGTAGCGAATAATGGCTGACTGAGCAGCACTAAAGCTTTGGTAGCCAGTCGTTGGCACCCATTCGGTCTTCAGACTACGGAAGAATCGTTCCATCGGACTATTATCCCAACAGTTCCCTCTGCGACTCATACTTTGGGTCATCTGATAACGCCACAATGCCTGCCTATACTGACGACTGATGTAATGACTTTGATCACTATGGAACATCACCTGTTTGGGATGCCCACGCAGTTCCCAAGCCATTTGTAGTGCTTTGGTCGTTAATTCCGAATCTGGTGAAAATGACATTGCCCAGCCCACCGGTTTTCGGGCAAACAAATCTAATACCACGGCCAGATAGGCCCATCGTGAGCCTGTCCAAATATAGGTTACATCGCCGCACCAAACCTGGTCAGGCTTGGTAACAGCGAACTGCCTATTGAGAAGATTGGGAATATCAATATGTTCATTTCCACCGCGGTTGTATTTATGTTTTCGCTCTTGGCAACTGACGATGATTAACTCCTTCATCAACTTACCCGCTAAACCACCGCCCAAGTTTCACGTTGTGTGTATTGGTAACCATCGTGGCGATAGTCCTTGCGCCAGCAGAGCCGCCACTAACGTTCCACGCTTCGCTGACTAGGCTACGTTTTATCGTCCGCTCAATATCTGGCTCCTTAGGCCGACACCAATAGCGATAACTGCTTCAGTGAACATTAAAAATACGACACAAAGTTTTCACCGGATAAAGCACTCTTAGCTTTTCAACTACCGAAAATTTTTCAGTGAGTCGGACATTAAGAGCGCAGTAGCCTTTTTTAAGATGTCATTCTCCATTTCCAGCCGGTGGATTTTTTTCTTCATTTCTCTGAACTCAATTTGTTCAGGTGTTAATGGCAGACCAGGCGATGTTTTCCCTTGACGTTCTAAACGAAGGGCTCTTACCCACCGGCTAATCGCTGAAAGACTGACGTTCATGCCTTTCGCGGCTTCCTGGTAGGTGTAATTTTGGTCAAGGACTAATTTGGCGGTTTCACATTTAAATTCAGCAGTAATTATTTTACTCATTTCGGCACCTATAAAAATTATGAGGTAAGCATATCACCTCAACTTAGGTGGCCAAATTTAGTATGCCACTACAGATATAGCTAGGCGACTTAATTTTGATTACAAGGTGTGTTATGGGTTATACAATTGATTTTCGACGTAAAGTAATATCTGTAAGGAAAGCCGAAGGTTTAACAATTCGAGAAACTGCGAAACAATTCCGTATTGGAAAAGCGTCTTTAGTACGTTGGCTTAAACGACCAGAGCCAAAAAATTCAACGCCACGTAAGAGGAAGCTCGATAAAAATGCTTTAGCAAAAGATGTGGAACAGTATCCAGATGCTTACCAAAAGGAACGGGCAGAGCGATTCGGTGTTTGTAAAAAGACTATTTGGCAATCCCTTAAAAAGCTGGGATTAACCTATAAAAAAACTCTATTCCATCCAAAAACCAACGAAAGCGACAGGCTGGCACATCAGCAAAAAAGACAACAGTATGAAAAAAAAAGATAAATCTGTTGTTTTTATTGATGAAAGTGGTTTTTCACATGACACTCCACGAACTCACGGCTATTCCCCAAAAGGTCACCGTTGTTTTGGCCTGAAAAACTGGGGTGCTAAGGGAAGAACAAATGTTATTGGCGCTTTATTGGGAACAACCCTTTTTGCTATCGGATTATTTGATTGCAATATTAATCGTGATGTTTTTTATGTTTGGATCACAAAAATATTGCTCCCAGAACTTCCTGAAAATTCTGTTATTTTTATGGACAACGCTAGCTTTCACAAAGGTAAGAATATTGAACAGGCAATTATAAACGCAGGACACCAGATAGAATATTTGCCTGTGTATTCACCAGATTTAAATCCTATAGAACATAAATGGTCTCAAGCTAAACGTAAAAAGATGGAAACAGGATGCACTATCGATGACCTGTTTTTAATACATATGCTGTAATCAAAATTAAGTCGCCTAGCTATAATGAGCGGACAAAAACCTGGCAACAAGGTTTAAAAGAAGCTTTCGACTATTTTGGTGGTGTGCCACAGCAAGTATTATGTGATAACGCAAAAGCACTCATCATCGAACGAGATGCTTATGCAGAAGGTGAACATAAATTACATGTCGAAATGCTTCTTCAGATGTCGAAAGATTACGGGTTTAAATTGAGCGCTTGCAAGCCATACAGGGCAAAAACGAAAGGTAAAATAGAGCGCTTTAACCACTATTTAAAAAACAGCTTTATCATACCATTAAATACCGCTGTCAACGATCACCGAAAACTGATCCACTTTTTAGCTAAATACGATCAATCAAACACGAGTTTCGCAATCTCCAAAAAAGAAGTATAAAGTTCAAAACAAGAAAAAATTAGAGTGTTCATATTTTGTCCGGTTATCCATGCATTAAAAATATCTATAAAACATTCTTACAAGTAAGCAGTGTAAGATACTCTGGTTTGGCGTTATCAGAAGTAAGCCCATCGCCTTTATCTCATGACACTGTTAGCCGATGGCTAAAAAGTAGATGTTTTCGACCTAAAGACTTATGGCGATTAGTTCAACCTTCTATAGACAAAAAAAAGCCCTTGCGTACTAATTGCCGATGATACATTGATTGCCAAAACACGTAGTAAAAAAATAGAGATGGTCCATTATCAATATTCAGGTAATGAACATGATGTTATTGCTGGCATAGGTTTAGTTAATTTACTTTGTCATAATCTAACAACTGTTGAATCAATTCCTATTGATTATCGTATTTATGATAAAGATTCTGATGGAAAAACAAAAAACACGCACTTTTCCGAAATGCTCGCTTAAGATAATATAACCATATCTCATTTTTAAAATGATTAAGTTATTTTTAACTCACATAATGAGATTAATTAATCAAAAGTTTCTAATATAAAAAATGCACTCATTCAGATAAAATGTTTGCATTAATACAATTGATAGGTGCCACAATGAGCGCAACAATTTTTAAAGACTTTCAATTTGAGGCTGCCCATCGACTACCCCATGTTCCCACAGGGCATAAATGTGGACGTTTACATGGGCACTCATTTATGGTCAGATTAGAATTAACCGGTGAAATTGATCAACAAACAGGCTGGATCGTTGACTTTAGCGATATTTCTAAAGCTTTTAAACCTTTATGGCAACAATTAGATCATCATTATCTTAATGACATAGAAGGATTAGAAAATCCTACTAGTGAAGTTATTGCACGTTGGATTTGGCATAAAATGAAACCCATTTTGCCACAATTAAGTTCGATAATGATTAAAGAAACTTGTAATGCAGGTTGTATTTATCGCGGCGAATAAACCCCGCCCTTTATTTTCAGCACCGATTGGTGCTGAGTACTATTAAGCGATATCTAGATATTTATGCATTTGAACCGATAACCGCCAATTACGTTTAATACAGGTTTCAATACAAAGCTGAGTCGCATTAGCGTTTTGACTAATCGGTTGTAAACAAATATGTGGTGCAGGATGATTGGGCTCAAGTTGATTAATCAAAGATTCTAATGCATCAATATCTTTTTGACGCCCGACAGGATGTTTAATTTCATTGGTTCGATTTAACGCTGCCGGCAATATACTAAAACCGCCACGCATCGCCACTTTTGGTGATACAGTTACCCAAGTTTTTTCAGAACAATAAATATTATGTGTCCCACTCGTCTCGATTTGGCACTGATAACCTTTTTTTTCTAAGTTATCAGTTAATTCGGTTAGATCATATAAACAAGGCTCTCCACCTGTAATGACGATATGACGAGCGGTATAATTATTCTGTTCAAATAAATCAATAATTTGTTCTGAACTACACGCTGCCCACTCGTCACTTTCGATCTTTTTAGCTAAGATTATCGATAATGGTCGTTGTTGTTGCTTATTTTTAGCCCAAGTATGTTTAGTATCACACCAACTACACCCGACCGGACAACCCTGTAAACGAATAAAAATTGCTGCTACTCCAGTAAAATAGCCCTCTCCCTGTATTGTTTGAAAAATTTGATTAATTGGATAATCCATGACGTTCTCTAAAATAACTTAATAATTTGCCTATTATTGCAGATATCTATCCCTAGAACACCTTTCTTTATGTTATGGTAAAAAACTTGTGCTTTGTAGTTATCAAAACCATTTAGGTTATGAACCGGGAGCATATCCAGCACATTAAAAAGAAAGATGGAAAGACAACACATGAACAATACAAATCAACTTAAACCGGGATTGACTGGCAGGCACATTCGCTTCATGGCGCTAGGCTCTGCAATTGGTACAGGGCTTTTTTATGGTTCAGCTTCAGCAATACAGGCTGCCGGCCCAGCAGTACTACTTGCCTATATGATTGGTGGAGCAGCAGTTTTTATGGTTATGCGAGCACTGGGTGAAATGGCAGTCCACCACCCTGTACCAGGTTCTTTTTCTCAGTATGCCAGCCACTATATGGGGCCATTAGCCGGTTTTCTTACTGGATGGAATTATATCTTTGAGATGTTAATTGTTTGTCTAGCCGATGTAACTGCCTTTGGCACTTATATGCGCTTTTGGTTTCCTCAAGTTGAACAATGGATATGGGTATTAAGTATTGTCCTATTTATTGGCGCATTGAACTTGTGTCATGTGAAAATTTTCGGTGAAATGGAATTCTGGTTATCAATTATTAAAGTGATTGCTATTATTGCGATGATCATTGGTGGTGGTACAATCATGTTATTTGGTTTTGGGCAAGGAACCGAACATCATGCAACAGGTTTATTTAACCTTTGGCAACATGGTGGCTTTATGCCTAATGGTGTAGAAGGAATTATTGCCTCACTAGCAATCGTTATGTTCGCCTTTGGTGGTATTGAAGTGATCGGCATTACTGCAAGTGAAGCTAAAGAACCAGAAAAAACTATCCCTAAAGCCATTAACGCTGTGCCATTGCGTATATTACTATTTTATGGTTTAACGCTATTCGTCTTAATGTGCATTTTTCCTTGGAACCAAATTGGACAGAATGGTAGTCCATTTGTACAAATTTTTGCCAATTTAAATATCACTTCTGCCGCTAATATCTTAAATATTGTTGTCATTACAGCTGCTATATCTGCTATTAACAGTGATATCTTTGGAGCTGGCCGTATGATGTATGGTATGGCTCAGGAAGGGCAAGCACCTCGTTCATTTATGAAAGTTAGCGGCACTGGTGTTCCCTGGATGACAGTGGTTGTTATGTCGGTAATTATGCTGATCGGCGTTTATCTCAATTATATTATTCCAAAAGATATTTTTGTAATAATTGCCTCTTTAGCAACATTCGCAACCGTCTGGGTTTGGTTAATGATCTTGCTTTCCCAAGTTGCTATGCGCCGTAAAATGAGCGCTAAAACGGCAAGCAAACTGAAATTTAAAGTACCATTTTGGCCGATTGGTCCATTCATCACCATCTTATTTATGGTGTTTGTCATCATGCTGTTAGGCTTTTTCAAAGATACACGCGTTGCGCTGATCGTAGGAATGATTTGGATCGTATGCTTGTCAATTACTTACTACTTATTTATTAAAAAAGAAAATATATCAATAAAATAGCATTGATAACTAAAATCATTATCGGAGTGCAAACCTAATATTTAAAATAGAAATGCCAAATCAGCATTGATCCACTATTTTACTCGGTTATTGCTCCTGAGCGCCGCTTATCTTTCAATCGATAACTTTCACCGCTCAATTGCAGTACATGCGAATGATGAAGTAAACGATCAAGCATAGCGGTGGTTAATGTTACGTCATCAGCAAAGGCACTGGGCCATTGCCCAAATGATAAGTTACTCGTCAATATAACACTGCCATACTCATAACGCTTGGCAATCACATTAAAAAATAGGTTTGCTTCCTCTCGCCCAAACGGTAGGTATCCAATCTCATCTATGATCAACAACTTCGGTGCCATCACCGAACGTGATAGATATTGTTTGAGCTTATTTTGTCGTTTAGCCGTTGAGAGTTGCAACATCAGTTCAGCCGCTGTCGTAAAGCGGGTTTTCCTCTTGGCCTGTACTGCTTTTAATCCTAATCCAACCTGAGTTCGGGATAAGAAATAAAGTGAAAGTCTTGCTATTCAAATAGTTGAATACGCATATTTCGTTAAAATACTCCACGAGTTTCGCACAGGCATATAAAATTCCAGAAATGGCTTAAAAGCAATGGTTAATTTGCAAGTTACTAAAACGTATAAATTTATTTAAATTACAATAAGTTGATTTTAATTTATAAGATTTTGTCTATTTATATATTATGCTGAATTAAACTTAAAAATAGAGCGTTTTTTTATTGGTGCGAAACTCGTGAGGGACAGTAAAAACTCTCCGTAGCTTTTGTCTTGGGCGATGCACTGTTCGGCAAGTGATGACCAATGAGTCGGAACAGAATTTAATTTCAATGACTCATACAGGTGTTCAATTTGTTCATGCAATAACATGTTCACCTCCCAGCAATGCTTCATATACGCTGATTGAGTGTTGCAAATTGACAGATTCAAGGGGCGGTACGATACGGATATTAAGCGTATTGTATAGCTAGGCGACTTAATTTTGATTACAGCATATGTATTAAAAACAGGTCATCGATAGTGCATCCTGTTTCCATCTTTTTACGTTTAGCTTGAGACCATTTATGTTCTATAGGATTTAAATCTGGTGAATACACAGGCAAATATTCTATCTGGTGTCCTGCGTTTATAATTGCCTGTTCAATATTCTTACCTTTGTGAAAGCTAGCGTTGTCCATAAAAATAACAGAATTTTCAGGAAGTTCTGGGAGCAATATTTTTGTGATCCAAACATAAAAAACATCACGATTAATATTGCAATCAAATAATCCGATAGCAAAAAGGGTTGTTCCCAATAAAGCGCCAATAACATTTGTTCTTCCCTTAGCACCCCAGTTTTTCAGGCCAAAACAACGGTGACCTTTTGGGGAATAGCCGTGAGTTCGTGGAGTGTCATGTGAAAAACCACTTTCATCAATAAAAACAACAGATTTATCTTTTTTTTCATACTGTTGTCTTTTTTGCTGATGTGCCAGCCTGTCGCTTTCGTTGGTTTTTGGATGGAATAGAGTTTTTTTTATAGGTTAATCCCAGCTTTTTAAGGGATTGCCAAATAGTCTTTTTACAAACACCGAATCGCTCTGCCCGTTCCTTTTGGTAAGCATCTGGATACTGTTCCACATCTTTTGCTAAAGCATTTTTATCGAGCTTCCTCTTACGTGGCGTTGAATTTTTTGGCTCTGGTCGTTTAAGCCAACGTACTAAAGACGCTTTTCCAATACGGAATTGTTTCGCAGTTTCTCGAATTGTTAAACCTTCGGCTTTCCTTACAGATATTACTTTACGTCGAAAATCAATTGTATAACTCATAACACACCTTGTAATCAAAATTAAGTCGCCTAGCTATAGTGGCCAATTTTAGTTGACCACTACAGACCTGGTCATGACATCCGATGAATTTATTACCCAGTTTGCGTCTCATGTGCCAGAAAAAGGGTTTCACATGATCCGCTATTACGGCTTTTTAAGTCCATCAGCACGGATGCGAAAAATGTTAACGGAGGTTGTTTATCCTTTAGCCCAGCAAGATAAAAAACCCGCTAAAAAAGTCACCTGGCGAAACATGTATCAACACCACGAGTTTCGCACAGGCATATAAAATTCCAGAAATGGCTTAAAAGCAATGGTTAATTTGCAAGTTACTAAAACGTATAAATTTGTTTAAATTACAATAAGTTGCTTTTAATTTATAAGATTTTATCTATTTATATATTATGCTGAATTAAACTTAAAAATAGAGCGTTTTTTTATTGGTGCGAAACTCGTGAACACGTTTTTAAAGTCGATCCACTTGCTTGTCTCTTATGTGGGAAAAAATTACTTTTCGCAGAAATGAATTTTGGATTGAATCGTAAAGAACTTATGGCACGTCACCATGATCTGGCTTGTTTGTGGTGGCGATAAAAACTCACGACAGGGTAGATCTATCCTTTTGTTCAAAATTGATTAATAATTAATCGTTTTTTAACCATCTATTCCGTTCCTTATCTCAACCTTCAACATAATTTTGGCAAAATTTAGAAGAAAATAAAAAGGATTTCATCATGGCGCAGGTTAATGAGTAACCATTTCGGGTATTAATTTCTTATACATGAACTAATCGCCATAAGTCTTTAGGTCGAAAACATCTACTTTTTAGCCATCGGCTAACAGTGTCATGAGATAAAGGCGATGGGCTTACTTCTGATAACGCTAAACCAGAGTATCTTACACTGCTCACCTGTAAGAATGTTTTGTAGATATCTTTAATGCATGGATAACCGGACAAAATATGAACACTCTAATTTTTTCTTGTTTTGAACTTTATACTTCTTTTTCGGAGCTTGCGAAACTTGTGTCAGCATTTCTATTTTTTTATTCTCTGATTAAAACTATTTGATACTAAACTTGGCAGAAATGGGATTATGATCAGAAGATTGCGTTTTAATCACTTTTGCATCGAGAAGAGTCAAACTACGATAAAAAACATAATCTAATGGGTAACCAAAGATGATAGTGCGTTCATCAGTGTCAAAATTGACTTCTTTCATCCGTAAACTGCGCGTAAAACGTTTAAGTGCATTTATACGTTGTCGACTCCAGGTATTAAAATCCCCAGCAAAAATCACTGGCCCTTGATGTCTTTTAATATGCTCCCCTATATTGTGTAGCTGCCGACTATAAATATCCACCCCAAAACTAAAATTAACCGCATGAATATTAATAATCATTAAATTTCGGCCATTATGTAATGGATAAACGGTAATTAACGCTGATTTCGGTAACCAAAGTAATGGCTCTTTTTCCCGCAATGGACAACAATAAATTGGATGAGATCTTGCTAACGTCATTACCCCAGAAGCGTGTTGAGGGAAAACAATTGCTGGCACTTGATCAGCAACTAAATGTTGAGATACGACAAAATCAATAAGTTGAGGTGAAGTTTGAGCTTCTTGTAATAGAATCAAATGTTTATCTATGACTAATTTATTTAAAACTGAATACCAGTTTGGGCGTTGCTGCTTATAAATATTCCATGAAACAATGCTTAATTCATCACTTTCTGAGAATAGTGGCATCCCTATAGGTAAATCATCATCAAGCGTATATTCAGATACAGGTAAAATACGCTTTGCTGGCTGGCCAGCAATATAACGCACTGAATAAATTTTTTTTGCCACCTCAAATAGCCCTTAAAAATCGAATATTTATTAATCTATCCAATACATAGATAATAGATAAAACTCATCATTTAGAAGCATAGTTGCATCTTAAAGTTCAAGAAAAATGAAAATAAAACAACTTTATAAAAAAATTTATATATTTGACAAGTTTTTTAATAAACAACAAAAAGCCCTGTGATATTTTCACAGGGCTTACTTTCGATATTATTGGAGGTGCGGACGGGGTTCGAACCTACGACCCCCGGCGTGACAGGCCGGTATTCTAACCAACTGAACTACCGCACCACCTGGTTTATTTCACTAACGGTCTTTCCCATTAGCATTAAATTAAAGTCTGGCAGCTCCCTACTCTCACATGGGGAGACCCCACACTACCATCGGCGCTACGGCATTTCACTTCTGAGTTCGACATGGGGTCAGGTGGGACCACCGCGCTATTGCCGCCAGACAAATTCTTTTTTATTTATCCCGTCTCATTTCGCTGCCTTTCAGCCTGCTCACCTACCTCAGTACGCGACCAAGTCTCTGCCATCAGCAAAATTCGACCAGATTCAATCTCTGAACAAGCTAAAATTCTCTCTCTCAAAAACACCTTCGGTGTTGTTAGGTTAAGCCTCTCGGGTCATTAGTACTGGTTAGCTCAACGTATCGCTACGCTTACACACCCAGCCTATCTACGTCCTCGTCTCGAACACCCCTTATAGGACATTACTGTCAGGGAAGACTCATCTTGAGGCAAGTTTCCCGCTTAGATGCTTTCAGCGGTTATCTCTTCCACACTTAGCTACCAGGCGATGCCATTGGCATGACAACCTGTACACCAGTGGTGCGTCCACTCCGGTCCTCTCGTACTAGGAGCAGCCCCCCTCAATCTTCCTTCGCCCACGACAGATAGGGACCGAACTGTCTCACGACGTTCTAAACCCAGCTCGCGTACCACTTTAAATGGCGAACAGCCATACCCTTGGGACCTACTTCAGCCCCAGGATGTGATGAGCCGACATCGAGGTGCCAAACACCGCCGTCGATATGAACTCTTGGGCGGTATCAGCCTGTTATCCCCGGAGTACCTTTTATCCGTTGAGCGATGGCCCTTCCATTCAGAACCACCGGATCACTAAGACCTACTTTCGTACCTGCTCGCGCTGTCACGCTCGCAGTCAAGCTGGCTTATGCCTTTGCACTAACCTCACGATGTCCGACCGTGATTAGCCAACCTTCGTGCTCCTCCGTTACGCTTTGGGAGGAGACCGCCCCAGTCAAACTACCCACCAGACACTGTCCTCAGCCCGGGTTACGGGCCTAAGTTAGAACATCAAACATTAAAGGGTGGTATTTCAACGTCGGCTCCATGCAGACTGGCGTCCACACTTCAAAGCCTCCCACCTATCCTACACATCAAGGCTCAATGTTCAGTGTCAAGCTATAGTAAAGGTTCACGGGGTCTTTCCGTCTTGCCGCGGGTACACTGCATCTTCACAGCGAGTTCAATTTCACTGAGTCTCGGGTGGAGACAGCCTGGCCATCATTACGCCATTCGTGCAGGTCGGAACTTACCCGACAAGGAATTTCGCTACCTTAGGACCGTTATAGTTACGGCCGCCGTTTACTGGGGCTTCGATCAAGAGCTTCGCCTTACGGCTTACCCCATCAATTAACCTTCCAGCACCGGGCAGGCGTCACACCGTATACGTCCACTTTCGTGTTTGCACAGTGCTGTGTTTTTAATAAACAGTTGCAGCCAGCTGGTATCTTCGACTGGCTTCCGCTCCGGATGCAAGACCCTTCACCTAATGCCAGCGTGCCTTCTCCCGAAGTTACGGCACCATTTTGCCTAGTTCCTTCACCCGAGTTCTCTCAAGCGCCTGAGTATTCTCTACCTAACCACCTGTGTCGGTTTGGGGTACGATTAATGATTACCTATCGCTTAGAGGCTTTTCCTGGAAGCTGGGCATCAACTACTTCACCACCTTAGTGGCTCGTCATCACGTCTCAGTGTTGTAGCAGTGCGGATTTGCCTGCACTACCCACCTACTCGCTTAAACCGGGACAACCGTCGCCCGGATAGCCTAGCCTTCTCCGTCCCCCCTTCGCAGTAACCCTTAGTACGGGAATATTAACCCGTTTCCCATCGACTACGCTTTTCAGCCTCGCCTTAGGGGTCGACTTACCCTGCCCCGATTAACGTTGGACAGGAACCCTTGGTCTTTCGGCGAGCGGGTTTTTCACCCGCTTTATCGTTACTTATGTCAGCATTCGCACTTCTGATACCTCCAGCAGACCTCTCAGTCCACCTTCTACAGCTTACAGAACGCTCCCCTACCCAACAACACCTAAGTGTCGCTGCCGCAGCTTCGGTGCATGGTTTAGCCCCGTTACATCTTCCGCGCAGGCCGACTCGACCAGTGAGCTATTACGCTTTCTTTAAATGATGGCTGCTTCTAAGCCAACATCCTGGCTGTCTAAGCCTTCCCACTTCGTTTCCCACTTAACCATGACTTTGGGACCTTAGCTGGCGGTCTGGGTTGTTTCCCTCTTCACGACGGACGTTAGCACCCGCCGTGTGTCTCCCGTGATAACATTCTTCGGTATTCGTAGTTTGCATCGGGTTGGTAAGTCGGGATGACCCCCTAGCCGAAACAGTGCTCTACCCCCGAAGATGAATTCACGAGGCGCTACCTAAATAGCTTTCGGGGAGAACCAGCTATCTCCCGGTTTGATTGGCCTTTCACCCCCAGCCACAAGTCATCCGCTAATTTTTCAACATTAGTCGGTTCGGTCCTCCAGTTAGTGTTACCCAACCTTCAACCTGCCATGGCTAGATCACCGGGTTTCGGGGTCTATACCCTGCAACTTAACGCCCAGTTAAGACTCGGTTTCCCTACGGCTCCCCTATGCGGTTAACCTTGCTACAGAATATAAGTCGCTGACCCATTATACAAAAGGTACGCAGTCACACCCTTTCGGATGCTCCTACTGCTTGTACGTACACGGTTTCAGGTTCTATTTCACTCCCCTCACGGGGTTCTTTTCGCCTTTCCCTCACGGTACTGGTTCACTATCGGTCAGTCAGGAGTATTTAGCCTTGGAGGATGGTCCCCCCATATTCAGACAGGATAACACGTGTCCCGCCCTACTCTTCGAGCTCACAACACTTACCGCTTCAGATACGGGGCTATCACCCTTTATTGCGGGCCTTTCCAGACCTTCTCCTGCGGTAAATTTTGATGTTGACTCTGGGCTGCTCCCCGTTCGCTCGCCGCTACTGGGGGAATCTCGGTTGATTTCTTTTCCTCGGGGTACTGAGATGTTTCAGTTCCCCCGGTTCGCCTCATTTGACTATGGATTCATCAAACGATAGTGCATCAATGCACTGGGTTTCCCCATTCGGACATCGCCGGCTAGTACGCTTTCATATCAGCTTACCGGACGCTTTTCGCAGATTAGCACGTCCTTCATCGCCTCTGACTGCCTAGGCATCCACCGTGTACGCTTAATTCGCTTAACCTCACAACCCGAAGGTGTCTTACGCTGCCTTTTTGCTAGGTTATGGGCACCTCTCCACCCATTCTTTATTGGGCAGTGCTCGCTGTGCGCTGGCCGTCTCGAATGGCTGACTGCTCGCTCATAACGCTTTCATCATGACAACAAAAACCCAACTGATTGGAGTTTTGAGAGTTCTCCACACTATTTTTCAATAATGTGTGTTTCAATTTTCAGCTTGTTCCAGATTGTTAAAGAGCATTATTATTCGCAGCATACTGTTGCCAGCCTGCTCTGAATAACTTTTTATCTATATTTTATCTTGCAATATGGTGGAGCTAAGCGGGATCGAACCGCTGACCTCCTGCGTGCAAAGCAGGCGCTCTCCCAGCTGAGCTATAGCCCCATTAAGATTGTCGTATCATTACACCTTCCTGCTAACCTTACCTTTCAGCCACATCCATCAGCAATGTTGGTAGGCCTGAGTGGACTTGAACCACCGACCTCACCCTTATCAGGGGTGCGCTCTAACCACCTGAGCTACAAGCCTAATGATACCTTCTG
>NZ_LWMI01000004.1 GCF_001640365.1 Candidatus Arsenophonus triatominarum | reverse complement strand
TTATTTGTTTTTGCTGTTTTTGGCGGTTGTTGCATAAACAAATTGGCATAAACAACAATCTGTTGTTGAAAATCCCATAATTGCTGGCGTGGATTTTCGTTTCGCCAAAAGGCTTTTTTGAGTTTTTGGTTAAATTCACCTTCAGCGTCTTTTCTCTTCAAAATATTGCCAAAACGCTTGTATTCTCTAGCTTTGGCATTATTTTTTTGGCAAAACGATGATTTCTACAAATTCGCGTTGCTTATTCAAATTTGGTTCCTCCTCGAATGTCTTGTGTTGATATTTTTTGCACGGGTTATCCGCGCTTAGCGCAGAAGTAAAAAACATCAAAACAGAACACTCAAACTTCTGTGCTCTGCCTTCCAGACACTCTGGAAGAAAACAAAAAATGTTAAAGAGCAAACGCTGTGCAAAATACAGATAAAAAGCGTTAAAAATCAATTATTTATGTGATTAAAATTTTTCACTTTTTTTTTCAAATTTGCACCCGAAAATCGTTATTTTGAAATTCTGCATATACTTAATTAATATGCTCTATAATTAGATTTTTCTATCCACCTACGCCAGATAATGAATATCTGGCGTTTTTTGTGGTCATCTTAAATATCTCACACTTGAATTAATTAAATCTCATATTTATCTCAATTTGTTTTAAAAATCTCATATTTTCTCTTATAATTACCAATTAATAACTCATTTTGATATTTATATATATTTTTAAGCATTAAATGATTATATTATTCTCAAAACTAAAACTAAATTATTTTTTATTTTTCTCAAAGGTGATTAATGAAAATATATATTGATGACGGTTCGACAAATATAAAATTAACGTGGAGTGAGGCAGGAATTCAGAAGCACTTCATTAGCCCAAACAGCTTTAAGCGTGACTGGTCAGTCTCTTTTGGTGACAGCAATAGTTCAAATTATACCATTAATGGAGAAATGTATTCTTTCGATGCGATAAGTCCTATTGCCATTACAACAACCAATGTGGGTTATCAATATAGCGATGTGAATGTGATTGCAGTGCATCACGCCTTACTTCAGTCAAAATTAACGCCACAAGATGTAGAAATCGTCGTATCTTTGCCGATTGCTGAATATTTTGATACCAAGAATCAACCGAATTTTGCGAACATTCAAAGAAAAAAAGAAAATTTTAAAAAAGTGGTCGATGTTAAAGGTGGAAAAACCTTTAACATCACAAACGTTGAGGTGATGCCGGAATCAATACCTGCTGGTTTCTCAATAGCGAAAGAACTTTATGACCTCGATTCGCTTTTGGTTGTTGATTTGGGTGGTACGACATTGGACATAGCACAAGTGATGGGAAAAATGAGTGGCGTATCGAAAATATACGGAAACTCCCATCTAGGCGTATCAATGATGACGCAATCGGTCAAAGAAGCGCTTAGTTTGGCAAAAACCAATGGCAGTAACTACTTAGCGGATGATATTATTATCCACAGTGACGATATGAGTTACCTGAAACGCCGTATCAACGATGCAAGCCAAATAAATCATGTTCTTGCAGCACTTAAAGAATCAAAACATCGACTGATTAATCGTGTACTGGACGCTGTCAATACATTCAGTGGATATACTCATGTATTGGTCATTGGTGGAGGCGCAGAAATTATTGCCGATGCGATTAAATCCCACTGTGTGACGAGGGAAGATAGGTTTTTTAAAAGCGAAAACCCTCAGTTTGATTTAGTCAATGGCATGTTTTCTATAGGGTGAAATCGATATGGACACACGCAGAAAAATTCAATTTTATATTAATCCTGATAGGAACATTGCGGACAAGTACGCTGGTGAAGTATTGGAGAACATGCCACAAGGAGAGAGAGGAAAATTCATGCGTGCAGCGTTTTTATCCGGTGTGGCATTTTTCAAACAAGAGCCCCGATTGATTTATATGCTCAGCGAGCTTTTGACAGAAAAAACTACGATTGAAGAAATCACTAAAGTGATGGAAACTGTGTTAAAAAACAACATACCTGATTTCGACGATGATTATGTTGACGTGGACGTATTGAATTCAGTTGAAGATTTGAGGGCATTTGAAACACGCAATAATGCCAAAAATCTATTTGGAAAATTGGGATAACTGGTTGAAATTTTTTATTGAAGTCTTATGATTAATTTGCCATAAATTGTATTAATCTTAACTTAATCTGACAATTCTGATTTAAAAAAGAGCGTTACCGGTTTTAATTAACATCATTAGATAATTAAATAAAAGGTAATTCTATGTATCAAACAAATAATCCTATCATCAAACATAAAGTCGGGTTAAATAACCCGACTTTATGTTTGATGATAGCTGAATTTCTGTCTGCGGGAAAATACTGGCTATCGCTTCTGGAAACCCTTTTAATCCGTCAATACAAGCGATTAAAATATCTTGTATACCACGGTTATGTAAGTCAGTCAGAACGCTCAGCCAATGATGTGCTCCTTCTTTTCAGACATATAGAGTCCTAACAATTCCTTATGCCCATCGGTGGTTAGTCCAAGTACTGTGTAGATTGCCTTATTGATATAGTGACCATCTGTTTTATCTTGTAATGAATGGCATCGAGCCAGACAAAAGGATAGAGCGCCTCCAGAGGGCGTTGTTGCCAGGCTTTTAATTCAGGGAGTAATTTGTCAGTAATATGCGTAATAGCTCCATCTGATATTTCCAGTCCATATAATTCTGCAACATGTTTTTGAATATCACGATAACTCATGCCTAATGCAAATAACGATAGGATTTTGTTATCAATATCCTCTGATAATTTTGTCTGATTTTTCTTAATGAGCTGAGGCTCAAAAGCACCTGACCTGTCTCTGGGCGTTTTCAGTTCAAATTGACCTGATGTCGATTTAACCGTTTTTCGAGTATAGCCATTTTTACGCGTATCGATTGACTGTAGTGGCATACTAAATTTGGCCACCTAAGTTGAGGTGATATGCTTACCTCATAATTTTTATAGGTGCCGAAATGAGTAAAATAATTACTGCTGAATTTAAATGTGAAACCGCCAAATTAGTCCTTGACCAAAATTACACCTATAGCTAGGCGACTTAATTTTGATTACAGCATATGTATTAAAAACAGGTCATCGATAGTGCATCCTGTTTCCATCTTTTTACGTTTAGCTTGAGACCATTTATGTTCTATAGGATTTAAATCTGGTGAATACACAGGCAAATATTCTATCTGGTGTCCTGCGTTTATAATTGCCTGTTCAATATTCTTACCTTTGTGAAAGCTAGCGTTGTCCATAAAAATAACAGAATTTTCAGGAAGTTCTGGGAGCAATATTTTTGTGATCCAAACATAAAAAACATCACGATTAATATTGCAATCAAATAATCCGATAGCAAAAAGGGTTGTTCCCAATAAAGCGCCAATAACATTTGTTCTTCCCTTAGCACCCCAGTTTTTCAGGCCAAAACAACGGTGACCTTTTGGGGAATAGCCGTGAGTTCGTGGAGTGTCATGTGAAAAACCACTTTCATCAATAAAAACAACAGATTTATCTTTTTTTTCATACTGTTGTCTTTTTTGCTGATGTGCCAGCCTGTCGCTTTCGTTGGTTTTTGGATGGAATAGAGTTTTTTTTTATAGGTTAATCCCAGCTTTTTAAGGGATTGCCAAATAGTCTTTTTACAAACACCGAATCGCTCTGCCCGTTCCTTTTGGTAAGCATCTGGATACTGTTCCACATCTTTTGCTAAAGCATTTTTATCGAGCTTCCTCTTACGTGGCGTTGAATTTTTTGGCTCTGGTCGTTTAAGCCAACGTACTAAAGACGCTTTTCCAATACGGAATTGTTTCGCAGTTTCTCGAATTGTTAAACCTTCGGCTTTCCTTACAGATATTACTTTACGTCGAAAATCAATTGTATAACTCATATACTGGACGCTAAAGAGCAACGCACTCAGCGCCAGCAGGCATGGATGACTCTCTGGCAAGCCCCTTTAATCTCCCTGACGGCGATGTAACCTATATTTGGACAGGCTCACGATGGGCCTATCTGGCTGTGGTATTGGATTTGTTTGCCCGAAAACCGGTGGGCTGGGCAATGTCATTTGCACCAGACTCAGAATTAACCGCCAAAGCACTACAAATGGCTTGGGAACTACGTGGGCATCCCAAACAGGTGATGTTCCATAGTGATCAGGGAAGTCATTATACCAGTCGTCAGTATAGGCAGGCATTGTGGCGTTATCAGATGACCCAAAGTATCAGTCGCAGAGGGAATTGTTGGGATAATAGTCCGATGGAACGATTCTTCCGTAGTCTGAAGACCGAATGGGTGCCAACGACTGGCTACCAAAGCTTTAGTACTGCTCAGTCAGCCATTATTCGCTACATAACCCACTACTATAGCGATATAAGACCTCACTGGTATAACGGTGGATTAACGCCAAACGAATCAGAGCGACTGTTCCGTGAACAGTCAGGTAGGGTGGCCAATTTTAGTTGACCACTACAGTTCTATTTCTGCCTGCAGGGCAGCTTCGGGCAGCTGTTTTATGAGTGGTGTGAGTATTCCATCCGTACCGAGTAAATTTTTACCTGATTGTAATTGCTTCAACGCTTCATCAAAATTAAATGATTGACTTCTCATATTGTCATACCTCTTTTTTTTGAGTTTAAGATATGACACAGATTTTTGAACACTACCCTACCTCATCAAATAAGATTGTTGCAGGGATCCAATCAGGTTTAGCCAATTCAATTCGCTGAAGCAAATAAGGTTTAAAGGGTGCCAGCTTACTCGGTTGTTGAGTTCTTTTAGCATAAGTTGGCATCTCCTGCTGTTGTAAATGATGTTTTACGGTGTTACGGGAAATGCCGAGTTCACGGGCAATTTTTCGAATGCTTTGTCCTTGTGCAAAGCGAACATGAATATCCACAAATATCTTCTTGGTTAACATAAATTACCCGTTCAAAAATGTACGAATAATACCAAGTGGATCAGTTTTGCATGATCGGTGACACCTATGGTCGACAACTGAACAAAGCGACAGATTACTCGAAATTTGATACTTTTACCTTAAGTTTTGGGTTATCACTAGTTGTTTTAGTATCTTTCTGATAAAGCCAATTTTTATCAGGAGAACTGAGTTTTAATTCCTGATTAATTGATATATCTGCCTTAGCATTTTCATCAAGTTTAACGCTTAAATTTACTGGATTGTCTGGAGTTAAATAGTTATTATCTAAAATCAATGAGTATCCCAAACCTTCTTTATTGGTCCCAAAAAGAGAACCATTTACTGAATCAGTAGCATAAATATTCGTGTCCACGATCCTGTTTTTTAGCAATGAAACTGGGACGCAAGAAACAGAAAGAGAAGCTATTTTGTCTATTGTAATTCCTTTCGAAAGTAAATCATCATTTATAGCTATGCTGTGACTATTTTTTATTTTGTTAAATGCATATTCACATGTTCCTGTTGCTACTTTTTTAAGATTTGTTAAAACTAAGCGGTAATTCTGATGTATCTTATTAAGTCCCAGCTTTCCATCCAATTGATATACTGGTAATTCATCATTAATTGGTTCTGATATTAGACCAACTTTTTTAATAAGAAGCTGAACATCAACATCCCCTATCGACTTTTTCTTTTTTTCAACTTTAATATCTGTCTTCAAACATCTCATTGTATGATTAGCGCATTCTTTTTGAATCTCATTAAGAGGGTAAAGCTTACCATTATAAGATAAAACAAACTCCATTCCATTCGGAATTTCATCTTCTTTTAATTCAGGAAAAGGATAAAAGTAAACATCTTCATCAATGCCATTTTCACAAACAACATGCCTATGATAATTTTTAGATTTCCATATTATACTCCCGTCAGGAGATGTTTCAGGTATTACAATATCATTAACTCGCACTTTCTCTATTATATCAGGTACATCAGTAACACTACAATCTAAAGCATAAGCTATTTTCATAATACAAAACAAAACAATAAAAATTAATAAGTTTAAGAATCTCATTCATACCCCTAAGATATCGGCTATATTTAAAAAATCTCATAATATTGAATTTCATTCCCCTTGATAGAAATAAATTCCTTTAAAAAGGCATATAGATATTTGTACTTGGTATAGAAAATTTAACCTTAATATTCGCTTTAATTTTAGGGTTGGAAGCTGAAATGACATCCACGTTATTTTCACCATACTGATTGGATTTAAGTCCATATTTAGCTACCCCTTCTGTATCCGTAGTTATTTTATTTCCATTAACAGTGATCGCGTAGCCTCCTACAGGATTTCCATAATTATCGACAATAGTTATCTCAAGAGGATTTTCCGCGTCACCATTTGCAGGGATTAACTTTGCAGTACTTTTTGAAACAACCTCAATTTTAGCCGATCTGCTGTCCGCAGTGATGGCATAGTCAGCAGATTGAACCTCAGTAGTCCAATCAGCCAGTTTTAAGCGGGCTTTCAGCCCACTACCACTCTGGCTAGCCATATATATGCGGCTATAGGTGCCGTCGCCGTTATCAATCCACGTGACACCGTCTTTCTCACTGGCATTGGCCACCGTTACCGCCTGGGACGTTAAGGCAGCAGCTTGGCCAGTAATCCCATTACCCTGCGCATCCTTCAGCGTCACACTAATGGTCATCTCATCACCTGCCACGTAGTTGGTTTTGTCGGTCACGATGGTGGATGTGATCGGCACCAGTTTACCCGCAGTGATGGCATAGTCAGCAGATTGAACCTCAGTAGTCCAATCAGCCAGTTTTAAGCGGGCTTTCAGCCCACGACCACTCTGGCTAGCCATATATATGCGGCTATAGGTGCCGTCGCCGTTATCGATCCACGTGACACCGTCTTTCTCACTGGCATTGGCCACCGTTACCGCCTGGGACGTTAAGGCAGCAGCTTGGCCAGTAACCCCATTACCCTGCGCATCCTTCAGCGTCACACTAATGGTCATGTCATTACCTGCCGTATAAGTGGTGTTATCGACCTTAATCGCCGATTTCTCCGACACCGCCGCCCCGGCAGTGATGGCATAGTCAGCAGATTGAACCTCAGTAGTCCAATCAGCCAGTTTTAAGCGGGCTTTCAGCCCACGACCACTCTGGCTAGCCATATATGTGCGGCTATAGGTGCCGTCGCCGTTATCGATCCACGTGACACCGTCTTTCTCACTGGCATTGGCCACCGTTACCGCCTGGGACGTTAAGGCAGCAGCTTGGCCAGTAACCCCATGACCCTGCGCATCCTTCAGCGTCACACTAATGGTCATGTCATTACCTGCCGTATAGGTGGCGTTATCGACCTTAATCGCCGATTTCTCCGGCACCGGTTTACCCGCATTAATAGCGTAGTCAGCAGATTGAACCTCAGTAGTCCAATCAGCCAGTTTTAAGCGGGCTTTCAGCCCACTACCACTCTGGCTAGCCATATATATGCGGCTATAGGTGCCGTCGCCGTTATCGATCCACGTGACACCGTCTTTCTCACTGGCATTGGCCACCGTTACTGCCTGGGACGTTAAGGCAGCAGCTTGGCCAGTAACCCCATTACCCTGCGCATCCTTCAGCGTCACATTAACGGTCATGTCATTACCTGCCGTATAGGTGGCGTTATCGACCTTAATCGCCGATTTCTCCGGCACCGCCGCCCCGGCAGTAATAGCGTAGTCAGCAGATTGAATCTCAGTTGCCCAATCAGCCAGTTTTAAGCGGGCTTTCAGCCCACGACCACTCTGGCTAGCCATATATCTGCGGCTATAGGTGCCGTCGCCGTTATCGATCCACGTGACACCGTCTTTCTCACTGGCATTGGCCACCGTTACCGCCTGGGACGTTAAGGCAACAGCTTGGCCAGTAACCCCATTACCCTGCGCATCCTTCAGCGTCACACTAACGGTCATGTCATTACCTGCCGTATAGGTGGTGTTATCGACCTTAATCGCCGATTTCTCCGACACCGCCGCCCCGGCAGTGATGGCATAGTCAGCAGATTGAATCTCAGTTGCCCAATCAGCCAGTTTTAAGCGGGCTTTCAGCCCACGACCACTCTGGCTAGCCATATATATGCGGCTATAGGTGCCGTCGCCGTTATCGATCCACGTGACACCGTCTTTCTCACTGGCATTGGCCACCGTTACCGCCTGGGACGTTAAGGCAACAGCTTGGCCAGTAACCCCATTACCCTGCGCATCCTTCAGCGTCACACTAACGGTCATGTCATTACCTGCCGTATAGGTGGTGTTATCGACCTTAATCGCCGATTTCTCCGACACCGCCGCCCCGGCAGTGATGGCATAGTCAGCAGATTGAATCTCAGTTGCCCAATCAGCCAGTTTTAAGCGGGCTTTCAGCCCACGACCACTCTGGCTAGCCATATATATGCGGCTATAGGTGCCGTCGCCGTTATCGATCCACGTGACACCGTCTTTCTCACTGGCATTGGCCACCGTTACCGCCTGGGACGTTAAGGCAACAGCTTGGCCAGTAACCCCATTACCCTGCGCATCCTTCAGCGTCACACTAACGGTCATGTCATTACCTGCCGTATAGGTGGCGTTATCGACCTTAATCGCCGATTTCTCCGACACCGCCGCCCCGGCAGTGATGGCATAGTCAGCAGATTGAACCTCAGTAGTCCAATCAGCCAGTTTTAAGCGGGCTTTCAGCCCACGACCACTCTGGCTAGCCATATATATGCGGCTATAGGTGCCGTCGCCGTTATCGATCCACGTGACACCGTCTTTCTCACTGGCATTGGCCACCGTTACCGCCTGGGACGTTAAGGCAACAGCTTGGCCAGTAATCCCATTACCCTGCGCATCCTTCAGCGTCACACTAATGGTCATCTCATCACCTGCCACGTAGTTGGTTTTGTCGGTCACGATGGTGGATGTGATCCGCCCCGGTTTACCCGCAGTGATGGCATAGTCAGCAGATTGAACCTCAGTAGTCCAATCAGCCAGTTTTAAGCGGGCTTTCAGCCCACGACCACTCTGGCTAGCCATATATATGCGGCTATAGGTGCCGTCGCCGTTATCGATCCACGTGACACCGTCTTTCTCACTGGCATTGGCCACCGTTACTGCCTGGGACGTTAAGGCAACAGCTTGGCCAGTAACCCCATTACCCTGCGCATCCTTCAGCGTCACACTAACGGTCATGTCATTACCTGCCGTATAGGTGGTGTTATCGACCTTAATCGCCGATTTCTCCGGCACCGCCGCCCCGGCAGTAATAGCGTAGTCAGCAGATTGAATCTCAGTTGCCCAATCAGCCAGTTTTAAGCGGGCTTTCAGCCCACGACCACTCTGGCTAGCCATATATATGCGGCTATAGGTGCCGTCGCCGTTATCGATCCACGTGACACCGTCTTTCTCACTGGCATTGGCCACCGTTACCGCCTGGGACGTTAAGGCAGCAGCTTGGCCAGTAATCCCATTACCCTGCGCATCCTTCAGCGTCACACTAATGGTCATCTCATCACCTGCCACGTAGTTGGTTTTGTCGGTCACGATGGTGGATGTGATCGGCACCAGTTTACCCGCAGTGATGGCATAGTCAGCAGATTGAACCTCAGTAGTCCAATCAGCCAGTTTTAAGCGGGCTTTCAGCCCACGACCACTCTGGCTAGCCATATATATGCGGCTATAGGTGCCGTCGCCGTTATCGATCCACGTGACACCGTCTTTCTCACTGGCATTGGCCACCGTTACCACCTGGGACGTTAAGGCAGCAACTTGGCCAGTAACCCCATTACCCTGCGCATCCTTCAGCGTCACACTAACGGTCATGTCATTACCTGCCGTATAGGTGGCGTTATCGACCTTAATCGCCGATTTCTCCGGCACCGCCGCCCCGGCAGTAATGGCATAGTCAGCAGATTGAATCTCAGTTGCCCAATCAGCCAGTTTTAAGCGGGCTTTCAGCCCACGACCACTCTGGCTAGCCATATATCTGCGGCTATAGGTGCCGTCGCCGTTATCAATCCACGTGACACCGGATTTCTCACTGGCATTGGCCACTGTTACCGCCTGGGACGTTAAGGCAGCAGCTTGGCCAATAACCCCATTACCCTGCGCATCCTTCAGCGTCACACTAATGGTCATGTCATTACCTGCCGTATAGGTGGCGTTATCGACCTTAATCGCCGATTTCTCCGACACCGCCGCCCCGGCAGTAATGGCATAGTCAGCAGATTGAATCTCAGTTGCCCAATCAGCCAGTTTTAAGCGGGCTTTCAGCCCACGACCACTCTGGCTAGCCATATATCTGCGGCTATAGGTGCCGTCGCCGTTATCAATCCACGTGACACCGGATTTCTCACTGGCATTGGCCACCGTTACCGCCTGGGACGTTAAGGCAACAGCTTGGCCAGTAACCCCATTACCCTGCGCATCCTTCAGCGTCACACTAACGGTCATGTCATTACCTGCCGTATAGGTGGTGTTATCGACCTTAATCGCCGATTTCTCCGACACCGCCGCCCCAGCAGTGATGGCATAGTCAGCAGATTGAACCTCAGTAGTCCAATCAGCCAGTTTTAAGCGGGCTTTCAGCCCACGACCACTCTGGCTAGCCATATATATGCGGCTATAGGTGCCGTCGCCGTTATCGATCCACGTGACACCGTCTTTCTCACTGGCATTGGCCACCGTTACCGCCTGGGACGTTAAGGCAACAGCTTGGCCAGTAATCCCATTACCCTGCGCATCCTTCAGCGTCACACTAACGGTCATGTCATTACCTGCCGTATAGGTGGCGTTATCGACCTTAATCGCCGATTTTTCCGACACCGCCGCCCCGGCAGTGATGGCATAGTCAGCAGATTGAACCTCAGTAGTCCAATCAGCCAGTTTTAAGCGGGCTTTCAGCCCACGACCACTCTGGCTAGCCATATATATGCGGCTATAGGTGCCGTCGCCGTTATCGATCCACGTGACACCGGATTTCTCACTGGCATTGGCCACCGTTACCGCCTGGGACGTTAAGGCAACAGCTTGGCCAGTAACCCCATTACCCTGCGCATCCTTCAGCGTCACACTAACGGTCATGTCATTACCTGCCGTATAGGTGGTGTTATCGACCTTAATCGCCGATTTCTCCGGCACCGCCGCCCCGGCAGTGATGGCATAGTCAGCAGATTGAATCTCAGTTGCCCAATCAGCCAGTTTTAAGCGGGCTTTCAGCCCACGACCACTCTGGCTAGCCATATATCTGCGGCTATAGGTGCCGTCGCCGTTATCGATCCACGTGACACCGTCTTTCTCACTGGCATTGGCCACCGTTACTGCCTGGGACGTTAAGGCAACAGCTTGGCCAGTAACCCCATTACCCTGCGCATCCTTCAGCGTCACACTAACGGTCATGTCATTACCTGCCGTATAGGTGGTGTTATCGACCTTAATCGCCGATTTCTCCGGCACCGCCGCCCCGGCAGTAATAGCGTAGTCAGCAGATTGAATCTCAGTTGCCCAATCAGCCAGTTTTAAGCGGGCTTTCAGCCCACTACCACTCTGGCTAGCCATATATATGCGGCTATAGGTGCCGTCGCCGTTATCGATCCACGTGACACCGTCTTTCTCACTGGCATTGGCCACCGTTACCGCCTGGGACGTTAAGGCAGCAGCTTGGCCAGTAATCCCATTACCCTTCGCATCCTTCAGCGTCACACTAATGGTCATCTCATTACCTGCCACGTAGTTGGTTTTGTCGGTCACGATGGTGGATGTGATCGGCACCGGTTTACCCGCATTAATAGCGTAGTCAGCAGATTGAACCTCAGTAGTCCAATCAGCCAGTTTTAAGCGGGCTTTCAGCCCACTACCACTCTGGCTAGCCATATATATGCGGCTATAGGTGCCGTCGCCGTTATCGATCCACGTGACACCGGATTTCTCACTGGCATTGGCCACCGTTACCGCCTGGGACGTTAAGGCAGCAGCTTGGCCAATAACTCCATTACCCTGCGCGTCCTTCAGCGTCACACTAACGGTCATGTCATTACCTGCCGTATAGGTGGCGTTATCGACCTTAATCGCCGATTTCTCCGACACCGCCGCCCCGGCAGTAATGGCATAGTCAGCAGATTGAACCTCAGTAGTCCAATCAGCCAGTTTTAAGCGGGCTTTCAGCCCACTACCACTCTGGCTAGCCATATATATGCGGCTATAGGTGCCGTCGCCGTTATCAATCCACGTGACACCGGATTTCTCACTGGCATTGGCCACCGTTACCGCCTGGGACGTTAAGGCAGCAGCTTGGCCAGTAACCCCATTACCCTGCGCATCCTTCAGCGTCACATTAACGGTCATGTCATTACCTGCCGTATAGGTGGCGTTATCGACCTTAATCGCCGAGTTTTTAAAATCTGCATTACCGGAGATAAAATTAATTATTTGATTTTTTTTACTATTATTAATATTTGCTGTTACTTCACTTTTGCCATTTTTAGTATTAGTAACGCGAACAACAAGTTCTCCATCTGCATTAGTTTTATCACTGCTATTTAAAATCAATGCATTATTTGTTGCATTAAGATTAATAGATATATCGGATAAATTATTACCATATTTATCTTTTACAATTGCTTTTAATTTATTTTCATCTTTCCCATTTGCAATCGCGTTATCCTTGATTAAACCAAAGGCAGTAATAGTTGCAGTATTTTTATCTGCAATAAATTGAATACTCTTTTTTGAATAATTTCCATTCTCCATTGTTACAATTAAGCTACCTTTACCAGCAGCTTTACTACGAACTTTAACAACAGCTTCTCCTTGGTTATTGGTTGGAACGATTATTTTTTTATTATCTTTTTTATCGCCTGCTATTAAGATAACACCAGATTCACCATCTGGAAGTTTCAATCCACTAATTTCAAACGTAAGATTTTCATTTTTAATAGGTTGACCATGTTCATTGACGGTCTTTGCGGTAACTGTATAAGTATCGGTATCATTAGCAAATAAAATATTTTCTGGCGTTATCGTTAATTCACTAATAATTTTTTTAGAAGGTATAACTCTTATTGATGTTATGACTTTATTAGATTCGTTTCCTTTGTTATCTATCCCTACAGCAGTAAATTGATACTCTTGAGGAGTATTATTTTTTGTCATATAAATATAAGGAGGTAAGGTAACTTCTACTTGATTAATTGAAATCTTGCGATAACTCCCTCCGTTTGAAATAAAATTAGTTGCAGGTTCCCAACGAATGTCTTTTAAACCATATTTAGATTTGATAACTGTAGCGTTAATCACTATTTTTTCTTTAGCTTGTGCAGTTATCTCACTTGGTACCGAAATACTAATTAATTCTTGTTTGCGGTACTGCATAACAATATCATAATTACGGTCGACAAAATCATACTTATTACCGACGAGACTACGCATTACATCAACTGCTTCAGGGTCTATTTGTTCTGAAATAGGTACCCCTAAACGATAATTCAAATCTAAACTGATTTTTGTATCATTAAGGTCACCGGCTGAATGCTCCGCTTTTAAAGTTAGTAAAGGAATAGGTGTATAACTTAACCCCATGGTTAATGCTTGCGCATCATCCTTTAGCTGTTTTGGGTCTGCTCCTGTTCCAAGATGAACCCCTTTACCAAAATATTTTTCATACTTCAGACTTCCTCCTAATTGAGGATACTTTGGTAAATAGGCTTCTGTACGAATATCAAAACCGGTGGCGGGGCGCTCATCATAATCTTCCATTACCGATATTTTTGATTGATGCCAATCAGTTAATCCAAAATAACCATTAACTGCTAATTTTAGGTAATCTATCCAAGCTTCACCACCTAGACCTAATCGGGCATTACTACCAGTATAATCGTAATCATAAAAGGTATTAATTCCATACATCCAATTTCCCGAATATTGGCGATAGCCCAAGCCAATATTTATTGTATTTCTGTCAGTTTTATTTCTGTGACCTAATTGGGTAAACAAAAGACTATTAGGTTTATCAATAATAGGTAATAGAAAATCACCGGAAATCGTTTTATCAGAACTAAAAGAGAGGCGTACTTTTCCATACTGATTTAACCAGTCATTAACTTTTTGATTAACTAGTCCTTCCCCGATACTTCTTGCATAATTAATGGAAGCATCGACCGAATTATCATTTGATAGAATATTTCCCAACCTTGAGATAGATGAAGCTAACTTTTCTTCATATTTGTTCTCAGAAACTACTTCTGTAGTACTCCCTAAATTTGGTAAAGATTTTGTTATTTTTTTTATATCGACATTTTTTTTCACATCTTGACTGAATGACTTTGAATATTGATGAGCATTTTTTTCATTATAAGGATTGTTATTTTTATTCTGCTCAACCAAAGATTGTATTCCTGCCATTGTCGCAGCCATTTCATCATTTTCAATCGCTTTTGCAACAGAGCATAGGGGAAATAAAAAAATGGAATAGAATTGAAAAAACAATAAAAAATAAACAGAAATCTTATTGTAGTTTGTTTTTTTTATTAACATAGAAAAATTCCTTAGGAGACTAAAAAATGAAAAAATTACTCCAAAAATATTTTATATATTCTTAAATTAATTAATTTAAGAATATATAAATAATTTTATGTGTAAAAATTAATACCTGAAATGGTTATTAATTTATAATTTTTAAAAATTAATTATTACTTATTATAAATAAGTAATAAAAATATTTCAATTGAGTTAATTCCCTATCTATTTTTATAGAATTCTAGGAGACTTAAATTATTTTTTTTTACATTAAAAATAAAATAATTTTTTGTAACTTTATGTGAGTTAGAAAATAAAAAATAAACAGTAACCTTATTGCAGTTTGTTTTTTTAACGTCTAAGAATTTAGAAAATTTTTAACAAAAATCAACTTATTTTTGGATAGAATAATGCTGTAAAAAAATGATTTTTCCATTTTTTAGGCATGAGTGAGGTTTCTAAACAAACTGTCATGATGTTTTCATGAGCAATATAAGGTTATTTTCTACAATAGGGTGTATTTTAATAGAACCCCCCTTACCCCAAAATGCGGACATAGCGCATTAGGGCAATATCCAAAGCATAACCGACTAACTTGAGCCATCCTTAATACTTTAATAAAACGAGAATATCGTATCCTTCCACCACAAAGAATTCAGCTAAACGAATCAACACCTAAAAACCACTTGATGGTCAAGAAATTAAATCGCTCTAAAAGTGAGGAACAAAATGGTTCTGTCGCATTAATGGAGAATAAGCGTGTTGCTTAATAGTGAAATAAGGGTATTTCGGTGATTGAAGTAAATTTTAGGCTGTTCTGAGATGGAAATTCCAAAGACCGGCACTAAGGAGTAAAAAGGTATCATCAATAAAGGGTCTACGATTCCGTAAAATTTGGGTCATACAACCGAGGCGCTTGATACCCGCGATGGCGTGTTCAACCGTAATACGGATGCCCGAGATTATTTTATTTTCTTGTTTTTGTTCAGGCGATAAAGGTCTTTTTCGAGTTCCTTTTTTTGGGATTTGTGTATTAGGATGCTGTTTATCTATACCTTGAAAACCGGTATCGGCCCAGATGGTTACCTCAGGGGGAATATGGCGAATTATATCGACTTTATCGAGTAAGCGTTTATCATGACGGCGCCCATTTTTGATCATGGGGATAAATCCAATTTTCCTCGTTTCGTCAGTCATAATAAGCCCTTTTCGAGTGGTCTGTCTTTTCTTTCCCGAATACATTAAGCCTGTTGCTCAATAGCAAAATTAATTATGACTTACAAAAAAACCAGCCGATGATGATAAAATCATCAATTTTTGCATTAAAAATAACCCATGTAAGATTAAAAAATAAACTATTTTTGTATTTTTTAGATGTATCTAACTTGTTTTTATTTTAAGCAACTTTATTTCACTATTGAGCAACATGCTTATTTTTTTTCGCCGACGCAGATTCTGCGGCTTTTGGACAGGTCGCTCTGTCCCATCAATAAAGACGTCTTTAACTCCAGGAAAGGCGCGAAAAAATTCCTCAGCAGAGCGAATTTGACGAGCGTGCAAAACACATTCTCGCCCCAAGGTCATCTCTAAAACCGGCAATAATATTTTTACCCAGCGACATACCCGTGTTCTATCTAAACCAAAAAGAAGTCCTTGCAAATCATAGGTCGGATAACATTTTAAATACAATAAAATAAAAAGCAGTTTATCTAATGGGGTTGGGATAAATCCTTTCTGCCCTGCACCCATCTGCCGCTCGTGATCTTTTCGATTCTTTTTCCGATAAATCAAATAACAAGCTGAAAATTCAGCGGCTAAATTTTTCAATTCTTCGACTGATAATCCAATGATTGCTTTACATAAACGATTATCTCGTAACAACCGCTTTTTGTTGATCATTTCAAACCGTTATTTTCTAAGTTAAACCTCTTTTTATTGTCTATAGCGTGACAAAAAATGCAAGTCTCTATTCAGCAACTATTTTAATGAATAAACTGATGCAGACGGTAAGATTTTCAGGCAACTAAAGCATATAGCTAGGCGACTTAATTTTGATTACAAGGTGTGTTATGAGTTATACAATTGATTTTCGACGTAAAGTAATATCTGTAAGGAAAGCCGAAGGTTTAACAATTCGAGAAACTGCGAAACAATTCCGTATTGGAAAAGCGTCTTTAGTACGTTGGCTTAAACGACCAGAGCCAAAAAATTCAACGCCACGTAAGAGGAAGCTCGATAAAAATGCTTTAGCAAAAGATGTGGAACAGTATCCAGATGCTTACCAAAAGGAACGGGCAGAGCGATTCGGTGTTTGTAAAAAGACTATTTGGCAATCCCTTAAAAAGCTGGGATTATAGCTAGGCGACTTAATTTTGATTACAGCATATGTATTAAAAACAGGTCATCGATAGTGCATCCTGTTTCCATCTTTTTACGTTTAGCTTGAGACCATTTATGTTCTATAGGATTTAAATCTGGTGAATACACCGGCAAATATTCTATCTGGTGTCCTGCGTTTATAATTGCCTGTTCAATATTCTTACCTTTGTGAAAGCTAGCGTTGTCCATAAAAATAACAGAATTTTCAGGAAGTTCTGGGAGCAATATTTTTGTGATCCAAACATAAAAAACATCACGATTAATATTGCAATCAAATAATCCGATAGCAAAAAGGGTTGTTCCCAATAAAGCGCCAATAACATTTGTTCTTCCCTTAGCACCCCAGTTTTTCAGGCCAAAACAACGGTGACCTTTTGGGGAATAGCCGTGAGTTCGTGGAGTGTCATGTGAAAAACCACTTTCATCAATAAAAACAACAGATTTATCTTTTTTTTCATACTGTTGTCTTTTTTGCTGATGTGCCAGCCTGTCGCTTTCGTTGGTTTTTGGATGGAATAGAGTTTTTTTTATAGGTTAATCCCAGCTTTTTAAGGGATTGCCAAATAGTCTTTTTACAAACACCGAATCGCTCTGCCCGTTCCTTTTGGTAAGCATCTGGATACTGTTCCACATCTTTTGCTAAAGCATTTTTATCGAGCTTCCTCTTACGTGGCGTTGAATTTTTTGGCTCTGGTCGTTTAAGCCAACGTACTAAAGACGCTTTTCCAATACGGAATTGTTTCGCAGTTTCTCGAATTGTTAAACCTTCGGCTTTCCTTACAGATATTACTTTACGTCGAAAATCAATTGTATAACTCATAACACACCTTGTAATCAAAATTAAGTCGCCTAGCTATAACACCTGAACAAATTGAGTTCAGAGAATGAAGAAAAAAATCCACCGGCTGGAAATGGAGAATGACATCTTAAAAAAGGCTACTGCGCTCTTAATGTCCGACTCACTGAAAAATTTTCGGTAGTTGAAAAGCTAAGAGTGCTTTATCCGGTGAAAACTTTGTGTCGTATTTTTAATGTTCACCGAAGCAGTTATCGCTATTGGTGTCGGCCTAAGGAGCCAAGTATTGAGCGGACGATAAAACGTAGCCTAGTCAGCGAAGTGTGGAACGTTAGTGGCGGCTCTGCTGGCGCAAGACTATCGCCACGATGGTTACCAATACACACAACGTGAAACTTGGGCGGTGGTTAGCGGGTAAGTTGATGAAAGAATTAATCATCGTCAGTTGCCAAGAGCGAAAACATAAATACAACCGCGGTGGAAATGAACGTATTGATATTCCAAATCTGCTCAATAGGCAGTTCGCTGTTACAAAGCCTGACCAGGTTTGGTGCGGCGATGTAACCTATATTTGGACAGGCTCACGATGGGCCTATCTGGCTGTGGTATTGGATTTGTTTGCCCGAAAACCGGTGGGCTGGGCAATATATTTGCACCAGACTCAGAATTAACAGCCAAAGCACTACAAATGGCTTGGGAACTACGTGGGCATCCCAAACAGGTGATGTTCCATAGTGATCAGGGAAGTCATTATACCAGTCGTCAGTATAGGTAGGCATTGTGGCGTTATCAGATGACCCAAAGTATCAGTCGCAGAGGGAATTGTTGGGATAATAGTCCGATGGAACGATTCTTCCGTAGTCTGAAGACCGAATGGGTACCAACGACTGGCTACCAAAGCTTTAGTACTGCTCAGTCAGCCATTATTCGCTACATAACCCACTACTATAGCGATATTAAGACCTCACTGGTATAACGGTGGATTAACGCCAAACGAATCAGAGCGACTGTTCCGTGAACAGTCAGGTAGGGTGGCCAATTTTAGTTGACCACTACATTGCGCCAAAGATGGACTGATGCCCGATGGGAGAGAAGCCGCGCTGGTTGTCAGAAGTACCAAAGTCAACAATCAGTTTGTGAAAAAAGCCGTCTACATACCGATGGTTGACTGCGTCATTAAGCGTGCCCGTCAATCTGGTCAAGTCTCCAGTATTTTTGTTGATGTGTTTTATGAGGTGGATGAATTCAAACGTTGGGCTGATGAGCGAGGAAAACACTTTAAACACATTTCTAATGATACAGAAGAGCGTGGTGAAATTCGGCTGGTATATGCTGCCGCTAAGCTGAAAAATGGCGAATTTTGATGGAAGTAATGAGTCGGGCTGACGTGTAAAAGATACGCGATACGGTACAAAGCGCAAAACACGATTCAAGTCCTTGGGTGAAGTGGTTTGATATAGCTAGACGACTTAATTTTGATTACAAGGTGTGTTATGAGTTATACAATTGATTTTCGACGTAAAGTAATATCTGTAAGGAAAGCCGAAGGTTTAACAATTCGAGAAACTGCGAAACAATTCCGTATTGGAAAAGTGTCTTTAGTACGTTGGCTTAAACGACCAGAGCCAAAAAATTCAACGCCACGTAAGAGGAAGCTCGATAAAAATGCTTTAGCAAAAGATGTGGAACAGTATCCAGATGCTTACCAAAAGGAACGGGCAGAGCGATTCGGTGTTTGTAAAAAGACTATTTGGCAATCCCTTAAAAAGCTGGGATTAACCTATAAAAAAAACTCTATTCCATCCAAAAACCAACGAAAGCGACAGGCTGGCACATCAGCAAAAAAGACAACAGTATGAAAAAAAAGATAAATCTGTTGTTTTTATTGATGAAAGTGGTTTTTCACATGACACTCCACGAACTCACGGCTATTCCCCAAAAGGTCACCGTTGTTTTGGCCTGAAAAACTGGGGTGCTAAGGGAAGAACAAATGTTATTGGCGCTTTATTGGGAACAACCCTTTTTGCTATCGGATTATTTGATTGCAATATTAATCGTGATGTTTTTTATGTTTGGATCACAAAAATATTGCTCCCAGAACTTCCTGAAAATTCTGTTATTTTTATGGACAACGCTAGCTTTCACAAAGGTAAGAATATTGAACAGGCAATTATAAACGCAGGACACCAGATAGAATATTTGCCTGTGTATTCACCAGATTTAAATCCTATAGAACATAAATGGTCTCAAGCTAAACGTAAAAAGATGGAAACAGGATGCACTATCGATGACCTGTTTTTAATACATATGCTGTAATCAAAATTAAGTCGCCTAGCTATATTAATCTTTCTGATATTCTTTCCAATATTACCCATCTCACCCTTTATCTCGGATTTTATCTAAAGAAACCCCCTGCCTCGCTCAGTCGCTTAAAACATTATTCCGGCGAAGATAACATCACGTTACGTTATAAGAGCCACCGCACGAAAAAACAGGAAGACTTGGTCATGACATCCGATGAATTTATTACCCAGTTTGCGTCTCATGTGCCAGAAAAATGGTTTCACATGATCCGCTATTACGGCTTTTTAAGTCCATCAGCACGGATGCGAAAAATGTTAACGGAGGTTGTTTATCCTTTAGCCCAGCAAGATAAAAAACCCGCTAAAAAAGTCACCTGGTGAAACATGTATCAACACGTCTTTAAAGTCGATCCACTTGCTTGTCTCTTATGTGGGAAAAAATTACTTTTCGCAGGAATGAATTTTGGATTGAATCGTAAAGAACTTATGGCGCGTCACCATGATCTGGTTTGTTTGCGGTGGCGATAAAAACTCACGACAGGGTAGATCTATCCTTTTGTTCAAAATTGATTAATAATTAATCGTTTTTTAACCATCTATTCCGTTTCTTAATCTCAACCTTCAACATAATTTTGGCAAAATTTAGAAGAAAATAAAAAGGGTTTCATCATGGCGCAGGTTAATGAGTAACCATTTCGGGTATTAATTTCTTATACATCAAGTATTTTCCCTGCTTTGACCGGCGAAATCGTAGTCGTCATCTCTTCCCTGCTGTTTACGCAATTATTGGGCTCCCATGATGGGGTACAGCCCAACGTTGTGCAATATGAATTGCTAAAAAACAGTATGGCGGCAGGGTATATCCTGAACGACAAAACATATTACGTCTCATCGCGTGAGTCAGATCGCATTTTTTCATATTCGCCTCCTGGGTACATGACCTCATTCACACATTTCATGATGCCCCATTGCGGTGTAATACTTCTAAAAAATAACTTAATTGGAGTTTAATTTTAGAAACTCCCGTCTGTTTTTGGCCCTACAGCATAAACACTTTGCTCATAACAGGAGAGCAATATGAATAGAACAATAAGTACCACTCCATGGTATAAGCAGCTCAATAAGTCGCAGTGGCGGGCGTTTTTCGCTGCCTGGCTTGGCTATTTACTGGACGGTTTTGATTTCGTTTTAATTGCTCTGGTGCTGACTGAAGTTCAGAGCGAGTTCCAGCTAACCACCGTTCAGGCGGCGAGTATTATCTCTGCAGCATTTATCTCCCGCTGGTTTGGTGGCTTACTGCTCGGGGCGATGGGTGACCGCTATGGCCGCCGCCTGGCGATGGTCAGCAGTATTATTCTTTTTTCCGCCGGCACGCTGGCCTGCGGCTTTGCGCTGGGATATACCTCCATGTTTATCGCCCGCATGATGATCGGGATGGGGATGGCAGGGGAGTACGGCTCCAGTGCGACCTATGTCATTGAAAGCTGGCCGAAACATCTGCGTAACAAAGCCAGCGGCTTCCTGATATCCGGTTTTTCTGTCGGCGCCGTTGTGGCGGCGCAGGTATACAGCCTGGTGGTACCCGTCTGGGGCTGGCGTGCCTTATTCTTCCTCGGTATCCTGCCAATTATTTTAGCGCTGTGGTTGCGTAAAAATATTCCGGAAACGAAAGACTGGGAAGAACACCAGACGAGGAAAGCACCGATACGGACAATGGTGGATATCCTCTATCTCGGAAAATATCGTACCATGAATATCGTGATGACACTGGTCGCGATAGCTGCTCTGTGGTTTTGCTTTGCTGGGAACCTGCACAACCCTCTCGTGGTGATTGCGCTGGCGCTCATTTGTGCTGTTATCTTTGTCAGCTTTATGGTGCAGAGCAGCGGAAAACGCTGGCCGACCGGTGTGATGCTGATTGTTGTCGTTTTGTTCGCGTTTCTCTATTCCTGGCCTATCCAGGCGCTGCTGCCAACCTATCTTAAAAGCGAACTGGCATACGATCCGGCGACGGTTGCGCAGGTTCTTTTCTTCAGCGGATTCGGCGCGGCCATCGGCTGTATTGTTGGCGGATTCCTTGGCGACTGGCTGGGTACGCGTAAAGCCTACGTTTACAGCCTGCTGGCATCACAGGTGCTAATTATTCCTGTCTTTACGATCGGTGGCTCCAGCATCTGGGGCCTAGGTATCCTGCTCTTTTTTCAACAGATGCTGGGGCAGGGGATCGCAGGGATCTTACCGAAACTGATAGGTGGTTATTTCGATGCCGACCAGCGTGCTGCCGGTCTGGGCTTCACCTATAACGTCGGAGCTCTGGGCGGTGCGGTAGCGCCGGTCATCGGTGCGCTGGTTGCGCAGCATATGAATCTGGGCACGGCGTTGTGGTCGCTCTCCTTTGGATTAACGTTTGTGGTGATCCTGCTGATTGGCCTGGACATGCCGTCCCGCGTACAGCGCTGGGTCCGCCCTGAAGCGCTGCATACCCATGACACTATTGACGGTCAACCGTTCAGTGGCGCAATGGCTCGTAACCACAAAGCGGATGTCCCGCTTTGCAGTAAACACTAAATTAACGTGCTCGGCGCTGTCGGGCGCAAATTGAAGTAATGGGTAGTGCCATGTCTTTATTTGATACTTTGGATGTAAACGTTAAAAAATTGGGTGAGCTCATTGTTTCCTGCCAGCCGGTACAGGGCAGCCCGTTAGATAAACCTGAAATCGTCGCGGCCATGGCGCTGGCGGCGGTACAGACGGGCGCGGTCGCAGTACGTATTGAAGGCATTAATAACCTGAAAGCGACGCGCAAGCTTATTTCAGTACCGATTATTGGCATCATCAAGCGCGATCTGTCTGACTCACAGGTGCGCATTGCGCCGTTCCTGGACGATGTGGATGCTTTGGCGCAGGCAGGCGCGGATATTGTCGCTTTTGACGGCACGGATCGCCCACGCTCGGTCAGTGTTGAAGCAATTATTGAACGTACTCACCAGCAGGGCTGCACGGCGATGGCGGACTGCTCCAGCCTGGAAGACGGTACGCATTGCCACAATATTGGTGCGGAAATTATCGGTACTACGCTCTCAGGGTATACCATGGATGTTGTGCCGGATACACCAGATTTCCCGCTGGTGCAGGCGCTGAGCGCAAAAGGCTATCGTGTGATTGCCGAAGGCCGGTTTAACTCCCCAGCTCTGGCGGCGCAGGCCTTACAACACGGTGCGTGGGCGGTAACCGTCGGTTCCGCGATTACACGTCTTGAACACATCTGCCAGTGGTATCGCGAAGCACTGGCTGAGGTTTCGGCATGACAACATTAGCGATTGATATCGGCGGCACGAAGCTTGCCGCTGCGCTGATTGATGCGCAGCATAGCGTGCTGGAGAAAAAAACGGTGCCGACGCCGGCCAGCAAAACGCCGGTAACGCTGACAGAAGCGTTAAGCGCACTGGTCGCGCCTTTCGAAGGGCAGGCGTTACGGGTAGCGGTAGCCTCCACGGGAATTATTCGCCACGGCGTACTCACGGCGTTAAACCCTGATAACCTCGGCGGACTGGCGCAATTTCCCCTGACGGAAACGCTGGTGCGGTTGACGGGGCTACCGTGCCTAGCGGTGAACGATGCGCAGGCAGCAGCCTGGGCTGAATATCACGCCCTGCCTGCTGACGCGAGCGATATGGTGTTCATCACCGTTTCAACGGGCGTGGGCGGCGGTATTATTTGCAACGGCAAGCTCCTGCGGGGGAAAGAGGGGCTAGCAGGGCATATCGGCCATATGCTGGCCGATCCGCATGGTCCGCGCTGCGGCTGCGGCCGTACCGGCTGTGTGGAGGCTATCGCCTCCGGCAGGGGTATTGCCGCGCTGGCGACTGACGATCTGCACGGTATGACGGCCAGAGCGATTTTTGCGCTGTCACAGAACGGTCATCCCCAGGCTATGTCGTTGATCCACCAGTCGGCGAGAACGGTTGCCCAGCTGATTGCTGACATGAAGGCAGGCTATGACTGTCAGTATGCCGTGCTGGGCGGCAGTGTCGGGCTAGCACCCGGTTATCTCGCCCTGATTGAGGCATATCTGGCGCAGGAGCCTGCAGTCTATCACGCGAAAATTTTGGCTGCACACTATCAGCATGATGCCGGCCTGCTGGGTGCGGCATTGTTAGCAGAGGAAAATGCATTATGATTATCGGCAATATCCACCACCCGGAATGCGCTGGCCTGTCCCCCGTCCTGCTTCAGGCCGTGATTCTGGCCGTAAAAGCGAACCCACAGAAGTGCGATCCGGGGCGTTATGATTTACAGGGTGATGATATTTATATGAACGTCATGCGCCTCTCCACACAGCCAGCGCAGAGTAAAAAAGCGGAGCTGCACGAAAAATTCATTGATATTCAGATCCTGCTGGAAGGCGAAGAGATAATCCATTACGGCGTGACCGGCAGCACCCGTAAGTGTGATGCGTGGCATAAAGAAGATGATTACCAGCTGTGTGCGGAAATTGCCGGTCAGCAACAGGTGGTGCTGGAACCCGGTATGTTTGCCATCTTCTTCCCCGGTGAACCACATAAGCCGTGTGTGCAGGGTACACAAAGCGCTGAGATTAAAAAAACTGTGGTTAAGGTTAACCATGCACTGCTTGCGTGATAAGGCTTTCGCCCTATTATTTAGTAGTGTTCAAAAATCTGTGTCATATCTTAAACTCAAAAAAAAAAGAGGTATGACATATGAGAAATCAATCATTTAATTTTGATGAAGCGTTGAAGCAATTACAATCAGGTAAAAATTTACTCGGTACGGATGGAATACTCACACCACTCATAAAACAGCTGACCGAAGCTGCCCTGCAGGAAGAAATAGAACACTACCTATCGACAACGTCAATCGATACGAGTAAAAATGGCTATACTCGAAAAACGGTTAAATCGACATCAGGTTAATTTGAACTGAAAACGCCCAGAGACAGGTCAGGTGCTTTTGAGCCTCAGCTCATTTAAGAAAAATCAGACAAAATTATCAGAGGATATTGATAACAAAATCCTATCGTTATTTGCATTAGGCATGAGTTATCGTGTTTAGTGGTCAACTAAAATTGGCCACCCTACCTGACTGTTCACGGAACAGTCGCTCTGATTCGTTTGGCGTTAATCCACCGTTATACCAGTGAGGTCTTATATCGCTATAGTAGTGGGTTATGTAGCGAATAATGGCTGACTGAGCAGTACTAAAGCTTTGGTAGCCAGTCGTTGGCACCCATTCGGTCTTCAGACTACGGAAGAATCGTTCCATCGGACTATTATCCCAACAATTCCCTCTGCGACTGATACTTTAAAATAGTTGCTGAATAGAGAGTTGCATTTTTTGTCACGCTATAGACAATAAAAAGAGGTTTAACTTAGAAAATAACGGTTTGAAATGATCAACAAAGAGCGGTTGTTACGAGATAATCGTTTATGTAAAGCAATCATTGGATTATCAGTCGAAGAATTGAAAAATTTAGCCGCTGAATTTTCAGCTTGTTATTTGATTTATCGGAAAAAGAATCGAAAAGATCACGAGCGGCAGATGGGTGCAGGGCAGAAAGGATTTATCCCAACCCCATTAGATAAACTGCTTTTTATTTTATTGTATTTAAAATGTTATCCGACCTATGATTTGCAAGGACTTCTTTTTGGTTTAGATAGAACACGGGTATGTCGCTGGGTAAAAATATTATTGCCGGTTTTAGAGATGACCTTGGGGCGAGAATGTGTTTTGCCCGCTCGTCAAATTCGCTCTGCTGAGGAATTTTTTCGCGCCTTTCCTGGAGTTATAGCTAGGCGACTTAATTTTGATTACAAGGTGTGTTATGAGTTATACAATTGATTTTCGACGTAAAGTAATATCTGTAAGGAAAGCCGAAGGTTTAACAATTCGAGAAACTGCGAAACAATTCCGTATTGGAAAAGCGTCTTTAGTACGTTGGCTTAAACGACCAGAGCCAAAAAATTCAACGCCACGTAAGAGGAAGCTCGATAAAAATGCTTTAGCAAAAGATGTGGAACAGTATCCAGATGCTTACCAAAAGGAACGGGCAGAGCGATTCGGTGTTTGTAAAAAGACTATTTGGCAATCCCTTAAAAAGCTGGGATTAACCTATAAAAAAAACTCTATTCCATCCAAAAACCAACGAAAGCGACAGGCTGGCACATCAGCAAAAAAGACAACAGTATGAAAAAAAAGATAAATCTGTTGTTTTTATTGATGAAAGTGGTTTTTCACATGACACTCCACGAACTCACGGCTATTCCCCAAAAGGTCACCGTTGTTTTGGCCTGAAAAACTGGGGTGCTAAGGGAAGAACAAATGTTATTGGCGCTTTATTGGGAACAACCCTTTTTGCTATCGGATTATTTGATTGCAATATTAATCGTGATGTTTTTTATGTTTGGATCACAAAAATATTGCTCCCAGAACTTCCTGAAAATTCTGTTATTTTTATGGACAACGCTAGCTTTCACAAAGGTAAGAATATTGAACAGGCAATTATAAACGCAGGACACCAGATAGAATATTTGCCTGTGTATTCACCAGATTTAAATCCTATAGAACATAAATGGTCTCAAGCTAAACGTAAAAAGATGGAAACAGGATGCACTATCGATGACCTGTTTTTAATACATATGCTGTAATCAAAATTAAGTCGCCTAGCTATATCAACACGTCTTTAAAGTCGATCCACTTGCTTGTCTCTTATTGTGGGAAAAAATTACTTTTCGCAGGAATGAATTTTGGATTGAATCGTAAAGAACTTATGGCACGTCACCATGATCTGGCTTGTTTGCGGTGGCGATAAAAACTCACGACAGGGTAGATCTATCTTTTTGTTCAAAATTGATTAACAATTAATCGTGTTTTAACCATCTATTCCGTTCCTTATCTCAACCTTCAACATAATTTTGGCAAAATTTAGAAGAAAATAAAAAGGATTTCATCATGGCGCAGATTAATGAGTAACCATTTCGGGTATTAATTTCTTATACATTGAATGAGAATAATCCATCACGAGTTTCGCACCAATAAAAAAACGCTCTATTTTTAAGTTTAATTCAGCATAATATATAAATAGACAAAATCTTATAAATTAAAGGTAACTTATTGTAATTTAAACAAATTTATACGTTTTAGTAACTTGCAAATTAACCATTGCGTTTAAGCCATTTCTGGAATTTTATATGCCTGTGCGAAACTCGTGTCCATATAACATTGATTATTTTTTTAACTAAGATAATGTATTTATGTGGAACTCGATAATGTTAAATTTTATTGATGTTAAATACTCAGAAATATCTAACTGTCAATTAAATGATTTATTTTTCCTCAGGAAGAAATCATTCAAAGACAGGCTTAATTGGTTAGTTAAATGTAAAAATAATAAAGAATTTGATGAGTATGATAACAAAGACGCTAATTATATTTTAGGGTTCTATAAGGATAGAATTATCTGTGGGATTAGACTTATTGATATGATGAATGCTAATATGATTAAAGGAGAATTTAATAAATATTAAAAAAAATAGATTTACCTAATGGAAATTATACACGAGTTTCGCACAGGAATATAAAATTCCAGAAATGGCTTAAACGCAATGGTTAATTTGCAAGTTACTAAAACGTATAAATTTGTTTAAATTACAATAAGTTACCTTTAATTTATAAGATTTTGTCTATTTATATATTATGCTGAATTAAACTTAAAAATAGAGCGTTTTTTTATTGGTGCGAAACTCGTGGATGAGATGAAATATTCATTTCATCATGAAGAAGAGAAAAACCAAAAAATTAAAGAAAAAGAGTATGGAGATTAAAATAATTCCTCTAATCATAAAATATTAATTGAGAGATAAAAATGAAAATTAAATTTTTCGGAAATAAATTAATAAATCAAAAAATTAAGAATTATTTAGAAGAAGAAATTAAAAAATATGGCGATATTAAATATGCTTATTTAATTATGAATAAAGTCAATCCAATGAATGTAATAATAATTAACAACCACACTGATTGGTTTGATTTTTATATAAAAGGTAATTACCAACTTATCGACCCTGTAATTATAAATGCGATGGAAAGAGTTGATGATTTCGAGTGGGATGATAAAATTATGATATATTCAGAAATGAAACTACCAAAAATTTTCAAAAAATCAGAAAAATATAATATCAAAAAAGGGCACACATTCATACTTCATGATTACAATGATAACTTAGCAGTATTGTCTATATTTCATACAAAGTTAGACAGTAATATTGCACAACTCATACATGATAATAAAGAAAAATTACAACAATTACTTATTAAAACACATCAAAAATTTTTATCTCTTTATGAAGAGATAGAAAGAAATCGTAGTCAATTTAAATACTCAGCGCTTTCTCGTAGGGAAAATGAAATTTTATATTGGGTTAGCATGGGGAGATCATACCAAGATATTGCCAAGATACTAGGCATTAAACATGGAACCGTAAAATTTCACATGAGCAATATAGTTAAAAAACTAGGAGTTTATAATGCCAAACATGCTATAAAGCTAGCCACAGAATTAAAAATTATTCACATGCCATCTGGATAAAATGTTAAAGGCCAGTGATCATCAAATTTATATTTAGATAAAATTTTTTTCTTTAATAAAAAAGTATTACCTAAATCAATTGGCATAATAATTAAATAAATAATTTCTTTTTTTTCCGAAAAACCCTTATTAATAATAGAAATATTCCATCCAGACCGCTTAAAAATAATTAGCATCTGATGACTAATGATTGCACACAAACCATCATAACCGTAACTTCTTGTATAATAAATCATTGACAAAAAAAGCATTGAGCTTATAGCGTATTTATTTATTTTATATTGCCTCGTTCTGTCTTTATCTACAAATAATCTACTGGCATCAATATAATTTCCATTAGGTAAATCTATTTTTTTAAAATATTTATTAAATTCTCCTTTAATCATATTAGCATTCATCATATCAATAAGTCTAACCCCACAGATAATTCTATCCTTATAGAACCCTAAAATATAATTAGCGTCTTTGTTATCATACTCATCAAATTCTTTATTATTTTTACATTTAACTAACCAATTAAGCCTGTCTTTGAATGATTTCTTCCTGAGGAAAAATAAATCATTTAATTGACAGTTAGATATTTCTGAGTATTTAACATCAATAAAATTTAACATTATCGAATTCCACATAAATACATTATCTTAGTTAAAAAAATAATCAATGTTATATGGACACGAGTTTCGCACCAATAAAAAAACGCTCTATTTTTAAGTTTAATTCAGCATAATATATAAATAGACAAAATCTTATAAATTAAAAGCAACTTATTGTAATTTAAACAAATTTATACGTTTTAGTAACTTGCAAATTAACCATTGCGTTTAAGCCATTTCTGGAATTTTATATGCCTGTGCGAAACTCGTGATGGATTATTCTCATTCATGAAGATCATTCAATAACACTTTAAGATCACTTTAACTTGAATTTATTTTTTAGCGGTTCTTTAATCAAAATTCCTTCCTTTTATGAGGAAAAAAGTTAACCGAAAATTCTGTTTCATCATTCATGTTATAGCTAGGCGACTTAATTTTGATTACAAGGTGTGTTATGAGTTATACAATTGATTTTCGACGTAAAGTAATATCTATAAGGAAAGCCGAAGGTTTAACAATTCGAGAAACTGCGAAACAATTCCGTATTGGAAAAGCGTCTTTAGTACGTTGGCTTAAACGACCAGAGCCAAAAAATTCAACGCCACGTAAGAGGAAGCTCGATAAAAATGCTTTAGCAAAAGATGTGGAACAGTATCCAGATGCTTACCAAAAGGAACGGGCAGAGCGATTCGGTGTTTGTAAAAAGACTATTTGGCAATCCCTTAAAAAGCTGGGATTAACCTATAAAAAAAACTCTATTCCATCCAAAAACCAACGAAAGCGACAGGCTGGCACATCAGCAAAAAAGACAACAGTATGAAAAAAAAGATAAATCTGTTGTTTTTATTGATGAAAGTGGTTTTTCACATGACACTCCACGAACTCACGGCTATTCCCCAAAAGGTCACCGTTGTTTTGGCCTGAAAAACTGGGGTGCTAAGGGAAGAACAAATGTTATTGGCGCTTTATTGGGAACAACCCTTTTTGCTATCGGATTATTTGATTGCAATATTAATCGTGATGTTTTTTATGTTTGGATCACAAAAATATTGCTCCCAGAACTTCCTGAAAATTCTGTTATTTTTATGGACAACGCTAGCTTTCACAAAGGTAAGAATATTGAACAGGCAATTATAAACGCAGGACACCAGATAGAATATTTGCCGGTGTATTCACCAGATTTAAATCCTATAGAACATAAATGGTCTCAAGCTAAACGTAAAAAGATGGAAACAGGATGCACTATCGATGACCTGTTTTTAATACATATGCTGTAATCAAAATTAAGTCGCCTAGCTATACTGACAGGAAGCGGAGGTTTGTTGTCACCGATCATGCAAAACTGATCCACTTTACCAACTTAAACGGTACCACTAGCAAAACAAATATAAAAAAATGCTCAGCGGAGCTGATCAAAATCCGACATGACAGATGATTCAAAGAACATCCATATTGAACCTCTTATATCAGTAATATACCTAAACCAAAAAGCGGCTTATCAGCGCACTGGTCAGGTTTTATGCGCTATGTCATAAAAGAGAAGTTAGTGGATCAATTTTGATTGATCGTATTCAGCTAAAAAGTGGAGCACTTTTCGGTGATCGTTGACACTTTGTCGTAATAGTGCTTCAAATTCTTTTTTAAGATTTAATATTTAAAACCAGTGATCTTCTTCATGTAATACATAAACAAACCAATAGGTAGTAAAAAATACCCCTATAGCAAGGTGATTAATTAGAATTTTTAATTAACATAAATAATGTTCACATCAGGGAAAATTCTCCAAAAAATAAATAATAAAGGGTTCTAATTTAGAACCCCAACAATAAATCGCTTTTTAGTTTTTTCTTGGTTACATCTCAATCACGGGATATTATCATGATTCAAGCCAACAAACATAGAACAACGTTTCGAAGACTCCAACCTGGTATGTCCGTTTTTCACAATGAAGAAATTATTAAAATAATAAGATTACGAGAACGTAAATTAACAGATAGAGGCTTACTTTACTATTTTGATGTTGAGGGTGGTAACGGAACTCTGATAGGTGAAAGCGGCAAACGGATATTTACTACTAACTAAATGAAATTATCAAGTAGTAAAAAAGATAACCACGCGATAATTTCAATGAATTCAATCCTACGATAAGGCTATCACATTAGTTGCTGAAGGTCCTTTACGACCACTTTCTACTGAAAAATTCACTTCCTGCCCTTCATAGAGCGTCTTATAATCATTACCCTGAATAGCAGAATAATGAACAAACACATCCTGACTGCCGTTTTTGGGTGAAATAAATCCAAAACCTTTATCAGCGTTAAACCATTTAACAATACCTGTATTGATGCTTGACATATAAGTTCCTTAATTTTGTTAATTAATCAAAAATCTCAAAGATTAACACGATTTTTACTAATGGATTTAATCAGAAGGAACTCATTAATGAAGAGGTATTATGATATCGCTAAATTTTGAATTACTTAAAATTTTTACTAATAAAAATAGATTTTTACTTTCGAGACCAAACTAATTAGGTCATACTTTTTTATCTAATGCAACAATTATTTTTCACAAAAATAGTTATCAGACACTTAAAAATAATGAAGCGAGTTCTTATTAAAAAGTAAAGTCAATAAGCGCAAAAAGGAGACAATATTGTTTATCGTTCTTTTTCTCTTATTCCTATGCTCAGTGATAACCTGTTATCCGACAGATTTACTCAAATGGATAAGCTGTTTAGTCAAATAACCGGCGAGAAACCTTTGTCAGATATTCCGGCTTACAATTTATACCAAAAAGATAAAGAAAATATGGAACTCACAGTAACTGTTCCTGGTTATAAACAACACGAGTTAGACATATCGGTGCTGAATAATAATCTAACCATCAGCGGAAAAAGTGAAATAGATAAAGAAGAAAGTAATGATGATAGCAAAACAGAAAAATGGTTACATAAAGGTATCGAAAAAAAGGCTTTTCGATGAGCTTTGACCTTGATGTATAAGAAATTAATACCCGAAATGGTTACTCATTAACCTACGCCATGATGAAATCCTTTTTATTTTCTTCTAAATTTTGCCAAAATTATGTTGAAGGTTGAGATAAGGAACAGAATAGATAGTTTAAAAACGATTAATTGTTAATCAATTTTGAACAAAAGGATAGATCTACCCTGTCGTGAGTTTTTATCGCCACCGCAAACAAGCCAGATCATGGTGACGTGCCATAAGTTCTTTACGATTCAATCCAAAATTCATTCCTGCGAAAAGTAATTTTTTCCCACATAAGAGACAAGCAAGTGGATCGACTTTAAAGACGTGTTGATACATGTTTCGCCAGGTGACTTTTTTAGCGGGTTTTTTATCTTGCTGGGCTAAATGATAAACAACCTCCGTTAACATTTTTCGCATCCGTGCTGATGGACTTGAAAAGCCGTAATAGCGGATTATGTGAAACCATTTTTCTGGCACATGGGACGCAAACAGGGTAATAAATTCATCGGATGTCATGACCAGGTCTTCCTGTTTTTTCGTGCGGTGGCCTCTTATAGCGTAACGTGATGTTATCTTCGCCGGAATAATGTTTTAAGCGACTGAGCGAGACAGGGGGTTTCTTTAGATAAAATCCGAGATAAAGAACATCCCTCAGAGATAGTCGTTTAAACGAAGCAGGAGCCATTGTGAGCGGTTTTTCTGTTGAATTTGCATATAATACCCCAAACATCGAAAATAGCTCAGCGGCGCAAGGAAGACGTCTAGCGAGGCGATGAATCACGGTTTTGAGCACCATTCTATTGTAGTGGCATACTAAATTTGGCCACCTAAGTTGAGGTGATATGCTTACCTCATAATTTTTATAGGTGCCGAAATGAGTAAAATAATTACTGCTGAATTTAAATGTGAAACCGCCAAATTAGTCCTTGACCAAAATTACACCTACCAGGAAGCCGCGAAAGGCATGAACGTCAGTCTTTCAGCGATTAGCCGGTGGGTAAGAGCCCTTCGTTTAGAACGTCAAGTGTAGTGGCCAATTTTAGTTGACCACTACATATCAAACCACTTCACCCAAGGACTTGAATCGTGTTTTGCGCTTTGTACCGTATCGCGTATCTTTTTCACGTCAGAGCGACTCATTACTTCCATCAAAAATTCGCCATTTTTCAGCTTAGCCGCAGCATATACCAGCCGAATTTCACCACGCTCTTCTGTATCATTAGGAATGTGTTTAAAGTGTTTTCCTCGCTCATCAGCCCAACGTTTGAGTTCACCCGCCTCATAAACCACATCAACAAAAATACTGGAGACTTGACCCGATTGACGGGCACGCTTAATGACGCAGTCAACCATCGGTATGTAGACGGCTTTTTTCACAAACTGATTGTTGACTTTGGTACTGCGAACAACTAACGCAGCTTCTCTTCCGTCTGGCATCAGTCCATCTTTGGCGCAACGGGTTAAGGCCAGCACCAGTGATTGTTTATCGGCATCTTGCAACTCCGTATTCTCTATCAGTGCAGTCGCTGCGGTTCGGGTGAACTGCTCAGGTGTGACCTGAGCGGGTAACATGGCTGCTATTCCTTGTTGCATGATGACAGATTGCAAATTGGCATAGATGTTGGTCATCGTTTGTAATTCGGTATTCATGCCACACCCCCTTCCATCATCAACGCTTCTCTGCGTTTTCTGTCTGCCTGTTTTGCCCAGAAAGGACGGGATATCATCGCAACCGCTTGGGTTTCTGTTCCGTTTTCAAGTGCATCAATCACGTGGTTAACCTGAATCACACCCTCTTCGCTATCTTCTTCATCCAACATACCCAACTGCACGGGATAGCGCCCACACTCCGGTCTTTTGCCAATTGCACAGAACAGAAAATCAATATCAAGATTAAAACTTTTTGAACGATAATCTGGTAGAACGCTGCCTGTAAGTGATAGCCAAACTTGTCAACGGACTTACCGAAGTCATGAAAATCATCGGTCGTTTTTACATCGAGAATGAACGGCGCACCGGAGTAAAGTCCCAACCAATCAGGGCGGATTTTTAACAGCGTGCCTTTTTCCGTGTGGTAGAAAATTGATAATTCCGGCTCGCCGTTTTCGAGTAGTTCTGAAACCAGCACAGAATCACGCATCAGCTCAATTTGCTCAAAGTCGTCTTTTTTGAGCACAATTTGATTGTTGACTACGGCTTGAGCTTCAAATTCCGCCAATAAGCGTGTTGCTTAATAGTGAAATAAGGGTATTTCGGTGATTGAAGTAAATTTTAGGCTGTTCTGAGATGGAAATTCCAAAGACCGGCACTAAGGAGTAAAAAGGTATCATCAATAAAGGGTCTACGATTCCGTAAAATTTGGGTCATACAACCGAGGCGCTTGATACCCGCGATGGCGTGTTCAACCGTAATACGGATGCCCGAGATTATTTTATTTTCTTGTTTTTGTTCAGGCGATAAAGGTCTTTTTCGAGTTCCTTTTTTTGGGATTTGTGTATTAGGATGCTGTTTATCTATACCTTGAAAACCGGTATCGGCCCAGATGGTTACCTCAGGGGGAATATGGCGAATTATATCGACTTTATCGAGTAAGCGTTTATCGTGACGGCGCCCATTTTTGATCATGGGGATAAATCCAATTTTCCTCGTTTCGTCAGTCATAATAAGCCCTTTTCGAGTGGTCTGTCTTTTCTTTCCCGAATACATTTTTTTTCGCCGACGCAGATTCTTAGGCTTTTGGACAGGTCGCTCTGTCCCATCAATAAAGACGTCTTTAACTCCAGGAAAGGCGCGAAAAAATTCCTCAGCAGAGCGAATTTGACGAGCGTGCAAAACACATTCTCGCCCCAAGGTCATCTCTAAAACCGGCAATAATATTTTTACCCAGCGACATACCCGTGTTCTATCTAAACCAAAAAGAAGTCCTTGCAAATCATAGGTCGGATAACATTTTAAATACAATAAAATAAAAAGCAGTTTATCTAATGGGGTTGGGATAAATCCTTTCTGCCCTGCACCCATCTGCCGCTCGTGATCTTTTCGATTCTTTTTCCGATAAATCAAATAACAAGCTGAAAATTCAGCGGCTAAATTTTTCAATTCTTCGACTGATATAGCTAGGCGACTTAATTTTGATTACAAGGTGTGTTATGAGTTATACAATTGATTTTCGACGTAAAGTAATATCTGTAAGGAAAGCCGAAGGTTTAACAATTCGAGAAACTGCGAAACAATTCCGTATTGGAAAAGCGTCTTTAGTACGTTGGCTTAAACGACCAGAGCCAAAAAATTCAACGCCACGTAAGAGGAAGCTCGATAAAAATGCTTTAGCAAAAGATGTGGAACAGTATCCAGATGCTTACCAAAAGGAACGGGCAGAGCGATTCGGTGTTTGTAAAAAGACTATTTGGCAATCCCTTAAAAAGCTGGGATTAACCTATAAAAAAAACTCTATTCCATCCAAAAACCAACGAAAGCGACAGGCTGGCACATCAGCAAAAAAGACAACAGTATGAAAAAAAAGATAAATCTGTTGTTTTTATTGATGAAAGTGGTTTTTCACATGACACTCCACGAACTCACGGCTATTCCCCAAAAGGTCACCGTTGTTTTGGCCTGAAAAACTGGGGTGCTAAGGGAAGAACAAATGTTATTGGCGCTTTATTGGGAACAACCCTTTTTGCTATCGGATTATTTGATTGCAATATTAACCGTGATGTTTTTTATGTTTGGATCACAAAAATATTGCTCCCAGAACTTCCTGAAAATTCTGTTATTTTTATGGACAACGCTAGCTTTCACAAAGGTAAGAATATTGAACAGGCAATTATAAACGCAGGACACCAGATAGAATATTTGCCTGTGTATTCACCAGATTTAAATCCTATAGAACATAAATGGTCTCAAGCTAAACGTAAAAAGATGGAAACAGGATGCACTATCGATGACCTGTTTTTAATACATATGCTGTAATCAAAATTAAGTCGCCTAGCTATATTTGACAGACGGCAAACAATTAAACTTTCTGTGGGTTTCAGCGCACCAACACAGCCGTTCAACATCTCAAGCGTGATACATTCACCGCTCATGATTTTTCCGTTAACGGGAGGAAAAGCGGAGAAGATAGAGTTGTCGTCTATGTTTGTGACTTTTAAGTTAATTAATTATTACCCTTCTGTATAATTATTAACCAATCCTTCAGGTACTATATTCGCCTCGCTTTTTTCTACTTCTCCCACGTTTTCCACAGAGATAACGACAGATTCAGTGGATAACTCTGTTAATTGCGTTAATAACGTATTATTTTCTCAAGATACAAAAAGGTTAATGGCTATTTCTTTTATTTCATTGAGTGAAATTGCTTTATCGCTCGTTGCAATTTTCGAGGTTACCTTGTCACGAAATTCGGTATATTTTTCAAAAAGCTCAGGCTCATCGGAAGGATAAATCAACAAATCGTCAGCATCTCGAATTTCGCCTTCGTCGTATTCTTCCTGAACACCAAAAATCGTTAGCAAAGCGCAAAACTGGTCTATTTCCTGTTCTTCGGTATTGGCTAGATACTCTTCAATGCTAATTTCTTCTAGCCTTGGCGATTTGTAAAAACAGCAATTTGCGCCGTCAGTTTTAAAGATATGCTCAGAAGCCAATTTCTTGGCAGCTATTTTCGTCTCAGAGGAAAGATAGATGAAATTTGTTGTCTTACCCTTCTCGTGGTCAACCGTTGTGATAATCGTTGTTTTGAAGTATTTCATTATTTCGCCCCTCAATGCGGTTACTGGCCTGTTGTTCCAATCTCCGTAAAATGCTGCCTCTGGCTTTTGGCAATGTCTGTTCTCGCTGGTTATCAGAACAGTGACAACAAGCACCCGAACACGCTTTCATCATCAAAATAGTTGCTGAATAGAGACTTGCATTTTTTGTCACGCTATAGACAATATAGCTAGGCGACTTAATTTTGATTACAGCATATGTATTAAAAACAGGTCATCGATAGTGCATCCTGTTTCCATCTTTTTACGTTTAGCTTGAGACCATTTATGTTCTATAGGATTTAAATCTGGTGAATACACAGGCAAATATTCTATCTGGTGTCCTGCGTTTATAATTGCCTGTTCAATATTCTTACCTTTGTGAAAGCTAGCGTTGTCCATAAAAATAACAGAATTTTCAGGAAGTTCTGGGAGCAATATTTTTGTGATCCAAACATAAAAAACATCACGATTAATATTGCAATCAAATAATCCGATAGCAAAAAGGGTTGTTCCCAATAAAGCGCCAATAACATTTGTTCTTCCCTTAGCACCCCAGTTTTTCAGGCCAAAACAACGGTGACCTTTTGGGGAATAGCCGTGAGTTCGTGGAGTGTCATGTGAAAAACCACTTTCATCAATAAAAACAACAGATTTATCTTTTTTTTCATACTGTTGTCTTTTTTGCTGATGTGCCAGCCTGTCGCTTTCGTTGGTTTTTGGATGGAATAGAGTTTTTTTTATAGGTTAATCCCAGCTTTTTAAGGGATTGCCAAATAGTCTTTTTACAAACACCGAATCGCTCTGCCCGTTCCTTTTGGTAAGCATCTGGATACTGTTCCACATCTTTTGCTAAAGCATTTTTATCGAGCTTCCTCTTACGTGGCGTTGAATTTTTTGGCTCTGGTCGTTTAAGCCAACGTACTAAAGACGCTTTTCCAATACGGAATTGTTTCGCAGTTTCTCGAATTGTTAAACCTTCGGCTTTCCTTACAGATATTACTTTACGTCGAAAATCAATTGTATAACTCATAACACACCTTGTAATCAAAATTAAGTCGCCTAGCTATAAGAGCGCAGTAGCCTTTTTTAAGATGTCATTCTCCATTTCCAGCCGGTGGATTTTTTTCTTCATTTCTCTGAACTCAATTTGTTCAGGTGTTAATGGCAGACCAGGCGATGTTTTCCCTTGACGTTCTAAACGAAGGGCTCTTACCCACCGGCTAATCGCTGAAAGACTGACGTTCATGCCTTTCGCGGCTTCCTGGTAGGTGTAATTTTGGTCAAGGACTAATTTGGCGGTTTCACATTTAAATTCAGCAGTAATTATTTTACTCATTTCGGCACCTATAAAAATTATGAGGTAAGCATATCACCTCAACTTAGGTGGCCAAATTTAGTATGCCACTACATAGAGATGACCTTGGGGCGAGAATGTGTTTTGCCCGCTCGTCAAATTCGCTCTGCTGAGGAATTTTTTCGCGCCTTTCCTGGAGTTAAAGACGTCTTTATTGATGGGACAGAGCGACCTGTCCAAAAGCCTAAGAATCTGCGTCGGCGAAAAAAAATGTATTCGGGAAAGAAAAGACAGACCACTCGAAAAGGGCTTATTATGACTGACGAAACGAGGAAAATTGGATTTATCCCCATGATCAAAAATGGGCGCCGTCACGATAAACGCTTACTCGATAAAGTCGATATAATTCGCTATATTCCCCCTGAGGTAACCATCTGGGCCGATACCGGTTTTCAAGGTATAGATAAACAGCATCCTAATACACAAATCCCAAAAAAAGGAACTCGAAAAAGGCCTTTATCGCCTGAACAAAAACAAGAAAATAAAATAATCTCGGGCATCCGTATTACGGTTGAACACGCCATCGCGGGTATCAAGCGCCTGGTTGTATGACCCAAATTTTACGGAATCGTAGACCCTTTATTGATGATACCTTTTTACTCCTTAGTGCCGGTCTTTGGAATTTCCATCTCAGAACAGCCTAAAATTTACTTCAATCACCGAAATACCCTTATTTCACTATTAAGCAACACGCTTATCAAAGGATGGTAAAAAAGCGCCTTGAATTGTTTACGGTTAATTTTTCAACAAACTCGATACAGGCTTATTCAGGAAAAACAGAGGGACGGTGGTTATCCAGTCTTGCTCACCAAAAGAAGCTCACGAGAGCTAATGAGAGTTTTCCACAATGACAACAGGTGAAACGCACATCAGGACGCCCCTGATAGGTGCGCCGAAATCCGTTAATGGTATAGGTGTATTTCATGCAGCCCCCCCAACTCTCTTGAGAATTCGGGCACGCTGACGAAGGGTTAAATTGCGTGAGGTTGGAGTAAATAACTCGATGATTTGATTTTGTGCTTCAATTACGCGCACACTGAAGGTACTATTTCTCATAGTCCGACTCCTAGTTACGTTAGGTTGTTGGATTAGCTCTGCTTTAGTGTTGTAGCACTAATGCAGGGCGACTATTTTTATTACTTCTTTATTTTTTCAATAGCTGTTGTAAATGCTATCCGATCTCCATTAAAAACAAAGTTAGGGTTTATGTAATAAAAACCAAGTTTTCTTGCCTTAGCTATTACTTTAACATCCTCTAACTCTTTAAGACCGCGCCAAAAAGTTGGCATACTCATTTTCAATGTATTTTCTTGAAGAAAATCATTAAGAGCATATTTATCAAGACACACTAGATCAGTATCAATAGCTGTTCTTTGAACAGACCACATAAGAACATTAAAAGCCTTTATACCAGCAGATTTAAGATCAAAAGTTAAAGCAATATTTGAAGTGAATAATTTAACGAATTTCTCATCATCTACTTTACGATAAGTAATCACATGTGTTCCATTAACTTCACCAGTAGTTCTATTAACTAGTATGTTGTCATCTTTACCCAATCTAGAAACCTTGATTTGTTTCATTTTTGTTGATAATAGCATATTGTTAATAAAAGGATTACTGTTATATCGTATAGCAGTTTCATTTTTTGATGATTTCATGATAACGTCACTTTCATCTAAAATAATATTTTAGATAGATAGTATATCAAAAAAAATAGACTTTCTATCAAATTAATGCCTTATTTTGAAATTTACTCTATCTAAAAATGATAGTAACACTAACAGAAAATGAAAACGCGATACGTTATATTTCAGTAAGTTAGAGTATCTCCCTTTCTTAAGTCTTTTTATCTAAGTTTAACAAACAACTCATTAGTAACAGATTAACTTCCGCTTCCTCGTCAACGTTGTTCGGTGCTCGCAAGCTGCGCCCCGCCTCAACGTCTCCTGCGGTGAGCGGACTCAGTTAAGTAAAAACACGATTTTCTTTTAAAATAAATTAAAAAATATTTTCAAAACTTAACCACCACCGCTCGCCACAGCCAAGTGACCGAACGAAGTGAGAGAACGGGCGAGGAAGCGGAAGATAGCCGGAAATTACAAGGAGCTAGGTCACTCGAAAATTACAGAGATTTCCCAATAGGTTTTGCCAGCACTTACCCAGTGAAGTACTTCATCTTGACGCTTGATGTATAAGAAATTAATACCCGAAATGGTTACTCATTAACCTACGCCATGATGAAATCCTTTTTATTTTCTTCTAAATTTCGCCAAAATTATATTGAAGGTTGAGATAAGGAACAGAATAGATAGTTAAAAAACGATTAATTGTTAATCAATTTTGAACGGAAAGATAGATCTAGCCTGTCGTGAGTTTTTATCGTCACCGCAAACAAGCCAGATCATGATGACGTGCCATAAGTTCTTTACGATTCAATCCAAAATTCATTCCTGCGAAAAGTAATTTTTTCCCATATAAGAGACAAGCAAGTGGATCGACTTTAAAGACGTGTTGATACATGTTTCGCCAGGTGACTTTTTTAGCGGATTTTTTATCTTGCTGGGCTAAAGAATAAACAACCTCCGTTAACATTTTTCGCATCCGTGCTGATGGACTTAAAAAGCCGTAATAGCAGATCATGTAAAACCATTTTTCTGGCACATGAGACGCAAACAGGGTAATAAATTCATCGGATGTCATGACCAGGTCTTCCTGTTTTTTCGTGCGGTGGCTCTTATAGCGTAACGTGATGTTATCTTCGCCGGAATAATGTTTTAAGCGACTGAGCGAGACAGGGGGTTTCTTTAGATAAAATCCGAGATAAAGGGTGACATGGGTAATATTGGAAAGAATATCAGAAAAATTAATATTCCACCCACGCTTGTCGTGAGTGTTAAGTAATTGATTCCATGATGCTTTACTTCTTCCTTCAGCTTTAAGCTCATCGGGAATGGTGAGCGTGTAATAATGTTTTCTCAATAATGTCGTTATCCGATATCGCCACATTGTCATAATGTTTTCGCGATAAAAGCTGATATCCCGCCAGGTATTCTTTTTAGTCACCCCGCCGGCTGTGGTTGAAAAATGAATATGCGGATGCCATTTTGGTCTCGTCCCCAGGTATGGATGGCAGTGAAAACGCCCGGGGTGATATTGAGGTCACGGCAGATGGTTAATATCACATCAGCGGCTAATCGATTCATTTCACCGAGAAGCCAACGGTTGGCGCGAATAATAGGCCAATATTCACAAGGCATGGTAAAAGTGATGTGCTACCAAGGAAATTCGGGTAACCAAGCTAGCGTATTGTTAATCCATTGTAGGCAAGCTTTGACGCCATAATGTGGGCAGCTTCGACTAAATTTAACCCGTTTCTCAGAATTACATTGAGGGTCAGGACAGCGCCAAATTGACCACCCCATAAGCGAAGTACCGCTTTACCATGGTTCCCATCACAACAGTTAAGAGTGCTTTATCCGGTGAAAACTTTGTGTCGTATTTTTAATGTTCACCGAAGCAGTTATCGCTATTGGTGTCGGCCTAAGGAGCCAGATATTGAGCGGACGATAAAACGTAAAGCATGTTGCTCAATAGTGAAATAAAGTTGCTTAAAATAAAAACAAGTTAGATACATCTAAAAAATACAAAAATAGTTTATTTTTTAATCTTACATAGGTTATTTTTAATGCAAAAATTGATGATTTTATCATCATCGGCTGGTTTTTTTGTAAGTCATAATTAATTTTGCTATTGAGCAACAGGCTTGTAGCCTAGTCAGCGAAGCGTGGAACGTTAGTGGCGGCTCTGCTGGCGCAAGGACTATCGCCACGATGGTTACCAATACACACAACGTGAAACTTGGGCGGTGGTTAGCGGGTAAGTTGATGAAAGAATTAATCATCGTCAGTTGCCAAGAGCGAAAACATAAATACAACCGCGGTGGAAATGAACGTATTGATATTCCAAATCTGCTCAATAGGCAGTTCGTTGTTACAAAGCCTGACCAGGTTTGGTGCGGCGATGTAACCTATATTTGGACAGGCTCACGATGGGCCTATCTGGCTGTGGTATTGGATTTGTTTGCCCGAAAACCGGTGGGCTAGGCAATAAAATAGTTGCTGAATAGAGACTTGCATTTTTTGTCACGCTATAGACAATAAAAAGAGGTTTAACTTAGAAAATAACGGTTTGAAATGATCAACAAAGAGCGGTTGTTACGAGATAATCGTTTATGTAAAGCAATCATTGGATTATCAGTCGAAGAATTGAAAAATTTAGCCGCTGAATTTTCAGCTTGTTATTTGATTTATCGGAAAAAGAATCGAAAAGATCACGAGCGGCAGATGGGTGCAGGGCAGAAAGGATTTATCCCAACCCCATTAGATAAACTGCTTTTTATTTTATTGTATTTAAAATGTTATCCGACCTATGATTTGCAAGGACTTCTTTTTGGTTTAGATAGAACACGGGTATGTCGCTGGGTAAAAATATTATTACCGGTTTTAGAGATGACCTTGGGGCGAGAATGTGTTTTGCCCGCTCGTCAAATTCGCTCTGCTGAGGAATTTTTTCGCGCCTTTCCTGGAGTTAAAGACGTCTTTATTGATGGGACAGAGCGACCTGTCCAAAAGCCTAAGAATCTGCGTCGGCGAAAAAAAATGTATTCGGGAAAGAAAAGACAGACCACTCGAAAAGGGCTTATTATGACTGACGAAACGAGGAAAATTGGATTTATCCCCATGATCAAAAATGGGCGCCGTCACGATAAACGCTTACTCAATAAAGTCGATATAATTCGCCATATTCCCCCTGAGGTAACCATCTGGGCCGATACCGGTTTTCAAGGTATAGATAAACAGCATCCTAATACACAAATCCCAAAAAAAGGAACTCGAAAAAGACCTTTATCGCCTGAACAAAAACAAGAAAATAAAATAATCTCGGGCATCCGTATTACGGTTGAACACGCCATCGCGGGTATCAAGCGCCTCGGTTGTATGACCCAAATTTTACGGAATCGTAGACCCTTTATTGATGATACCTTTTTACTCCTTAGTGCCGGTCTTTGGAATTTCCATCTCAGAACAGCCTAAAATTTACTTCAATCACCGAAATACCCTTATTTCACTATTAAACAACACGCTTACCAGACTCAGAATTAACAGCCAAAGCACTACAAATGGCTTGGGAACTACGTGGGCATCCAAAACAGGTGATGTTCCATAGTGATCAGGGAAGTCATTATACCAGTCGTCAGTATAGGCAGGCATTGTGGCGTTATCAGATGACCCAAAGTATCAGTCGCAGAGGGAATTTTTGGGATAATAGTCCGATGGAACGATTCTTCCGTAGTCTGAAGACCGAATGGGTGCCAACGACTGGCTACCAAAGCTTTAGTACTGCTCAGTCAACCATTATTCGCTACATAACCCACTACTATAGCGATATAAGACCTCACTTGTATAACGGTGGATTAACGCCAAACGAATCAGAGCGACCGTTCCGTGAACAGTCAGGTAGGGTGGCCAATTTTAGTTGACCACTACATATACGACTTTCAAATTAAAAATCGCTACATCTCTTTCACCTATATTGAAAAACTTACAGCGCTTTATAGGCCACTTAAAATCGATTACAGGCGTTTCTAGAGGCATTCCTGAATAAAGTCAGTGCCGTTTTTTTCATTCTCAGCAACTTTGGCCAGAATATTTACCAACAATTTATTGAGGATAAGTGTCTTCTTCGCTCGGGTTGTTGAAACATACAACAAATTCACTTCATCTCTAAAGGCTGCTTTGTCCATATTAGGGTCAAAAAGATTATTCGGAAAGTCGTTATTGATTTCGACAATATCCCACTCCAGTCCCTTTGCTCGGTGGGCAGTTGTAACCGTAACTATTGCTTCATCTTCACTGTCTACCGTTCGTTTACGTAAAACATCCACTTTCTTCGGTAACGGGGTAAATTTCTCTATGATTTTGATAGATTGCAACATTTCCTGGTCACCACTGGCATTCGCCATGCGCTTATAATTCGAATAATCGTGATATTCAGTGTAAAGCCGTTGGTTGCTCATCTTTTTTCGCTTACCGAGTGAAAACCAGTGAAGGTTAATTAATTCATCGATACGATAAGCCGCTATCCCATTAACCCAATAGATAGTCGCTTTTTTGCTACTGGCTTCCAGTGCCGAACCAATCACACCGGCTACCGTTCGACTGAGTATGGCTCGGTGAGGAAAGCCTTGCTTAGGAATATCAACGAGAATGTCATCTTTTTCACCTCTGCCAACCACCTGATGGGGTTCATCGTTCATCGCCAGTAATGCATTAGCCACATCCGCGACACAGGCACCAAAACGAAAGCTATGCGTTAACCAGAGGCGGTCAGCATCCGTAAGCGAAGGGGCATTCAACGCATCGACCGCCCCTCGAAAACGATAAATCTGTTGATGAGCATCACCAACCATGACTAACTTCGTGGTTTGACGGAAAACAATATCATGGGTAACAGGGTTAGCATCCTGCGCTTCATCAAACAAAATAACGTCAAAACGATGGGAAAGGTTAGGTTGGGATAGTTGGTACAGTTTTAAATACATATCATGAATAACGGGAAAATTATCAGAAAGGTCAATCATTCGATGCCAAAGACGTTCGCTCTGTCTGACGACCTCATTAGCGGTAAACGATTTTTTGACTTCACCCATTAGAATTGAAGGACAGTGACGTAACATAATCTGACTATCCACACTGCACATAAAGTTCTTTAAGGTATCCTGAATCGCTTTTACGTATAACCAGTCATCACTCTCAATAGCATTAGCAATATCAAAAAGACGCAGAGAATTTGTTAATCGATTAGCGTAATTTCTGCCAAAGCAGGGCCATGCCAGTTGATGAGAGGTTTTACAAAGCACGTTAGCGGGAAATTTCTCGTCTGCCTCTTCTCTCACTGAGCGATTAAACGCAATATATAGCATCCTTAGTTCTGGACGTTTTTCGGCATATTTCACTAACGTTAAGGTCTTTCCTGTTCCGGCAAAAGCATTAACCACAAGCTTCTCACCATGCCAGTCAATGACAGCTTGTTGTTCTGGCGTTGGATTTATCAAAATATTCTCCTGCATAACGCAATGTAATGAGTTTACCAGAAAAATAGTTGCTGAATAGAGACTTGCATTTTTTGTCACGCTATAGACAATAAAAAGAGGTTTAACTTAGAAAATAACGGTTCGAAATGGTCAACAAAGAGCGGTTGTTACGAGATAATCGTTTATGTAAAGCAATCATTGGATTATCAGTCGAAGAATTGAAAAATTTAGCCGCTGAATTTTCAGCTTGTTATTTGATTTATCGGAAAAAGAATCGAAAAGATCACGAGCGGCAGATGGGTGCAGGGCAGAAAGGATTTATCCCAACCCCATTAGATAAACTGCTTTTTATTTTATTGTATTTAAAATGTTATCCGACCTATGATTTGCAAGGACTTCTTTTTGGTTTAGATAGAACACGGGTATGTCGCTGGGTAAAAATATTATTGCCGGTTTTAGAGATGACCTTGGGGCGAGAATGTGTTTTGCCCGCTCGTCAAATTCGCTCTGCTGAGGAATTTTTTCGCGCCTTTCCTGGAGTTAAAGACGTCTTTATTGATGGGACAGAGCGACCTGTCCAAAAGCCTAAGAATCTGCGTCGGCGAAAAAAAATGTATTCGGGAAAGAAAAGACAGACCACTCGAAAAGGGCTTATTATGACTGACGAAACGAGGAAAATTGGATTTATCCCCATGATCAAAAATGGGCGCCGTCACGATAAACGCTTACTCGATAAAGTCGATATAATTCGCCATATTCCCCCTGAGGTAACCATCTGGGCCGATACCGGTTTTCAAGGTATAGATAAACAGCATCCTAATACACAAATCCCAAAAAAAGGAACTCGAAAAAGACCTTTATCGCCTGAACAAAAACAAGAAAATAAAATAATCTCGGGCATCCGTATTACGGTTGAACACGCCATCGCGGGTATCAAGCGCCTCGGTTGTATGACCCAAATTTTACGGAATCGTAGACCCTTTATTGATGATACCTTTTTACTCCTTAGTGCCGGTCTTTGGAATTTCCATCTCAGAACAGCCTAAAATTTACTTCAATCACCGAAATACCCTTATTTCACTATTAAGCAACACGCTTAGAGAATCAAATAAATAGTTTTTTAGATAAAATTTCTGCACTTACTGAAACTCAGATGGCCTATTAAGTCAGTTGGCAAAACATAACAATTTGGATAAGTTTGCTTGTGGAATATGGAGTTGAAAATCTTTGTTGAAAGTTTATGATTGAGTTGCCATGAGTCGATATTTGATTATTAGAAATATAAAAATTTCCATCAATACTAATAGCCAACTGTTGCGGTTGGCTTCTTTATTTCAATTCTGAAATTCAAAATATTGATACTATTGTGGAATGATGAGTTTTTGCCCTGGATATATTTTGTCTGGATGCGTTAGCATGGGTTTATTAGCCTCAAAAATTTTCAGATAATCCTTTTCGTTTCCGTACTGTTCTTTAGCTATTTTACTTAACGTATAGCCAGCAACCACCGTATAGAATTTATTCTCAGCTTTACTATCATTAGTGGCTAATGCAGTAATTTTATCTTCAACTGAAGTAATACCAGCGACATTCCCTACAGCAACAAGGATTTTTTCTTTTGATTCCTGAGTAATATTTTCGCCATAAACGGTAGCTTTTCTTTCAATCACCTCAACTTTAACGTCATCTTCACCAGGAAAATCCATGTTTTTAATGTATTCTGTCAGTTTTTTACTTTGCTCGATATGGTTTCCAGATACCATATCAATTACCTTTTCACCGGCTTCTTTTATAAAATCAAAAAATCCCATGGTTAACTCCAGGGCGAGAGCATGAATGTTTTTTGACAATAATCGCTAATACTGAAAAACAGACGGATATTACCGAAGAACAGGAAATAGACCAGTTTTGCGCTTTGCTCACGATATTTGGCGTTCAGGAAGAATACGATGAAGGCGAAATACGTGATGCGGATGATTTGTTGGCTAATCCGTCCGAGATGAGCCTGAGCTTTTTTAACAATATACCTCATTTCGTGACAAGGTAACTTCGAAAATTGCAGCGAGTGCCAAAGCAATTTCACTTCATGAAATCAAAGCAATAGCGATTAATCTTCTGGTTTCTAAGAGTAGTGTTCAAAAATCTGTGTCATATCTTAAACTCAAAAAAAGAGGTATGACATATGAGAAATCAATCATTTAATTTTGATGAAGCGTTGAAGCAATTACAATCAGGTAAAAATTTACTCGGTACGGATGGAATACTCACACCACTCATAAAACAGCTGACCGAAGCTGCCCTGCAGGCAGAAATAGAACACTCCCTATCGACAACGTCAATCGATACGCGTAAAAATGGCTATACTCGAAAAACGGTTAAATCGACATCAGGTCAATTTGAACTGAAAACGCCCAGAGACAGGTCAGGTGCTTTTGAGCCTCAGCTCATTAAGAAAAATCAGACAAAATTATCAGAGGATGTGATAACAAAATCCTATCGTTATTTACATTAGGCATGAGTTATCGTGATATTCAAAAACATGTTGCAGAATTATATGGACTGGAAATATCAGATGGAGCTATTACGCATATTACTGACAAATTACTCCCTGAATTAAAAGCCTGGCAACAACGCCCTCTGGAGGCGCTCTATCCTTTTGTCTGGCTCGATGCCATTCATTACAAGATAAAACATGATGGTTACTATATCAATAAGGCAATCTACACAGTACTTGGACTAACCACCGATGGGTATAAGGAATGGTTAGGACTCTATATGTCTGAAACAGAAGGAGCACATCATTGGCTGAGCGTTCTGACTGACTTACATAACTGTGGTATACAAGATATTTTAATCGCTTGTGTTGACGGATTAAAAGGGTTTCCAGAAGTGATAGCCAGTATTTTCCCGCAGACAGAAGTTCAGCTATGCGTAGTTCATCAAATTCGCAATAGCTTACGTTATATGCCAGTAAAGACCAAAAAGCCTTTATGGCTGATTTAAAGCCGGTTTATCGTGCAGATACTAAAGCGGCTGCTGAGCTTGCCATTGATGAACTGGAAACGAAATGGGATGAAAAATACCCGATAGTGCTAGAATCCTGGCGAAGTAAATGGGAGTTGCTCAGTGCTTATTTTCGATACCCTAAAGCCATTAGAAAACCCATTTATACGACCAATGCAGTAGAGGTGGTTCATCGGCAGTTTAGGAAATTAACTAAAACCAAAGGGGCTTTTCCTAATGAAAACAGCTTATTAAAATTACTCTATATTGGCATCAATCAGGTATCCAACAAATGGACTATGCCGATTAGTAACTGGGCGTTAACCATTGCTCAATTGTCCATCTATTTTAAAGGGAGCCTAGATGGTATAATCAAAATATAAAATCCCCTGACACAGAATTATGAACACCCTCTTCCTAAGCAACAAATACAGGAATTGAGCGTAATAAAAATGTAGTGTTGCTTGGCCCAAGCGGTGTAGGCAAAACGCATTTAACATCGAGACTGAGTGAGGCACTGTCAATCACGTAGCGCAGGATTTGTACGCGGGTACTACTGCCAATCAAGGCACGCTCCTTATCGGTTAACGCCGCATCGGTGGTGGATTTTTTAAACATGCTTGACAACATATTTTGGATTTGTGCTATCATGCCATTGCTGGCGGTGCCCTGGCGAAACCGATAATTCTCCCAGGTTGCCATAAATCACGGTGCCGACCAGCAACATCATCAGTTCCTTTAATTCCCTGTATCAAGATGGTCGCCTATGGCAACGACTTGTCATTGCTTGTTAGTACTGGTATAACCTGATACCTATGTATTAGTTCAGACTTAATATGACAACTGCCGGTTATTTATACAGTACCTGTCAGGTTAAATTTGATTTAAATCTTTCTCTCTCCAAAGTTGTTTTCCATCGTGTAAAGTTGCCATAGGAGTTCGACCGTAACACATTTTTCCTTGATGAGTGCGTTGGTTATTATATTCCGCTAACCATTTATCTAAATCAACTTGTAATTCATCTAAAGCCCTATAGATTTTCTTACGAAAAGCCACCTGATAGAACTCTTGTAATACAGTTTTATGAAAGCGTTCACAAATCCCATTAGTTTGAGGTGAACGAGCTTTAGTTTTTGTATGATCAATATCGTTGATAGCGAGATAAAGTTGATAATCGTGATGTTCAACTTTACCACAATACTCACTGCCTCTGTCCGTCAGTATATAGCTAGGCGACTTAATTTTGATTACAAGGTGTGTTATGAGTTATACAATTGATTTTCGACGTAAAGTAATATCTGTAAGGAAAGCCGAAGGTTTAACAATTCGAGAAACTGCGAAACAATTCCGTATTGGAAAAGCGTCTTTAGTACGTTGGCTTAAACGACCAGAGCCAAAAAATTCAACGCCACGTAAGAGGAAGCTCGATAAAAATGCTTTAGCAAAAGATGTGGAACAGTATCCAGATGCTTACCAAAAGGAACGGGCAGAGCGATTCGGTGTTTGTAAAAAGACTATTTGGCAATCCCTTAAAAAGCTGGGATTAACCTATAAAAAAACTCTATTCCATCCAAAAACCAACGAAAGCGACAGGCTGGCACATCAGCAAAAAAGACAACAGTATGAAAAAAAAGATAAATCTGTTGTTTTTATTGATGAAAGTGGTTTTTCACATGACACTCCACGAACTCACGGCTATTCCCCAAAAGGTCACCGTTGTTTTGGCCTGAAAAACTGGGGTGCTAAGGGAAGAACAAATGTTATTGGCGCTTTATTGGGAACAACCCTTTTTGCTATCGGATTATTTGATTGCAATATTAATCGTGATGTTTTTTATGTTTGGATCACAAAAATATTGCTCCCAGAACTTCCTGAAAATTCTGTTATTTTTATGGACAACGCTAGCTTTCACAAAGGTAAGAATATTGAACAGGCAATTATAAACGCAGGACACCAGATAGAATATTTGCCTGTGTATTCACCAGATTTAAATCCTATAGAACATAAATGGTCTCAAGCTAAACGTAAAAAGATGGAAACAGGATGCACTATCGATGACCTGTTTTTAATACATATGCTGTAATCAAAATTAAGTCGCCTAGCTATAAAACGTATCTCGGGATACCCCCATAATCTTACAGGCTTTTGAGACGTTATTAAGCTCTTCAGCGAGGTTAAGTAACCCGACTTTATGTTTGATGATAGGATTATTTGTTTGATACATAGAATTACCTTTTATTTAATTATCTAATGATGTTAATTAAAACCGGTAACGCTCTTTTTTAAATCATAATTGTCAGATTAAGTTAAGACTAATGCAATTTATAGCACTCTTTCTCTTTTTATCAAAAATTTATGCTAAAACCGCTATTGATGATTATCAAAATATTTTTATCCCTATGTATAATTCAAAAGGGGAGTTAAAAATAGCTATTCGGAGTTATTTTTCTAATAACGACCTTAATTATTTGTTAGTTGATCCGGTAACGCTTATCACTGAAACGGATAAAGCTGTAAATTTAAACTACAGAAAACCATTACAACATAATCAATCAAATTATTTTACAACTAAAAAGTTAGAACATATTCCCTATTTTAAGGCGTTAAAAAAATACTCATCTCGCCCTTATCTTTTGCAGAATTATGGGTTGACGCATTCTGATGATATTAAAGGTATGTTTCTTCGTATTGATTTATGTCCTTCAAATAGGTTGTTTGAAAGTGATTTCTTTAGGTGTTTATTAGCAATCGCTAATGAAAAAAATAAAAAATTTAGGTTTAATTCCAATTGGTAGTAATGCCTGGTTAGCGAAAGGTGAACAACCTAAATCAGGAAGTATTGTTTTAATTCATGGTAACGGTAATGAACCAGCAGGTATAAAAATAGCATTAAATTTAATCAATCGTAATATTAATTGGTTACCTTTGAATTACGCTTTATCAGGAAATGAGTGATAGTAATAAAAAATTTTTTAATCAATTTGTTTTGAGTTAATTTTTCTGTCTTTAATCTGGTTGTAGTATTGATAAATTTTTCTGGCATAGTGGTAACAATTTTTAATTGATGTATTGGTATTTTTCATTCCAGCGTTATACATTCCGACGGCTAACCAATGTTTACCGTAGATAGCAAAGTTACGACTCAAAATCATGGCACCAATATGGAATATTTAAACAAGGATGATTGATTAAAGTTGGATTCTTGCTAGGCAATGGCTCTTAAATAATCGGGGTCTATTTGATAATAAATTCCTGCTCTATCGAAGCAATTGGCCAGCGAGAATTTTGAGATAAAAAGAAAAAACAGCAACATTAAATTTTTTATCTTCATAATCAAATTCTTTTTTCAAAATAAGAACAATTAGGCATATTGTCGCCCCCAAAAAGTAAAAGGATTTTTCAAAGGAATTCCAATAATCATTTTTAAGTTTACCTACCTCAATTCGCTTTTCTACCACTAACTTACACACATCACACGCAAAATACTCATTTTGTTTTAAGTATATGAAATATATTTATTTTTTATTAATTAAATTATATTTTTTTATAAAAATTGCCATTAAAAAATGGCATAAATAAAATTATTTGCCAATATATTGTTAATTAAGGAAAGAATGCATTTAGAGTTTTTTTGTTATTTATTTACAATCTATATAATTTTAATATAAATATATATAAAAAAACAGTATGATGGCAATTGCCATTAAAAAATGATTTTTCATTTAAAAAGCCAGCATTTGCCATTATTTTATCTAATTGATTTTAATTTATTTTTATTATTTCGCCATTAAAAGATGTCAAAAAGCAGTAATTGATGGCATAATTATTTTTTAAATATTTGTAAATTTAATTTAGTATATTAATGATGATTCCTGAAGATTATAAAGTTACTGTACGTATTCCTAAATCGGTTGTCGATGTTATTGATGCTATTTCTGAAAAAAGGATTAATGATGGTGAAGGAAAATCATCCTGTAATCGAACAGCAATCGCATTAGAAATGCTTAAATTAGGCTGTCGTATTATGAAAAAAAATATAAATAAAGTTTCTAATGAAACACCTTCTATTTCTGTCGATGATAAATTAGCGTTAATCGCTGAATCTGTTTTAAAAACAGAATACTTTGCAAATACTATTTTTCTTGGTGGACGTGGCGATATCGATAAAGCTAAACATCAAGGTGCAGAGGAAAACTATCAAAAATATTTATCAGAGATGAAATATAAACTTATTTATTTTTTTAATCAAAAATAAATAGTTAATTGATGATGAAAGAAATAATGCCCCTAATTTCGGGGCATTATTAAATTAAGGTTTATGCTCAATAACTTCTGGTTGAGATTTTTGACCAATAGCAATTTTTTGTGGTTTTTGTTCTTCCGGTATTTCATAATTAAAAATTAATGTTAGCAATCCATCGGCTAAATTGGCATTTTGTATTTTTATTCGATGGTCAAGGTCAAAACTCATCGAAAAGCCTTTTTTCTCAATACCTTTATGTAACCATTTCTCTGTTTTGCTATCATGACTAACTTTTTCTTTCTCAGTTTCACTTTTTCCGCTGATGGTTAGTTTATTATTTAACACCGATATGTCTAATTCGTGTTGGTGATAGCCAGGCACGGCGATTGTGAGTTCCAGATTTTCTTTATCTTTTTGGTATAAATTGTAAGCTGGAATATCTGACAGAGGTTTTTCACCGGTTATTCGGCTAAACAATTTATCCATTTGAGTAAATCTGTCGGATAATAGGTTATCACTGAGCATTGGAATAAGAGAAAAAGAACGATAAGACATATTGTCCTCCTTTTTGCGCTTATTGATTCGTATATTACTTTGTTTAGTTATAATACTAAAATAGGGGTAACCTTATTTATTTTCAAGGGGATTTTATAGTTAATGAAATTACTAAATATGACAAAACTGCGAATATCTGAATTATCTCAGTCAACATTAATATCACGTATATTGCAATGGATAATTAGTTTTAGTCTATTATTGTTAGCTGTTATTTTGATTATTTTTTTGATGAAAGAAACGTTTACCTTATCTTTACTATTATTCAAGTCAGCTAATCCTACCCAGACTTACCTTTTACTCGAAGGTATCGTTAATTATTTTCTCTATTTTGAATTTATCGCATTGATAATTAAATATTTTAATTCTCTGTATCATTTCCCTTTACAATATTTTGTATATATCGGTATTACCGCTATCATTCGATTAATTATCGTAGAACATAAAGATCCATTTTCTGTACTGATTTATGCAATCTCGATATTAGTCATGATTTTAGCCTTGTATTTAGCTAACGCCAAACGTCTTGTAGAATAAAAAAACTATTGATTAAAACGATTAAATATGACTTAACTGACTCTAGCCTCGAGAGTAGCAATCTCTTTTTATTAGTGTCACCGATCATGCAAAACTGATCCACTTGGTATTATTCGTACATTTTTGTACGGGTAATTTATGTTAACCAAGGAGATATAGCTAGGCGACTTAATTTTGATTACAGCATATGTATTAAAAACAGGTCATCGATAGTGCATCCTGTTTCCATCTTTTTACGTTTAGCTTGAGACCATTTATGTTCTATAGGATTTAAATCTGGTGAATACACAGGCAAATATTCTATCTGGTGTCCTGCGTTTATAATTGCCTGTTCAATATTCTTACCTTTGTGAAAGCTAGCGTTGTCCATAAAAATAACAGAATTTTCAGGAAGTTCTGGGAGCAATATTTTTGTGATCCAAACATAAAAAACATCACGGTTAATATTGCAATCAAATAATCCGATAGCAAAAAGGGTTGTTCCCAATAAAGCGCCAATAACATTTGTTCTTCCCTTAGCACCCCAGTTTTTCAGGCCAAAACAACGGTGACCTTTTGGGGAATAGCCGTGAGTTCGTGGAGTGTCATGTGAAAAACCACTTTCATCAATAAAAACAACAGATTTATCTTTTTTTTCATACTGTTGTCTTTTTTGCTGATGTGCCAGCCTGTCGCTTTCGTTGGTTTTTGGATGGAATAGAGTTTTTTTTATAGGTTAATCCCAGCTTTTTAAGGGATTGCCAAATAGTCTTTTTACAAACACCGAATCGCTCTGCCCGTTCCTTTTGGTAAGCATCTGGATACTGTTCCACATCTTTTGCTAAAGCATTTTTATCGAGCTTCCTCTTACGTGGCGTTGAATTTTTTGGCTCTGGTCGTTTAAGCCAACGTACTAAAGACGCTTTTCCAATACGGAATTGTTTCGCAGTTTCTCGAATTGTTAAACCTTCGGCTTTCCTTACAGATATTACTTTACGTCGAAAATCAATTGTATAACTCATAACACACCTTGTAATCAAAATTAAGTCGCCTAGCTATATTTGTGGATATTCATGTTCGCTTTGCACAAGGACAAAGCATTCGAAAAATGGCCCGTGAACTGGGCATTTCCCGTAATACCGTAAAACATCATTTACAACAACAGGAGATGCCAACTTATGCTAAAAGAAGTCAACAATCGAGTAAACTGGCACCCTTTAAACCTTATTTGCTTCAGCGAATTGAATTGGCTAAAACTGATTGGATCCCTGCAACAGTCCTATTTGATGAGGTAGTTGAAAGAGGCTATCAAAGCGGTATTGCTCAGTTACGTCGATTTGTTTGTCAACTTAAACCAAGCATTGTTCCCGAACCTGTCGTCCGTTTTGAAACACAGCCGTGTCAACAAATGCAAATCGACTTCACGACCATCCGGCGAGGCAAACGATCACTAAAAGAGTTTGTTGCAACGCTTGATGTATAAGAAATTACGCAGGAAACAGAGAAACAGAACGAATTGGCGACAACAGCGGAAGAAAGCCTTTCCGTTGGTGATATAGACAAAGCGTTAAACCTTGACATCAATGAATCCATACTAAAAGATTAGGATAGCAAATTACCTGAGAGTGTTGATGCTGAAAAATTGATAGATACTGAGGAATTATCCTTACCAGCCGAAGATAATCTATCGATAGACGAAGAAAATAGAGATAAACAAACCAAACGATTAGATAACGATGAGGTCAATATTTTACATCATGAAGAAAAATAAAAAATTAAAGAAAAATAATATGGGGATTAATTCTAAAGACAGAATATAATGTTTATTATTTATTAATGGATAGGATAAAGGAAATTAAGGTTTTTATGTTAGAAGGTATAGCCCGCAATAATTTTTATGGTTTACTTTGGGAAGAAAATAAAAATGAAATAAGAGAAGAGGAATTAAAAAAAATTATTAATTCCTTAGAAGAGGATATAGCGAATGGAGATTGGATAAGTAAGGATTATGCAAGATTAGATCTTCAGTTGATGCCTTACCTAGTAAGTAATATAAACAAAAAGCATCCAGAAATAAGTCTCTCATTCGCGGGAAGCAGAGATGATCTTGAAGAACGTATAAAATTTGTTGTCTCTAGCGGGTCTAAATCTGCTAGAATTTTAACTAAAATTGGTTCCGACGGTATCCATTTTACAGTGCTTGATTATAGGGTAATTAACGACAAAAAATCTTTGGTACTATTTGAACCTGCAAATCTTGGTGATACCTTTCCAGCGCTGAATGCAATAAGAATAAAATGTATTATTAATAACATGAAAGTATATGATTTTTTATTTTCAATGGTATCAATGAATATTCAAAAAAGCGTCTCTGAATGCGGAATTTTTAGTCTCTTTTTATCAAAAAAACTTTATCTTGAATCTGATAATTTAAAAAAGTTACATAAAGATAATATTGATGGCGTGTTATGTGAAAGAGATAGATTTTTAAAACATGAAGAATTAGATAAATATCTTCCAGTAACTTTTTATAAACATGTGCAAAGTGCAGAGCGTATATATAATTATCTTTTGTTACATGAAAAAGAGGAAAGAGAGAATTACATCATCAATAAGAAGAATCAAACTATACTAGAAAGATGCAATGATTATCTACACATTAGACCTGATGGCAAAAATATGTCTACTTCTGCACATATTAAGAGAAAGAATCTGTATGAAAAACTCCTTATTAAATCGAACAGTTCTAGCTAAGAGGAGGGTGTTCGTAATTCTGTGTCAGGGAATTTTATATTTTCATTATATGTATTAGTCTTAACTTAATCTAACAATTCTGATTTAAAAAAGAGAGTTACCGGTTTTAATTAACATCATTAGATAATAAAATAAAAGGTAATTTTATGTATCAAACAAATTCAGCTATGCGTAGTTCATCAAATTCGCAATAGCTTACGTTATATGCCAGTAAAGACCAAAAAGCCTTTATGGCTGATTTTAAGCCAGTTTATCGTGCAGATACTAAAGCGGCTGCTGAGCTTGCCCTTGATGAACTGGAAACGAAATGGGGTGAAAAATACCCGATAGTGCTAGAATCCTGGCGAAGTAAATGGGAGTTGCTCAGTGCTTATTTTCGATACCCTAAAGCCATTAGAAAACCCATTTATACGACCAATGCAGTAGAGGTGGTTCATCGGCAGTTTAGGAAATTAACTAAAACCAAAGGGGCTTTTCCTAATGAAAACAGCTTATTAAAATTACTCTATATTGGCATCACATCTGGGCCGATATAGCTAGGCGACTTAATTTTGATTACAGCATATGTATTAAAAACAGGTCATCGATAGTGCATCCTGTTTCCATCTTTTTACGTTTAGCTTGAGACCATTTATGTTCTATAGGATTTAAATCTGGTGAATACACAGGCAAATATTCTATCTGGTGTCCTGCGTTTATAATTGCCTGTTCAATATTCTTACCTTTGTGAAAGCTAGCGTTGTCCATAAAAATAACAGAATTTTCAGGAAGTTCTGGGAGCAATATTTTTGTGATCCAAACATAAAAAACATCACGATTAATATTGCAATCAAATAATCCGATAGCAAAAAGGGTTGTTCCCAATAAAGCGCCAATAACATTTGTTCTTCCCTTAGCACCCCAGTTTTTCAGGCCAAAACAACGGTGACCTTTTGGGGAATAGCCGTGAGTTCGTGGAGTGTCATGTGAAAAACCACTTTCATCAATAAAAACAACAGATTTATCTTTTTTTTCATACTGTTGTCTTTTTTGCTGATGTGCCAGCCTGTCGCTTTCGTTGGTTTTTGGATGGAATAGAGTTTTTTTTATAGGTTAATCCCAGCTTTTTAAGGGATTGCCAAATAGTCTTTTTACAAACACCGAATCGCTCTGCCCGTTCCTTTTGGTAAGCATCTGGATACTGTTCCACATCTTTTGCTAAAGCATTTTTATCGAGCTTCCTCTTACGTGGCGTTGAATTTTTTGGCTCTGGTCGTTTAAGCCAACGTACTAAAGACGCTTTTCCAATACGGAATTGTTTCGCAGTTTCTCGAATTGTTAAACCTTCGGCTTTCCTTACAGATATTACTTTACGTCGAAAATCAATTGTATAACTCATAACACACCTTGTAATCAAAATTAAGTCGCCTAGCTATAGAACATAAATGGTCTCAAGCTAAACGTAAAAAGATGGAAACAGGATGCACTATCGATGACCTGTTTTTAATACATATGCTGTAATCAAAATTAAGTCGCCTAGCTATACCGGTTTTCAAGGTATAGATAAACAGCATCCTAATACACAAATCCCAAAAAAAGGAACTCGAAAAAGACCTTTATCGCCTGAACAAAAACAAGAAAATAAAATAATCTCGGGCATCCGTATTACGGTTGAACACGCCATCGCGGGTATCAAGCGCCTCGGTTGTATGACCCAAATTTTACGGAATCGTAGACCCTTTATTGATGATACCTTTTTACTCCTTAGTGCCGGTCTTTGGAATTTCCATCTCAGAACAGCCTAAAATTTACTTCCAATCACCGAAATACCCTTATTTCACTATTAAGCAACACGCTTATTTTTGTTTCGGGGAGTGGCGTTCGCTCTATTTGGCTACGTCATCATCTTGAAAATTAAAAAAAACGTCTAAAGGCGCTAGAAGATAAAATAGCGACAGAAGGGATTATTCTGTCAGAATCACAAATCAGTGCTCTAGAAAAGAAAGCGCAAGATGATGAAGCCTGTGGTGAGATTGAAACAGCGCATCCAGGTTATCTGGGTTCACAAGATACTTTTTATGTCGGTCATTTAAAAGGCGTTGGTCGTGTTTATCAACAAACTTACATTGATACTTACAGTAAAGTCGTTCATTGTAAGCTTTACACAACAAAAAGCGCGATAACGGCGGCAGATTTATTAAATGACAAGGTTCTCCCTTTTTATTCCCAGCATAGGTTACCGGTGTTACGTATACTGACGGACAGAGGCAGTGAGTATTGTGGTAAAGTTGAGCATCACGATTATCAACTTTATCTCGCTATCAATGATATTGATCATACAAAAACTAAAGCTCGTTCACCTCAAACCAATGGGATTTGTGAACGCTTTCATAAAACTGTATGACAAGAGTTCTATCAGGTGGCTTTTCGTAAGAAAATCTATAGGGCTTTAGATGAATTACAAGCTGATTTAGATAAATGGTTAGCGGAATATAATAACCAACGCACTCATCAAGGAAAAATGTGTTGCGGTCGAACTCCTATTGCAACTTGACACGATGGAAAACAACTTTGGAGAGAGAAAGATTTAAATCAAATTTAACCTGACAGGTACTGTATAAATAACCAGTAACTGTCAGATCAAATCTGAGCTAATAAATCTAATTTACCTGTCAAATTAGAGTAACCCCTAATGTCAATTTTCAGGTCAGCTTAATTTGTGTGTCAATAGAGTATAATTGTTAATTAGTTGACGTATTAAACTTAAACTCATAAACTTAAATATGACAATATAGGAATTTGAAGTTAAGATGGCAGGCGCAAGAGTTGGATATATTAACCTGAGTTCGGGATAAGGAATTTAATTTTTTATTATATATTCAAATGGTTACTTAAAAAGTATTACATAAAATATGTGCTTTATTTTGATTTTTTTCATGATTTTAGAAGAGAGAATAGGTTGTTTTTTAACCCACTATTACTAAAAATCTTTACTTTTTTTATCATTTAATTGATTTTAAAAGGTTTTTATTGATAAATGAGCTATTTTTATTTTCTCATAACTACCGCTTATCCCGAACTCAGGTTATATTAGAGTGAGTAGCGAGGATCAAAAGTTAGAACGGCAATTGAAAAATATCCCCCTCGACAAAGTATTTGAAGAAAAAGTATCAGCGAAAAACAAAGAACGACCGCAGTTACAGGCTTTGTTAAACTATGTCCGTGAAGGAAGGGGACATAGGTGATCGTGCATAGTTTAGATTGATTGGCCAGGAATTTGGACGATTTACGCAGTCTGGTAAAGTCATTGACTGAGCAGGGTGTCAGTGTTGAATTCATCAAAGAAAACCTAATTTTCACGGGCGAGGATTCGCCTATGTCAAATTTCCTTTTGTCCGTCATGGGGGGAGCTTTTGCGGAATTTGAAAGGGCACTGATTAGAGAGCGACAGCTTGAAGGTATCGCTATCGCTAAGAATCTACAAAGGACGAAAAAAAGTCTTACCCAAAAGCAAATTCAGTCATTGCAATCAAGAGCTAAAAACGGCAAAAAAAAGCCAAATTAGCAAAAGAATTTGGCGTATCTCGAGAAACCATTTATCGGTATTTGCGAACAGGTGATATTTATAGCTATGAAAATATTAATCGTCGCTCATTGGGGGGGGAATCTATTAATAATTAATCAAAATCGACGGGTGCCTAACGTAAAAAATAGAGTAGATGAACAGATTGAAAGCGCTGTAGTTGAGTATGCCATTGAATACCCTGCACACGGTCAACACCGCAGTAGTAATGAACTAAGAAAAAAAGGCATTTTTGTTTCGGGGAGTGGCGTTCGCTCTATTTGGCTGCGCCATAATCTCGAAAATTTTACAAAACGCCTAAAAGCGCTTGAAGATAAAATCGCAACAGAAGGAATTATCCTGTCAGAATCACAAATCAGTGCTCTAGAAAAGAAAGCGCAAGATGATGAAGCCTGTGGTGAGATTGAAACAGCGCATCCAGGTTATCTGGGTTCACAAGATACTTTTTATGTCGGTCATTTAAAAGGCGTTGGTCGTGTTTATCAACAAACTTACATTGATACTTACAGTAAAGTCGTTCATTGTAAGCTTTACACAACAAAAAGCGCGATAACGGCGGCAGATTTATTAAATGACAAGGTTCTCCCTTTTTATTCCCAGCATGGGTTACCGGTGTTACGTATACTGACGGACAGAGGCAGTGAGTATTGTGGTAAAGTTGAACATCACGATTATCAACTTTATCTCGCTATCAATGATATTGATCATACAAAAACTAAAGCTCGTTCACCTCAAACTAATGGGATTTGTGAACGCTTTCATAAAACTGTATTACAAGAGTTCTATCAGGTGGCTTTTCGTAAGAAAATCTATAGCGCTTTAAATGAATTACAAGCTGATTTAGATAAATGGTTAGCGGAATATAATAACCAACGCACTCATCAAGGAAAAATGTGTTGCGGTCGAACTCCTATGGCAACTTTACACGATGGAAAACAACTTTGGAGAGAGAAAGATTTAAATCAAATTTAACCTGACAGGTACTGTATAAATAACCGGTAACTGTCAGATTAAGTCTGAGCTACTACACGTAATACGGATGCCCGAGATTATTTTATTTTCTTGTTTTTGTTCAGGCGATAAAGGTCTTTTTCGAGTTCCTTTTTTTGGGATTTGTGTATTAGGATGCTGTTTATCTATACCTTGAAAACCGGTATCGGCCCAGATGGTTACCTCAGGGGGAATATGGCGAATTATATCGACTTTATCGAGTAAGCGTTTATCGTGACGGCGCCCATTTTTGATCATGGGGATAAATCCAATTTTCCTCGTTTCGTCAGTCATAATAAGCCCTTTTCGAGTGGTCTGTCTTTTCTTTCCCGAATACATTTTTTTTCGCCGACGCAGATTCTTAGGCTTTTGGACAGGTCGCTCTGTCCCATCAATAAAGACGTCTTTAACTCCAGGAAAGGCGCGAAAAAATTCCTCAGCAGAGCGAATTTGACGAGCGGGCAAAACACATTCTCGCCCCAAGGTCATCTCTAAAACCGGCAATAATATTTTTACCCAGCGACATACCCGTGTTCTATCTAAACCAAAAAGAAGTCCTTGCAAATCATAGGTCGGATAACATTTTAAATACAATAAAATAAAAAGCAGTTTATCTAATGGGGTTGGGATAAATCCTTTCTGCCCTGCACCCATCTGCCGCTCGTGATCTTTTCGATTCTTTTTCCGATAAATCAAATAACAAGCTGAAAATTCAGCGGCTAAATTTTTCAATTCTTCGACTGATAATCCAATGATTGCTTTACATAAACGATTATCTCGTAACAACCGCTCTTTGTTGATCATTTCAAACCGTTATTTTAAGTTAAACCTCTTTTTATTGTCTATAGCGTGACAAAAAATGCAAGTCTCTATTCAGCAACTATTTTATTGTAAGCTTTACACAACAAAAAGCGCGATAACGGCGGCAGATTTATTAAATGACAAGGTTCTCCCTTTTTATTCCCAGCATGGGTTATCGGTGTTACGTATACTGACGGACAGAGGCAGTGAGTATTGTGGCAAAGTTGAACATCACGATTATCAACTTTATCTCGCTATCAATGATATTGATCATACAAAAACTAAAGCTCGTTATCACCCCGGGCGTTTTCACTGCCATCCATACCTGGGGACGAGACCAAAAATGGCATCCGCATATTCATTTTTCAACCACAGCCGGCGGGGTGACTAAAAAGAATACCTGGCGGGATATCAGCTTTTATCGCGAAAACATTATGACAATGTGGCTATATCGGATAACGGCATTATTGAGAAAACATTATTACACGCTCACCATTCCCGATTAGCTTAAAGCTGAAGGAAGAAGTAAAGCATCATGCAATCAATTACTTAATACTCACTACAAGCGCGGATGGAATATTAATCTTTCTGATATTCTTTCCAATATTACCCATGTCACCCTTTATCTCGGATTTTATCTAAAGAAACCCCCTGTCTCGCTCAGTCGCTTAAAACATTAAGCATGTTGCTCAATAGTGAAATAAAGTTGCTTAAAATAAAAACAAGTTAGATACATCTAAAAAATACAAAAATAGTTTATTTTTTAATCTTACATAGGTTATTTTTAATGCAAAAATTGATGATTTTATCATCATCGGCTGGTTTTTTTGTAAGTCATAATTAATTTTGCTATTGAGCAACAGGCTTATTATTCCGACGAAGATAACATCACGTTACGCTATAAGAGCCACCGCACGAAAAAACAGGAAGACCTGGTCATGACATCCGATGTATTTATTACCCAGTTTGCGTCTCATGTGCCAGAAAAATGGTTTCACATGATCCGCTATTACGGCTTTTTAAGTCCATCAGCACAGATGCGAAAATGTTAACGGAGGTTGTTTATCCTTTAGCCCAGCAAGATAAAAAACCCGCTAAAAAAGTCACCTGGCGAAACATGTATCAACACGTCTTTAAAGTCGATCCACTTGCTTGTCTCTTATGTGGAAAAAAATTACTTTTCGCAGGAATGAATTTTGGATTGAATCGTAAAGAACTTATGGCACGTCACCATGATCTGGCTTGTTTGCGGTGGCGATAAAAACTCACGACAGGGTAGATCTATCCTTTTGTTCAAAATTGATTAATAATTGGTCTTTTTTTTAACCATCTATTCCGTTCCTTATCTCAACCTTCAACATAATTTTGGCAAAATTTAGAAGAAAATAAAAAGGATTTCATCATGGCGCAGGTTAATGAATAACCATTTCGGGTATTAATTTCTTATACACCGAGAAGTTAAACAAAATTGTGGTATTGAACGCTGTCAGGCTCGCACGAGCCGAGCGCAAAGAAATCATTTTTCTCGCTATTTCTGCGTGGTTTGAACAACATAAACGTCGTATATCTGAAAAAATAACCCTTTATCAACAAAATTGGGACATAATCAAAAATGCTATTACTGAGCACATCCGTGTTTTATAGCGTACCCAAATTAGTTTTGTGCGAAACTCGTGTTTCTGAGCGAATCCGAGCGATTTTTGGAGATGGCGGCAAAAGAAAAAGAGAAATGCCGAGATTGGTATCTTCGCAAGTTGATTCAGTTTTATGTGGGGAAAAAGGTCTCACAGTGTGAAACGGGGCATTTGCGGCAAAGTTCGCTCGATACGATTAAACATGCCCTGTTTTCAATCGACGAACCGTTGCAAGCCAAATTGGCGTTGAATATTCGCCCGAGTGAATTTAACGGCTTGCCGGAAAATACGCTTAAACATCTGCACTCTGCCTATTTGTTGTTAAAAGCGCTGCGGAATGTTGGCGTAAGTCTGATACCTAAACTGAAAAGGAAAGGAGAAAAACCCCTTTTTATTCCGGCCTTTGAAAATGTCGAAAGGATGATCGAAGTTGCGCCAGTAAGAAAAAAGAAGCGTCCGTGATTGGGCTACGGATAAGTGAAATATTGGCATTAGATTATGCCGATATGCAAGGGGAATATTTGAATATTTCAAAACATGTAACCCGTCATGGTGTTGTTGAAGGTTTGAAGGTTGATGTTCAACGAAGGATTAAGATACCTAAAAAGCTATTTGATTTTTTGGATAAGAATTAAAAAGGGAATGAATTTTCCCTTAATCATTTCTGAACGTGGGGAAAGATTATCTTTGTGCTATAGCAGAACAGGAATAGTAAAAAGATTATTAACTGAAAATGGGATAGGCACTTTCCATAATTCACGACATTTTGCAGCGCTTCAATTATTTGAAAAAGGGGGTTGATGTGAATTTTGTATCACGATTATTGGGACACAAAAGTATCCAAATTACGATGGATATTTACGGGCGATTTTGCAGAGATATTTTACTTTGTGATTTTTAACGTTTGCGTTTATTTTTTAACCATTAACGAAAATAGCCTGGGATTAAAAGGGATTCAGGTGAAAAATTACAGAATAGCAAAAAACGCATAATTCCTAAGTCATACTTCCGAATTTTTGAAAATCAAAAAAACTAATAATTACAACTTATTAAGAGGGATTTCTTTCGCATAGTTCCGAAGAATAAGTCCGAACCCAAAACGGCTAATTTCGCGAATGTTGCATAAAGGTTAAAAATAGGTTGTCATGTCAGGGAAAGCGAAATACAAAAAAGCGTATGTTGATGACGTGATCAACCTGTCTTTGGTGAAAGCTAGCAGAAACAGCAAGGCAAAATACCAAAATTAGAAAACGAAAAATTATTAAAACCACGGCAGACGGCGAAACGACCACGATAGAAGAAGTATTGCCTAGCCACAATGATATTGCCGTTTACAAAAAGATGGGGATCAATGAGGTCTTTTTTAACGAGGAACAACAGCAACAGAAAGAATACTTAAGATCGATACTCGAGCGAAAAAATCCGGCGAAATCACTTCACTAGAAGCAGCTCAATTTTTGGAAATAGAAGGTATAGCTAGGCGACTTAATTTTGATTACAGCATATGTATTAAAAACAGGTCATCGATAGTGCATCCTGTTTCCATCTTTTTACGTTTAGCTTGAGACCATTTATGTTCTATAGGATTTAAATCTGGTGAATACACAGGCAAATATTCTATCTGGTGTCCTGCGTTTATAATTGCCTGTTCAATATTCTTACCTTTGTGAAAGCTAGCGTTGTCCATAAAAATAACAGAATTTTCAGGAAGTTCTGGGAGCAATATTTTTGTGATCCAAACATAAAAAACATCACGGTTAATATTGCAATCAAATAATCCGATAGCAAAAAGGGTTGTTCCCAATAAAGCGCCAATAACATTTGTTCTTCCCTTAGCACCCCAGTTTTTCAGGCCAAAACAACGGTGACCTTTTGGGGAATAGCCGTGAGTTCGTGGAGTGTCATGTGAAAAACCACTTTCATCAATAAAAACAACAGATTTATCTTTTTTTTTCATACTGTTGTCTTTTTTGCTGATGTGCCAGCCTGTCGCTTTCGTTGGTTTTTGGATGGAATAGAGTTTTTTTTTATAGGTTAATCCCAGCTTTTTAAGGGATTGCCAAATAGTCTTTTTACAAACACCGAATCGCTCTGCCCGTTCCTTTTGGTAAGCATCTGGATACTGTTCCACATCTTTTGCTAAAGCATTTTTATCGAGCTTCCTCTTACGTGGCGTTGAATTTTTTGGCTCTGGTCGTTTAAGCCAACGTACTAAAGACGCTTTTCCAATACGGAATTGTTTCGCAGTTTCTCGAATTGTTAAACCTTCGGCTTTCCTTACAGATATTACTTTACGTCGAAAATCAATTGTATAACTCATAACACACCTTGTAATCAAAATTAAGTCGCCTAGCTATATTCCTGTACCGGCAACACTTCTACTCGAAATTAAGCAATTGCAAAGTAGTTTGACACCAAACAACATGTTAAATGTCATGGAAGAAAATCCAATTACTCGTGATATGACCCTAGAAGAGGTAACAGAAGCCTATAAAAAATTAATGGAGTAAAAAAATGCCTTTAGGTCGTCTAATTTACCTATCAAATTAGAGTACACATCATGTTTATCATTCAGACTGCATCGAGGGACCGAGACATGAACACGCGGATGCTGATTGAGTTGCCAGCAATAAGTATGCAAGGCGGAGAAGATATCGATTTGGATACCTTGCTGTCGTATCCATTGCAGCATAGGTAGCGGCGCGAACAGGGCATTGAGGAGCTCCAGATATTGATGGCAACTACTCATACTGAGAACGATTCAAATATCATTTTATCAACAGAAATTTTAAATGTGACAGAAACTTACTTTTTAGCTGAAAATTTTTCAAATTCTTATACGGGAATAGCATTCCATTCTAGTATTTTTGAGTATATGATGGAATTGCTTTAGGATAGAATTATATAAATAAATGTGGTAAGGAGATTATACCTAATTTTATTATTATCGATATTAAGTTTAATTTAAGTGATAAAATTTCAACTAAAAAGGGAAAAAAATGAACAACCATATAAATAATAGTGTTTCTTCATTAAATCCAAACTATGATTACAATTCTTTAACCGTTGAGTCTAATGTTGTTTCTAATTCTTTTTTTGATAAATTTAAAACGATTCTCTCTAATATTGAAAGCAATTTACATCATATGAGAAATATAGCTGACAAACTTAATAGTGTAATAGAAAAGAGTTTGTCTTGTATAGAATCTGAATTTCCTGAAGCTAGTAAATATACTTCGGCATTGAAGGAATATTCAAATCAAATTGATCATGTGTTAGATTTCGTTGATGATATTGTTCATCAATTGGACCCTCAATCAAATTCCCATCAAATTATGGCGCATTAATAGTGAAAGGTTCAGCTTAAGCAAAACGGAATAATTTTCAGGCATAACTGACGCGGGTCTGTGGATAAACCGCTTCAATAGCGTCAGGGGATCCCTTTAGGCCATCAACATGTAATAGCTCAGACTTAATCTGACAGTTACCGGTTATTTATACAGTACCTGTCAGGTTAAATTTGATTTAAATCTTTCTCTCTCCAAAGTTGTTTTCCATCGTGTAAAGTTGCCATAGGAGTTCGACCGCAACACATTTTTCCTTGATGAGTGCGTTGGTTATTATATTCCGCTAACCATTTATCTAAATCAGCTTGTAATTCATTTAAAGCCCTATAGATTTTCTTACGAAAAGCCACCTGATAGAACTCTTGTAATACAGTTTTATGAAAGCGTTCACAAATCCCATTAGTTTGAGGTGAACGAGCTTTAGTTTTTGTATGGATCAATATCATTGATAGCGAGATAAAGTTGATAATCGTGATGTTCATTAACTAAAACCAAAGGGACTGTTTCCTAATGAAAACAGCTTATTAAAATTACTCTATATTGGCATCAATCAGGTATCCAACAAATGGACTAAGCCGATTAGTAACTGGGCGTTAACCATCGCTCAATTGTCCATCTATTTTAAAGGGCGCCTAGATGGTATAATCAAAATATAAAATCCCCTGACACAGAATTATGAACACCCTCCTAAAAAATGGAAAAATTATTTATTTTCACAGTGTTATTCTATTTAAATAGGTTAAATTTTTTTGGAATTCTTAGGCGTTAAAAAGTTATATCTACTGTATTCATTGATTTTATTTTAATTCTCTACTCAGAATCTCAACGATAAATATCTTTTCTGTGACCAACATCTATTATTAGAATAATTAATTCTTTATCTTGAATATTTGCAACAATTCGATAATTCCCGACCCGATAACGCCATAAACCCTTTTTTTCTCCCTTTAAGGATTTTCCATGAATTCTTGGGTTTTTAGTGTTAATCAGGTTTTTATTTATCCAAGATAAAATAAACACTTGGTCTGATTTGCTGATGTTTTTTAAAGTTTTTGTGATATTTTTGTGATATTTAACGGTATACATCATCGAGACCCAAATCAGAAATTAACTCATCATGACTAATAACATCATCATCAGTCATTTCTTTCATGATATTATTTGCGCACTGATAAAGCTTGATATCAATTTCATTCTCAATGCGTTCAAGTGCTGACTGTCTTAACAGATTTGAAACAGAGATACCGTTAAAATCCGCAAAATCTTTCAATAACTCTTTATCTTCTTTGGATATTCTAATTGTTAAATTTTTCATTTTATGGCCTATAATGTAAGTGCATTGCAAAAACATTATAGGTTAGTAGTGACAATTAAGTCAATGACTCGAACTAAATCGGTATTTTTTCTGCTTTTCAAGATGGTCGCCTATGGCGACGACTTGTCATTGCTTGTTAGTACTGGTATAACCCGATATCTATTGTCTCAATCTTTTGGTCCCTTTTATGTCACCGCGTTTTAGTCACGTTTTTCAATTTGGTCAACGCTGGCTCAATTGGCTTAATCGCCACCCCCCTGATAGTGTCCGCACTGTTGTGTGGAAACCATGGTAAAACGGCACTTCGCTTATGGGGTGGTCAATTTGGCGCTGTCCTAACCCTCAATGTAATTCTGAGAAATGGGTTAAATTTACCTGCAAAAGTCGAAGCTGCCCACATTGTGGCGTCAAAGCTTACCTACAATGGATTAACAATACGCTAGTTTGGTTACCCGAAGCTCCTTGGCAGCACATCACTTCTACCATGCCTTGTGAATATTGGCCTATTATTCGCGCCAACCGTTGGCTTCTCGGTGAAATGAATCGATTAGCCGCTGATGTGATATTAACCATCTGCCGTGACCTCAATATCACCCCGGGCGTTTTCACTGCCATCCATACCTGGGGACGAGACAGAAGTAAAGCATCATGGAATCAATTACTTAATACTCACCACATGCGCGGGTGGAATATTAATCTTTCTGATATTCTTTCCAATATTACCCATGTCACCCTTTATCTCGGATTTTATCTAAATAACCCCCTGCCTCGCTCAGTCGCTTAAAACATTATTCCGGCGAAGATAACACACGTTACGCTATAAGAGCCACCGCACGAAAAAACAGGAAGACCTAGTCATGACATCCGATGTATTTATTACCCGGTTTGCGTCTCATGTGCCAAGAAAATGGTTTCACATGATCTGCTATTACGGCTTTTTAAGTCCATCAGCACGGATGCGAAAAATGTTAACGGAGGTTGTTTATCCTTTAGCCCAGCAAGATAAAAAACCCGCTAAAAAAGTCACCTGGCGAAACATGTATCAACACGTCTTTAAAGTCGATCCACTTGCTTGTCTCTTATTGTGGGAAAAATTACTTTTCGCAGGAATGAATTTTGGATTGAATCGTAAAGAACTTATGGCACGTCACCATGATCTGGCTTGTTTGCGGTGGCGATAAGAACTCACGACAGGGTAGATCTATCTTTTTGTTCAAAATTGATCAATAATTAATCGTTTTTTAACCATCTATTCCGTTCCTTACTCTCAACCTTCAACATAATTTTGGCAAAATTTAGAAGAAAATAAAAAGGATTTCATCATGGCGCAGGTTAATGAGTAACCATTTCGGGTATTAATTTCTTATACATCTAGACGTTAAAAAATTTCCATCAACATAATTAGCCAACTTCAAAAGTTGGCTTTATTTTAATTTTGAAAACCAAACATTCCTCTTTCTGATTGTTAACTCGAAAGTCTTCTAATTTTGATAGGCAATTTTAGTTTTCCAAAATCGTTCGATTTCGGACATTGTCCAAAACACCCGTACAAAAATAGACAAATTATGTTTCGTACAGGAGTTTTAATTCGTACATGTTTTTCGGTCATGCTATTTGACTGCTTCTTTCAAACTTTTACCTGCTTTAAAACACGGTACGCTTGCAGCAGCGATTTTAAGTACTTCACCTGTTTTTGGGTTTCGTCCACCTCTAGCTGCTCGTTGCTTAACCTGAAAACTACCAAAGCCAATGAGTTGTACGTCATTGCCGGATTTTAAAGATTCTGTCACAGATTCGATGAAAGCGTTAACGGACTTCTCTGCGTCTTTCTTGCTCAAACCTGATTTCTCTGCAACTTTACTGATGAGTTCTGTTTTGTTCATGTTGTGCCTGAATTAATGGATACGTTAATTTTGTGATGCTAGCCGTGATAATCAGAGAGTGCAATATTTCAGGTTAGTTAGCTTAAAAAAAATCTTTTTAATTAAAATACCGCTGCTTGCCGCAAGATGCAAACTCGTTTTTCATCGAGGAAGCGGAATATCACCATTAGCAAAAAAGAAATACGGTCTCGCAGTAGTAACATATTTTTCGATTTAGAGCTTTTGTTATAAGAAAAGTTATCCACCTGTGTGTGAATAACGGTAATAATAATTTTTTTGTAATAGATCTAAAAGAAAGTAATAACCAAGTTTACGCTATATGAATCAATCACTTAAATTGATATACATGACATTGGAATTACTTTTATCCATAGAAGATTTTTCATTTCTCTTTCATCAGGTGTTGTAATTTGAATGTCATCTTTATTTATTATTTTTTTATCAATTGGTTAATTTAGCTGACATTAGATTTGATAATTACTTATATTTTTTATTAAAAAATGTCATGTATTGTGCTATTATTTTTTTCCTTAGGATTAATTGCATGAGGTTGCGAGAAAATTTTGAAAAATTGGATAAAAGTAAAAAAGCCTCATCAATTAATTACAAGTAAGATGAATTTAAAGCCTAGAGAGCAAGATCTAATAACTCTTTTGGTTAAATCATTAAAAGCGGAACAGGAAAAGTTAAAATTTAGTGGTGTAACTAATGAAAATGTTGTTTTTGAATTTAGGTATCATGCAAAGGACTTAGAAGAACATTTTAACTTGACTAGGCAAGGCCTGTACAAAGCACTATATGATGGTACAAAAATTATAGGTAAAGTTTTGGAAATGAAAGATCCAGACAATAAAATGTTTAGTAAAGTTGTTATAATAAGTAATGCTTGCTTTGAGGATGGTGTTTTGTTTATACGAATGGATAAAGATGCCGCTAAATATCTTCTGGAATATTCATCAGGATTCTCTGAAATAGATTTAACATTATTATTATCTTTGAGAGGTGGATATGAAAAACGAATATTGGAGTTAATTAGTAGATTCAAAGGCATTAAAGACTATACTGTATCCATAGAAGAATTTTGTAACATGCTTGGCGTGTCACCTAATGATTATGTTGATTTCCCAAGATTCAAGAGAGCTACTTTAAAGAATCCTATAAAAAATATAGTTTCTAAATCAAATGGGGTCTGGACTTTTAGATCAGATTATAAAGACGGCTTTATTATAGAAAAAACAGGGAAAAGTTACAAGCCATATAATAAAATAACTTTTAAGCTTGATTTCAACGAATCTATTTCAAAAGAAAAAGAATTTATTTTCAAAGAAAACGATAATCCACGTTACGCTATGTTAGATATGCTAGAGAAAAAAATATCCTCAATGGAAGCTAATAAAATTGAAGCAGCAATGTTTTTGTCTTTGTGTGATGAATTAGATGTTTCGTATACATCAGATGTAGTGAAAAAAGCAAATATTATTAAATCAAATTAATCGCTCTACGCCTGTGCTTCAACACTGACGCAGAGCTAATCAAAACCTAACGATCCTAGGCGCCCTTTAAAATAGATGGACAATTGAGCAATGGTTAACGCCCAGTTACTAATCGGCATAGTCCATTTGTTGGATACCTGATTGATGCCAATATAGAGTAATTTTAATAAGCTGTTTTCATTAGGAAAAGCCCCTTTGGTTTTAGTTAATGTCCTAAACTGCCGATGAACCGCCTCTACTGCATTGGTCGTATAAATGGGTTTTCTAATGGCTTTAGGGTATCGAAAATAAGCACTGAGCAACTCCCATTTACTTCGCCAGGATTCTAGCACTATCGGGTATTTTTCACCCCATTTCGATTCCTGTTCATCAAGGGCAAGCTCAGCAGCCGCTTTAGTATCTACACGATAAACCGGCTTTAACACGAGTTTCGCACCAATAAAAAAACGCTCTATTTTTAAGTTTAATTCAGCATAATATATAAATAGACAAAATCTTATAAATTAAAAGCAATTTATTGTAATTTAAACAAATTTATACGTTTTAGTAACTTACAAATTAACCATTGCTTTTAGCCATTTCTGGAATTTTATATGCCTGTGCGAAACTCGTGTACAAGATAAAACATGATGGTCACTATATCAATTAAGGCAATCTACACAGTACTTGGACTAACCGCCGATGGGCATGAGGAATTGTTAGGACTCTATATGTCTGAAACAGAAGGAGCACATCATTGGCTGAGCGTTCTGACTGACTTACATAACCGTGGTATACAAGATATTTTAATCGCTTGTGTTGGCGGATTAAAAGGGTTTCCAGAAGCGATAGCCAGTATTTTCCCGCAGACAGAAGTTCAGCTATGCGTAGTTCATCAAATTCGCAATAGCTTACGTTATATTGCCAGTAAAGACCAAAAAGCCTTTATGGCTGATTTAATGTCTCAATCTTTTGGTCCCTTTTTATGTCACCGCGTTTTAGTCATGTTTTTCAATTTGGTCAACGCTGGCTCAATTGGCTTAATCGCCACCCCCCTGATAGTGTCCGCACTGTTGTGATGGAAATCATGGTAAAGATTATGGCTTGCGGCACTTCGCTTATGGGGTGGTCAATTTGGCGCTGTCCTGACCCTCAATGTAATTCTGAGAAACGGGTTAAATTTAGTCGAAGCTGCCCACATTGTGGCGTCAAAGCTTGCCTACAATGGATTAACAATACGGCTAGCTTGGTTACCCGAATTTCCTTGGCAGCACATCACTTTTACCATGCCTTGTGAATATTGGCCTATTATTCGCGCCAACCGTTGGCTTCTCGGTGAAATGAATCGATTAGCCGCTGATGTGATATTAACCATCTGCCGTGACCTCAATATCACCCCGGGCGTTTTCACTGTCATCCATACCTGGGGACGAGACCAAAAATGGCATCCGCATATTCATTTTTCAACCACAGCCGGCGGGGTGACTAAAAAGAATACCTGGCGAGATATAGCTAGGCGACTTAATTTTGATTACAGCATATGTATTAAAAACAGGTCATCGATAGTGCATCCTGTTTCCATCTTTTTACGTTTAGCTTGAGACCATTTATGTTCTATAGGATTTAAATCTGGTGAATACACAGGCAAATATTCTATCTGGTGTCCTGCGTTTATAATTGCCTGTTCAATATTCTTACCTTTGTGAAAGCTAGCGTTGTCCATAAAAATAACAGAATTTTCAGGAAGTTATGGGAGCAATATTTTTGTGATCCAAACATAAAAAACATCACGGTTAATATTGCAATCAAATAATCCGATAGCAAAAAGGGTTGTTCCCAATAAAGCGCCAATAACATTTGTTCTTCCCTTAGCACCCCAGTTTTTCAGGCCAAAACAACGGTGACCTTTTGGGGAATAGCCGTGAGTTCGTGGAGTGTCATGTGAAAAACCACTTTCATCAATAAAAACAACAGATTTATCTTTTTTTTTCATACTGTTGTCTTTTTTGCTGATGTGCCAGCCTGTCGCTTTCGTTGGTTTTTGGATGGAATAGAGTTTTTTTTATAGGTTAATCCCAGCTTTTTAAGGGATTGCCAAATAGTCTTTTTACAAACACCGAATCGCTCTGCCCGTTCCTTTTGGTAAGCATCTGGATACTGTTCCTTTGCTAAAGCATTTTTATCGAGCTTCCTCTTACGTGGCGTTGAATTTTTTGGCTCTGGTCGTTTAAGCCAACGTACTAAAGACGCTTTTCCAATACGGAATTGTTTCGCAGTTTCTCGAATTGTTAAACCTTCGGCTTTCCTTACAGATATTACTTTACGTCGAAAATCAATTGTATAACTCATAACACACCTTGTAATCAAAATTAAGTCGCCTAGCTATATCGGATAACGGCATTATTGAGAAAACATTATTACACGCTCACCATTCCCGATGAGCTTAAAGCTGAAGGAAGAAGTAAAGCATCATGGAATCAATTACTTAATACTCACCACATGCGCGGGTGGAATATTAATCTTTCTGATATTCTTTCCAATATTACCCATGTCATCCTTTATCTCGGATTTTATCTAAAGAACCCCCCTGTCTCGCTCAGTCGCTTAAAACATTATTCCGGCGAAAATAACATCACGTTACGCTATAAGAGTCACCGCACGAAAAAACAGGAAGACCTGGTCATGACATCCGATGAGTTTATTACCCTGTTTGCGTCTCATGTGCCAGAAAAATGGTTTCACATGATCCGCTATTACGGCTTTTTAAGTCCATCAGCACGGATGCGAAAAATGTTAACGGAGGTTGTTGTTTATCCTTTAGCCCAGCAAGATAAAAAACCCGCTAAAAAAGTCACCTGGCGAAACATGTATCAACACGTCTTTAAAGTCAATCCACTTGCTTGTCTCTTATGTGGGAAAAAATTACTTTTCGCAGGAATGAATTTTGGATTGAATCGTAAAGAACTTATGGCACGTCACCATGATCTGGCTTGTTTGCGGTGGCGATAAAAACTCACGACAGGGTAGATCTATCCTTTTGTTCAAAATTGATTAATAATTAATCGTTTTTTAACCATCTATTCCGTTCCTTATCTCAACCTTCAACATAATTTTGGCAAAATTTAGAAGAAAATAAAAAGGATTTCATCATGGCTCAGGTCAATGAGTAACCATTTCGGATATTAATTTCTTATACATCAAGAACGATACGAGATACGCCGTCTCTGTCGGCCGCCAAATCAGAGAGATCAACTATACCCTGAATGGACAGTCTGGCGCCCTTTTTCTTAATAGAGGTGATCAATTTTTCAGCTTCAGGGAGAGGCAGACGACTGATGCGGTCAATTTTTTCAGCAATAACAACATCACACGGTTGCAGGTCGGCGATCATACGCAGAAGTTTTGGTCGGTTTGCCCAAGCACCCGATGCTTTTTCCTTGTAAATCCCTGCAATGTAAAATCCATTGCCTCTTGCCATCCTCTCGAGTTTAGTCCTGTTCTGATGTACTGACTCGTATCGTAGATACGAGCTATTTTCATAATGGTAGCCAATTTGAGTAAAGTTAATTTAACTATCCTAAATGAAGTAGCTAAGAATGGCAATTTTAGATGTAAATTAGCTAGTTTATTTTTGGCTATTTAAAATGACCGCTTAAGGATTTTTTAGTCATCCTTAACCGTCCCCTCTTGTTGGTCAGATAAATAAAGTACCATTTTAAACTTGCAATAACACAAACACGAGTTTCGCACAGGCATATAAAATTCCAGAAATGGCTTAAAAGCAATGGTTAATTTACAAGTTACTAAAACGTATAAATTTGTTTAAATTACAATAAGTTGCCTTTAATTTATAAGATTTTGTCTATTTATATATTATGCTGAATTAAACTTAAAAATAGAGCGTTTTTTTATTGGTGCGAAACTCGTGACAAATTTTAGTACTCATGCAAAAAAACACATCGTAAGTCATAAAAAGATAAGTTTTCTCATCAAAAAATCGGGATGTTTTAGGTATAACATTCTGTTAATAAATTGCCACTAAGAGCCTAAAAAGCTTGTAAGATTCCCCTGTACTACAGTGTTGTTGTAGGTATATTTAACATGAGTTTGATAATTTTAATGGGAATAGCATCTGCAATAAAATTTTAATAATCAATAATAACTTTCATTGCTTTTTCATCAGCAGCATGTTTAAAAACATCATAGGCTTTTTCTATTTCCTTAAATCTAAAATGATGAGTAATCATTTTTTCTATTGGAAGCTTATTAGAACAACAGGTTTTCATTAACATATTGGTTGTATTAGCATTAACCAGTCCTGTTGTGATAGTTAAATTCTTTATCCATAATTTTTCAATTGAAAAGTTAACAGGTTTACCGTGTACTCCAACATTTGCCAAATGACCGCCTTCTTTTACAATATTTTGACAAATATTCCATGTAGATTCTATACCTACCGCTTCAATAGCACAGTCAACCCCTCGTGCTTGCGTTAATTCTAAGACCTTTTGTGTAGGGTCATCTTTATTTGAATTTATTATATGCGTAGCCCCTAATTCTTTTGACATTGATAAACGATTTTCATCAATATCTATCACAATAATTTGGCTGGGTGAATAAAGTTGGGCCGTCAGAACACATCCAATTCCTACAGGTCCTGCACCAACAATAGCAACTGTATCACCGGGTTTAATATCTCCATTCTGTACCCCGATTTCATGAGCGGTTGGCAAAGCATCAGAAAGCATCACTGCAACATCATCATTTAAATTCTCTGGCAACAAATATAATGAAGTATCAGCAAAAGGGGTACGAACATATTCTGCTTGAGTCCCATCTATCATATATCCCATTATCCATCCACCATGATTCATACAATGGGAGTACAATTGTTTTTGGCAATTTTCACATGTTCCACAACGACTTATGCAAGAAATAATAACTTTATCTCCTTGCTTAAAGTTTTTTACAGCTTCACCGACATTTTCAATAATACCAATACCTTCATGACCTAAAATACGACCATTAAAGCATCCATCTTTGTTAATTGCTGTTTCCTTTATTTCTGGATTCTTTCCTTTCCATATACCAAGGTCTGTACCACAAATGGTGGTTTTAGTTAATTTAATAATTGCATCTGTTGATTGTATTATTTTAGGAACTTTTCGATTTTCAAAACGGATATCATTTTCGCCATAATAAACAATAGCTTTCATTTCACCTTGCATATTAATACCTTTTCGCATCATTTTGTTCTATATAAATTTATATTATAACTTATACACAAGTTTCTCAATCTCCAAAAAAGAAATATAAAGTTCAAAACAAGAAAAAATTAGGGTGTTCATATTTTGTCCGGTTATCCATGCATTAAAAATATCTATAAAACATTCTTACAAGTAAGCAGTGTAAGATACTTTGGTTTGGCGTTATCAGAAGTAAGTCCATCGCCTTTATCTCATGACACTATTAGTCGATGGCTAAAAGTAGATGTTTTCTACCTAAAGACCTATGGCGATTAGTTCAATCTTCTATAGACAAAAAAGCCCTTGCGTACTAATTGCCGATAATACATTGATTGCCAAAACACGTAGTAAAAAAATAGAGATGGTCCATTATCAATATTCAGGTAATCAAGGTGGTCGCCTATGGCGACGACTTGTCATTGCTTGTTAGTACTGGTATAACCCGATACTTATCGTAGTAGCTCAGATTTGAGCTGACAGTTACCGGTTATTTATACAGTACCTGTCAGGTTAAATTTGATTTAAATCTTTCTCTCTCCAAAGTTGTTTTCCATCGTGTAAAGTTGCCATAGGAGTTCAACCGCAACACATTTTTCCTTGATGAGTGCGTTGGTTATTATATTCCGCTAACCATTTATCTAAATCAGCTTGTAATTCATTTAAAGCCCTATAGATTTTCTTACGAAAAGCCACCTGATAGAACTCTTGTAATACAGTTCTATGAAAGCGTTCACAAATCCCATTAGTTTGAGGTGAACGAGCTTTAGTTTTTGTATGATCAATATCATTGATAGCGAGATAAAGTTGATAATCGTGATGTTCAACTTTACCACAATACTCACTGCCTCTGTCCGTCAGTATACGTAACACCGGTAACCCATGCTGGGAATAAAAAGGGAGAACCTTGTCATTTAATAAATCTGCCGCCGTTATCGCGCTTTTTGTTGTGTAAAGCTTACAATGAACGACTTTACTGTAAGTATCAATGTAAGTTTGTTGATAAACACGACCAACGCCTTTTAAATGACCGACATAAAAAGTATCTTGTGAACCCAGATAACCTGGATGCGCTGTTTCAATCTCACCACAGGCTTCATCATCTTGCGCTTTCTTTTCTAGAGCACTGATTTGTGATTCTGACAGGATAATTCCTTCTGTTGCGATTTTATCTTCAAGCGCTTTTAGGCGTTTTGTAAAATTTTCGAGATTATGGCGCAGCCAAATAGAGCGAACGCCACTCCCCGAAACAAAAATGCCTTTTTTTCTTAGTTCATTACTACTGCGGTGTTGACCGTGTGCAGGGTATTCAATCGCATACTCGACTACAGCGCTTTCAATCTGTTCATCTACTCTATTTTTTACGTTAGGCACCCGTCGATTTTGATTAATTAAAGCGTCTATCCCACCATCGTTAACAAGTTCCTGGTAGCGATAAAACGTATCTCGGGATCCCCCCATAATCTTACAGGCTTTTGAGACGTTATTAAGCTCTTCAGCGAGGTTAAGTAACCCGACTTTATGTTTGATGATAGGATTATTTGTTTGATACATAGAATTACCTTTTATTTAATTATCTAATGATGTTAATTAAAACCGGTAACGCTCTTTTTTAAATCAGAATTGTCAGATTAAGTTAAGACTAATGTAAAAGATTTAAATCAAATTTAACCTGACAGGTACTGTATAAATAACTGGTAACTGTCATATCAAGTCTGAGCTACTACACCTTGGTTAATTTTAACTTTATCTGATATACCATTTCTGCTGTAAACTGATGTCCATTCAATTGACTGAACTCTTGTCCAATCAACTTTCACAGCATATTTTTTATTTACTCTAAATTCACCTCTACTAATTCGTTCTATTAAGCCCGCAGAAATCAAAAAATTAATATTATTATTGAAAGTTTGCAACTTAAGATCATTTGCCTTCAAAAAAGCAGCTTTAGTTTTCGAACCGTAAGCAACAACATTTTCATAGTTCATGTTTAATAACATGAAATTAAAAATTTTATATTGAGTGGCATTTATCCCTTTAACACGACAGAGATCACGTATATAAACCTTAACAAATTCAGGTTCTGTTAAAATCTCTCCTGTTAGGTGATCTATATACGTTGAAGCCATTACACTCTCCATAAAATACCGATTTATAAGTATCATAATAATAAAACCGCATCCTGTAAATACTTTTTTTAAAGTATTAAAAATACTTTTTAATTTATCAAAATACTGTTTGGCGGTATTTTAAATACTCTTCAACGGTAATATAAATACCCAACACAATGATTTTAAATACCGCTAGGCGGTATTAATATTGGCGTTAAGCCTTGTAAACACTAAACCCGCTATTCTTATCTTAAATCTTTCAATAAGTAGTTTCAGACTACTCCATAGCGACACATTAACCACAGCTTCCTTGTCGACGTTGTTCGGTGCTCTGTAGTGGTCAACTAAAATTGGCCACCCTACCTGACTGTTCACGGAACAGTCGCTCTGATTCGTTTGGCGTTAATCCACCGTTATACCAGTGAGGTCTTATATCGCTATAGTAGTGGGTTATGTAGCGAATAATGGCTGACTGAGCAGTACTAAAGCTTTGGTAGCCAGTCGTTGGCACCCATTCTGTCTTCAGACTACGGAAGAATCGTTCCATCGGACTATTATCCCAACAATTCCCTCTGCGACTGATACTTTGGGTCATCTGATAACGCCACAATGCCTGCCTATACTGACGACTGGTATAATGACTTCCCTGATCACTATGGAACATCACCTGTTTGGGATGCCCACGTAGTTCCCAAGCCATTTGTAGTGCTTTGGCGGTTAATTCTGAGTCTGGTGCAAATGACATTGCCCAGCCCACCGGTTTTGTTTTCGGGCAAACAAATCCAATACCACAGCCAGATAGGCCCATCGTGAGCCTGTCCAAATATAGGTTACATCGCCGCACCAAACCTGGTCAGGCTTTGTAACAGCGAACTGCCTATTGAGCAGATTTGGAATATCAATACGTTCATTTCCACCGCGGTTGTATTTATGTTTTCGCTCTTGGCAACTGACGATGATTAATTCTTTCATCAACTTACCCGCTAACTACCGCCCAAGTTTCACGTTGTGTGTATTGGTAACCATCGTGGCGATAGTCCTTGCGCCAGCAGAGCCGCCACTAACGTTCCACGCTTCGCTGACTAGGCTACGTTTTATCGTCCGCTCAATATCTGGCTCCTTAAGCCGACACCAATAGCGATAACTGCTTCGGTGAACATTAAAAATACGACACAAAGTTTTCACCGGATAAAGCACTCTTAGCTTTTCAACTACCGAAAATTTTTCAGTGAGTCGGACATTAAGAGCACAGTAGCCTTTTTTAAGATGTCATTCTCCATTTCCAGCCGGTGGATTTTTTTCTTCATTTCTCTGAACTCAATTTGTTCAGGTGTTAATGGCAGACCAGGCGATGTTTTCCCTTGACGTTCTAAACGAAGGGCTCTTACCCACCGGCTAATCGCTGAAAGACTAACGTTCATGCCTTTCGCGGCTTCCTGGTAGGTGTAATTTTGGTCAAGGACTAATTTGGCGGTTTCACATTTAAATTCAGCAGTAATTATTTTACTCATTTCGGCACCTATAAAAATTATGAGGTAAGCATATCACCTCAACTTAGGTGGCCAAATTTAGTATGCCACTACACACCGCTCGCCATAGCCAAGTGACCGAGCAACGCGAGCGAACGGGCGAGGAAGCGGAAGATAACCAGAAATTACAGGGAGCAAGGTCACTCGAAAATCACAAAAGAACGTAGCACGCTACGTTCTCAATATGACGATGTTGGTTTGCAGTTAATGTGAGTCGAAACTGGCGCTGATTGCGAGCCGCTTTTAAGTGCGATTCAATTTCCTAACCATGAACGTTCTTTTACCGAGCCATACAGACACAAGTTTCACACAGGCATATAAAATTCCAGAAATGGCTTAAAAGCAATGGTTAATTTGCAAGTTACTAAAACGTATAAATTTGTTTAAATTACAATAAGTTGCTTTTAATTTATAAGATTTTGTCTATTTATATATTATGCTGAATTAAACTTAAAAATAGAGCGTTTTTTTATTGATGCGAAACTCGTGACAGAATCAGGATCTGTGGTGGCTCCTGCATCTGGAATCGTCCAGCGATTTCCTGATCAAAGCAATCAGCGTTCATGTCTAGCTAGGCGACTTAATTTTGATTACAAGGTGTGTTATGAGTTATACAATTGATTTTCGACGTAAAGTAATATCTGTAAGGAAAGCCGAAGGTTTAACAATTCGAGAAACTGCGAAACAATTCCGTATTGGAAAAGCGTCTTTAGTACGTTGGCTTAAACGACCAGAGCCAAAAAATTCAACGCCACGTAAGAGGAAGCTCGATAAAAATGCTTTAGCAAAAGATGTGGAACAGTATCCAGATGCTTACCAAAAGGAACGGGCAGAGCGATTCGGTGTTTGTAAAAAGACTATTTGGCAATCCCTTAAAAAGCTGGGATTAACCTATAAAAAAACTCTATTCCATCCAAAAACCAACGAAAGCGACAGGCTGGCACATCAGCAAAAAAGACAACAGTATGAAAAAAAAGATAAATCTGTTATTTTTATTGATGAAAGTGGTTTTTCACATGACACTCCACGAACTCACGGCTATTCCCCAAAAGGTCACCGTTGTTTTGGCCTGAAAAACTGGGGTGCTAAGGGAAGAACAAATGTTATTGGCGCTTTATTGGGAACAATCCTTTTTGCTATCGGATTATTTGATTGCAATATTAATCGTGATGTTTTTTATGTTTGGATCACAAAAATATTGCTCCCAGAACTTCCTGAAAATTCTGTTATTTTTATGGACAACGCTAGCTTTCACAAAGGTAAGAATATTGAACAGGCAATTATAAACGCAGGACACCAGATAGAATATTTGCCTGTGTATTCACCAGATTTAAATCCTATAGAACATAAATGGTCTCAAGCTAAACGTAAAAAGATGGAAACAGGATGCACTATCGATGACCTGTTTTTAATACATATGCTGTAATCAAAATTAAGTCGCCTAGCTATATAAGAAATTAATCTCACCACAGGCTTCATCATCTTGCGCTTTCTTTTCTAGAGCACTGATTTGTGATTCTGACAGGATAATTCCTTCTGTTGCGATTTTATCTTCAAGCGCTTTTAGGCGTTTTGTAAAATTTTCGAGATTATGGCGCAGCCAAATAGAGCGAACGCCACTCCCCGAAACAAAAATGCCTTTTTTTCTTAGTTCATTACTACTGCGGTGTTGACCGTGTGCAGGGTATTCAATCGCATACTCGACTACAGCGCTTTCAATCTGTTCATCTACTCTATTTTTTACGTTAGGCACCACCCGTCGATTTTGATTAATTAAAGCGTCTATCCCACCATCGTTAACAAGTTCCTGGTAGCGATAAAACGTATCTCGGGATACCCCCATAATCTTACAGGCTTTTGAGACGTTATTAAGCTCTTCAGCGAGGTTAAGTAACCCGACTTTATGTTTGATGATAGGATTATTTGTTTGATACATAGAATTACCTTTTATTTAATTATCTAATGATGTTAATTAAAACCGGTAACGCTCTTTTTTAAATCAGAATTGTCGGATTAAGTTAAGACTAATACAAAAGATTTAAATCAAATTTAACCTGACAGGTACTGTATAAATAACCGGCAACTTTCAGATCAAGTATGAGTTACTACAGATAATATGAAAGCATGGGATAACCCGAGGTCAATACCTATACTTTTTTCTGGTCTTATAGTTTCAGGGATAGGTGACATAAAACCATCATCGAATAATATGATGCTTGCGTAATACTTTCCTGATGGTGATTTTTATTGTAACCGTTTTTATTTTTCCCTTCATCGATTACACGATGTATAACCGCTTTTATTAACTTTATTTTTGGAAGGTTGATAACACCATTTTGTACATCTAATGTAACATGCTGAGGACACTGAAATGATTGTTCACTAGCATATTTTTTCTTGAACTTTGGAAACTTTGCACGCTTGTTGAAAAAATTACTAAATGCGGTATTAAGATTGCTTAATGCAGCTAATAATGATTGACTATTGATATCATTGAGCCAAGGTTTTTCTGATTTTTTACTTGCGACCATCCTATCTTGTAATTCACGTTTTGATAGACTTTTCCCTGTTTCTTCGCAATGTTTTTTCTTTTCTGATAATGCCCAATTATAAATATGCCGAACGTGCCCGAAATGTTGTTCGAGAAGCTCTTTTTGATTTTTGTCTGGATATATTCTGTACTTTGCAGCACACATTGAGTAATCTAAATAAAAATAATTGGCGTTATATAGATGAAATCACATTATCATTTAGTGTTAGTAACAAAATACCGTAAAAAATGTTTTACTTCTGAGATATTGGATAGGTTGGAAATTATCTGTACGGAATGCTGTGCTAAGTGGGATGTATCGTTAGAGCAATTTGGCGGAGAAGCTGATCATGTTCACTTATTACTAGATATGCATCCTAATATCATACCAAGTCGTTTTGTGAATAACCTAAAAACGGTCACTAGTAGATTGTTACGAAAAGAATATTCTTAACATATCAATCGTTTTTATTGGAAACCCGTACTTCGGACTCAAGCTTACTGCTTGATTACAGCAGGTGGGGCACCACTTGAAGTACTCAAATCATATATTGAAAAACAAGAAAGGCCAGAAAAATGACAGCTCTTCGAACTGTTTGCTATTCATCTTCCACCTAATGTTAAAAACTCGTTTCACTCGCAATTAACATTCAGGAAGGAGAATTCCGCAAGTTTAGTTAAATGTAATTAGAGGATCAATAAAAATGAATAGTCAATACGAAAAAGGTATCGATGTATCAAAATGGCAGGGAACAATAGACTGGAAAAAAGTAGCTGATAGTGGTGTAAAACATGTTTTTATTAAGATGTCAGAAGGAGGGACTTATACTGATCCTAAATTCAAGGAAAATTTCAAGAATGCCAAGAATGCAGGCATTCAAGCTAATTGCTACCACTATTTTAGAGCTGTAAGTAGCACTCCTCAACAGCAGTTTGAGAATATCAAAAAGAATTTATCTTCTGCTGGTTTTGACCCCTCTAAAAATTCGTTAGCTATTGACGTAGAAAGTAAAAATAACCAAGGCGCTACACCTGAAGTAATGGCAGATAATTTACATGTTTTATTAAATTTAATCAGTAAAGACGAAGTATTGTCCTGTCAGGATACGTTTATATATTGTTCACCTGCATATTGGGATAGCGGTGTTAAATGGGATAAATACGATTTTAGTATTTACCCGCTATGGATTGCTAATTGGAATGTAGAAACGCCACGTATACCATTATCTTGGAAAAATGCAGGTAAAAGCTGGACATGGTGGCAATATAGTTCTAAAGGAACGGTTGAGGGGATCACTGAAAATGTGGTTGACTTGGATTGGGTGAAAACCGTTTAATTTTTTCTTTAACAAATGTATTCAAGAAACGGCATCCTTCATATTAGCACGAGTTTCGCACAGGCATATAAAATTCCAGAAATGGCTTAAAAGCAATGGTTAATTTGCAAGTTACTAAAACGTATAAATTTGTTTAAATTACAATAAGTTGCTTTTAATTTATAAGATTTTGTCTATTTATATATTATGCTGAATTAAACTTAAAAATAGAGCGTTTTTTTATTGGTGCGAAACTCGTGATTAGGTAAGATGTCAATTCATTCCACCTCCAATAATCTCAAATGAAATTAATAAAAACTCGCCATGGCAGCGAGGGTTTTCGTGTGCATTACGAAAATGCAGCAGGGCGATTTCACAAAAGCGTTAAAACGCGGGAAGCTGCTTGCTATTTTCTTTTTCTGATCGATTTTTGGCGATGACGGCAAAAGAAAAAGAGCAATGCCGAGATTGGTATCTTCCAAGTTGATTCAGTTTTATGTGGGGAAAAAGGTCTTTCAGTATGAAACGGGGCATTTACGGCAAAGTTCGCTCGATATGATTAAGCATGCCTTGTTTTCGATTGACGACACATTGCAGGAAAAATTGGCGTTGAATATTCGCCCGAGTGAATTTAACGGTTTACCGGAAAATACGCTTAAACATCTGCATTCTGCCTATTTGCTGCTTAAAGCAATGCGAAATGTTGGCGTCAGTCTCATTCCAAAACTGAAGAGGAAAGGAGAAAAACCCCTTTTTATTCCGGCCTTTGAAAATGTCGACAGGATGATCGAAGTTGCACCCGTAAGAGAAAAGATTGCTTTTATCTTAGCCTCGGTAATTGGACTTCGAATCAGTGAAATACTGGCATTGGATTATGCCGATATTCAGGGGGAGTATTTGAATATTTCAAAACATGTAACCCGTCATGGTGTGGTTGAAGGTTTGAAGGTTGATGTTCAACGAAGGATTAAGACACCGAAAAAGTTATTCGATTTTTTGGATAAGAATAAAAAGGGAATGAACTTACCATTAATGATTTCTGAACGTGGGGAAATATTATCGTTGTGCTATAGCCGAACAGGAATCGTAAAAAGATTATTAACGGAAAATGGGATAGGCACTTTTCATAATTTACGGCATTTTGCAGCGCTTCAATCATTTGAAGAAGGGGTGGATGTGAATTTTGTATCACGATTATTGGGACACAAAAGTATCCAAATTACGATGGATATTTACGGGCGATTTTGCAGAGATATTTTACGTTATAATTTTTAACATTTGCGTTTATTTTTTAAGCATTAACGAAAATGCAAGGATAACGTGAATAGCTTGATATCAAAGGGATTCAGGCGAAAAATAACAGAATAGCCAAAAATGCATAATTCCGCAGTCATACTTCCGCATTTTGAAAAATTGAAAAACCTAATAATCACAAGGTATGAAGAGGGATTTTTTTCGCATACTTCCGCAAAATAAGTCCGCACCCAAAATGGCTAATTTCGCGAATATTGCAAAAAGGTTAAAAAGAGGTTGTCATGTCAGGGAAAGCGAAATACCAAAAAGCGTATATTGATGACGTGATTAACCTGTCTTTGGTTAAGGGAAAAGTATCAAATCATTTCATTGCTAAGTGGCTGCACGTTGACGAAAAAACAATTCGAAGCTGGCGAAAGGATTATTACGAATTTGATCATGCCTTTCATCATGCAGCCGATATTTTGAAAAAAGAAATCGCGGAAATAGCAAGGCAAAATACCAAAATCCGAAAACGCAAAATTATTAAAACCACGGCAAACGGCGAAACGACAACGATAGAAGAAGTATTGCCTAGTCACAATGATATTGCCGTTTACAAAAAGATGGGGATCAATGAAGTCTTCTTTAACGATGAAAAGCATCAACAAAAAGAATACTTAAGATCGATACTCGAGCGAAAAAAATCAGCCGAAATCACTTCACTAGAGGCCGCCCAATTTTTGGAAATAGAAGGTATTCCAGTACCCGAAACCTTGATACTCGAAATGAAGCAACTGCAAAGTAGTTTGACACCAAACGACATGTTAAATGTCATGGAAGAAAATCCAATTACTCGTGATATGACCCTAGAAGAGGTAACAGAAGCCTATAAAAAATTGATGGGGTAAAAAATGCCTTCAGGTCGTCTAATTTGTATTAGTCTTAACTTAATCTGACAGTTCTGATTTAAAAAATAGCGTTACCGATTTTAATTAACATCATTAGATAATTAAATAAAAGGTAATTCTATAAAATAGTTGCTGAATAGAGACTTGCATTTTTTGTCACGCTATAGACAATAAAAAGAGGTTTAACTTAGAAAATAACGGTTTGAAATGATCAACAAAGAGCGGTTGTTACGAGATAATCGTTTATGTAAAGCAATCATTGGATTATCAGTCGAAGAATTGAAAAATTTAGCCGCTGAATTTTCAGCTTGTTATTTGATTTATCGGAAAAAGAATCGAAAAGATCACGAGCGGCAGATGGGTGCAGGGCAGAAAGGATTTATCCCAACCCCATTAGATAAACTGCTTTTTATTTTATTGTATTTAAAATGTTATCCGACCTATGATTTGCAAGGACTTCTTTTTGGTTTAGATAGAACACGGGTATGTCGCTGGGTAAAAATATTATTGCCGGTTTTAGAGATGACCTTGGGGCGAGAATGTGTTTTGCCCGCTCGTCAAATTCGCTCTGCTGAGGAATTTTTTCGCGCCTTTCCTGGAGTTAAAGACGTCTTTATTGATGGGACAGAGCGACCTGTCCAAAAGCCTAAGAATCTGCGTCGGCGAAAAAAATGTATTCGGGAAAGAAAAGACAGACCACTCGAAAAGGGCTTATTATGACTGACGAAACGAGGAAAATTGGATTTATCCCCATGATCAAAAATGGGCGCCGTCACGATAAACGCTTACTCGATAAAGTCGATATAATTCGCCATATTCCCCCTGAGGTAACCATCTGGGCCGATACCGGTTTTCAAGGTATAGATAAACAGCATCCTAATACACAAATCCCAAAAAAAGGAACTCGAAAAAGACCTTTATCGCCTGAACAAAAACAAGAAAATAAAATAATCTCGGGCATCCGTATTACGGTTGAACACGCCATCGCGGGTATCAAGCGCCTCGGTTGTATGACCCAAATTTTACGGAATCGTAGACCCTTTATTGATGATACCTTTTTACTCCTTAGTGCCGGTCTTTGGAATTTCCATCTCAGAACAGCCTAAAATTTACTTCAATCACCGAAAATACCCTTATTTCACTATTAAGCAACACGCTTATTATACCAGTCGTCAGTATAGGCAGGCATTGTGGCGTTATCAGATGACCCAAAGTATCAGTCGCAGAGGGAATTTTTGGGATAATAGTCCGATGGAACGATTCTTCCGTAGTCTGAAGACCGAATGGGTGCCAACGACTGGCTACCAAAGCTTTAGTACTGCTCAGTCAGCCATTATTCGCTACATAACCCACTACTATAGCGATATAAGACCTCACTGGTATAACGGTGGATTAACGCCAAACGAATCAGAGCGACTGTTCCGTGAACAGTCAGGTAGGGTGGCCAATTTTAGTTGACCACTACACAATCCATGCTTCCTGTTTCGGAAACAGTAAAAAAGGGGTTGTGACGGGGAGGCCGTAATCAATATTACGCGGGTCTGTCGTCATGCCCCAGTCAATAATAAACTGCGCGGGGTTTTGCTGATAGAAATGAGCCAATAGTTTAAGATTTTCCGGCTGCTCCCGAAGATGCTTTAATCGCTCAGCACGCCACTCAAACACCTGAACATAATCCGGCTTTTTAAAGTCAAAAGGAAAGGGTAACGGCATAGAAAAATTTCCGACAAAAGGAAGGAAAAATACGGTGATATAGGAATGCGTAATTGATGAGTTTTATAAAAAAAATACGCTATTTTATAATAAGTCAATCAATAGAGAATAAAAAAAGGAAAAACTATGTACGTGAACAATTCGAGTCATCGCCTGGTTTCTTATTCAGATTCAGAATCTACCTCATCAAATAATCAAAATAGTCCCTTAGCAAACGTGATCGGTATAAAAAATTTGCCTCCCGAGCTGATTGAAAATATCGCCTTTCGTTTACCAGAAAACGACTATATTAACTTCCGGCAAGCCTCCAAGGATTTTGCCAACACATTAGAAAGTGTAAAGAGCATGGCGGAAGACTATTATAACAATGATTTTTCTTTTACCTGTAAAGGACAGCTAAGTGAAAATAAGTCGAAATTGGCGTTTAATTCTTATGCTCTTTATCGTTGCATTACAAAAGATGCCTCACCACAAACATTAGCAGCATTAGCTAATATAAAATTCAGAATTCTTAACGAAAGTGACGAACTCTTGAGGATAAACTGTAATTATCCAATGGATACCGATTCAGATACTTTTTTGACGAAATTATTAGACTCAGTGCACATACTATTTAATTTTGTTGTAGTTTCTTCGCGTATAGACAAAAATACTGAATCATCAATATTCTTGGATAAAGCTAGCACTAATCATAAAAGTGTCACTGAAATTTTTAATAAGGCTGATTTACTATTTACGGCTAAAAAGACAGACAGCGGATTGCTGATTGCAGCTATAATTAGCCGTGTTTATAATTACATTTCAGGGCTAAATAATAAAGATGGAACACGTAAATTCTCAGATGAGGTACTTGCCAGCTATCGTGATTCTCACCGTTCTATGTTTTTAACTGGTGATTGCATTACGTCTATCCCACCATCGTTAACAAGTTCCTGGTAGCGATAAAACGTATCTCGGGATACCCCCATAATCTTACAGGCTTTTGAGACGTTATTAAGCTTTTCAGCGAGGTTAAGTAACCCGACTTTATGTTTGATGATAGGATTATTTGTTTGATACATAGAATTACCTTTTATTTAATTATCTAATGATGTTAATTAAAACCGGTAACGCTCTTTTTTAAATCAGAATTGTCAGATTAAGTTAAGATTAATGTAGATAATACGTATGTGGATTACCTATCAATCGCAATGTAGCGGCACTTTTCACTCAATCACTCCCGTTATTGAATTTTTGAGAACGATTTCATATAAAAATGAGAAAATCATCATATGAAAAAACGTGTGATTTCCCTGGTGGGGCTTAAAGTAGATTTGAAGAAAAATGATTTTTAATTATAAAAATAGGCGTCAATGCGCGCCCTTTGTTCAGCTATTATTTGTTTTTGCTGTTTTTGGCGGTGTTGCATAAACAAATTGGCATAAACAACAATCTGTTGTTGAAAATCCCATAATTGCTGGCGTGGATTTTCGTTTCGCCAAAAGGCTTTTTTGAGTTTTTGGTTAAATTCACCTTCAGCGTCTTTTCTCTTCAAAATATTGCCAAAACGCTTGTATTCTCTAGCTTTGGCATTATTTTTTTGGCAAAACGATGATTTCTACAAATTCGCGTTGCTTATTCAAATTTGGTTCCTCCTCGAATGTCTTGTGTTGATATTTTTTGCACGGGTTATCCGCGCTTAGCGCAGAAGTAAAAAACATCAAAACAGAACACTCAAACTTCTGTGCTCTGCCTTCCAGACACTCTGGAAGAAAACAAAAAATGTTAAAGAGCAAACGCTGTGCAAAATACAGATAAAAAGCGTTAAAAATCAATTATTTATGTGATTAAAATTTTTCACTTTTTTTTTCAAATTTGCACCCGAAAATCGTTATTTTGAAATTCTGCATATACTTAATTAATATGCTCTATAATTAGATTTTTCTATCCACCTACGCCAGATAATGAATATCTGGCGTTTTTTGTGGTCATCTTAAATATCTCACACTTGAATTAATTAAATCTCATATTTATCTCAATTTGTTTTAAAAATCTCATATTTTCTCTTATAATTACCAATTAATAACTCATTTTGATATTTATATATATTTTTAAGCATTAAATGATTATATTATTCTCAAAACTAAAACTAAATTATTTTTTATTTTTCTCAAAGGTGATTAATGAAAATATATATTGATGACGGTTCGACAAATATAAAATTAACGTGGAGTGAGGCAGGAATTCAGAAGCACTTCATTAGCCCAAACAGCTTTAAGCGTGACTGGTCAGTCTCTTTTGGTGACAGCAATAGTTCAAATTATACCATTAATGGAGAAATGTATTCTTTCGATGCGATAAGTCCTATTGCCATTACAACAACCAATGTGGGTTATCAATATAGCGATGTGAATGTGATTGCAGTGCATCACGCCTTACTTCAGTCAAAATTAACGCCACAAGATGTAGAAATCGTCGTATCTTTGCCGATTGCTGAATATTTTGATACCAAGAATCAACCGAATTTTGCGAACATTCAAAGAAAAAAAGAAAATTTTAAAAAAGTGGTCGATGTTAAAGGTGGAAAAACCTTTAACATCACAAACGTTGAGGTGATGCCGGAATCAATACCTGCTGGTTTCTCAATAGCGAAAGAACTTTATGACCTCGATTCGCTTTTGGTTGTTGATTTGGGTGGTACGACATTGGACATAGCACAAGTGATGGGAAAAATGAGTGGCGTATCGAAAATATACGGAAACTCCCATCTAGGCGTATCAATGATGACGCAATCGGTCAAAGAAGCGCTTAGTTTGGCAAAAACCAATGGCAGTAACTACTTAGCGGATGATATTATTATCCACAGTGACGATATGAGTTACCTGAAACGCCGTATCAACGATGCAAGCCAAATAAATCATGTTCTTGCAGCACTTAAAGAATCAAAACATCGACTGATTAATCGTGTACTGGACGCTGTCAATACATTCAGTGGATATACTCATGTATTGGTCATTGGTGGAGGCGCAGAAATTATTGCCGATGCGATTAAATCCCACTGTGTGACGAGGGAAGATAGGTTTTTTAAAAGCGAAAACCCTCAGTTTGATTTAGTCAATGGCATGTTTTCTATAGGGTGAAATCGATATGGACACACGCAGAAAAATTCAATTTTATATTAATCCTGATAGGAACATTGCGGACAAGTACGCTGGTGAAGTATTGGAGAACATGCCACAAGGAGAGAGAGGAAAATTCATGCGTGCAGCGTTTTTATCCGGTGTGGCATTTTTCAAACAAGAGCCCCGATTGATTTATATGCTCAGCGAGCTTTTGACAGAAAAAACTACGATTGAAGAAATCACTAAAGTGATGGAAACTGTGTTAAAAAACAACATACCTGATTTCGACGATGATTATGTTGACGTGGACGTATTGAATTCAGTTGAAGATTTGAGGGCATTTGAAACACGCAATAATGCCAAAAATCTATTTGGAAAATTGGGATAACTGGTTGAAATTTTTTATTGAAGTCTTATGATTAATTTGCCATAAATTGTATTAATCTTAACTTAATCTGACAATTCTGATTTAAAAAAGAGCGTTACCGGTTTTAATTAACATCATTAGATAATTAAATAAAAGGTAATTCTATGTATCAAACAAATAATCCTATCATCAAACATAAAGTCGGGTTAAATAACCCGACTTTATGTTTGATGATAGCTGAATTTCTGTCTGCGGGAAAATACTGGCTATCGCTTCTGGAAACCCTTTTAATCCGTCAATACAAGCGATTAAAATATCTTGTATACCACGGTTATGTAAGTCAGTCAGAACGCTCAGCCAATGATGTGCTCCTTCTTTTCAGACATATAGAGTCCTAACAATTCCTTATGCCCATCGGTGGTTAGTCCAAGTACTGTGTAGATTGCCTTATTGATATAGTGACCATCTGTTTTATCTTGTAATGAATGGCATCGAGCCAGACAAAAGGATAGAGCGCCTCCAGAGGGCGTTGTTGCCAGGCTTTTAATTCAGGGAGTAATTTGTCAGTAATATGCGTAATAGCTCCATCTGATATTTCCAGTCCATATAATTCTGCAACATGTTTTTGAATATCACGATAACTCATGCCTAATGCAAATAACGATAGGATTTTGTTATCAATATCCTCTGATAATTTTGTCTGATTTTTCTTAATGAGCTGAGGCTCAAAAGCACCTGACCTGTCTCTGGGCGTTTTCAGTTCAAATTGACCTGATGTCGATTTAACCGTTTTTCGAGTATAGCCATTTTTACGCGTATCGATTGACTGTAGTGGCATACTAAATTTGGCCACCTAAGTTGAGGTGATATGCTTACCTCATAATTTTTATAGGTGCCGAAATGAGTAAAATAATTACTGCTGAATTTAAATGTGAAACCGCCAAATTAGTCCTTGACCAAAATTACACCTATAGCTAGGCGACTTAATTTTGATTACAGCATATGTATTAAAAACAGGTCATCGATAGTGCATCCTGTTTCCATCTTTTTACGTTTAGCTTGAGACCATTTATGTTCTATAGGATTTAAATCTGGTGAATACACAGGCAAATATTCTATCTGGTGTCCTGCGTTTATAATTGCCTGTTCAATATTCTTACCTTTGTGAAAGCTAGCGTTGTCCATAAAAATAACAGAATTTTCAGGAAGTTCTGGGAGCAATATTTTTGTGATCCAAACATAAAAAACATCACGATTAATATTGCAATCAAATAATCCGATAGCAAAAAGGGTTGTTCCCAATAAAGCGCCAATAACATTTGTTCTTCCCTTAGCACCCCAGTTTTTCAGGCCAAAACAACGGTGACCTTTTGGGGAATAGCCGTGAGTTCGTGGAGTGTCATGTGAAAAACCACTTTCATCAATAAAAACAACAGATTTATCTTTTTTTTCATACTGTTGTCTTTTTTGCTGATGTGCCAGCCTGTCGCTTTCGTTGGTTTTTGGATGGAATAGAGTTTTTTTTTATAGGTTAATCCCAGCTTTTTAAGGGATTGCCAAATAGTCTTTTTACAAACACCGAATCGCTCTGCCCGTTCCTTTTGGTAAGCATCTGGATACTGTTCCACATCTTTTGCTAAAGCATTTTTATCGAGCTTCCTCTTACGTGGCGTTGAATTTTTTGGCTCTGGTCGTTTAAGCCAACGTACTAAAGACGCTTTTCCAATACGGAATTGTTTCGCAGTTTCTCGAATTGTTAAACCTTCGGCTTTCCTTACAGATATTACTTTACGTCGAAAATCAATTGTATAACTCATATACTGGACGCTAAAGAGCAACGCACTCAGCGCCAGCAGGCATGGATGACTCTCTGGCAAGCCCCTTTAATCTCCCTGACGGCGATGTAACCTATATTTGGACAGGCTCACGATGGGCCTATCTGGCTGTGGTATTGGATTTGTTTGCCCGAAAACCGGTGGGCTGGGCAATGTCATTTGCACCAGACTCAGAATTAACCGCCAAAGCACTACAAATGGCTTGGGAACTACGTGGGCATCCCAAACAGGTGATGTTCCATAGTGATCAGGGAAGTCATTATACCAGTCGTCAGTATAGGCAGGCATTGTGGCGTTATCAGATGACCCAAAGTATCAGTCGCAGAGGGAATTGTTGGGATAATAGTCCGATGGAACGATTCTTCCGTAGTCTGAAGACCGAATGGGTGCCAACGACTGGCTACCAAAGCTTTAGTACTGCTCAGTCAGCCATTATTCGCTACATAACCCACTACTATAGCGGATATAAGACCTCACTGGTATAACGGTGGATTAACGCCAAACGAATCAGAGCGACTGTTCCGTGAACAGTCAGGTAGGGTGGCCAATTTTAGTTGACCACTACAGTTCTATTTCTGCCTGCAGGGCAGCTTCGGGCAGCTGTTTATGAGTGGTGTGAGTATTCCATCCGTACCGAGTAAATTTTTACCTGATTGTAATTGCTTCAACGCTTCATCAAAATTAAATGATTGACTTCTCATATTGTCATACCTCTTTTTTTGAGTTTAAGATATGACACAGATTTTGAACACTACCCTACCTCATCAAATAAGATGTTGCAGGGATCCAATCAGGTTTAGCCAATTCAATTCGCTGAAGCAAATAAGGTTTAAAGGTGCCAGCTTACTCGGTTGTTGAGTTCTTTTAGCATAAGTTGGCATCTCCTGCTGTTGTAAAATGATGTTTTACCGTGGTTACGGGAAATGCCGAGTTCACGGGCAATTTTTCGAATGCTTTGTCCTTGTGCAAAA
>NZ_LWMI01000003.1 GCF_001640365.1 Candidatus Arsenophonus triatominarum | reverse complement strand
TACACTGGTTGTGTTTTGCCATGTTGCCTCCGACTTTTTGATTAATTTGTTGATTTCTGATTTCAGCTTTTCGATAAATGCTTGAACAGCCTGTTCAATCTCGTTAATTAAATTGTCATCCTTGATAATTCGGATTTTGTAGTAAGCAAGGTTAGCGGGGAAGCCTGTCATCATAGCTGACAAAATCGCACCAGTTTCTCCCTGTGCACATCATTCTGTGCCGTGCATTTGTAACAGGTATTCGTATTTCGGTTTTCCTGTGACAATGGTTTCAATGTGGGTAGTGGTGTTGGGGCATTTGATTTCGATAAGTCCATCATCATTAACCAAACCATCAGGACTTGCCCAAATAGCGCAATAGACGGGTGGGGATTAAAGCCCACTCGGTGACCGTGACATCAAACTCATTGAGGCAATATCGCGCTCTAGCTTGTGGTTCAAGGGCAATGCCCCGTTCAATGGCCTGATTGGTTTTAATTTCTTCTCGTCGTCCGGTAAGGGTTTCACAAACTAATTGCATGAGGTAGTTTCGTTGCGTTGTTCCCCTGCCTTTGGATAACACCTTGTGTAAATTGCTGGCGGTGACTTTCCCAAGTCTTGCCTGAAACCATTCGTCCGTTTTCTGCTTCATGATTAGCCTCGTTTTTCATTGCAATATTGCGATAAATAGCCATTTTATTTTCTTCGCCAATGATATCCGTCTCTTCTGGTGTTAATTTCAGCCAATGGGATTTCATTGATTCAATACCGCCTTTTGCTGATGTTTCTAATTCCTGGATTAATTGTTCGTAACGGGCTTTTTGTTGTGCGGCTTCTTTCTGTATTACAATTTTTTCCTGTTCAGGCAAGTCTTCTCCGGCATAGATATAAAATCCTAATCCAAACATTGAAATAGCCTTGGTGAGACAGCGCATGAGCGTTTTATTGATATCAACGGCATTAGGGTTAGAAATAGCCTGATTCCGGTAATCCATAACGGGTAACCACATTTTTCGGGGAAACTCATTATTTCCTTGTTTAACCGTGAGTGTTAACGACACCATCGCACTGCCATCATTGTTATAGCTAATGGCATCAATGACATAGTAGGATTCTGGATAATGTGCCATTAATACGCCCCATGCCCAAGCCCATGAGAGATAAGAAAGGCCGTTTTTCTTTTCAACTTTATCGTTAACATTAATCACCGACAGCGTTTCCCAAACCTGTTGTTGAAAACTTCTCTCTTTTTCGGTATGTTGTGTTTCGCTCATAGATATTTCCTCTTAGGTGCTCGAAGTGCTTTGTACTGATGGATGTTCTCATTTTTGAAATGGTTAAACAGCGCCTTCCAGATATCGTCAAAATCCTCAATACTGAGTTTTCGCATCACTGAGGAAGGTAGGCAGTCATAAACAGGCTGGACAAGTTCGCTGATTTCGTCGTCCAGCCTGTCTTCCCAATAAGCAATTTCTTGCTGTTGTTCGTACCAGTAATCTTGCATGGCGTAAGGGTTCATTTGACCTCCTCGAACTGAAATAGCATCCTGTTTTTTCTGGTTTTAATCTCCGCGACTAATAACTCGATTTCATTTTGTGAAAAGGACGAATCCAGTAGCAGAGTGATAATTTTTTCTTTAAGATGGCGTTTTTTCGCCTTTTCAGATTTAAGGGGCATGATGATTTTTTCCATAAGCTTTTAGTTGCAGTGATAAAGCGATTAGCCATATATCTTGTCGTTGGGTATCAATCGCTAACTTTGCTGCCTGTCTTGCCAGCGCTAGCAGGATGTTGTCTTTGTTCATCGTTACCCCTTATGCCACCTGACTATATTTGTCGTGAGTGAATTCGCCGTTCCAGTCTTTCTTCATCGGTAGCTTACTTTGAGGTATTGGTTATATAGCCATGAAGCCCCCTTTTTTAGCAGAACGATTTTATAACACTGGTGTTTCCCGTAATCGTTTGTCATGATGAAGGGGTGATTCGGTTAGATAGGTATCTCTCGCATAAGAATGAACACGCCAGACATGAGCCTTGCTGATATCCTTTTCTGCATCGTAGAGAAAATGACGCGATTCCAGAAAAAGGTTGACCTGGTTAATATTTACGCCATTAAGCTGCTTGCAGAATTGAACAGGTGTCATACCAATCTGAAACAGGTTTTTTAGGCTATCGATTTCGGTTTCAAGCTGTTGAACCTGTACCCCTAACAGTTGAACTTTTTTATGCTGCTCAGCCCATGCAATGGCTGATTCAGCAGGGTCAAGGAAATTAGGTAAGCCTAAAGTTGTTGGGTTATTGGGTAATTGTGATTGTAAAATTCGTCTTTCGCATTCAATGAAGTACTGTCTGGCCTGTTTACCTTTTTCATTGCGCTCAACCATGGATAGTTCTTTCGCCATATCGAGGGCAATGTGGTATTCCTTTGCCGGACGGCCTCCGAAGGGGTTTTCCCCAGAATTGGTGAAAACTATAAAGTCGATATTTTCAGCAAATCCATATTGCTTAATTCTGTCTTTTATCCATGTGGTAAAATCTTTACCGATTTCCAAAAACGCATGTAGATCACGTGCATTGACAGTTTGGATTAATGCCCCGTTGATGTTTTTTGTTTCGATGTTTATTAAATTTGACATAAAGGTATCTCTCAATAGTTAAATTGATGAATGATTACCCCTGTAAAAAGGGGCGTTAGGATTATTTAGTTACGTTGGAGGAAGCGATTGACGTTCGCCTGTTGCCATCTTTCAAGGGATTGAGTCATGACGCTATCGTGTGCGTGAGTGCTGGATTCTAACAGTTGCTGCATTTCACGAAGTACGGTCTCGACATCGTCTTTATGACGAAGTAAACGACGGATAACTTGTTTTTCAGCATCAAAAATAGCTGATTTGAGCGTGTTAGTCATGCCGTAAATCCGGCGGCATTCTTCTGCAATTATTGCGATTTGATTAACCTCGAAGTGCTGAGGCGATGCGATTCCTGTCGCATGACGTAGCGCATACCAGATACCTTGTGTCCATGCTCTCTCAAATCTAAATCCATTCGCCATGCTCCAAACCAAATGAGCTAGGTTACGAGTATCGTTATCGTTTAAGAGTTCTGGGGCTTCTGGTCTGGGTTGAGGATTACCAACTTCCTTGTCTAATATATCAAGCACCCATTTTCTGAACTCTTTGGCTACTGGAGTACGAGCAAACATTGCAACAAGATGAGCTCCACGTAGAGAGAAAATGCGTACAGTTTTTTCGTAATTCCCTGAGACCTTCAAATTGAGGGTCTCAGTCATATCACTAGAAAACTCATCGGAATTTCTTTCGTAAATTTGCGTAACAGCATCAGAATTTTTATATTTTAGTGCCTTTGCAATTTCTACAGATGTTAAATATACAAGGCAATTACGGTTAACAACATTGAAGTGAACATCACGAAATGAGAGTTTAGTATTCATTTATATACGTCCTACTTGATTGTTCAATATTACCCATTGTTCAGATGGGCGGTCGGGTACTTGAACACCGCAAGTAGACGGCCAACAGTTTTTCCCAAAAGGGTATTATATATTCTGTTCGCTACCCGACCATAGCAATCTATGGACGTAAAAAAACCGCATTACTTTCGGGAGCGGTATCCGCTACTTGGGTGTGTTCAGCACCTGATAGAAACTATAGCGCATGATTTCTTCTTTCGTCAATGGTTTATTATGCTGCTGCAATCCCGTTCATCATGACGCTCAGCAATCTAGGAAATTGGCTATCGTAGAAATGGGGTTGAGTCTGACGTGGGTTATTTGAGTCAGTCAGATTTTTACCAAACTGTAATCCCTTTTTTGTCAATGACCAGAATAGTTTTTCCTTATCAGGATGTTTGCTGCTGGGACAAGATTTACGCTCAGCGATTCCGAGAAGTTGTAACCGTTTAAAGCCAGATTGTGGGCTGTAAGGTTTACCATGTAAGAGTAAAAGCTCCGTAAAAGAATGCGTTACTTCGCTTGAACCCGTTAAACTCCCTTCTGGTGCATCAACAGCATAAGCGGGAAGGATATCCGGCATACCAAGTGAATTTTGTAGCTTTTTCATTGCACCAAGCATACCAGAAGGTGCGATACGCAATTCTTGTTTGCAGAATGCCAGCATTGCTAATCCAGCCTGAACTTTATCGGTTAGTGGTTGGATAGGTGTAGAAATAACTTCATCAAACGTCCGGATAACTTTGAGATGGAAAGCTGCACTAATCCACATGGCATAAGCATAAACCAGTTCTTTAGCAACGTAGGTTCCCTGCTCTGTACCTCCTTTAATAACCGATGGGGGAATTCCACCATCGCTTACGAATTGAGCACCTAATTCTTGAGTCTTATCATTGGCGAGCCAATACTTAGGTCTATCCTTTTCTAATTCTCCTGCGGCTTTATGTAAATCATTAAGACAATAACGCCCGAAAGCATCTTGACGGACAACGGTATTTTCAATAACCACTAATTTAGACATAAAAATATTTCTCCGTAATGAAACGAATAAAAGTGTTAACGTGAAAGATTTTGCAGATTGAACCCTAAACCCGTTATACTTACCAAAAAGGAGGATTCCCCATGGGTCAGGTTGCATTTGATACACTACAAGCATCAGAAGAGCTTCAAACGGCTGGACTTACTAGTCAGCAAGCTAAGGCTATTTCACTTGTTGTACGTAGATCGCATGAAGTTGCTGATGTGGCGACTAAAGCTGATATTGTTGAGGTAAATCGCAATATTGCTGATGTCCGCAAAGACTTATCTGTTGAAATTTCTAACGTCCGTAAAGATTTATCTGTTGAAATTTCTAACGTCCGTAAAGATTTATCTTCTGAGATAGCACTAGTCCGTAAGGATGTTGAACATATTGCTAATGGACTACTTTTAAAACTTGGTGGTGTAATAGTTGTGACTATTAGTGCTGCAACGGCAATACTGAAATTCTTTTAATTCATGAGTTGCAGGTTCAAATCCTGCACAGCCCGTTAATCTCACGATATATCTTCATCAGTCTGCGATTCTCTCTTTTAAGATAATCATTTTCTTTTGTTAAGCACTGTATAATTTCTTTAAAAGTGCGCGTTTCCATGTCGTCGTCATTCCATATATCAATACTGCTTAAGTATCTTGAGTCTCTTAAATCACGACTGCCATTGGTCACCCCAACCAGATTACCCATATTAGGGTGTTTCGCTGTTACAATGCGTGGATTGTCCAGTCTCATTATCTGTACTCCTTGTTAACATTTGCTGAAAAGTTAGGATGCATGCCGAGTGCCTCTCGGTGTCCGATTACAGTCATCACGGACGGGTTAACGCAATCAAACTATATTTAGCTATTTGAAAGATAATTTATAGTCTTGACTGTCCCACGAGCGCAGAGCCGCATTCACACATCCTTAAATTGATTATGGGTTAAAAATAATACAAGTTTATTAATTACCCTGATTTAATTTTAACCTCACTATAAATAGGGAGGATATTTTGTGTAATATACGATAAGTGATTAAGCGAGCTGTGATTTGGGCAGGAAAGTTACTGCAATTAGAGAATAATCATCAATACTAGTATTTTTATTTATTCTTCTTTGTAAGCTGGAAGCAAAACGTATAGGATTTTTTAGTGTTTCGATAGAGAATCTGGGGCGCTTTTCCCAAAAATGATGGGCACCATCTGACATGATGTACAAATTCAAAAGCCCATTATGTTCAGTAAGTTCAGAAACTGGATAGCATAGCTTCTGGTATTGAAGCTCAACGATTCTTGATATAGCCGTTGTGAGTTTATTTTTTCCTTTAATATTTTTTAACTCTTTTTTTGTAAATATTTTTTCATCTAATAGATTTTGATGTACTGTATGGTCTTTAGATAATTGGATTAGTTTATTTTTATTTTTTACATAAATTCTTGTATCACCAATATGCCCTATGTGGACACTATCGTTGTTAACATAACAAAAAGTTAGGGTTGTTGCGGAACGATATAAATCAGGGTTTTCATCTGAAATTTTAAAAATCTCATCCTTAATAATGCTGAATATAGAATCTATATTTATATCATGGTCTAAAACCATTTTTGATAGGTAATTAATAGCTATTTGAGAGGCTAATTTAGCACCATTATATGAACCCACACCGTCAGCTATGGCAAAGATGTAACCATTACCTATTTTTGATGGAGGTAAAATAGAATCCTGATTTTCCTTAGTATCGTCTTTACCATAGGAGAAGAAACCACAATTTAACAGCTCTATCATTCCTCTCTCCTTTCAATCACTTTGTTAAAGCCAACTAACATTTCTGAAACAGATTGGTACCTATCTTTACGTCTTAGATTAGTACTCTTACGTATAATGTCATCAACACCGTCAATAGCTGAAATATCCATTTCTTCCATTATAACTCCTAGTGCGTAGATATCTGACTGTATACTATATTCTCCCCTCTTCGCCTCAGGTGACATATACTCTACAGTTCCTAACGCAATTTGAATGTTTGTTAATATCTCTGATTCAGATTCGTTATTTGAGTTTTTTATTAGACCAAAATCTGATACTTTATAAACATCATTGTTAAATTTTAGAATATTAGCGGGTTTTAGATCTCTGTGAAGATAGCCTTTCTGATGAACATAAATGACTCCCTTTAAGATCATTTTTGTTATTTCCACTTTCTTATTTATATCTAATATATTTTCTGAAAGTTCTTTTCTGAGATCTGTTTGCGAAAGTTCCATGATGAACCAAGGATTGTCGATTTCCATGTGATGCATACATATATAGACAATATTAGAATGTTTACAATTAGCTTGATAAAAAACTTCTCGTTTAAATCTTCTTCTCAATTCATCATGAGTAAATATTGAGCCAACATATTCTTTTTGAACTGATAACGTTTTTCTAGCATATTGCCCAGCTAATTTTCCATTCAAATTGAATAAGTTTATTAATTCAACTTTACCAAAAGTACCATTACCAATTTCTTCAACTGGTTCAATTAAATAGTTACCTTTTCTTTCCATACTTTTAGCCTTTTTTGAGTATGGACATAATTTACTATTAAATTAATGAGTAACCAATTAATTGTTTCAAAATTTCGCAGTTACATGCCCCAGAACACAGATAGGGCGGCGGTGTTTTTGACAATTAACTTATTTCCACATCCAGGGCAGTAGTTCATGTCGTTTTCTTTCGGTCTACCACCCATGAATTGAAATGTAAACCCACAAGATGCTTCCCAAAAATAATCTGAGTCAGTCCAAGACCATTTGCATTCTCTGTGCTCTTTTTCGTCATTATCAAGCATTAGCGGTTACTCCGAAGTTTGATTTAGGTTTATTATTAAACCGTCTGGAAGTATACAAAGCTGCTATAGGCAAACAGCAATTATTAAATGTGTCACACACTTTAGTAGGGCGTATTGAAATTGCTATTTCTACACGGTTCATCATTTTTCTTTTTAGTGAAAGAACAGGGCGTTTAGGATTTGGAGTTGTTAGTTGGTTAGATTTTTTAGATGGGTTTAACGCTGCTTTCAATGCCAAATTAAGCGCTTTGTTATAGTTATAGGCTGCTCGCTTGGCGCTTCTACGCTCATGTCTACGACAGCGAGCATTATCATAACCATGAAAGTTACACATATTACCTCCTGACAATGGGTTTTGGTGGTGTGTGCCGGAGGTATCCGGATTATATTTACAGTCATATTGGTAGTACCCTGGTGTTGGTTTCAACTTTATGGCTGCAATTTGGTTATTTCACACACCCCAAAACCGACTGTTTGGGTGTTTTATGGTTCGCTTTTTCAGCGAAATGGTGTTAAAGAGCGGTATTGCTTAACTGTCGTCACTTGCCTTCATGTTCGTACGCCTCAGGCTGGCTACTTAGCAACGTCTGGCAAGGTTTCAGGTAACTCGCAGTATTGTCTGGTGTTTGCCTGTTGCAGTGAGTTGATGGAATGATAATAGCTTTTTCTATTTTGATTGTTAATCGTAAAAACGATTAATATAGGTGGTTTTAAATAACAAAATGATAATATAGAGCTTTTTATCTAAAAAACGATTGTATTTAATTTTTAAATGAAAAGTAGATTTGGAATATATAAACTGATTGAAGGGTACTAATGCCCACTTGGATAGTGGGCTGATTATGTTTAATCAGTTTTACCTGCTACATAGTAGACTTTTCCTATTATTAGTAGCTCTGATGCAGAAACGATTAATTCTGGGTAATCATCAGATTTATAATTTTTTAATTTGATTTTATTTTCAGGTAAACTATAAAGTGCGCGTATCATAAATACACCACCATAAGATACTAAATAAATCTTACCATTTTTAATATCTTTTATACTGGTATCTAAGGCAACGGTAAAGTTTTCTTGAATAATAGGTGACATGCTGTCATCAGGTGCAATTATTGATATTGAATCTTTAATTGAGCTATTGGTTTCTTCAACTATATTTTTAGGTATTAAAAACATAGAATAAGTGTCCTCTTTATCCCTAACGCTAGGGGAAAGCACCCACTCAATGCGGTTATATAATTTTAGTTTGACAACATTACTATCCTTTTCATAATCTTTACTCTTGTCCGTGTAATGCGATACAGAATCAATAATTAATTGATTATTAGATTTAATATCGTGAGCCTTCATCGTTCCAATTCCATCTGAAAGCCATTCAGGATTAACATCTAAAACTTTTGCTATTTTTATGAGTTTTTTTGTTCCTAATGCGCCACCACTCGTCAGTCGCCATACGCTTGATTGAGCCATTCCGACAGCTTTAGCTAAAGCGCTTTGACTGAATCCTTTTTCTTGCATTGCTTGCTTGAGTCTCTCTGAAAAGCTCACCTGAATAACCCCATGAAGATATTTGATCAAATAATATCGCATGAACGATACATACGCAAAATAGCAAATACGATTGACAGTTTATTGATTGATTCTTATAATCGGTTTTATCTATAGGAGATTCGATTAATGAAAAATTATGGAATAGAAACTGCTATCAAAATAGCCGGAAGTCAAAAAGCCTTAGCAAAAAAATGCGGATTGGCTCAATCAACTATTTGCGATTGGTTAAATGGTAAAAAACCAGTATCTCCCAAGTTTGTACCTGATTTAGTTGAAATCACGGGAGGTACAGTTCCTGCTTATCGTTTTAGACCTGATTTACCTAAGTTATTCCCTCATCCTGAAAGTGAATAATAAATAATTACGATTTTTAGTACCACCGCTCTTTAACAACCTGGCCTCCCTGAAATTGGGAGATTTTTAAATTCCCAACCCATCGGGAGGGATAACTATTATCTGAAACTTATGGAATTAAGTGTAGGATAAGATTGCTGCAAAGACTATCAAATCATTTTGTATGTATGCTATTTGGTTTGCGTGTTTTTGAGTATTTTCTTACAGAATAGAGATAAGTATTAGGTAAGCAACAGTTATCAAATGAAGGCTGAGGATTTTTGTCTTTTAGATTGAAAGTGAGTGATGCAAGGGTATTAACGGTATCATCTTGCTTGTTGAATATGGAATCAAGGATTTGCTCTGTAGAACGGGGTTTAGGTTTCGCTTCGTATTCAGCACGTTTTCTATCCCAGAATGCCATTTGTTTTGCTAGGCGACGAGATTTAGCATTGTCTTTTTTAGGTTTAAAGATAGTGGTTGCCATTTTGTTCCTCCTAAATAAGTTTTAGTGGTGTGTGCCGGATGCTTCCGGTTTGTACTCACAGTCTGTTTATTCCCTGGTGTAAAAATGAAGTTCGACTGTTTTGTTATATTCACACACCCCAAAACTCACTTGGTGGGGTTGCTCTAACGCTTATTCAGAGCCGTGATTCCAATATGTTAAAGAGCGAATGACTTAGTTACTGATGACTTCACTTGCCTTCATGTTCATATGCCTCGGGCTGGCTACTTGGCAACGTCTGGCTCGGCTTAAGATAACTCGGAGTATTGTCTGGCGTTTGCCTGTTGCAGTGAGTTGATGGAGTTAATTTAACAATAAATAATTGTTTATGTCAACAGTATTTTATTGTTATTTTAGGCGAGGAAAATTGGGCAAGATAGGTTTTGACTTAAAACGTCTGGTGTTTTTTTGATTCGTGCTTAACTTTTAACTCTTCAAACAGAGTTCTATAATAATCTGTCTTATCTTTTAACTCACTCATAATCTTTACTACTTCTTTTTCTGGTAGCTCATATATCAGTGATAAAATTTGTTGACCCCGTTTATCAGTATTATGAGGATTAAACCTATTTGAATTTTCAATTGAGGATACTTCCTCATCTTTTTCGGGTAAACGATAAAACCAATCAATATCATATCCTGTTACTTCGGATAATTTATCTAAGCTTGCTGGTTTTGGTGTGCTTTTCCCTGATATCCACTGTTGTACTGTTTGTTGTGTCACACCAATTTTTTGGGCGAGTTCACGCTGACTCCAATTTTTATCCTTAAGGAGCTTGCTGATTCGGTACATTGATATCTCAATAGCTGTAAGTTTCATATATAACATTATACAAGATCATCTTGTAAACCTATTAAAAAAGAATTTATTGTTGAAATTAACAATATTTTCTTGTATTTTAGTTTTGGATTTTAAAAGAGGTTTTGACATGGAAAGACAGACAAAAGAAAAAATTATGTCAAGGTATACCCAAGCTGAAATAGCTAACTATTTTGGTTGTAAACAACAGTCTGTAGCCCAATGGTTTTCTAGAACTATACCCTCTCAAAGAGTTATTCCTCTTTGCGAGATGTTGAAATGGAATATAACACCACACCAGCTACGCCCTGATCTTTACCCAAACCCAACAGATGGTATCCCTGCTGATAAGCAAAATACTCTCTGAGTAACACCGTTCTTTAACATTTTGACTCGCTCTGAATAAGCGTTAGAGCCACCACAACCTCATAGGAATATCGAGGTAGGGAATTTTATTACTTAAGGATTATAACCATGGAATATTCAAATACTATCAAAATCACCTGCAAACCTGAGCATTTAGAATCTTACTTCTACCAGAAGATGGCATCAGAAGGCGGTAATAACGGGTTTGCTAAATCACTAGGGATTCACCCCTCAACAGCGAGTCGGGATAAAACCAGAATATTTAAACTAGCCTGTCAGGTCGTTTCAGAATACGGCTTGCCTAGGCATGTAGTGAGTGTGCCTGATTCATCGACACAGGAGGTAGTTATCACGAATATCTCAGGTGAAGAGATACGCAAGCTGATAGACATGCTAGAGCATTTGAGATTGCCAAAAAAAGAAGCTTCAAGGTTAAAAAACGATGAAGCTTCAAAATGTCAGATCGAGTGTTGTATTTAATTAGAGATTTCAGGAAGTTTAATGAGAAGGGAAACGGCAAATTTCCCTTTTTTTCTTTCAATTTCAGCGAGGTCATTATGCCAAAAAATCGCCGATTTATCAATAAAAACCACGAAGAAAGAGCCCATCCAGATAGTCCTGATGGGCTATTGGTTGCTGCATCAAAAAATAAGCGTTTCGCACATCGATTTGTATCAGAATTCAGAAAGTTACAAGGAGTTAAAAATGGCTGCAACAGTCACCAGTCTTGATGATTACAGAGTTAAAAACGAAGTCAGGGAGAATGCCGTGGCTGAGATTGAAAATGGGTATACCAGAATAGCAAATGAGCTACTTGAAGCGATAGCAGGTGCTGATTTAACTGTCAGACAGATAAAAATCTTACTCACTATAGTCAGAAAAACTTATGGCTTCGGTAAAAAGCTTGATCGAATTACTAATACACAAATTGCAGGAATAACAGGTATACATCATACCCATGTTTGTAAAGCAAAAAATGAAATGATTTCAATGAATATCTTAATTTTAGAAAAGGGAAGGATAGGAATTAACAAAAAAATATCTGAGTGGAATTTCAATATTAGCCAAAATAGCAAAACATTAGCCAATTCAGCTAATGATAATAAATTAGCTAAGTCAGCTAATAAAAGTTTAGCCAAGTTAGCTAATGTTAGATTAGCTGAGTCAGCTAAACACAAAAGAAATCTTTTAAAGAAAAAAGAAAATACTCCCCTAACCCCTCATGAGGGGAATGATGAGAAATTAATTTCTAACAATCGAAAAACCAAAATCCCCTATCAGGAAATCCTCCAAGTTTACAACGAGACAGTAGGTGACAGATTACCCAATGCTGAATCACTGAACGACAAACGTAAACGGGCTATTGGTAAATTCTGGAAAGAACTCAAAAATCCTTCGGTTGATGCTGCCAGAAACTATTTTGAAGTATTTGTTGAAACAGCAAACCCCTGGTATTTCGGTGAAAATGACCGAGGCTGGCGAGCAAGTCTTGATTATCTGCTAAGACCGGACACGGTAACAAAAACCAGGGAAGGGGCGTTATGAGTTATCAAGTAGTAATTCAGTCAAGGAGGACAGAGCGAATGATCGAAGTTGAAAATTAGCATTTTTACCCTCAGATTTTAAAATTCAATCTCAATTTACCATTCAGATACCCGTTTAAAACACACCCCTCTCCATTCTAAGCCGTTTTCTCGATTTAAACGTAAATTCGTATCACTAAAATTTTATCGTCGCTCAGAATGCGATACGGCGAGTTTTAGATTTAAGGAATGACCCAATGAGACATAGTGTTAATCAAGTGCCCAATAACCTTCCTGCCGAGCAAAGTGTTATTGGTGGTTTACTGATAGACCCGATGAGCGATAATGCCTTGAAGGTGTTTTCACTGCTAAGCCCAGATGATTTTTACGCGGTTCACCACCGATTGATTTATGCAGAAATGCGCGCGATGAGCCGGAAACGTGAGGCAATCGATATTATCACGGTGGATGAAGCATTATCCAAATCAGGGATAGCTCAAAAGGCGGGTGGATTTGCCTATCTTGCTGAGATAGCTAAAAATATCCCGAGTGCCGCAAACATAGTGAGTTACGCAAAAAGTATCAAAGAGTGTGCAGTAGGACGCTATACGGTTGAGAAAGCCATTGAAATTCAAAAACTGTTTATTCAGCCTAATGCGCTAGGATTTAGTGATAAAATTGATATGGCGCAACGTCTGATTGATGAAGCTGCAAAGTTTGGCAAAGTGGGTTACAATGCAGGGCTTAGTCGGATTGATGATGTATTGGACAATATGTTTACAGAGATTTGTGACCGTCAGGATAATCCTGAAAAGGATTGCGGACTCAAAACAGGATTTAGGGACTTTGACGACTTGCTTAAACCTAAACAAATCGTTAATGGTTCGTTGTTTGTGATTGGTGCACGCCCCAAGGTGGGTAAAACGACAGTACTGACTGAAATGGCGAAAAATGTATCAAATCAAGGGAAAGCGGTGCTGTTGTTTAGTATGGAAATGACGGATTGCCAATTAGCCGAGCGCATGTTAAGTCAACAATCCAATCTCAACTCTAATCGGTTTTATGAGAAACTGGAAGAGCACGAATGGGATGAACTGTGTAATGCAATGGGTAGACTCAAGCAACAGCCCAACATCTGGATTGATGATACGCCAGCCATGACTTTGCACCACATACAATCAGAATGTCGAAAAATAAAACGTAAAATAGGGGATATTGGGTTTATTGGCGTTGATTATTTAACACTGATGCAGGCTGAAAAAGCGGATAGAAACGATTTAGCCTACGGAAATATCACCAAAGGGTTAAAAGTGTTGGCAAAAGAACTCAATACTGTTGTAGTGTTATTAACACAATTAAACCGAAGTTTAGAACAGCGCACCAACAAAAGACCCATGCCCAGCGACAGCCGCGACACGGGGCAAATTGAGCAGGATTGCGATTATTGGTTAGGGATTCACCGGGAATCGGTTTATGACACGGAAGCGGATAAAACGTTAACAGAACTCATACTACGGTTAAATCGACATGGTAAAACGGGCACGGTATACGTTGACCAGAAAGGACTAAGTATTTCCCCTGTTGACCAGCATGTAGCCGCAGCAAAAAGCCAACCTCAAAAAGAACCTAAGCGCTATTCCGATAAGAAATTCTAATCAGGACACCCCCAATGAAATACCAAATTAAAGCAACCATTGTTAAAGATGGTGGCGAGCCTGTGCATTGGTGTCGCTTTAGCGACAAGGCACTAACAGAAAAAGATTGCTTGAAAATGTTATCGCAGCCGTCCATGTTCAAAATACAATTTAGCGAGATAGGTTACTACTGGAATGTTGGGAATGGCAAAGCTGGAAATAGTGGAAAATTGCCAAAAGTATCAATAGAAAATTTTAGTTGTAGAAAAGTAAATCAATAAACACACCCAAATAAAAATTAAATAGGCAAAAATATGAAAATTCAACGCATGGCAAATAGCCGTGAGGGATACCTTTGCGTCCAAAGTGAGGACCTAGATATATTTAATCTTAGAAAAGCGGTTATTTCAGGCAACTGGTCAGTCATTAACAATGGTCTCTGCACATTAACGGATTTAGGACTGAGACACGATGGCAATGGGTTAGTGTGGCTTAATTCGGGGATGTCCGTTCATGAGGCAGATAGCGATATTGGACTAACAGGTCAGGATAAGCAATCTTATGATTATCATTCGGAGTTACGCACAGCTAACAGATTGAAAAGTAATGGTTATTATGGATTTGTGCAGCCCAAAGATATTGATAGTTATGCACTGAATATTATTTGCAAAGTCAGTCAGAATTTCACTGAACGGAAAGACGATTCCCCTTTGGCAACCTTCGCGTTGTTGATTGACCAACAAGCACGGAAAGAAGCGGTTGATAATTGGACGCTGTATCGTAATCCGAAGCAAGGCGATAAATACACGATTCTGAATAAGTATTACCATCGCGGATTGATAAAAATCTATCAGACTAAAGGCTGGCAAGCTGAGCCGTTAGGATATATCGGTAACTTAATCCGTAATGACGCAGAATTTAGCAAGCTCATGAAGCGACTGGGTTATATCAAAGTGCGTACCAGAAAGATAACCGGAAAGCTCAATGATTTTTGGATTTATCGATGTAAAGAAAAAACGCTCAAAGAGGTGCGCACAAAAGAAAACATTAAAAACAATAGCTTAACACGATTTGTGCAGTATGCAAAGCAACCAACGAAAGCCTTTAAACATATCCTTGTCGATGGTAAATACCGTTATGTTTATGAAGACCACATCCACTTTTTGACGAAAAAGCGTCAACGAATAGCAGGTAAACAGTTAACCGGTTATACCGCTAAAGGGGTGGAGATGAGAGAGATTAAGCTATGAATGAAAACTTATAACATCACCGTTCCTTTCCCACCTTCTGTCAATCACTACTGGTATCACGCCAAACACAAACACTTCATCACCACAAAAGGCAGATTATACCGTCAGTCGGTAGTCGCTGAAATTCTGCATCAGAAGCTCGGTAAGCGATTATCGCAACGTTTAGGGGTTGAGATAGGGGTCTATCCACCTGACCGTCGCAAGCGAGATTTAGATAACCTGATGAAAGCACCGATTGATGCACTCTGCCATGGCGGTTTGATAATTGATGATTCTCAGATAGATGTGTTGCACGTTGAGCGCAAGGAAATCATTAAGGGCGGAAAACTGGTTATCACCATTTGGGTAATAGCGTAATCAAGATACCAACATTCAACGCAGGGCATTGAGACCATGCCCCTATTCCTGTTTTTGCCGGAGGACAGATGAGTAGACACGTAAAAGATTTACTGGAAGGATGGGGAAACTGGAGCATGAGCCGAATTGGAACCGAATACAAAGGTATGTCTACCATTGCTCCTGTTAAATTCGATGATGACAGACCCTGGCTAAGCGATGAGGAAGGCGAAATAGTTGATAAAGCAGTAGCCGGATTAAAAAAATATGATATCGATGGATATAACATTATTTGCTTACATTATCAGCATCATATTTCATGCCGGATGATAGCTAAAAACTGGAAGAAAAGACCTGACTATATCACCGCTTACATGGGTAGGGCTGAATCCTACATAGCTGGCACTGTTCACACACTCCTTAAAGCAACAAATTGACAACACCGTATAGACTATCGTATGCTGACCGTACTAGAACTTGTAAAGCGGTCACCCGCACCCGATAGCCATGCGGCTTTTTTATGTCCGTTATACGGCATAATCACATCCGAAGGCCGGGTGGAGAGGCGTAATAAAACACCCGAAAGGGGAATATGCCCGGAGCATCTTTACAGGCTCTAGTTGACGCCTGGCTACCAATAACTAACTGGTAGTCATAACTTAAACTGTAAAGGAGGCCGATTATGGCTAACTATGTATCTACAGAATCCCTACGTGTCATCACTCATAAAAATATCCCTGTTATTACCACTGAGCTTTTAGCTGAACTTTACGGTACAGAGTCAGCAAGAATTCGAAAAAATCACAACCGTAATACTGATAGGTTTGTTCATGGCAAGCATTTTTATAAAATAGTAGGAAGTGATCTTGATAATTTGAGAGTGTCTTTAAGACATTTGCAAATTTCACCCAAAACTCGTAGCCTTATTCTATGGACAGAACGCGGAGCTGCTCGTCATGCAAAGATGCTAGAGACAGATCAAGCATGGGAAGTCTTCGAGCAATTAGAAGATTGCTATTTTCATTCAGAAAAAATATTTAATACGCCTAAACACTATCCAGAAGCCAGAGAATTATTAACCGCAGATGACACCTCACACCTTTCTCGTCTCATTTGGACGATGGCTAACGGCTTCCGATTTGAGCGTTCGTGGACGCAAGGCATCTGGTATGCTCTACGTCATGCAACAGGGGTAGAGTCACCCCAAAATTTTGAAGTTAATCAGATACCCATAATCGCAAAAGAATGTGAAAAGATTTATAACTTCACCAATGGTGTTAAAGAAGCGATTTATGAGGCTGAGAAACAGGCCGTAAGGAGAGTGCTCCGTAAACGTGAGGATGCAGACAAGGTATTAGCTGAAATGAAACAATTACTCGAAGAGAGTAAGGAGCATACTCTTGTTCTGGCAGATACACTAACACGCTGGCAACAAGCCGAAATTCAGCAATTTCTACAACGACGTTAAATATTGATCAAATCATTCAGTAAAATGCTTGACTGTCCGTACATCCGTACAGTATTATATGTTATAGTAGCGTATAGCTATTGAGTTAGCGCTTAAACATATATTAGAACCCCACTTTTGTGGGGTTTTTTGTTGTTTCATTGACCTAATAATTATATCTTGTTAACGCACTACTTTTTATAAGCTCGTAGGGTACATATAAGGTAATTAAGGCAGTAGTGCATAGCCCCATGTGAAAGCGTGGGGTTTTTCGTTTACGCCACCGCAATACTCACAAGCCATTAAACATAAATGAGTAAGGCGGTTGGCTCCCCTGTTTAATTTAAAGCAATGGAACCCTCAAAGGTAGGGTATATGCGCATGTCTGAAAAATACTCAACACCTGCCGCCTATCTGTGGGGCATCATGACCACCATCGGGGGAGTCATGACAACGATTTTTGATTTTTTTACCCTTGAGCAGTGGGTAGCTGTGATGGGTATTGTCTGCACGATAGGGACATTTTTTATCAACGTGTACTACCGCAAAAAGGAGTACAAACTCAAGGAGCGTCAGTATGAAGATACCGAAAAAAATATTGATGGCAACGGGCGGTAGTGCGCTGTTTTTAGCCTCAGCGATGATAACGCATTTCGAAGGGCTGAGACTTAAGCCCTATTTTGACGGTGGCGGTATTCTTTCTGTTTGCTACGGGCACACAGGCAAGGATATTGTGCGTAACCGGATGTACACGCAAGAAGACTGCGATAAGTGGCTTAATGACGATTTAAAAGCCGTTAAGCGTTATGTTGACCCGTTGATTAAGGTCAATATCAACACGCTAACACAGGCAGCCCTTTACTCATTTGCTTATAACGTGGGCGTGGGTAATTTTGCCAAATCGACCTTGTTCAAAAAGCTCAACAACAATGACCGAAAAGGGGCATGTGATGAGATGAAGCGGTGGGTTTATGTGAAAGGCGAAGTTTGGAAAGGGCTAATTACCCGTCGGGAAATTGAGAGCGTAATATGTTATGGCGACCTTACTCATTTATCGGAGTGATTATTGCAGGGTTAATTCTCTCACTTATTTTTATCAACTACCGTTATCAAACCATCAGGCAAAACTACCAAACATTAAAACAGCAATATCACGCACAAATTGAAGCCGTGAAACGGCAACAGCAAAAAATCGATACCTTACATCAACTCAATATTCAACACACCGAGGAACTGAATAATGCCAAAACAGAGCTTGATAAGCTGCATGATGCTGTTCGTGCTGGTAACAAGTGGTTGCGCCTCAACGCCGTGTGTCGTACATCCAAAACCGCTACCCCCCAGAGCCGACATGATGAAGCCACCCCACAACTTGGTGAGGCAGCTCGAGAAGATTATTTCCGTCTCAGAGCGATGATAGCTGAGAACGAAAAGCAGACGGAATATCTGCAAAAATATATCAAAACACAGTGTCAATGAATCGGTAATTGACACGTTCAAATCTTAACAAATCTAGCGTGCCACATACGCAACTAATCCAAACATCGAACCCGTTATTTAGGAATGAGCCTTTGAGGTAATCAGTTTTGCTGATGTCACTTCGATGGGCTGATTTCCTATGTGGCAAAGGTTCATTACCTAAGTAAGGAAGACATCATGAATAGTGTATTAACATTTAAAACCCACAATATTGCTCCTTTTAATAATGGAGATAATAAGATATGGCTCACAGGTGAACATTTAGCAAAATTACTTGAATATAAAGACAGCAAAAAAGTCGCTAATCTTTATAACAGACATAAAGACGAATTTACTGCCAGTATGAGTGTTGTAGCCAAAGTGAGGACCTCGGATAAATCAACGAGTTACAATAAATTTGTATCCGATGTAAGATTATATTCCCTGCGTGGAGCTTATCTTATTGGTATGTTTTCACGAACAAAAGTAGCAAAAGATTTAAGAATATGGCTACTAGATTTGGTTGAAAAAGAATCAAATGTTGAAGTTGGCGTTCTTGACATAAAGACATTAACTGAACTTACTGGACAAAAAATACATGACTCAATAGCTATGTTTGATAAAGCTTCATTTAAGCATAGAGGGCAAAAGGGTAGTGGTTTATTAGCTCAGCGTAAAAGAGACATAAAGAAAGTAAAAGAAGCAACCGCTATAGCACTAAAGCTAACTCAACTTAATATACCTGATCTTGGTGATTTTCCTGACGGAGAAATCCCAGCATGAACCACGAACAATTCATCGAAACTAATGTCAAGGCCGAGTTAATCAAGCTCGGCTTTTCTTCATTAATAGCAGCAATGGCAACAAGTGAAGCTATCCGGTACTACCGCAAACAACCCGCAAGCAGACGAGGCAAGATGATAGTGGATTGTCTCAATCAGGCTAAACGATGGGCGAAGAGTGCGGCTAAAAATAAACATTAAGTAAGGTAGCTATTATGACTCTCACAGATAAACAGGAAGCCTTTTGTCGAGAGTATCTGATTGATTTAAACGCAACACAGGCGGCAATAAGAGCAGGCTATAGCGAAAAAACAGCCCGTAGAATAGGGAGTGAGAACGTTACAAAACTAGACATCCAAAAACGCATACAAGACCTCATGGAGGAGCGCAAAAATCGCATTGAGGTTAATGCTGACTACGTTCTTAAGCGACTGGTTGATATCGACCAGATGGACGTATTAGACATTCTGAACGAGTCAGGCGATTTAAAACCAATAAAAGAATGGCCTAAAGTCTGGCGGACAACATTAAGTGGTTTAGATATTGCGGCGATACGCCTTGAGGGCGCAGAGGCGTTGCTTAAAAAAATAAAATGGCCAGATAAAATTAAGAATCTTGAGCTATTAGGTAAGCATATCGCTGTTCAGGCTTTTCGCGAACAGGTCAGTAATGAACACACAGGAAAAGGGGGTAACCCTATCGAGCATATTACCCGTGAGATGACCCCCGAACAGGCGGCAGAAGCCTATAAAAAATTGATGGGGTAAAGGGCTGAAATTGCTTGCTTATTTGGATTAAGAATAACATTCATGCAAACATAATTGTTTAATATCATGTAGTTATATTTAACAACACCCTGTTTTATATTTTTTATGTACACAGTTATGCGCAAAATATTTTTTTGACTGACCCTTTTCCGGACATTTTTCTATGCCGTTACCCTTTCCTTTTGACTTTAAAAAACCGGATTATGTTCAGGTGTTTGAATGGCGCGCTGAGCGACTACAACGTCTTCGGGAGCAGCCGGAAAATCTTAAACTATTGGCCCATTTCTATCAGCAAAACCCCGCCCAATTTATTATTGATTGGGGCATGACAACAGACCCACGTAATATTGATTACGGCCTCCCCGTCACAACCCCTTTTTTACTGTTTCCGAAACAGGAAGCATGGATTGACTGGATAATGACACGCTGGAAAGGACGTGAAAATGGCATTACCGAAAAGAGTCGTGAAATGGGTTTAAGCTGGACGTCAATTGCACTCGCATGCGCTTTATGTCTCTTTAATAAAGAGATGGTAATTGGCTTTGGTTCACGCAAAGAAGAGTATGTTGACAGCACCGGTGACCCGAAAGCGTTGTTCTGGAAAGCCCGTAAGTTTATTGAAACTTTACCGCAAGAGTTTCGGGGAGGCTGGGTAGCGAAAAAACACGCGCCTTATATGCGGGTCAATTTTCCAAACACCGGCGCCATTATCAAGGGTGAAGCGGGGGACAATATTGGACGGGGTGACCGGACGACACTCTATTTCGTCGATGAAGCCGCCTTTTTGCCTCGTCCGCTATTGATTGATGCTGCCCTATCCCAAACTACCCGCTGTCGCATTGACTTAAGCTCGGTTAATGGGATGGACAATCCTTTTGCCCAAAAAACGCCACAGTGGACGCATTCCGGTGTTACCTTTCACTGGCGCAATGACCCCCGTAAAGATGAACAATGGTACGAAAAAGAGTGCCTGAAAATCGATAATCCGGTCATTGTGGCGCAGGAACTGGATTTGAACTATCAGGCGTCTGTTGAAGGTATCTTAATTCCCGCCGAATGGGTACAGGCGGCCATTGATGCCCATATCAAACTGGGGTTTTTGACAACGGGGGCTAAACGACTCGGTTTTGACGTTGCAGATGAGGGCGATGACAGCAACGCCCTCACGTTTGCACACGGATCGGTTGTCACGGATTGCCAGCAGTGGAGTAAAGGTGACGTGATCAGCTCAGCAAACCGAGTCAAAAACTATGCTGAGGAAGCCCATGCCGATGAAATCATCTATGACTCCATCGGGGTAGGGGCAGGGGTGAAAGCGCATCTACGACGGGTATGTCATATCACCGCAACCGGATTCAACGCGGGTGGGGCTGTCTTTAAACCTGACGCAAAATATGTGGCGGGAAAAACCAATAAAGATATGTTCGCGAATATCAAAGCGCAAGCCTGGTGGGGCGTCCGAGACCGTTTTTTTAATACCTGGCGATGTATCATGCAGTTGGAGAAACACCCCGATGATAAGCATTTCATCAATCAATTTACCAATGACCAGTTAATCAGTCTGAGCGCAAGTATAAAACAACTTGACGCTCTGAAAGCTGAATTATCCCGTCCTCGGGTGAATTACGACAACAATGGACGGGTGAAAGTCGAGAGCAAAAAAGACATGAAAAAACGGGGCATCGCTTCACCCAACATGGCCGATTCATTAATTATGGCATTTTCGCCCGTACCAAAACCGTTCCATATTCCCGACGAGGCATTTTTCTAATGAGCAAAAGAAACAGGAAAAAGGACGTTAAGCCTGAAAGGAAAAAGCCATTTTCCATCTCTGACATCGATATGTATCCGGTCAGTGAGCAGCCAGTCTACGAATTCAAACCCTATGCCCCTCCCGCAAGCGTGATACCCGAAGCAAAGAGAGCGGATGCGCTGGCGAATGATGCCACCCCGTATGAAACCCTGAATGCATTCGGGAGTGATTGTTTGTATGGTGGGTTTCAGGGATACCCGATGTTGGCCATGAAAGCGCAGCAATCCGAGTACGCCAATGTTGCCGCGATTTTTGCTGACGAGGTTACGCGCAATTGGTTAACCGTAAAATCCTCATCCGATGATGAGGACCTCGTTAATGAGGTGGAAGGGGTAATCGTGAAATATCGCCTTCAGGATATGATCCATCAGGCCGTTTTGCATGATTGTCTGTTCGGCATAGCGCATATCTATATTGACATGGGCGCCGATGAGAATGAAATGCGCAATCCGCTCTTTAAAGACAGAGCAAAAGTGGGCGATAAATTCGCGGTTTTCGTATTATTGAGCCTATTTGGACGTATCCGGCGATGTATAACACGCTCAGACCGTGGGAGCCGGATTTTTATCAGCCTTCATCGTGGTTTGTGATGGGGCAGACCATCCATGCCTCCCGATTTATTGACCTAGTGACGCGTCCGGTATCACAGATACTGAAACCTGCCTATAACTTTGGGGGCTTATCGCTGATCCAGCTAATGGAGCCTTATGTCAAGGCGTGGGAAACTATCCGCGATGAAATACCCAAAATTGTCAAGGCTTTTACGCTGACGGGCTGAAAACCGACATGGAAAAACGGATGGAAAACCCAGGCGAGTTCAAACGCCGCATCGATATCATGACCAACTACCGAAACAATCGCGGGGTACTGGCGCTAGATACGGAGGAAGCGTTTTTTCAGATCAATACACCGATGACGGATCTTGAGAAAATCGCCTCAAACTATCAGGAACAACTGTGTATTCCCTCACGGATGCCGGTGATTAAGCTGCTTGGCAATGCGCCCGCGGACTGAATGCAAACGGGCAGGGTGAAATCGATGTCTGGCACGAAACCATCTCCGGTATTCAGGAACGCAATATTCGCCCCATGATACAGCAAATGCTGGATTACCTGTTTATAGCGGAATTTGGGCAGCTATTACCCGAAATTACGTTCACCTTTAACCCACTCGATGAGCTAACCGAAAAGGAAATGTCGGAGATAAATCTCAATAACGCTTCAATGCTGGCTAATTTAGCAACGAGTTCATGTATTTCGACGATGGATGTCGCTCAATGGCTTATCAATAATCCGAAGAGTGGTTTTGCTTTCATGAACGGGCAGGAAAACGAAGATGAAACAGACGAAAAAGAAGGAGAAAACACTTAAACCTTCACTCCCCAATGCAGGGATACAGCTTTGGTATCAGCGTGAATTACGTCGCCAGATTACCAGGATGCATAAAAACGTCACCGCCAAAATTTTAACTTCCTTTTCAAAAAATTCTCTTGCTTACGACGCCAGCCCCGCCTCAATGATAAGGAATACGCTCCGCGCGCTTTCTGCCCGCTGGGTAAAGAAATTCACTGCCTTATCCGACGATCTGGCAAAAACCTTCGTTAACCGAGCAGCCGGTAATGTGGATGTGCCCCTTAAAAAGCAGCTGGTCGATAAGGGTTTGCGATTGATTTCAAAATGACGCGCGACATGCACAATGCGGTGACAGCGATTGTGGCGGAGAACGTGTCATTAATTAAATCCATCCCCCAACGCTATTTCACTAACGTTGAATCCGTGGTTCTCCAGTCTGTTTCGCGGGGAGGTGATTTAGCTCAGCTTAAAAAAACATTGGGACAACAGTTTGGCGTAACTGCCAGAAGGGCGGAATTGATTGCCCGTGACCAGAACCGAAAAGCGAATTCTGCCTTGGCGGCAGTGAGACAGCATGCGCTGGGGATAACTGAGGGGATTTGGCGACATACCGGCGCAGGGCAACACCCAAGGCCTGATCATGTAAAAAGCCACGGGCAAGAAATTTTCGCTCCGTAAAGGCT
>NZ_LWMI01000002.1 GCF_001640365.1 Candidatus Arsenophonus triatominarum | reverse complement strand
AATATCAATACGTTCATTTCCACCGCGGTTGTATTTATGTTTTCGCTCTTGGCAACTGACGATGATTAATTCTTTCATCAACTTACCCGCTAACCACCGCCCAAGTTTCACGTTGTGTGTATTGGTAACCATCGTGGCGATAGTCCTTGCGCCAGCAGAGCCGCCACTAACGTTCCACGCTTCGCTGACTAGGCTACGTTTTATCGTCCGCTCAATATCTGGCTCCTTAGGCCGACACCAATAGCGATAACTGCTTCGGTGAACATTAAAAATACGACACAAAGTTTTCACCGGATAAAGCACTCTTAGCTTTTCAACTACCGAAAATTTTTCAGTGAGTCGGACATTAAGAGCGCAGTAGCCTTTTTTAAGATGTCATTCTCCATTTCCAGCCGGTGGATTTTTTTCTTCATTTCTCTGAACTCAATTTGTTCAGGTGTTAATGGCAGACCAGGCGATGTTTTCCCTTGACGTTCTAAACGAAGGGCTCTTACCCACCGGCTAATCGCTGAAAGACTGACGTTCATGCCTTTCGCGGCTTCCTGGTAGGTGTAATTTTGGTCAAGGACTAATTTGGCGGTTTCACATTTAAATTCAGCAGTAATTATTTTACTCATTTCGGCACCTATAAAAATTATGAGGTAAGCATATCACCTCAACTTAGGTGGCCAAATTTAGTATGCCACTACACAATGAGTCGGAACAGAATTTAATTTCAATGACTCACTCAGGTGTTCAATTTGTTCATGCAATAACATGTTCACCTCCCAGCAATGCTTCATATACGCTGATTGAGTGTTGCAAATTGACAGATTCAAGGGGCGGTACGATACGGATATTAAGCGTATTAGTCTGCGAGATAGATTGGCAAACCCTTGCTGGTAAGGGAAGAAGATACTTAACTTCCTTAGCTAATATGTTTGCTGGCTTTTCTAAGGTTGTTCCATGAATCCGCTGATGAGCGACTCGTTCTAACCATGGACCCATTTTTGCATTGGCTATCTCGATATCCAGTTCAAGATTATGAGCACGAAGTGCGGTATTTAATGGTATGATAAAGCTGTTTTTTAAATAGTGGTTAAAGCGCTCTACTTTACCTTTCGTTTTTGCCCTGTATGGCTTGCAAGCGCTCAATTTAAACCCGTAATCTTTCGACATCGGAAGCATTTCGACATGCAATTTATGTTCACCTTCTGCATAAGCATCTGGTTCGATGATGAGTGCTTTTGCGTTATCACGCAATACTTGCTGTGGCACACCACAAAAATAGTTGAAAGCTTCTTTTAAACCTTGTTGCCAGGCTTTTGTCCGCTCATTATCAAAGAACTTTACATAGCTAGCACGTGAGTAGCCAAGCGTTGCAACAAACGCTCTTAGTGATCGTTTGCCTCGCTGGATGGTCGTGAAGTCGATTTGCATTTGTTGACCTGGCTGTGTTTCAAAATAGACGACAGGTTCGGGAACAATGCTTGGTTTAAATTGACAAACAAATCGACGTAACTGAGCAATACCGCCTTGATAGCCTCTTTCAGCTACCTCATCAAATAGGACTGTTGCAGGGATCCAATCAGGTTTAGCCAATTCAATTCGCTGAAGCAAATAAGGTTTAAAGGGTGCCGTTTACTCGATTGTTGACTTCTTTTAGCATAAGTTGGCATCTCCTGCTGTTGTAAATGATATTTTACGGTGTTACGGGAAATGCCCAGTTCACGGGCCATTTTTCGAATGCTTTGTCCTTGTGCAAAGCGAACATGAATATCCACAAATATCTCCTTGGTTAACATAAATTACCCGTATAAAAATGTACGAATAATACCAAGTGGATCAGTTTTGCATGATCGGTGACAACGTCCGTACTGCGCCTTTAAGTAACGCCGCCACTGCTTGCGGTCACGGATATGCCCAAGACAGGGAAGCCGGCCAGGATTTATCAGGTCATAACTGTGACGCAGCAGCTTGATGACAGCACCTCTCCAAATTTCTTCGACTACTCTTTTTTTTAAGAACAGTTCACGCCATACACCGTGTTTACTATCCAAACCGCCCCGGGTGACGGAGACATGGATATGCGGATGTTGATTGAGCTGTCTGCCATAAGCGTGCAAGGCACAAAAGATACCGATTTCGCTACCCTGTTTGCGCGCCCATTGCAGCATAGCCTGGACGGCGGCGCGAAACAAGGCGTTAAGTAGCGGCCAGTTATTGTTGAAAAAAGGCCAAAGGAGATGGGGCATGGTGAAAGTAATATGTTGCCAGTCGCAGTCGGGTAAAATATGAACATGCTGTGCTAACCACTGCTCTGTGGCTTTGAAACCGCATGAGCTGCAGGCTTTTGACTTACAGCCCTGGCAGAAAAAACGGCTGTGAGAACAATCAGGCGAAGCGCAACAATAACGTCGGACACCCATGGAACAAGTGCCGCAGGCAAGCATACGCTCGACAGAGAGACGGGTCCACGAACTGACGCTGTCACCGTGTTTTTCGAGGAATTTATTCCAGCCGTCATCGATGGTGAAAAGCAGTTTAGCAGGACGCGGGATATACATCTGAGTAAATTACCCTATGGGTATCTTTTCGCAGAGCATAAAACAGTATTCAGCTCATTAACATCCCCGAAGCAGCGTAGCTGCGCCGCTCATGCGGAGCGTGCTACGTTCTATTTTTAAAATCTATTACTCTATGTAATAAGCTAATTATTAAGCTGCTCTAGTCAAATAATTGACTAGAGCATTTTTTTATTTGTTTTTAAGAAAATGCGACAGTAGTGATAAACAAAGCCCTCTAATTATCCATCATGCAGACTAATTATGCTCAGAATGGTGCTCGTTGAACCATTCATCTAATTTAAGTTGTAATTTATCGATACCTATTTTTTTCAATGAAGAAAAGGTTTCAACTTGTATATTACCCGCCACTATTTTTAATCTATTACGTACTGCTATGATTTGAGCTTTTTGTTTATTTGGTACTAGTTTGTCTGCTTTGTTTAGCAATACCAATATTGGGATATTCATTGCTACAGACCATTCAATCATTTGTATATCCATATCTTTTAATGGATGACGAATGTCCATTAATATTATCAATCCTTTTAAACATGTTCTTTTTTGTAAATATTCACCTAATGCTTGTTGCCATTGGCGTTTAATCGATTCAGGGACTTCTGCATAGCCGTAACCAGGTAAATCAACCAGCCTAATACCCTCTGCAACTTCGAACAAATTGATTAGCTGTGTTCTGCCAGGTGTTTTACTGGTACGGGCTAGATTTTTTTGTTGGGTAAGTGCATTTAATGCACTGGATTTACCGGCGTTAGAACGTCCAGCGAAAGCAATTTCTATACCATGATCGTTTGGTAAATGGCGAATATCAGGCGCGCTTGTGACAAATTTTGTCTGATGATAGTTATATTTTTTGTTTGTCATCATTGTTTCTCGCTGATTTCGGCTTAAATTAGAGAAATTATACCTTTAAGAGGATAAATTAAGATCGTGATAGCTACATGAAAGATAGATTATTATGTGTTAATGAATTTTATTAAAAATAACATTTTTTACATAAGAAAAAAATATGGAATGTGACAGAATAGATCCTATTATTTAATTAGGTCAATTTAGGCAAGTTATGTATTTTTACTTAGTATAATGATCTGACGGTACTAAATTTTAGCTTACATTTTCATCTAAAATATAATTAAAAGGAACTTGAATGTTAAAGCGTTTTTTTGTGCCGCTACTGGTAGCATATATGGTTAGTATCTCTTCATTTGCTGTTGCAGCAGGAGGTACTATCGTTAAATTAGTGACTTCGGAAGGTGAGATCGAACTTGAGTTAAATAATAAAGCAGCGCCTATAACAACGGAGAATTTCATTCAGTATGTAAAAGCAGGTTACTATCAAAATACTATTTTCCATCGTGTGATCCCAGGTTTTATGATCCAAGGTGGTGGTTTTATTAGTGATTTACAACCTCAATTAAATATTCGCTCGCCAATCAAAAATGAAGCTGATAATGGGTTACGTAATTTACGTGGAACCATTGCAATGGCGCGTGCAACAGCTAAGGATAGTGCTACTAGCCAATTTTTTATCAACATAGCAGATAATGCATTCTTAGATCATGGCCAACGTGATTTTGGTTATGCTGTTTTTGGTAAAGTGATTAAAGGAATGGATGTTGTTGACAAAGTTTCGAAAGTGAAAACAAAAGATATTGATCCTTACCAAAATGTGCCAACTCAAGAAATAAAAATTATTTCTGCCAGTATTGAATAATTTATCTAATAGCAGGAAATATTTTTCTGCTATTAAATTTAACATAACTACCGATATTTAATTACAATAAGAAAACTAAAATAATTTACCTGTCTTTATTTTGCTATTAATGGCAGGACTTTACTTTATAATAAAACAAAATTTCCATCAGTTTATTAATTTATATCGTTATCTTGTTGTTAATGAGGAATTATTGTTTGAGTAAGCTATTACCTCGTTGCCAGAAATTAATGGAAAATGTTGTTGAACCGAAAATAGAACATAAAAATAATCAATTTTCAGACTTACTGAATATGGCGCCTATGTCTACTTATTTTTTGGATGAGAAAATTGAATATACTCAGGGCAAAATGGTTCGATTTTCTGAAAAAACACAAGCGCTTATTACAAGTTCACCTACATTGAGTCGGGCACTGGAAACATTAGAAATTGATGGTTGGAAATTAGTTGTAGCCCAACGGGGGCAAAGAACCGCTACCGATTTAAGACGGAAACTGTATTTAACCTGAGTTCGGGATAAGAAATAAAGTGAAAGTCTTGCTATTCAAATAGTTGAATGCGCATATTTCGTTAAAATACTCTAACAATCTGGTTAAAGCGTAGAGCATTGTTAAACAATGATGGAAAATCTTACTGAACTTTATTGCCTGATGGATGATTTTTGTAAAGACTTCGAGCCAATGCATGAAATTTTGCTGAATAACGGTAGTAAGCGTCGTAGACGGTCTACTCAGCTTTCATTGGCTGAAATGATGACACTGGTTGTTTTGTTTCATCAACTCCGATTCAGACAATTCAAGGTATTTTATCTCTATCATGTCCGTTTATATCTCAGGAAGGGATTTCCTAACTTACCATCATATTCACGCTGCGTAGAGTTACTTCCGCGCAGTGCCTTAGCTTTAACGGCACTGTTTGAGTCAATTAAGGGAAAGTGCACGAGTCTGTCGGTTGCCGATTCTACTCCGATAGCTGTGTGTGATAACTTACGGATCCGCCGGCATAAAGTCTTCGATGGGATAGCTGAACGAGGAAAAACCTCAACAGGTTGGTTCTTTGGTTTCAAACTTCATGTAATTATCAATCAATTGGGGGAAATACTCAGTTTTCGACTTACACCAGGAAACACAGATGATCGGAAACCATTACCTGAGCTGATAAAAGATCTTTCTGGTTGTTTGTATGCGGATAAAGGGTATTTATCGGCTTCACTGAAACAGCAACTGAAAACAATGGGAATTAACCTTATAACGAATATCAAGAAGAAAATGAAGCCTGTTGAGGAGGGTGTCCATAATTCTGTGTCAGGGGATTTTATATTTTGATTATACCATCTAGGCGCCCTTTAAAATAGATGGACAATTGAGCAATGGTTAACGCCCAGTTAATAATCGGCATAGTCCATTTGTTGGATACCTGATTGATGCCAATATAGAATAATTTTAATAAGCTGTTTTCATTAGGAAAAGCCCCTTTGGTTTTAGTTAATTTCCTAAATTGCCGATGAACCGCCTCTACTGCATTGGTCGTATAAATGGGTTTTCTAATGGCTTTAGGGTATCGAAAATAAGCACTGAGCAACTCCCATTTACTTCGCCAGGATTCTAGCACTATCGGGTATTTTTCACCCCATTTCGTTTCCAGTTCATCAAGGGCAAGCTCAGCAGCCGCTTTAGTATCTGCACGATAAACCGGCTTAAAATCAGCCATAAAGGCTTTTTGGTCTTTACTGGCAATAACGTAAGCTATTGCAAATTTGATGAACTACGCATAGCTGAACTTCTGTCTGCGGGAAAATACTGGCTATCGCTTCTGGAAACCCTTTTAATCCGTCAACACAAGCGATTAAAATATCTTGTATACCACGGTTATAGCTAGGCGACTTAATTTTGATTACAGCATATGTATTAAAAACAGGTCATCGATAGTGCATCCTGTTTCCATCTTTTTACGTTTAGCTTGAGACCATTTATGTTCTATAGGATTTAAATCTGGTGAATACACAGGCAAATATTCTATCTGGTGTCCTGCGTTTATAATTGCCTGTTCAATATTCTTACCTTTGTGAAAGCTAGCGTTGTCCATAAAAATAACAGAATTTTCAGGAAGTTCTGGGAGCAATATTTTTGTGATCCAAACATAAAAAACATCACGGTTAATATTGCAATCAAATAATCCGATAGCAAAAAGGGTTGTTCCCAATAAAGCGCCAATAACATTTGTTCTTCCCTTAGCACCCCAGTTTTTCAGGCCAAAACAACGGTGACCTTTTGGGGAATAGCCGTGAGTTCGTGGAGTGTCATGTGAAAAACCACTTTCATCAATAAAAACAACAGATTTATCTTTTTTTTCATACTGTTGTCTTTTTTGCTGATGTGCCAGCCTGTCGCTTTCGTTGGTTTTTGGATGGAATAGAGTTTTTTTTATAGGTTAATCCCAGCTTTTTAAGGGATTGCCAAATAGTCTTTTTACAAACACCGAATCGCTCTGCCCGTTCCTTTTGGTAAGCATCTGGATACTGTTCCACATCTTTTGCTAAAGCATTTTTATCGAGCTTCCTCTTACGTGGCGTTGAATTTTTTGGCTCTGGTCGTTTAAGCCAACGTACTAAAGACGCTTTTCCAATACGGAATTGTTTCGCAGTTTCTCGAATTGTTAAACCTTCGGCTTTCCTTACAGATATTACTTTACGTCGAAAATCAATTGTATAACTCATAACACACCTTGTAATCAAAATTAAGTCGCCTAGCTATATGTAAGTCAGTCAGAACGCTCAGCCAATGATGTGCTCCTTCTGTTTCAGACATATAGAGTCCTAACAATTCCTTATGCCCATCGGTGGTTAGTCCAAGTACTGCGTAGATTGCCTTATTGATATAGTGACCATCATGTTTTATCTTGCAATGAATGGCATCTGTAGTGGTCAACTAAAATTGGCCACCCTACCTGACTGTTCACGGAACAGTCGCTCTGATTCGTTTGGCGTTAATCCACCGTTATACCAGTGAGGTCTTATATCGCTATAGTAGTGGGTTATGTAGCGAATAATGGCTGACTGAGCAGTACTAAAGCTTTGGTAGCCAGTCGTTGGCACCCATTCGGTCTTCAGACTACGGAAGAATCGTTCCATCGGACTATTATCCCAACAATTCCCTCTGCGACTGATACTTTGGGTCATCTGATAACGCCACAATGCCTGCCTATACTGACGACTGGTATAATGACTTCCCTGATCACTATGGAACATCACCTGTTTGGGATGCCCACGTAGTTCCCAAGCCATTTGTAGTGCTTTGGCGGTTAATTCTGAGTCTGGTGCAAATGACATTGCCCAGCCCACCGGTTTTCGGGCAAACAAATCCAATACCACAGCCAGATAGGCCCATCGTGAGCCTGTCCAAATATAGGTTACATCGCCGCACCAAACCTGGTCAGGCTTTGTAACAGCGAACTGCCTATTGAGCAGATTTGGAATATCAATACGTTCATTTCCACCGCGGTTGTATTTATGTTTTCGCTCTTGGCAACTGACGATGATTAATTCTTTCATCAACTTACCCGCTAACCACCGCCCAAGTTTCACGTTGTGCGTATTGGTAACCATCGTGGCGATAGTCCTTGCGCCAGCAGAGCCGCCACTAACGTTCCACGCTTCGCTGACTAGGCTACGTTTTATCGTCCGCTCAATATCTGGCTCCTTAGGCCGACACCAATAGCGATAACTGCTTCGGTGAACATTAAAAATATGACACAAAGTTTTCACCGGATAAAGCACTCTTAGCTTTTCAACTACCGAAAATTTTTCAGTGAGTCGGACATTAAGAGCGCAGTAGCCTTTTTTAAGATGTCATTCTCCATTTCCAGCCGGTGGATTTTTTTCTTCATTTCTTTGAACTCAATTTGTTCAGGTGTTAATGGCAGACCAGGCGATGTTTTCCCTTGACGTTCTAAACGAAGGGCTCTTACCCACCAGCTAATCGCTGAAAGACTGACGTTCATGCCTTTCGCGGCTTCCTGGTAGGTGTAATTTTGGTCAAGGACTAATTTGGCGGTTTCACATTTAAATTCAGCAGTAATTATTTTACTCATTTCGGCACCTATAAAAATTATGAGGTAAGCATATCACCTCAACTTAGGTGGCCAAATTTAGTATGCCACTACAATCGAGCCAGACAAAAGGATAGAGCGCCTCCAGAGGGCGTTGTTGCCAGGCTTTTAATTCAGGGAGTAATTTATCAGTAATATGCGTAATAGCTCCATCTGATATTTCCAGTCCATATAATTCTGCAACATGTTTTTGAATATCACGATAACTCATGCCTAATACAAATAACGATAGGATTTTGTTATCAATATCCTCTGATAATTTTGTCTGATTTTTCTTAATGAGCTGAGGCTCAAAAGCACCTGACCTGTCTCGGGGGCGTTTTCAGTTTAAATTGACCTGATGTCGATTTAACCGTTTTTCGAGTATAGCCATTTTTACGCGTATCGATTGACGTTGTCGATAGGTAGTGTTCTATTTCTGCCTGCAGGGCAGCTTCGGTCAGCTGTTTTATGAGTGGTGTGAGTATTCCATCCGTACCGAGTAAATTTTTACCTGATTGTAACTGCTTCAACGCTTCATCAAAATTAAATGATTGATTTCTCATATTGTCATACCTCTTTTTTTGAGTTTAAGATATGACACTGATTTTTGAACACTACCTTGTTGAACAGACTTGTTTCGACAAAGCCATCTTGCGTCATCGTTCTGTCATTGAAACGGTATTTGATGAGTTAAAAAATCTTTGTCAGATAGCGCATACGCGGCACCGCTCTCCTGCTAACTTTGTAGTGAATTTATTAGCAGGGCTGGTTGCATATTGTTTAATTCCATCTAAACCAAAGATACCGGTGGCAGGAACATATCTTCAAGCATAATTGATAATGCTTATCCCGAACTCAGGTTATTTATTTCAAATCGAATATTGAATCATCCAATTTGACTATTCAAGCGCTATCCCATGAAATTGGGCATATTTTTTATGCAGCAAAGCCAAATATAAAATCTAAATCAAATTTTGTTTCTCATTTTTTAGACAGTGAAGGTGCTGCGACGATTAAAAATATTGAGATCCAACGAGAAATTATTAATCACATGGCAGTGGATATTGGAATTATGGCAAATCCAAGAAATATAGAATGTTATAATGAAGTCTATGATAACCTGAGTTCGGGATAAGCATTATCAATTATGCTTGAAGATATGTTCCTGCCACCGGTATCTTTGGTTTAGATGGAATTAAACAATATGCAACCAGCCCTGCTAATAAATTCACTACAAAGTTAGCAGGAGAGCGGTGCCGCGTATGCGCTATCTGACAAAGATTTTTTAACTCATCAAATACCGTTTCAATGACAGAACGATGACGCAAGATGGCTTTGTCGAAATAAGTCTGTTCAACAGGCTTCATTTTCTTCTTGATATTCGTTATAAGGTTAATTCCCATTGTTTTCAGTTGCTGTTTCAGTGAAGCCGATAAATACCCTTTATCCGCATACAAACAACTAGAAAGATCTTTTATCAGCTCAGGCAATGGTTTCCGATCATCTGTGTTTCCTGGTGTAAGTCGAAAACTGAGTATTTCCCCCAATTGATTGATAATTACATGAAGTTTGAAACCAAAGAACCAACCTGTTGAGGTTTTTCCTCGTTCAGCTATCCCATCGAAGACTTTATGCCGGCGGATCCGTAAGTTATCATACACAGCTATCGGAGTAGAATCGGCAACCGACAGACCCGTGCACTTTCCCTTAATTGACTCAAACAGTGCCGTTAAAGCTAAGGCACTGCGCGGAAGTAACTCTACGCAGCGTGAATATGATGGCAAGTTAGGAAATTCCTTCCTGAGATATAAACGGACATAATAGAGATAAAATACCTTGAATTGGCTGAATCGGAGTTGATGAAACAAAACAACCAGTGTCATCATTTCAGCCAATGAAAGCTGAGTAGACCGTCTACGACGCTTACTACCGTTATTCAGCAAAATTTCATGCATTTTTGGCTCGAAGTCTTTACAAAAATCATCTATCAGGCAATAAAGTTCAGTAAGATTTTCCATCATTGTTTAACAATGCTCTACTCTTTAACCAGATTGTTATGTTAGAGTATTTTAACGAAATATGCACATTCAACTATTTGAATAGCAAGACTTTCACTTTATTTCTTATCCCGAACTCAGGTTATGATAATTATCTTATTGATAATAAATTTGATAAAGCAACTAAATATTTTGGTGAAATTTATCGAAATGACATCAAATAATTTAAAACCTTATGGTCAATATTATAACGAAGTTTATAATAATCCTTTATCATTATTCTCATTTATAATTATTGTGTTTATTTATTAAAATGAAACATTTTGATTGATTTTTGTAAGCCATTTTTTTCTACGGTTATGGTATGATAGCCCACGTTATTGTTATGGTATAATAATCAGTACAGTTTGCCTTAATAACAAAGTTCATAATTAAGGAATTATTACTATAAAAATCATTTGGATAGCTAGTTATGCTTTTGATAATTGATAACTATGATTCGTTTACCTATAACCTTTATCAATATCTGTGTGAGTTAGGAGTTAATGTTGTAGTTAAACGTAATGATGCAATAACTATCTCGGAGATAGAAACATTAGCGCCGACACATTTAGTTATTTCACCGGGTCCATGTACACCTAATGAGGCGGGTGTTTCACTAAATACAATTTCATATTTTGCCGGTAAGCTCCCAATTTTGGGGATTTGCCTTGGTCACCAGGCGATTGGTCAGGCTTTTGGTGCTTCAATTGTCAAAGCGAGAGAAGTAATGCATGGCAAGGTATCTGCAATTCATCATAACCAGCAAGGTATTTTTAAAGGATTAAATCGTCCATTACAGGTTACTCGTTACCATTCTTTGGTGATTGATGCCGGAACTTTACCCGCTACTTTTGAAGTTACTGCCTGGACGCTACATGATGGAAATATTGATGAAATTATGGGTATTCGGCATAAAACACTACCTATTGAGGGTGTCCAATTTCATCCAGAAAGCATCTTGAGTGAGCAAGGACATGAGTTATTAAATAATTTTCTAATGTATTAATTTATTACAAATTAGATCATGTCTGGCTATTTATTTCAATGATTAGTATAACTATCAACGTTGGAAAAATAGGTTTTATTTTGCTTCAAATGTAAATCTCAATAGGGGAAAAGCAGTATATAGAAAGTTATCTATTTAAATATGTTTTTTGTATTTATCATCGATAAAGGACTACTATTAAACATAATAAAAGAAATTTTTGTTAAATTTTTTATTATCAAAAAATGGTACAAAGATGATAATTTGTAAACGTATTTATGCGGATAAAACCGGCAATAATGGCTATCGGGTATTGGTTGATAGGATATGGCCAAGAGGTATTAAAAAGCAAGATCTTCGCTATGATGAATGGAATAAAAATGTTGCTCCATCAAATGATTTAAGAAAATGGTTTCATAAATATCCAGCAAATTTTACTCAATTTAAGCGACTTTATTTTGAAGAATTAGAAAATAATCCTGATAGTTAGCAACATTTATTGCTTAAAGTAATAATCGGACTGTTTGATACTTCTTTTTTCTAGCAAAGATGAAGATCATAATAATGCGGTAGTATTAAAATCGTTTTTGGAAAATAAACTTAATAAGGTTTGATTATTATACTCTGACTATCTAGTAAATTTTATGATAGATAGTTCGGTTATTTTTAATTTCAAATATCATATTAAAGTTGTATCATTATTCAGCTATTCGATTTTTTATTACTATTGTAATTATATATTCATAATTGAATTGTATATTAATAACAATAAATAAGTTTATAAAACCAATACACTACATAAAAGTAGGTACTGGTTTATAGAATATTAACGTGTACCGTAAACGACAATGGTTTTACCGTGAGCAGAAATCAGATTTTGATCTTCTAGCATTTTTAGGATACGTCCCACTGTTTCGCGTGAGCATCCTACTATTTGACCTATCTCTTGGCGAGTTATTTTAATTTGCATCCCATCTGGATGCGTCATCGCGTCAGGTTGTTTTGCTAAATTTAATAATGTTTGCGCAATACGGCCTGTAACATCCAAAAAAGCTAGATTACCGACTTTTTCAGAAGTTGTTTGTAAGCGTTTAGCCATTTGTGCTGATAATCGCATCAAGATATCTGGATTTACCTGTATTAATTGGCGAAATTTTTTATAAGAGATTTCAGCGACTTCACAGGCGCTTTTAGCTCTAACCCAAGCTGTTCGCTCTTGCCCTTCCTCAAATAATCCAAGTTCACCAATAAAGTCCCCCTGATTCAGATAGGAAAGGATCATCTCTTTTCCTTCTTCATCTTTAATCAAAACAGCAACAGAACCTTTTACAATATAATAAAGTGTTTCTGCTTTTTCGCCCTGATGAATAAGAGTGCTTTTGGATGGATATTTGTGAATACGGCAGTGTGACAAAAACCATTCGAGAGTCGGGTCTGTGTGTGGTTTGCCGAAAACCATTCGCTTAATCCTCTAATGTTATTGCAGCCTAAATATGAAAATACCAATCTTCATAAGGCTGGCTTATCTTATAAAATTTTAACATAGCATACTAACTTGTTTAGTTTGGAAAAGTTAATATTAACTATAGGGTATATTGATTCGGAATTTTTGGTATTGATCTTAACCATACATATAAAAGTGCTTTTGCTTTGTAGCATAATAAAAGCATCCTGTCTCTACTGTCTCGATTCAGTCATGTTGTATAGACCAAATAATCTATATTTTAGCAATAAGCTGATTAGTTTTATTGTGTTTATTAAGTAAGTATGACAAAGTAAATATTACATTTGAAAATTAAACCGAAATAATAATATATTATTTCATAAGCTATCAAATTATAGCAAAAATAAATATTAACATTATAATATAATTACCTTATTAAATAATTAACTAGAAAAGATTACCGCGATTATTATGATATACGGAAAAGATAATTTTATGCATAGTTTGAACTTTAATATGGTTATAAGAATAAAAAATTGATATAAGTAAAAATATAATGCTGTGTTGTTAGCTTATTTTATGGATAATTTTTTTATTAGTGACAAGCTTTTTTACTAATGGGGTCATAATTAACTCCAATGCTAAACCTAGTTTTCCACCTGGAATAACCAATGTGTTCATTGAAGAAATAAATGAATTGTGTAGCATGGATGAAAGATAGGGAAAATCGATCTGGATCAGACCATTAAATCGGATCACTATAAAACTTTCATCTGGTGAAGGAATTGCTTTAGCGGCAAAAGGGTTAGAGGTATCAACGGTTGGAACATGTTGAGAGTTGATATGGGTGCGAGAAAATTGTGGGGTGATATATTTAATGTAATCTCCCATTGAGTGGATAATTGAATCCATCACAGCTTCTCTTGAATGACCCCCGTTCTGATGTATCACGAATCAGTTTCTGGATCCATTCAAGATTAACAATAGGCACAACACCGACTAACAAATCTACATGTTTAGCCACATTATATTTTGATGTTACAACCCCACCATGTAACCCTTCATAAAATAGTATATTGGTATTTTTAGGTAATGCTTCCCATGGTGTAAAAGTCCCAGGCTGAAGATTGTAAGGGACGGCTTCATCGTAGGTGTGCAAATAGCGCCGGCGTTTTCCTGTCCCTTTTCGCCATACTCATTAAACTTTGTTCAAGCAGACCAAAATCATTGGATTCAGGTCCAAAATAACTAATATGACGACTCTGTTCTTTAGCTTTACGAATAGCAACATCCATTTCAGGGCTAGTATAACGATGAAAGCTATCACCTTCAATGGTTGCTGCCGAAAGCTTTAACTGGGTAAAGATTTTTTGAAATGCAAGGCTGGTGGTGGTGCCTGCACCACTGGAACTTGTTACTGCAATGATCGGATGATTAGCTGACATAATAAGTGGCTTCCATTACGCATTCAGATAACACAACGTTTTAACACATTAATTACAATAACGTAAAATTTCTTTTTATATAGCGATGTATACAGTTATTTAAAAATGTAATTGTGTTTTTGGCAAAATATTTATCGTTTCATGTAATTCAGACCAGACAAGCACAACACTTCCTAATCGTAATTGTTGCTTAATATCCTCAACTTTTTCTTCCAGCGTTTTCTCATCTTTACCATAATCCGTTCCTTCCCGTAACACAAAGCTTTCAATCAAATTATTTAAAGTATCTGCTGCTAGCTGTTGCCATGGAATGATCATAAATTACGGCTCCAGATGTGGGGTTAACCAATCAGGTATGCGTTGCTCAAGCCACATTTTAGGCTGTTTTAATGTGCCACTAACAAACCCAACGTGACCACCATGCTCTGTCATTTGATACTCAATATTAGCGGGTAATTGGTTGATATCCGGTACAACTTCAGGCGTCATAAAAGGATCATCTTTTGCATGAATAATTAGTGTTGGCACACGGATATTCGGTAACCGAGGCAGAGCACTACATTGATGATAATAATCCGCTGCATCTTTAAAACCGTGTATTTTTGCCGTGATGACATTATCAAAATCACGTAGCCGTTTTAGCTTTTTTAGTTGTAGCAAATTAAGCGGTAATGAACCAGGGTAGCGAATGAGTTTGCGTGTTGCATTACGTTTAAGGCCGTTTAGTAAATAACGTTCATAGAATTGTGAAATCCCTTTTTCTAAACGAATTGAACAAGGTTCTAACATAAAAGGGGCGGAAACAATGACTGCTGCATTAACATCAGCATATTGTCCGGTTTCTGCTAAATAGCAAGCTAACATATTACCACCAAGTGAGTAGCCAACCGCGGCAATTGGTACTTGACCGTAAATCGTTTTCTGCCATTTAAGGAAGTAGCGGGCATCGGTAATTTCACCGGAATGATAAATGCGTTTTTGTCGATTCGGTTCTCCACTACAGCCACGAAAATGCATAATTATACCAAGCCATCCTCGTCTTTTAGTCGCTTCTAACATGCCATGAGCATATGGGCTTCTAAAACTGCCTTCTAAGCCATGAAAAATGACCAGTCGAGGTTTATGCTTCGCAGATTGAGGATCTTCACTCCAAGCGAGATCAATAAAATCGCCATCAGGTAATTCGAGGCGTTGCCATAACGGTTTGATTTGCGGCTTTTTCCTCACAATACGCGGTAGTAGTGTTTGTAAATGAGGATTTTTAGCCCAATTTATTGGTTGAAAATTTTTACTCATAATTGTAAATCTAAATAATTAATTCTACATATATTCTGATAGTATATTGTTATTTTTAATATGAAAAAAAGATTAATAGTAGTTAATCAAAGGATCTTAAATGAGTTATGGGCTGATTTTTGCGTTATTTACTTTTTTATTCATTGTGGCGATTACTCCTGGGCCAAATAATTTATTATTTACGTCATCAGGTGCTCAGTATGGTTTGCGGCGTTCAATACCTTTAATGTTCGGCGTAATATTAGGTATCCAGAGTATTCTATTTATTTCTGCTGGTGGCCTTGCTGTTCTTTTACTGCTTTCGCCGGTGCTACAAATTATAATGAAAATCGTTGGGAGTTTATATTTATTATGGCTTGCTTGGAAACTCGCTACATCCCACCATATGCAACTTAATACAGAGTCCAAAGTTGCTAAATCAATTAAATGGTATCAAGTGAGTTTATTACAATTCCTGAATCCCAAAGCATGGATGATGGGGTTAGGTGCGGTTAGTAGTTATAGTATTGCTGATAACTACGCTAACTCGATTTTGATCATAAGTTTTGTTATGTTGATTGTCAATTTAATCGGTGGTTTTGTCTGGGTTGGCTTTGGTTCTTTAATCGGCATCCTGCTTCATGGGCGTAATGCTTGGTTTATTTTTAATATTACAATGAGTATTTTTACACTCGCTTGTATCCCTTTTATTTGGTTGCATTAACTTAAATCGACATTTTTACTAGCGAACAAATAGGTAAAAATAAAACCGAATAAATAGGAAATCAGTAAGCCAACAATATAGATAAGTATACCGCTAAAAATCCCGGTTGTAGATGTCATCAGTGGAATAGCAATTAATCCGGATGGGCCGAAAACCGAGTTGAGGCCAATTGGTTGACCCAACCAGGCAACTAATCCGATAAAAAAACCACCAGCGGCTCCGCCAAGACAAGCGGTTATAAAAGGTTTAATGCGTGGCAAAGTTACCCCATAGATTAAAGGTTCAGCAATACCTAATAAACCAGGGATAATTGCCCCCTGTATCTGATTACGTAAACCAGAATTCTTGGCTGCTTTGATATAGAGCGCTAATGTTGCACCAATTTGACCACCACCTGCCATAGCCAGGATCGGGAAAAGAGGATTAAACCCTTGTGTCTCCATTAAAGCGAAATAAACCGGAATAAAACCTTGATGTACACCAAAAACAACAGCGATCAAAAATAGACCAGCTAATATAGCGGTACCAAATGGATTGTCATTTAAGTGAATAAATAGCCAAGACATACCAATAAATAAATAGCTACCAATTGGCATAATAATCGTGTAAGTAATGGCGCCAACAATCAGCAATGTGATTGCGGAAGTCAGTATCATATCTAAATTGGCGGGAATAATTTTTCTGATTTGTCGTTCAATCCAGGCACCACAAATACAAGCAAGTAGAATACTAATAATATTACCTTGAGGATCAATGGGGTAATTGAAAAAGGTACTCATATTGGAGAAGAAGCCTGTTGTGGCGTGCGGATCGTAGCCCAGAATAAAAAGTGACGCAATAATGGCACCATTAATCCCTGAACCGCCAAAAACTTTTTGCGTATTGTAACCAATCAAGATCCCTAGAAAAGCATAAAGGCCTTTGCTAAAGACAGACATATAAAGTATTAAATGAACAAGAAAAGTCTGTTGTGTTGCCTCACTTGGCAGACCGGCTGGATAGTATATTTGTTTGACTAATGTTGCAAAGCCAAGTAATAAACCAACGGCAATAAAACCCGGTATGAGCGGGGTAAAGATAGTGGCAAAAGTGGATAAAAATTTATGAATGCTACTGGTTTGTTTAGTTTTTAATTGTTTTTTGTTGTCGGCGGCAATTTCTTGCAAATCATTATTAGTGGGTAGTGTTGTTTCTGTCTCAGAGCTGTCTACTAATAATTGTTTCATCATGTCGCTAGCAGTTTGAGCATTACCTGGACCTAATACAATTTGTAGTTGTTTATCACTGTCAATAATTCCTAACACACAGGGAATTTGTTTGAGGCGATTTTTGTCAACCAATTGTATGTCATGCAACGTTATGCGTAAACGTGTCATACAGTTGCCGTGCTGAATAATATTTTTAGCGCCTCCAATAGCCACCAGTATCTGACTTAGCATTTCATTAGTTATTTTTGCCATGGTATTTTTCCTGTAAAACGATTATTGATAGTCAGTTTGCTGTTTTAAGGCAGCTCGAATAAAACCATTATTGTCAGCTAGTGTTTGTTTAGCTTGTTGGGCATTAAAGCCGGTAAGGATCATAACGATAGCGGTTTTACAATGGTTATTACATGCAATAAGGGCTTGTTCTGCTGTTGTTCGATCACACTCTGTCGCAGCCATGACAATATGTTTTTGACGCTCAATAAGTTTAGCATTGATTGCTTCTACATCTACCATCAGGTTACCGTATACTTTTCCAATCCGTATCATAGCACCTGTAGTGATCATATTTAGGACTAATTTTTGTGCTGTGCCGGCTTTCATTCGTGAGGAGCCAGTGATTACTTCAGGACCGACAATCGGTATTATTGCGATATCTGCTATATTGACCATTTCACTGTTGGGATTACAACTAATGCAGGCAACGGTTGCGCCTGTCGTTTTAGCATAGTTCATCGCGCCCACTACATAAGGTGTGCGGCCACTTGCGGCAATACCAACTAAAACATCCTTTTGATTGAAATTAAAAGCTTTAAGATCATCAGCCCCAAACTGCGGATTATCCTCAGCGTTTTCTAGCGCTTGAATAATTGCTTGGTGTCCACCAGCAATTAGGCCGATTACCATGTCACGAGGGCTGCCATATGTTGGTGGACACTCACTTGCATCTAAAATGCCTAAACGGCCTGAAGTGCCAGCACCACTGTAAAACAATCTACCATTATGTTGAAAAGCATAGGCAACTTTGTCAATAACAAGCGCAATTTCAGTTAGTGTCTGCTCAACAGCAATCGGAACTTTTTTATCTTCCTGGTTAATGATTTTCAACATTTCTAAGGTTGATAATGTATCTATATTGTTACTAGCTGGGTTACGGCTTTCTGTTACCATTTTATTAAGATCTAATGTCATTGAATGTTTCCTATATTCATTTTGGGGAGATATTAAGGAATTATTTATTCTTTATATGTGTCATTGATCACAAAGCGATCTGTTCTTATTTCATGGTGATAAGGGAAGAATGAAAATAATATATATGTTAGCTAATTTATTGTTTAACTAAACTTGCGGAATTCTCCTTCCTGAATGTTAATTGCGAGTGAAACGAGTTTTTAGCATTAGGTGGGAGATGGATAGCAAACAGCTCGAAGAGCTGTCATTTTTCTGGCCTTTCTTGTTTTTCAATATATGATTTGAGTACTTCAAGTGGTGCCCCACCTGCTGTAATCAGGCAGTAAGCTCAAGTCCAAAGTACGGGTTTCCAATAAAAACGATTGATATGTTCAGAATATTCTTTTCGTAACAATCTACTAGTGACCGTTTTTAGGTTATTCACAAAACGACTTGGCATGATATTAGGATGCATATCTAGTAATAAGTGAACATGATCAGCTTCTCCGCCAAATTGCTCTAACGATATAACGCTAAATCACGAGTTTCGCACCAATAAAAAAACGCTCTATTTTTAAGTTTAATTCAGCATAATATATGAATAGACAAAATCTTATAAATTAAAAGCAACTTATTGTAATTTAAAGAAATTTATACGTTTTAGTAACTTGCAAATTAACCATTGCTTTTAAGCCATTTTTGGAATTTTATAGCCTGTGCGAAACTCGTGTATCTGATGAAAATTCGACCTGCAACAGTTCCAATAAACCGATTTTTTCTCCTTTTAGCAATAATGGATGGCTTTTACTCCTCACCTTGAGTGAAACTCAATTTCCTAACCATCAAGTTATATGATCCTTGCCTAGTATAAATAAGATCTTTTTATTTAAGATCTATTTATTAGATCTTTTATTAAGATTGCGATCTTCTGTGGATAAATGTAAATTTCATAAGAAGATCATTATTTTGTTTATGATCTTTAGCTGTGAATGATAAGTGATCGTACTCCGTATAAGCTGGGATTAACATAGCTAGTTATCCACAACCAAGTCTGGCATTCAAGCTTATTCTATGGATAACTATGGGTTATTCCCTGCTTTTTCGCAAAGTTATTCACATTTATTTGGCTTTTATTTATCCAAATCGATAATTTTATCTTTCCACTTTTCGATCCAAATTTCTGCAAGATCTTCTGGCACTTCATGTTCTAAAATATCAATCTCCAATGTTTCTCCAACACGTTTTGCATTATGATCCTTTAGCAGTTGATCTAATTTATGGATTGCACCACAAAAAGTATCATATTTTTTGCTACCTATCCCAATTGCACCATAATTAATCTGGCTAAGATCAGGTTTTTTTTCGCTGATCTCTTTTGCTAGAGGTTGTATATTTTCAGGCAAATCACCTGCTCCATGGGTAGAGCATACAATTAACCAAATACCTTTTGTTGGTAGCTCTTTTAACGATGGACCGTATGTAACTTCAGTGTCAAAGCCATATTTCTCCAATATTTCAGCGATATACTCAGCAACATATTCAGCGCTGCCCATAGTGCTACCTGTAATCAATGTTACTTTTGTCATTATGAACCCCATTATTTAAAACAATGCCTATTGTATGCTATGAATAAGTTGGGATCTACCTGTGGATAATATGGTTATTCTATTTTTTATGGATTGATAGTACGCATTATTGGATTTTGTAAAGAGATCAAGGTTTCAGTAGATTGGATCTCATTAATTGTCTGTATCTTATTAATAAGTACGTCTTGTAACGCATCAATGGATCGGCACATTACCTTGGTAAATATACTATATTGTCCAGTTGTGTAGTAGACTTCGACTACCTCGTCTAATTTATCAAGTTTTTTCAGCGCAGTATGGTAGTCTTTCGCGCTTTTTAAAATAATGCCAATAAAGCAACAGACATCAAAACCTAGTTGCTTCACATTAATATCTACACGTGTTCCTACAATAATCCCAACTTGTTTCATTTTTTCGACTCGGACATGTATCGTACCAGGACTTACGGAAAATTTTTTAGCTATTTCAGCGTAGGGGATCCGTGCATTTCTCAGTAGTTCATTAAGTATGTCACGATCCAGATTATCGATTTGATAATTTTCAACCATTTTAAAACACCATTTTTAACGATTATTTATTTTTAAAGGCTTTATTTTGAATATTATAAATCATAATGACTTTTTTTTATTAACTATATTGAATTCATGACCCATTTTATTGCTTAATCTATATAACAAAGCAAATAATGCTACAGATTATGGGGTAAATAAAAATGGAAAAGTCATTCATCGAAAAACAACAACAAATTAGTTTTGTTAAATCTTATTTTTCGAGTTTATTAGAAAAAGAGTTAGCTTTAATTGAAGTTCAAGCACCTATCTTAAGTCGTCTCGGTGATGGGATTCAAGATAACCTGTCAGGTCATGAAAAAGCAGTACAAGTCAAAGTAAAGTCGATGCCAGATTCTGTTTTTGAAGTTGTACATTCATTGGCTAAATGGAAACGTAAAACGTTAGGTCGTTTTGATTTTAAACCCGGACAAGGGCTTTATACCCATATGAAAGCATTGCGTCCTGATGAAGATCGTATGACACCTATTCATTCTGTATTTGTAGATCAGTGGGATTGGGAAAAAGTAATGCTTAAGGATGAGCGCTCTCTTGATTATTTAAAACAGACGGTCATTAAAATTTATCAAGCAGTAAAAGAAACAGAAAAAGCGGTTAGTACAGAATTTGGTTTAGCACCATTTTTGCCTGAGCAAATTCATTTTGTTCATAGTGAAGAATTATTACAACGCTACCCTGATCTTGATGCTAAAGGAAGAGAACGTGAAATAGCTAAAGAATTAGGTGCAGTTTTTCTTATTGGTATTGGAGGAAAACTATCGCATGGCCTTGCTCACGATGTACGTGCTCCTGATTATGATGATTGGACAACACCTAACAGTGAGGGTTATGCCGGTTTAAATGGTGATATTATTGTTTGGAACCCTATATTGCAGGATGCATTTGAAATTTCTTCTATGGGTATCCGTGTTGATACAGAAGCGCTTACAAACCAATTAGCAATCACCGGTGATGAAGATAGAATGTCTTTTGAATGGCATCAAGCATTGGTAAAAGATCAAATGCCACAAACAATAGGTGGTGGGATTGGACAATCTCGTTTAGTGATGTTATTACTTCAGAAAAAGCATATTGGCCAAGTTCAATGTAGTGTATGGTTGCCGGAAAGCCATGCAGTTATTGCGGATATGTTGTAATTTGTTCCAATAGCGTAATAATCGACTTGCCTGGTATCAAAGTGCCAGATATAATCGAAAATATTTAGAATATAGTAGATCTGACAGTTACCGGTTATTTATACAGTATCTGTCAGGTTAAATTTGATTTAAATCTTTTTCTCGCCAAAAAGCATGTTGCTCAATAGTGAAATAAAGTTGCTTAAAATAAAAACAAGTTAGATACATCTAAAAAATACAAAAATAGTTTATTTTTTTAATCTTACATAGGTTATTTTTAATGCAAAAATTGATTATTTTATCATCAGCGGCTGGTTTTTTTGTAAGTCATAATTAATTTTGCTATTGAGCAACAGGCTTAAAGTTGTTTTCCCTCGTATAAAGTTGCCATAGGAATTCGACCGCAACACATTTTTCATTGATGTATAAGAAATTTATACCCGAAATGGTTACTCATTAACCTGCGCCATGATGAAATCCTTTATTATTTTCTTCTAAATTTTGCCAAAATTATGTTGAAGGCACGAGTAGTTTCGCACCAATAAAAAAACGCTCTATTTTTAAGTTTAATTCAGCATAATATATAAATAGACAAAATCTTATAAATTAAAAGCAACTTATTGTAATTTAAACAAATTTATACGTTTTAGTAACTTGCAAATTAACCATTACTTTTAAGCCATTTCTGGAATTTTATATGCCTGTGCGAAACTCGTGGAAGGTTGAGATATAGCTAGGCGACTTAATTTTGATTACAAGGTGTGTTATGAGTTATACAATTGATTTTCGACGTAAAGTAATATCTGTAAGGAAAGCCGAAGGTTTAACAATTCGAGAAACTGCGAAACAATTCCGTATTGGAAAAGCGTCTTTAGTACGTTGGCTTAAACGACCAGAGCCAAAAAATTCAACGCCACGTAAGAGGAAGCTCGATAAAAATGCTTTAGCAAAAGATGTGGAACAGTATCCAGATGCTTACCAAAAGGAACGGGCAGAGCGATTCGGTGTTTGTAAAAAGACTATTTGGCAATCCCTTAAAAAGCTGGGATTAACCTATAAAAAAAACTCTATTCCATCCAAAAACCAACGAAAGCGACAGGCTGGCACATCAGCAAAAAAGACAACAGTATGAAAAAAAAGATAAATCTGTTGTTTTTATTGATGAAAGTGGTTTTTCACATGACACTCCACGAACTCACGGCTATTCCCCAAAAGGTCACCGTTGTTTTGGCCTGAAAAACTGGGGTGCTAAGGGAAGAACAAATGTTATTGGCGCTTTATTGGGAACAACCCTTTTTGCTATCGGATTATTTGATTGCAATATTAACCGTGATGTTTTTTATGTTTGGATCACAAAAATATTGCTCCCAGAACTTCCTGAAAATTCTGTTATTTTTATGGACAACGCTAGCTTTCACAAAGGTAAGAATATTGAACAGGCAATTATAAACGCAGGACACCAGATAGAATATTTGCCTGTGTATTCACCAGATTTAAATCCTATAGAACATAAATGGTCTCAAGCTAAACGTAAAAAGATGGAAACAGGATGCACTATCGATGACCTGTTTTTAATACATATGCTGTAATCAAAATTAAGTCGCCTAGCTATAAGGAACGGAACAGATGGTTAAAAAACGATTAATTATTAATCAATTTTGAACAAAAGGATAGATCTACCCTGTCGTGAGTTTTTATCGCCACCGCAAACAAGCCAGATCATGGTGACGTGCCATAAGTTCTTTACGATTCAATCCAAAATTCATTCCTGCGAAAAGTAATTTTTTCCCACATAAGAGACAAGCAAGTGGATCGACTTTAAAGACGTGTTGATACATGTTCCGCCAGGTAACTTTTTTAGCGGGTTTTTTATCTTGCTGGGCTAAAGGATAAACAATCTCCGTTAACATTTTTCGCATCCGTGCTGATGGACTTAAAAAGCCGTAATAGCAGATCATGTGAAACCATTTTTCTGGCACATGAGACGCAAACCGGGTAATAAATTCATTGGATGTCATGACCAGGTCTTCCTGTTTTTTCGTGCGGTGGCTCTTATAGCGTAACGTGATGTTATCTTCGCCGGAATAATGTTTTAAGCGACTGCGCGAGACAGGGGGGTTTCTTTAGATAAAATCCGAGATAAAGGGTGACATGGGTAATATTGGAAAGAATATCAGAAAGATTAATACATGAGTTTCGCACAGGCATATAAAATTCCAGAAATGGCTTAAAAGCAATGGTTAATTTGCAAGTTACTAAAACGTATAAATTTGTTTAAATTACAATAAGTTGCTTTTAATTTATAAGATTTTGTCTATTTATATATTATGCTGAATTAAACTTAAAAATAGAGCGTTTTTTTATTGGTGCGAAACTCGTGTAATATTCTACCCGCGCTTGTAGTGAGTGTTAAGTAATTGATTCTATTATGCTTTACTTCTTCCTTCAGCTTTAAGCTCATCGGGAATGGTGAGCGTGTAATAATGTTTTCTCAATAATGCCGTTATCCGTTATCGCCACATTGTCATAATGTTTTCGCGATAAAAGCTGATATCCCGCCAGGTATTCTTTTTAGTCACCCCGCCGGCTGTGGTTGAAAAATGAATATGCGGATGCCATTTTTGGTCTCGTCCCCAGGTATGGATGGCAGTGAAAACGCCCGGAGTGATATTGAGGTCACGGTAGATGGTTAATATCACATCAGCGGCTAATCGATTCATTTCACCGAGAAGCCAACGGTTGGCGCGAATAATAGGCCAATATTCACAAGGCATGGTAAAAGTGATATGCTGCCAAGGAACTTCGGGTAACCAAGCTAGCGTATTGTTAATCCATTGTAGGCAAGCTTTGACGCCACAATGCGGGCAGCTTCGACTTTTGCAGGTAAATTTAACCCGTTCTCAGAATTACATTGAGGGTCAGGACAGCGCCAAATTGACCACCCCATAAGCGAAGTGCCGCAAGCCATAATCTTTACCATGGTTTCCATCACAACAGTGCGGACACTATCAGAAGGTTGGCGATTAAGCCAATTGAGTCAGCGTTGACCAAATTGAAAAACATGACTAAAACGCGGTGACATAAAAGGGACCAAAAGATTGAGACAAGAGGTATCGGGTTATACCAGTACTAACAAGCAATGACAAGTCGTCGCCATAGGCGACCATTTTGAGCTAATTGCATATACTCTTCTCCTGTATAAAAAAGAATTATTGCAAATTAATTTATTGAATTTTAGTTAATTCAACAAAGAAAATAAATATAATTTATTTTAGGTTTGTCCTATTTACATGAAATTTTTACTGTTAGGGATCTTTTTTATTAATTAAAATTTGGCCATCTTCTTGTTGCAGCAGAAGGAAAATAAGTGAAGATGACAGGGTAATTATGCCTATAGTAATAAATGTATAATGGAAATTATCAATATGATCACCATAAGGTAGCGATTCATAAAAGTGTAAAATTGCAGCGCTACTCGCAATACCAAAACTGATAGCAAGTTGTTGGGTTACAGCTAACATACTATTACCAGAACTGGCGTTGTTTTCTGTCAAATCCGCTAGAGTAATTGTATTAATAGCGGTGAATTGGGTCGACATTGTCGCTCCCAGTAAAAATAAAGGAATTATCAAAACATAAATTGGCATATTAGGTGATTGCAATGAAAATTGAGTAATAATTAAACCAATAATAAATGTTATGGTAAAAAGTGTTTTTTTATAGCCATATTGAGTTAATATTTTTGTTACAACAGATTTTGCCAATATTGAGCCTATAGCCATTGGAGCCATCATTAAACCAGCTGTAACCGCTGGTTGTCCAAATCCTACTTGCAACATCAACGGCATTAAAAACGGAATACAGCCTGTGCCTAGACGGGTTATAACATTACCGGCTATACCGATAGAAAAGGTTTTTGTGCTAAATAAACTTAATGGAATAATTGAATAAGCGATTTTTCTTGCGTGTAATACATAAATAAAGAGTAAAAAAATGCCGCCTAAAATCATAATTAATGGTGCATAATTGGTTAAATTTTTGTTATTAAAAAAATCTAAACTCACCGTCAACATTACAATTGCAGCACCAAAGAGGATAAATCCTATAGTATCAAAGGCTTGTTTAGGCATTTTAAAATCAGGCATATGTTTTAGTGCATATAAAATACCGAGTAAACCTATAGGGATATTAATAATAAATATCCAATGCCAACTGGTATAAGTTACTAAAAAACCACCAAGTAAAGGGCCTAATATAGGTCCAACTAATCCGGGAATAGTGACAAAATTTAAAATAGGTAGTAATTCACTGCGTGGGTAAGCTCTCAATAATGCAAGACGTGCAACAGGCATCATCATTGCACCGCCTATTCCTTGAATGATGCGAGAAAAAACTAAAAAAGCCAAAGATAATGACATTGCAGATAAGAAAGAGCCTAAAGAAAATAGACTAACTGCAAATATAAAAATTTTTCTTGTACCAAAACGATCAGCTAACCATCCACTAACAGGTATAAGCAGAGCAACAGTTAATGTATAACTTATGACAGCAGATTGCATGGCTAAAGGAGAATGATTAAGACTTTTAGCTATTTCAGGCAATGCAATATTTAAAATAGTTGCATCTAGGTTTTGCAGAAAAAAGGCAATGGCTGCTATGACTGGTAAGCCAAACATATTTTGTATTGTTTTTAACATTCAATAACCTAAAAAATAAGGTAAACCGAAATAAATCAGATTTTAAAATAGATTATCTTTTATTCATTTTAGAAAATTATAGCACTAACAGATATCTAATGAAACATTACTTACTATAACTTTGCGCGAGGCAATTGTTTCTAAATAATTCTAATGAATAAATTTAAAATTTAGATTTATAGCTCACTAAAACATAAAATAAGATATTTTTGTCGAAAAAAAGAGCAAACGACTAAATTTTACAAATTATTGCTTGCCAGCTGCGTAAAACTACCTATAATTCGCCCCCACTGAGTCAGTATAGAACGAATCAATTGAATTTTCTTGACGCAGGATAAAGAAAAGTAGAAATAACTACTTGACTTTACAAGTGAAAAGCGTAATATACGCCACCTCGCGGCCCAGGTCGCACGCTCTTTAACAATTAATCAGACAATCTGTGTGGGCACTCGCAAGACATCATCAAAAAATATTTGATTTTAAAGTCTTGAAGAGTGACAAAACAGTTAATTCATATATGAACTAATATGCAGTAACGTTATTTTGGTAGGCAACGGCGAAGGTGGTAAAACATCGGCAAAGCGAGTTGAACAAAAGCGCGTTACGGTCAGTAAAGCATTCTTTGAGCATCAAGCTTTTAATTGAAGAGTTTGATCATGGCTCAGATTGAACGCTGGCGGCAGGCCTAACACATGCAAGTCGAGCGGCAGCGGAAGGAAGCTTGCTTCCTTGCCGGCGAGCGGCGGACGGGTGAGTAAGGTATGGGGATCTGGCCGAAGGCGGGGGATAACCACTGGAAACGGTGGCTAATACCGCATAATCTCTAAGGAGCAAAGTGGGGGACCATTATGGCCTCACACCTTCGGATGAACCCATATGAGATTAGCTAGTAGGTGGGGTAAAGGCTCACCTAGGCGACGATCTCTAGCTGGTCTGAGAGGATGATCAGCCACACTGGGACTGAGACACGGCCCAGACTCCTACGGGAGGCAGCAGTGGGGAATATTGCACAATGGGCGCAAGCCTGATGCAGCCATGCCGCGTGTATGAAGAAGGCCTTCGGGTTGTAAAGTACTTTCAGTCGTGAGGAAGGTGTTAAGGTTAATAGCCTTAGCAATTGACGTTAGCGACAGAAGAAGCACCGGCTAACTCCGTGCCAGCAGCCGCGGTAATACGGAGGGTGCGAGCGTTAATCGAAATTACTGGGCGTAAAGGGCACGCAGGCGGTTAATTAAGTTGGATGTGAAATCCCCGGGCTTAACCTGGGAATGGCATTCAAGACTGGTTAGCTAGAGTCTTGTAGAGGGGGGTAGAATTCCATGTGTAGCGGTGAAATGCGTAGAGATGTGGAGGAATACCGGTGGCGAAGGCGGCTCCCTGGACAAAGACTGACGCTCATGTGCGAAAGCGTGGGGAGCAAACAGGATTAGATACCCTGGTAGTCCACGCTGTAAACGATGTCGATTTGGAGGTTGTGGTCTAGAACTGTGGCCTCCGGAGCTAACGCGTTAAATCGACCGCCTGGGGAGTACGGCCGCAAGGTTAAAACTCAAATGAATTGACGGGGGCCCGCACAAGCGGTGGAGCATGTGGTTTAATTCGATGCAACGCGAAGAACCTTACCTACTCTTGACATCCAGCGAAGCCTTTAGAGATAGAGGTGTGCCTTCGGGAGCGCTGAGACAGGTGCTGCATGGCTGTCGTCAGCTCGTGTTGTGAAATGTTGGGTTAAGTCCCGCAACGAGCGCAACCCTTATCCTTTGTTGCCAGCGATTCGGTCGGAACTCAAAGGAGACTGCCGGTGATAAACCGGAGGAAGGTGGGGATGACGTCAAGTCATCATGGCCCTTACGAGTAGGGCTACACACGTGCTACAATGGCGTATACAGAGAGAGGCGAGCCTGCGAGGGGAAGCGGAACTCAGAAAGTACGTCAAAGTCCGGATTGGAGTCTGCAACTCGACTCCATGAAGTCGGAATCGCTAGTAATCGCGGATCAGCATGTCGCGGTGAATACGTTCCCGGGCCTTGTACACACCGCCCGTCACACCATGGGAGTGGGTTGCAAAAGAAGTAGGTAGCTTAACCTTTTGGATGGCGCTTACCACTTTGTGATTCATGACTGGGGTGAAGTCGTAACAAGGTAACCGTAGGGGAACCTGCGGTTGGATCACCTCCTTACCTAGATATAGATGGAATGTGAGTGTTCACACAGATTGTCTGATGAAGATTGAGCAGAAGGTATCATTAGGCTTGTAGCTCAGGTGGTTAGAGCGCACCCCTGATAAGGGTGAGGTCGGTGGTTCAAGTCCACTCAGGCCTACCAACATTGCTGATGGATGTGGCTGAAAGGTAAGGTTAGCAGGAAGGTGTAATGATACGACAATCTTAATGGGGCTATAGCTCAGCTGGGAGAGCGCCTGCTTTGCACGCAGGAGGTCAGCGGTTCGATCCCGCTTAGCTCCACCATATTGCAAGATAAAATATAGATAAAAAGTTATTCAGAGCAGGCTGGCAACAGTATGCTGCGAATAATAATGCTCTTTAACAATCTGGAACAAGCTGAAAATTGAAACACACATTATTGAAAAATAGTGTGGAGAACTCTCAAAACTCCAATCAGTTGGGTTTTTGTTGTCATGATGAAAGCGTTATGAGCGAGCAGTCAGCCATTCGAGACGGCCAGCGCACAGCGAGCACTGCCCAATAAAGAATGGGTGGAGAGGTGCCCATAACCTAGCAAAAAGGCAGCGTAAGACACCTTCGGGTTGTGAGTTAAGCGAATTAAGCGTACACGGTGGATGCCTAGGCAGTCAGAGGCGATGAAGGACGTGCTAATCTGCGAAAAGCGTCGGTAAGCTGATATGAAGCGTACTAGCCGGCGATGTCCGAATGGGAAACCCAGTGCATTGATGCACTATCGTTTGATGAATCCATAGTCAAATGAGGCGAACCGGGGGGAACTGAAACATCTCAGTACCCCGAGGAAAAGAAATCAACCGAGATTCCCCAGTAGCGGCGATGCGAACGGGAGCAGCCCAGAGTCAACATCAAAATTTACCGCAGGAGAAGGGTCTGGAAAGGCCCGCAATAAAGGGTGATAGCCCCGTATCTGAAGCGGTAAGTGTTGTGAGCTCGAAGAGTAGGGCGGGACACGTGTTATCCTGTCTGAATATGGGGGACCATCCTCCAAGGCTAAATACTCCTGACTGACCGATAGTGAACCAGTACCGTGAGGGAAAGGCGAAAAGAACCCCGGTGAGGGGAGTGAAATAGAACCTGAAACCGTGTACGTACAAGCAGTAGGAGCATCCGAAAGGGTGTGACTGCGTACCTTTTGTATAATGGGTCAGCGACTTATATTCTGTAGCAAGGTTAACCGCATAGGGAGCCGTAGGAAACCGAGTCTTAACTGGGCGTTAAGTTGCAGGGTATAGACCGAAACCCGGTGATCTAGCCATGGCAGGTTGAAGGTTGGGTAACACTAACTGGAGGACCGAACCGACTAATGTTGAAAAATTAGCGGATGACTTGTGGCTGGGGTGAAAGGCCAATCAAACCGGGAGATAGCTGGTTCTCCCCGAAAGCTATTTAGGTAGCGCCTCGTGAATTCATCTTCGGGGGTAGAGCACTGTTTCGGCTAGGGGTCATCCCGACTTACCAACCCGATGCAAACTACGAATACCGAAGAATGTTATCACGGGAGACACACGGCGGGTGCTAACGTCCGTCGTGAAGAGGGAAACAACCCAGACCGCCAGCTAAGGTCCCAAAGTCATGGTTAAGTGGGAAACGAAGTGGGAAGGCTTAGACAGCCAGGATGTTGGCTTAGAAGCAGCCATCATTTAAAGAAAGCGTAATAGCTCACTGGTCGAGTCGGCCTGCGCGGAAGATGTAACGGGGCTAAACCATGCACCGAAGCTGCGGCAGCGACACTTAGGTGTTGTTGGGTAGGGGAGCGTTCTGTAAGCTGTAGAAGGTGGACTGAGAGGTCTGCTGGAGGTATCAGAAGTGCGAATGCTGACATAAGTAACGATAAAGCGGGTGAAAAACCCGCTCGCCGAAAGACCAAGGGTTCCTGTCCAACGTTAATCGGGGCAGGGTAAGTCGACCCCCTAAGGCGAGGCTGAAAAGCGTAGTCGATGGGAAACGGGTTAATATTCCCGTACTAAGGGTTACTGCGTAAGGGGGACGGAGAAGGCTAGGCTATCCGGGCGACGGTTGTCCCGGTTTAAGCGAGTAGGTGGGTAGTGCAGGCAAATCCGCACTGCTACAACACTGAGACGTGATGACGAGCCACTAAGGTGGTGAAGTAGTTGATGCCCAGCTTCCAGGAAAAGCCTCTAAGCGATAGGTAATCATTAATCGTACCCCAAACCGACACAGGTGGTTAGTAGAGAATACTCAGGCGCTTGAGAGAACTCGGGTGAAGGAACTAGGCAAAATGGTGCCGTAACTTCGGGAGAAGGCACGCTGGCATTAGGTGAAGGTCTTGCATCCGGAGCGGAAGCCAGTCGAAGATACCAGCTGCTGCAACTGTTTATTAAAAACACAGCACTGTGCAAACACGAAAGTGGACGTATACGGTGTGACGCCTGCCCGGTGCTGGAAGGTTAATTGATGGGGTAAGCCGTAAGGCGAAGCTCTTGATCGAAGCCCCAGTAAACGGCGGCCGTAACTATAACGGTCCTAAGGTAGCGAAATTCCTTGTCGGGTAAGTTCCGACCTGCACGAATGGCGTAATGATGGCCAGGCTGTCTCCACCCGAGACTCAGTGAAATTGAACTCGCTGTGAAGATGCAGTGTACCCGCGGCAAGACGAAAAGACCCCGTGAACCTTTACTATAGCTTGACACTGAACATTGAGCCTTGATGTGTAGGATAGGTGGGAGGCTTTGAAGTGTGGACGCCAGTCTGCATGGAGCCGACGTTGAAATACCACCCTTTAATGTTTGATGTTCTAACTTAGGCCCGTAACCCGGGCTGAGGACAGTGTCTGGTGGGTAGTTTGACTGGGGCGGTCTCCTCCCAAAGCGTAACGGAGGAGCACGAAGGTTGCTAATCACGGTCGGACATCGTGAGGTTAGTGCAAAGGCATAAGCCAGCTTGACTGCGAGCGTGACAGCGCGAGCAGGTACGAAAGTAGGTCTTAGTGATCCGGTGGTTCTGAATGGAAGGGCCATCGCTCAACGGATAAAAGGTACTCCGGGGATAACAGGCTGATACCGCCCAAGAGTTCATATCGACGGCGGTGTTTGGCACCTCGATGTCGGCTCATCACATCCTGGGGCTGAAGTAGGTCCCAAGGGTATGGCTGTTCGCCATTTAAAGTGGTACGCGAGCTGGGTTTAGAACGTCGTGAGACAGTTCGGTCCCTATCTGTCGTGGGCGAAGGAAGATTGAGGGGGGCTGCTCCTAGTACGAGAGGACCGGAGTGGACGCACCACTGGTGTACAGGTTGTCATGCCAATGGCATCGCCTGGTAGCTAAGTGTGGAAGAGATAACCGCTGAAAGCATCTAAGCGGGAAACTTGCCTCAAGATGAGTCTTCCCTGACAGTAATGTCCTATAAGGGGTGTTCGAGACGAGGACGTAGATAGGCTGGGTGTGTAAGCGTAGCGATACGTTGAGCTAACCAGTACTAATGACCCGAGAGGCTTAACCTAACAACACCGAAGGTGTTTTTGAGAGAGAGAATTTTAGCTTGTTCAGAGATTGAATCTGGTCGAATTTTGCTGATGGCAGAGACTTGGTCGCGTACTGAGGTAGGTGAGCAGGCTGAAAGGCAGCGAAATGAGACGGGATAAATAAAAAGAATTTGTCTGGCGGCAATAGCGCGGTGGTCCCACCTGACCCCATGTCGAACTCAGAAGTGAAATGCCGTAGCGCCGATGGTAGTGTGGGGTCTCCCCATGTGAGAGTAGGGAGCTGCCAGACTTTAATTTAATGCTAATGGGAAAGACCGTTAGTGAAATAAACCAGGTGGTGCGGTAGTTCAGTTGGTTAGAATACCGGCCTGTCACGCGGGGGTCGTAGGTTCGAACCCCGTCCGCACCTCCAATAATATCGAAAGTAAGCCCTGTGAAA
>NZ_LWMI01000001.1 GCF_001640365.1 Candidatus Arsenophonus triatominarum | reverse complement strand
CATCACCTGTTTGGGATGCCCACGTAGTTCCAAGCCATTTGTAGTGCTTTGGCGGTTAATTCTGAGTCTGGTGCAAATGACATTGCCCAGCCCACCGGTTTTCGGGCAAACAAATCCAATACCACAGCCAGATAGGCCCATCGTGAGCCTGTCCAAATATAGGTTACATCGCCGCACCAAACCTGGTCAGGCTTTGTAACAGCGAACTGCCTATTGAGCAGATTTGGAATATCAATACGTTCATTTCCACCGCGGTTGTATTTATGTTTTCGCTCTTGGCAACTGACGATGATTAATTCTTTCATCAACTTACCCGCTAACCACCGCCCAAGTTTCACGTTGTGTGTATTGGTAACCATCGTGGCGATAGTCCTTGCGCCAGCAGAGCCGCCACTAACGTTCCACGCTTCGCTGACTAGGCTACGTTTTATCGTCCGCTCAATATCTGGCTCCTTAGGCCGACACCAATGGCGATAACTGCTTCGGTGAACATTAAAAATACGACACAAAGTTTTCACCGGATAAAGCACTCTTAGCTTTTCAACTACCGAAAATTTTTCAGTGAGTCGGACATTTAAGAGCGCAGTAGCCTTTTTTAAGATGTCATTCTCCATTTCCAGCCGGTGGATTTTTTTCTTCATTTCTCTGAACTCAATTTGTTCAGGTGTTAATGGCAGACCAGGCGATGTTTTCCCTTGACGTTCTAAACGAAGAGCTCTTACCCACCGGCTAATCGCTGAAAGACTGACGTTCATGCCTTTCGCGGCTTCCTGGTAGGTGTAATTTTGGTCAAGGACTAATTTGGCGGTTTCACATTTAAATTCAGCAGTAATTATTTTACTCATTTCGGCACCTATAAAAATTATGAGGTAAGCATATCACCTCAACTTAGGTGGCCAAATTTAGTATGCCACTACACATCAAGCGTGGTGACATCGACTAGCTTAAACGGTTTGGTGTATATCTTTTCGGCAATATCTCTGCCACTAAAGCAGTCTAGCCAGTCTGTACTATACGGATGAGGGCTTTTCTCACCGCAATAAAACAGGATGGGAAAAACCAGCGGCAACTCTTTATGACCAGCCTCTAAATGCTTTTGCATGGCAGCCATACTGTAGCGCATGAGTCGCCATGTCATGAGCTTGTCAGGGGTTGATTGGTGTTCAATCAGCAAATAGAGATAACCTTGTCCCTTTTCTGTTTTGACAGAATACAGGATATCACTCTGGTAGTTTTTCATCTCACTATCAACAAATGAGCCAGATTCCACTTTGAGGCTATCTAAGTCACACAGTGCCTTAATCTCATCCGGTAGCCAGATATCAAAGAAATCTTTAGCGGTCTCTTTTTCACTTAAAAACTGCTTAAATACCGCATCATGGGGCGTTGGGGTGAATTTTTTAGCCATTTGATATCTTCAATTATCGTTAATAGCAATTTGTATTTGCTCAAATAAAAGCTATATTGAAAAAGTTATTTATTTAGTGGTCCAGCTTTAACATGACGCCCCTATTGCTTAGGGGCATTTTTCAATGACTCGGACTAAATCGGTATTTGCTACGTTTTTCCAACACCGCACCAGTTTCTTTTGCCTTTCTCTCAGCCTCACACCGTCTCGAAATCGCCAAGCGTCGCCCGTGCCATTTGCCAACCTTGCCATCCAGACTTCACTATCTTTGCTGGGTGGAATTAACCGCTTTTTGGTAGCTTTGATTTTCTTTGAACATTATTCACCTTAACCTTAAACAAACAGCCCCATCACAGGGGCATCATATTAGCAGCGCTGGAGGAAGTGAGTCAATTCCGCTTTATGCCAACCTGAGAGTGCAACATTTAGCATTAGCTGGTTATCCTGTGTAGCCTGAGATAACAAAGTTTCTATTTCAGCAATAACTCTATCTGCATTTTCACGTTTGCGGATAATTCGTTTAATCGCTGTTTTCTCTGCATCCGCTATGACATCTTGTAAATGCTCTGTTACATGCCAAATACGCTCACACTCAGAAGCGATAGAAGGAACTAGTCGTACTTCCATCGAATAAGGTGAGGGGATACCGGTGACTTCTCGTAATGCATACCAGATGGCATTATTCCATGCATCTCTAAAACGAAAGTTTTGAGTCATGAGAGCGATGATACGAGCGAGATTTTGGGTATCTTTGTTGCTGAACTTTTCATGTGCTTCAGGTTGGTATTTTGGTGCAGAGTGAAGTTTTGATTCCATGCGGTTGAATTCAGCAATGTAGGCTTCCTTGAATTGCGCTGCTTTCTTGCCTGTAAATCCCATCACCAAGAATACGAAGCCATCTTTAGTCATTTCGTACTCTTCGTATACATTTCCGTTATGTTCAAACGGAACCCTCGAAAAGTTGATGGTTAAGAATTGCTCAGAGCATTCTAGATTTTTGATTTTTTCAATGACATGAAAATGCTGTTTACCAAAATATGAAGCTACTTGGCGAGAGGTAGTTATAGCTTTCCCATCGTGAATAAATACATTAGGAATGGTTGTTATTTGACTATTCATATTTTACGTCCTCGTAGATTTATAAAACCCTAGTTTCAGTAGGGCGGTCGGGTACTTGAAACCCGCTACGAGACGGCCAACAGTTTTCCCCTTTTCAGGGTTTTGTATTTTCTGTTCGCTACCCGACCATAATCTATGGACGTAAAAAAACCGCTAGACTGTCGGGTGCGGATATCCGCTCGTAGAAGGTGGTTTCAAGCACCTGATAGAGACTATAGCGCATGATTTCTTCTTTCGTCAATGGGTATTTTATATTCTTAGTTAAACGAATGATTAAGGTTATTTGGGAATTTAAAAAGGGTGAATTAAAACTGAGATTTCAGCTAAAATTAGAACTCACTATAAGTTGTAAGTAATTGATTTATAGTGAGTGAAATCGCTTGTTTTTACGTTTAAATGCGTATATTAAATGAGCTATATTTTTATAACTTATTGATATTTCAGTTTTATGTTTTTATTTGATAGCTTATAATTTATAAGATTTTATCTATTCATATATTATGCTGAATTAAACTTAAAAATAGAGCGTTTTTTTATTGGTGCGAAACTCGTGAAATATTTAAACCATTTATTGATTTATTTGGTGAAATAACGAAAATTAATTGAGCACTATTTTATTATAAACTTTGCGTAAAAGTACGCGTAATAACATCGCGTTGCTGCCCAGGGTTAAAGAATTAAAACGCACCGCATACATAGCCTGAAACACGAATGGTTAATTGAGGATATTTTTCTGGATTTTCAATCGCATCTTCTAATGTTTCCCGAGTCAGAACATTAACATTTAAATGTTGTCCGCCTTCTACTAACACCTGCGGTTTAACCTCAAGGAGAATTCCACGATATTCAAACGAACCTAACAACTCCTTGACAACAATTTGTCCTTCATTAAAAGCAGTTTTAGCGCAAATACAGCGAGCTTCATTTTTTTCGTCGTCTAATAACCAAAAGGAATTTAATAGTGCTGTATTAGCTGCCTTAGTAATCTGAATTCCAATAACCATGTCGATCTCCAAATTCGAAGCACACTTATGGCAGACAGCTCAATCAACATCCGCATATCCATGTCTCCGTCACCCGGGGCGGTTTGGATAGTAAACATGGTGTATGGCGTGAGCTGTTCTTCAACACGAGTTTCGCAAGCTCCGAAAAAGAAGTATAAAGTTCAAAACAAAAAAAATTAGGATGTTTATATTTTGTCAGTTTATCCATGCATTAAAGATATCTACAAAACATTCTTACAGGTGAGCAGTGTGAGATACTCTGGTTTGGCGTTATCAGAAGTAAGCCCATCACCTTTGTCTCATGACAACTATTAGTCGATGGCTAAAAAGCAGGTGTTTTCGACCTAAAGACCTGTGGAGATTAGTTGAAACATCTATAGACAAAAAAAGCCCTTGCGTACTAATTGCCGATGATACATTGATTGCCAAAACACGTAGTAAAAAAATAGAGATGGTTCATTATCAGTCACGAGTTTCGCACAGGCATATAAAATTCCAGAAATGGCTTAAAAGCAAAGGTTAATTTGCAAGTTACTAAAACGTATAAATTTGTTTAACTTACAATAAGTTGCTTTAATTTATAAGATTTTGTCTATTTATATATTATGCTGAATTAAACTTAAAAATAGAGCGTTTTTTTATTGGTGCGAAACTCGTGTCAGTATTCAGGTAACGAACATGATGTTATTGCTGGCATAGGTTTAGTTAATTTACTTTGGCATAATCTAACAACTGTTGAATCAATTCCTATTGATTATCGTATTTATGATAAAGATTCCGATGGAAAAACAAAAAATACGCATTTTTCCGAAATGCTCGCACTTGCTAAAAAAAGAGGGATCAAGCCTGAAGCGGTAGCGATGGATGCTTGGTATTCTAGCCTGGATAATCTGAAATCAATTCGCTCTCATGGTTGGGTTTGGGTAACTACGCTGAGAAAAAATCGGATTGTTAACCGTAATATAGCTAGGCGACTTAATTTTGATTACAAGGTGTGTTATGAGTTATACAATTGATTTTCGACGTAAAGTAATATCTGTAAGGAAAGCCGAAGGTTTAACAATTCGAGAAACTGCGAAACAATTCCGTATTGGAAAAGCGTCTTTAGTACGTTGGCTTAAACGACCAGAGCCAAAAAATTCAACGCCACGTAAGAGGAAGCTCGATAAAAATGCTTTAGCAAAAGATGTGGAACAGTATCCAGATGCTTACCAAAAGGAACGGGCAGAGCGATTCGGTGTTTGTAAAAAGACTATTTGGCAATCCCTTAAAAAGCTGGGATTAACCTATAAAAAAAACTCTATTCCATCCAAAAACCAACGAAAGCGACAGGCTGGCACATCAGCAAAAAAGACAACAGTATGAAAAAAAAGATAAATCTGTTGTTTTTATTGATGAAAGTGGTTTTTCACATGACACTCCACGAACTCACGGCTATTCCCCAAAAGGTCACCGTTGTTTTGGCCTGAAAAACTGGGGTGCTAAGGGAAGAACAAATGTTATTGGCGCTTTATTGGGAACAACCCTTTTTGCTATCGGATTATTTGATTGCAATATTAATCGTGATGTTTTTTATGTTTGGATCACAAAAATATTGCTCCCAGAACTTCCTGAAAATTCTGTTATTTTTATGGACAACGCTAGCTTTCACAAAGGTAAGAATATTGAACAGGCAATTATAAACGCAGGACACCAGATAGAATATTTGCCTGTGTATTCACCAGATTTAAATCCTATAGAACATAAATGGTCTCAAGCTAAACGTAAAAAGATGGAAACAGGATGCACTATCGATGACCTGTTTTTAATACATATGCTGTAATCAAAATTAAGTCGCCTAGCTATAAAGACGCTTTTCCAATACGGAATTGTTTCGCAGTTTCTCGAATTGTTAAACCTTCGGCTTTCCTTACAGATATTACTTTACGTCGAAAATCAATTGTATAACTCATAACACACCTTGTAATCAAAATTAAGTCGCCTAGCTATATGACCACCGGACTGGGCAGCACCGGCAGTAGACCCTGCCTCAGGAAGAGATGATTAGGCGTTATATTAGCCATATTCCGGCGAGGCATTTTAAGATAGTGCGTTACTACGGTTTTTTGTCGAATCACAAAAGGGGCGTGCTATTGCCGAAGGTGTATAAGGCGTTGGAGATGACGGCGCGTAAAAAACCGGAGAAACCTGATTTTGCCGTGCTGATGAAAGGGTTTCTGCGCAAATGTATTCTGTGTGGCGACAGGCTATTTTTTACCAGCGCCCAGGCTGGCAAACAGGCAACGAAATTGTTGTCAGAAAGACTGGATAACCTGGAGAAAAAACGAGGGTTACTCAGCTAAACCTAGGGTTAATGTCTCTAAAATTAGGGTGTTAGATGAAAAAACACACTATCTGATGAAAATTCGACCTGCAACAGTTCCAATAAACCGATTCTATCTCCCTTTAGCAATAACGGATGGCTTTTACTCCTCACCTTAAGTGCGATTCAATTTGCTAACCATCAAGATTGAAATAACAATTTGAAATTATTTTCAAATTGGCTATTTGCTATAACCATTATTTCTATAAAATATAGATCAATTAAATATCATCAATTCATTGACATTAATCAATAATTTCAAAGCGTTATTAATAATATTATCGACAGATTACTGTTTTAAATCAATTTTTCATTTAAAAAAATTCATATTTTTTAGAAAATATTTTTAATATGAAAATATAGAATGAAAAATAAGCGATTTCCGTTTTAAAATTTACCTCATATAACGTAGATGTTAAGTTAAACATGATATTAATCAAAACCTAAAGGAATGGTTATGCCCTCTTTGCCCAGCTGGCACGATGTCATCGGCCTAGAAAAAGAACAAGATTACTTCCGTAACACCCTGGCTTATGTTGCCAAAGCACGTCAACATGGCACAACAATCTATCCACCACAAAAAGATGTCTTCAATGCTTTCCGTTACACCGAACTCGGCGAAGTAAAAGTTGTGATCCTAGGACAAGATCCTTACCATGGTCCTAATCAAGCGCACGGACTCTCGTTTTCAGTTCGGCCAGGTATTCCTGCACCGCCTTCACTGGTTAATATGTACAAAGAATTGGCAAAAGACATTGCCGATTTCCAATACCCTAATCATGGTTATCTCGTCAGTTGGGCACAACAAGGGGTATTATTATTAAACACGGTTTTAACAGTTGAACAAGGCAAAGCTCATTCCCACGCCCATCTTGGCTGGGAAACATTTACGGATAAGGTTATTGCGGCAATTAATCAACACCGTGCTGGCGTGGTTTTTTTATTGTGGGGATCCAATGCGCAGAAAAAAGGCCAATTTATCGATAACCAAAAACATTTTGTGCTTAAAGCGCCCCATCCTTCACCACTCTCGGCCCATAGAGGTTTCTTTGGATGCAGACATTTTTCCAAAACCAATGAAATACTCATAAAACAAGGATTAAGTCCCATAGACTGGACACCGATCGTTCCAGAACAATAAACTAAATGCCACCACCATATGGGTGGCATTATTTCAGTTTATTTTGCTTTTGACACAATCACCATCGCCGGGCGCAGTAAACGACCGTTTAAAGTATAACCTTTCTGCATAACATCAATAACTTGATTAGGTTCATGTTCTTCTGAATCGATCATCGTCATGGCTTGATGCAGTTCTGGATTGAAAGCAACATTCTTCTCCGCTACCACCTTAATACCATATTTGCCAACAGTAGCTAGAAAAGATTTTAAAGTTAATTCAAGTCCTTCAAGCATTGACATCGATTCAGCATTTTCTCGATTAACAAGTTCGATTGCTCTTTCCAAATTATCAATAACGGGTAACAACTCATTTGCAAACCGCTCTAGGGCAAACTTATGTGCTTTTTCAACATCTTGCCCAGTACGGCGGCGAATATTTTCCACTTCAGCTTTAGCACGTAGCAACGCTTCACATTCACGTTTTTGCGCTTCAAGCAACTGCTGCTCTAATTCAGTAATACGTGGATCAATTAATACTTCTTCAGTAGAACTCACTGGTTGTTCGGTCTCAATTGCTTGTTCTTTTGCCTCATTTTTTTGTGATTTTTTTAATTGTTTTTGTTTAGAGGCTTGTTCACCATGCACTTTATGATCTTTACTACTCATGAGTATCTCCACATTCTTTTTAGCATTAATCCAGATTATTAGCTTATTATGGGGATAAAAGTTTGGGATTCAACACGAATTTCACACAGGCATATAAAATTCCAGAAATGGCTTAAAAGCAATGGTTAATTTGCAAGTTACTAAAACGTATAAATTTGTTTAAATTACAATAAGTTGCTTTTAATTTATAAGATTTTTTCTATTTATATATTATGCTGAATTAAACTTAAAAATAGAGCGTTTTTTTATTGGTGCGAAACTCGTGTTCAAGAGAACACGCCAACTTGTAAGAGGAAATAAACCATGCTGACCGGAAAAGCAGCAAAAAAAACATTATTTAAATATATTGGTATTGTTGGTCATCCTCGACATCCAGAGGCATTGGCAACTCATGAACAACTTTATAATTGGCTACGAGCGCAAAAATACAAAGTTATTGTTGAACGACAAATTGCTCAACAGCTTAAACTAAAAAATGCCACCATTGGTGGATTAACAGAAATTGGTAAAACAGCTGATTTAATTATTGTTATTGGTGGTGACGGTAATATGCTCAGCGCTGCTCGTGTTCTATCACGCTATGAAAATAAAGTTATTGGCATCAATCGCGGTAACCTTGGTTTTTTAACTGATCTTGGGCCAGATAACGCGCTACAACAGCTAACAGAAGTATTAGCTGGCCATTTCTATGAAGAACAACGCTTCTTACTGAAAACTCAAATCAGCAAAAAAAATCACAAACCTCGCATGAGTACGGCAATTAATGAAGTCATTTTGCACCCTGGCAAAGTGGCTCACATGATTGAATTTGAAGTTTATATTGATGATCGCTTTGCCTTTTCTCAACGTTCCGATGGACTAATTATTACTACACCAACTGGCTCAACCGCTTATTCACTCTCTGCCGGTGGCCCGATACTCACCCCAAATCTTGAGGCTATCGCGCTAGTCCCTATGTTCTCTCACACCCTTTCATCGCGCCCATTAGTCATCAGCAGCGATAGTAGTATTAAATTAAAATTTAGACAAAAAAACATCAATTATGAAATCAGCTGTGACAGCCAAATTATTTTACCTATTCAAGATGATGATGAAGTCTTAATCAAACGAAGTAATAAAAAACTTAATCTCATCCACCCAAAAGATTATAATTATTTCAATACATTAAGTTCAAAATTAGGCTGGTTAAAGAAAACCTTTTGATTATTTTTAATTACTACTTCACTGTATAAAAAACTAGTTTATACTGTGCTTATTAACAATTATGTTTTTATATACAGGAGAAGCACATGCTTATTCAATTAACCATCAATAATTTTGCCATTGTCCGCAAACTAGAAATTGATTTCCATCCTGGTATGAGTGCTATTACCGGTGAAACAGGGGCTGGCAAATCAATTGCAATTGATGCATTAGGTTTATGTTTAGGCAACCGAGCGGATACCAATATTGTTCGCCCTGGTGCTTCTCGTACCGATATCTGTGCCTATTTTTCTCTTACTGATACTCCTTCAGCACAAGATTGGCTTAAAAATTATCAGTTAGATAACCATAATGAATGCTTGCTACGCAGAACCATCACTGCTGATGGACGATCACGTGGTTTTATTAACGGCACAGCGGTTCCCTTATCACAATTGCGCGAACTAGGGACGTTACTTATTCAAATACATGGCCAGCACGCTCACCAATTATTATTAGATAATCAGCATCAAAAATTTCTATTGGATACTTACGCAAACCAAACCGCTCTCTTGGCTGAAATGAAATCGGCCTGGAAAAATTGGCATCAAAGATGCCAAGAATTAACAAAATTTCAACAACAAGCAACTGAACGTCTGTCGCGCCAACAACTTATTGAATATCATCTTAAAGAATTGGGTGAACTGATACCGCAAGCTGATGAATATCAAAAATTAGAGCAAGAGCATAAACAGCTAGCTAATCGTGAACAATTTCTTTCCTTAAGTAAAAATGCATTACAAATTCTTAATGACAATGATGAACAAAATATTATCAGTATGCTAAATCATGCAAAGCAAAAAATTAATGAGCTTGCTTCTGTTAGTAATCAATTCAGTCATTTACTTGATATGCTTGAAGAGGCATCGATCCAAATTAATGAAGTGAGTAATGAATTGCGTCATTATGGTGATCGAACGGAGCTAGATCCTAACCAACTATTCGAATTAGAACATCGCATCGCGAAATATGTCAATTTAGCCCGTAAACATCGGGTTGCGCCCGAATTATTGTTTGAATTACACCAACAACTACTGGCGGAACAAGAAAAACTAAATCAGCAACAAGATGATTGTGACCACTTAACTAGTCAGGTCGAAGTTCAACATCAATATGCATTAGAAATAGCCGGCAAACTCCATCAAATACGGCAACAATATGCCAGTGAATTAAGTCAATTAATCACCAACAGTATGCATCAACTTTCAATGCCTCATGGCTATTTTACGGTTGATGTAAATTTTAATCCTGAACATTTACAAATTGATGGAGCAAGCCAAGTAGAGTTCAACGTGACAACCAATCCTGGGCAACCACATCAAGCATTAATAAAAGTTGCTTCAGGTGGAGAACTTTCACGCATCGCGCTGGCCATACAAGTCATTACAGCCAAAAAAATGGATACTCCTGCACTTATTTTTGATGAAGTTGATGTGGGTATTAGCGGTGCTACCACCGCGGTGGTTGGAAAATTGTTACGTGAATTAAGCAATTCAACTCAAGTTATATGTGTTACCCATTTACCTCAAGTTGCAGCCTGTGGGCATCACCATTTTTATGTGAGTAAACAGACTAATGGCTGTGAAACAGAAACACAAATGCAATTATTAGATAAAAAAACTCGCTTACAAGAGATTGCCCGTTTACTGGGTGGTAGTGAAGTAACAAAAAACATCCTGGCTAGCGCAAAAGATCTACTTGCTGCTTAAAAACATCTTCAACTTTATTGTATAGTATAGGTCATAGAAAAATGAGGAAAGGTTTTCAATTTCATCAATGTCGATTATTATCGATATTCTGACTCTTAAAGGAATATATAACCATGCGTTGTAAACTGTTAATTGCTGCTGTTATGTCTGTTGTTGTTTTTACAGCGGGTTGTTCTATAGCAGAACGGCTTGTTTACCGTCCTGACATTAATCAAGGCAACTATCTTTCTGCCAGTGATGTTGCAAAAATCCAAAAAGGAATGACGCAACAGCAAGTAGCCTATACATTAGGAACACCAATGCTAAAGGAACCGTTTGGCCAGCAAGTTTGGTATTATATTTTCCGTCAACAGCCTAGACATGAAAAGGTTAAACAGCAAACACTAACACTCACTTTTGATCGCAATGGGATTTTAGTCGACATCAAAAATAACGATACCTTAGCAGCACAAAAAGCATCAACACTTATGTAGATGCTACATAAAGTTATTGATATTTATTTAAATAAATATCAATAGACCGCCAATTAGGCGACATCTAAATTGGCGGTCAACCTGCCTCATTACAAATAGGTTATTAAGATTTTTGTTTGGCTTTTTCTGCCCGTTTACGACGTATCTCTTTCGGATCAGCAAGTAATGGACGATAAATTTCAACCCGATCACCATCAGATAAGATATCAGATAATTTAGCAGGTCGACTATAAATACCGACTTTATTTTTACTCAATTCAATGTCATCTCGAAGCGACAAAATACCTGATTGCATAATTGCCTCTTCAACACTCGCACCTTCCGCTAGCTTGACGTGCAACAAAAATTGCCTATCTGGCAATGCATAAACCACTTCAATATTTATTTCAACCACGATAAACCTCGTGAGCACGTTGAGTAAAAGCTTGCACCATATTTCCAGCCAGCTCTTTAAAAATTCGACCAAAAGCCAACTCAATCAATTTATTGGTAAATTCAAAATCAAGGCATAATTCAACTTTACAGGCATTTTCATTTAAAGGTGTAAATAACCAATTACCCATTAATTTATGAAATGGCCCCTTTACCAACTGTATTTGAATACTCTTATTATTTTGCAATATATTATGCGTAATAAAAGTTTTACTAATACCCGCTTTAGCAACCTCAACCGACGCAGTCATTTCATTATTAACATGATTCAGCACCCGACTGCCCACACAACCTGGTAAAAATTGTGGATATGAATCTACATCATTAACTAAATTGTACATTTTCTCCGCACTATAAGGCACTAATGCAGATCGACTAATTTGCGGCATAACCATTCTCGTCAAATAAATCAAAAACAATAATAACATTGATATACACTTAAACACGAGTTTCGCAATCTCCAAAAAAGAAGTATAAATTTAAAAACAAGAAAAAATTAGGGTGTTCATATTTTGTCCGGTTATCCATGCATTAAAAATATCTATAACCTGAGTTCGGGATAAGAAATAAAGTAAAAGTCTTGCTATTCAAATAATTTAATGCGCATATTTCGTTAAAATACTCTAACAATCTGGTTAAAGAGTAGAGCATTGTTAAACAATTATGAAAAATCTTACTGAACTTTATTGCCTGATGGATGATTTTTGTAAAGACTTGGAGCCAAAAATGCATGAAATTTTGCTGAATAACGGTAGTAAGCGTCGTAGACGATTCTACTCAGCTTTCATGTAGTAGCTCAAATTTAACCTGACAGGTACTGTATAAATAACCGGTAACTGTCAGATTAAGTCTGAGCTACTACAGATGGGCTTACTTCTGATAACGCCAAACCAGAGTATCTTACACTGCTTACTTGTAAGAATGTTTTATAGATATTTTTAATGCATGGATAACCGGACAAAATATGAACACCCTAATTTTTTCTTGTTTTTAAATTTATACTTCTTTTTTGGAGATTGCGAAACTCGTGATTCTGATGGAAAAACAAAAAACACGCACTTTTCCGAAATGCTCACTCTTGCTAAAAAAAGAGGGATCATACCAGAAGCGGTAGTGATGGATGCCTGGTATTCTAGCCTGGATAATTTGAAATCAATTCGCTCTCATGGTTGGGTCTGGGTAACCATGCTGAGGAAAAACAGGATTGTTAACCATAACAAACAACTGAACAAGTTAGACATCTCAAAAGAAGGAATTCCAATACACTTACGAGGCTACGGTTGGGTGACTGTTTTCAAATTTACAGCCAAAAACGGCCATATTGATTACATAGTAACAAACTAAGACAATCCCACCCGTCAATACGTCAAATCTATCATGGATGCCCGTTGGTCTGTTGAAGTTTATCATCGAGAAGTTAAACAAAATTGTGGTATTGAACGCTGTCAGGCTCGCACGAGCCGAGTGCAAAGAAATCAATTTTTCTCGCTATTTCTGCGTGGTTTGAACAACATAAACGTCGTATATCTGAAAAAATAACTCTTTATCAACAAAATTGGCATGTAATCAATAATCAAAAATGCTATTGCTGAGCACATCCGTGTTTTATTAGCGTACCCAAATTAGTTTTGTGCGAAACTCGTGTTAAATAAAAATTCTGCACGACAACTTAGTCTAATAAATGCTCACTTAACACCAAATAATAGATCCTTACCGTGCCATTTATTTATACATACAGTATAATCGCCAATTATGACAAAGAAAAAAGCACACAAGTCCGGTTCGGCAACGATTACGTTAAATAAAAGAGCACGCCATGAATACTTCATCAGTGAAGAAATTGAGGCGGGCTTAGCTTTGCAGGGTTGGGAAGTCAAAGCACTACGCGCAGGTAAAGCTAATATTAGCGACAGTTATGTTTTACTGAAAGAGGATGAAGCTTATCTTTTTGGTGCAACAATTACCCCGCTAAATGTAGCCTCCTCCCATGTGGTTTGTGATCCAATGCGCACCCGAAAGTTATTGCTAAATCAGCGTGAACTAGATTCGCTATTTGGTAAAATCAATCGCGAAGGCCACACAGCGGTAGCATTATCCCTTTACTGGAAAAGTGCCTGGTGTAAAGTCAAAATTGGTGTCGCCAAGGGTAAAAAAGAGCACGACAAGCGTTCTGACATTAAAGATCGCGAATGGAAGTTAGACAAAGCGAGAATTATGAAAAACGCAGGTCGATAATGACCTAAGTGCTAGCATTATTAAGTTTTTTTCTGATATAATTGAAGTAATCAACTTGGGGCTGATTCTGGATTCGACGGGATTTGCGAAACCCAAGGTGCATGCCGAGGGGCGGTTGGCCTCGTAAAAAGCCGCAAAAAAATAGTCGCAAACGACGATAAATACGCACTGGCAGCTTAATAACCTGCGCAGAGCCCTCTCTCCCTAGCCTCCGCTCTTAGGACGGGGATCAAGAGAGGTCAAACCTAAAAGTGATCGCGTGGATGCCTAGCCTGGGGTTGAAGCGTTAAACTTAATCAGGCTAGTCTGTTAGTAGTGTGTCTGTCCACAGCTAGCTGGCGAATGTAAAGGCTAGACTAAGCATGTAGTACCGAGGATGTAGAAATTTCGGACGCGGGTTCAAATCCCGCCAGCTCCACCAAATTTACCTGGTCAGCAGTAGGACAATAACTTTAAAAACAGGAAGTTATAAAAATTAAGCTGACTTCGATATGACAATCATTGGACTTCAAAGTACACTTAAAATGCACGTGAAAGTTAGTTACTAAAAGTTAAGGAGTATAGAGATACCTCCCGATAAATCATTCTACCATGATAAACAGGTTGAATCTTTTCGATAGAATGAGAAGATAATTAAAAAATGTGAGGAAACTCCTGTTGCCGAGATGGAAGCAGCAACAAGCGAACGAGTGTGAATAACAACCAATGGTGGGCTATGCAGGGTTCGAACCTGCGACCGATGGATTAAGATTCCACTGCTCTAGTAACTGAGCTAATAACCCATTACCACGCAATTATAACCACAAAATACCCATTGACGAAAAAAGAAATCATGCGCTATAGTTTACTTGCATCTGATAAATCAGATGTCGGGATTGACCTCTCGCAGAGAAAGCCGCGACATATGCACGCCGCGAGCGTGTTTTTTTAATGTCGTAATCTAGCTACATTCAATGGTGGGCTGGATGGGGCAGCTGAAAAGCTGGCCGGTTGGTTTTCCCGGTAAGGTCAACCCTGTTCAGTTCACCACCCAAGATTGACCTCAACGGTGGTGAGTAAATTTAGAAAACCATCGGAGGTCTTATGACATTTCAATTATCTACTATTAATCCAAAAGTTACTGTTCATAATGGCAAAGCTATTACTACCTCTCAAGACGTTGCAGATTACTTCGGTAAATTGCATAAAAATGTAATCCAAAAAATTGAAACTTTAGAATGTTCAGTTGAATTTGCGTCGGCTAACTTTTCAGCCCACGTAGAAAAAATCAAGGCAGGTGCAGTAATTCGAGAATCTAAATACTACGAAATGACCAAAGACGGCTTCGTATTCTTGGTCATGGGATTCACAGGCAAAAAGGCAGCGCAGTTCAAGGAAGTCTACATTGCCGAATTCAATCGCATGGAAGCAGAACTTCACACTGCACCAAAATACCAACCCGAAGCTCACGAGAAGTTCAGTAATAAAGATACTCAAAATCTCGCTCGTATCATCGCTCTCATGACTCAAAACTTTCGTTTCAGGGATGCATGGAATAATGCTATCTGGTATGCGTTGAGAGAAGTCACAGTGTAGTGGCATACTAAATTTGGCCACCTAAGTTGAGGTGATATGCTTACCTCATAATTTTTATAGGTGCCGAAATGAGTAAAATAATTACTGCTGAATTTAAATGTGAAACCGCCAAATTAGTCCTTGACCAAAATTACACCTACCAGGAAGCCGCGAAAGGCATGAACGTCAGTCTTTCAGCGATTAGCCGGTGGGTAAGAGCCCTTCGTTTAGAACGTCAAGGGAAAACATCGCCTGGTCTGCCATTAACACCTGAACAAATTGAGTTCAGAGAAATGAAGAAAAAAATCCACCGGCTGGAAATGGAGAATGACATCTTAAAAAAGGCTACTGCGCTCTTAATGTCCGACTCACTGAAAAATTTTCGGTAGTTGAAAAGCTAAGAGTGCTTTATCCGGTGAAAACTTTGTGTCGTATTTTTAATGTTCACCGAAGCAGTTATCGCTATTGGTGTCGGCCTAAGGAGCCAGATATTGAGCGGACGATAAAACGTAGCCTAGTCAGCGAAGCGTGGAACGTTAGTGGCGGCTCTGCTGGCGCAAGGACTATCGCCACGATGGTTACCAATACACACAACGTGAAACTTGGGCGGTGGTTAGCGGGTAAGTTGATGAAAGAATTAATCATCGTCAGTTGCCAAGAGCGAAAACATAAATACAACCGCGGTGGAAATGAACGTATTGATATTCCAAATCTGCTCAATAGGCAGTTCGCTGTTACAAAGCCTGACCAGGTTTGGTGCGGCGATGTAACCTATATTTGGACAGGCTCACGATGGGCCTATCTGGCTGTGGTATTGGATTTGTTTGCCCGAAAACCGGTGGGCTGGGCAATGTCATTTGCACCAGACTCAGAATTAACCGCCAAAGCACTACAAATGGCTTGGGAACTACGTGGGCATCCCAAACAGGTGATGTTCCATAGTGATCAGGGAAGTCATTATACCAGTCGTCAGTATAGGCAGGCATTGTGGCGTTATCAGATGACCCAAAGTATCAGTCGCAGAGGGAATTGTTGGGATAATAGTCCGATGGAACGATTCTTCCGTAGTCTGAAGACCGAATGGGTGCCAACGACTGGCTACCAAAGCTTTAGTACTGCTCAGTCAGCCATTAAAATAGTTGCTGAATAGAGACTTGCATTTTTTGTCACGCTATAGACAATAAAAAGAGGTTTAACTTAGAAAATAACGGTTTGAAATGATCAACAAAGAGCGGTTGTTACGAGATAATCGTTTATGTAAAGCAATCATTGGATTATCAGTCGAAGAATTGAAAAATTTAGCCGCTGAATTTTCAGCTTGTTATTTGATTTATCGGAAAAAGAATCGAAAAGATCACGAGCGGCAGATGGGTGCAGGGCAGAAAGGATTTATCCCAACCCCATTAGATAAACTGCTTTTTATTTTATTGTATTTAAAATGTTATCCGACCTATGATTTGCAAGGACTTCTTTTTGGTTTAGATAGAACACGGGTATGTCGCTGGGTAAAAATATTATTGCCGGTTTTAGAGATGACCTTGGGGCGAGAATGTGTTTTGCCCGCTCGTCAAATTCGCTCTGCTGAGGAATTTTTTCGCGCCTTTCCTGGAGTTAAAGACGTCTTTATTGATGGGACAGAGCGACCTGTCCAAAAGCCTAAGAATCTGCGTCGGCGAAAAAAAATGTATTCGGGAAAGAAAAAACAGACCACTCGAAAAGGGCTTATTATGACTGACGAAATGAGGAAAATTGGATTTATCCCCATGATCAAAAATGGGCGCCGTCACGATAAACGCTTACTCGATAAAGTCGATATAATTCGCCATATTCCCCCTGAGGTAACCATCTGGGCCGATACCGGTTTTCAAGGTATAGATAAACAGCATCCTAATACACAAATCCCAAAAAAAGGAACTCGAAAAAGACCTTTATCGCCTGAACAAAAACAAGAAAATAAAATAATCTCGGGCATCCGTATTACGGTTGAACACGCCATCGCGGGTATCAAGCGCCTCGGTTGTATGACCCAAATTTTACGGAATCGTAGACCCTTTATTGATGATACCTTTTTACTCCTTAGTGCCGGTCTTTGGAATTTCCATCTCAGAACAGCCTAAAATTTACTTCAATCACCGAAATACCCTTATTTCACTATTAAGCAACACGCTTATTATTCGCTACATAACCCACTACTATAGCGATATAAGACCTCACTGGTATAACGGTGGATTAACGCCAAACGAATCAGAGCGACTGTTCCGTGAACAGTCAGGTAGGGTGGCCAATTTTAGTTGACCACTACAACTAACGTTCCACGCTTCGCTGACTAGGCTACGTTTTATCGTCCGCTCAATATCTGGCTCCTTAGGCCGACACCAATAGCGATAACTGCTTCGGTGAACATTAAAAATACGACACAAAGTTTTCACCGGATAAAGCACTCTTAGCTTTTCAACTACCGAAAATTTTTCAGTGAGTCGGACATTAAGAGCGCAGTAGCCTTTTTTAAGATGTCATTCTCCATTTCCAGCCGGTGGATTTTTTTCTTCATTTCTCTGAACTCAATTTGTTCAGGTGTTAATGGCAGACCAGGCGATGTTTTCCCTTGACGTTCTAAACGAAGGGCTCTTACCCACCGGCTAATCGCTGAAAGACTGACGTTCATGCCTTTCGCGGCTTCCTGGTAGGTGTAATTTTGGTCAAGGACTAATTTGGCGGTTTCACATTTAAATTCAGCAGTAATTATTTTACTCATTTCGGCACCTATAAAAATTATGAGGTAAGCATATCACCTCAACTTAGGTGGCCAAATTTAGTATGCCACTACAAACACCGCAGTAGTAATGAACTAAAAAAAAAGCATTTTTGTTTCGGGAAGTGGCGTTCGCTCTATTTGGCCGCGCCATAATCTCGAAAATTTTACAAAACGCCTAAAAGCGCTTGAAGATAAAATCGCAACAGAAGGAATTATCCTGTCAGAATCACAAATCAGTGCTCTAGAAAAGAAAGCGCAAGATGATGAAGCCTGTGGTGAGATTGAAACAGCGCATCCAGGTTATCTGGGTTCACAAGATACTTTTTATGTCGGTCATTTAAAAGGCGTTGGTCGTGTTTATCAACAAACTTACATTGATACTTACAGTAAAGTCGTTCATTGTAAGCTTTACACAACAAAAAGCGCGATAACAGCGGCAGATTTATTAAATGACAAGGTTCTCCCTTTTTATTCCCAGCATGGGTTACCGGTGTTACGTATACTGACGGACAGAGGCAGTGAGTATTGTGGTAAAGTTGAACATCACGATTATCAACTTTATCTCGCTATCAATGATATTGATCATACAAAAACTAAAGCTCGTTCACCTCAAACTAATGGGATTTGTGAACGCTTCCATAAAACTGTATTACAAGAGTTCTATCAGGTGGCTTTTCGTAAGAAAATCTATAGGGCTTTAGATGAATTACAAGCTGATTTAGATAAATGGTTAGCGGAATATAATAACCAAGGCACTCATCAAGGAAAAATGTGTTGCGGTCGAACTCCTATGGCAACTTTACACGATGGAAAACAACTTTGGAGAGAGAAAGATTTAAATCAAATTTAACCTGACAGATACTGTATAAATAACCGGTAACTGTTAGATCAAGTCTGAGCTACCACACAACAGAGTGGTTAGATAATCCCGCACAATTACGAAAAATGCTGATTAGCTATACCGAGCAAGTAGAAAAAATAAGTAGTGAGCGTGATGAAGCAATTAGGACAAAATCACAAATCAGTCGCACTCGTGAAGCTTCTGCAATGGGTAAATTCAGTGTTGCTACACGTAAAAATAGGGAACTCACGGAACGATTAGGAGAAAGTGTTAAATATGCCACCATCACAGCAGTAAAGAATGCTACAGGGAAAGAATACAAATTTGCCCCACTCCGTCGATGGTGTCGTGAGAACAAGGTGAAAGCTAAAGAAGTACCGGATATCCGTTATGGTCAGGTAAAGTCATGGCCTGCTGAATCATGGCTACAGGTATACGGTATCAATCTGAAATCGTTATTTGCTAATAGCCAAAGTATTCACTAGAAATTGACAGCTATTTGGTATTTCCGCATCACTAAAAAAAAGACCAGCGCAAAGGCTGGCCAACACCAAGGAAAATGTTGCTGTTAACTAACACACAACGCCAACAATGCTACCATAAATAATTCATAAATGATCACTTTTTTATCAACATTTGCATTCATTTAATCAATAAAGCTAAGAATTTTACACTAGTATTTTATCAATAACCGGAGAAATATTATGAATAACGTCCATGAATACCGAACAACGTTACATCATCACGAGTTTCGCCACCAATAAAAAAACGCTCTATTTTTAAGTTTAATTCAGCATAATATATAAATAGACAAAATCTTATAAATTAAAAGCAACTTATTGTAATTTAAACAAATTTATACGTTTTAGTAACTTGCAAATTAACTATTGCTTTTAAGCCATTTCTGGAATTTTATATTCCTGTGCGAAACTCGTGATCATATAAAAGCAGGGATGCAGGTTATTTATCATGGTGAGATGATGAAAATAATTCATTGGTATAGATAATTAACTTCGAGGTCTTAAAGTGAAAGAAGAACATTCGTATGATTTATTGTATTTTGTGAAAAACGAGTTTAAATTTGAATCTAATAATATCAACAAGGTTAGAAAGGAACATGGTAAATTCGGTAGAGTCTGCTTCATATCTACTCAAAAAAGAGATAACAAAGAATTATTAGAATACTGTGCAGAGATATATTTGTATAATCACAGCGATAATTCTATAAAAACGATATATTTGATTGCTTTTGACCTACATGACATTTGCAAGGTCAGGCTTTGCTTGATTGCAGCGTAGAAATACCAGAACCCAAAATAACCGTTCATTTAAGAGAATTTATAAAATGATACCCATGGGAGTACTATAACAGAGCATCAAACGGCGCACCGCAATACTCATACTTTGTAGTAGCTCAGACTTAATCTGACAGTTGCCGGTTATTTATACAGTATCTGTCAGGTTAAATTTGATTTAAATCTTTCTCTCTCCAAAGTTGTTTTCCATCGTGTAAAGTTGCCATAGGAGTTCGACCGCAACACATTTTTCCTTGATGAGTGCATTGGTTATTATATTCCGCTAACCATTTATCTAAATCAGCTTGTAATTCATCTAAAGCCCTATAGATTTTCTTACGAAAAGCCACCTGATAGAACTCTTGTAATACAGTTTTATGAAAGCGTTCACAAATTCCATTAGTTTGAGGTGAACGAGCTTTAGTTTTTGTATGATCAATATCATTGATAGCGAGATAAATTTGATAATCGTGATGTTCAACTTTACCACAATACTCACTGCCTCTGTCCGTCAGTATACGTAACACCGGTAACCCATGCTGGGAATAAAAAGGGAGAACCTTGTCATTTAATAAATCTGCCGCCGTTATCGCGCTTTTTGTTGTGTAAAGCTTACAATGAACGACTTTACTGTAAGTATCAATGTAAGTTTGTTGATAAACACGACCAACGCCTTTTAAATGACCGACATAAAAAGTATCTTGTGAACCCAGATAACCTGGATGCGCTGTTTCAATCTCACCACAGACTTCATCATCTTGCGCTTTCTTTTCTAGAGCACTGATTTGTGATTCTGACAGGATAATTCCTTCTGTTGCGATTTTATCTTCAAGCGCTTTTAGGCGTTTTGTAAAATTTTCGAGATTATGACGCAGCCAAATAGAGCGAACGCCACTCCCCGAAACAAAAATGCCTTTTTTTCTTAGTTCATTACTACTGCGGTGTTGACCGTGTGCAGGGTATTCAATCGCATACTCAACTACAGCGCTTTCAATCTGTTCATCTACTCTATTTTTTACGTTAGGCACCCGTCGATTTTGATTAATTAAAGCGTCTATCCCACCATCGTTAACAAGTTCCTGGTAGCGATAAAACGTATCTCGGGATACCCCCATAATCTTACAGGCTTTTGAGACGTTATTAAGCTCTTCAGCGAGGTTAAGTAACCCGACTTTATGTTTATGATAGGATTATTTGTTTGATACATAGAATTACCTTTTATTTAATTATCTAATGATGTTAATTAAAACCGGTAACGCTCTTTTTTAAATCAAAATCGTCAGATTAAGTTAAGACTAATATACTTTATCGAGTAAGCGTTTACCGTGACGGCGCCCATTTTTGATCATGGGGATAAATCCAATTTTCCTCGTTTCGCCAGTCATAATAAGCCCTTTTCGAGTGGTCTGTCTTTTCTTTCCCGAATACATTTTTTTTCGCCGACGCAGATTCTTAGGCTTTTGGACAGGTCGCTCTGTCCCATCAATAAAGACGTCTTTAACTCCAGGAAAGGCGCGAAAAAATTCCTCAGCAGAGCGAATTTGACGAGCGGGCAAAACACATTCTCGCCCCAAGGTCATCTCTAAAACCGGCAATAATATTTTTACCCAGCGACATACCCGTGTTCTATCTAAACCAAAAAGAAGTCCTTGCAAATCATAGGTCGGATAACATTTTAAATACAATAAAATAAAAAGCAGTTTATCTAATGGGGTTGGGATAAATCCTTTCTGCCCTGCACCCATCTGCCGCTCGTGATCTTTTCGATTCTTTTTCCGATAAATCAAATAACAAGCTGAAAATTCAGCGGCTAAATTTTTCAATTCTTCGACTGATAATCCAATGATTGCTTTACATAAACGATTATCTCGTAACAACCGCTCTTTGTTGATCATTTCAAACCGTTATTTTCTAAGTTAAACCTCTTTTTATTGTCTATAGCGTGACAAAAAACGCAAGTCTCTATTCAGCAACTATTTTAATGAATTTTACCAAGGCAATGAGAAAAAAAGCAAAACTCCGGCTCGCTTTAACAGGACCAAGTGGTTCAGGGAAAACCTATGGCGCACTCACTATTGCTAAAGGGCTTGGTGGCAAAACAGCAGTTATTGATACTGAAAAAGGAAGTGCTTCATTATATTCAAATTATTTTAATTTTGATGTGCTTGAACTTGACCCACCCTTCACCCCTGAACGCTTTATTCAGGCAATGAATATTGCACAAGAAGCCAGCTACGACAACCTTATTATTGACAGTATAACGCATGAATGGAACGGAACAGGGGGATGCCTTGAAATATTGGATGCCATTACAAGCACCAAATACAAAGGAAATAGTTGGTCAGCATGGAATAATATAACGCCCAGACATAACAAATTTATCAATTCAATTCTCCGTTCAAATATAAACATTATTGCAACAATGCGTAGTAAAACAGAAACGGCGCAAGTGGATAAAGGAAATGGCAAGAAAAGAGTCGATAAACTCGGCATGAAATCAGAACAACGAGACGGTATAGAATATGAGTTCACCACCGTTTTAGATTTAAACCATGAAACACATACCGCCTCAGCAAGTAAAGATAGAACAGGATTGTTTAGCAATGCTGATTTTATAGTGATTAATGAGGATGTAGGTAAACGCTTGAATGAATGGCTAAATGATGGCAGAAGTCAGGCTGAAATACATTTAATGTTATTTACTGATTCTGTTAACCAAACAAAAAATATGAATGAACTGCAAATATTATTTGCTGAGGCTTATAAGGCATTGAAAGATACACCAGAGCAAACTAAAGCACAAGAAATTTACGAATCCAAAAAAGAAGCACTTAAAATAAAAGAGGTCGCTTAAATGGCAAACCAAAACCAGTGTAACTTTACCGGACGCATCGGCAAATTAGAAATTCGCTATACCCAGGATAAAAATCCCATCACCGTATTCTCAATCGATATCAGCAAATCAAGAAAAGACAACAGTGGTCAATGGATTGATGACACAACATGGATAAACTGCAAGGCATTTAAACAAATAGCGGAATATATCAATAATCATGCACAAAAAGGCACTTTTGTTCGTGTTACCACGGTCTATCAGGAAAATAAATGGACAGATAAATCCGGTCAGCAAAGGATAACACCGGAATTTTTGGTCAATGACATTGAAATATTAGGCAACCGGAAGGAAAGAAAACCGCAGGAAAGTCAAAGTAGACCGAATCTGCCAACCACTAAACATCCAAATAGTAACGCTATTCATCAAACTGATTTTGAAGACGAAGACATATCTTTCTAGACGCTAATTATACCGGAGGTTAAGCAATGAAACTTAACATCATCAAACTATTAATCACGGCATTAGTATTTATCAGTGCAGCGTTCGCCTTCGAATTGGTAGTTGGTCACATTGCACATGCCGATGCCGTCATTGACCCGCAAATCAGGTTTAAACGTGGCGAATTAGGAAACATTCATTTAGGTGGGCAAGAGCTACTGGTTATCGGCATCATGATAGTGCCTGCACTCTTGATTTATATAGGAATATTTATCGATACCCTGAGAAAGTAGCCTAGAGCGAATAACCATTATCCCACCTGAGTTTACCTAATCAAATTATTCATACCAACATTAAGCATATTGCTCAATAGTGAAATAAAGTTGCTTAAAATAAAAACAAGTTAGATACATCTAAAAAATACAAAAATAGTTTATTTTTTAATCTTATATGGGTTATTTTTAATGCAAAAATTGATTATTTTATCATCATCGGCTGGTTTTTTTGTAAGTCATAATTAATTTTGCTATTGAGCAACAGGCTTATTGAAGAAAATCAGTTTATAAAGGTTTTAATATCATGAAAAACAAAAATGATGTAATAAGCGATACCGATCTCATATCGCTAACCGGATATAAAATTCCATCTAAACAATGCGAAATTTTACGCGAAGCGGGGATCTTTTTTATAATTCGCCGCGATGGTCGCCCACGTACAACATGGGCGCATTTTAATACCCCTATGAAGCAAAGAAGTGCAATAACTATATCTAAAAATATCGAACCTAATTTTGGAGCCTTAGATTAATGGGACGAAAACGTAAAAACAGTGCTGACAATTGGTTACCACCGCGTGTTAGTAGAGGTAAATCCGTTTTTGAATTCAGACCCAGATCAGGCGGAACGGTAAGACTCTGTAGTTTTAATGCAACTCCAGCCCAAGTTTGGTCAGCGTATGAAGCCTATAATAGTAATCGCAGTAACGAATCTCTTTTTGAGGGGCTTATTAAGCGATTTTTTACATCAGGTGATTTTATGGAATTAGCCGCTGAAACCCAAAAAGATTATCGAAAATACTCTCAAAAAGTTATTGCTGTCTTTGGAAAAGTAAACTCTGATGATATTAAACCCGAGCATATTAGACGATATATGGACAAGAGGGGTTTAAAGAGCCGGACACAAGCTAATCGAAAAAAAGCTTTTATATCACGGGTTTTTCGATTCGGTTATGAACGGGGATTAGTGAAAGGTAATCCATGCAAAGGTGTCCGTCAATTTAAAGAATCGGCTCGTACACGATATGTAACCCATGCTGAATATAATGCAGTTTACAAAATAGCCCCGACAATAGTTCAGATCGCAATGGAGTTAGCGTATCTTTGCTGTGCTCGTCAAGCCGATATTCTTTCATTAAAGAAAAGTCAATTACTGGAGGAAGGAATATTAATTCAGCAAAGTAAAACTGGGATTTCACAAATTAAAGCATGGTCACCAAGACTAGAGAATATTATAGCACTGTCTAAGAAATTACCATTGAACGAAGGAATGAGCAGTATATATGTACTGCATCAATCTTCAGGTGCTCGATATACGCGAGATGGTTTTAATACTCGATGGATGAAAGCGAAAAAAGAGGCAAAGGAAAAATACCCAGAGCTAGATTTAGATTTCACCTTTCATGATTTAAAAGCTAAAGGTATTTCAGATTTGGAAGGGAACTTATACGAAAAACAATCAATATCAGGCCATAAAAATGTCGGGCAAACCGCAAGATACGATAGAAGAATTAAAGTTGTCCCTGTAGTAGATGGGCAGCAAAATGGCAAAAATATTACGAAAAACGACTTTAGGGCTAAAAAGCCAGCGCCAAGTGGGCAACTTTTTACGACTTAACTTATTGATAAAAAATGGAAAATCTCATGGTGCCCAGGGCGGGACTTGAACCCGCACAGCCTTAAGGCCGAGGGATTTTAAATCAGTGTATTTTTATTTATAAATCAATACATTACGTTTATTTTCAGAACATAAACCAAATATAAGTAGCAATAAAAACAATTAAATAGGTAGACAATTTGATTTATCTTCTGAAAGAAATAGTCAATAAATTTAAGTTACTTTTTATCCCTTGGTAAGAAAATTTATTTGTCGCCCATTTAATTTTTCCAACCAAAACCATCCTACAATTTCGTTTATCTATGGGGAAATTTTATGCTTAAATTAATCACATTCAAAATAGTCAATTATTCGTTTAGCCGGACTTATACAAAACCACTAACACGCAACCAACAACTAATTCTTAACAACTTCCTTCAACGCTGCTAATATGGTGCCATTAAGTGGGACTGAGTATCCCAACGATGAAATGGTCCATGGTTTATTTGAAGTTGAGAAAAAAGCCAAAGAGACGGGCGCAGTGCTCGAAGAACGGAAGAAATACCGATTTAGTGCGAGTCATTAAGAATAAACGCCCCTGACCAAGTAGGGGCTTCCTTGCTAAAGCTGAATTGTGATGAAATAAGTAGCGTACTTAATGTACCTTATTTGTTTTCAATAATGCAACTGGATGTTAACAACCGTGAAAGATGTCGGATGAGTAAAAAATTCACCCCAACGCCCCATAATGCTGTCTTTCGCCAGTTTCTGAGTGAAAAAGAGACGGCTAAAGACTTCTTTGATATTTGGCTACCGGATGAGATTAAAGCATTGTGTGATTTGGATAGCCTCAAAGTGGAATCTGGCTCATTCGTCGATAGTGAGATGAAAAGCTATCAGAGTGATATCCTGTATTCTGTCAATACCCAGCAAGGACAAGGTTATCTCTATCTGCTGATTGAGCACCAGTCAACACCGGATAAACTCATGGCTTGGCGATTAATGCGCTATAGCATGGCAGCCATGCAGAAGCATTTAGAAGCCGGACACAAAGAACTTCCTATCGTTTTTCCTATTCTGTTTTATTGTGGCGAACAAACTCCTCATCCTTACAGTACTGACTGGCTCGATTGTTTTAGTGGGCGTGATATTGCGGAAAAAATATACACAAAACCGTTTAAGCTCGTCGACGTAACAACGCTTGATGACGGTGAGATTATGCAGCATAAGCGAATGGCGTTATTGGAGCTTATCCAAAAACACATTCGAAGACGGGATATGGCCGAGCTACTGAATAGTATTGTTAAACTGTTGTCGTATAATTATTATACTGATAATCAAGTTATTACTATGTTTAACTATCTAATCCGAGAAGGCAATGCTGAGCAACCAGCAAAGTTAATCAAAGAGATAGCCAGACAGACAGAGAAACATGAGGGGGCATTGATGAATATTGCACAAGGTATACGAGAAGAAGGCATACAACAAGGTATACAACAAGGGAAAGTTGAGGGCGAAAAACAGGCTTCCATGAAGATAGCGCGCCAAATGCTCGAAAGTGGCATGGATAGACAATCGGTGATGAAATTTACGGGCTTAAATGATACTGAAATGAGCAACCTGTTTAAAGATTAAACCATGACAGAACGCCAAAATTTAAGCCTTAATCGTCCTAGAAAGCCTTCATCGGAAGAACATCACAAAAGTGACCTTGCTTACCGTAAAAAGGTCTGGGTGAAGGCTGCGTCAAAAAAACAGAAAAAAAAGCCTCATCCTTCGAAAGCCGTAAAACAGCAGCCCAAGCAGACGGTTGTTAAACCCAAACAGGAAGTGAAGGTTAAAACACCTAAATCACCCACACCGTCTAAAAAAGGATTACCGTTAAATGAGGCAATTTCACAAATTAGCACGTTTTGGCCTTATCTTTTCCCTGATGGCAAGCTGTGTCCATGTAGTGGCCAATTTTAGTTGACCACTACACATGTTTTATCTTGTAATGAATGGCATCGAGCTAGACAAAAGGATAGAGCGCCTCCAGAGGGCGTTGTTGCCAGGCTTTTAATTCAGGGAGTAATTTATCAGTAATATGCGTAATAGCTCCATCTAATATTTCCAGTCCATATAATTCTGCAACATGTTTTTGAATATCACGATAACTCATGCCTAATGCAAATAACGATAGGATTTTGTTATCAATATCCTCTGATAATTTTGTCTGATTTTTCTTAATGAGCTGAGGCTCAAAAGCACCTGACCGGTCTCTGGGCGTTTTAAGTTCAAATTGACCTGATGTCGATTTAACCGTTTTTCGAGTATAGCCATACGCGTATCGATTGACGTTGTCGATAGGTAGTGTTCTATTTCTGCCTGCAGGGCAGCTTCGGTCAGCTGTTTTATGAGTGGTGTGAGTATTCCATCCGTACCGAGTAAATTTTTACCTGATTGTAATTGCTTCAACGCTTCATCAAAATTAAATGATTGATTTCTCATATTGTCATACCTCTTTTTTTTGAGTTTAAGATATGACACAGATTTTTGAACACTACCTTATTCAGCAAAATTTCATGCATTTTTGGCTCGAAGTCTTTACAAAAATCATCCATCAGGCAATAAAGTTCAGTAAAATTTTTCATAATTGTTTAACAATGCTCTACGCTTTAACCAGATTGTTAGAGTATTTTAACGAAATATGCGCATTCAACTATTTGAATAGCAAGACTTTCACTTTATTTCTTATCCCGAACTCAGGTTAATTTATGGCATATTGATTTTTTATTACATTACCCTCACTTGTTATTAGTGGGGGGTATGACTATTTTTCAATTGCTGTATTTATTAGTTTCTCCTAAATTTTTAAGCCGCTAAAAATCTCACTATTAAACGCAATAGTAGATTTTGAATAGCAGATTGTATATTAGAGGGTCTACTACCAGTTTTAAGGGGGAAAGCAATATGGGAAGACATATATCAGTCACATTGGGTAATATTGAGCCTTTAGCCTTCGATGATAATGCATCTGATCTCGGTAAAATAGCATTAGTCTGTGAGGGGGGTGGGCAGCGTGGTATTTTTACTGCCGGTGTATTGGATGAATTTCTCCGTGTTGGTTTCAACCCATTTAACATCATGATAGGGACATCGGCAGGCGCACAAAATTTATCGGCCTATCTTTGCCAACAGCGTGGTTATGCCCGCAAGGTGATCACTGATTATACCACTAAATCTCAATTTTTTAATCCACTACGTTTTATTCGTGGTGGCCATATGATTGATTTAGATTGGCTAATTGATATTACCTCCCGTGAATTACCCCTTGATTTCTCTACTGGATTGTCTTACTTAGATAGCGGGCGTCAATTTTTAATCAGTGCATGTCGCTACGAGGATTTTAGCCCTGTTTATTTTCAACCAACACAAGATAGTTGGTTAGATATTATTCGGGCGTCAAGTGCTATCCCCTGCTTTTATCGCCAGGGAGCGGTATTTAATGGGCAGCTTTATCATGATGGTGGTATAACTGCTTCAATTCCTGTTGAAGAAGCTTATCGTCGTGGGGCAAAAACAATTGTGGTAATTAGAACGGTTCCTTCGGGAATTTATTATACATCTGAATGGTTAAAGAGGATGACTCGCTGGTTGGAACACCGCAATATACGGCGGATGGCTAAGATGATAAAAGTACATATTAAAAGCTATCAACAGACACAAAAATTTATTGCTGCGCCACTACCAGGTATCCAAATATTTGAAATTTATCCACCGAAACCTTTAATGAGTTGTGCATTAGGTAGCCGTGCTTCAACCTTAGAGGCTGATTATCATATTGGGCGTCAATGTGGCAGCTATTTTTTAACTAGTTTAAAACACTATTTTTCTACTGATAATTTAGCATCTTACCCGTATTCTATTGAAAATAAATCAGGTTGCTAATTCGGCATCTTTGTCTGCTGAAATAATTTCGAATCAACAAGGTGAAGAACCAAAATCAGGTGATGAAGGATTAGCCATTGATGTTCGTTGACACCCATTGTCATTTTGATTTTTCTCCTTTTATCCATGATATTGATGATAGCTTTTCGCGCGCGGTGAAAGCTGGCGTGACTGATATCATTGTCCCAGCGATTGGTATTGAGAATTTTGAGCGAGTATATTTACTGGCACAACAATATCCGCATTTATATGCCGCATTAGGTTTTCATCCTTTGTATATCGCAGATTTTTTACCTGATCATTTTGCTAAATTAGTGGCATTATTGCAGAAAAACAGCAATAAATGTGTTGCTATTGGTGAAATAGGTTTAGATTATTTTGTTACTAATGCTGCGATTAAGCAACAACAAGCATTGCTGATCCAGCAATTACAGCTAGCTAAACAATATGATTTACCGGTTATTCTTCATTCGCGTAAAAGTCATGATCAATTAGCTGCTTTATTAAGACGATTTGAAGTGCCGAAAAAGGGAGTCATCCATGGATTTGCTGGCAGTTTGTCGCAAGCGAATGCTTTTATCCGTTTAGGTTATTTTATCGGTATTGGTGGCGTTATCACCTATGAACGCGCTAAGAAAACCAGAGCAGTAGCTGCGCAATTGCCGCTGTCGTCATTAGTACTTGAAACTGATGCCCCTGATATGCCATTAATTGGATTTCAGGGGCAGGTTAATCGTCCAGAAAGGATAGGTTTGGTATTTGAGGCACTATGTAACCTTCGGCAAGAGTTAGCAGAGGAAATTGCAACGCAGCTTTATAACAATAGTTTGCAACTATTCAATATTAAAAAAGAGCAGACTAATATGGCTAAATAATCATACCAATAAGTTATTTAATTATAATTACGGTATTTTTTTAGATAATTTTTGCCGGCAATATCGCTTTTCGTAAGTGATATGTGTCGCAAAATTTATTTTTTCGTGATTTTTCGTTATGATTATTTATGATACCAACTGTCAGTTATTAATGCGAAATCGTTATAATGTCTGCGCATTAAACTGGCAGTTTATTTTTTAAACTATAGAAATTTTCGTTTGATATATAATACACAGGGATATTATTCATGCAACTCATTATGAGCCTGCTAGGGATGGTAGTATTGATTTTCATCGCTATCATTTTTTCCAGTAACCGTCGGACAATTAAATTCCGTACCGTATTTGGTGCTTTTGTTATTCAAATGGCAATTGGCGCATTTGTTCTTTATATCCCTGCCGGTCGCCGCACTTTGGAAACTGAATCTGATGTAGTCTCTAGTGTGATTGGTTATGGACAAGTTGGCATGGATTTTGTCTTTGGTGGTTTAGTCTCTAATAAACTGTTTGGCGGTAGTGGTTTTATTTTTTGCCTTACGTGACTTACCGGTCATTGTTTTCTTCTCATCATTGATAGCTGTGCTTTATTATCTTGGTATTATGCAGTTTTTTATCAAAATCTTAGGTGGACTTTTGCAATGGATATTAGGCACCTCACGCACTGAGTCATTATCAGCGACCGCTAATATTTTTGTCGGTCATACAGAGGCGCCTTTGATTGTCAGACCCTATATTGCCACCATGACAAACTCTGAGTTATTTGCTGTTATGTGTGGTGGATTAGCTTCGGTTGCTGGCTCTGTATTAGCCGGCTATGCGCAAATGGGGGGTGCCAATGGAATATCTGATCGCAGCATCTTTTATGGCAGCACCGGAGGATTGTTATTTGCCAAATTGATGGTATAGCTAGGCGACTTAATTTTGATTACAAGGTGTGTTATGAGTTATACAATTGATTTTCGACGTAAAGTAATATCTGTAAGGAAAGCCGAAGGTTTAACAATTCGAGAAACTGCGAAACAATTCCGTATTGGAAAAGCGTCTTTAGTACGTTGGCTTAAACGACCAGAGCCAAAAAATTCAACGCCACGTAAGAGGAAGCTCGATAAAAATGCTTTAGCAAAAGATGTGGAACAGTATCCAGATGCTTACCAAAAGGAACGGGCAGAGCGATTCGGTGTTTGTAAAAAGACTATTTGGCAATCCCTTAAAAAGCTGGGATTAACCTATAAAAAAAACTCTATTCCATCCAAAAACCAACGAAAGCGACAGGCTGGCACATCAGCAAAAAAGACAACAGTATGAAAAAAAAGATAAATCTGTTGTTTTTATTGATGAAAGTGGTTTTTCACATGACACTCCACGAACTCACGGCTATTCCCCAAAAGGTCACCGTTGTTTTGGCCTGAAAAACTGGGGTGCTAAGGGAAGAACAAATGTTATTGGCGCTTTATTGGGAACAACCCTTTTTGCTATCGGATTATTTGATTGCAATATTAATCGTGATGTTTTTTATGTTTGGATCACAAAAATATTGCTCCCAGAACTTCCTGAAAATTCTGTTATTTTTATGGACAACGCTAGCTTTCACAAAGGTAAGAATATTGAACAGGCAATTATAAACGCAGGACACCAGATAGAATATTTGCCTGTGTATTCACCAGATTTAAATCCTATAGAACATAAATGGTCTCAAGCTAAACGTAAAAAGATGGAAACAGGATGCACTATCGATGACCTGTTTTTAATACATATGCTGTAATCAAAATTAAGTCGCCTAGCTATATCTGGGAAATTGTCACTCGTCAGGCACGGTGATCTTGGATCAATTAGGTGAAGAGCATATGAAAACAGGTAAACCTATTTTCTATACTTCAGCCGATTCAGTCTTTCAGATAGCATGTCATGAAGAGACTTTTGGGGTTAAAAATCTTTATCAGCTTTGTGAAATAGCGAGAAGGACGCTAGATGAAGGTGCTTATAATATCGGACGTGTTATTCTCGTCCTTTTATCGGCAATAAAGCTGGCTGTTTTCAGCGTACCGGTAATCGTCGAGATTATTCAGTTGAACCACCTGCACCAACCATCCTGCAAAAACTGGTTGAAGAAAAAGCCGGCCAAGTGGTTTCAATTGGCAAAATTGCAGATATTTATGCCAATGTCGGCATTACTAAGCAAGCGAAAGCAACCGGTATTGAAGTGCTATTTGCGGCAAGCCTTGAGGAAATCAAAAAAGCGGCCGACAATACCATTGTGTTTACTAATTTTGTTGATTTTGATTCTTCATATGGACATCGTCGTGATGTTGCGGGTTATGCGGCCGGATTAGAGTTATTTGATAGTCGTTTACCCGAAATGCTGGCATTAATTGAAAATGAGGATGTTTTGATTATTACCGCAGATCATGGTTGTGACCCGACCTGGCCAGGAACTGATCATACGCGGGAAAATATTCCTATTTTAATTTATGGTCCGAAAGTAAAACCTGGAGCACTAGGTCATCGACAGACCTTTGCTGATATTGGTCAAACCGTTGCGCAATATTTTGGTTTACCGCCAATGGCATATGGCAAAACGCTATTTTAAGTATGATGAGAAATATTTGTTCATATTCCCGATTTTATCGATAAGTAATATAAGGAAATTTATTTATGGCCACCCCACATATTAGTTATGCTGATGCCAGGCGATCCTCTACGCGCAAAACATATTGCAGAAAATTATTTGACCGACAGCCGTCAGGTAAATCATGTTCGTGGTATCTTAGGTTTTACTGGTAATTATCAAGGTTGTAGCATTTCTGTGATGGGGCATGGTATGGGGATCTCTTCCTGTTCAATTTACATGAAAGAGCTAATTATTGACTTTGGTGTTAAAACAATAATACGAGTAGGATCCTGTGGTGCTATTAGCCATCAAGTAAAGTTACGCGATATTATTATCAGCCTGGGAGCATGCACCGATTCTAAAGTTAATCGACTAAAATTTGATGACAATGATTTTGCGGCTATTGCAGATTATCAGCTGGTTCATAATGCTGTAACTGCGGCTAAAGCAAAGAATCTCAACGTTCTGGTAGGTAATATTTTTTCTACTGATCTTTTTATACGCCTCAAATACAAGTGTTTGATACAATGGAAAAATATGACATTTGGGGGTGAGAATGGAAGCTGCTGGTATGTATAGCATTGCGGCGGAATATGGTGTCAAAGCACTAACTATTTGTACGGTTTCTGATCATATTCGTCGAGGTGAAAAGACAACTTCAGCAGAACGGCAAACGACATTTAATGAGATGGTTGAAATTGCGTTAGAAATCAGTATTATTACTGGATTAAAAATAAATCATTAAATTTAAATCAAGCAAGAAAGCAGATTTTAATCTGCTTTCTTTTTAGCAATTTTTATTTCTTTTGCTGATTCACGAGTTTCGCAATCTCCAAAAAAGAAGTAATTTAAAAACAACACGAGTTTCGCACAGGCATATAAAATTCCAGAAATGGCTTAAAAGCAATGGTTAATTTGCAAGTTACTAAAACGTATAAATTTCTTTAAATTACAATAAGTTGCTTTTAATTTATAAGATTTTGTCTATTTATATATTATGCTGAATTAAACTTAAAAATAGAGCGTTTTTTTATTGGTGCGAAACTCGTGAACAAGAAAAAATTAGGGTGTTCATATTTTGTCCGGTTATCCATGCATTAAAAATATCTATAAAACGTTCTTACAAGTAAGCAGTGTTAAGATACTCTGGTTTGGCGTTATCATAAGTAAGCCCATCGCCTTTATCTCATGACACTATTAGCCGATGGCTAAAAATTAGATGTTTTCGACCTAAAGACTTATGGCGATTAGTTCAACCTTCTATAGACAAAAAAAAGCCCTTGCGTACTAATTGCCGATGATACATTGATTGCCAAAACACGTAGTAAAAAAATAGAGATGGTCCATTATCAATATTCAGGTAATGAACATGATGTTATTGCTGGCATAGGTTTAGTTAATTTACTTTGGCATAATCTAACAACTGTTGAATCAATTCCTATTGATTATCGTATTTATGATAAAGATTCTGATGGAAAAACAAAAAACACGCACTTTTCCGAAATGCTCGCTCTTGCTAAAAAAAGAGGGATCATACCAGAAGCGGTAGTGATGGATGCCTGGTATTCTACCTGGATAATCTGAAATCAATTCGCTCTCATGGTTGGGTCTGGGTAACCACGCTGAGAAAAACAGGATTGTTAACCATAACAAACAACTGAACAAGTTAGACATCTCAGAAGAAGGAACTCCAATACACTTACGAGGCTACGGTTGGGTGACTGTTTTCAAATTTACAGCCAAAAACGGCCGTATTGATTACATAGTAACAAATAAAGATAATCCCACCCTTGAATACGTCAAATCTATCATGGATGCCCGTTGGTCTGTTGAAGTTTATCATCGAGAAGTTAAACAAAATTGTGGTGTTGAACGCTGTCAGGCTCGCACGAGCCGAGCGCAAAGAAATCATATTTTTCTCGCTATTTCTGCGTGGTTTGAACAACATAAACGTCGTATATCTGAAAAAAATAACCCTTTATCAACAAAATTGGGACGTAATCAAAAATGCTATTACTGAGCACATCCGTGTTTTATTAGCGTATCCAAATTAGTTTTGTGCGAAACTCGTGTAATTGTTAATTGATTAAGAATGGCTAGGATCTGTTTATTATTAAAATTATTACCATCACTTTGTATATAATTGGATAAGCTAAAAGCGACTTGTTCAGGATGTGTATGAGCCAATTCTTTAAACTGCTCGACTCTGATTTTCTGATGTAACTGACTAAAATAACTAACCTTTTGGATTAGAATAATTAGGTAAGAAGAGGCAAATTAAAATGATAACAGTTTTATGTAATCGAAACTTTAATTTCGTTTTAATCATAATCGGCTCTTTTAAACTTAGTTCATTATCATATTGGCCAGAGGTTAAGATGATAGGATAGTTTGAAAAGTCGTTTTTTTGTTGGCTAATTGTCGTGAATTGGATGACAGGAGTATGAATTAATGTCGACGAGTTTAACCTATTGTTATTTGCCTAATGAGATCCAAAAATGGCCTGGATTACCGCTTTCACTAAGTGGTGAAGAGGTCATGCCTTTGGATTATCGGGCTGGGGATAGTGGTTGGTTGCTTTATGGACGAGGACTGAATAAGCAACGTATCAGTCACTTTCAACAACGCTCTGGTAATGCGATTGTGATTGTTTCTTCTTGGCGTATTGATGATTATCAAGTCGTTCGTATCGCGGGGAGCTTAAGCGCAAAAATAAAGAAAATAGCTGAAGAGTGTAGTTTAGATGTTGTACCGCTGGGTAATATTCCCCGTTTACGTGCGCCAGGCTTGTTGGTGATGGATATGGATTCAACGGCAATTCAGATCGAATGTATTGATGAAATTGCTCGTTTGGCGGGAGTTGGCCAGCAGGTTGCTGAAATTACAGAACGCGCTATGCAAGGGGAAATTGATTTTAGTGAAAGTTTAAAAGCCCGGGTTAAGTTACTTGCTGGAACCGACATGCTAATTTTGCAAAATGTATTAGAGCATATGCCACTGACACCAGGCTTAACCAGTCTTGTCCGTAAGTTGCAGGCATTTGATTGGCATGTTGTTATTGTTTCAGGCGGATTTAATTTTTTTACTAATTATTTGAAGGAAAAATTAAAATTAACCGCTGCGGTGGCTAACAAACTTGAAATTAAAGATAACAAATTGACCGGTAAGGTAAATGGCAACATTGTGGATGCTAAAGTCAAAGCACAAACCTTAATAAAATTAGCTAGACAATTCTCTATTCCAATCGAGCAAACCGTTGCTATTGGTGATGGCTCAAATGATGTAAAAATGATCCGTAAGGCGGGATTGGGTATTGCTTATCATGCTAAATCTAAAGTACAGGCCAGGGCAAAAGTAGCGATTCAACATGCAGATTTGATGGGCGTACATTGTGTTTTAAGTGGTGGCTTAAAGCATGAAGAGCGTTAACGATCAAAACAATAAATAAAAGAGGCAATAACGGTGGCAAAAGCAATAAAAAGAGCATTTGTCTGTAATGAATGTGGTGCAGATTATCCACGCTGGCAAGGCCAATGTATCGCTTGTCATACATGGAATACGATCACCGAGGTAAGGTTAGCTGCCAGTTCTACCTTGCGAGCAGAACGCCTTAATGGTTATGCCGGTAGCGCTACAGGTAACCAAGTACAGAAATTGTCTGCCATTAGTTTAGAAGCATTGCCACGTTTTTCTACTGATTTTAAAGAATTTGATCGTGTTCTCGGTGGTGGTGTGGTACCTGGTAGCGCGATTTTAATTGGTGGTAACCCAGGCGCTGGTAAAAGCACATTGCTTCTGCAAACTATGTGTCGGCTTTCATCGCAAATGAAAACTTTATACGTCACCGGTGAGGAGTCTTTACAGCAAGTGGCGATGCGAGCTCATCGATTAGGGTTACCGTCCGATAATCTCAATATGTTATCTGAAACCAGTATTGAGCAAATTTGTTTGATTGCAGAGCAGGAACAGCCAAAATTGATGGTGATTGATTCTATTCAGGTCATGCATATCGCGGATATACAGTCATCACCTGGTAGTGTGGCACAAGTCCGAGAAACTGCGACTTATCTTACCCGATTTGCTAAAACACGAGGGATCGCCATTATCATGGTAGGGCATGTCACAAAAGATGGTTCTTTGGCAGGCCCGAAAGTACTTGAACACTGCATTGACTGTTCGATAATGCTCGATGGTGAAGCAGATTCACGATTTCGTACCTTAAGAAGTCATAAAAATCGATTTGGTGCTGTTAATGAACTGGGTGTATTTGCTATGACGGAAAAGGGGTTAAAGGAAGTGAGTAACCCATCGGCTATTTTTCTCAGTAGAGCAGAAGAGATCACTTCGGGCAGCTCGGTGATGGTTGTTTGGGAAGGAACGCGACCATTGCTGGTGGAAATTCAGGCACTAGTGGACTATTCAATGCTAGCTAATCCGCGACGCGTTGCTGTCGGTTTAGAGCAGAATCGATTAGCGATTTTGCTGGCTATTTTGCATCGGCATGGTGGATTACAGATGTCGGATCAAGATGTTTTTGTTAATGTTGTTGGTGGGGTTAAAGTGACGGAAACCAGTGCTGATCTTGCTTTACTCTTTTCTTTAGTATCCAGTTTCCGTAATCGTCCATTACCGCGTGATGTTGTGGTTTTTGGTGAGGTTGGATTGGCGGGTGAAATCCGTCCAGTACCTAGTGGCCAAGAGCGGATTATTGAGGCGGCAAAACATGGTTTTAAACGAGCGATTGTCCCTTATGCTAATGTGCCCAAAAAACCATTACCCAATATGCAGTTATTTGGTGTGAAAAAACTGTCAGAGGCATTAACGGTTATGGAAAACTTTGATTAACCGGAGAAGCGATGAAACAGTTTGATTATTTGAAACAGGCTATTAAGCAAACAGGTTGTACTTTACAACAGATTGCGACTGCTTGCGGCATGATAAAAGGTTATTTAAACCAATTAATTAATGAAAAAATTAATAATCCTAGCGCGCGAAAAATTGCCGCATTGCATCGTTTTTTAAATATTGAATATCCATTAAAGCCTAAACGTATTGGTGTGGTATTTGGTAAGTTTTATCCATTGCATACAGGACATATTTACCTGATACAGCGTGCTTGTAGTCAAGTTGATGAATTATATGTCATTCTTTGTCATGATGAAACTCGTGATCGAGCGCTTTTTATCGACAGTTCGATGTCACAGCGCCCGACAGTAAGCGATCGGCTACGATGGTTATTACAAACTTTCAAATATCAAAAAAATATTTATATTCATTCCTTTGATGAGCAAGGCATAGAACCATACCCACATGGCTGGCAAGTATGGAGCGAAGGAATGAAAAAATTTTTAAGGGCAAAAAATATTCAACCACAATTTATTTATTCTGGCGAAATGGATGATATTGCGAATTATAAAAAATATCTTGGTGCAGATGTGGTGCTTATTGATCCTGAGCGCACATTTATGAATATTAGTGGCAATCAAATTAGGCAAGCGCCATTTCGGTATTGGGAATATATTCCAACGGAAGTAAAACCATTTTTTGTGCGTAAGGTAGCCATATTAGGTGGAGAATCAAGTGGTAAATCGACTTTAGTTAATAAGCTTGCGAATATTTTTAACACCACCAGTGCATGGGAATATGGTCGTGATTATGTTTTCTCTCATTTAGGTGGTGATGAGATGGCGTTACAATATTCTGACTATGACAAGATAGCATTGGGTCATGCAAAATACATTGATTTTACCGTTAAATTTGCCAATAAAGTTGCCTTTATCGATACTGATTTCATTACCACCCAAGCTTTTTGTAAACGATATGAGGGGAAACCACATCCTTTTGTGCAAGCATTAATTGATGAATATCGTTTTGATCTGGTTATTTTATTAGAAAATAATACCCCATGGGTCGCTGATGGATTACGCAGTTTGGGTAGTGATGAAGAACGTATAACATTTCAAAATTTATTGATTGAACTACTGATTGAAAATCAAGTGGAATTTGTGGTGGTTGATTCGCCTAATTATGATGAGCGTTTTTTACGCTGTATTGAGTTGGTTCAGCAACTACTTATGATGGATGAAAAATCTCCGAGTTTTTAAATTATAAGGCTCGCTTTAGCAAGCCTTATTTTATTTGGCTTATTTATTTGCTCATCTTTTTATATTTGATGCGATGAGGTTCTAACGCATCAGCGCCCAATGTCCGTTTTTTATAATCTTCATATTCACTAAAATTACCTTCAAAGAAGGTGACTTTTCCTTCATCCTGATAATCGATAATATGAGTGGCAATACGGTCAAGAAACCAGCGATCGTGGGAAATAACTAATGCACTGCCAGGAAATTCCAGTAATGCGTTTTCTAACGCGCGTAATGTTTCGACATCCAAATCGTTAGTTGGCTCATCCAATAGTAGCATATTACCACCAACCTGGAGTAGTTTTGCCAAGTGTAAACGTCCACGTTCACCACCAGAGAGTTCTCCAACTCGCTTACCCTGATCAACCCCTTTGAAATTAAAGCGTCCGACGTAAGCTCTACTTGGGATTTCGAAATTACCGATACGCATAATGTCTTGTCCGCCAGATACCTCTTCCCACACTGTTTTATTATTGTCCATGGTGTCACGAAATTGTTCAACTGAGGCAACTTTGACGGTTTCACCTAAGGTTATTGTGCCAGAGTCAGGCTGTTCTTGACCTGAAATCATGCGAAAAAGGGTTGACTTTCCCGCGCCATTAGGGCCGATAATACCCACAATAGCCCCTTTAGGGATCGAGAAACTAAGGTTATCAATTAAAACCCGATCACCATAGAATTTACTGAGATTTTCAACCGTTAAAACTTTGTCTCCAAGACGAGGTCCTGGCGGAATGAAGAGCTCGCTGGTTTCGTTACGTTTTTGATAGTCAACACTGTTTAACTCTTCAAAACGGGCTAAACGGGCTTTTCCTTTTGCTTGCCGGCCTTTAGGATTTTGTCGGATCCACTCAAGTTCTTTTTCGATCGATTTGCGGCGAGCCGCTTCGCTGGAAGCCTCTTGTGCTAAGCGAGTCTCTTTTTGTTCTAACCAAGAGGAATAATTACCTTCCCATGGAATACCCTCTCCGCGATCAAGTTCCAGGATCCAACCTGCCACGTTATCTAAGAAGTAGCGATCGTGAGTGATAGCAACAACAGTACCTTCGTAATCATGTAAAAACCGTTCTAACCAGGCAACGGATTCTGCATCCAAATGGTTAGTTGGTTCATCAAGCAATAGCATATCGGGTTTTTCCAGCAGTAAACGACAAATAGCTATCCGACGCCGCTCTCCACCTGAAAGTTGTTCTATTTTTGCCTCCCAGGCTGGTAAGCGTAATGCATCGGCTGCACGCTCCAACTGGTTATCCAAATTGTGTCCGTCATGTGATTGCAAAATAGCTTCTAACTGGCCTTGCTCTTTTGCCAGTTTATCAAAGTCAGCATCAGGTTCAGCATAGGCAGCATAGACTTCATCAAGGCGAGTAAGGGCATTTTTTATTTCACTAACAGCCTCTTCGACTGCTTCACGTACGGTATGATTAGGATTAAGTTTTGGTTCCTGGGAGAGATAGCCAATTTTGATCCCTGGATTGGGACGTGCCTCACCTTCAATTTCAGTATCGATACCAGCCATAATACGAAGTAATGTTGATTTACCCGCTCCATTAAGGCCAAGAACACCAATTTTGGCACTCGGAAAGAAACTAAGAGAGATATTTTTTAAGATATGTCTTTTCGGTGGGACAATTTTTCCCACTCGATGCATGGAATAGACGAACTGTGCCAATTTATTCTACCTTTTAGCTAATTGAATAATTTTAGATATCAACGTGTTGCTTATCTCATTTGAAGAAAATATTCAGGCACTTGATTAAACTCTGCCTAAATTGCGATTAATAATATTAATAAGATCTAATCAAGATTTATTGCTGATCTTTAGCATAAAGTTTTATTAAAATAAATGATTACCTTATTCACATTGTATTGAGCCATTTAATTAAGCGGGTAGGTTGCTGAGTGGTTATTATACACGATCCTATTTACATCATTAATAGTTTAATTTTTATGTAGGATATTGTTCGTCAAGCGTACTGGCAATCATTTTGCAATCCTATGGAATTATATTTTTATGATCTATTTTCTTAAATTAGTTCAGTAATTATATTTGTTTTGGATAATAATCACGAGTTTCGCACCGACAAATAAACAAGTTATTTTTAAGCTCAATTCAACATAATATATAATTCGCAAAAATTGCTAATTCAATATAACTTATTGAAATAAATATATATTTTATATTATTTAGTATCTTGCGGATAAAACATTATTTTAGCTATTTTTAGAACTTTATATGTCTGTGCGAAACTCGTGATAATATTTTATATAGATATGGTTATCTTACAACAGGAGTAAATAATGACGTCGAGAAAATGGTGGTCAGAGATAATATTGCTGATAATACTCTGGTTACCTTTCCATGCCCTGGGTGATTTATTAACCGCTCAACGTGAGCGTTATCAGGCAATTAAGCAAGCCTGGGATGCTAACGATAATCATCGAGTCGCAAGTTTGATGCCAACATTAACCGAATATCCGCTTTATCCTTATCTGGCATATCGGCGATTGACGCAAGATCTTAATACCATTTCTAGAGCGCAAGTTGAGACTTTTATCAAACAATATCCCCATTTTCCCCTCAATCAAAAGTTATCTACCCTTTTTGTCAATCAGCTTGCCCAGCGTAGAGAATGGCATAGCCTGCTAGCTTTTAGTCCTTCACCGCCGAAGCCGATTATTGCTCGTTGTAATTATTACTATGCAAAATGGCAAATAGGTAATAAGCAAGCGGCTTGGCAGGAGGCGAAACAGATTTTGTTACACGGCTATCCACTACCCCAAGCGTGCGAACAGCTTTTTACCCTTTGGCAACAAGCTGGACAATTAACCACTGAATTGATTTTGCAACGTATTTTTTTAGCTATTAAAAGCAATGATGCTGCTCTGATTACCAGCTTAGTCAATTGGTTACCAACTAAAAATCAAATTATCGGCCAGCGCTTGGCCAAATTACAGCAATATCCCTCTTTAGTGGTGAAATTTGCCAGCCTGGTCAAGCCATCGGAGTTTAATCGACAAGTGATATTGTTGTTCTTTAACCGCTTTGCCAGTCAGTCGGTAGAGAAGGCCAAGGCTGCGATACCGATTATTATCCAAGCACAGAAAATGAGCCATTTACAACAGCAGCAATTGAAGGATGATATCGCCTGGCAATTATTCGGTGATGTGACGCTACAACAAGCTAAGTGGCGTGATACTGTTATTCAACACTCATCTTCAATTTCTTTACGTGAACGAAGGGTGCGTTTAGCGCTGGCAAGTAATGATATGGTTTCGCTTGCGCAATGGTTAAAGCGGTTACCTAAAGAAAACCGAAATAAGGAAGAGTGGCAATATTGGCAGGCTATTACCCTAATCGCTCAAGGTAAGCCTAAACAAGGTAAAAAGATATTATTCAACTTGGTGAAGCGGCGCGGATTTTATCCTATGGTTGCGGCACAAAAATTGAACATTCCGTATCCTATTAATATAGCGGTTGCGGCTAAACCTGAAAATGATATCGATTTATTGCCTGAAGTACAACGAATTGGTGAATTGTTGTTTTGGAAAAAGGAAAATTTAGCCCGAACTGAATGGATTAATCTGCTTATCAGACAGAAAAAAATCCGCCAACAGCAACTAGCACGCTATGCATTTGAACATCGGTGGGCTGATTTGAGTGTACAGGCGACAATTATTGCCAAACTATGGGATTATTTAACAGAGCGTTTTCCTATTGCCTGGGAACGCGAATTTGAACGGCACACAAAAGATAAAAAAATTGATAAAAGTTTTGCCATGGCGATTGCCAGGCAAGAAAGTGGTTGGAATCCACAGGTGCGTTCTGCTGCGGGTGCGATTGGTTTGATGCAATTAATGCCACAGACAGCACAACAAGTGGCAAAATCGAATGGCATTGCAGATTATACCGATAGTAGTATGTTAATTGATCCAGAAAAAAATATTGAGCTTGGTACCGCATATTTAGAGACAGTTTTTCAGCAATTTGGATTTAATCGGGTATTAGCTTGTGCTGCTTATAATGCTGGACCTGCCAGAGTGGCGCGTTGGTTAGCGATCAGTAACGGAAAATTAGATGTTATCTCTTTTATTGAAAGTATCCCATTTTCTGAAACGCGACATTATGTTAAAAATGTACTTGTCTACAATTTTTTTTATCAATATTTTCTCGGTAAATCAGTTAAAATATTAACAAAAAGCGAATGGTTGATGAACTATTAGTGCTCTTTATGTCCATCATCGAGCTGTTTATGCTATGCTATTGTACTAGTTAAATAGTATGGTGGTATATATATATGGAAAACTATCTTATTGATCCAATCCTTCAACCTGAAGAAAATAGTGATTGGCAACGCTTTGTCGAATTATTGCGTAGTGCTTTCCAACAAGAGTTACAGCAACCCATTTTACAATTATTTTTAACCCCAGATGAACGTGTGGCATTGGGGACTAGAGTTCGGATTATTCAAGCATTAATGGACGGTGAAATGAGTCAGCGGGAACTTAAAAGTGAGTTAGGTGTCGGAATTGCAACCATCACGCGGGGTTCTAATAGTCTAAAGAGTGCGACTAAAGAGGTGAAAGTTTGGTTGGAACAGCAGTTACTCAAGCCATAAACATATTTTATTAAATTGTAAAATGTACACCTTTAGCCACTCTTTATACGATTTGGTTAAGCTGACATGAGTTAGCCGTCATGTAGCACATTAAGTTCTTTATAAATTTCATGTTGGATAGGCGCGAATGCTAAAATAAGCGCTTGCTGGTAGACACTGGTACGGCTGAGTAAACCATTGGTAAAAAAACCAATTGCCCCTTCGTTGTGTTTAATATTAGCCATACCAGTGATATTCGCCATCACATCGCCTAACTCGCGGCCTTGTTGAATACTAAACAAAATTTGCTCCGGTAACATAATACTGGCAGAACGCGATTCACCGCGAATTTGTTTATGTTCAATGGTTATCCAGGCAAAAGTCATTTCATCTTCAACCCCAGCTTCAATACCTACCCAAAAATCGGCTTCAGGCCTAACTTGACGTGAAGCCATAACACGCTGGCGCGCACCTGTGCGGGTTTCCGTATTACCAATTGGTTGTTGGGCTACATTACTACTAACATTGATACTTTCTATTTGATAATTGCCAGCACCAAAAACAGCTTCAAATGCTAAATGAATAGCGTTCATTTTGGCCGGATTTGCGGTTGCTGCGATTACTTTATACATTAATTAGTATCCTTTAAAATATTATTTTGTGAAGTATAACGGAAAATTATTATGTTACAGGTCTATCTTGTTCGCCACGGAGAAACTGAATGGAACGTGGCTCACTGTATTCAGGGACAATCTGACAGCCCACTCACTGAAGTTGGCATTAGACAAGCTAAATTGGTTGCTGAAAGAGTGAAATCAATTGGCATCACTCATATTGTCAACGATCACTGATCCGCTTTTTAGCTAAATACGATCAATCAAAATTGATCCACTATTTTACTCGATTATTGCTCCTGAGCGCCGCTTATCTTTCAATCGATAGCTTTCACCGCTCAATTGCAGTACATGCGAATGATGAAGTAAACGATCAAGCATAGCGGCGGTTAATGTGTATTAGTCTTAACTTAATCTGACAATTCTGATTTAAAAAAGAGCGTTACCGGTTTTAATTAACATCATTAGATAATTAAATAAAAGGTAATTCTATCACGAATTTCGCACCGACAAATAAACAAGTTATTTTTAAGTTCAATTCAACATAATATATAATTCGCAAAAATTGCTAATTCAAATATAACTTATTGAAATAAATATATGTTTTATATTATTTAGTATCTTGCGGATAAAACATTATTTTAGCTATTTTTAGAACTTTATATGTCTGTGCGAAGCTCGTGTTCTATGTATCAAACAAATAATCCTATCATCAAACATAAAGTCGGGTTACTTAACCTCGCTGAAGAGCTTAATAACGTCTCAAAAGCCTTTAAGATCATGGGGGTATCCCGAGATACGTTTTATCGCTACCAGGAACTTGTTAACGATGGTGAGATAGACGCTTTAATTAATCAAAATCGACGGGTGCCTAACCTAAAAAATAGAATAGATGAACAGATTGAAAGCGCTGTAGTTGAGTATGCTGTCACCGATCATGCAAAACTGATCCACTTGGTATTATTCGTACATTTTTGTACGGCACGAGTTTCGCACAGGCACATAAAATTCCAGAAATGGCTTAAAAGCAATGGTTAATTTGCAAGTTACTAAAACGTATAAATTTGTTTAAATTACAATAAGTTGCTTTTAATTTATAAGATTTTGTCTATTTATATATTATGCTGAATTAAACTTAAAAATAGAGCGTTTTTTATTGGTGCGAAACTCGTGTACGGGTAATTTATGTTAACCAAGGAGATATTTGTGGATATTCATGTTCGCTTTGCACAGGGACAAAACATTCGAAAAATGGCCCGTGAACTGAGCATTTCCCGTAACACCGTAAAACATCATTTACAACAGCAGGAGATGCCAACTTATGCTAAAAGAAGTCAACAATCGAGTAAACTGGCACCCTTTAAACCTTATTTGCTTCAGCGAATTGAATAGGCTAAATCTGATTGGATCCCTGCAACAGTCCTATTTGATGAGGTAGTTGAAAGAGGCTATCAAGGCGGTATAGCTAGGCGACTTAATTTTGATTACAAGGTGTGTTATGAGTTATACAATTGATTTTCGACGTAAAGTAATATCTGTAAGGAAAGCCGAAGGTTTAACAATTCGAGAAACTGCGAAACAATTCCGTATTGGAAAAGCGTCTTTAGTACGTTGGCTTAAACGACCAGAGCCAAAAAATTCAACGCCACGTAAGAGGAAGCTCGATAAAAATGCTTTAGCAAAAGATGTGGAACAGTATCCAGATGCTTACCAAAAGGAACGGGCAGAGCGATTCGGTGTTTGTAAAAAGACTATTTGGCAATCCCTTAAAAAGCTGGGATTAACCTATAAAAAAAACTCTATTCCATCCAAAAACCAACGAAAGCGACAGGCTGGCACATCAGCAAAAAAGACAACAGTATGAAAAAAAAGATAAATCTGTTGTTTTTATTGATGAAAGTGGTTTTTCACATGACACTCCACGAACTCACGGCTATTCCCCAAAAGGTCACCGTTGTTTTGGCCTGAAAAACTGGGGTGCTAAGGGAAGAACAAATGTTATTGGCGCTTTATTGGGAACAACCCTTTTTGCTATCGGATTATTTGATTGCAATATTAATCGTGATGTTTTTTATGTTTGGATCACAAAAATATTGCTCCCAGAACTTCCTGAAAATTCTGTTATTTTTATGGACAACGCTAGCTTTCACAAAGGTAAGAATATTGAACAGGCAATTATAAACGCAGGACACCAGATAGAATATTTGCCTGTGTATTCACCAGATTTAAATCCTATAGAACATAAATGGTCTCAAGCTAAACGTAAAAAGATGGAAACAGGATGCACTATCGATGACCTGTTTTTAATACATATGCTGTAATCAAAATTAAGTCGCCTAGCTATAAGGCAGCTCGAGAAGATTATTTCCGTCTCAGAGCGATGATAGCTGAGAACGAAAAGCAGACGGAATATCTACAGCAGTACATCAAAACACAGTGTCACTGAATCGGTCATTGGCACGTTCAAATCTTAACAATCTCAGCGCCACGCACGCGCATCAATAAAACACAGAACCTTATAGAAAGTCGAGCCTGAAGAACGCCGTTTAAAATGGTGCTTTTCTGTGGGCGGCTGTTCTGTGCGCGCAGGTTCGATTTTCTATAAGGAAAAGTACGATGAAATTAGTAACAACTAAAAATGACAATTTTTTAGTAACAGAAATGCCAACAATGACCAGTCTGGAAATGGTGGATTACATTAATGCTGACCGGAAATCAAAAGCGGAAGCAGAAGCATTAACGTTTCCTTGCAAAAAATATCGTAAATTACAGCACAATAATTTTATGGCAAAAGTACCCAAAGTTCTTGGAGAAACATCTGCTAAATTTTTAGCTGATGATATTTTCACCACTGGAAACGGTGCCCAGTCTATTCGAAAAATTTACCGATTTCCAAAACGTGAAGCCTGTCTAATGGCAATGAGCTACAGCTATGAGTTGCAGGCTAAAATCTATGACTACATGACGGAGTTGGAAGAAAATAAAGGATTAGCTTTTACTATTGAGCAATTACAAAATATTGTTGCTACAGCCAGAAAAGAGTCTGATAAAGACTCTTCGGATGCTGGTCGTCGATTACGTAAGCGTCAAGATGATTTACCCATTCTTAAAAAAGCTGAAAAAACAGTAACGGAGTTATCTCAAATCCCCCTTGATTTAATTGGTGGGAGCATGAGGTTAGAAGGATGACTCCTGAGCAATTCATCGAAGCCAATGTTAAGGCCGAGTTAATCAAGCTCGGCTTTTCTTCTTCTGTCGCTAGCTTAGCCACAAGTGAAGCTATCCGGTATTACCGCAAACAGCCAGCTAGCAGACGAGGAAAGATGATAGCGGATTGTCTCAATCAGGCTAAACGATGGGCGAAGAGTGCGGCTAAAAATAAACATTAAGTAAGGTAGCTATTATGACTCTCACAGATAAACAGGAAGCCTTTTGTCGAGAGTATCTGATTGATTTAAACGCAACACAGGCGGCAATAAGAGCAGGCTATAGCGAAAAAACAGCCCGTAGAATAGGGAGTGAGAACGTTACAAAACTAGACATCCAAAAACGCATACAAGACCTCATGGAGGAGCGCAAAAATCGCATTGAGGTTAATGCTGACTACGTTCTTAAGCGACTGGTTGATATCGACCAGATGGATGTATTAGACATTCTGAACGAGTCAGGCGATTTAAAACCAATAAAAGAATGGCCTAAAGTCTGGCGGACAACATTAAGTGGTTTAGATATTGCGGCGATACGCCTTGAGGGCGCAGAGGCGTTGCTTAAAAAAATAAAATGGCCAGATAAAATTAAGAATCTTGAGCTATTAGGTAAGCATATCGCTGTTCAGGCTTTTCGCGAACAGGTCAGTAATGAACACACAGGAAAAGGGGGTAACCCTATCGAGCATATTACCCGTGAGATGACCCCCGAACAGGCGGCAGAAGCCTATAAAAAATTGATGGGGTAAAGGGCTGAAATTGCTTGCTTATTTTGATTAAGAATAACATTCATGCAAACATAATTGTTTAATATCATGTAGTTATATTTAACAATACCCTGTTTTATATTTTTTATGTACACAGGTATGTGCGATATATTTTTTTTGACTCGCTTTATTCCGGGTATTTTTCTATGCCATTACCGTTCCCTTTTGACTTTAAAAAACCGGATTATGTTCAGGTGTTTGAATGGCGCGCTGAGCGACTACAACGTCTTCGTGAGCAGCCGGAAAATCTTAAACTATTAACCCGATTTTATAAGGAAAACCCCGCCCAATTTATTATTGATTGGGGCATGACAACAGACCCGCGTAATATTGATTATGGGCTACCGGTGACTATTCCTTTTTTGCTGTTCCCGAAACAGGAAGCATGGATTGATTGGATAATGACCCGCTGGCGAGGACGTGAAAATGGCATTACCGAAAAGAGTCGTGAAATGGGTTTAAGCTGGACGTCAATTGCACTCGCATGCGCTTTATGTCTCTTTAATAAAGAGATGGTAATTGGCTTTGGCTCCCGCAAAGAAGAGTATGTTGACAGTACCGGTGACCCGAAAGCGCTATTTTGGAAAGCGCGCAAATTTGTAGAAACGTTACCGCAAGAGTTTCGGGGAGGCTGGGTAGCGAAAAAACACGCGCCTTATATGCGGGTCAATTTTCCAAACACCGGCGCCATTATCAAGGGTGAAGCGGGGGACAATATTGGACGGGGTGACCGGACGACACTCTATTTCGTCGATGAAGCCGCCTTTTTGCCTCGTCCGCTATTGATTGATGCTGCCCTATCCCAAACTACCCGCTGTCGCATTGACTTAAGCTCGGTTAATGGGATGGACAATCCTTTTGCCCAAAAACGCCACAGTGGACGCATTCCGGTGTTTACCTTTCACTGGCGCAATGACCCCCGTAAAGATAAACAATGGTACGAAAAAGAGTGCCTGAAAATCGATAATCCGGTCATTGTGGCGCAGGAACTGGATTTGAACTATCAAGCGTCTGTTGAAGGTATCTTAATTCCCGCCGAATGGGTACAGGCGGCCATTGATGCCCATATCAAACTGGGGTTTTTGACAACGGGGGCTAAACGACTCGGTTTTGACGTTGCAGATGAGGGCGATGACAGCAACGCCCTCACGTTTGCACACGGATCGGTTGTCACGGATTGCCAGCAGTGGAGTAAAGGTGACGTGATCAGCTCAGCAAACCGAGTCAAAAACTATGCTGAGGAAGTCCATGCCGATGAAATCATCTATGACTCCATCGGGGTAGGGGCAGGGGTGAAAGCGCATCTACGACGGGTATGTCATATCACCGCAACCGGATTCAACGCGGGTGGGGCTGTCTTTAAACCTGACGCAAAATATGTGGCGGGAAAAACCAATAAAGATATGTTCGCGAATATCAAGGCGCAAGCCTGGTGGGGCGTCCGAGACCGTTTTTTTAATACCTGGCGGTGTATCATGCATTTGGAAAAATATCCGGATGACAAACGTTTCATCAATCAATTTACCGATGGCCTGTTAATCAGTCTCAGTTCAGGCATAAAAGAACTTGACGCTCTGAAAGCTGAATTATCCCGTCCTCGGGTGGATTACGACAACAATGGACGGGTGAAAGTCGAGAGCAAAAAAGACATGAAAAAACGGGGCATCGCTTCACCCAACATGGCCGATTCATTAATTATGGCATTTTCGCCCGTACCAAAACCGTTCCATATTCCCGACGAGGCATTTTTCTAATGAGCAAAAGAAACAGGAAAAAGGACGTTAAGCCTGAAAGGAAAAAGCCATTTTCCATCTCTGACATCGATATGTATCCGGTCAGTGAGCAGCCAGTCTACGAATTCAAACCCTATGCCCCTCCCGCAAGCGTGATACCCGAAGCAAAGAGAGCGGATGCGCTGGCGAATGATGCCACCCCGTATGAAACCCTGAATGCATTCGGGAGTGATTGTTTGTATGGTGGGTTTCAGGGATACCCGATGTTGGCCATGAAAGCGCAGCAATCCGAGTACGCCAATGTTGCCGCGATTTTTGCTGACGAGGTTACGCGCAATTGGTTAACCGTAAAATCCTCATCCGATGATGAGGACCTCGTTAATGAGGTGGAAGGGGTAATCGTGAAATATCGCCTTCAGGATATGATCCATCAGGCCGTTTTGCATGATTGTCTGTTCGGCATAGCGCATATCTATATTGACATGGGCGCCGATGAGAATGAAATGCGCAATCCGCTCTTTAAAGACAGAGCAAAAGTGGGCGATAAATTTCGCGGTTTTCGTATTATTGAGCCTATTTGGACGTATCCGGCGATGTATAACACGCTCAGACCGTGGGAGCCGGATTTTTATCAGCCTTCATCGTGGTTTGTGATGGGGCAGACCATCCATGCCTCCCGATTTATTGACCTAGTGACGCGTCCGGTATCACAGATACTGAAACCTGCCTATAACTTTGGGGGCTTATCGCTGATCCAGCTAATGGAGCCTTATGTCAAGGCGTGGGAAACTATCCGCGATGAAATACCCAAAATTGTCAAGGCTTTTACGCTGACGGGGCTGAAAACCGACATGGAAAAACGGATGGAAAACCCAGGCGAGTTCAAACGCCGCATCGATATCATGACCAACTACCGAAACAATCGCGGGTACTGGCGCTAGATACGGAGGAAGCGTTTTTTCAGATCAATACACCGATGACGGATCTTGAGAAAATCGCCTCAAACTATCAGGAACAACTGTGTATTCCCTCACGGATGCCGGTGATTAAGCTGCTTGGCAATGCGCCCGCGGGACTGAATGCAAACGGGCAGGGTGAAATCGATGTCTGGCACGAAACCATCTCCGGTATTCAGGAACGCAATATTCGCCCCATGATACAGCAAATGCTGGATTACCTGTTTATAGCGGAATTTGGGCAGCTATTACCCGAAATTACGTTCACCTTTAACCCACTCGATGAGCTAACCGAAAAGGAAATGTCGGAGATAAATCTCAATAACGCTTCAATGCTGGCTAATTTAGCAACGAGTTCATGTATTTCGACGATGGATGTCGCTCAATGGCTTATCAATAATCCGAAGAGTGGTTTTGCTTTCATGAACGGGCAGGAAAACGAAGATGAAACAGACGAAAAAGAAGGAGAAAACACTTAAACCTTCACTCCCCAATGCAGGGATACAGCTTTGGTATCAGCGTGAATTACGTCGCCAGATTACCAGGATGCATAAAAACGTCACCGCCAAAATTTTAACTTCCTTTTCAAAAAATTCTCTTGCTTACGACGCCAGCCCCGCCTCAATGATAAGGAATACGCTCCGCGCGCTTTCTGCCCGCTGGGTAAAGAAATTCACTGCCTTATCCGACGATCTGGCAAAAACCTTCGTTAACCGAGCAGCCGGTAATGTGGATGTGCCCCTTAAAAAGCAGCTGGTCGATAAGGGGTTTGCGATTGATTTCAAAATGACGCGCGACATGCACAATGCGGTGACAGCGATTGTGGCGGAGAACGTGTCATTAATTAAATCCATCCCCCAACGCTATTTCACTAACGTTGAATCCGTGGTTCTCCAGTCTGTTTCGCGGGGAGGTGATTTAGCTCAGCTTAAAAAAACATTGGGACAACAGTTTGGCGTAACTGCCAGAAGGGCGGAATTGATTGCCCGTGACCAGAACCGAAAAGCGAATTCTGCCTTGGCGGCAGTGAGACAGCATGCGCTGGGGATAACTGAGGGGATTTGGCGACATACCGGCGCAGGGCAACACCCAAGGCCTGATCATGTAAAAGCCACGGGCAAGAAATTTTCGCTCCGTAAAGGCTGCCTGATTAGCGGTGAATACATCCTGCCAGGTGAAAAAATCAATTGTGGGTGTATTTGGGAACCGGTTTTACCCACTTTCGAGGATTGACAACGTGCAAGTGACAAAAGACGGTCTCGCGATGGATGCCAAATCTGCGCGGGAAGTGGACAAATTTGGCAAAATGTATGTCCGTGATAACCGGATAAGCAAAGCGAACATTAGCGGTTATTACGGCGTTGAAATACCTGGCTATGAAAAGTTGGGTCTGGAATCCAGAAAAATATATCAGCTTTATCGCCCCCCGCAAGAGCTGGAAAAAGCCATGCCGACGTTTAACGGTATCCCCGTTCTGATGGGGCATCCTGCCGAGAACAATACGAAACCCATCACCGATCTCGCGGTGGGTGCCGTGATGAATGATATCCGTTTTGAATTTCCCTATCTCATCGCTTCGATTTCTATTTGGGATGAAGCAGCAAAAGCGGGTATTGAAACCGATATCCAGCGCGAATTATCGCCCTCCTACAGCTACGTACCGGATATGACGCAGGGCAGCGTTGATGGAGAGGCCTATGATGGCGTGATGCGCAATATTCACGCCTACCACCTGGCGATTGTTCCTGATGGCAGGACGGGGCCAGATGTTCTAGTCAACGACGCAAAACCAGAGGATTTAAAAAAAATGGCAGACGAAAAGAAAACCGATGATGAAATGATCGCAGGACTGAAAGAGCGCCTGCCAAATGCCAGTGACGAAGATATTCATACGGTGGCAGAGTATATCAATGGACTGACCTCAAAAGCGAATGACGAGGAGACAAAAGAAGATCCGTCGGATGATAAACAGGATAACGAAAGCGAGGAGGATAAAGAAAAAAGGACGAATGACGATAATGATGAGGATAAAAAAACCGCTAACGATGCGGCTATCCTGATCCAACAGGCAGAGAACAAAATTCGGCGTGAATTTGCAGCGCTTCGTGCGGCAGAACGTTTGTGTTCACCGCTGATTGGTGAAGTGGCCTGTGACTCTGCCGAACAAGTCTACCGATTAACCCTCAGTCAAAATGGTATCGACACAAAAGGGGTTCATCCCTCAGCGCTCCCGAAAATGGTGGAGATGCTCAAAAACACAGGCAATCAAGGTAAACCTCAAGTCGCCTTTGACTCAAGTGCAGTGTCCCGTGTTGACCAGTTTTTAGGAGCAAAATGATGGCCTTTCAGAACAATGTAGCGCTTTATCAGGCACCGGGTCGGGAAGGTGATTTTGCCTCCTGTAATGATGCTTTTGCGGTGGTGCCACCATTAGGCGGCTGTTTCCGTGCCGGCTCTACCGGTACCGTGATGGCCCGTTTCGCCTGGCGTGATGACAGTAAACCTAGCCTGGTCAACAACAGCGGTACCGGCGAAATCCTGGGATTTGTCCGCAATGAGCGAACCGCCCTTGTGAACTGGGATGAAAAAACAGTATGACCATCCCGCAGGGACAACAGGTCTCCGTCTACAAAACGGGCGACTTTTGGGCCAAGTCAGCAACGGCAACCACTATCGGCCAAAAAGTTTATGCGAAACTGGCGGATGGCACGATTGAAACGGCTAACGCAGGGACGACGAAAGACGGATTTATCGAAACCCCTTTTAAAGTGATGACCGCCGCCGCGGTGGGTGAAATTTTTATCATGTCAAGCTGGAGCTAATACGATGGCGCAATTAACACACAATGATTTCCACGCACTCATGAAACGGGCTAAAGAAGGGGGGGTGACGTTACCTGCTTCAGTCAATCGTTTGTATCTGGCCAATGATGCCCAGCCGTTACCCTCCACTTTGACCAATGGTGGTATTCCTGCCATCGTCGCGGGGGGTATCGATCCGAACGTTATCAGAACGGTATTTGCCCCAACCCGTGCCACGGAAATTTACGGCGAGCGCACAATCGGATTGTGGCAACACGATTTCTGGGAAATTCCCCGCGCTGAATACAGTGGTCATATCTCCTCCTATGGCGATTATAACGAAAACGGGGCAAACCAGGTTAACCTGCAATTTGAACCCATCCGCCAATATCGTTTTCAGACGATGATCACCTATGGCGATTTAGAATCGGCGCGCATGGGACTGGCGATGATCAACTATGCTGCTGAAAAACAGATGGCGGCCGCCAACACGATTAACCAGGATTACAACCGGTTTGCCTTTTTTGGGGTTGAAGGCGTTAACTACGGCGCATTAAATAACCCTCAGCTTCCCACGCCGATCACACCAACCAAGGTGAGTGGTAAAACGAAATGGGAAGATAAATCCATCCAGCAGCGTTACAACGATATTTTGGCACTCTACAGTGACCTGGTAGGACGAACGAATGGGGTGGTCGGTGACGGTGTCGATATGGCTTCCTCCCTGACGCTGGTATTGTCAAACAAAGCCTCTGTGTATCTCAAATCGTCTAATGAAATCATGGCCACCTCGCTTGAGGACTTGATCAAAAAAGCGTTCCCCAATCTACGCATTGAAACGGCTCCACAATTGAGTACCGATGCCGGTGAGTTAATACAGATGTTCGTGCGCAGCTATCAGGGACAGCCTGTTTGCTATGTGGCGAATTCGCAAAAATATCGGGCATTTCCGCTTCTTCAGCAACACTCAAGCTGGTCGCAGAAAGTGGCGGCCAGTACGTATGGCACGGTGATCACACAACCCATGCTTTTTGCTCAAATGTTGGGGATATGATTATGGGAAAAATTATTGTCGGCTGTAAACTCCCCCATGGACTGAAAGCCACCGTGAAGAATGAGACTATTGAATTGAAAGGGGCTAACGCTTGCGCCATTTATGGCGGTTTTGGCATAACCGAAGGCGTGGATGAGGCGTGGTTCAATGTATTTTCAAAAACCTACGCGCAGGCGGGATTTATCGAAAAGGGGTTAATCTTCAAGGTCACTGATCAAAAAAGTTTTTCCTCAGCCGCTAAGGAAAGAGCACAGGTCAAAACCGGTTTAGAACCGATTAACCCGAAAAAGGCAACCGTCAAACCCACGGAGGCATAATATGGCTGTGGTGGCGTTTGATGTTTTTGAATTCAGAGAACAATATCCCCTCTACCGCAAGGTCAAGGATGAGCAGTTGAAAATGCTATTTGATTTTGCTCAGGCTTTGTTCGATAACGCAAATTTTTCGCTGGAGCAGGCTATCCCAAAGCGAAAAAGTTTGCTTTATCTGCTGACGGCCCATCTTTGTGATATCACCTTTGGCGATGATAACGGAAACGGGTCAGGGGTGTCAGGTATGATTGGTCGGGTTGCGAATGCAGCAGAAGGCAGTGTCTCCGTGTCGCTTGATGTCGGGCAGGGATTGCCTTACTCGCAAGCCTGGTATTTCCAATCAAAGTGGGGACAGCTTTTTTGGCAACTGACCAAGCCCTACCGGATGTTTGCCTATTTCCCAGGTATTGAGGTGGGGTGCAGTTGATGGCGGGGAAGATAAAAGCGTTTCTGGACGCACAGGAAAAGCAGCTTAATGACCTGACGTTGAAAGTCGGCTTTCCAAAAGAGGTAAGCTATCCAGAAGGCCGTCGGGTTGCTGAAGTGGCTTACATGAACGAATTTGGCAATCCTGGGAATAACCAGCCACCGCGCCCTTTCTTCCGTAACGCTATTTCAGCCCATCAAAAAGACTGGTCAACCTATCTGGCGTCGTCCATGCGCGCCGGTGTTAATGCTAAAGAAGCGGCGGAATTATTAGGTGAAAAAGTCGTCAGCAATATTAAAGATTCAATATTGACACTCACCGATCCGCCGCTTTCTGAAACCACGCTTTATGTGAGAAAGCACCGGACTCACAAACCAAAAAACTTCACTGACAAACCGCTGGTTGATACACATCACATGCTGGAGTCAGTCAAATACTGGGTGGTGGTGGATGATGAATCTTCATAATCTCACTCGTTCGGCTATTCGAGCCGTTAACCCTGATATTGCTGCAATAGTCCGCCGTTCTGATGGTTGGACAGTCGGTGAAGGCCGGACACGCATCCCCAAATACCTTCCCGATGAACATATCGTCATTCAGTTGCAACCCCTGTCGAAAGGGGATTTGCAGCATGTGGACGGATTGAATATCCACGGCATATTCAAATCGATTCACGTTAACGGAAACTTCTGGTCGGTTAACCGAAAACAACAGACCGGTGGCGATTTATTCCTCATTGAGGGGGATACCTGGCTGGTGATTGAACCGCTTGAATTGTGGCCGGACTGGTGTCGGCTGTTAGTGTGTCTCCAAACGGACAGGGAGGGGGATGAATGATTATACGGTCAATCAGGTCATTGACACGTTGGCCGATTTCATTGAACCGATTGCAGGTACGGTCTGGCAGGCTCAGGATAACCGGAATCCCATGCCGAGCGATATCTTCTGTGTTCTCACGCCATTGCGATTTATCCGGCTGTCGGCGGCGAGAGGGATTGCCATGACAGCGGAAACCCTCAAACCAGTACGATGAACTGGACTGAAGTAAGGCAAGCTGATATTCAGCTCGACATTTACGGTGAAAATGCCGGTGACCGATCCATTCGTGTTGAAACATTGTTTGCTTCTGATTACGGCTATTCCGAATCAAGGCGCTGGATGAACGCTTGCTCCCATGGTGTCACTGTTTAACATACTGGTCGCAAGCAGCACTGGCATAAAGTGGAGCAAGACGTTCATCCAGCGCCTTGATTCGGAATAGCCGTAATCAGAAGCAAACAATGTTTCAACACGAATGGATCGGTCACCGGCATTTTCACCGTAAATGTCGAGCTGAATATCAGCTTGCCTTACTTCAGTCCAGTTCATCGTACTGGTTTGAGGGTTTCCGCTGTCATGGGCAATCCCTCTCGCCGCCGACAGCCGGATAAATCGCAATGGCGTGAGAACACAGAAGATATCGCTCGGCATGGGATTCCGGTTATCCTGAGCCTGCCAGACCGTACCTGCAATCGGTTCAATGAAATCGGCCAACGTGTCAATGACCTGATTGACCGTATAATCATTCATCCCCCCTCCCTGTCCGTTTGGAGACACACTAACAGCCGACACCAGTCCGGCCACAATTCAAGCGGTTCAATCACCAGCCAGGTATCCCCCTCAATGAGGAATAAATCGCCACCGGTCTGTTGTTTTCGGTTAACCGACCAGAAGTTTCCGTTAACGTGAATCGATTTGAATATGCCGTGGATATTCAATCCGTCCACATGCTGCAAATCCCCTTTCGACAGGGGTTGCAACTGAATGACGATATGTTCATCGGAAGGTATTTGGGGATGCGTGTCCGGCCTTCACCGACTGTCCAACCATCAGAACGGCGGACTATTGCAGCAATATCAGGGTTAACGGCTCGAATAGCCGAACGAGTGAGATTATGAAGATTCATCATCCACCACCACCCAGTATTTGACTGACTCCAGCATGTGATGTGTATCAACCAGCGGTTTGTCAGTGAAGTTTTTTGGTTTGTGAGTCCGGTGCTTTCTCACATAAAGCGTGGTTTCAGAAAGCGGCGGATCGGTGAGTGTCAATATTGAATCTTTAATATTGCTGACGACTTTTTCACCTAATAATTCCGCCGCTTCTTTAGCATTAACACCGGCGCGCATGGACGACGCCAGATAGGTTGACCAGTCTTTTTGATGGGCTGAAATAGCGTTACGGAAGAAAGGGCGCGGTGGCTGGTTATTCCCAGGATTGCCAAATTCGTTCATGTAAGCCACTTCAGCAACCCGACGGCCTTCTGGATAGCTTACCTCTTTTGGAAAGCCGACTTTCAACGTCAGGTCATTAAGCTGCTTTTCCTGTGCGTCCAGAAACGCTTTTATCTTCCCCGCCATCAACTGCACCCCACCTCAATACCTGGGAAATAGGCAAACATCCGGTAGGGCTTGGTCAGTTGCCAAAAAAGCTGTCCCCACTTTGATTGGAAATACCAGGCTTGCGAGTAAGGCAATCCCTGCCCGACATCAAGCGACACGGAGACACTGCCTTCTGCTGCATTCGCAACCCGACCAATCATACCTGACACCCCTGACCCGTTTCCGTTATCATCGCCAAAGGTGATATCACAAAGATGGGCCGTCAGCAGATAAAGCAAACTTTTTCGCTTTGGGATAGCCTGCTCCAGCGAAAAATTTGCGTTATCGAACAAAGCCTGAGCAAAATCAAATAGCATTTTCAACTGCTCATCCTTGACCTTGCGGTAGAGGGGATATTGTTCTCTGAATTCAAAAACATCAAACGCCACCACAGCCATATTATGCCTCCGTGGGTTTGACGGTTGCCTTTTTCGGGTTAATCGGTTCTAAACCGGTTTTGACCTGTGCTCTTTCCTTAGCGGCTGAGGAAAAACTTTTTTGATCAGTGACCTTGAAGATTAACCCCTTTTCGATAAATCCCGCCTGCGCGTAGGTTTTTGAAAATACATTGAACCACGCCTCATCCACGCCTTCGGTTATGCCAAAACCGCCATAAATGGCGCAAGCGTTAGCCCCTTTCAATTCAATAGTCTCATTCTTCACGGTGGCTTTCAGTCCATGGGGGAGTTTACAGCCGACAATAATTTTTCCCATAATCATATCCCCAACATTTGAGCAAAAAGCATGGGTTGTGTGATCACCGTGCCATACGTACTGGCCGCCACTTTCTGCGACCAGCTTGAGTGTTGCTGAAGAAGCGGAAATGCCCGATATTTTTGCGAATTCGCCACATAGCAAACAGGCTGTCCCTGATAGCTGCGCACGAACATCTGTATTAACTCACCGGCATCGGTACTCAATTGTGGAGCCGTTTCAATGCGTAGATTGGGGAACGCTTTTTTGATCAAGTCCTCAAGCGAGGTGGCCATGATTTCGTTTGATGATTTCAAATACACCGAGGCTTTGTTTGACAATACCAGCGTCAGGGAGGAAGCCATGTCCACCCCGTCACCCGTCACCCCGTTGGTTCGTCCTACCAGGTCACTGTAGAGTGCCAAAATATCGTTGTAACGCTGCTGGATGGATTTATCTTCCCATTTCGTTTTACCACTCACCTTGGTTGGTGTGATCGGCGTGGGAAGCTGAGGGTTATTTAATGCGCCGTAGTTAACGCCTTCAACACCAAAAAAGGCAAACCGGTTGTAATCCTGGTTAATCGTGTTGGCGGCTGCCATCTGTTTTTCAGCAGCATAGTTGATCATCGCCAGTCCCATGCGGGCGGCTTCAAGGTCACCGTAGGTAATCATTGTTTGAAAACGATATTGGCGAACATTATTCCACTCAACGTTGACCTGGTTTGCCCCGTTGTCGTTGTAGTCGCCGTAGGACGAAATATGACCACTGTATTCCGTACGCGGGATCATCCAATAATCCTGCTCCCACAGCCCAATAGTGCGCTCCCCATAAATTTCAGTGGCACGGGTGGGGGCAAATACTGTTCGAATAACGTTCGGATCGATACCCCCCGCCACAATCGCGGGAATGCCCCCGTTTGCGATAGTCGACGGCTGGGCGTCATTGGCCAGATACAGTCGGTTGACTGAAGGGGGTAACGTCACCCCTCCTTCTTTAGCCCGTTTCATCAGGGCGGGAAAATCATTGTGTGATAATTGCGCCATTGCATTAACTCCGGCTTGACATAATAAAAATTTCACCCACCGCGGCGGCGGTCATGACTTTAAAGGGGGTTTCGATAAATCCTGCTTTCGTCTCACCTGCTTCGTCGGTTTCAATCGTGCCGTCGGCCAGTTTTGCATAAACTTTTTGGCCGATAGTGGTGGCTGTCGCTGATTTTACCCAGAAATCCCCCGTTTTGTAGGCGGAGACCGCTTGCCCTTGCGGGATGGTCATGACAGTCATTTTGTCCCAGTTAACCAAGGCGGTTCGCTCATTACGAACGAAGCCAACAATCTCGCCGGTTCCAGTGTTATTGACCAATCCGGCATTGCTGGCATCACGCCACGCAAAGCGAGACATAACTATTCCTTCTTTTCCAGCTCGATAGCATCCACCCAACGGCGGAACGACCGCAAAAGCATCATTGCAGGAGGCAAAATTGCCTTCCCGACCCGGTGCCTGATAAAGCGCTACATTGTTCTGAAAGGCCATCATTTTGCTCCTAAAAACTGGTCAACACGGGACACTGAATTTGAGTCAAAGGCGACTCGAGGTTCAGGTTGATTGTGGGTGTTTTTGAGCATCTCCACCAATTTGGGGAGTGCTGAGGGATGAACCCCTTTTGTGTCGATGCCGTTTTGGCTGAGTGTTATCCGGTAGACTTCTTCGGCAGAGTCACAGGCCACTTCACCAATCAGCGGTGAACACAAACGTTCTGCCGCACGAAGCGCTGCAAATTCACGCCGAATTTTGTTCTCTGCCTGTTGGATCAGGATAGCCGCATCGTTAGCGGTTTTTTTATCCTCATCATTATCGTCATTCGTCCTTTTTTCTTTATCCTCCTCGCTTTCGTTATCCTGTTTATCATCCGACGGATCTTCTTTTGTCTCCTCGTCATTCGCTTTTGAGGTCAGTCCATTGATATACTCTGCCACCGTATGAATATCCTCGTCACTGGCATTTGGCAGGCGCTCTTTCAGTCCTGCGATCATTTCATCATCGGCTTTCTTTTCGTCTGCCATTTTTTTTAAATCCTCTGGTTTTGCGTCGTTGACTAGAACATCTGGCCCCGTCCTGCCATCAGGAACAATCGCCAGGTGGTAGGCGTGAATATTGCGCATCACGCCATCATAGGCCTCTCCATCAACGCTGCCCGGCGTCATATCCGGTACGTAGCTGTAGGAGGGCGATAATTCGCGCTGGATATCGGTTTCAATACCCGCTTTTGCTGCTTCATCCCAAATAGAAATCGAAGCGATGAGATAGGGAAATTCAAAACGGATATCATTCATCACGGCACCCACCGCGAGATCGGTGATGGGTTTCGTATTATTCTCGGCAGGATGCCCCATCAGAACGGGGATACCGTTAAACGTCGGCATGGCTTTTTCCAGCTCTTGCGGGGGGCGATAAAGCTGATATATTTTTCTGGATTCCAGACCCAACTTTTCATAGCCAGGTATTTCAACGCCGTAATAACCGCTAATGTTCGCTTTGCTTATCCGGTTATCACGGACATACATTTTGCCAAATTTGTCCACTTCCCGCGCAGATTTGGCATCCATCGCGAGACCGTCTTTTGTCACTTGCACGTTGTCAATCCTCGAAAGTGGGTAAAACCGGTTCCCAAATACACCCACAATTGATTTTTTCACCTGGCAGGATGTATTCACCGCTAATCAGGCAGCCTTTACGGAGCGAAAATTTCTTGCCCGTGGCTTTTACATGATCATGCCTTGGGTGTTGCCCTGCGCCGGTATGTCGCCAAATCCCCTCAGTTATCCCCAGCGCATGCTGTCTCACTGCCGCCAAGGCAGAATTCGCTTTTCGGTTCTGGTCACGGGCAATCAATTCCGCCCTTCTGGCAGTTACGCCAAACTGTTGTCCCAATGTTTTTTTAAGCTGAGCTAAATCACCTCCCCGCGAAACAGACTGGAGAACCACGGATTCAACGTTAGTGAAATAGCGTTGGGGGATGGATTTAATTAATGACACGTTCTCCGCCACAATCGCTGTCACCGCATTGTGCATGTCGCGCGTCATTTTGAAATCAATCGCAAACCCCTTATCGACCAGCTGCTTTTTAAGGGGCACATCCACATTACCGGCTGCTCGGTTAACGAAGGTTTTTGCCAGATCGTCGGATAAGGCAGTGAATTTCTTTACCCAGCGGGCAGAAAGCGCGCGGAGCGTATTCCTTATCATTGAGGCGGGGCTGGCGTCGTAAGCAAGAGAATTTTTTGAAAAGGAAGTTAAAATTTTGGCGGTGACGTTTTTATGCATCCTGGTAATCTGGCGACGTAATTCACGCTGATACCAAAGCTGTATCCCTGCATTGGGGAGTGAAGGTTTAAGTGTTTTCTCCTTCTTTTTCTTCTGTTTCATCTTCGTTTTCCTGCCCGTTCATGAAAGCAAAACCACTCTTCGGATTATTGATAAGCCATTGAGCGACATCCATCGTCGAAATACATGAACTCGTTGCTAAATTAGCCAGCATTGAAGCGTTATTGAGATTTATCTCCGACATTTCCTTTTCGGTTAGCTCATCGAGTGGGTTAAAGGTGAACGTAATTTCGGGTAATAGCTGCCCAAATTCCGCTATAAACAGGTAATCCAGCATTTGCTGTATCATGGGGCGAATATTGCGTTCCTGAATACCGGAGATGGTTTCGTGCCAGACATCGATTTCACCCTGCCCGTTTGCATTCAGTCCCGCGGGCGCATTGCCAAGCAGCTTAATCACCGGCATCCGTGAGGGAATACACAGTTGTTCCTGATAGTTTGAGGCGATTTTCTCAAGATCCGTCATCGGTGTATTGATCTGAAAAAACGCTTCCTCCGTATCTAGCGCCAGTACCCCGCGATTGTTTCGGTAGTTGGTCATGATATCGATGCGGCGTTTGAACTCGCCTGGGTTTTCCATCCGTTTTTCCATGTCGGTTTTCAGCCCCGTCAGCGTAAAAGCCTTGACAATTTTGGGTATTTCATCGCGGATAGTTTCCCACGCCTTGACATAAGGCTCCATTAGCTGGATCAGCGATAAGCCCCCAAAGTTATAGGCAGGTTTCAGTATCTGTGATACCGGACGCGTCACTAGGTCAATAAATCGGGAGGCATGGATGGTCTGCCCCATCACAAACCACGATGAAGGCTGATAAAAATCCGGCTCCCACGGTCTGAGCGTGTTATACATCGCCGGATACGTCCAAATAGGCTCAATAATACGAAAACCGCGAAATTTATCGCCCACTTTTGCTCTGTCTTTAAAGAGCGGATTGCGCATTTCATTCTCATCGGCGCCCATGTCAATATAGATATGCGCTATGCCGAACAGACAATCATGCAAAACGGCCTGATGGATCATATCCTGAAGGCGATATTTCACGATTACCCCTTCCACCTCATTAACGAGGTCCTCATCATCGGATGAGGATTTTACGGTTAACCAATTGCGCGTAACCTCGTCAGCAAAAATCGCGGCAACATTGGCGTACTCGGATTGCTGCGCTTTCATGGCCAACATCGGGTATCCCTGAAACCCACCATACAAACAATCACTCCCGAATGCATTCAGGGTTTCATACGGGGTGGCATCATTCGCCAGCGCATCCGCTCTCTTTGCTTCGGGTATCACGCTTGCGGGAGGGGCATAGGGTTTGAATTCGTAGACTGGCTGCTCACTGACCGGATACATATCGATGTCAGAGATGGAAAATGGCTTTTTCCTTTCAGGCTTAACGTCCTTTTTCCTGTTTCTTTTGCTCATTAGAAAAATGCCTCGTCGGGAATATGGAACGGTTTTGGTACGGGCGAAAATGCCATAATTAATGAATCGGCCATGTTGGGTGAAGCGATGCCCCGTTTTTTCATGTCTTTTTTGCTCTCGACTTTCACCCGTCCATTGTTGTCGTAATCCACCCGAGGACGGGATAATTCAGCTTTCAGAGCGTCAAGTTCTTTTATGCCTGAACTGAGACTGATTAACAGGCCATCGGTAAATTGATTGATGAAACGTTTGTCATCCGGATATTTTTCCAAATGCATGATACACCGCCAGGTATTAAAAAAACGGTCTCGGACGCCCCACCAGGCTTGCGCCTTGATATTCGCGAACATATCTTTATTGGTTTTTCCCGCCACATATTTTGCGTCAGGTTTAAAGACAGCCCCACCCGCGTTGAATCCGGTTGCGGTGATATGACATACCCGTCGTAGATGCGCTTTCACCCCTGCCCCTACCCCGATGGAGTCATAGATGATTTCATCGGCATGGACTTCCTCAGCATAGTTTTTGACTCGGTTTGCTGAGCTGATCACGTCACCTTTACTCCACTGCTGGCAATCCGTGACAACCGATCCGTGTGCAAACGTGAGGGCGTTGCTGTCATCGCCCTCATCTGCAACGTCAAAACCGAGTCGTTTAGCCCCCGTTGTCAAAAACCCCAGTTTGATATGGGCATCAATGGCCGCCTGTACCCATTCGGCGGGAATTAAGATACCTTCAACAGACGCTTGATAGTTCAAATCCAGTTCCTGCGCCACAATGACCGGATTATCGATTTTCAGGCACTCTTTTTCGTACCATTGTTTATCTTTACGGGGGTCATTGCGCCAGTGAAAGGTAAACACCGGAATGCGTCCACTGTGGCGTTTTTGGGCAAAAGGATTGTCCATCCCATTAACCGAGCTTAAGTCAATGCGACAGCGGGGTAGTTTGGGATAGGGCAGCATCAATCAATAGCGGACGAGGCAAAAAGGCGGCTTCATCGACGAAATAGAGTGTCGTCCGGTCACCCCGTCCAATATTGTCCCCCCGCTTCACCCCTTGATAATGGCGCCGGTGTTTGGAAAATTGACCCGCATATAAGGCGCGTGTTTTTTCGCTACCCAGCCTCCCCGAAACTCTTGCGGTAACGTTTCTACAAATTTGCGCGCTTTCCAAAATAGCGCTTTCGGGTCACCGGTACTGTCAACATACTCTTCTTTGCGGGAGCCAAAGCCATTACCATCTCTTTATTAAAGAGACATAAAGCGCATGCGAGTGCAATTGACGTCCAGCTTAAACCCATTTCACGACTCTTTTCGTAATGCCATTTTCACGTCCTCGCAGCGGGTCATTATCCAATCAATCCATGCTTCCTGTTTCGGGAACAGCAAAAAAAGGAATAGTCACCGGTAGCCCATAATCAATATTACGCGGGTCTGTTGTCATGCCCCAATCAATAATAAATTGG